>NZ_JBVODQ010000001.1:0-1100511 GCF_055666685.1 Enterobacter sp. E14S | reverse complement strand
GAAATACGACGGCCCGGAAAGTGCGCAGGTCACGGTCCCGCCGTTCAATAAGGGGGCATTTAAACTCCGCTACCAGCTGCACGCCGGAGACGATCCGGAGCAAATTCTCGCGAACAAAAAATTCCGGCTGACCAGCTCGGCCGGGAAAGTGGTGGAAGGCGTGACGGACAGCAACGGCCACTCATCTTTGCTCGATGCCGATGACCTGGACACCTACAAAATGGAGTTAATGGAATGACGGAAGCCAAACAAAGCCCGTACGCGCCACGGGTGATTTCTGAAGGGGATATCCCGGTACACAAAAGTCTGGGTGAGGTTGCCCAGACGCGCCGCGTAGGTGTACCGCGCCCGATGCCGGGGATTGTGATTCTGATTCACGGAGTGAACGACGTGGGCGAAGCGTACCAGAATCAGGAGAAGGGCATTCTTGCGGGTCTGAGTAAACGTCTTAATCGTCAGGACTTTTACGCGCATGAATGGGGAGAGTACCGCATTACCCATCCTGGCCGTTCGCCTGTTATCCCATTCTACTGGGGGTATAAGCCTGTTACGCATGAAGACTACCGGGCAGACCAGAAGCGGTACCGGGATGAAGTCGGAAAACTTTCTTCCGGTGCTCATCTGCCGTATGACGCCTATCAGGAAGATAACGAGACGAACAAGGCCGCGCTGGGTAATGACGGCAAGGGTTCGTTTAAGTACCAGAATGACAACCTCAAGAATGGTCTTGATTCAAATTTTGCAAAAGGTGGCGGGACGTTCGCCAATGCGACTACCAACATTCCCGATATGCTGGGGCCAGGAGCGGGAGGTTTTGGCGTGGCAGCGGCGGGATTTGCATCACTGCATATGAACGACGGGGATTACACTCACCCCATTTATGAAAACCCGCACCGAATCTATCAGTTTTTTGCTGCCCAGCGTCTGGCAGATTTAATTATTCAGATTCGTCGGCAACAAGAGACGCGTGATGATGTGATTAATATTGTCGCCCACAGCCAGGGCACGATTATTACCATGCTGGCAAATATGTTAGTCAAGCAAGCAGGTTATGAGTCAGTTAACTGCGTCATTCTGAATCATTCCCCTTATTCACTGGAGTCCCGCGTGGTTGAAAATATTCAGCCCGGATACCAACAGACGGATGCTGCCAGGCAGAAAACATTCAAAAATTTCTGTAGCCTGATGCATACGCAGTGGAAAGGAGGAGGGATATTAGACGAGGATGAATTACTGGCCCTTGAAGCCTCCTGTACGCTGCGCAAACCCTCTGATAATCCGTTGCGGGCTGATGATCGCTATGGACGTAACAATAACGGTAAAGTGTATAACTACTTCTGTCCAAATGATGGCGTTGTATCGCTGGAAAACGTACAGGGATTTGGCTGGCGTGGGATCCCTCAGAAAATTGCAGATGGCATTCCTAACCTGTTCCAGCGAGTTTTTTATCAGCACGGCGAAGTAGGGAAAGCACCTGACACTAAACCCTTTGAGTTGCCACAACGAAAAGAAGGTGATGCAAAATATTCGTTTCTCCCGAATGCCAGCTACCGCGCCCATGACGTAGTGGTAAACGGTGAAGAATTGCCGGAGCCCTTTATTTTCAAACTACAGGGGCAGGATAACCATCCGGATAATGACCCTAAAACGAGTGACAAGCCGTATACGTATTATATCGACCCGGAAAGCCCTGATGCCTATATATCGTATTCGGCTAAAGCCAGTGCCATCAAACGCACGGATTCTGCGATGTACATGCTTAACAGTTATCAGCGTATTAGCTGGAAGCCTGGGCATGTTTTAACACCAGATGAGCTGAAGGTGGAAAGCCATGACCGGGAGCATACCGTTATTCACGGGGAAGTTACTGGTTCTAAAGATTATCCTGTTTTGTCCATTACCTGGATGAAAACCCGTGAAGAACTTGAAAAAGAATGGAAAAAAGCTGACCCGGTAAGCTACAGCCAGCATTCGTCAATTGTCATGAGCGAGTTCGCGCCATCGCACGCGATGGCGTTCGACCTTGCAATTGGTCAGTGTAAGTCGTTTGACTACAAAGCCGGTAAATTCTGGGAAAGCCTGTTACACCGCGCTGACTGGCGTGATCCGCAGAATAATTATCAATTTGCGAAAAATTATTATAGAACCGGTCAACTTGACGACCAGAACACAAAACAATATATGAATAAACCCGATGAAGTGTTGCCGAAAGGCGATTTCGGTGTGGAAAACGATTATGCAGGTATCCGGCCTCGTCCGCGTAATCTTATGGATATTGAGACAGGAACTGTCAGACCGGAAGATTTCCAGGAAATAAAACTGCTGCAATGGGAAATGCCAAAGCCTAAGAGTGACAGCCAGTTAGCTAAAGGATAAACATGAAAGAATTGTGTGTAGGGATTATTACAACTGCTGTTTTATTTTCTGCGGCTTGTAAGGCTTCAGAACCGCCAACACAGGTGGTTTATCGGTTTGACGATCACCGTTATCTGGAGCTGAAGGGTTGGGACTGCGAAGGTGAGCTCTGGTATACGGATACAAAACAAGGCGTTCACTCGCAAATCGCCAGCCAGTTCTATCGAATTTTCACGAAAAGATTCCTACATCCTTCCGAACGTTATATTGCTATTCCGTGGTGGGGAGAGGTAACTGGGGGATTTTCTGTGTCAAAAGATTATGGACAGACGTGGGAAAGAGGCGGTGCTTCTATGTCTCCAGGTGAGAATGAGCCAGATGGTAGTAATGCTCCTTACTACGATGATGTTCTTTCTTTCACCGTCGTTAACGATCAGGGATTTTTACAGACGAAACACAGGTTGTATATGTCGTCAAAGCCGTTCGATGACCCTCGTTTATTGCCGGGTGGGGCGGGGATTCAATATAAACTTGCCGATGGAACAAATGGAAATATTAAGCCCGGTACCGGGGGATGGGCTTGGGGAATGGTTTATATGACTAAGCAAGGGCTTAAAGGAACAGTTCAGGAACTTCAGTCCAACTGGCAGGATCAGCCAGACAAGATCCCCGAAGTAAAAGGCTACACCGGTTGGGACCATATGCGTTGTGACATGGACGTGGGGAAATAACTCATGAAAGGGTTATGCGTAGGGATTATTACTACTGCTGTTTTATTTGCGGTAGCTTGTAAGGCTTCAGAACTGCCTACCCAAGTAGTTTATCGTTTTGATGATCACCGCTATCTGGAATTGAAAGGCTGGGACTGCGAAGGAGAGCTCTGGTACACCGATACGCAAAGGGCTATCCATTCTCAAGTTTATTTACAGTTTTATAGGGTCTTCACCCGTAAATTTATTCACCCTTCAGAAAAATATATGTCTATCCCTATTTGGGGGGCTGATGGCTTTAGGGTATCGAAGGATTATGGTCGAACATGGAAACTTGCACAATTTGCACCAGGGGAAAATGAACCTAACGGCGATGATTACGCGCCTTATGAGGACGTTCTTTCTTTCACCGTCGTCAACGATCAGGGATTTTTACAGACGAAACACAGGTTGTATATGTCGTCGAAGCCGTTCGATGACCCTCGTTTATTACCGGGTGGGGCGGGGATTCAATATAAACTTGGCGATGGAACAAAAGGAGATATTAAGCCCGGTTCAGGGGGGTGGGCTTGGGGAATGGTTTATATGACTAAGCAAGGGCTTAAAGGAATAGTTCAGGAACTTCAGTCCAACTGGCAGGATCAGCCGGACAAGGTGCCTGAAGTAAAAGGCTACACCGGTTGGGATCATATGCAGTGCAACATGGATGAAGGTCGTTAGTTATGAATATATTAAGAATGATTTTTGTTGTTTTCTTTGCTTTTAATTTAACTGGTTGTTTTACAATTACTTTATCAAACACCATTAAAGATAGTAAATATAGAACAGAAAAAGTCTTATCCGATACAATAACTGATGTTTATGTTGATAAAAACCCTCCTCATTCTATTCAACTGGGTGGGGTGAATAGCTCTTTTCTGGTGTTTGATGATTCGGATGGGTTGAAAACACTTCTATCTTCATCTTTGATGAATGTTGATAACTTATCATTAAGGCAAAATGGTGAGTTTAGTTTGTATGACGAAGGTGATTATACAAAAGTTTATGGGAAAGTAGATTTTGTTTATTCATTTAAAAACTTAGATAAAGCTAATGAATTGCTTTCTAACACAAAATGCCAATTAAATGAGATGAATGAATGTGTTTTTGAGATCAGTGAGTTATCTGGCGATTACAATCAGAAGCCTGTGAGAGTTGAAGAACAAAATATTATCCACTTACAAAAACCAGTAATATTGGCTATGAAAAAGTATACTGAGCACACGCCTCTCAGCTCTTATGCTTTAATGTTGCTTTATCCTGTGACTATTCTCCTTGATGCTGTGACCATTCCAGTGCAGATTTTCATCATTCCATTTGGGATGGGTACTGTAGGTAAATAAGGACATAACCATGAACGGCGTAATTCGACTGAATGACCCGCTGGTGAGCGGTGGAAAAGTGATAAAAGCGTCCGGCGCGGACTTTATGGGAAAACCTGTGGCCCTGAAAAACGATCTGGTTATGTGCCCTGAGCATAAAGGCACGTTCCCTATCAACGAATGCCACCCGACCTGGACGATGAACGGCCGCGGCGTGGTCGTGGATGGCTGTAAAGCGGCGTGCGGCTGTGCCATTCGCACCACGCTCCCCACTGCGGGGGCTGTTTGATGAACTGGTGGTTATTCTCAAAACAGAATGAATTTGACGAGAAATATCCCTATTGGTGGATATGTCTCTTATATGTGGTCGTCTTGGTTATCTGCCTGGCCGTCCGGGCTGTCACCTGGCCGGGTAATAAACATGTCGATCTCGATTTTTTTGCCCAGTCCGTGGTTATTCCAGTTGTTTTTCTGACGGGGTTCGTTCAGGTGTGTTCTATCGGGTATCACGTCATGAGGCATTACATGGAAACGAGGCTGCTGATTGCCGCCCGGCAGGAATACAAGCTTGTCAGCTTCGCCAGGGGGAACATTACCCTTGCAGGCTGGTCGGTACTCACTCCACCAAAGGCAACAAAGGAACTGGCATTGAGAATGCTGAAACTGGAGGGAGAGTTTCCGCTGGCCGCTAAAATGCCGTTGAAAATCGAACTGGAAGCATCCTTCGATTTCACGAGAGCCGGGCAGGCAATATCCCGCGTTCTGGAGCCCATGGCTGGGAAACTTTCTCGGTACCAGCAGATTGAAGTGCTGGTGTGGGTTCGAGGCGGGGATGAATCCTGTAGCGATGAACTCCGGCGCGTGCTTAAACGTTCTGCGATCGCGACAAAGAAAATCACTTTTTTACCTGAATGCCCGGACTATACGCAAGTCACGGAATGGATAAAGCTGGCGAAAAGCTACGTCGTAGAACGGCTGCTTATCTGTGTCGATCTGCATTCTGACGAAGAAGCGTCTAAACAGATGGAAAATGTTACGGCACTTCTCTTCACGAACGACTACGTCAAAACAGAAGGAGAAAAACCGGTTTATTTTTATCAGCCGATGACGGGTGTCACAGACGTAGAAAGCAAAGTGCCCGTGTACCTGAGGACAGAAACCGTCAGCAAGCCTAAGCAACTCTGGTATACCGGGTTATCCCGCACAGAGAAGTATCCGCTGCTGGAAGTGCTCGATCAGTACAAAGTGGTGCCTGACAGGCTGGAGCTTGAAGCATCGCTCGGTGAGGGCTCTGCCGGTTATCAGTGGCTGATGCTGACGCTGGCCGCTGATGCGGTTATGTACGGGCAGGGCGATCAGCTTGTGGCCGTGTCCGAACAGAACCATTTTGCCATGGCCGCGCTATCCTCCCGGTTAACCTGCCAACCAGATTATCCCGAAGAAAAAAGATATACGTTGCCGTGGGAAGTTGGCGGGATCGGCGGTCTGATGTTCTTTTTTGGATTGATATTAAGCATTGCCAGCGCTGGTGACGACGGCAAAACGTTATCCGGCTGGTTTATAACTATAATGGCTGTTCTGGTAATAGGTTTATTCATTGGGATGGGGGCATTGTTTACCTGGTATTATGGTGACAAAGCTTATGAGCACATGGGGATGTGATGATGAATGAACCAATGATTTTAACGACAGCATAATGGATGGTTATGATCAGGATATAAGGGATTTTTAAAGGGGAATCGATCCCTATGAAAGCGGGTAGTTTCCCCTTAAACCCTTTTTTATCCCACTTCCGGCAGTATCCCGGCTGCAATCAATACCTGCACCAGAATAATCACCACCCCACAGCCAAACACAACGCACAGCAGCGGTTTTCCTCCCGCCACGCGATATCCCTGCTGAGGATGCTGCTGGCGGCTCTTCCACGCCAGCAGGGAAGGGAGCAGCAGGGCCAGGATAGAGAGCGCCACCCCTGCGTAGCCCAGCGCCATCACAAACCCGCGTGGGTAAAACAGCGCAAAAGCGAGCGGCGGCAGGAAGGTGATGGCCCCCGTCTGCAACCGTCCAGCCGCGGTATTGCGACGCTGGAACAGGTCGGCCAGATAATCAAACAGGCCGAGCGCCACGCCCAGGAACGAGGTTGCCAGCGCCAGGTCGGCAAACAGGTGTACCGCCAGCTCCACGTGCGGGGAGGTAACAACCTCGCGCAGTGCCAGCAGAAAACCGTTCAGGCCAGCGTGTTGCGCCATCAGCCCAATAAAGGTCGAAGAGTCAATGCTGCCCAGCGTCACCAGCTGCCAGAAAATATAGGCGATCAGCGGGATCGCGCTGCCGATTACAAAGACGCGACGCAGCTTGCGGATATCGCCGTTCATATAGCTGACGATGCTCGGCACGCTGCCGTGGAAGCCAAACGAGGTGAAAATGACCGGGATCGCGGAGAGCGCCAGCCCTTTTTCCAGCGGCAGCGTCAGCAGGTTGACCTTGTGCACGTGCGGCGCCAGCAGCACCAGCATGACGATCAGGAAGAGAATTTTGGCGCTGAACAGAAAGCGGTTAAACAGATCGACCAGCGATGTCCCCACGCAGACCACGCCGCCGCCGATGAGCGCAAAGAAGATAGCCCCCGTCGCGGGGGTGATGTCAGAGCCAAACCAGTCGTTGACGCTGGAGGCGATGAGTTCCCCGGCGCCGCTGATATAGGCGGCGGTCAGGGCGTACATCAGGAACATCATGCTAAAGCCGGTTATCCACTGACCGTAGCGTCCCAGATAGCGCGCCGCAAGCGAACCCAGACCGGTGTCGGCGGGGACGTGCTGGTAAACCTCAAGCAGCAACAGGGCGGTGTAGCACATCAGCGCCCAGAGCGTACCCAGCAGCAGCAGAGTCATGCCAAATCCCACGCCCGCGGCTGCCAGGGGCATTGCCAGCATTCCTGCGCCAATCGTCGTTCCGGCGACGATAAAAATACTTCCCAGGGTTCTGTTTTTCACGCTTTCCTCTACAACGATGCTTAACCGCGACAAAATCTGCGGCGCAGAGTAAGGGAAAAGCCGTAACTCGTCAAATCACCGTTACAAGTAGTGTAATGAATTATTTACGAACTACCGGCCCTCTGATCCTTTTTAGGCACAGGCCTACTTCATAAGGGCAATGTTGCTGCGCGACATTCCGGCGTAACGTAAACAATAAATATAAATTATCAAATTAAGTGAGAGTTTTATGGCTGGGGAGAATCCCTTTACCGCGGCATGGAGCCGGGGAGGTAACCTGTTGTGCCATGGCCACTGGATAATTAGCTGGCAGAACCAGCCCCTGATACTTCCCGAGTCCCGCCGCGAAAAGGATATGGGCACCTGGGCAATCTATTCGATTATCGATCCTGAAGATGAAACCTTTGCGCAAGGCTTACAGGAAGATGAGTGGATCGTTGAGAATGTCGACTGGTTAACGGATATGTTCTTCGAGGTGGGTATTCCGCTGGAGACGTCCAGCTACCGCTATTTTTACCAGGCGGTGAATCCTCATGACTGGCGCTGCACCAGCTGTGCGGGGTGTATGTAAATTAGCGCGGTGCCGGAAACCGGCACCGCGCTGAAATTAATTCTGCGTATCGAGAGTGGAAAGTTCTTTATCAATAAAGTAAAGACCTTCGCCGGATTTACCCACCAGAGATAATTTATCCAGTACGGATTTAAACAGCTTCTCTTCTTCGTGTTGCTCAGCGACGTACCACTGCAGGAAATTAAAGGTTGGGTAATCCTGGCTGGTCATCGCCGCATGAACCAGTTCGTTAATTTTCTGCGTGATCAGCTGCTCGTGCTCGTAGGTGGCGCGGAACAGTTCATCGAGAGAATTATACTCAGCGAAAGGTGATGTCACGGTTTCAATGCGCGGCAGGCTGCCCGTATCTGTCAGATAATCAAACAGACGCTGCATGTGGGTCATCTCTTCCTGAGCGTGACGACGCAGAAACGCGGCCGCACCTTCGAAGCTGTGGTAGCTGCACCAGGCGCTCATCTGCTGGTAGAGCAGGGATGAAAAAAGCTCAAGGTTCATTTGCGCGTTGAGCTTGTCGATCATTTCAGTTTTCAGCATGGTGATGCTCCGGGTTATTATTTCTGGTTCACAATGAGCGACACTATAATTTGTTATTTAATTATTTGCAAAACGTAAATTTTTTATTTTATTTATTTAAAATACGAATGGGAATAAAACGCATTGGCGATTTTTATAATTTATTAATGAGAATTGTTTTTGTTCGTAATGAAATATACTGCCAGCAAACGCTGGCAGCGTTGATTAATACCAGGGATTATTTGACTTAGGGTTAACGGCGTAACCCATACATTTATACTGGATAGTCACGCTCTCGTTCAGGCACAAAGAGCCGCTCGTCAGGGTACAGGTTTTGATGGGCTGACCATAGGCTGAAGCGGTGGCATACCCCATGCTCTGACACGCTTTTGCCGCCGTGCCGTTATTCACATACTCATCGGAATACGCATTTTGCAGCGCTGCCTGGCCGTAATCGAGGCGGACGATGCCGTTCGGCGCGTCGAGGCTGCTGACTTCAGCCTGGCGGTTGATACTACACCCCGCGAGCAGCAGGATTGTGCCGGCTACAATGACTCTTTTCATGGTTCGCTCTGAGTGGATGGAAATACCTTATCGTACCCGCAGATGCCCGCTGCAATGCCTGGAATAGCCGGACAATCTGCCCTCACTCTTCGCAACGGGTCAGAGTGGAGCGCTATCAGGCCAACCCCATATAAAAATGTGATGGGCATCACAAAATGATTGATTTTTGTGATAATGGTCATATTATAAGCACGTTGACAATAAAGTTGTATAACAAGTTAATGGAGCATCATCGTGAAACTGCGCAAAATCCTGAAAAGCATGTGGGCCAATTACTGCCGCACGTTCAAAGACGTGCCGCCAGGCGCCATGTTCTGATAAAAAACCTGCTTCGGCGGGTTTTTTGTACCTGCAGGCGATGAAGGGAAGATGTCAGGGGGCGTGTTTTGCTACTATGGCGGCCTTTAAATAAGGAGAAAGCCCATGTCACAAAACCTGAGCGCCGATCAGGAACTGGTCTCTGACGTTGTCGCCTGTCAGCTGGTTATCAAACAAATCCTTGATGTTCTGGACGTGATTGCGCCGGTTGAAGTGCGCGAGAAGATGTCTACGCAGCTGAAAAACATCGATTTCGCCAGCCATCCTGCTGCCGCTGACCCGGTTACGCTTCGTGCGATCCAGAAAGCCATCGCGCTGATTGAACTGCGATTCACGCCGCAGGGTGAATCCCACTAAAACAGGGGTAGGGGCGACAGCACGTGTCGCCCTTTGAAGCGGTTAAAAGAACGTCTGGACCAGCAGGTAGCTCGCCGCGCACGCGCAGCTTACTCCAATCAGCCCCGGCAGAATAAAGCTGTGGTTGATGATAAATTTGCCGATGCGGGTGGTGCCTGAACGGTCAAAGCCGATGCAGGCCAAATCACTTGGATAGGTCGGCAGGACAAAATAGCCGTAGGACGCCGGGAAAAAGGCGATCAGCATTTTCGGGTCGATGCCGAGCATGAGGCCCATTGGCGCAACGGCCGTCAGCGCAGCCGCCTGGCTGTTCACCAGTTTTGACACCAGAAACAGCACAATGGCATACGTCCACGGGTGGCTCTTCACCACGCCTTCCAGCGCCAGCTTTAACTCGTCGAGATGCGCCTGGAAAAAGGTATCGCTCATCCACGCCACGCCGAACACCGAGAAGATCGCGACCATACCGGCCTTGAACACCGCGCCGTTGGAAATGGCCGACGCATTGACCTTACAGCCCATCAGCATCACGGCGCCCGCAATTAACATCATCATCTGAATGACAAGGTTCATCGACAGCGCCGTCATTTTGCCTTTCACCTCAAAGGCGGGGCGCAGTTCCGGGAATGCCCCCAGCAAAACGACCACGGCAATACCGGCAAAGAAAATCCACGTGGACCAGTAGGCCTGTTTAGGGAAACGCTGATTCATTAACGTCTCGGTCCCGCCGTAGATAAACTCGCGCTGCTTAGGATCTTTCAGCTTTTCCTGAAACTCTATGTCGTCAGCCAAATCTTTCCCACGGCGTAAACTCCACAGGGCCGCAATGGCTACGCCGAATAGCGAAGCGGGAACCGACACGGCGAGAATTTCCAGGATCCCCCACGCGTGGCCGATCCCATGCTGTGCCGCCAGGATAGACACCAGCGACACAACGGCAACGGAAACGGGGGAAGCCGTAATCGCCATCTGTGATGCCACTGACGCCACGGCCATGGGGCGCTCGGGGCGGATCCCTTTTTTCAGGGCGATATCCGCGATGATGGGGAACATGGTGTAGACCACATGTCCGGTGCCGCACAGAAAGGTCAGCATCCAGGTGGTGAAAGGGGCGAGCAGGGTGATGTGCTGCGGGTGTTTGCGCAGCAGACGTTCAGCAAACTGCATCATGACGTTGAGGCCGCCCGCAGTCTGCAGCGTAGCCGCACAGCCAATCACCGCAAGGATGGTCAGCATAACGTCAACCGGCGGTTTACCCGGTTGCAGACCAAAGACAAAACATAAAATAAAAAGACCAATACCGCTGATTAACCCAAGCCCCATACCGCCGAAACGCGTACCCGTCAGCAGGCAGAGGAGAATGACAACAAACTCAATGGTGATCATGATGCTCCCTCGTCAATGATTATGTAACTAAATAAATCATCACACGTTGTGTGGTTAATCATTGGGAGCCAGATCTGATTTGTTAAATTTCAGCAAAAGCAGAAGGTTGGAGATGGGATGGGGGCCTGCTCCCCGGGACGGAAGCAGGCCAAAAACTCAGTGGTGTTGCACCGCCACAATGTCGAGCAGATGACGGTCGGTTTGCTCAGGACATAAACCCGCCTGCTGCGCATTATGGATCTCATCCGCCAGCGTCTTCAGCAGCATGCCATCCTGCTGCTGCTCTTTGTCCATATCGCGTAAGAATTTGAGCGTCGTAATGTCCTGCTGCGCTTTGGCTTCATCGGCCAGTTTGCTGAGCGTGCTGCAGCGTTGCTCGTACTCTTCAAGCGTTTTCTGAAACAGTTCTTCCAGGCAAGAGTAGTTTTCGTTGATCCCATCAAGGGCTTTAACGACAGGATTTGCCCCTGCGGCTTTCAGAAAATTAAAGACACGCATCATGTGGGTGACGTTACTTTGCGCCTGAGAGCGAAAGAATGTGGCAGACCCCGTAAGACTATTCTCGGCACACCACGCACTTAAGTGAAGGTGCAGATTCGAGGCGTAGAACTCAAGGTTCATCTGCGCATTAAGTTTTTGCATCATCGTTTGGGTAGCCATACTCATATCCTTATTGACTGTGGGACGTGATGTCCGTTGCGTAACCTGAGCGCCAGGCAAATACGAAGAGAAGAGCAGAAATAGACATTCTGCCGTGACCGAAGTCGACCGAAATTCACTTCCTGTGTTCGATATAAATAAGCATACCCTTGTATTGGGTCTAAGAAAACTCTTAATCAGGCTGTATTTACCATACATTACAAAGTTTAATATAGTTTAGAAATACAATTAGCTCGCCATGAATTGAATGTGACTTAATGGCCTAATAATTAAAGGTTTTTATCGTGATGGCACACTGTTACTCTTTCGAAAATATTAAGTTGGAATATTACTCCGAGAAAAAGAGAAATACGGTTTAATCGTTTCGAATATATGATGTGTCAATAAAATTGCGCTAAATCAAATTCTGCGGAATAACGTTTTTTCAGGTGCGTTGTACATTCGTGATGAAAAACATGTTGAACCCCTTAACGCCAGGTGCCGTTTTGCCCGCTGAGAGGCATCAGGGATATCTTGGCTAATCTTATGGATAATTCTGCTTAGTCCTCTTCCATTTGTCTGACAAATCCTGCCTTTTTTATGTCATTTTTCGCTGAATTTATGTACGCAATTACTGTAATTCTGCGGTGTGATGGGGCTCTCTTATGGATGATTAATTTCCCGCTAAAACTATCACCAGCAATAACGCTTATGACGAGGTAAGCGCTAATGCCTTGTTTTAAGTCCGATTAAAGAAGAAGCACGCACTTATTCCCTACAGAAAAGAATGCTAAAGCTGGAGTTTACCATGCACAAATTTACTAAAGCGCTGGCGGCCATCGGTCTGGCTGCCGTTATGTCACAATCCGCTATCGCTGAGAATTTAAAACTCGGTTTTTTGGTAAAACAGCCCGAAGAGCCCTGGTTCCAGACTGAGTGGAAATTCGCAGATAAAGCCGGGAAAGATTTAGGTTTTGAAGTCATTAAAATCGCCGTGCCTGACGGCGAAAAAACCCTGAACGCCATCGACAGCCTGGCGGCCAGCGGTGCAAAAGGTTTCGTTATCTGTACCCCGGATCCAAAGCTGGGGTCGGCAATCGCGGCGAAAGCGCGCGGTTACGATATGAAGGTCATCGCGGTTGACGATCAGTTCGTTAACGCCAAAGGCAAGCCGATGGACACCGTCCCGCTGGTCATGATGGCGGCGACCAAAATCGGCGAACGTCAGGGACAGGAACTCTATAAAGAGATGCAAAAGCGCGGCTGGGATGTCAAAGAGACCGCGGTAATGGCTATCACGGCTGACGAACTGGACACCGCACGCCGTCGTACTACCGGCTCAATGGACGCGCTGAAAGCGGCCGGCTTCCCGGAAAAACAGATCTATAAAGTCCCAACCAAATCCAACGATATCCCGGGCGCTTTCGACGCCGCGAACTCTATGCTGGTACAGCATCCGGAGGTCAAACACTGGCTGGTGGTCGGCATGAACGACAACACCGTGCTGGGCGGGGTACGCGCGACGGAAGGCCAGGGCTTCAAAGCGCCTGACGTGATCGGGATTGGCATCAACGGCGTTGACGCCGTCAGCGAGTTGTCCAAAGCGCAGGCTACCGGCTTCTATGGTTCTCTGCTACCGAGCCCGGACGTTCACGGCTACAAATCCAGTGAGATGCTCTACAACTGGGTAACCAAAGGGGCCGAACCGCCGAAATTTACCGAAGTGACCGACGTGGTGCTGATTACCCGCGACAACTTCAAAGAGGAGCTGGCGAAAAAAGGGCTGGGCGGTAAGTAATACGCTGTGATTGTGCCCCTCATGCATCGTGAGGGGCCAGACGTACACACTACAGGAATCACGGAGACGTTATGCGACAGTCTGATCCGTATCTCTCTTTTCGCGGCATCGGGAAAACTTTCCCCGGTGTTAACGCGCTGACCGATATCAGCTTCGACTGCTATGCCGGCCAGGTCCACGCCCTGATGGGGGAAAACGGCGCGGGGAAATCCACGCTGTTGAAGATCCTCAGCGGCAACTACGCGCCTACGACCGGCACGCTGGCCATTCGCGGCGAAGAGGTGGCGTTTGCCGATACCACGGCGGCGCTCAATGCCGGGGTTGCGATCATCTATCAGGAGCTGCACCTCATTCCTGAGATGACCGTGGCGGAAAACATCTATTTAGGTCAGCTTCCGCACAAAGGCGGCGTGGTAAATCGTTCGCTACTTAATTATGAAGCGGGGCTGCAGCTTAAACACCTGGGTCTGGACGTCGATCCCCAGACGCCGCTGAAATATCTCTCCATCGGCCAGTGGCAGATGGTTGAAATTGCCAAGGCGCTGGCGCGTAACGCCAGAATTATCGCCTTCGATGAGCCCACCAGTTCGCTCTCTGCGCGTGAAATTGAAAATCTGTTCCGCGTGATCCGCGAATTGCGTCAGGAAGGCCGTACGATTTTGTATGTCTCGCACCGCATGGAAGAGATATTTGCCCTGAGCGACGCCATCACCGTCTTTAAAGATGGGCGCTATGTGCGCACCTTTACCGACATGCAGCAGGTTAACCATGACCAGCTTGTTCAGGCGATGGTTGGACGCGAGCTGGGTGATATTTATCACTGGCAGCCGCGTCAGTACGGTCCTGAACGCCTGCGCCTGGGCAACGTCAAAGCGCCGGGCGTGCGTACGCCGATTTCGTTATCGGTTCGCAGCGGCGAAATAGTCGGCCTGTTTGGCCTGGTGGGGGCGGGGCGCAGTGAATTAATGAAAGGCCTGTTCGGCGGTACTCGTATTACCGAAGGGCAGGTTTTTATTGACGGTGAACGGGTCGATATCCAGAAACCGGCCCACGCGATCAGGGCGGGCATGATGCTCTGCCCGGAAGACCGTAAAGCTGAGGGGATTATTCCGGTACATTCGGTACGCGACAACATCAATATTTCCGCTCGCCGCAAGTTTATTCGCGCAGGCTGCCTGATAAACGATGGCTGGGAGTCGAGCAACGCCGACCACCATATTCGCTCGCTGAATATTAAAACGCCGGGCCCGGAACAGCTGATCATGAATCTGTCAGGCGGAAACCAGCAGAAGGCGATTTTAGGCCGCTGGCTGTCGGAAGATATGAAGGTCATTTTGCTCGACGAGCCGACGCGCGGTATCGATGTGGGGGCAAAACACGAGATTTATAACGTGATCTATGAGCTGGCAAAACGCGGCGTGGCGGTGCTCTTCGCCTCCAGCGATCTGCCGGAGGTGCTTGGCGTGGCCGACCGCATTGTGGTGATGCGTGAAGGCGAAATTGCCGGTGAATTGCTTCATGAACAGGCGAATGAACAACAGGCGTTGAACCTCGCCATGCCTAAAGTCAGCCAGGCTGTCGCCTGAGTAAGGAGTTAATGATGTCCTCTGTTACTACATCCGGAGCGCCGAAGTCGAAGTCGGCGCTGAGTTTTGGACGTATCTGGGATCAGTACGGCATGCTGGTGGTCTTTGCCGCGCTGTTCCTCGCCTGCGCGATCTTTGTTCCTAACTTTGCCACCTTCATTAATATGAAGGGGCTGGGGCTGGCCATTTCCATGTCCGGGATGGTGGCCTGCGGGATGCTGTTCTGCCTGGCCTCTGGCGATTTTGACCTGTCGGTGGCGTCGGTGATTGCCTGTGCGGGCGTCACGACGGCAGTGGTGATCAACATGACGGAGAGCCTGTGGATTGGCGTTCTCGCCGGTCTGCTACTCGGCGTCATCAGCGGTCTGGTGAACGGGTTTGTTATCGCACGCCTGAAGATTAACGCTCTGATCACCACGCTTGCGACGATGCAAATTGTCCGCGGGCTGGCCTATATCATCTCCGACGGTAAAGCGGTGGGGATTGAAGACGAGCGCTTCTTTACGCTGGGTTACGCCAACTGGCTGGGGCTGCCTGCGCCAATCTGGCTGACCGTGGCCTGCCTGATCTTGTTCGGCTTCCTGCTCAACCGGACCACCTTTGGCCGCAATACCCTGGCGATTGGCGGTAACGAAGAGGCCGCCCGTCTGGCCGGGGTGCCGGTGGTGCGAACCAAGATTATTATCTTCGTGCTCTCAGGGCTGGTTTCTGCCGCCGCGGGGATTATCCTGGCTTCGCGTATGACCAGCGGCCAGCCGATGACCTCTATTGGCTACGAACTGATCGTCATTTCGGCCTGCGTTTTAGGGGGCGTTTCCCTCAAGGGCGGCATCGGAAAAATCTCATATGTGGTGGCCGGTATCCTGATTTTAGGCACGGTGGAGAACGCCATGAACCTGCTGAACATTTCGCCGTTCTCGCAGTACGTGGTTCGTGGTCTGATCCTGCTGGCAGCGGTGATTTTCGACCGTTACAAGCAAAAAGCGAAGCGTACCCTGTAACTCTTTTTCCCGTCTTTTATTGCTCAACTTATAACCATAGTTGCCCCCTTAACCGCCCCGCCAGTTTTACTGGCGGGGCGGTTGTCAAATGGCGAGCGACGTCACACTGTCTATACTTACATGGCTATGAAAGAGGTAAAGGCGTTTACCTCTCGTAAACCGTAAGGAGGAAAAGGGTGGCTGACATGTTAACCGCACCGCCTGTACTGCCCGGACACTATGCTTTCTTTTTCGATCTCGACGGCACGCTCGCCGGGATAAAACCGCACCCTGACCAGGTGTCTATTCCGGATGCGGTGTTACAGGATTTGCATCAGCTCTCGCTCATGAACGAGGGAGCACTGGCATTGATATCAGGGCGCTCAATGGCCGAGCTGGATATGCTCGCCAGTCCTTACCACTTTCCGCTGGCCGGTGTACACGGAGCGGAGCGCCGCGACATCCATGATCACACGCATATCGTTTCACTCCCTGACGCACTCACGCAAACGCTCCAGAAGCAGCTTTCTGCTGCGCTGGAAGCGCTGCCTGGCACCGAGCTGGAAGCCAAAGGCATGGCCTTTGCCCTGCATTATCGTCAGGCGCCGCAGCATGAGGAGGCCGTGCTTGCGCTGGCTCAGACGGTAGCGGATGCCCATCCACAGCTGGCGTTGCAGCCCGGCAAATGTGTCGTGGAGTTAAAACCGAAAGGGATTAATAAAGGCGCGGCCATCGCCGCGTTTATGGCGTCGCCGCCTTTCAAAGGGCGAACGCCCGTTTTCATTGGGGATGACCTGACCGACGAGGCCGGGTTTCGCGTGGTGAATCAGGCCGGAGGGATCGCCGTCAAGGTGGGGCCTGGTGACACCGTTGCCGAATGGCGACTGGCGGATGTCGCCAGCGTCTGGCAGTGGATATCTGACATCGCTAACCAGCAACAACAACAAATAGCGCAAAGCAAAGGGGGAAACCATTATGGGTCGCTTAGTCGTCGTCTCTAACCGAATCGCACCGCCTGACGATAAAAAAGCCAGCGCGGGTGGCCTGGCGGTAGGGGTGTTAGGTGCCTTAAAAGCCGCTGGCGGGCTGTGGTTTGGCTGGAGTGGAGAAATCAGTGAAGAAGAGAAACCGCTCAAAAAGGTGACGCGCGGAAACATTACGTGGGCTTCATTTGCATTGAAAGAGAAAGACTATGACGAGTATTACTCGCAGTTCTCAAATGCCGTCCTGTGGCCTGCGTTCCACTATCGTCTTGACCTGGTCAAATTCCAGCGTGAATCCTTCGAAGGCTACTCGCGCGTGAATGCGCTGCTGGCGGATAAACTGCTGCCATTAATAGAAGAAGACGATATTTTATGGATCCACGATTATCACCTGTTGCCCTTCGCGAGAGAGCTGCGAAAGAGGGGGGTGAATAACCGGATTGGCTTCTTCCTGCACATCCCGTTCCCGACGCCGGAAATTTTTACCGCGCTGCCGCCGCATGAAGAGCTGCTGGAGGCGCTGTGTGATTACGATTTGCTGGGCTTCCAGACCGAAAATGACCGCCTCGCGTTCCTTGACTCCGTGTCTGGCAAAGCGCGTCTGGTGACCAAAGGCGGGAAAACCCATACGGCGTGGGGAAAAACCTTCCACACCGAGGTCTATCCAATAGGGATTGAACCTGACGAAATCGCGGAGCAGGCTTCCGGCCCGCTGCCGCCGAAGCTGGCGCAGCTTAAGAATGAACTCAAGCACGTGAAAAATATCTTCTCGGTTGAGCGTCTTGATTATTCCAAAGGGCTGCCGGAACGCTTCCTGGCGTATGAAACGCTGCTGGATAAATACCCGCAGCATCACGGGAAAATTCGCTATACCCAGATTGCGCCGACGTCGCGCGGTGAGGTTCAGGCCTATCAGGATATTCGCCATCAGCTGGAGACAGAAGCAGGGCGCATTAATGGCCGCTACGGCCAGCTGGGCTGGACGCCGCTGTTTTACCTGAATCAGCACTTTGACCGTAAGATCCTGATGAAAGTCTTCCGCTATGCGGACGTTGGGCTGGTCACGCCGCTGCGCGACGGGATGAACCTGGTGGCGAAAGAGTATGTGGCGGCCCAGGATCCTGCCGACCCGGGTGTTCTGGTGCTTTCCCAGTTTGCCGGAGCCGCAAATGAGCTCACGTCGGCGCTCATCGTTAACCCTTACGACAGGGATGACGTGGCGAACGCGCTGAATCGTGCCCTGACAATGCCGCTCACGGAACGCATTTCCCGTCATGCTGACATGATGGAGACGATCCAGAAGAACGATATTAACCACTGGCAGGCGCGTTTTATTCAGGATCTCCGGGATATCGCTCCGCAAAGTCATGAAGGCGATCTGCAAAAAAAGATCGCGACCTTCCCTAAACTCGCCTGATTTACTGCTGGGGGGTTAATGCCCCCCAAGCGGCACTAACAGCACATCGACCTGGCTCGACGCGACAATAGATTTCGCCGCGCAGGCTGCCCGCGATAAAAAGCTGCGGTTATGGTTCCCGCAAATTACTAAATCAATATTTTGTTTACGACACATATCGAGAATATGGGCGTTCAGTTCCCCGGTCGCAATAACGGTCTCATAAACAGGATATTGTGCCTTTTCCACTAATTCGCGCAGAAATTGCTGCGTTTCTTCCTGCAGTACCTCGCGAATATCCTCCAGCATGGGGGCGGCCAGCTGATTATACATCTCTGGCTCTGCGGCGAGCGTGATGAGGCTGATGCGGGCATTGTGAGGTCTGGCAATGGAAACTGCCCGAGCGACGAGCTGATGGCTTTCGGGGGAAACTGCAACGGAAACAAGAAGATGGGAGTAACTCATGGCGCACTCCTTGGATGTCTGAAAGACAGCGTTTAACCACCTTTACCGCGAAATCTCCGGTTCTGCAAGAGCAGATTACGACATTAGTGTGAAGCTTATCATAATTATTCATTAATTATTCTTATAAGAAGAATAACTGAAAAATGCGCCTAAATGAAAAAAATTAACAACTTAACGTAAATCACACAAATTCACGCCTTGACTGTTAAATCGTTTTGACCCGTTACAAACTCATTTCGAATGATCACGTCCTGAAACATCTTTTTTGTGCTATCTGCATAACTATATGTTTTTTCACGGTAAGAAAAATGTTTCCCGAAGAGGGGGTTGTTGTAAATGTTTCCGCGCGGCGCTTACGGCTGGGAAAGCACGTTGCATGCCAGTTCGGATCACCCTTCTGCATGAGTATTCGTCAATTAAGAATACAAAACAGTACCGATTGGCCAAATTTTGAACAAATTACAAGTCATACTGATGGATTTATGGGTCATATTCACTTAAATTGTGTGACGTGGATCACATTTTTTTTAAATTTGAGGGTGGCTGGATTGTATGTGTCAAAACTGACGAGTAGAGTTTGCGTCGAATTAGGAAAAATCTTAGTTATTTGTAAGAAATGATAAATCATGTAAGAGACGCATTCGCGGTTTCTCTCTTACGGTTTCAGTGAATACAAACCTAAATTCAACTATGCATTTAGCCTTTTCTTTTTTATACCGGGTGATTTCCCGGCGACATCACGGGGTGCGGTCTTTCCGCATAAAAATAATAGTTGGTTATTCGGGATGGGAACAATGCATACATCCGAGTTGCTAAAACATATCTATGACATCAATTTGTCGTATTTACTGCTCGCGCAGCGTTTGATTAGTCAGGACAAGGCGTCCGCGATGTTTCGTCTGGGTATTAACGAAGAAATGGCAACCATGCTGGGCGGCTTAACCCTCCCGCAGATGGTTAAACTGGCTGAAACGAATCAACTGGTTTGCCAGTTCCGTTTCGATGATTCACAGACAATAACGCGTCTGACGCAGGAATCCCGTGTGGACGATCTTCAACAGATCCATACCGGTATTCTTCTTTCCACTCGCTTGCTTAACGAAATCAGCCAGCCTGATGACGTAGCCCGTAAGAAAAGGGCCTAGCAATGAGCGAGAAAAGCATTGTTCAGGAAGCGCGTGACATACAGTTGGCCATGGAGCTGATTACACTGGGTGCTCGTTTACAAATGCTGGAAAGCGAGACTCAGCTGAGCCGTGGTCGTCTCATCAAACTGTACAAAGAGTTACGTGGTAGTCCCCCGCCGAAAGGCATGCTGCCGTTTTCTACCGACTGGTTTATGACGTGGGAGCAGAATATTCATGCTTCCATGTTCTGTAATGCCTGGCAGTATCTTCTCAAAACCGGTTTGTGTAGCGGCGTTGACGCCGTGATCAAAGCGTACAAACTTTACCTTGAACAATGCCCACAGCAGGAAGAAGGCCCTCTGCTGGCGCTGACCCGCGCATGGACGCTGGTGCGTTTTGTTGAGAGCGGAATGCTTGAACTGTCGCGCTGCAACTGCTGCGACGGCAATTTTATTACCCATGCTCATCAACCTGCAGGCAGCTTCGCCTGTAGTTTATGTCAGCCTCCATCCCGCGCAGTAAAAAGACGTAAACTTTCCCGGGATGCTGCCGATATTATTCCACAACTGCTGGATGAACAGATCGAACAAGCTGTTTAACCCGAACGTGTGGGAAAGATTCCAGCAGCGGTAAGCAATTACCGCTGCTTTTTTTTACCCCGCAAACGGTAAACGCTGCGAGCTGGACGTCCTTGCCATAGTCACTAGCGGAAGGATGATGTCGTGCTTATCTTATTAGGTTACCTGGTAGTTCTCGGTACAGTTTTCGGCGGTTACATGATGACCGGCGGGCACCTTGGAGCACTCTATCAACCGGCTGAACTTATTATCATCGGCGGCGCAGGGGTAGGGGCTTTTATCGTTGGTAACAACGGTAAATCGATCAAGGGCACGCTGAAAGCGATTCCGTTGCTGTTCCGTCGCTCGAAATACACCAAAAGCATGTATATGGATCTGCTGGCACTGCTCTATCGCCTGATGGCGAAGTCGCGTCAGCAGGGCATGTTCTCGCTTGAACGGGATATTGAAAACCCGAAAGAGAGCGAAATTTTTGCCAGCTATCCGCGAATTCTTGCTGATGCCATGATGCTGGATTTCATCGTCGACTATCTGCGACTCATCATCAGCGGCAACATGAATACCTTCGAAATCGAAGCGCTGATGGACGAAGAGATCGAAACCCACGAAAGCGAATCTGAAGTGCCGGCCAACAGCCTGGCGCTGGTCGGCGACTCGCTTCCGGCATTCGGTATCGTTGCCGCGGTAATGGGCGTGGTTCACGCCCTGGCCTCGGCAGACCGTCCGGCAGCCGAACTGGGCGCGCTGATTGCCCATGCGATGGTGGGGACTTTCCTCGGTATTTTGCTGGCGTACGGCTTCATCTCTCCGCTGGCGAGCGTTCTGCGCCAGAAGAGCGCGGAAACCACCAAAATGATGCAGTGCGTGAAGATCACGCTGCTCTCTAACCTCAACGGTTACGCGCCACCGATCGCGGTTGAGTTTGGCCGTAAAACGCTTTACTCCAGCGAGCGTCCGTCGTTTATCGAGCTTGAAGAACACGTGCGTGCGGTGAAAAACCCAAACCAACAGACGACAACTGAGGACGCATGAAAAACCAGTCCCATCCGATCGTCATCGTAAAAAAACGCAAGCACAAGGGCGGCGGGCATGGTGCACACGGCTCGTGGAAAATTGCGTACGCCGACTTTATGACCGCAATGATGGCGTTCTTTCTGGTGATGTGGCTGATCTCCATCTCCAGCCCAAAAGAACTGATCCAGATTGCCGAATATTTCCGAACGCCGCTGGCAACGGCGGTGGCCGGTGGGCCGCGTATCTCTAACAGCGAAAGCCCGATCCCGGGCGGCGGCGATGATTACACCCAGCAGAAGGGTGAGGTGAAAAAAGAGCCGAACATCGACGAGCTGAAAAGAAAGATGGAGCAGGCGCGTCTGAAGAAACTGCGGGGCGATCTCGATCAGTTGATTGAAGCGGATCCGAAGCTGCGCGCGCTGCGCCCGCATCTGAAGATTGACCTGGTGCAGGAAGGGCTGCGTATTCAGATTATCGACAGCCAGAACCGCCCAATGTTTAAAACCGGAAGTGCGGAAGTCGAACCGTACATGCGCGATATTCTGCGAGCCATTGCACCGGTGCTGAACGGTATTCCTAACCGAATCAGCCTGTCAGGACACACGGATGATTTCCCGTACGCCAGTGGGGAGAAGGGATACAGCAACTGGGAGCTTTCTGCCGATCGTGCCAACGCCTCGCGTCGCGAGCTGGTGGTAGGTGGGCTTGATGATGGCAAGGTACTGCGCGTAGTCGGCATGGCCGCAACCATGCGCGTTTCCGACCGCGGGCCGGATGATGCCATCAACCGTCGTATCAGTCTTTTAGTGCTGAACCAGCAGGCGGAGCAGGCCATCCTGCATGAAAACGCCGAAAGTCAGAATGAGTCACTGGACGATTTAAAACAGCCTGGGGCCGTTCCTTCGGCTGCCGTTCCAACATCGCCACCAGCCAATCCGAGGTGATAGCGTGAGCATGGATATTAGCGATTTTTACCAGACATTCTTTGATGAAGCCGACGAATTGTTGGCCGATATGGAGCAACATTTGCTCGATTTGGTGCCCGAAGCACCGGACTCCGAGCAGCTCAATGCCATCTTCCGTGCGGCGCACTCTATTAAAGGCGGAGCCGGAACGTTTGGATTTACCATCCTGCAGGAAACGACCCATTTAATGGAAAACCTGCTTGATGAAGCACGACGCGGTGAGATGCAGCTCAATACCGACATTATCAACCTGTTTTTGGAAACCAAAGATATTATGCAGGAACAGCTCGACGCCTATAAAAGTTCGGCAGAGCCTGATGCCGCCAGCTTTGAATACATCTGCAATGCGCTGCGCCAGCTCGCCCTGGAAGCAAAAGGTGAAGTCGCTGCAGCCGTTGTCCCTGCGGCGAAACTGAGCGTTGTCGATGCGGTGGCTGCCGACGAGGCCGCGCCAGCCGCTGCACAAGCGGGAAAACTGCGCGTTGTGCTGTCACGCCTAAAAGAGAGTGAAGTTAACCTGCTGGAAGAAGAGCTGGGTAACCTGGCGAAGTTAAGCAACGTGGTAAAAGGCAAAGACAGCCTTGCCGCGACGCTTGATGACGGTATTGGCCAGGACGATATCGTGGCGGTACTGTGCTTTGTGATTGAAGCTGACCAGATCGCCTTCGAAACCGAAACGGCCGCGGTTGACGCCCCTGCCGCTGCGGAAGAGGTGGCCGTTGTCGCTCAGGCCGCCGCACCGGCTGTGGCTCCTGCGGCTCCGGCGCTGAAGGCGGTGCCAAAAGAGGCCGCGGCACCTGGCCGTGGTGAGAAACCTGCTGCGCGCTCCAGCGAGTCAACCAGTATCCGCGTTGCCGTTGAGAAGGTCGACCAGCTGATTAACCTGGTGGGCGAACTGGTGATCACCCAGTCGATGCTGGCCCAGCGTTCTAACGAACTGGACCCGGTCACGCACGGCGATCTGATCACCAGCATGGGCCAGCTGCAGCGTAACGCCCGCGACCTGCAGGAATCGGTCATGTCCATCCGTATGATGCCGATGGAATATGTCTTCAGCCGCTTCCCGCGTCTGGTTCGCGACCTTGCCAGCAAGCTGAATAAACAGATTGAACTGACCCTGATGGGCAGCTCAACCGAACTGGATAAAAGCCTGATCGAGCGCATTATCGACCCGTTAACGCACCTGGTGCGTAACAGCCTCGACCACGGTATCGAACTGCCGGAAAACCGCATTGCCGCCGGAAAATCGCCGGTCGGCAACCTGATCCTCTCTGCGGAACACCAGGGCGGGAACATCTGCATCGAAGTGACCGATGACGGCGCGGGGCTTAACCGCGAGCGCATCCTGGCAAAAGCGATTTCGCAGGGGATGGCGGTCAATGAAAACATGACCGACGAAGAAGTGGGCATGCTCATCTTCGCGCCGGGCTTCTCTACCGCAGAGCAGGTGACCGACGTGTCCGGACGCGGTGTGGGCATGGACGTGGTGAAACGTAACATCCAGGAGATGGGCGGCCACGTTGAGATCCAGTCTAAACAGGGTTCCGGCACCACCATTCGCATTCTGCTGCCGCTGACGCTGGCGATCCTCGACGGCATGTCAGTCAAAGTGGCGGACGAAGTCTTTATCCTGCCGCTGAACGCCGTAATGGAATCCCTGCAGCCGCGTGAAGAAGATCTGCATCCGCTGGCGGGCGGCGAGCGCGTCCTCGAAGTGCGCGGTGAGTACCTGCCGCTGGTTGAGCTGTGGAAAGTGTTCGAAGTGGACGGGGCGAAGACAGAGGCCACGCAGGGCATCGTTGTGATCCTGCAAAGCGCGGGCCGTCGCTACGCGCTGCTGGTCGATCAGCTGATTGGTCAGCACCAGGTGGTAGTGAAGAACCTCGAAAGCAACTACCGCAAAGTGCCGGGTATTTCTGCCGCCACCATTCTGGGTGATGGTAGCGTGGCGCTGATCGTCGATGTGTCGGCGCTTCAGGGATTAAATCGTGAACAACGTGTGGCGTACACAGCCGCCTGATTAAGTAGAAGGTAATAACATGACCGGTATGAGTAATGTAACGAAACTGGCGGGCGAGCCATCAGGGCAGGAATTCCTGGTATTCACTTTAGGCGATGAGGAGTACGGCATCGATATCCTGAAAGTGCAGGAAATCCGTGGTTACGACCAGGTTACCCGCATCGCTAACACGCCTGCTTTTATTAAAGGTGTCACCAACCTGCGTGGCGTCATTGTGCCAATCGTGGACCTGCGCGTGAAGTTCAGCCAGGGCGACGTTGACTACGACGACAACACCGTGGTGATCGTTCTGAATCTGGGGCAGCGCGTGGTAGGTATCGTGGTGGACGGCGTATCTGATGTGCTTTCCCTGACCTCTGACCAAATTCGTCCTGCGCCGGAGTTTGCGGTCACGCTGTCGACCGAATACCTGACCGGCCTGGGCGCGCTCGGCGAGCGTATGCTGATTCTGGTGAACATCGAGAAGCTGCTGAACAGCGATGAGATGGCGCTGCTGGATATCGCCGTGAGTCACGTAGCGTAGGAAAATGCAAAACGGCAACCCAGGTTGCCGTTTTTTGTGTTTACTCCCTCTGCCTGTGGGAGAGGGCAGGGGTGAGGGAATCAGGCCTCACCCTTTTTTTCACCTTACGCTTCCTGCTTTACCAGCTCAGCTTCAGCTTCCGCTTCCCGCGCGCCTTCATTCTGTGACAGCATCGCGGTCGCAATACCATTGCCCAGCACGTTAATTGCGGAACGGCCCATGTCCAGGAAGTGGTCGATCCCCATCAGCAGCAGAATACCCGCCACCGGAATATTAAAGCTCGGAATGGTTGCTGCCAGCACCACCAGTGAAGAACGCGGTACGCCGGCAATCCCTTTCGACGCCAGCATCAGGGTCAGCATCAGCACCGTCACTTCAGAGAAGCTCAGGTGAATGTTGTACGCCTGAGCGATAAACATCGAGGCGAAAGAGCAGTACACCATCGAACCCACCAGGTTGAAGGAGTAGCCAATCGGCAGAACGAAAGAGGCGATGTTGCGCGAGCAGCCGAAGCGCTCCAGCTGCTCCAGCGTTTTCGGGTAGGCGGCTTCAGAGCTGCTGGTGGTAAACGCCACCAGGACCGGATCTTTCAGCATGCTGACCAGGCGAAACACCTCTTTTTTCAGCACCATGTAGCCCACGGCCAGCAGCACCATGCAGGTGAGAAGAATGGCAACATAGTAGCCGCCAATAAAGGAGGCGTAGTTCAGCAGAATGCCGAGACCTTGCGTGGCAATGACGGATGAAATCGCCGCGAAAATGGCCAGCGGAGCAACGTACATCACGTAACCCGTTACCTTCAGCATGATATGGGAAACCACATCCAGCGCGGCCACCAGCGGCGCGTTGAATTTCTGTCCCAGCGACGCGCCGCCGATGCCGAAGAACATCGAGAACACCACAATCTGCAGGATCTCATTGTTCGACATCGCCCCCGCGATACTGGTCGGAATGGTATGCGACAGGAACGCTTTCAGCGTCATGCCGCCAACGGCCAGGCCGGTATCCACCGCTTCTGTCGGAACCGTCAGGTTCAGACCGCTTCCCGGATGCTCCAGCGTGACGATGAACAGGCCCACCAGAATAGAGAGCACGGATGAGCTGATAAACCACACCATCGCTTTTCCGCCAACGCGGCCAATGGTGGAGGTTTCGCCCAGCTTCATAATGCCGACGGTGAGCGTGCTGAAGACCAACGGTGCAATGACCATTTTGATCAGGCGGAGGAAAATATCGGTCAGAAGGGTAATATTATCCGACCAGGCTGTGATGGCATCCGCAGATGCATACTCATGAATTGCTGCCCCTGAAAGAATACCCGCCAGCATGAATATCACGATGAAGAGTGTGAGTTTGTTTGCACTTGCCACGAAAAAAGACCCTCTATGCGCTTCAGATGTAGCCCGCGTCGATACATATAAATTTTTTATTACGATACGGGAAATTATTCGGCACATAAATTGACGCAAAGTGTAGGGGGATACAACTCCTTTTTAATTTTTATTAATTTTGTTGTTAATGCGCTGACGATATATTGTGATCGTCGTCACACTTTAATGGATATATTCTCCCCGGATAGAATGAAATTGCTGCCTGAATTAAATTAACTTTCTGTTATTTATAAAAAAGTTGAGTCAATAAGACATATGCCTTATGCGTTAAGGGTCGGGTGGTCGAAGCGATATCCGTAAACTAAATTCTCAATAACCCCCTCAGAGGAACGTTAAGCGGGGCTAACATCTTGAACGACAAAAATAAAATGTGGCAAGGGAACGGAGACGTCTTCTGGAGGGTGGTAAATGAAAAGAAAACTTCTTTTGATCTGCGCAGGCACCTTACTGGCTGCGACAACGGCCCATCAGGCGCTGGCCGTCACCAGCAGCGGCACCATCGGTGCAACGCTGACGCTGACAAACGGGTGTCTGATAAACGGCTCGCCCGCGCAGAGTGGCATTAACTTCGGTACGCTCGACTTCGGTACCCATCCGGCAACCTTTTCCACGCTTACGACGCAGCTGAGCGGCGCCAGCGGCGGAAACACCTTCACCATTCAATGTACGACCGCCAGCTATACGGTCGCGATCACCGGTAATACCCACTCCACCGCGCCCGGCTCGGTTGTCGGTTCGCCGGGCACGCCTGAACGCTATCTGGTGAATACGGCCAACGCGGCACAGGGCGTGGCCTACAGCCTGTACAGCGACAGCGGGTTTAACACCGTGATTGCCAATAACGCCGCGCTGCCGATCGCGTCTACAGCCGGAGGGGTGGACAGTTACACCCTCTACGGACGGATTACCGGCGGCGGTAACAGCGTGACGGTCGTTCCGGGAACCTACACCGACACGATTAACGTCAGCGTCACCTACTAGTCCCGAACCGCCATGAAGGCATCTCTCACAGGTCTGCGCAAACGCGCAGAGGGACGCGTGCAGCCTTTTTTCGCGCTGATCGTCGGATTGCTCACGATGCCCACGGCGGATGCGGTGACATCCCAGTCGTTTAAGGTCAGCGCGACAATTGTGCCGGGATGCGCGGTGGCCACCGGTAGCGGAGGGCTTCTCGGTACGCTGGATTTTGGCAGCCATAACGGCGTCGAGAGCGCGCCGGTGAGCACCAGCTTTGTGCCAAACGGGGCGTTGTCAATTGCCTGTACGCCAGGCGTGGCGCTGAGCATGAGCATTAATGGCGGTCAAAATTATTCATCCGTTCGCCGCATGAAGCGTGCGAACGGCGCCGACGTGGTGCCATACCGGCTCTACAGCAGCAGCTCGCTGGCCGCGAACAGCGAAATTGGCGTCAACCAGGCGATAGCGGTGACCTATACCAACAGCAATAACATCGCGCTGCCGCTTTTTGGCGTGGCGCTACTGACCGGGTTTAGCCCGGCGGGAACCTATTCCGATCAGCTCACCGTGACCTTGTCATGGTAATAAAGGGAGAGTGTTGATGAAGCCATTTTTCAGACCGGTTTGTCTGGCGGGCGCGTTGGGAATGGCGGTTGCTGGCCAGGCGCAGGCGGCGGCCACCATCCTGCTCTGGCCCATCGATCCCTGGCTTGCTGCAGATGCCAACGCCACGGAACTGTGGATCCAGAACCAGGGAAACAGCGCCACGACGATGCAGGTCCGCATCGTGCGCTGGAAGCAGGAGGACGGACACGAGCGCTATACCGCACAGCAGGACGTGGTCGCCAGCCCGCCCATCGTCACGATTGGCACAGGCAGCAAGCAGCTTATTCGCCTTATCAAACAGGCTTCGGTTCCCGCCGGGGTCGAACAAGCCTATCGCATTATCGTCGATGAAATCCCCCAGCCTGATGCCAAAGCCGAACCCACCATCGGCCTCAAATTGCAGATGCGTTACTCCATCCCTCTGTTCGTGTATGGGCAGGGGATCCCGACCATCAAAGAGGGCGCGCATCACGCGCTGGCGGAGACCCAAAACCTGAGCTGGCGAGTGACGCAGGCGGAGGGGAAGCCTGCGCTGGAGGTCAAAAATCGGGGTGATGTCCACGTCAGGCTGAGCCAGGTGGCGCTGGAGCAGGGAGGTCAGAAACGCACGGTGGCGGAAGGATTGCTGGGTTACGTTCTGCCGGGCAGCACCCGCAGCTGGCCCATACCCGCTGGCGTTCGTCAGCCAGAGCGGATGAGCGCGCAGATTAATGCCAGGGACGCACAATGGCAGTCGACGCCCGTCAACTGAAGCCGGCGATGATGATACTGCTATGCGTCAGTTCCGCGACCCTGGCCGGGCCCGGCGACGACAGTTTACCGCCGCCTCCCCAGGCACAGGCGATAAATGATGAAGCGGTTTTCCAGCTGGCCATCGTGGTCAATCACTACGACACCGGCCTGGTCGTGCCCGTGACGCAGCGTAAAGGCGCTTTCTTTATCTCCAGCGCCGATTTGCTGCGCGCGGGGCTGCCCCCGGCGCACGTTCCCACCGGCGAGGTAAATCTCTCCTCGCTTGCTCAGGTTCGGGTGGAGTACGACAGCGCCGCGCAGCGCCTGCTGCTTAACGTTCCCCGCGACTGGGTAACGGCCCGCGTGACGCCTTTCAGCGCGCAAGCGGCGCAGGCCAAACCGCATTACGGGCGCGGGGCGCTGCTGAATTACGATCTCTACACCAACCACACGGAACATATCGGCGGTCAGGCGTCGATCTGGCATGAGTTCCGCTACTTCAACGAAAACGGCTCGTTTTCCTCGACCGGTTACGCGCGGGAAAATTTCACCGGTAACGACGGCCAGCAGGAAGGGTATGTCCGCTATGACACGACCCTGCTGTTCACCAACGAAGATGACGCGATGAGCTGGAGCGCCGGGGACGTGATCAGCGATGCCCTGAGCTGGAGCTCCAGCGTGCGGATGGGGGGGATAAGCGTCGGGCGGGATTTCTCCCTGCGTCCTGACCTGGTGACATGGCCGCTGCCCGAGTTCGCGGGGGAAGCCGCGGTACCCACTTCGGTCGATCTCTTTATCAACGGCTATCGCTCCGGCTCAACCCAGCTTCAGCCGGGGCCTTTCACCCTGACTAATCTGCCCTATATCAACGGCGCCGGGGATGCGGTGCTGGTCACGACGGATGCGCTGGGGCGCCAGGTAAGCACCACGCTACCGTTTTACGTCACCAGCGACCTGCTGAAACAAGGGCTGAGCGACGGCGCCGTGACGCTCGGCAGCCTGCGGCGTAATTACGGTATCAAGAATTTTGACTACGGTCCGGCAGCCGGCAGCGGCTCGTATCGCTACGGAATGACGGACTGGCTAACCCTCGAGGGCCACGCGGAAGGGGCGCAGGAGCTGGCGCTGGGCGGCGCGGGGACGGTGATAAAACTCGGCCAGTTTGGCGTGGTGAATACCTCTTACTCGCAAAGCCGCATGCGCGGTGATACGGGTGGGCAAATCAACTGGGGTTACCAGTACAGTACCAGCGAGTTTAGCGTCGCCACCCAGCACACGCGTCGCGACCGCGGCTTTGGCAATCTGGCCCTTTACGATCAGCCGACGGTGTATGACGAAAACGATAAGCCCATCGCCAGCTTTAGCCGTAATACGGACCAGTATTCGCTGACCTTCAATCTGGGACGGTACGGCAACATTGGTGCGGCCTGGATCGGCGTGGAGAGTTTTGACAGCCAAAAAACCGAGCTGCTCAATCTCTCCTGGAGCCGAAACCTGTGGGGAGCGAGCAGCATTTACCTGGCCGGCAGCCGGGATCGGCAGCGGGGAGACTGGACGGTCGCGCTGTCGCTGCAGGTGCCGCTGGGGGCGCGCGACAGCGCTGCCGTCACCGTTGAAAACACCCCGGATGCAGGCAGTACCCAGCGCATTAACTACAACCACTCCATGCCTTCTGACGGTGGGTTCAGCTGGAACATGGCCTGGGCCAACCAGTCAAGATCCAGTGATTATCAACAGGGTACGCTGGGCTGGCGTAATAACAACATCGAGCTGCAGGGCGGCGGCTATGGCGAAAGGGATGCCATGACCTGGTGGGGCGAGGCGATGGGCGCCGTTGTGCTGATGGACGGCGAGCTGTTCGCGGCGAATAAGATCAACGATGCTTTTGTGGTCATCAGTACCGACGGCCACCCGGACGTGCCCGTCAGCTATGAGAACCAGCCCGTCGGTAAAACCAATAACAACGGCTACCTGCTGGTCAGCGGGGTGTCGGCGTATTACCCGGCAAGCTACCGGATTGATACTTTGAATCTGCCGGCGGATACCCGTCTGAAAGAGACCGAGCGGCGGATCGCGATTCGGCGTCACAGCGGCTATCTGGTCGATTTCCCGATGGAGCAGGAGCGGGTGGCCAGCGTTATTCTGCATGACGCGCGCGGGAAGGCGTTGCCGGTGGGAAGCCAGGTTCGACGCGCCTCGCGCAGCAATGCGGTGGTGGGGTACGACGGCATCGCCTGGCTGGAAAATCTCAGCGATGTGAACCCGCTGGAGGTGATCGCACCTGACGGGAGGCGCTGTAAGACTACCCTGACCGTGGGGGCCAATCCGGAGCATAAGTTGAAAACCTACGGGCCGCTGGTTTGCCGGGAGGAGCCATGACGCGCCTGCTGCTATTCATCCTGCTGCTATTCTCCGGCGGCGGCTGGGCGGCGTGTACCGTCACTACGGTTAATGCGTCGTTTGGCAGCGTCACCTCGTTCGCGCTTAGCGGTACCGGAGAAGTTCAAACCACCGGCACGCTGGTGGTGGCCTGCGATGCCGTGCTGAATCTGCTGACCAGCGACTCGGTAACGCTGACCTACACCGCGGCATCGGTTTCGGGCAGCAGCCGGGCCACGATGAAACGCACGGATAATGCGGCCATCACGGACGTGATCCCCACCCGGCTGTGCGGGTTATCGGGATGCGCGAGCAGCAGCGAGGTACAGATAAGTAAATCGTATACCTGGAGCGGGAGTACCCTGCTGGGGTTGCTGGGGTCAAAGCAGTACAACATTCCGCTCTATTTCCGCACCGTCGCCGGGCAAAACGTCACTGCCGGGCCATATCAGGTGCAGTTAACCTTCAGCATTAACTACAGCGTCTGCTCCGTGGGCGCGCTCGGCATTTGCACAATCAATCAGACGGGAACCGCGACAACCACCATCCTGTTGGATATGACCGTCACCAACGACTGCAGCGCCATGACCACGCCAGATGTGAACTTCAACAGCGCGCCGCTGGTGCAAAGTTTCCCCACCGTCTCGCAGGCGATTGCCGTCACCTGTACCAAAGGAAGTTCGTATACCATCGGCATTAATAACGGTGCCAACGCGCTGAACAACGTGCGGCGGATGGTGAGCGGCAGCAACGCCATGAGCTACGACATCTATAAGGAAGCCACCGGTAACCGTTGGGGCGGCAGCGGCAGCGAGCGCTGGTCCAGCGCGGTATCGTCGCAGGTCAGTACCGACGGTTTACTGCGCACCTACAACTACACCGCGAAAGTCCTGACCAATCAGGCCACGCCGCCCGCCGGAACCTACACCGACACGCTGATTGTCGACGTGGCGTTTTAACCCCGCGCTTTTCCCTTTCGCAAATGTAAAGTTCCTGTGGGCTGTGCCGATAACACCGTTAATAAATCTATGAGAAGGTGTTGTATGTTGAACCGTATCCGCGTTGTCACAATGCTCATGATGGTGCTGGTCATTTTCGCACTTCTTCAGCTCATCTCCGGCGGGCTTTTTTTCTCGTCATTAAAACAGAACCAGGACAGCTTCGCGGCCTCGAACGATCTCCGCCTGCAGCAGAGTGAACTCACGTCGACGTGGGATCTGATGCTGCAAACGCGTATCAACCTGAGCCGCTCGTCCGCGCGCATGATGATGGACCCCAACAATCAGCAGAGCAGCGCGAAAACCGATCTGTTGAAAAATGCCCGTGCCACCCTCGCTGACGCCGCGAAACATTACAACGCCTTCAAAAAGATCGCCCCGCAGCCTGCTATGGAGCAGGTGAGCCAGAATATCGATGAAAAATACAATGCCTACCATACCGGCCTGACAGAGCTGATTCAGTTCCTGGAGAGCGGCAACATGGACGCCTATTTCGCGCAGCCAACGCAGGGGATGCAAAACGCACTCGGCGCGGCGCTGGGGGAATACGCGAAGGTCAGTGGCGATCTCTATCACTCGGCCTTTACGGCAAGCCAGAATGACTACCGCTTTGCGAAATGGCAGATGGCCGTGATGGCGCTGGCGCTGGTCATTGTGCTGGTCGCGGTCTGGTACGGCATTCGCCATATCCTGCTGAACCCTCTCGGCCGCGTCATTGCCCACATTCGTGAAATTGCCGGCGGTGACCTGACCAAAACGCTGACCGTTTCCGGGCGCAATGAGATCACCGAGCTGGCAAACAGCGTTGACCATATGCAGCGTTCGTTAATCGAAACCGTCGCCAACGTGCGCAACGGGTCGGAGGCTATCTACACCGGTACCAGCGAAATTGCGATGGGGAATAACGATCTCTCATCCCGTACCGAGCAGCAGGCGTCCGCCCTGGAAGAGACGGCCGCCAGCATGGAGCAGCTCACCGCGACCGTGAAGCAGAACGCCGATAACGCCCGCCAGGCGTCTCAGCTGGCGGAAAGCGCCTCCGAGACGGCGCAGCGCGGCGGACGCGTGGTGGACGGCGTGGTGAAAACCATGCACGAAATCGCCGACAGCTCGAAGAAAATCGCCGACATCATCAGCGTTATCGACGGCATTGCCTTCCAGACCAACATTCTGGCGCTGAACGCCGCCGTGGAAGCGGCGCGCGCGGGTGAACAGGGGCGCGGGTTTGCCGTGGTGGCCGGGGAAGTACGCAACCTGGCCAGCCGCAGCGCCAACGCGGCAAAAGAGATCAAGTCGCTGATTGAAGATTCCGTCTCCCGCGTGGATACCGGCTCCGTGCTGGTGGAAAGCGCCGGGGAGACCATGAATGACATCGTGAATGCCGTCACCCGCGTGACGGACATCATGGGTGAAATCGCCTCTGCGTCCGATGAGCAGAGTCGTGGTATCGACCAGGTTGCCCTGGCGGTATCGGAAATGGATCGCGTGACACAGCAAAACGCCGCGCTGGTGCAGGAGTCCGCTGCGGCGGCCGCTGCTCTGGAAGACCAGGCGAGCCGTCTGAAGATGGCCGTCTCGGCGTTTCGTCTCGCTTCACTCGCTGGAAACTCGGTCACCCCGCAGGCGACGTATCGCGCGCCAGCCGCTGAATCGGCTGCAAACCGTACGCGCACCGCGACGACCGGACAAGATGAAAACTGGGAAACATTTTGACTGACAATTAAACCGCGGCTGCTTGCCGCTTGATGGGAGCGTGGATGTTAAATCGTATTCGTATCTCGACCACACTGTTTTTGATTCTGATCCTTTGCGGTGTGTTGCAGGTTGGCAGTAACGGGTTGTCTTTTTGGGCGTTTCGCGATGGCTATCAGAATTTGCAGGAAGTTGAGGCGAGTAATCAGCAGCGCTCCGCACTGGCACAAACGCGTGCCGTGCTGTTGCAGGCAAGCACTGCGCTGAACAAGGCGGGAACCTTAACCGCGCTGAGTTATCCGCCGGATGACATTAAAGCGCTGATGGCGACCGCGCGCGACAGCCTGAAGCAGGCTGACGCACAGTTTAAAGCCTTTACGGCGCAGGCCGCCGACAGTGAGAAAGAGAAAGCGCTGAAGGCCGCCATGAAGACGAACTTTGAGCAGTGGTACAGCGATCTGGACCACCAGGCGACGTGGCTTGAGAACAACCAGCTTTCGGACTTTATGACTGCACCGGTTCAGGCCTCGCAGGCGGCGTTTGACGGCAGCTTTAACGCGTGGCAGCAGGATATTAACCAGTCTGTTCAGCGTGCCGGTGACCAGAGCCGTCAAAGCTATCACATGTCGGGCGTCATCTTTGCCGTGGTGGTGATCCTGGCAGGGCTGCTGACCGGCGGGGCGCTGCTCTGGTCGCGCAGAATGATTGTGCAGCCGCTGGCGATTATCAGCAGCCACTTCGACAGCATTGCGAAAGGGGACCTGGCGCGTCCGGTGGCGGTGTTCGGCAAGAACGAAATTTCGGCGATCTTTGCCAGCCTGAAGGCGATGCAGGGATCGCTGCGGGAAACGGTGAGCGACGTGCGGCAGGGCAGCTATGCCATGCACACCGGGATCTCTGAGATTGCGGCGGGGAACAACGATCTCTCGTCCCGCACCGAGCAGCAGGCGGCCTCGCTGGCGCAGACGGCGGCCAGCATGGAGCAGTTAACCGCGACGGTAGGCCAGAACGCCGATAACGCGCGTCAGGCGTCTGACCTGTCAAAACAGGCGGCGATGACGGCGAAGAAAGGCGGGGACCAGGCGTCCCATGTCGCCAGCACCATGCAGGAGATTGCTACCAGCTCGCAGAAAATTGGCGACATCATCAGCGTGATTGACGGTATCGCGTTCCAGACCAACATTCTGGCGCTGAATGCCGCCGTGGAAGCGGCGCGCGCCGGTGAGCAAGGGCGCGGGTTTGCGGTGGTGGCGGGGGAGGTGCGTAACCTGGCGAGCCGCAGCGCCAACGCGGCGAAAGAGATTAAGGTGCTGATCGAAGAGTCGGTTTCGCGCGTTCAGCAGGGCTCAACCCTTGTGGATACGGCGGCGAAAACCATGCACGAGATTGTCACCTCCGTGACGCGGGTGAACGACATCATGGGCGAGATTGCCTCTGCGTCGGATGAACAGCGTCGCGGGATTGAGCAGGTTGCCCAGGCCGTCAGCCAGATGGATCAGGTGACGCAACAGAACGCCTCGTTAGTTGAGGAAGCGGCAGCGGCAACCGATCAGCTGGCCAGCCAGGCGGATCGTCTGACCGGACTGGTCGCGGTATTTAATGTGAAAGAGCACGTTGAAGCAGTAACAGAAGTCGGGCGGTCGCAGGCCGTGCCAGTTGTATCCTGAATGTAATTAAGAAGGCGCTATGACATCACCAATGCCCCCTGGGCAAACGTCATTATTGTTGCAGATGACACAGCGCCTCGCGCTGTCCGACGCGCATTTTCGTCGGATATGTCAGTTAATCTATCAGCGTGCGGGGATCGTGCTTGCGGATCATAAGCGGGACATGGTCTACAACCGTCTGGTGCGGCGCTTGCGTACGCTGGGGCTGGATGATTTTGGCCGCTATCTGAGCATGCTCGAAGCGAACCAGAACAGCGCAGAGTGGCAGGCTTTTATTAACTCGTTAACCACCAACCTGACGGCGTTTTTCCGTGAAGCTCACCACTTCCCGGTCCTGGCTGAGCACGCCCGCCGTCGCACCGGGGAGTATCGCGTATGGAGCGCGGCCGCCTCGACGGGTGAAGAGCCGTACTCGCTGGCGATCACCCTTGCTGACACCCTGGGCATGACGCCCGGACGCTGGAAAGTCTACGCCAGCGATATCGATACCGAGGTGCTGGAGAAGGCGCGTAACGGCGTGTATCGCCAGGATGAACTGAAAACGCTGTCGCCGCAGCAGCTGCAGCGTTATTTCATGCGCGGCACGGGCCCGCATGAAGGCCTGGTGCGCGTACGCCAGGAGCTGGCGAACTGCGTCGAATTCGCGCCCGTTAACCTGCTGGATAAGCAGTACAACGTGCCGGGGCCGTTCGATGCCATTTTTTGCCGTAACGTCATGATCTATTTTGATAAAACGACGCAACAGGACATTCTGCGTCGGTTTGTTCCGTTGCTCAAGCCTGACGGTTTACTGTTTGCCGGGCACTCGGAAAACTTCAGCAACCTCGCGCGTGAGTTTAGCCTGCGTGGGCAAACGGTATATGCGCTGAGTAAGGAAAAAGCATGAGTAAAATCAGGGTGTTGTCTGTCGATGATTCAGCGCTGATGCGTCAGATCATGACTGAAATTATCAATAGCCACAGCGACATGGAGATGGTGGCGACTGCGCCCGATCCTCTGGTAGCGCGGGATTTAATTAAAAAATATAACCCCGACGTGCTAACGCTGGATGTCGAGATGCCGCGCATGGATGGCATAGATTTCCTCGAAAAATTGATGCGGCTTCGGCCCATGCCGGTGGTGATGGTCTCCTCCCTGACCGGAAAAGGATCGGAAATCACCCTGCGCGCGCTGGAGCTGGGGGCGGTGGATTTTGTCACCAAACCGCAGCTCGGCATTCGCGAAGGGATGCTGGCCTACAGCGAAATGATCGCGGAGAAGATCCGCACCGCGTCGCGGGCGAAGCTTGCTGCCCATACGCCATTGGCCGCGCCTGCGACCCTGAAGGCCGGTCCCTTACTCAGCTCGGAAAAACTGCTGGTTATTGGGGCGTCAACCGGAGGAACAGAGGCAATTCGTCATGTACTCCAGCCATTGCCGCTTTCAAGTCCGGGTATTCTGATCACTCAGCATATGCCACCAGGCTTTACCCGTTCATTCGCCGAACGCCTGAACAAGCTTTGCCAGATCAGCGTGAAGGAGGCGGAAGACGGCGAGCGCGTGCTCCCGGGACATGCCTATATCGCCCCGGGCGACAAGCATATGGAGCTGGCGCGCAGCGGCGCTAACTATCAAATCAAAATTCATGACGGACCGCCGGTCAACCGGCACCGTCCGTCGGTGGATGTGCTGTTTCATTCGGTGGCGAAACATGCGGGGCGCAACGCCGTTGGGGTGATCCTGACGGGGATGGGCAACGATGGTGCCGCCGGAATGCTTGCAATGCACCAGGCTGGCGCCTGGACGATTGCGCAGAATGAAGCAAGTTGTGTGGTGTTCGGCATGCCGCGCGAGGCCATCAATATGGGTGGCGTGAGCGAAGTGGTCGATCTTAGCCAGGTAAGCCAGCAGATGCTGGCGAAAATCAGTGCCGGACAGGCAATACGTATTTGACTCAGGAGTATTATTTTATGGCGGATAAAGAGCTTAAGTTTTTGGTTGTGGATGACTTTTCCACCATGCGTCGCATCGTGCGCAACCTGCTGAAAGAGCTGGGCTTCAACAACGTTGAAGAAGCAGAAGACGGCGTTGATGCGCTGAACAAACTGCAGGCTGGCGGGTTTGGTTTTGTTATCTCCGACTGGAACATGCCTAACATGGACGGTCTGGAACTGCTGAAAACCATTCGTGCCGATGCGGGAATGGCGTCTATGCCGGTTCTGATGGTTACTGCAGAAGCGAAAAAAGAGAACATCATTGCCGCTGCACAGGCGGGCGCAAGCGGCTATGTGGTGAAGCCATTCACCGCGGCAACCCTGGAAGAGAAGCTCGGTAAGATCTTCGAGAAACTCGGCATGTGAGGTGATGGAAATGTTGCAACCTGCTATGAAACCCGTTGAAGAACACTCGCCGAGCGATATTATCGTCCGCATCGGCAGCCTGACGCGCATGCTGCGTGACAGCCTGCGTGAGCTGGGTCTGGATCAGGCGATTGCCGAAGCGGCGGAAGCCATTCCTGATGCCCGCGATCGTCTGGACTATGTTGTGCAGATGACCGCTCAGGCCGCGGAACGTGCGCTGAACAGCGTTGAAGCGTCACAGCCGCACCAGGATGCGATGGAAAAGGGGGCGAAAGCGCTGAGCAAACGCTGGGACGAGTGGTTTGAGAATCCTATCGAGCTGGCGGATGCCCGCGAGCTGGTGACGGATACCCGTCAGTACCTGGGGGATGTGCCGGGGCACACCAGCTTCACCAACGCCCAGCTGCTGGACATCATGATGGCGCAGGATTTCCAGGACCTGACCGGTCAGGTGATCAAGCGCATGATGGATGTTATCCAGGAGATTGAGCGTCAGCTGCTGATGGTTCTGCTGGAGAACATCCCTGAACCGGCAGCCCGTCCAAAACGCGAGAACGAAAGCCTGCTCAATGGTCCACAGCTCGACGCCAGCAAGGCGGGCGTTGTGGCAAGCCAGGATCAGGTAGACGATCTGCTCGACAGCCTCGGCTTCTGATTGTTCTGATTACCCTCAGGCTGCGGCCTCAACCTGAGGGTAGTTCGGTTAGCGAAGATCCATCTTCACCGTCACGTTCCCTTCAAAGCGGCCCGGGGCCGGAGAGGCATTCGTCGTGCTGACCGGTACAGCCTGAATTTTGACCACACCGTTTCCCTGCGCGTCCATCGTCACCGGAAACTCATAGGTCCCGTCCAGCGCGACGTTCTGACTGTGTTCATCATATACACGCACCCCGAGGTCGTCCCTGTCCAGAAGTTTTGCAATGTACGGCGTACTGCTGTCCGCGACCCCCTGATCTGCGGTCAGCGTGAGCTTTATCCGGTCCGTGTTTCCCACTGCGTTATCATCACAGTGATAGGCAATATCAACGTTTTTGATGGCATAACGTTTTGGCGGTTGCCCCTTGATGACGAATTGCTTGCTGACGATGCTGCCAAACTCAACCTCAATGGTGCTGCCTTCGTTGATAACGCAGCTTAGCGGCGCAGAAAGCGTGCCGCTAAACCAGATATCAGAGACCTGATCTGCCTGCCCGGGATCGCAGCTTCCCCCCGAGCCGAAATAAAGACAGGCATAGTTTTGCGCGACGATCGTCGAAGGGATCACCTCTTGACCCAGGATGGGTTTTTTAATGTGAAGAAGGATCGCCACGACGTTCCAGCGGAAATTACGCTTTACTGTAGCGGCGTTGCTCGGCTGGGTGCCACTACTGCAAACGTTGGCATCTCCCTCCGTTTTGGCGAGTGCATTCTCGCTAGTGTTACGCATATTAGCTCTGGACGTCGGGTATTCATTGACAGCTATCGGGGTCAAAGAAGTGCCGTCCGGAGAGTTGATTGCATCCGCATAGGCGGTGATATCGGCATCGATCTTTTCTGTCAAATAGCCATATCCGCTTGTTCCCGGTTTCAACGGGCTTCCGGCAAACGTTTTTTCATAAACCATGCTCGACGAAAATATATTTCCGGGACAGCTGCAGTTGGCCACTATCACCGGGCCATTGCCGACCAGATGATTTGGCACATCATAGTCATGATTGGCGATATTTTCGCTGGACGAAAACTCATGATCGAACGTCGTGGTGTAGGCTTGCGGCGCACCGAAGCAGTCATGAAGTAAAGTCGCGGCCATGCTCGGGCTGGTTGCGGTCAGGCTCAGTACCGTGGCCAATGAAGCCCAGACGTCCCGTTTCTTGAGTATAGTTGTCATATGCTTATTCCTGCTGACAAAGCTCGTTAACCGAGCGAATACCGTTAGGGCTTTCGGTTTGGTTGGCTGACTGTTGCGAAATGCTGGCGCGGCACTGTTGGCCCGTGCCGTTGCCCCACTTCACGGTGAGCTGCGCGGTCTCTCCAATGCCTGACAGATAGACGGTGCTGGTTTCATCGACAATGCCGCTCATCACCGGGTCGCTACTGGTCGCGATGGCGCCGAACGGAACGGGGAGACCGTTTGGACGCTTCAGGGTGACCAGCATCCGGTAGCCTGTGTGTGCGTCAAATCTGGCCAGCACCGCCGCGTTGCGCGAGGGAATGACGGTGATGGCGGTATCGCTGCTGTCCACATTTTCCGGCAGGCTCGAGGTATCAATACGAATATTGTTCTCCTGGTACGGAGTGAGTGATGGAATGACCGCATTACCCTGCCAGTCGGTCTGAATACCCCGCTGGTTCAGGAAACGGACGCCGGAAGCATCGTTGGCGTTGACGATAGCAAACTGGCTTCCTAAAGGTTGAGCCAGCGTGATGCCCTGAGGATGGGCAACAATAGCGCCGCTAATGCCGTAGTTAAGCTGCTGAGAGTGATCGGTGGAAGCGTAATATCCGGCGGTCAGATTGGCGTATTGCGAGCGGTAGCTGCCATAGACGCTGCTGATATCTTCCCCGTCGTGGTTGGAGTGGCTCTGCTGCAACGAGTAGCTCAGACGCTCATCCTCCAGAAGCGTGCCGTTGAGGCCCACGTTTTGCCGCGTATAGCCATTTTTAGTGTTGCTGATGTTGTAGCTACTCCAGGCGCGTGGCAGCCATCTGGCGAGAGGAATGCTAAATCCCAAAGAGACCATCCTGTCAGACTCGTCGCCGTTGGTTTTGCTGTACGTATAGGCAATGTGATAGCTCGTGCCGGCAACAACGGTATTGAATCCCAGAGACAGGCTGCGCTCTTTTTTAGAGGTGCCCCAGTAATCCTGCTGATAACCGTTAAGATACAGACTCACCCCAGCAACGGTTTGGCTAACGCTGGCCTGAATGCGGTTGCGTTTATTGTAACGAAACTGCAGATCGTCTTCGTGGCCGTCATGCTTTTGGTTGGCGTCGGCAAAGCTGTAATACCCGCGGCTGGAGTATCGGTAGCTGCCGAGGCTGAAGTTGGTATCGGTCGAATCCAGCTTACCGGTATAAAGCAAACGCCATGACTGGCCGGTATGCTGGCTGTTATCGTCTAGCCGGGTGTCGGCCATGGTAACGTCAGCGGACAGCGAGCCCAGCGGCCCGAGCGCCAGACCGGCACCGGTATTGGCTGCGTTATAGTCTTTCGAGAGCGTCAGCCCTCCAAACCAGGTGAGAAGGTTATTTAAACCGTAAATCATGCTGCCCTGGAAAAAATCGGGTTCCTTTTGGTCGCTCCCGCTTTCAGCACGATAACGGCCTGCTGTCATTTCGTACTTCATACGCCCAGGCCGCAGCATAACCGCGATACTGGAGTAGGGCTGCGTAAAGTGATGCTCGGTGCCGTCAGCTTCTTTCACCGTAACGTCCAGATCGCCGCTGTTGGTCGTGGAGTAGAGATCGTCGATTTCGAACGCGCCCGGCGCGACATTTTGCTGATAGATGAGGTAGCCATTCTGGCGCACCGAGACTTCCGCATTTGAACTGGCGATGCCGCGTATGACAGGGGCATAGCCGCGTTGGCTGTAGGGAAGCATCTCTTCATCCGACGCAAGGTTAACGCCCCGGTACTGTAAGCTATCAAATACCTCGCCCCGCGTGTTGCTTTCTCCGGCAGTGAACTGTGCCTTGAGGGCGTCAACGTCATGCTGGAGGAAGGTATTGATGTTTTCCCACAGGTTTTCATTCTCTGAATTGCTCCACGTTGAATAGTTGCGCACTCGCCAGCCACCCAGGTTGGCGCCGGTGCGCAAATTCAGATACTGACTGGTGGCGCTGTTGTCGCCGCTCTCCTTATTTTTTGATCCTGAGAAAGCGTAGTCACTGAACAACACGGGAACACCGTCGTCCCAGCGCGAGGGATCGATGTAATCGCGACCGGTACTTCTTAACGCGGCCTGAGGAATACTCAACGCTAATGTCATGGTTGAAAAATCAAGCCGCGCGGAGGCCTGGGGGATATAGTTGCTGATATCTTTGGGTAAAGCCTTATTGCCTGGTAACGCAAGCAAGGCGGGATACCGGTCGATAGCAATTCCCCATGCCCGCAGCATATCCGGTGTGAGCTGCGGTATCAGTGACCCTTCCGGAGAGCTGACGTAAGCGATGTTGGTGGTGCTCAGACGGTGTTCGTTCACCTGCACTCGTGAAGAATAGGTGCCGGGTAGCTGAGCATTCGACTTTGAAAAGAGTGAAAGGTCGATCTCCTGCTGGGCCAGCATGTCTCCTTCAAGCGATGAGGGAGAGAAACGATACTCACGGGCCAGCGTCGAGAAGCTCGCGATGAGCAAGACACCGCCAAGGCAGCGAAGAAGCGGATTCGGTCTAAAGAGCCGCTCGTATGACATATCATTACGTCCTGTCATCATCGCGGTTTTTTAATCCTGCGCCAGGGGGGCGGTGTATTTTTCGGAAGCATTGCCGTAATCGGTTATGCAGCGCCAGGTGACGCTCGTTCCCTGAGCATTGTCAGGGAGAGGAATGTCAGCGCGGGATTTAGGGGCAACCATGTCGGCTTTCTCCACTTTGTGCGCTCCCAGCGCAAGTGAATCAAAGACGCTGTAGAACGCCCCCTCGTTGATGACAGTGAGCTGCTGACCATGACGCGCGAAGCGCAGGTTTTTGCAGGATTCAGAGGGCGTACCGCTCAGTCCAACAGGGCGCCAGAACAGTTTCAGACGCGTTTTATATATTAACCGCAGGACGTTTTTGTCTCCCTCATCCGTAGCCGTGGCAGGAACGGTTCGTACATTCATATAGAACAGAGACTCTTTATCGCCTGCTAAGGTTGTCCCGTTCCAGGTAATACGCAGGCTTTGCTCCTTTTGCGGATCGAGCCGAAAGAGAGGCGGTGTCACGATAAACGGTCCGTGCGTTTTACCATCACCTGTATCCGTCCATGACTGTATTAACCATGGAAGCTCTTTATCATTATTTTGTAAGGGCAGGGCAACTTCCTTTTTCGCGGCATCGTAGATTATGCGTGTGCGACCGATCTGAATACCTGCTGCGTGACAAAAGGTGCTCGCAATAACAGGAATGCATAATAAGACCTGGAGTAAAATGCGCATGGTGAAACCTTTAATAAAGGAGGTTAAGGGAAATGATAATAGTCCGAGTCCGGACTATTATCAGATCATGACTCCTTAAACGTCATGACGCCTAAATATATATATTGTGAATATCAGTAATACGATTATTAACGGTAAAGAATATTTACCGTCATATCAGCATCTGCCGGACCGGCGGTAACCGCATCTGCAAATGATTTATAGCGGGCATTAAAATCAGCTTTAATCGTATCTTCGGATTTTGTCGCCAGTTCGATATAGATCTGCCCTTCAGCACCATCCATCGTGATGAGCTTATCATCTTTACCCGCCGGGCTGACGGCAATGCCGATACCGGTGGCCGCGGTTTCGCCCGTGGTGGTAATTTTACTGACGTCCAGCAGCGTCTTGGTCTTGGTCAGGGTCGTTGGGCCGTTAAAGGTCAGCTGAACAGCCGGAAGCCCAGCGCTTGTTAACGGGCAGTTCGCCAGCGTAATGGAGAACTCCGTAAGTGCGGTCTCCTTCCCAACGGTATTAAACAATGATGTAGGATAGGTACCCAGTGGTATAGTACTGTCCGTGCCGTCGTCACCCTGAATGGTGCAGCTTGATTCGATAATTTCACCCGTGAAGTGAATAGTGCCAGCATTCATTTCTGCGGCGAAACCATTCATCGACAGTGTTGCAAGGGCTAAGCCCGCAATAATATTCTTTTTGAAATTCATCTTAGATGTCCCTTTTAATGATAAGAAATATTTGGCATACATTTTGCCTTCTTTTGAAAAAGTAAGTTATGTCGCGTGAAATTATAACATTTAATTTTTATCTGGTAAGGGAGTCTCAGGGTTAATGTTATGCAGATTAATCCATTTTAGGATTGTTTATGCTAATGGCTAATATACTTTCAATTGATCTGGATTATTGAATTCACATAGTTATATCAATCCTGCAATACCAGGTGGTTAAAATCGACGGCTATGTTAATTTTGTTTCGGAATGTTTTTAGAGTAAACGTTTTTTAAAACTGCGCTTAATTCATGAGGTGATGTGAAACACATCATAAAAGCTGGACTATATTTGTTCGGTCATTACGAGCCCTCTCTTCGCTCACCCAACGTGCGTAGGGTGGCCTTAAACTGGATAAAAAGACCCGGTTATAGGGTTTTTTCTGCCCATTGATGAAAGGCGGGGCTGGCATGATACCCGTGACGTAATGGGCTGAGCATGCACTGTGGCAGAAGAGAACGACGACAAAACGGAAGCCCCCACACCCCACCGACTAGAAAAGGCGCGTGAGGAAGGGCAGATCCCCCGATCCCGAGAATTGACCTCCCTGCTGATCCTTATCGTAGGCGTGTGCATTATCTGGTGGGGCGGGGAGTCGCTCGCCCGCAAGCTGGCGGGAATGTTGTCCACCGGCTTACGTTTTGACCACAGCATGGTCAACGATCCGAATCTGATCCTCAGCCAGATTATTCAGCTTATTAAAGGGGCCATGGTCGCGCTACTGCCCCTGATCACCGGGGTCGTGCTGGTCGCGCTGGTCTCTCCGGTGATGCTCGGCGGTCTGGTTTTTAGTGCCAAATCGCTGCAACCGAAATTTTCCAAACTGAACCCGCTGCCGGGCATTGCGAAAATGTTCTCTGCGCAGACCGGGGCTGAGCTGCTCAAAGCCGTTCTCAAATCGGTGCTGATGGGCAGTTCCGCAGGCTTTTACCTCTGGTACCACTGGCCTGAAATGATGCGTCTTATCAGCGAATCGCCGCTCACCGCGATGAGCAACGCGCTGAATCTGGTCGGGCTCTGCGCGCTGCTGGTGGTGCTCAGCATTATCCCGATGGTGGGTTTTGACGTGATCTTCCAGCTTTATACCCACTTCAAAAAGCTGCGCATGTCGCGTCAGGATATTCGTGACGAATATAAGCAGATGGAAGGTGACCCGCACGTAAAAGGGCGTATCCGCCAGATGCAGCGTGCCGCCGCCCGTCGCCGCATGATGGACGATGTGCCGAAGGCCGACGTCATTGTTACCAACCCGACGCACTATTCCGTTGCGCTGCGCTATGACGAAAACAAAATGAGCGCGCCGAAAGTCGTTGCGAAGGGGGCGGGGCTGATCGCACTGCGAATCAGGGAAATTGGCACTGAAAACCGCGTGCCGATCCTGGAAGCCCCTCCGCTGGCGCGTGCCCTGTACCGCCATGCGGATATCGGACAACAGATCCCGGGACAACTCTACGCCGCCGTGGCGGAAGTGCTGGCCTGGGTGTGGCAGTTGAAGCGCTGGCGTCTGGCTGGCGGTCAGCGGCCTGTGAAACCTGAAAACCTTCCGGTGCCTGCCGCGCTGGATTTTATGAACGAGAAGGACACTGATGGCTAATCTGGTGGCAATGTTGCGCCTGCCCGGCAACCTGAAATCGACTCAATGGCAGATCCTTGCCGGGCCGATTCTGATCCTGCTAATTCTGTCGATGATGGTACTGCCGCTCCCGGCGTTCATCCTCGATCTGCTTTTCACTTTCAATATTGCGCTGTCCATAATGGTGCTGCTGGTGGCGATGTTCACCCAGCGCACCCTGGAGTTCGCCGCGTTCCCGACCATTCTGCTGTTCACCACTTTGCTCCGACTGGCGCTGAACGTGGCGTCCACGCGTATCATCCTGATGGAAGGTCACACCGGTGCGGCAGCGGCAGGTAAAGTGGTGGAGGCGTTCGGCCACTTCCTGGTGGGCGGCAATTTCGCTATCGGTATCGTGGTGTTCGTTATCCTCGTTATCATCAACTTTATGGTTATCACCAAAGGTGCAGGGCGTATCGCGGAAGTGGGCGCGCGTTTTGTGCTGGACGGGATGCCGGGCAAGCAGATGGCGATCGACGCCGACCTGAACGCCGGTCTTATCGCCGAAGATGAAGCCAAAAAACGCCGTTCGGAAGTGACGCAGGAAGCGGACTTCTACGGCTCCATGGACGGTGCGAGCAAGTTTGTGCGCGGTGACGCCATCGCGGGCATTCTGATCATGGTGATTAACGTGGTCGGCGGTCTGCTGGTGGGGGTATTGCAGCACGGGATGGACATGGGCCATGCGGCGGAAAGCTATACGCTGCTGACCATTGGTGACGGTCTGGTCGCGCAGATCCCGGCGCTGGTTATCTCCACGGCGGCGGGTGTGATTGTAACCCGCGTGAGCACCGATCAGGACGTTGGCGAGCAGATGGTGGGCCAGCTCTTCAGCAACCCGCGCGTTATGCTGCTGGCCGCTGCCGTTCTGGGTTTGCTCGGCCTGGTGCCGGGGATGCCAAACCTCGTCTTCCTGCTGTTTACGGCGGGTCTGCTGGGGCTTGCCTGGTGGATGCGTGGCCGTGAAACCAAACCGGCAGCGGAGCCTGTTCAGGTAAAAATGCCGGAGAATACCCAGGCCGTCGAAGCGACCTGGAACGACGTTCAGCTGGAAGATTCCCTGGGAATGGAAGTGGGCTATCGCCTGATTCCGATGGTCGATTTCCAGCAGGATGGCGAGCTGCTTGGCCGTATCCGCAGTATCCGTAAAAAATTCGCGCAGGATATGGGCTTCCTGCCGCCGGTTGTACACATCCGCGACAATATGGACCTGCCGCCCGCGCGCTATCGCATACTGATGAAAGGGGTCGAAATTGGTAGCGGTGATGCCTATCCGGGCCGCTGGCTGGCGATTAACCCGGGCACCGCCGCAGGCACGCTGCCGGGCGAGCAAACCATCGATCCGGCCTTTGGTCTGGCCGCTATCTGGATTGAAAGTGCCCTGAAAGAGCAGGCGCAAATCCAGGGGTATACGGTTGTTGAAGCCAGTACCGTGGTGGCGACCCATCTTAATCACCTGATCGGGCAATTCTCGGCAGAGCTGTTTGGCCGTCAGGAAGCGCAGCAGCTGCTTGACCGCGTCACGCAGGAGATGCCGAAGCTGACGGAAGATCTGGTCCCGGGCGTGGTGACCTTAACCACGCTGCACAAGGTGCTGCAAAACCTGCTCGAAGAGAAAGTGCCGATCCGCGATATGCGCACCATTCTGGAAACTCTTGCCGAGCATGCGCCGATACAAAACGATCCGCACGAGCTGACGGCGGTGGTACGCGTGGCGCTGGGCCGTGCGATCACCCAGCAGTGGTTCCCGGGAACCGGAGAAGTGCAGGTTATTGGCCTCGATACGCCGCTTGAACGCCTGCTGCTGCAGGCCCTGCAGGGCGGGGGCGGCCTGGAGCCGGGCCTGGCGGACCGTCTGCTGGCGCAAACGCAGGAGGCGCTGGCGCGCCAGGAGATGCTGGGCGCGCCGCCGGTGCTGCTGGTGAACCATGCGCTGCGTCCGCTGCTGTCGCGCTTCCTGCGTCGTAGCCTGAACCAGCTGGTCGTGCTGTCGAATATGGAGCTGTCGGATAACCGTCACATCCGCATGACCGCGACGATTGGAGGAAAATAATGCGTAAATGGCTCTGGATTTTGTTCTTCCCGCTGGCAGCGTACGCTGCCGGGGAAGGCACCTGGCAGGCAAGCAGCATGGGAGTGACCCTCAGCAACCGGGGCGTTGCCATGTCATCTAACCCGCTGTCGCCTTCTGAAGGCGTTTCCGGTCAGATGGGCCTTGTGGTCTGGAATTACCGGCTGATTGGCCCAACGCCCGCAGGGCTGCGGGTGCGCCTCTGTTCTCAGACGCGCTGCACGGAAATCGACGGCGAAAATGGCACGACGCAGGCATTCAACGGCGTACCGGCTATTGAACCTTTGCGTTTCATCTGGGAAGTGCCGGGCGGGGGACGTTTAATCCCGGCGCTGAAAGTACAGAGTAATTCTGTCATCGTGAACTACCGCTAACACCCTGCCTTTTCACCAGCCATCAGCAATTTTGATGGCTGGCTCTCAAAACTGACCTCACCTTTTGATCAAATAGAAACGCTGTTTTATAAATCAGTGACGCGCGTGACGGTACTCTTTGCATTATTGCCATTCACCCTCTTAGTGATGGCAGAAACAGAAAGGTAACAACCGGTCGATGCATTTACTGTAGCCGTCTAAAAGCTCCCGGAAGACGCTTGCTTGCAGGGAGTCTCCCAAAACTGATTAGGGGTGACGGCAATGAGAACACGTAAAATTGGGCTCGCAAATTATCTCGCTTACGGTTCAGGCGATTTCCTCGGGGCGGGTACCACCGCCCTGACGGCGGCCTGGCTCTTATATTTTTATACCACCTTCTGCGGGCTCTCACCGATCGAAGCAACGTTTATCTTTGCCGCTGCAAGGGTGCTGGATGCCGTCGTTAGCCCGTTAATGGGCTTTTTAACCGATAACTTTGGGACGACCTGGCTCGGTAAGCGCTTCGGCCGTCGTAAGTTTTTTATCCTGCTGGGAATTCCGTGCGTGTTCAGCTACTCGCTGATGTGGGTTGGGGACATGAGCTTCTGGTACTACCTGCTCACCTATCTGGTGTTTGATATTGTCTACACCATGATTCTGGTGCCGTACGAAACGCTGGTACCGGAAATGACCGATGACTTTAAACAGAAAACCAAGTTCTCCGGGGCGCGTATCTCAATGGCGCAGATGTCCGCCATTCTGGCCTCCTTCCTGCCGGGGATCCTGTTAACCCACTTCGGGAAAGAAAACGCCATCTCCTTCTTCTACGCAAGCCTGGTCTTCTCCTTGCTCTGCGCGATGATGCTAACCTTCGTCTGGTTCTTTACCTGGGAACGCCCGCGTGAAGAGTGGTCAGAAGCGGCGCTGCGTGCTGAAGAAGAAAAGAAGAAGCTGACGCTGGGGCAGAGCCTCAACCGCCTGATCGTTGAGTTAAGCTCCACGCTGCGCATCAAGATTTTCCGTCAGCATCTGGGCATGTACCTTGGCGGCTATATCGCGCAGGACGTGTTTAATGCGGTATTCACCTACTACGTGGTGTTCGTGCTGATGCAGGAAGCGTCAATGGCGTCCAATCTGCTGGGCACGATGGCTATTTTCCAGTTCTTTGCGGTTATCGCCATGATCCCGCTGTGCATCCGTTTCGGGCCTGCACCGTCCTACCGCATGGTCGTGGTGCTGTTTGGTCTGGCGTCTCTCTCTTACGCCATGCTCTATTACGCGGGCCTGAGTGACGTCTACGCTCTGCTGTTGCTGATCTCAGCGGTTGCCGGTCTCGGTCGCGGCGGTATCAACTATGTGCCGTGGAACACCTATACCTACATTGCTGACGTGGATGAAGCGATCACCGGCCAGCGCCGCGAAGGGATCTTCGCGGGCATCATGACCCTGACCCGTAAGGCGTCACAGGCCGGTGCGGTGATGCTGGTGGGTATCGTGATGCAGATGTCCGGCTTTGTCAGCGGTCAGAAAGTACAGCCTGCGGAAGTGAGCCACACCATTTTGACGATCCTGAGCGTGGGCACGATCCTGGTGCTGTTCTGCGGCTTCCTCGTTTCCCTGCGCTTCAGGCTCAATTTGCAGACCCACAGCACGCTGCGCGAGGAGACCGCGAAAATGCGTGAGTGTGGTCATGCGATGCCTGAGTCAGCGACGCCACACGCCCGCGCCACCGTCGAGATGCTGGCCGGTATGCCTTATGAGTCACTGTGGGGCAATAACAACATCGGTTATCTGAATCGCAATAAGCCAGCGGCACCCTCGCTGAAGGATCGCGCGGTACTGAATTCGACATACAACAGAGGTTAAGATGATGAAAGTTTGGCCTGTCAAACATAGCCCGTTATTACGTCAGCCAGAGCGCTTTATCGCCCGGGACGAACTGAAATCGCTGATTCAAAAGGTGACGCATAGCCTGGTCAATATCCACGACAAAGCGGGTGAGTTTTTGCTGCGGCTGGACGACGGGCGCGTGATCGACACTAAAGGCTGGGCCGGATGGGAGTGGACGCACGGCGTTGGCCTGTACGGTATCTGGCAATATTACTGCCAGACCGGCGACGAAGGTATGCGAGACATCATCGACAGCTGGTTTGCCGACCGCTTTGCGGAAGGCGCGACCACCAAAAACGTGAATACCATGTCGCCGTTCCTGACGCTGGCTTATCGCTACGAAGAGACCAAAAATCAGGCCTGGCTGCCGTGGCTTGAAAGCTGGGCGGAATGGGCGATGGCTGAGATGCCGCGCACGGAACACGGCGGGATGCAGCACATCACCCTGGCGGAAGAAAACCATCAACAGATGTGGGATGACACGCTGATGATGACGGTGCTGCCGCTGGCGAAAATCGGCAAGCTGCTCAACAAACCGGAATACGTGGAAGAGGCGGTGTATCAGTTCCTGCTGCACGTGCAGAACCTGATGGACCGGGAGACCGGGCTGTGGTTCCACGGCTGGAGCTACGATGGCAACCATAACTTTGCCCGTGCCCGCTGGGCGCGCGGCAACAGCTGGCTCACCATCGTGATCCCGGACTTCCTTGAGCTTGTGGATCTGCCGGAAAACAGCGCCGTGCGTCGCTACCTGGTGCAGGTACTGAATGCGCAGATTGCCGCGCTGGCGAAATATCAGGACGACAGCGGGCTATGGCATACGCTGCTCGACGATCCACATTCTTATCTTGAGGCGTCCGCCACGGCAGGGTTTGCCTACGGCATTCAGAAAGCCGTGCGCAAGCGCTACGTTGGCGCGGAGTATGCCGAAGTGGCAGAAAAAGCGATTCGCGGTATCGTCAAAAATATTTCGCCGGAAGGCGAGCTGTTGCAAACGTCGTTCGGCACGGGCATGGGCAGCGATCTTGAGTTTTATCGCCAGATCCCGCTGACGTCGATGCCGTACGGACAGGCGATGGCGATTCTCTGTTTGACGGAATATTTGCGGAAGTATTTCTGATAAGAAAAAACCCGGCGATTGCCGGGTTTTTTTGTATTACATGCGTTCTACGGTTTCGATACCCAGGGTATCCAGACCCAGCTTCAGGGTCTTCGCCGTGAGCTGCGCCAGCTTCAGGCGGCTGTTGCGGACCGATTCGTTTTCCGCAGACAGAATAGGGCAGTGTTCGTAGAAGCCGGAGAACAGACCCGCCAGATCGTACAGGTAAGCACACATCACGTGCGGCGTGCCGTCACGCGCGACAACCGTCAGCGTCTCTTCAAACTGCAGCAGGCGCGCCGCCAGCTGTGCTTCACGATCTTCCGTGATGGTCACTGCCGCATTCGCCAGTACGCTTTCATCAATGTTCGCCTTACGGAACACCGAGAGCACGCGGGTGTAGGCGTACTGCATGTAAGGCGCCGTGTTGCCTTCAAACGCCAGCATGTTATCCCAGTCGAAGATATAGTCGGTGGTACGGTTCTTGGAGAGATCCGCGTATTTCACCGCACCGATACCCACGGCGTTGGCCAGTTTTTCCAGCTCATCGGCAGGCATGTCCGGGTTCTTCTCGGCCACCAGACGGCGGGCGCGTTCCAGCGCTTCGTCCAGCAGGTCGGACAGCTTCACGGTACCGCCCGCACGGGTTTTGAACGGCTTGCCGTCTTTACCCAGCATCATGCCGAACATGTGGTGTTCCAGCGGCACGCAATCCGGCACGTAACCGGCTTTACGCACGATGGTCCACGCCTGCATCAGGTGCTGGTGCTGACGGGAGTCGATGTAGTACAGCACGCGGTCAGCATGCAGCGTCTCGTAACGGTACTTCGCACAGGCGATGTCTGTGGTGGTGTAGAGGTAGCCGCCATCCTTTTTCTGGATGATCACGCCCATCGGTTCACCTTCCTTGTTTTTATACTCATCAAGGAACACCACCGTTGCGCCTTCGCTCTCTACCGCCAGGTTTTTGGCTTTCAGGTCAGCCACAATGCCGGGCAGCATTGGGTTATAGAGGCTTTCACCCATCACGTCGTCACGGGTCAGGGTGACGTTCAGACGGTTATAGGTCAGCTGGTTCTGAGACATGGTAATGTCGACAAGCTTGCGCCACATCTCGAGGAAGTATTGGTCGCCGCCCTGCAGTTTAACCACGTAGCTGCGCGCGCGCTCGGCAAAGGCTTCGTCTTCGTCGTAGTGTTTTTTGGCTTCGCGGTAGAACCCTTCCAGGTCCGCCAGCGCCATTTCACCCGCGTTTTCCTGCTGCTGTTTTTCCAGGTAAGCAATCAGCATACCGAACTGGGTACCCCAGTCGCCCACGTGGTTCGCGCGGATCACCTTGTGACCGAGGAACTCGAGCGTGCGCACTGCGGCATCGCCGATGATAGTGGAGCGCAGGTGGCCAACGTGCATCTCTTTCGCCACGTTCGGCGCAGAGTAGTCGATCACGACGGTCTGCGCCTCCGGCTGGGAAACGCCCAGACGGTCAGATTTCAGCGCCGCGTCAACATGGCTTGCCAGAAATGCAGGCTCAAGGAAGATGTTGATAAAGCCCGGACCGGCAATTTCGGTTTTGCTGGCAATGCCGGAAAGATCCAGATGCGTCAGTACCTGCTCAGCGAGTTGTCGCGGCGGCATGCCCAGTTTTTTAGCCACTGCCATCACGCCATTAGCCTGATAGTCGCCAAACTGTACTTTTGCTGACTGACGAACCTGCGGTTCGCAATCCGCAGGCGCGCCTGCGGCAATCAGTGCCTGACTGACTTTTTCGGAGAGAAGAGCCTGAATATTCACCTGGATACCTTACGTTTTTGATGCGGGCTTACAACCGCCCGCGCCAGTTAAAGAATTTAGGGCGGGAGTATACTGCAAATGCCCTCTGGCGTCAGCATTGCGGGGCCTGAAGATTGCTCAGAATCCAGGCGGTAAAGGTGTGCATAATCATGCAGTCGCAAAAAGCCGGATTCTGCGGTTGGTCAAAACAGGGCAACAGAGTAAATTAGCGGCTTTGCGACATGAAAAGAGAGTGACTTATGGCGAACTGGCAATCCATTGACGAACTGCATGATATTTCCGCAGATTTACCGCGCTTCACAAAGGCGTTCACAGAACTTGCCACCCGTCTCGGTCTGGATATCGCGCCGCTTGAGGCCGATCACATCTCTTTGCGCTGTCATCAGAATGCCACCGCTGAGCGCTGGCGTCGCGGGTTCGAACGGTGTGGCGAATTGCTCTCCGAGAACATCATCAATGGTCGCCCGATTTGCCTGTTCAAACTGCATGAATCGGTGAACGTGGCGCACTGGCAATTCAGCGTGGTTGAATTGCCGTGGCCGGGCGAGAAACGCTATCCGCACGAAGGCTGGGAGCATATCGAAATAGTCCTGCCGGGTGAGCCGGAAACGTTGAACGCGCGCGCGCTGGTCCTCCTTTCCGACGAAGGCTTAAGCAAGCCGGGGATTTTTGTGAAGACGAGTTCACCCAAAGGCGAGCGCGAGCGGTTACCTAACCCGACGCTGGCCGTCACTGACGGGCAGGTCACGGTGAAGTTTCATCCGTGGACCATTGAGCAGATCGTTGCCAGCGAAGCGTAAGAGATGTGAGTTCACGCCGGGACTGAAAACAGACGGCGTGGCATGATGTGTCGTTTAGTGGAATTTCAGGAGGATTAAATGGCGCTGCTGGAGATTTGTTGTTACAGCGTGGAGTGTGCCGTGACCGCGCAAAAGCACGGGGCTGACCGCATTGAACTGTGTGCGGCACCCAAAGAGGGTGGGCTGACGCCGTCTTACGGCGTGTTGAAGTCTGCCCGTCAGGCCGTCACCATTCCCGTTCACCCGATCATTCGTCCGCGCGGCGGTGATTTTTGTTACACGGCGGGCGAGTTCAGTGCCATGCTTGATGATATCGCGCTCGTTCGGGACCTGGGGTTTCCGGGGCTGGTGACCGGCCTGCTGAATGAAGACGGCAATATCGATATACCGCGCATGCGTCAGATTATGAGCGTCGCGCAGGGGCTGGCCGTCACTTTTCATCGCGCATTTGATATGTGTAAAAACCCGCTTCAGGCCTTTGAAACGCTTGGAGAACTTGGCGTGGCGCGCATCCTGACATCGGGTCAGCAGGCGTCAGCTGAAAAAGGACTGCAATTAATTACGGAACTAAAAGCACATTCCGGTGTTCCAATAATAATGGCGGGTGCGGGAGTCCGCGCCAGCAATCTGGAACGGTTTTTAAACGCAGGGGTAGAAGAGCTGCACAGCTCCGCGGGTAAATGGATACCTTCACCCATGCGTTATCGCAATACAGGATTGTCAATGTCGACGGATGCTGAAGCGGATGAGTATTCACGCTATGGCGTAGAGGGAGAGTCGGTTGCGGAAATGAAGTCGCTGATTGAGCGCCATCACGTGTAGCAACGTACCGATTTTTACCGCGCATCATGTCGCCCAATATGATGCTTGCTTGTACCAGGCCCCTGCAATTTCAACAGGGGCCTTTTTTTCTCCTTTATATTTCAAGCCACAGCTGCGTTGGCCGCCTCGCTCACCCCGGTCACTTACTGATGTAAGCTCCCGGGGATTCGCTGCGTTGCCGCCTTGCTGCAACTTGAACTATTTCGGAGAAAACGTGCTACGAGTAGGCCGGGTAAGGCGTAGCCGCCACCCGGCTAAAGGCTACGGCTTCGTCGCAATCAACACCGCACGCATCGGGGCTGGATAGCCTTCGATGGTTTTGCTGTGGTCGGCCGGGTCGAGGAATTGCTCCAGCGATTCGGTGATCATCCAGTCGGTGCGGCGCTGTTCCTCAATTGAGGTCACGCTGACGTCGGCAATCCGCACATCCACAAACCCGCACTTCTCCAGCCAGTTCTTCAGCGCCAGCGCGGAAGGGATGAAGTAAACGTTGCGCATCTGCGCGTAGCGATCGCCCGGCACCAGAACGGCATGTTCATCGCCTTCAATCACCAGCGTTTCCAGCACCAGCTCGCCGCCGCTGACCAGCTGATCCTTCAGTTGCCACAGGTGTTCAAGCGGGGAACGGCGGTGGTACAGCACGCCCATGGAGAAGACGGTATCAAAGGCTTTCAGGGCAGGGAGTTGTTCAATACCCAGCGGCAGCAGGTGCGCGCGCTGGTCGTTACCCAGCAGCTTACGCACCGCTTCAAACTGGCACAGGAACAGCTGCATCGGGTCAATACCGACCGCCAGATGCGCCCCCGCGCCAATCATGCGCCACATGTGGTAACCGCTGCCGCAGCCCACGTCCAGAATGGTACGTCCGGTCAGGTCGGAAAGGTGGGGCAGCACGCGATCCCATTTCCAGTCCGAGCGCCATTCGGTATTGATGTTCACGCCGTAAAGTGAAAACGGCCCTTTGCGCCACGGCATCAGGTTACGCATCAGCGTTTCGATACGGTTGATCTGCCCGGCCGGAAGCGGCTCTTTGCTCTCGGCGGTTACGCTGTGCAGAAGATCCAGACGATGCGGGGTCAGTTCGGGCAGAAACTCCACCGCGTTTGACCACTGCTTTAACAGGCCGTGCTGCTGATCGCGCTGCCAGGCGGCAATCTGCGCGGGCAAGGTTTCCAGCCAGTGGGAGAGCTGGTTTTTGGCAATCAGCTGATAGAAGTTACTGAATTCGATCATGCGGATTCTCCCGCTTTTAGCGCCACCAGAGAGCCAAAGTTAAAGCACTGGAACCACAGTTCGCTGTGCTCAAACCCGGCTTTGCTCAGACGCGCTTTGTGGGTTTCTACGGAATCCGTCAGCATCACGTTTTCGAGCATGCTGCGCTTCTGGCTGATCTCCAGCTCGCTGTAGCCGTTCGCCCGTTTGAAATCGTGGTGCATATTGAACAGCAGTTCGCCAACCACGGCATCTTCGAAGCTGAATTTCTCCGAGAGCACCAGCGCGCCGCCGGGATTCAGCCCCTGATAAATTTTGTCCAGCAGCAGCTGGCGGTCTTCAGGCACCAGGAACTGCAGAGTGAAATTCAGCACCACCATCGACGCGTTATTGATCTCAATCTCGCGGATATCGCCTTCCACCACGTCTACCGGAACAGGAGCTTTGTACGCGTCAATGTGGCGACGGCAGCGTTCAACCATCGCCGGGGAGTTATCGACGGCAATGATTCGGCAGCCTTCGTGGTGAACGTTACGACGAACCGACAGCGTTGCCGCGCCGAGCGAGCAGCCCAGGTCATAGACCTGCGTGCCGGGTTGAACGAAGCGCTCAGCCAGCATGCCGATCATAGAGATAATATTGGAATAACCGGGAACAGAGCGCTGGATCATATCCGGGAAGACTTCGGCTACCCGTTCATCGAAGGTCCAGTCGCCCAGGCTGGCGATAGGCGCGGAAAAAAGCGTGTCGCGATCTGACATAACGTAAAAATCCGGGAAAAATAAAGTGGCGTATTGTGCGCTAATGAAGGGAGAAAACCAACTCCCACGGCATATACCACAGGTTAGCCAGCACCATCAGCAAAAGCGAACACCAGGTGGCACTCATGCCGGAACGACGCCAGCGGATTAAGCGGTGGTGAAAACCGTAATAGTGCATCAGGCGGCCAGCAATAAGAAGCAGGCCACAGATGTGCACCATCCAGGTTTCTGCGCCATTCATCTCCATAAAAAGCAGCAGGATTAAGGCTGCGGGGATGTATTCGACCGCGTTGCCATGAATGCGGATAGCGCTTTGTAGCTCGGAAAATCCGCCGTCACCGTAAGAGACGCGGTACAGCGTTCTGAGGCGCACAACATCAAATGAAAACTTAATCAGCAGTAATGCACCTAACACCGCATACAGCGCGCTGACCATACAAACTCCCTGTTTTTGGCAGATGGCACTTCACTATGATAGGGGGTGATATCAGAAAAGAGAAGATTGTTGTGGGATGGAAGGGGCGCTGCCCACGGACGGCACCGCAGCCTGCAAGGCCTGCCACAGAGCATCGACCAGTTCGGGCGCCTGGGCGATATCCGGCGTATGTAAAAAGAGATACGGCGTGGTGGTGTGTTCCCACTTCGCTAACGTTTGCAGCCAGACGGCGAACATCGCCTGATTTTGCTGCATGTTATCGCTGCCGATAAACCTGACCATTGGATTATGCGCGGTCACGATGGCGTGGACCGGCACTTTCGGTTTTTTACGCTGAGCTTCAACGATGGCTTCGCTATGGGGGACAGCGCTGTGCACCGGCCGGCTATCGAGGATCACCCGGTTAACGGAACGCTCAAGCAGGCCGCGATTGAGCGCTTTTTCTGCTTCGCCCTTCGCAAAAAATTCAGGATGCCTGACTTCAACGCCGTAGGTGAATTCACGGGGCAGGGCATCCAGGAACTGCCAGAGCGCAGGTAAATCGCGCGGGCCAAACGTGGCGGGTAGCTGGATCCAGTACTGACCAATGCGGTTCGCCAGCGGCGACATGCGCGTAAAAAACTCTTCGGTCAAATCACCGCAGTTGCGCAGCGCGGCCTGGTGGGAAATGGTGGCCGGAAACTTAAAGCAGAAGCGGAAGTCGTCGGTCGTTTGTTCCCGCCAGCGCGTAACAATCTCGGCTTTGGGGAGCGCATACAGGGTGGTGTTACCCTCGACACAGTTGAAGTGCCGGGCATATTCCTCAAGGCTGGTGATGCCAAGGCGCACCCATTTCGGGTGCGACCACTGGGGCAGGCCCACGTACATCATAGCGCGCTGACAATCTCATCCGTGCTGCGCACGCGGGCAATGCGCGGGAAGATATGGGTCATGCTGCCCTGGTGCTGTTCCGCGGAGGCCGCGCTGCAGGCATCTTCGGCGATCACCAGGTTAAAGCCCAGCTCCCACGCGTTGCGGGCGGTAGACTCCACGCCGATGTTGGTGGAAATGCCGCACAGGATGATGGTGTCGATGCCGCGACGGCGGAGCTGCAGTTCGAGATCGGTACCGTAAAATGCGCCCCACTGGCGTTTGGTTACTTCAATATCGCTGTCGCGTTTGCCAAGTGAGGCCGGGTACGTCCACCAGTTTTCAGGCAGGGCGCGTGCAGGAACCTGGGCATCAACGGGCTGTTTTAACGCTTCGGCGTAATCCGCGGACCAGCCGACGCGCACCATGACAACAGGCGCACCGCTGGCACGACATGTTTCCGCCAGGCGAGCTGCGCGGCTGACCACATCATCCGCGGTATACGGGCCACCGGCGAAGGGCAGAATGCCTTCCTGTAAATCAATCACAACAAGTGCGGTTTTACTGGCATCTAGTGTTAACATCGTTACTCCCGTTAAATGAATCACTTCCAGACACCATACGATGTGATGGCCTGTTCCTGGTCGGATAATTTTGTTAATTTTTGTGAGAATGCGCAATAAGAGTGCAGCAAACGACCGCCTGGCCGTGGTTCGCTCTTATCGTCCGGCGGAATTTCCAGTATAATAGCCGCCTTTTTTCATCCAGTTGTGACATACAGAAAGCTGCGACATAGTAGCCTGCATACCAGGCGACATTTAGCCTGCGGCTAATTAAGGGATATCTCATGCGTACAGAATATTGCGGGCAGCTGCGTCAGTCCCACGTCGGACAGCAGGTAACCCTGTGTGGTTGGGTCAATCGTCGTCGTGATCTTGGTAGCCTTATCTTCATCGATATGCGCGACCGCGAAGGTATCGTCCAGGTGTTCTTCGACCCTGATCGCGCAGATGCGTTGAAGCTGGCCTCTGAGCTGCGTAATGAGTTCTGCATTCAGGTTACCGGCACCGTGCGTGCGCGTGACGAGAAAAACGTCAACGCCGACATGGCGACGGGCGCCATCGAAGTGCTGGCGTCCGATCTGGTGATCATCAACCGTGCAGAAGCGCTGCCACTGGACTCCAACCACGTCAACACTGAAGAAGCGCGTCTGAAATACCGCTACCTGGATCTGCGTCGTCCGGAAATGGCTCAGCGCCTGAAAACCCGTGCGAAAATCACCAGCCTGGTGCGTCGCTTTATGGATGACCACGGTTTCCTCGACATCGAAACCCCGATGCTGACCAAAGCCACGCCGGAAGGCGCGCGCGATTACCTGGTCCCATCCCGCGTTCATAAAGGCAAATTCTACGCGCTGCCGCAGTCTCCACAGCTGTTCAAACAGCTGCTGATGATGTCCGGCTTCGATCGCTACTATCAAATCGTTAAGTGCTTCCGCGACGAAGACCTGCGCGCTGACCGCCAGCCAGAATTTACCCAGATCGATGTGGAAACCTCCTTCATGACTGCCGAGCAGGTGCGTGAAGTGATGGAAGCCCTGGTGCGTAGCCTGTGGAACGACGTGAAAGGCGTTGAACTGGGCGATTTCCCTATCATGACCTTCGCTGAAGCCGAGCGTCGTTACGGCTCTGACAAACCAGACCTGCGTAACCCGATGGAGCTGGTGGACGTAGCAGACCTGGTGAAAGGCGTTGAGTTTGCCGTCTTCGCTGGCCCGGCTAACGATCCTAAAGGCCGTGTAGCGGCCCTGCGTGTACCGGGCGGTGCTGCCCTGAGCCGCAAGCAGATCGACGACTACGGCAACTTCATCAAGATCTACGGCGCGAAAGGTCTGGCCTATATTAAAGTGACCGAGCGTGCGAAAGGTCTGGAAGGCATCACCAGCCCGGTAGCGAAATTCCTGAACGCGGACATCGTGGAAGCGATCCTTGAGCGCACCGGCGCGCAGGACGGCGACATGATCTTCTTCGGCGCAGACAACAAGAAAGTCGTGGCGGATGCGATGGGCGCGCTGCGTCTGAAGCTCGGCAAAGACCTGAGCCTGACCGATGAAAACAAATGGGCACCGCTGTGGGTTATCGATTTCCCAATGTTTGAAGACGACGGTGAAGGCGGCCTGACCGCAATGCACCACCCGTTTACCTCGCCAAAAGACATGACGGCGGCAGAGCTGAAAGCGGCACCGGAAGATGCGGTCGCGAACGCTTATGACATGGTTATCAACGGCTACGAAGTGGGCGGCGGTTCCGTGCGTATTCACAGCGGCGAAATGCAGCAGACCGTGTTCGGCATTCTGGGCATCAACGAGCAGGAGCAGCGCGAGAAGTTTGGCTTCCTGCTGGACGCTCTGAAATACGGTACGCCGCCGCACGCGGGTCTGGCCTTCGGTCTTGACCGTCTGACCATGCTGCTGACCGGCACCGATAACATTCGTGATGTTATTGCCTTCCCGAAAACCACTGCCGCAGCGTGTCTGATGACCGAAGCGCCAAGCTTTGCCAACCCGGCCTCTCTGGCCGAGCTGGGCATTGAAGTGGTGAAGAAGGAAGAGAAAAACTGATATGGCATATAAGCTTCCCGTTTCGGTCCTGGTGGTCATTTATGCAGAAGACACGAAGCGGGTGCTGATGTTGCAGCGGCGCGATGACCCTGATTTCTGGCAGTCGGTAACCGGCAGTCTGGAAGAGGGGGAAACCGCGTTGCAGGCCGCCGCGCGCGAAGTAAAGGAAGAGGTCACCATTGACGTTGCCCGCGAGCAACTGACCCTGAAGGACTGCCAGCGCACGGTGGAGTTTGAAATTTTTAGCCATTTACGTCATCGCTACGCGCCGGGTACCGAGCGCAATACGGAGTCGTGGTTCTGTCTCGCGCTCCCCCATGAACGGGAGATCGTGTTTACCGAACACCTGACCTACCGCTGGGTGAATGCGGCGGATGCCGCCGCACTGACCAAGTCGTGGAGCAACCGGCAGGCGATTGAAGAATTTGTAATTAACGCAGCCTGAGAAGGCGCGATTTTTGGAGAACTTTTTATGGCAGGTCATAGTAAGTGGGCCAACACCAAACACCGCAAAGCGGCACAGGATGCCAAGCGCGGTAAGATCTTTACCAAAATCATTCGCGAGCTGGTGACAGCAGCGCGTCTGGGCGGCGGCGACCCGGCTTCTAACCCGCGTCTGCGCGCGGCGGTGGATAAAGCGCTGTCTAACAACATGACGCGTGACACCCTGAACCGTGCAATCGCACGTGGCGTGGGCGGTGACGAAGACGCGAACATGGAAACCATCATTTATGAAGGTTACGGCCCTGGCGGTACTGCGGTGATGGTTGAGTGTCTGTCCGACAACCGTAACCGTACCGTTGCGGAAGTGCGCCACGCGTTCACCAAAACCGGTGGCAACCTGGGCACTGACGGTTCCGTTGCTTACCTGTTCAGCAAAAAAGGCGTCATCTCCTTCGAGAAAGGCGACGAAGATGCGATCATGGAAGCGGCGCTCGAAGCCGGTGCGGAAGACGTGGTAACCTTCGATGACGGTGCTATCGACGTTTATACCGCGTGGGAAGAGATGGGTGCCGTGCGCGATGCGCTGGAAGCGGCTGGCCTGAAGGCGGACAACGCTGAAGTCTCTATGATCCCGTCCACTAAAGCGGACATGGATGCGGAAACGGCACCGAAACTGCTGCGTCTGATCGACATGCTCGAAGACTGCGACGACGTGCAGGAAGTGTACCACAACGGTGAAATCTCTGATGAGGTTGCTGCGACTCTCTGATGAGAGCGTTTAAACCCGTTACAGGAGACGCGTGATGTCGATTATTCTCGGGATTGACCCAGGCTCACGCGTCACCGGTTATGGCGTTATCCGTCAGGTGGGGCGCCAGTTAACCTACCTGGGCAGCGGCTGTATTCGCACCAAAGTGGACGATCTTCCTTCGCGCCTGAAGCTCATTTATGCGGGCGTGTCGGAGATCATCACCCAGTTTCAGCCGGACTATTTCGCCATCGAGCAGGTCTTTATGGCGAAAAACGCCGATTCGGCGCTAAAGCTCGGTCAGGCGCGCGGTGTTGCCATCGTCGCTGCCGTGAACCAGGATTTGCCGGTATTCGAATATGCGGCGCGTCAGGTCAAGCAGACGGTGGTGGGCATTGGGAGCGCGGAGAAAAGCCAGGTGCAGCATATGGTGCGTACCCTGCTGAAGCTTCCCGCGAACCCGCAGGCCGACGCCGCGGATGCGCTGGCGATTGCGATTACCCACTGTCACGTCAGCCAGAACGCGATGCAAATGAGCGAGTCGCGGCTCAATCTGGCGCGAGGCAGGTTACGATAATCAGAAATCAGGCTGGATAAACATCCAGCCTTTTTTTATTATGTCGGCAGTTAATTTCTCCCAGAACGCAGGAGCGTCACGTGATAGGCAGACTCAGAGGCATCATCATTGAAAAACAACCCCCGTTAGTGCTGCTGGAAGTGGGTGGCGTGGGCTATGAAGTCCATATGCCGATGACCTGCTTCTACGAGCTGCCGGACGCGGGCAAAGAGGCGATAGTCTTTACCCAGTTTGTGGTGCGTGAAGATGCCCAGCTGCTGTACGGCTTCAATAACAAGCAGGAACGGACCCTGTTCCGCGAGCTGATTAAAACCAACGGCGTCGGTCCGAAGCTGGCGCTGGCGATTTTGTCCGGCATGTCGGCACCACAGTTTGTGAATGCCGTCGAGCGCGAAGATCCTGCGGCGCTGATTAAGCTCCCGGGCATTGGTAAGAAAACCGCCGAGCGCCTGATTGTCGAGATGAAAGACCGCTTTAAAGGTCTGCATGGCGATCTGTTCACTCCGGCAGCTGATTTGGTACTGACCTCTCCTGGCGGCCCTGCGACGGATGATGACGCCGAGCAGGAAGCGGTTGCCGCGCTGGTGGCGCTGGGCTATAAACCTCAGGAGGCCAGCCGAATGGTGAGCAAAATTGCCAGACCGGACGCCAGCAGTGAAACCCTGATTCGTGAAGCGCTGCGCGCTGCATTGTGAGGTAAAGGATGATTGAAGCAGACCGCCTGGTGTCGGCAGGCACTATGCAGGCAGATGACGTGGTGGATCGCGCGATTCGTCCAAAACTGCTTGATGAGTATATCGGCCAGCCGCAGGTTCGTTCCCAGATGGAGATTTTTATCCAGGCGGCAAAGCTGCGCGGCGATGCGCTCGATCACCTGCTGATTTTTGGCCCTCCCGGTTTAGGCAAAACCACGCTGGCGAATATCGTTGCCAATGAGATGGGCGTCAACCTGCGCACCACCTCCGGCCCGGTGCTGGAGAAGGCGGGCGATCTCGCGGCGATGCTGACCAACCTCGAACCGCATGACGTGCTGTTTATCGATGAGATCCACCGCCTGTCCCCGGTGGTGGAGGAAGTGCTCTATCCGGCGATGGAAGATTACCAGCTGGATATCATGATCGGTGAAGGCCCGGCCGCGCGCTCTATAAAAATCGATCTGCCGCCGTTTACGCTGATTGGCGCCACCACCCGCGCCGGCTCGTTGACCTCTCCGCTGCGCGACCGTTTCGGCATCGTTCAGCGTCTTGAGTTTTACCAGGTCGCGGACCTCCAGCACATCGTTGGCCGTAGCGCCCGCTATATGGGGCTCGAAATGAGCGAAGAGGGCGCGTTTGAAGTGGCGAAGCGTTCCCGCGGTACGCCGCGTATCGCCAACCGCCTGCTGCGCCGCGTGCGTGACTTTGCCGAGGTGAAGCACGATGGCTCGATTTCCGCCGAGATCGCTGCCCAGGCGCTGGATATGCTGAACGTCGATGCCGAAGGCTTTGACTATATGGACCGTAAATTGCTGCTGGCGGTGCTGGATAAGTTCTTTGGCGGCCCGGTCGGGCTGGATAACCTGGCTGCGGCTATTGGGGAAGAGCGTGAGACGATTGAAGATGTGCTGGAGCCGTATCTGATCCAGCAGGGCTTTCTGCAGCGCACCCCGCGTGGACGTATGGCAACGGTGCGGGCGTGGAATCATTTCGGCATTACGCCACCGGCAATGCCGTAATGTTTTGTTCCCTCTCCCTGAGGGAGAGGGCCGGTGAGGGCTTCTGCGCCCTCCATGTTAATTCGCGGTCTTTTTCATCATACTGAAAATAAACAGCACCGCCGCACTCAGCACCACTGACGGCCCCGCAGGCGTGTCATAGAACGCCGAGAACGTTAACCCACCCGTTACCGCAATCATCCCGATAATCACGGCTACGCCGGCCATCTGCTCCGGCGTACGGGCAAAACGACGCGCCGTGGCGGCAGGGATGATCAGCAGCGACGTAATAATCAGCGCGCCGACAAACTTCATTGCGACACCAATCGTTAACGCCGTCACCAGCATCAGCAGAAGTTTCACGCGCTGCAGCTTCACGCCGTCGACAAATGCCAGATCCGGACTGACGGTCATGGCAAGTAAATTCCGCCACTGCCAGAGCAGAATAGCGAGCACCACCACCACGCCAACGGCGATAGCGATGAGATCTTCCGGCGTCACAGCCAGCAGGTCGCCGAAGAGGTAGGCCATCAGATCCACGCGGATGTTCGACATCAGGCTGACCACCACCAGGCCCAGAGACAGGGCACTGTGCGCCATAATGCCAAGCAGCGTATCAATGGCGAGGTGAGGGCGCTTTTCCAGCCAGACCAGACCGGCGGCCAGCAGCAGCGTGACCACAATCACCGCATAGAAGGGGTTTACATCCAGCAGCAGACCAAAGGCAACGCCCAGCAGAGACGCGTGCGCCAGGGTATCGCCAAAATAGGACATTCTGCGCCAGACAACAAACGAGCCGAGTGGGCCCGCGGCGCAGGCAAGCATAATCCCGGCCAGCCAGCCGGGCAGTAACAGTTCAATCATGAGTGTCCATTTCCCCGACGCAGTACGATTCGTCCCTGTAAATCATGGCGATGATTATGATGATGACGGTAAATGCCCAACTGTTCAGCGCCGCGGGGGCCGAACATAGAGATAAACTCCGGGTGCATTGACACCACTTCAGGCGTACCGGAGCAGCAGATATGGTGGTTAAGACACAGCACTTCGTCGGTTTTTGCCATCACCAGATGCAGGTCGTGAGACACCATCAGCACGGCGCAATCAAGCTCCCGACGTAGCTGGTCGATCAAATCATAAAGCGCAACCTGACCATTCACATCCACACCCTGAGTTGGCTCATCCAGTACCAGCAGCTGCGGGCTGCTCAGCAGCGCGCGGGCAAGTAAAACACGCTGAGTTTCACCGCCGGACAGTTTTTGCAGCGGCGCATCGACAAGATGGCCCGCCTGCACGCGTTTCAGCGCCGGGAGAATATCGGCTTTACGGGTGCCGGGGCGCAGACGCAGGAAACGGCTGACCGTCAGCGGCAGCGTAGCGTCGAGATGAAGTTTTTGCGGCACATAGCCAATACGCAATTTTTCCTCGCGCTTAATCACGCCTTCATCGGGTGCGACCAGACCCAGCACCACGCGCACCAGGGTGGATTTGCCTGCGCCATTGGGGCCGAGCAGCGTCAGAATTTTGCCGGGCTTCAGATCGAGCGACACGTCAGAGAGGACGCGGCGCTGCCCGAATGAGACCGAAATATTTTCAAGAGAAACCAATGTCGTCATGTCATTTTAAGCTTGAAGAAGTCAACGAATGTTATAATATCACATTCCACGCATTCACTACGATGATTAGTCGCATTATGTTACATAAAAATACGCTTCTTTTCGCAGCATTATCCGCTGCCCTTTGGGGTACAACCGCACAAGATGTTAACGCTGCGGTTGTCGCTTCGCTTAAACCACTCGGTTTCATCGCGTCCGCCATTGCAGACGGGGTAACGGAAACCCAGGTTCTGCTCCCTGATGGTGCATCCGAGCATGACTATTCCCTGCGCCCGTCAGATGTAAAACGCTTACAAAACGCGGACTTAGTTGTCTGGATTGGTCCTGAAATGGAAGCGTTCATGCAGAAGTCAGCAAAACAGGTTGCTGGCGAAAAACAGGTCGCGATTGCCGAACTCGCCGGCGTGAAACCGTTGCTCATGAAAGGGGCGGATGACGACGGCGACGAACATGACCATCATGCCGCAGACGGCGAAAAAGGTGATGGAGATCACCATCACGGCGAGTACAACATGCATCTTTGGTTATCCCCAGAGATAGCGCGGCTTTCAGCGGTTGCAATCCACGACAAATTAGTGGAACTTATGCCGCAAAGTCGAGCCAAACTAGACGCCAACCTGAAGGATTTTGAGGCACAATTAGCCGCAACCGATAAGCAGGTTGGTAATGAGCTCGCACCGTTGAAAGGTAAAGGGTATTTCGTTTTTCATGACGCCTACGGCTATTACGAAAAACACTACGGTTTGACCCCACTGGGCCACTTCACCGTCAACCCTGAAATTCAGCCTGGTGCGCAGCGTTTACATGAAATCAGAACACAGTTGGTTGAGCAAAAAGCGACATGCGTTTTTGCTGAGCCACAGTTCAGGCCAGCGGTCGTAGAAGCCGTGGCCAGGGGAACATCCGTGCGCATGGGAACCCTTGACCCGCTAGGTACGAATATCCAGTTGAGCAAAGCGAGCTATTCGCAGTTTCTCAGCCAACTGGCGAACCAGTATGCGAGCTGCCTGAAAGGAGATTAACGAGGAAGTGAATACGTGCAACAGATAGCCCGCTCTGTCGCCCTGGCATTTAACAATCTGCCACGACCCCACCGCGTTATGCTGGGGTCGCTTACAGTTCTCACCTTAGCGGTCGCCGTCTGGCGGCCCTATGTTTACCACCCGAGTTCTGCCCCTATCATTAAAACCATTGAGCTTGAAAAGAGCGAAATCCGTTCTTTGCTGCCTGAAGCCAGTGAGCCTATCGACCAGGCGGCTCAGGAAGATGAAGCTATCCCGCAGGATGAGCTGGACGATAAAACCGAGAACGAGGCGGGTATCCACGAATATGTTGTCTCTACCGGGGATACGCTGAGCAGCGTGCTGAACCAGTACGGCATCGACATGGGCAATATCAGCCAGCTGGCGGCTGCGGATAAAGATCTTCGCAACCTGAAAATCGGACAACAGCTCTCCTGGACATTAACGGCGGACGGCGATCTCCAGCGTCTGACCTGGGAAATGTCCCGCCGCGAAACCCGCACCTACGATCGCACTGCAAACGGTTTCAAAATGACCAGCGAAATGCAGAAGGGCGACTGGGTTAACAGCGTTCTGAAAGGCACCGTGGGCGCGAGCTTTGTCTCCAGCGCGCGCGATGCAGGCCTGACCAGCGCTGAAATCAGCTCGGTGATCAAAGCCATGCAGTGGCAGATGGATTTCCGCAAGCTGAAGAAGGGCGATGAGTTCTCCGTCCTGATGTCCCGCGAAATGCTGGACGGCAAGCGCGAGCAAAGCCAGCTGCTGGGCGTACGTCTGCGCTCCGAAGGCAAAGATTACTACGCGATTCGTGCCGAAGACGGTAAGTTCTATGACCGCAGCGGTACGGGCCTTGCAAAAGGTTTCCTGCGCTTCCCGACGGCAAAACAGTTCCGCGTCTCCTCTAACTTTAACCCGCGTCGTCTGAACCCGGTAACCGGGCGCGTCGCGCCGCACCGTGGCGTTGACTTTGCCATGCCGCAGGGCACGCCGGTACTGGCGGTTGGAGATGGTGAAGTGGTGGTGGCCAAGCGTAGCGGTGCCGCCGGATATTATGTCGCGGTACGTCATGGCCGCACTTATACGACCCGCTATATGCACCTGCGTAAGCTGCTGGTCAAACCGGGCCAGAAGGTGAAGCGTGGTGACCGTATCGCGATCTCCGGCAATACCGGACGCTCTACCGGCCCGCACCTGCACTATGAAGTGTGGATCAACCAGCAGGCCGTGAACCCGCTGACGGCGAAACTGCCGCGCACCGAAGGCCTGACAGGTAAAGATCGTACTGATTATCTGGCGCAGGTGAAAGAGGTGATGCCGCAGCTGAGCTTAAACTAAGCCCTCTGTTTTTGTTAAAAAAGCCGGCGCACACTGACGCCGGCTTTTTCTTTTGTGCGTGGACGACTGCCTCGCTACACTATCTGAATAAAATTTTGCGTCATCAGACCCTGGATCCAGCATGGAAACCAAAAAAAACAATATTGAATACATTCCTGAGTTTGAAAAATCCTTCCGCCATCCGCGCAACTGGGGCGCCTGGCTTGGTGTTTACACTTTTGCGGGGATGGCGATGCTGCCTGCCTCTGTACGCGATCCAGTTCTCGGTAAAATTGGCCGTCTGGCCGGGCGTTTAGGTAAGAGCGCCCGCCGTCGCGCGCAGATCAACCTTTACTACTGTTTTCCTGAGAAAAGCGACGCCGAGCGCGAGGCAATCATTGATGAGATGTATACCACCGCGCCGCAGGCAATGGCGATGATGGCGGAACTGGCGCTGAAAGGGCCGGATAAAATCGTCGATCGCGTTGACTGGAAAGGGCTGGACATCATCGAGGAGATGCGCCGCAACGACGAGAAAGTCATTTTCCTCGTCCCCCACGGCTGGGGCGTTGATATTCCGGCGATGCTCATGGCGTCTCAGGGCCAGAAAATGGCGGCGATGTTCCATAACCAGGGAAATAAAATCTACGATTTTGTCTGGAATACGGTGCGTCGTCGTTTTGGCGGACGTTTGCATGCGCGTAACGATGGCATTAAGCCCTTCATTCAGTCGGTGCGTCAGGGGTACTGGGGCTATTATCTGCCGGATCAGGACCACGGCCCCGAGCACAGCGAGTTTGTCGATTTCTTTGCGACCTATAAAGCGACGCTCCCCGCGATTGGTCGCCTGATGAAAGTCTGTCGTGCCCGCGTGATCCCGCTGTTCCCGGTCTATGACGGCAAAACGCATCGTCTGAGCATTGAGGTCCGTCCGCCTATGGACGATCTGCTGACCGCTGACGACCACACCATCGCGCGTCGAATGAACGAAGAGGTGGAAATCCTGGTGGGGCCGCATGCCGAACAGTACACGTGGATATTGAAGCTGCTTAAAACGCGGAAACCGGGTGAAACAGAGCCCTATAAACGCAAAGAGCTTTATCCGAGGAAATAAAAAAAGCCCTCTCCAGATGGAGAGGGCTTTTTAACACAGACGTTATTACTCGACGGTCATAACGCGCGTGGTGTTGGTTGAGCCGATGGTGCTCATCACGTCGCCCTGGGTCACAATGACGATATCACCGGACACCAGATAGCCTTTGTCACGCAGCAGGTTTACGGCATCGTGCGCCGCAGCTACGCCGTCATTGGTGCTGTCGAAGTGAACCGGCGTCACGCCGCGGTACAGCGCCGTCAGGTTCAGGGTACGTTCGTGACGGGACATAGCGAAGATCGGCAGACCAGAGCTGATACGAGAGGTCATCAGCGCGGTGCGGCCAGATTCGGTCATGGTGATGATCGCGGTAACGCCCTTCAGATGGTTTGCCGCGTACATCGCAGACATCGCAATCGCTTCTTCCACGTTGTCAAACTGCACGTCCAGACGGTGTTTAGAGACGTTGATGCTTGGGATCTTTTCAGCGCCCAGGCAGACGCGCGCCATGGCGGCCACGGTTTCTGCCGGATACTGGCCTGCAGCGGTTTCCGCAGAGAGCATCACCGCATCGGTACCGTCCAGCACGGCGTTAGCCACGTCCATGACTTCTGCACGGGTTGGCATTGGGTTGGTGATCATCGATTCCATCATCTGAGTGGCGGTGATCACCGCGCGGTTCAGCTGACGTGCGCGACGAATCAGCGCTTTCTGGATCCCTACCAGCTCAGGGTCGCCAATTTCTACGCCCAGGTCACCACGCGCAACCATTACCACGTCGGACGCGAGGATCACATCGTCCATGGCATCCTGATCGCAAACGGCTTCCGCGCGTTCAACTTTCGCGACGATTTTAGCATCGCAGCCTGCATCACGTGCCAGACGACGCGCATAGTTCAGATCTTCACCGCAGCGCGGGAAGGAGACCGCCAGGTAGTCAACGCCGATCAGCGCAGCCGTCACGATGTCCGCTTTGTCTTTATCGGTAAGCGCTTCTGCAGAGAGGCCGCCGCCCAGTTTGTTGATGCCTTTATTGTTGGAGAGCGGGCCGCCGACGGTGACTTCGGTGAACACTTTCATGCCCTGAACTTCCAGCACCTTCAGCTGTACGCGACCGTCGTCGAGCAGCAGGATATCGCCCGGCACCACGTCAGCCGGCAGGCCTTTATAGTCGATACCGACTTTCTCTTTATCGCCTTCGCCTTTGCCCAGGTTGGCATCAAGCAGGAATTTGTCGCCGATATTGAGGAAAACCTTACCCTCTTTAAAGGTCGATACACGAATTTTTGGACCCTGCAAATCGCCGAGGATAGCAACGTGGCGGCCCAGTTTGGCTGCGATTTCACGCACTTTATCGGCACGTAATTTATGGTCTTCTGGCGTACCGTGAGAGAAGTTCATACGCACCACGTTGGCGCCGGCGGCGATAATTTTCTCAAGATTATTATCGCGATCGGTGGCCGGGCCTAAGGTGGTTACGATCTTGGTTCTGCGAAGCCTTCTGGACATGTAATACTCCGTTGACTGAAACAACTTTGGTGTTGCGTGAACATTGAATCGGCCTTCATCTGCTGCAAGGCAGCGGAGAGTGGACCGAATGCCGTAAATCGTTACATCGTAATTATTGGTTACGTCTTCGTTATCAACTATCAGGGAACATCGCTCTTTATAAGCAATTCTTTATCAAAACGCGATTCCTTCAGCGCTTCCTTGACCCGCTTCAAGTTATCCCGGAATTTTGCGCCCCGGCGCAAGGTAAAACCGGTTGCCAGCACGTCAATCACGGTGAGCTGCGCCAGTCGGGAAACCATCGGCATATAAATGTCGGTGTCTTCCGGTACGTCGAGGGTGATCGCCAGCGTCGCTTCACGCGCCAGCGGCGTGCCTGCCGTGGTGAGGGCAATCACCATGGCATCGTTTTCACGGGCCAGCTGCGCCAGCTCTACCTGACTCTTGGTGCGCCCGGTGTGCGAAATCAGTACCACGACGTCATCTTCACTGCAATTCATACAGCTCATGCGTTGCAGCACAATGTCATCGGAATAAATAACCGGGACGTTAAAGCGGAAAAATTTATTCATGGCGTCATGCGCCACGGCTGCCGATGACCCGAGACCAAAGAACGCAATCCGCTTGGCCTGGGTGAGTAAATCCACCGCGCGATTCACGGAACTCATGTCCAGCGACTGGCGGACGTGGTCAAGCGAAGCCATAGCCGATTCAAATATTTTCGCGGTATAGGCATCAACGCTGTCGTCTTCATCCACATTACGATTAACATATGGGGTGCCGTTAGCCAGACTTTGTGCCAGATGCAGTTTAAAATCAGGAAAGCCGCGCGTTTCGAGGCTGCGGCAAAAGCGATTTACCGTCGGTTCGCTAACACCCGCTTCCTGTGCCAGAGCGGCGATGCTTGAATGAATCGCCTGAGCGGGGGAGGCGAGAATGACCTCGGCCACTTTTCGCTCGGATTTGCTAAGGTGTTCCAGTTGAAACTGGATTTTTTCCAGCATGTTCATGTTAACAGGACGCTCATGGGTGTAAACGATTTCATAAATTGATGAAATCGTGATTCGATTTAGCCGATATTACCCTTGTGGCTTCCATTAAGGGTAACAATCGACAAGATAATGTTGTTGTTTTTTTTCATTACTTGATCGGTGTCGGGTTTTGCTGTGACCCCGTTGCGCAAAGAAACGACGGTTGTTGCGTCATTGCGCCGTCGTAATCCTCCAAAGGGGGAAAAATCGCGTTATCGCACGCGACGATAAGCGCTAATGGTTTCGGGAATGACGTAAAAGCAGTACAGTGCATTGTAATAAAATTACAACGATACCTGGCAGAAGTACCAGGTGATCCAACTGAGGAGAATGACATGGCGGTAACGCAAACAGCCCAGGCATGTGACCTGGTCATTTTCGGCGCGAAAGGCGATCTTGCACGCCGAAAATTGCTGCCTTCCCTGTATCAACTGGAGAAAGCGGGCCAAATTCATCCGGATACCCGTATCCTGGGTGTCGGGCGCGCCGACTGGGATAAGGACGCTTATACCAAAGTCGTCCGCGAGGCGCTCGAAACTTTCATGAAGGAAAAAATTGATGAAAGTTTGTGGGATACCCTGAGTGGACGCCTCGATTTCTGCAACCTGGACGTTAATGACGTCAGCGCGTTTACCCGCTTAGGCGCGATGCTGGATCAGAAAAACCGTGTCACCATTAACTATTTCGCCATGCCGCCAAGCACCTTCGGCGCCATCTGCAAAGGTCTGGGCGAAGCCAAACTGAACGCCAAACCGGCGCGCGTCGTGATGGAGAAGCCGCTGGGTACGTCGCTGGCAACCTCGCGTGAAATCAACGACCAGGTGGGCGAGTTCTTTGAAGAGTGCCAGGTCTACCGTATCGACCACTACCTCGGTAAAGAGACGGTACTGAACCTGCTGGCGCTGCGTTTCGCTAACTCCCTGTTTGTGAATAACTGGGACAACCGCACTATCGACCACGTGGAAATCACCGTGGCGGAAGAGGTGGGGATTGAAGGTCGCTGGGGCTACTTTGACCAGGCCGGTCAGATGCGCGACATGATCCAGAACCACCTGCTGCAAATTCTGTGCATGATTGCCATGTCTCCACCATCTGACCTGACGGCTGACAGCATCCGTGACGCAAAAGTGAAAGTGCTGAAGTCACTGCGCCGCATCGATCGCTCCAACGTGCGTGAGAAGACCGTCCGCGGCCAGTACACCGCCGGGTTTGCGCAAGGCAAAAAAGTGCCGGGCTACCTGGAAGAAGAGGGCGCGAACAAGTCCAGCAACACCGAGACGTTCGTGGCGATCCGCGTGGATATCGACGACTGGCGCTGGGCGGGCGTTCCGTTCTACCTGCGCACCGGTAAACGTCTGCCGGCCAAATGTTCCGAAGTGGTGGTTTACTTCAAAAACCCGGAACTGAACCTGTTCAAAGAGTCCTGGCAGGAACTGCCGCAGAACAAACTGACCATTCGACTGCAGCCGGACGAAGGGGTGGATATCCAGATCCTCAACAAAGTGCCGGGGCTGGATCATAAACACAACCTGCAGACCACCAAGCTGGATCTGAGCTACTCCGAAACCTTTAACCAGACGCACCTGGCCGATGCTTACGAGCGTCTGCTGCTGGAAACCATGCGCGGTATCCAGGCGCTGTTCGTGCGCCGCGATGAAGTGGAAGAGGCGTGGAAATGGGTCGACTCCATCACCGAAGCCTGGGCGGCCGATCAGGATGCGCCAAAACCGTATCAGGCGGGTACATGGGGACCTGTCGCGTCGGTGGCGATGATCACCCGCGATGGCCGCTCCTGGAACGAGTTTGAGTAAGATAATACTCTAGCTCGAAAGTGTTATTTTACCGGTAACATGATCTAACACAGCTAGTGGCACAATTTTCAACTTTTAAGCTCCGCGTGGATTCACCCGCGGAGCTTTTTTTATTACACTGCCGGAAGTGATTTTGCCCCTGAGCTCCGGACAGCAAGCGTTTCAGCGTTGTTAACAACTGCCAGCGACTTTGTAAACTCCCGAGCCGGACAGATAATTTAGAGGAGATTTTATGAATCCGACATTGTTACGCGTAACACAGCGCATTATCGAGCGCTCGAAAGAGACCCGTTCGGCCTACCTCGCCCGGATTGAACAGGCAAAGAGCAGCACCGTCCACCGATCTCAGCTGGCCTGCGGGAACCTGGCGCACGGCTTCGCCGCCTGCCAGCCTGATGATAAAGCGTCGCTGAAAAGCATGTTGCGTAACAATATCGCCATCATTACCTCCTATAACGATATGCTTTCCGCCCACCAGCCGTATGAGGTCTATCCCACTATCATCCGCAACGCGCTGCACAGCGTAAATGCGGTGGGCCAGGTGGCGGGCGGTGTACCAGCCATGTGCGACGGCGTAACGCAGGGGCAGGACGGCATGGAGCTGTCCCTGCTGAGCCGCGAAGTGATTGCGATGTCTGCCGCGGTGGGCCTGTCACACAACATGTTTGATGGCGCGCTGTACCTCGGCGTGTGCGACAAGATCGTCCCGGGCCTGGTGATGGCGGCGCTGTCGTTTGGGCATCTGCCTGCGATCTTCGTCCCGTCCGGCCCAATGGCGAGCGGTCTGCCGAACAAAGAAAAAGTGCGTATCCGCCAGCTGTACGCGGAAGGGAAAGCAGACCGTCAGGCGCTGCTGGAAGCGGAAGCCGCGTCCTATCATGCGCCGGGCACCTGTACGTTCTACGGTACGGCTAACACTAACCAGATGGTCGTGGAATTTATGGGAATGCAGCTTCCGGGCTCGTCCTTTATCCAGCCGGATGCGCCGCTGCGCAAGGCGCTGACCGAGGCCGCGGCCCGTCAGGTCACGCGTCTGACCGGCAACGGCAACGAATGGATGCCGATGGGCAAAATGGTCGACGAAAAAGTCATCGTCAACGGGATTGTCGCGCTACTGGCAACCGGGGGGTCAACCAACCACACCATGCACCTGGTGGCCATGGCGCGTGCGGCGGGCATTCTGATTAACTGGGATGACTTCTCCGAGATCTCTTCCGTGGTGCCGCTGATGGCGCGCCTGTACCCGAACGGTCCGGCGGATATTAACCACTTCCAGGCTGCGGGCGGCGTACCGCTGCTGATGCGCGAGCTGCTGAAAGGCGGACTGCTGCATGAAGACGTGAATACCGTGGCGGGCTTTGGCCTTCAGCGCTACACCCAGGAGCCGTGGCTGAACAACGGCGAGCTGGACTGGCGTGAAGGGGCGAGCGCGTCCCTTGATGCGCAGGTGATTGCCACGATCGACAAACCGTTCTCTCCTCATGGCGGCACCAAAGTGCTGAGCGGCAACCTCGGTCGTGCGGTAATGAAGACCTCTGCCGTACCGGAAGAGAACCAGGTTATCGAAGCGCCGGCGGTGGTATTTGAAAGCCAGCACGACGTGTTACCCGCCTTTGACGCCGGTCTGCTCGATAAAGACTGCGTGGTGGTGGTGCGTCACCAGGGGCCTAAAGCCAACGGGATGCCAGAATTACATAAACTTATGCCACCACTTGGTGTATTATTGGACCGCCGTTTCAAAATTGCGCTAGTCACCGATGGACGCCTCTCCGGGGCATCCGGTAAAGTGCCTTCAGCCATCCACGTGACGCCGGAAGCCTACGACGGCGGTCTGCTGGCGAAAGTACGCGACGGTGACATGATCCGCGTGAACGGCCAGACGGGCGAGTTAATCCTGCTGGTGGATGAAGCCGAGCTGGCGGCACGTCAGCCCCATATTCCTGACCTGAGCGCATCGCGCGTGGGGACCGGACGCGAAATGTTCAGCGCGCTGCGTGAGAAACTCTCCGGTGCGGAGCAGGGCGCAACCTGTATTACGTTTTAAGACGACTTGATTTTAACGATCTGGCGAGAGAAAACTCTGATGAAAAACTGGAAAACAAGTGCAGAAGCAATCCTGACCACTGGCCCTGTCGTGCCGGTTATCGTGGTAAACAAGCTGGAGCACGCTGTACCGATGGCGAAAGCGCTGGTTGCGGGTGGCGTTCGCGTTCTGGAAGTGACCCTGCGCACCGCCTGTGCGATGGATGCTATCCGCGCTATCGCCAAAGAAGTGCCGGACGCCATCATCGGTGCGGGTACCGTTCTCAACGCGCAGCAGCTGGCAGAAGTGACCGAAGCGGGTGCGCAGTTCGCCATCAGCCCTGGCCTGACCGAGCCGCTGCTGAAAGCCGCCACCGAAGGTACCATTCCGCTGATCCCTGGCATCAGCACCGTCTCTGAACTGATGCTGGGCATGGACTACGGTCTGAAAGAGTTCAAATTCTTCCCGGCTGAAGCGAACGGCGGCACCAAAGCGCTGCAGGCGATTGCGGGTCCCTTCTCTCAGGTACGCTTCTGCCCGACGGGCGGTATCTCTCCTGCCAACTACCGTGACTACCTGGCGCTGAAAAGCGTGCTGTGCATCGGTGGTTCATGGCTGGTTCCGGCAGATGCGCTGGAAGCGGGCGACTGGGATCGCATTACCAAACTGGCTCGCGAAGCGGTTGAAGGCGCGAAGCAGTAAGTTAATCGCAGCATGAAAAACGGGCCTTCTGGCCCGTTTTTTTATCCCTCTACCTTGACGTTCGCAGCGGCCGCTTTCGCTTTTGCCACAGCGTCGTCAACGTTATCCCCGGTGGCTAATGCCACGCCAAGACGGCGGGTTCCGTCGATCTCCGGCTTGCCGAACAGACGTACCTGCAATCCTGCGCCCACCGCCCCGTCGACGTTATCAAACGTGACGTTCTGGCTGGTTAACTGCGGCAGGATCACCGCCGAGGCGGCAGGGCCATACTGACGTACACCGCCGACGGGCAGGCCGAGGAACGCGCGCACGTGCAGGGCGAATTCGGAGAGATCCTGCGAAATCAGCGTGACCATGCCGGTGTCATGCGGGCGAGGTGAGACTTCGCTGAAAATCACCTCATCACCGCACACAAACAGCTCCACGCCGAACAGGCCATAGCCGCCCAGCGCCAGGACGGTTTTACGGGCGATCTCCTGAGCACGCTCCAGCGCCAGGGCGCTCATCTGCTGCGGCTGCCAGGATTCGCGGTAATCGCCATCTTCCTGACGGTGGCCAATCGGGTCGCAGAAATGGACGCCGTCAACGGCGCTGACGGTCAGCAGGGTGATTTCGAAATCAAACTTCACGACGCCTTCGACGATCACGCGACCGGCTCCGGCACGACCGCCCTGCTGGGCATAATCCCACGCGTTATCCAGGGTGCCGCTGTCGCGAATAAAGCTTTGCCCTTTTCCGGAGGAGCTCATCACCGGCTTAACGATGCACGGGTAGCCAATTTCCTCGACGGCCTGCAGAAACGCGGCCTTATCGCCAGCAAAACGGTAGCTCGAGGTGGGCAATCCCAGCTCTTCCGCCGCCAGGCGACGAATGCCTTCGCGGTTCATGGTCAGCTTTGCGGCTTTCGCACAGGGCACCACGCGCTGGCCTTCCTGCTCGAGGGCGATCAGCGTATCGGTGGCAATGGCTTCAATTTCCGGCACGACAAAATCGGGTTTCTCGCGCGTAATCAATTCGCGAAGGGCTTCGCCATCCAGCATGTTAATCACATAAGAACGATGGGCGACGTGCATGGCGGGTGCGTCGGCGTAACGGTCTACGGCAATGACTTCCACACCTAAACGCTGGCATTCAATGGCGACCTCTTTCCCCAGCTCGCCCGATCCCAACAGCATCACTCGCGTCGCCGCAGGTCGCAGCGCAGTTCCTAAACGAATCATAACAATCCCCCTGAAAAAGTTGCGCGCAGTATAAACGAAAACGTTTGCGTCTGTCTTGTGCAGGGCTAAACGAGGGGGCAGAAATTTGCGCATCTTTAGCCCGACCAGACATTTCCTGACGCCCGCTCGCTTACGCTGTGAAACATGTTCACCGTTAAGTGAGGGAAACCATGTCTGGCTGGTTAAATCAACTGCAATCCCTGTTAGGGCAGAAAACATCGTCTGGCGAACGGGACCTCAGCAAACTGCTGGTACCCGGGGCGCTCGGCGGGCTGGCAGGCCTGCTGGTCGCGAATAAATCCTCACGCAAGCTGCTGGCAAAGTATGGTACAGGCGCGCTGCTGGCCGGCGGCGGCGCCATCGCGGGCACCGTGCTGTGGAATAAATATAAGGACAGGGTACGGACCGCGCACAGCGATGAACCGCATTACGGCGAGCACACCTCGCCGCTGGATCTGCGTACCGAACGGCTCATTCTTGCGCTGGTTTTTGCCGCGAAAAGCGACGGGCATATTGACGATAAAGAACGATCGGCCATCGAGCAGCAGCTGCGCGAAGCCGGTGTAGAAGAGAAGGGAAGAGCGCTGGTGGCGCAGGCGATAGAACAGCCGCTTGAGCCGCAGCGTCTTGCGCAGAGTGTGAAAAATGAGGAAGAGGCGCTGGAGCTCTATTTCCTCAGCTGCGCCGCCATCGATATCGATCATTTTATGGAGCGCAGCTACCTTAACGCTCTGGGCGATGCGCTAAAGATCCCTCAGGACGTGCGCGAGGGTATTGAGCGGGATATCCGGGAGCAAAAACAGGCGTTACAGGGTTAACCGTCGCCGTCGCGACGCTGTTTCGCTTGCATCATGCGTGGGTTTTGCCAACCTTATAGGGTGTAAAACTTAAAAGAATGATGACATGCCACCGAAAGCCCGACGTACTCCTTATGCGATCACCACGCATGGCGATACGCGTATAGACAACTATTACTGGCTGCGGGACGATTCGCGCTCCCGGCCAGAGGTACTCGACTACCTGCACGAGGAAAACGACTATGGCCGCAAGGTCATGTCCAGCCAGCAGACGCTTCAGGACCAGCTCCTGAATGAAATGGTGCAGCGTATTCCTCAGCGCGATATCTCCGCGCCCTGGACCAAAAACGGCTATCGCTATCGCCATATTTACGAGCCCGGCAATGAGTATCCCATCTACCAGCGACAGTCGGTGTTAAGCGCCGAATGGGATGAGTGGGATATTCTGCTGGATGCCAACCAGCGCGCCGCCCACAGCGAGTTTTATACCCTGGGCGGTATGTCCATTTCGCCCGACAACGCGGTGATGGCGCTGGCGGAGGATTATCTCTCCCGCCGCCAGTACGGCCTGCGGTTTCGCAATCTGGAGACCGGCAACTGGTATCCGGAAATGCTGGAAAACGTCTCCCCGGATTTTGTCTGGGCGAATGATTCCGAGACGGTTTACTACGTCAAAAAGCACGCGTCGACGCTGCTGCCTTACCAGGTGTGGCGACATACCGTGGGAACAGACTCCGCTGACGACGAGCTGGTTTATGAAGAGAAAGACGAAACGTTCTATGTCAGCCTGCATAAAACTTCCTCACGCCACTATGTGATTATCTTCCTTGCCAGCGCGACGACGTCGGAAGTTCTGCTGCTGGATGCCGAACTGCCGGATGCCCAGCCGCTCTGTTTCCTGCCGCGCCGTAAGGATCACGAGTACAGCCTGGATCACTTCCAGCACAGCTTTTATTTGCGCTCCAATCGCGAGGGCAAAAACTTTGGTCTCTATAAAACCAAAGTGCGCGATGAGCGCAAGTGGGAGGTGCTTATCCCCGCGCGGGATCAGGTGATGCTGGAAGGGTTCACCCTGTTTACCGACTGGCTGGTGGTGGAAGAGCGTCAGCGCGGGCTGACCAGTATCCGGCAAATCAACCGTAAAACCCGGGAAGTGGTGGGGATTGCGTTTGATGACCCGGCCTACGTGACGTGGATTGGGTTCAACCCTGAACCCGAATCGTCGCGGTTGCGCTACGGCTACTCCTCCATGACCAGGCCGGACACCCTGTTTGAGCTGGATATGGATACCAGGCAGCGCCAGGTGATTAAACAGACCGAGGTAAAAGGGTTTGAGTCCGAAAACTACCGCAGCGAGCACCTGTGGGTCACCGCCCGTGATGGCGTGGAGGTGCCGGTCTCTCTTGTTTACCATCGGGCCCATTTCCAGAAAGGCAAAAACCCGATCCTGGTATACGGCTACGGCTCGTATGGCTCAAGCATGGACGCCGATTTCAGCAGCAGCCGGTTAAGCCTGCTCGATCGCGGTTTTGTTTTCGCCATCGCCCATATTCGCGGCGGCGGTGAGCTGGGCCAGCACTGGTATGAAGACGGGAAATTCCTGAAGAAGAAAAACACCTTCAATGACTATCTCGACGTCTGCGATGCGCTGATTGAGCAGGGCTACGGCGATCCGCAGCTCTGCTTTGGGATGGGGGGCAGCGCGGGCGGCATGCTGATGGGGGCGGCGATCAACCAGCGTCCCGACCGCTTTAAGGGGATTGTCGCGCAGGTTCCGTTTGTCGATGTGGTCACGACCATGCTCGATGAATCCATTCCCCTTACTACCGGGGAGTTTGAGGAGTGGGGGAATCCGCAGGATGAGATGTACTACCGCTATATGAAAGAGTACAGCCCGTACGATAACGTCGAGGCGAAAGCCTACCCGCATATGCTGGTCACCACCGGTTTGCATGATTCTCAGGTGCAATACTGGGAGCCGGCAAAATGGGTGGCAAAACTGCGGGAGTTGAAAACCGATGACAATCTGCTGCTGCTGTGTACCGATATGGATTCCGGACACGGGGGGAAATCGGGGCGATTTAAATCGTACGAAGGGGTTGCGCTGGAATATGCCTTTTTAATAGGCCTGGCGCAGGACACACTGCCAGGCCGTGCGGAGCGTTAAGCGTCGCCCAGATAATGTTTCAGCGTTAAGCGCAGCTCCGGGCTCATTCTGTCGAGGTTGTTATACAGCCAGCGCAAATAGCCCGGGTCTTTATCCGCCACCTCGGACACCGGCTTCCCGCGATATTTACCAAAGGTAAACGTGGTCAGCAGCGCGGGACGTCCGGTGATCGTCGCCATGTCATCCGGCGTCCAGCCAGAGATATTCATAATATCAATCAGCAACGCGGCGGTGATATAGCAGTCATACAGGGCGCGGTGATGGTGAAGCCCCTCAGGGGTACGAACGCTGAGCTTGCGGGACTTGTACAGCGCCATGTTGCTGTATTTAATCCCCGGCCACAGACGACGCGCCAGCTTCATGGTGCAAATCCATTCCCCCGGCATTTCAGGCAACACCCGGCGGTCAAAGCTGGCGTTATGCGCGACGTACCACGGGCTACCGTAGTAGTGAGGAATGATCTCTTCGATCCACGGCTTATCCGCCACCATCGATTCGGTAATGCGATGGATAGCCATCGCCTGAGGGCTGATGGGGCGATCGGGACGCACCAGATGGCTCATTGGGTTGACGATTTTACCATCAACCACGTCGACAGAGGCCACTTCCACTATTCCGCCCTGAAGATCGCAAGTTTCGGTATCGATGACGCGCAGCATTGAAAACTCCTGAGCTTAAAACGCCTAGCCTAAAGGAATGATATCGCCTTGCCAACCCTCTCCGCCGAGCGTGCCGGTCACCAGAAGCTCGCCCTTATCCGCGCGCACGATCAGCTGGCCTTTTTCATCCCACAGCGCGCTGCCGCCGCAGGCGTTCGCCATCAGCACCGCAATGGCATATTTATGCGCGAAGCGCTGCAGGTTACTGATGGACTGCCGCCAGCGATTATCTCCCACCGACTGGCAGCTGGTAACAAGCGTTGCCCGGTGATCGAGATTGGGCGAATCGGGATGTGCATCAAGGATGGTAAGGTGTTTATCCCCCGGCACGAGGCTGGCACCGCGCCCTTGCGGATAGCGCAAAATGCGATGGCGAGCGGGCGATAACAGCACAAGGCCTTTCTGGCGCTGGCCATTCTGCTCCAGGGGGAGCCCGGCAATAACGGTGATCTGGTGTTGATGTGCTGCGTTGAGCAGCGGCTCCAGCTGCGCGTCATCGGGCGGGGGAGGTAACGTCGGCGCGCCAGAGCCCGTTAATGAGAGTTCAGGGAAAACCAGCAGATCGCACCGCTGCCGTGCTGCTTCGGCGATGAAGCGCAGGTGGTGCTTAACATGGTCATCTACAGTCTGATGCAGCCCGCCATACTGGGCTGCCGCTATATTCCAATGTGACATCGTGACTTCCTTATACACTGAGTCGCAGAGATTTAAGGATACACCTAAAATAATCAGGGTTTTCTTATCCTGCCAGATTCCGCGTAAGGAAATGTAACGACTCGTTAAGCTTATTTAACTTTAGGCTCGTACGGTAAACGGGAGAGGTTAACCGAGGCGAGGCGGTGGGCGATGAGTCTTTCGCGAAACCAGTCGCGCAGATGGGCGGGCTGTTCCCGTTCCACGACTTCAGCCACGACGGGCATGTTGTAACGCTCTTTGAACGCGACGCCAGCGGCAGCGAGATCGACATTCACTTTATCCATCTCGTCCTGCGGAAGGGCGGCCAGATTGATCTTCATTACCTTCTCCTTTTTATGCGGCGGCAACGTTACCGCGATTGCACGACGATGACAAGCGGAGGCAGGATGATCCTCGACTCGTTTATTATACAGCGTTATTCTTTAGCACACAGACATAACAAAAAGGAATGATAGGATGGGTTTCTCCGCTTCCCGCGCGGTCTGCGCACTGGTTTTTGTGGCCTCGACAATGATGACGCCTTCCGTGCTGGCACATGCACATCTTAAACAGCAGATCCCGGCAGCAGACAGCGTGGTGACCGCACCGCAGGCACTTACGCTGAATTTTTCAGAAGGTATCGAACCTGGATTTAGCGGTGTGGTGGTAACGGATGCGCAAAAGCAGGCCATCAAAACGGGAACCGCTACGCGCGACGAAAAGAACAAGGCTCAGCTCACCGTGCCGCTGGAACAAACGCTGGCGTCAGGGAGTTACCAGGTGGACTGGCATGTGGTCTCCGTGGACGGCCATAAAACCAAAGGCAGCTATCACTTTAGCGTGAAATAGCATGCTGGCGCTGTGTTATATCGGGCTACGCTTTATCCATTTCGGGGCGCTGATGCTGGTGTTTGGCAATGCGCTTTACAGCGTCTGGTTTGCGCCTTCCTCTCTCCACCGTCTGCTGTCCCGGCGTTTTCAGTCGCAGCAGAAAGTGGCGGCCTTAGTGAGCCTGGCGGCAGCAGTCCTGATGTTTGTGCTGCAGGGTGGATTGATGGGCAACGGCTGGGGAGATGTGTTTGCGCCACAGATCTGGTTCAGCGTGATGGGAACCCGGTTTGGCGGCGTCTGGCTGTGGCAAATAATCCTCGCTGCGCTGACGGTCGGTGCGGCATGGCTCGCGCCGCTGAAAGGTTCGCGGCTGCTGCTGCTCGCAATGGGCCAGCTTATCCTGCTGGCTGGGGTAGGGCACGCGGCGATGAACGACGGTCCGACGGGGGCGCTGCAGCGTCTTAATTATGCTTTTCACCTGATATGTGCCGCCACCTGGCTTGGCGGATTACTGCCCCTGCTGTTCTGCATGCGCCTGGCGAAAGGGCGCTGGCAGAATGCCGCCATCTTTACCATGATGCGCTTCTCGCGCGTGGGGCATTACGCCGTTGCGGGCGTCCTGCTCTCCGGGGTGATAAATGCGCTCATGATACTGGGCCTCGATATTCCCTGGCAGGCTGGCTACGTGCGGTTTTTGTTGTTCAAATGTGCGCTGGTGGCGTTGATGGTGGTAATTGCGCTGGCAAATCGGTATTTTCTGGTGCCACGGTTTCGTCCGGAGAGCGGGCGAGCACAACAGATTTTTATCAGGATGACACAGGCAGAAGTGGTGCTGGGAGCGCTGGTGCTGGCAACGGTCAGTCTGTTCGCCACCTGGGAACCCTTCTGACAAGGTTAAATATCATATGAAAAAGACAGTACTTTCTCTCTTATTGCTGGCCTGTACGGGGAGCGCGCTTGCCGCACCGCAGGTTATCACCGTGAGTCGTTTTGAAGTGGGTAAGGACAAATGGGCGTTCAATCGCGAAGAGGTGATGCTGACCTGCCGTCCAGGTCATGCGCTGTATGCCATCAATCCGAGCACGCTGGTGCAATACCCGCTAAATGATACCGCAGAGCAGCAGGTAGCCAGCGGCAAGAGCAGCGGCCAGCCGATTAGCATTATTCAGATCGATGACCCGGCGCATCCGGGACAAAAAATGAGTCTGGCGCCATTTATCGAGCGCGCCGACAAGCTCTGCTAACGTTCGGGTTTCCAATAAAAAACCGCAGATGCTTGCGAAAGCACTGCGGTTTTTCACTTTTAATGATGCTCTGGCGCTTTTTTTCCGACCGCTTTTGCTGTGGACTGGAAAACCTGGCGTCGTCATCTATTCTTAAAAGGCAAGGCGACTTAGCCTGCATTAATGCCAACTTTTAGCGCACGGCTCTCTCCCAAGAGCCATTTCCCTGGACCGAATACAGGAATCGTATTCGGTCTCTTTTTATCTGTATGTTTTTCAAAGCATTGTTCGGTGTTGACTCTAAATCACCCGAAACTTTCTCGAACATTCCATATCCTGTCTAAACCATAACATACTCAGGACCGCGTGCGTCCAGGGTTTTTTGGGATCTTTGTTAAAATTTTGTGGCCGAGCGACCGCTGAGCAAACGCCTTCTGGCGAGCAAAAGGGCAGCCCTAAGTTAAATAATGAACGCGCTGAATTTGTCTTTGTGGCGGACAATGTACTCCGGGAAGTTTTCAACCGTTAGCTCTTGCTTAATTAACGTCCTGTCACGCCCCCAGATATCTTCCGCATTTTTAATGACCTTCATGATGTGTTCCGGGTTGTTAAACTCAGGAAGATCGTATTCAGTATGGGATATGGTCGACATTTTTTCTGAGATGCGCTCGGGTGTCATTACCCACGAGAAGTGCCAGCCACCATTGTCAATAATGCTGTTGTTAATCTTGAACCAGTTCCACTTTAGCCAGGACCAGTTTTTAACGCTTCGGGTGCGTTTAAGATTCCTGAATGATTCAGGTTCGCCGCCAAAGAAACTAACGAGATTTTTATATTGTGTGGCTCTCGGTAATTTACATTTTCTTGGCGTGTTGTCAGTATTAAAAACCTGCAGGTTGAACTGATAATTATAGAAATTCTGATAAATAGTGGTGCAGAGCTTTTTGGGATTTATCGATGCTACCACCTGTGGTGAAAATATCTCATCGACATCGGAAACTAAAATCAAATCATCATCGCTGGCCTGCGTCAAACCCTGCATGATGGCATTCCTCTGCGCGGCTTCATTTGCCCACGCATCCACCACCATTCCCTCTGGCAGACCCGCAATCACCTCCCGAGCCGGGTGTGATTCTTCAGCAGCTTTCGTAATCGGCTCTTTATCATGAACAACGTAGATAATTTTATCTTTAAACTGGCTGTATTTATTAATGTCAAAATGCAGCGGCCTCTTTTTACCTGTAAAGGTATGCGTTGACTCAACGATAACGAAGCGATCGACAACGTCCGCAAGCGTGTTCAGCCTGATTTCGAGAAGCATATCTTCATCGTAATATAAGAAGCAGTCATAGATCATTACCGAAGTCCCTCATTTTTGCGCCCACATTGCGCTCTTCCCAACGCATTCGCCGGTTTCATTTCGCGCAATGCTAACTGAGCGCCCTCGCCCTGTGCAATAGTGGGCTGCTTTACCATTCTTTTTTTAAACGGAATGCATCCGCTATGCAGTGAGCGAAGACGTCGGCCAGGCTTAAAAGTGGGACTTCACGGACGCCTCTATTTTATCGAGCAGCTCAAAGCGACGGCGGTATTCGGCGCGTTTTTTACTGGCAATTTCTTCAAGGGATTTACGCTCCATCTGCAGCGGCAGCTGCCAGCAGAAGGCCGAAAGCTTTTTACCGTCCAGAGATGCCCAAAATTCATCGTAGCTGGCGTGGAAATGGCGGCCTTTGCTCAGGCGATATCGCAACGCGCGGAAAACGTGTCCCTCATCGCTGACGGCAAAAATCGCCCGGACAGATGACTGCGCAGCCAGCTGAAAAAGAACTTCCATCAACACGCGCTTAGGGAACAGGCCGTGGCAGGCGCGGGTGGCCTGCTTAATGACGTCTCGCGATACGCTGCGGCGGGGCCCCTGAAGCCCGCCGATAACCATGACTTGCTGACCGTTACTGCGCGCGACGCTAAAGGTCAGGCTGGCCAGCAGCGTATCCTCGTTGTCGCGTAGCCATAGCGTGCTTTCGCCTTCGCGCTCGGCTTTCCCCGCAGAGGAGGCATTGACCGTATAGGTTACACCGTCTTTGGCGTGGAACTGCACAACGGTTTGCTCCTGCGGGCTGCTCAGGGCCTGAGCGAGACCGCTCTCTCTCAGGCTATCAATCCAGTAGTAGTGGTTGACGATAGCGTCGGCGCGATCGTTAGCCGTCAGGCCGCGCATCAGATACTGTCGGTGGGTCTTGCTGGGCAACGTAATTTGAGAGGCCAGCAGCCTGTCGAAATCGTCGCGACCCGAAAGGGCTTCCAGCATGCGATGGGTAGAAGACCAGAACAGAAGCGAGCGTAAAAGGAATTTAAGGCGATATTCGCGTTTACGCCAGATTGGACCCGGCACGCGTTTGCCGTTCACCAGCTCGGAAATAATGTTTGTGCGATGCGGATAGAAAACATCGTTATGCAGGTGCGTATTAGACACGTGAAGACCCCTCTTTTTTTATACCCTTATTCTAAAGAGCCAATAAAAAGGGATTAATAGCGCGAGGATCTTTATTTCTGTTTGGTTTACCGTTTGTTTCACTTCGTGACGACCGCGCCGGCCTGTCGCCTTTTCTGCGGCGGCTATACTGTTTAAAGGAGGTTCTATGTATCAGCGAATTGAAGGTGGGATGTGGCGCCACATCTGGGTTGTCAGCGATATACACGGTTGTTACCAGTGGCTTATGGATGAGCTTAAACGCCGTCACTTTAACCCGTATGAGGATTTACTTATTTCGGTCGGGGATGTGATCGATCGTGGCCCTGATAGCGTTAAATGCCTGCAGTTAATTCATGAAAAATGGTTTCGTGCCGTGCGGGGAAACCATGAGCAAATGGCTCTCGACAGTCTGGATAATAACGATTTTTCACTCTGGACGATGAATGGCGGAATATGGTTTTCGCATCTTGAACGCGACCAGCAACAGCTTGCCCTGTCGTTGCTCGATGCCTGTCGCGATTTACCGCATATCATCGAGATAACCTGTGCGAACGGTCTGAATGTGATTGCCCATGCGGATTATCCGGCCGCGGAATACCGGTGGCAAAAACCGGTTAGCGCCCAGCGCGTCTTATGGAACCGCGACAGGCTGATGGGATTTATGGTGGGCAAAGGAGAGGGCATCAGCGGCGCGGATCATTTCTGGTTTGGGCATACGCCTCTCGACAGAAGATACGATTTTAATAATCTTCACTACATTGATACGGGGGCTGTTTTCGACGGTTACTTCACGCTGGCGCAGCTGCAGTAATAAATAACCCGCCTTCGGGCGGGTTCTCTTTAGGTCAGGCAAGACGCATGACCCAGGCATCGGTTTTACTATCGTAATGCTCACGGTAAAGGACAGAATGTTCACCATCAAGTATTGCCGGGACGCTGGTGTCTGCATCCCATGCATCGAGCTGCATGCACAAATCCGGGTCGGATTTGCAGGGAATACTTAACGTTCGATCGCCTTGTGCTTCGCCGCGCAGCTCTGCGTCGTCGATCTCAAAAGCGCCAATACGCACGCTGGTTTTCGTCATAGTGCTCTCCGGGTCGGTTGTCAAAATCTGGTATGACCAGTGCGATCACCCATTTCTGATCGTAGACAAGGAGAGCAAAATCGCCAGTAAAAAAATGCGCTTTTTTCAGGCTGTGCGATCGTTACCGGTAAACAGGCGGCCGTCCCGAACCAGCTCGCGCGGATAGCTGTTTTTCAGCCTTGAACCGACCTTTTTTGCCAGCCCCAGCGGATATCCCTGATACGTCACTATCACTTCATCGCCAGATGGTGTGCTGTCCGGATAGACATCGCGACCGCGGTACCACTCTTCGGCTTCCTGATGCGTCAGGGCAAAGGTATTCTCGCATCCGGCAAGGGCGATAACGGCCTCATGCTGCCAGCGATACCCTTTATTATGCACTTCCGCCAGGCGGATACCGATTCGGGAAAAACGGACCTTTCCGATAAGCGGCTCGATCTGAGCCGGGAACAGCCATATCTCTTTATCACGCATCCAGGGGTGCAGGCTCTCATCCCAGAACAGCCCAACCTTTTTGGCGGCGGCTTCAAGCTGTGCTGCTTCGCGACCTTTAAGGGGAGCAAACGGGAAGTTGCCGACCTTAAATTTAGGCGCGGGCAGGGGCTCAACGGCCTGCGTTTTACGCAGACGCGCCACAAAGAACCCTTCGCAGTCGTAAATCTGCGGGAACACGTGGAGGAAACCCTCCGGCGTGACCGCCTCCTGTGCCGAGGCAAACAGGCCGTTAAGCGGCAGGAACTCAACTGCCTCCGGGTAGTTCGCTTTCAGCCACAGGCAGACGTCTTCGTTTTCATCGCGGTTTAAGGTACACGTTGAATAGACCAGCGTGCCGCCTGGGCGCAGGGCATGGAATGCGCTCTCGATCAGCTCGCGCTGCGTGGCGGCGATCTCAAGGTTGCTTTCAACTGACCAGTTCTTTAACGCGTCGGGATCTTTACGCACCACCCCTTCGCCGGAGCAGGGCGCGTCCAGCAGAATGGCATCGAAGGCTTCCGGTAAGGCGGCGCCAAACACGCGTCCGTCGAAGTGCGTCAGGGCAACATTATGAATACCGCAGCGGCTAATGTTGGCATGGAGCACCTTCACGCGGCTGGCGGAAAACTCGTTGGCGAGGATCGCCCCGTGGTTACCCATTCGGGCGGCAATTTGCGTGGTTTTTGAGCCAGGAGCGGCGGCAACATCCATCACGCGTTCAGGCGCATTGCCATCGGCGAACAGGGCGGCCACCGGCAGCATCGAGCTGGCTTCCTGAATATAGAACAGACCGCTCAGATGTTCAGCGGTACTGCCCAGCGGCAGCGAGGCTTCGTCATCGCGTTCGATCCAGAACCCCTCGGCGCACCACGGGACCGGCGTAAGCTGCCAGCCGTACGGCGAGACCAGCGCCAGAAAATCCTCGACGCTGATTTTCAGCGTGTTGACGCGAATACTTCGGCGTAACGGACGCTGGCAGGCGGCGATAAAATCGTCTAACGACAGGTGAGAAGGAAGCGCCTCGCGCATCTGCGCCAGGAATTGTTCAGGAAGAAATACGGAGTTTTGAGCCACGGGCACACCACAGGGAAAAGTTCAGGTGCGCAGTGTAACATAAAGGCTCCGGTGCGTTGACACCGGAGCCTGTCAGATTAACGCGGCAGGGCGGTTCCCCAATCGCGCCACTCTTTCGGTTCGCTTTCGAGCAGCAGGAAGTGTTTACCCGGCTGCGCTTTCGGCGCCAGCGGCGTGCCCGGCGGCGTGGCAAACGCGATACCGCCGCGAATGAACTGGTTGAAGGTGCCGGTTTTCACCACGCCTCCCGTCAGGCCAAAGTCCAGCGAATAGCCGGATGCCAGCCAGAATACCGAGTTATTACGGACCAGGTGCTGGTAGCGTTCGCTGATGCGTAACGCCACCATTACGCGGTCGGAGAGCGTACCGAGCGTCAGGCCCGTGACCGTACCCACTTCAATGCCGCGGAACAGTACCGGCGTGCCGATGCTCAGCGAGCCCGCTTCCGGCACTTCCACCACGATGCTCAGGCCGCCAAGGTAGCGCGAGTCGGTGATCGTGGCTTCCTGCAGTTCGAAATCACGACGGGCATTGCCCTGGCCCGGCTCAACGTTGATGTACGGCTGCAAAATGGTGTCGAGATGCTCAACGCCCGCGGCCGAGATCTGCGGCGTCACCACCGAGAAGCGCGAACCCGTGCGGGCGAAGGTCTGCACATATTCCGGGTACAGCACGGCGGTGGCCTGCACCTCGTTGCGCGAGGTGATCAGCGTCAGCTTCTGGATTTGTCCAATATCAATGCCCAGATAGCGGATTGGCATGCCTTCCGCCAGCTTGCCGGCATCAAACGCGTGCAGGGTAATCTGTCCACCCACGGCGCGTGCGGCGGTTTCGGACGGGAAGAGAATACGCTTATCGCCTTTACGCAGATTCGCGCCCGCGCCGCTGAGATTATCGAAGCTTATCGCCCCGCGCAGCGCGCGTGAGAGCGGGGAGGCCTGCACGGTCAGCCCGTTACCGTTAAGCTGAACTTTCGCGCCGCCTTCGGCCCAGAAGACGCTGTTTGGCGTCAGCAGCTTGCGGTACTCCGGCTTGATATGCAGTTCGATATCAAACGCGTCCGCACGCGGGCGAACGGCGATCACTTCCCCAACTTCAAACTTGCGATACAGCACCACGGAACCTGCCTGTACGTCCGGCAGCGTCTCGGCGCTTAATGTCAGCGTGGTGGTAGGGAGATCGCTCAGGCTGTTTTCAACCGCTTTCTCCAGGTTGGCATACAGCGGATAGCTGTCGCGCACGGGGCCTTTATCACCGGGCAGAATGCGGATGCCGCCGTTAACCCATTCGCTGGCGCTGGCACCGAGGAACTCCACGCCGTCCAGACCCACCTTCACGTCGACGCGACTGTTCACCACGAATTTGCTGTCACCGTGCACCAGGTCGCTGTACTGCGGATCGATGGCGACCGAGAAGGTCACGCCATTCGCGGAGAGCTTACGCTCCAGCACCTGGCCGACCTGCACGCCGTGTAAAATTAACGGCTGACCGGCTTCGATTCCGTAACTTTCTGGCGCATTCAGCGTGACGGTCACTACGCCCGGCTTTTGCAGCAGGGATTTATCCGCCGGGGCAATCACGAAGCTATTGCTGGGCTCACCTTCACCGGGGATGAGCTCAAATGTATTGCCGGTCAACAGCGTGCTGAGGCTGGCATCGTTCAGAGAGAGCTTTGGACTGCGCATTTCGATACGCGTTTTCTCGCGCAGGAGGTCGACCACGCTCGGATCGACAGTCATTTCGCCGGTGACCGAGCCGCCCGGGTTGAGCGTCATTTTGGTGAGCTGACCAACCTGCAACCCCTGATACATCAGCGGCGTTGAACCGGCTTTTAGCCCTTTAGCATCGGGCAGGGCGAGTTTGACGATCACGCCGCGCTGGCTGTGCGCCAGGTCTGCGTACAATCCAAATGAGTCATCCGCGGTGGCGGGGCTTGAATTTTCCGGGGAGTCAAAGGCAATGGCACCATTCACCAGCGCGGCCAGACTCTCCAGCTTCACTTTCGCACCGCTCAGGCTGAGGTCCGCATCCACGCCGGAGACGTTCCAGAAGCGGCTGCCTTTTTTCACCAGATTGGTGAAGCGACGCTCGATCAGCACGTCGATGGTGACGCCCTGTTTATTCGGGTTGATCGCGTAATCGTACACGCGGCCAACCGGGATTTTGCGGAAATAGACCAGCGAACCGCTGTTCAGAGAACCGAGATCCGGCGCCTGCAGATGGATCATTAAATCGCCGTTATTGAGACGGTACTTGGGCTGTGTATCCAGGGCAACAAAGTGATCCTGCGGCTCTCCTTTACCCGGCATCATGCCGATATAGTTACCGCCCACGAGCGCATCCAGCCCTGACACGCCGGCCAGAGACGCTTTTGGCGTGACCAGCCAGAACTGCGTTTCGCTGCGCAGGGCATCCTGCATGTCAGATTTAATACTGACCCGCACCTGAATCTTGTTCAGCCCTTTTCCAAGGGAGATGTCCTGAACCGTACCCACTTCAACCCCCTGGAAGCGAACGGGCGTTCGCCCGGCGACGATGCCGTCGGCGGTCTGGAAATCAATGGTGACGGTACTCCCGCGATCTTCATAGCTCGTCCAGATCAGCCAGCCTGCAATCATCAGGGCGATGACGGGCAGCAACCAGAATGGCGAAATGCGGCGTTTTGTTTTAATTCTCGCTTCAGTCGGCGAAGCGGGGGTTTCCTGACTCATGTGCATCCCAAAGTAAGCGGCTATCCAGCCATTCCACAGCAAGAATAGTCAATATCACCGCAGAGCCGAAATAAAAAGCCGCGGGTCCCATTGTAAAAGCAAGTAGCTGATCGCGATTGATGAGCGACATCATCAGCGAAATCACGAACAGATCTAACATTGACCAGCGGCCAATCCAGGTGACGAACCGCAGCAGCAGAATGCGGGTTCGCAAACCTTGTTCACACTTTAAGTGAATGCTGATGAGCAGGGTAAACATCACCACCACTTTGGTAAAGGGAACCAGGATACTGGCAATAAAAACGATCGCCGCCACCCCGACGTTGCTGTGCGCAAGGGAGATAATCCCGGAGAGGATAGTATCCTCCTGACGCCCGCCATTCACGTAAATGATGGAAATCGGCAGCATATTGGCTGGGATCAGAAACACCAGGGAGGCGATCAGCGCGGCCCAGCATTTTTGCAGGCTGTTGTTGCGCCGCAGTCTCAACGGAATGTGACACCGCGGGCAGCGCCCACGCGCGTCTGGCAAGCCGGTATAGTGGCATCCCAGGCAGACGCGCAGATTTTCATCAGGACGCGTGGCGGGGCGCTGAGGGTAAAATCGCTCCCAGAGCTGTTCAACGTTCAGGTGGATCAGCGTCAGGATGCTCAGCAATACCAGGCTGATGAAAGCAAAAAGTCCGATGCCGGGCTGCAAAAAGGCGTAGTCCTGTACTTTTATTGACGCAACGCCCACGCCCACCAGATAAATATCCAGCATCACCCACTCTTTGAGCTTATCCAGCATCAGCAGAACCGGGCGAAGGTTCATGCCGAGAATATTGCCAAACCACAGATAGGCAATGGCGGCGACCAGCACCAGCGGCGCGCCAACGGTGCAGAACAGCACCATGGCAGCGGTGATGGGATCGCCCTGACGGGTCATCTGCCAGATACCCTGCAGCACGTTGGCGTCAATGCGTACGCCAAGCAGGTAGAGTTTCAGCAGCGGTTCGCTCCAGGCGAAGGGCATCAGCAGCAGCATGGTGACGGCCATGGCGGCGAGGCGGGTGAGCGACCAGTCGCGGCCGTCGCGAATTTTGGCGTCGCAGCGGGGACAAAAGGCACTTTGGTGCGATTTCATCTTCGGCAACATAAAAAGCGTATCGCACTGGGGGCAACGCTGATAATGTGCACGTGGCAAAGCTTCGCTCACCGTATGGACAGTTATCTTTCTTGTCGGCGTAATTTTGGTTGTTTTTAAGGCCATCAGCTGCGCACAAATAAGTATTGTTGAAAGTTATAATAACTCATGAACGGATTCATCTTGAGCATGAGCGCATTTAATGCTTATTTTAATAGGCTATGCGGTAAATTTGTAAGACAACTAAGTGATTGAATAATGAACAAAACAGAATTCTACGCGGATCTGAACCGCGATTTTAAGGCATTGATGGCGGGTGAGACCAGCTTCTTAGCCACTCTGGCAAATACTAGCGCATTGCTGTTTGAACGTCTCTCTGACGTGAACTGGGCTGGCTTTTACCTCCTGGAAGGTGAAACGCTGGTGCTCGGCCCGTTCCAGGGCAAACTGGCCTGCGTGCGTATTCCGGTAGGGCGTGGCGTATGCGGCACGGCGGTGGCCGAAAATCAGGTCCAGCGTGTGGAAGACGTTCATGCGTTTGACGGGCACATTGCCTGTGATGCCGCCAGTAATTCTGAAATCGTTCTGCCGCTGGTGGTCAAAAATCAGATTATTGGCGTTCTGGATATCGACAGTACGGTCTTCAGTCGCTTTACAACCGAGGACGAACAGGGGCTGCGCGAGCTGGTGGCGAATCTGGAAAACGTACTCGCTGCAACCGATTATCAAAAATTCTTTGCGAGCGTCGCAGGATAATCAACGGATAACGTAGCATTTACTGATAGCGTCATTATAATGACGCCTGTTCATGCCTGCGCTTGTTGGCAACGTCCGTTGTAATCAGGAAATTTCATGGAAAATCAACCTAAGTTGAATAGCAGTAAAGAAGTTATCGCATTTCTGGCCGAGCGTTTCCCGCAGTGCTTCAGCGCGGAAGGTGAAGCTCGTCCCCTGAAAGTCGGTATTTTTCAGGATCTGGTGGCGCGTGTTGAAGGGGAAATGAACCTCAGCAAAACTCAGCTGCGTTCCGCCTTACGTCTTTATACTTCGAGCTGGCGCTACCTGTACGGTATAAAACCTGGCGCGACCCGCGTGGATCTCGACGGCAACCCGTGTGGTGAGCTGGACGAGCAGCACGTTGAGCACGCGCGTAAGCAGCTTGAAGAAGCCAAAGCACGCGTTCAGGCACAACGTGCAGAACAGCAGGCGAAAAAACGCGAAGCCGCAGCGGCAAACGGCCAGGAAGAAGCGCCTCGTCGTGAGCGTAAACCACGCCCTGCGCCGCGCCGTCACGATAATAACGATCGCAAACCGCGTGCAGACAAACCAGCAGCAAAAGCCCCGCGAGCCCCTCGTGAAGAGCCGCGCCATACGCCGGTTTCTGACATTAACGCCCTGAGCGTAGGTCAGGCACTGAAGGTAAAAGCGGGTAACAATGCTATGGACGCCACCGTACTGGAAATCACCAAAGATGGCGTTCGTGTACAGCTGACTTCTGGTATGTCAATGATTGTACGCGCAGAACACTTGTTGTTCTGAAACGGAGGCCAAGCCTGGCATGAACACTTTTTTTAAGCTCACCGCGCTGGCGGGCCTGTTTGCCATAACAGGTCACGCTTTTGCAGTGGACGATATTACGCGTGTTGATCAAATTCCGGTTCTCAAGGAAGAGACGCAGCACGCGACGGTGAGCGAGCGCGTGACCTCACGTTTTACCCGCTCGCACTATCGTCAGTTCGATCTCGATCAGGCCTTTTCGGCCAAAATCTTTGACCGCTATCTGAACTTGCTGGATTACAGCCATAACGTTTTGCTCGCCAGCGATGTCGAGCAGTTCGCTAAGCGCAAATCCGAGGTGGGTGACGAGTTGCGTTCAGGCAAGCTGGATCTGTTCTACGATCTCTACAACCTGTCGCAAAAGCGCCGCTTTGAACGCTATCAGTACGCGCTGAAAGTGCTGGAACGTCCGATGGACTTCACCGGTACTGACACCTTTAATCTGGATCGCAGTAAAGCACCCTGGCCGAAAGACGAAGCCGAGTTGAATGCGCTGTGGGACGGTAAAGTTAAATACGACGAACTGAGTCTTAAGCTGACCGGCAAAGACGAAAAAGAGATCCGTGACACGCTGACGCGTCGTTACAAATTCGCCATTCGTCGTCTGGCGCAGACCAACAGTGAGGATGTCTTCTCGCTGGCGATGACCGCCTTTGCGCACGAAATCGATCCGCACACTAACTATCTCTCTCCACGCAACACCGAACAGTTCAATACCGAGATGAGCCTGTCTCTGGAAGGTATCGGCGCGGTGCTGCAGATGGATGATGATTACACGGTGATTAATTCCATGGTCGCGGGTGGCCCGGCATCCAAAAGCAAAGCGATTAGCGTAGGCGATCGCATTGTGGGTGTAGGACAAACAGGCCAGAACATGGTCGACGTGATCGGCTGGCGTCTCGATGACGTGGTTGCGCTGATCAAAGGTCCGAAAGGCAGCAAGGTTCGTCTGGAAATTCTGCCTGCCGGTAAAGGCACCAAAACCCGTATCGTTACCCTGACCCGCGAGCGCATCCGTCTGGAAGACGCGCGGTGAAAATGTCGGTGAAAACCGTGGGTAAAGAGAAGGTAGGTGTTCTGGATATTCCTGGCTTCTACGTGGGGCTGACTGACGATGTGAAGGTTCAGCTGCAGAAGCTTGAAAAGCAGAACGTCAGCAGCATTATCATCGACCTGCGCAGTAACGGCGGCGGGGCGCTGACGGAAGCAGTTTCACTCTCCGGTCTGTTCATTCCATCTGGTCCTGTGGTACAGGTGCGCGATAACAACGGTAAAGTGCGTGAAGATGCCGACAACGACGGTGTAGTCTACTACAAAGGCCCGCTGGTGGTTCTGGTTGACCGCTTCAGTGCTTCCGCGTCTGAAATCTTTGCCGCTGCAATGCAGGACTATGGCCGCGCGCTGATCGTCGGTGAGCCAACCTTCGGTAAAGGTACCGTTCAGCAGTATCGCTCTCTGAATCGTATTTACGATCAGATGCTGCGTCCGGAATGGCCTGCGCTGGGCTCGGTTCAGTACACCATTCAGAAATTCTACCGCGTGAACGGCGGCAGTACGCAGCGTAAGGGCGTAACGCCGGACATCATGATGCCGACAGGCACGGAAGAGACGGAAACCGGCGAGAAGTTTGAAGATAACGCCTTGCCGTGGGACAGCATCAATGCCGCGACCTACGTGAAAGCGGGTGATATGACGCAATTTGGCCCTGAACTGCTGAAAGCGCATAACGACCGCATCGCGAAAGATCCGGAGTTCCAGTACATCATGAAGGACATTGCACGATTCAATGCCCTGAAAGATAAGCGGAATATCGTTTCTCTGAACTACGCACAGCGTGAGAAAGAGAACAACGAAGACGATGCAACCCGCCTGGCGCGTATCAACGATCGCTTCAAGCGCGAAGGTAAGCCTCTGCTCAAGAAACTGGACGATCTGCCAAAAGATTACCAGGAGCCGGATCCGTATCTGGACGAGACGGTGCATATCGCTCTCGACCTGGCGAATCAGGAAAAAGAGAAACCTGCCGTACAGCCCGCTCCGGCAAAATAACCTCCCAACAGGCACAAGAAATTGTGCCTGTTTCTTTTTGTTCTGCATCCTTCCGTCAGCCAGATTTCCAATTGTGTAAAGTTGTGTCTTTCTGGTGACTTACGCCTGCCGGATGCTTGAAAATAGCCGCAATACCCATACGATGTGGGTAATCGCATAGTGCGTTTTGTTAAACTGAGGTAAAAAGAAAATTATGATGCGAATCGCGCTCTTCCTGCTCACCAACCTGGCGGTCATGGTGGTTTTCGGGCTCGTGCTAAGCCTGACAGGAATTCAGTCGAGCAGCGTTCAGGGTCTGTTGATTATGGCGCTGCTGTTTGGTTTTGGTGGCTCGTTCATCTCCCTGCTGATGTCGAAGTGGATGGCACTGAAATCGGTAGGTGGTGAGGTTATTGAACAACCGCGTAACGACATGGAACAGTGGCTGATGAATACGGTGGCTCAGCAATCCCGTCAGGCCGGGATCGCCATGCCGCAGGTGGCGATTTACCATGCCCCGGACATTAACGCTTTCGCCGACGGCGCGTCGCGATGCGTCACTGGTTGCCGTCAGCACCGGATTGCTGCAGAACATGAGCCGTGACGAAGCCGAAGCGGTTATTGCCCACGAAATCAGCCATATCGCCAACGGTGATATGGTGACCATGACCCTGATTCAGGGCGTGGTGAACACCTTCGTAATCTTCATCTCCCGTATTCTGGCGCAGATCGCGGCTGGCTTTATGGGCGGAAACCGTGACGAAGGTGAAGAGAGCAACGGCAATCCGCTGATCTACTTCGCCGTTTCGATGGTTCTGGAACTGGTATTCGGTATTCTGGCCAGCATCATCACCATGTGGTTCTCCCGCCACCGTGAATTCCACGCGGATGCCGGCTCGGCGAAGCTGGTTGGTCGTGAGAAGATGATTGCCGCTCTGCAGCGCCTGAAAACCAGCTACGAGCCGCAGGAAGCGAACAGCATGATGGCCTTCTGCATTAACGGTAAATCCAAATCGCTGAGCGAGCTGTTTATGTCTCACCCGCCGCTGGATAAACGTATCGAAGCGTTGCGCAGTGGGGAATATCTGAAGTAACGCTAAGAACTCTAATAGCCGGGCAGGAGAACACTCCGCCCGGCTTTTTTTATGCCTGAACCCTGGGCTGGGTCACCCGCAGGCCGCTGACGACCGCCGCGAGGGAAGCAAGGACTCCCGCGGTGAGAAGCGCAACATGGTTGCCGTTTTGCCCGGCGAGGTTAAACATCAGGGCGACCAGCGCAGCGCCGCTGCTTTGTCCCAGAAGGCGCGCGGTCCCCAGCATGCCGCTGGCACCACCGCTGCGATGGCGCGGCGCGGAGGTGATGATGGTGTGATTGTTAGGGGACTGGAACAGGCCAAACCCTGCGCCGCACAGGATCATGCGCCAGATGATGTCCAGATCGGTTGGCGATGACGGTAGCAGAGCCAGCGCGAAAAGGCCTGTCGCCATCACCGCAAGCCCCAATGCTCCCAGTAAACCGGCATGGACGCGTTCAATTAAGTAACCTGCCAGCGGCGCCATCACCATGGTCGCCAGCGGCCAGGGGGTTAACAGCAGGCCGGTCTCCACTTCTGAACGGCCGACCACGCTCTGCAGAAAGAAGGGCAAAGATACCAGAGCCAGCATTTGGGCGCAGAACGAGCAGACGGACGTGCAAATGGAGAGGGAAAAAGGGGAATACGCAGCAGATCTACCGGCAGTAAAGGCACGGGGAGAGTGAGCTGGCGGCGAACAAAGAAGAAGCCGATCGCCAGCAGGGCAATGAGCTCCGCGCCGGTAAGCATCAGAGACTGTCCCTGCGCAAAGCCGCTCAGCGCCGTAATCAGCAGGCCAAAGGTCAGGGCATTCATCACCGCACTCGCCACATCGAAGCGCGGCATGGTGCTTTTGGGACCGTTAGCGGGAAGAAAGCGCAGGGCAAAGAATATAGCGACAATGCCCAGCGGCACGTTAATAGCAAACAGCCATTGCCATGACGCAACGGAAAGGATCGCCGCCGCTATGGTTGGCCCGGCGGCGGAAGAGACGGCGACAATAAACGAGTTTATCCCCATGCCGCGCCCCAGATGACGCTGCGGATAAATTAAGCGGATCAACGCCGTGTTTACGCTCATGAGCGCCGCGCCGCCAAAACCCTGCGCAATTCGTGCAAGCGTCAGGGTATGCAGCGAATCTGAAAGGGCGCATAGCAAGGACGTGAAGGTGAAAACCACCAGACCGCACTGATACACCCGACGGTAACCGAACATATCGCCCAGGAAAGAGAACGAGAGCAGGGAAACCACAATCGCAATCTGATAGGCATTAACGATCCATATCGAACTGGCGGGAGAGGCGTGCAGGTCGCTGGCGATGGTTGGCAGGGCAACGTTCGCGATTGCGCCGTCAAGGACGGCCATTGAGATACCAATAATGATGGTCGCTATAGCGCCATACCGCTGGGGTAAAGGCAGGCCATCGGAAAGGGTCTTTTCCATTAGGATTAAAAAAGCTCAGCGTGAAATTATTCTCAGGGTAACTATTTTAGCATTGTTACAGCCGCGATATGTCGCAGATTTGTAACGAAGTAAACGCGGATTGATTGCAGGTGACATGACGGGAACTTATAATAAAAACCGGTTCTGATTTTTATAAAACACTCTCTATGAGGTGGTAAATGGCTATTGCGGATTTGGATAAACAGCCAGATTCTGTTTCTTCCGTGCTGAAGGTGTTTGGCATCTTACAGGCGCTGGGGGAAGAGCGTGAAATAGGTATTACAGAGTTGTCGCAGCGCGTGATGATGTCTAAAAGCACCGTATATCGCTTTTTGCAAACCATGAAGTCGCTGGGCTACGTTGCCCAGGAAGGCGAATCTGAAAAATACTCTCTGACGCTGAAGCTGTTTGAGCTGGGCGCCCGTGCGCTACAAAATGTTGACCTGATCCGCAGCGCTGATATTCAGATGCGTGAAATCTCTCGCCTGACCAAAGAGACCATCCATCTCGGCGCGCTGGACGAAGACAGCATTGTTTACATCCATAAAATCGACTCCATGTACAATCTGCGCATGTACTCGCGTATTGGTCGTCGCAATCCGCTCTACAGCACCGCGATTGGTAAGGTTCTGCTGGCGTGGCGCGATCGTGAAGAAGTGAAGCAGATCCTCGAAGGCGTGGAATACAAGCAAAGTACTTCCCGAACCATTACCAGCACGGACGCGCTCTTAACGGTGCTCGATCGCGTACGCGAACAGGGGTATGGCGAAGATAACGAAGAGCAGGAAGAGGGGCTTCGCTGCATCGGCGTTCCGGTGTTTGACCGCTTTGGGGTTGTGATCGCGGGCTTGAGTATCTCCTTCCCAACCTTACGCTTCTCCGAAGAGCGCCTGCATGAATATGTGGCTATTCTGCACACTGCCGCACGTAAGATTTCTGAACAGATGGGTTACCACGACTACCCGTTTTAACCTCTGCTCGTATAAAAAAACGCCGCTCTGTTGCGGCGTTTTTTTGCCAGTCATTTCACCGGCCGATTAGCCATTATCAATCACGACGGATGTCTTACGCAGGACCGGACAGTGGGTCAAGCCAACGATCCCGCTGTCCGTATGAAGATACTGCGCAGTGCTCACGCCCTGTGCTGTTAAATATTTACATTGAATCCCTAACCCGGCTGCGTTCTCGGTGCTTCCCACGAGCACACCGTAACCCGTGAGCAGAAGGCCAATCCAGACGATGGCCAGCGCAATAATTGTTCGAATGATGAAGCGCATCATTAACCTCTTTTGTCGTTGTTATCATAAAGCTAGCGTAAACGGTTTACACGATGAAACAAGTGCAGGATTCTGAAAAAAAGCGCGATGGCAGTACAGTTAGTCCTTGTTTAAGATAAGCGTGATAACCTCGTTACATCAGGTTTTTAGACGGAGTGCGGAGTGAAAAAAATACGCTGGGTAATTCTGATTATCGTGCTGATAGCGTGCGTGGTGTTATGGACGCAGACGATCAATGTGATGTGCGATCAGGATGTACAGTTTTTTAGCGGCGTTTGCGCAATCAATAAGTTTATCCCGTGGTAATACGCATTTTTTCTCAAGGTGATTTCCTTCCTTCACACCAGTGGTAAAATAGACGTTTTTATTGAGGTGGTGAAATGGGTGAGTTACTGAATTCAGGGCTGCTGAATATGGCATCCCTGATGATTTCTTTGGTTGTTCTGCTTGTGGGCCTGGTCATCTGGTTTTTCGTGAACCGCGCCAGTTCCCGTACTAACGAGCAGATTGAACTGCTGGAAGCGCTTCTCGATCAGCAAAAACGTCAGAATGCGCTGCTGCGCCGTCTGTGTGAGGCTAACGAACCGGAAGAGAAAGACGCGCCGAAAGACGCGGTCGCTGAAGATAGCAAAGACGAAGACGACTTTATCCGCCTGGTGGCTGAGCGTTAATCTTTTTATGCTGGGAGGTGGCTGTGGTCTGGAAAAATCCCTGGTATGACCCCTCCCTGAAACATCACACCCCGAACGGTTTTCGTAATACCGATCCTGTCGGACATCAACCCGGCGATCTTGACCGTTGGCGCAAAGCGCGTAAAGAGGCCGGTTTACCGAAGCCACCCGCGCTGGGTTATAAAGACTTTATCCAACAGTGGTGGCAACCGGTTGAGCTTACGCAACCTCATGAAGATGGGGTGTGGTGGCTGGGACACGCGAGCGTGATGCTGCAGCTGGACGGCAATATCATCCTTACCGATCCGGTTTTTTCACGGCGCGCTTCTCCACTCCCTTTCCTGGGACCACAGCGCAAAACGCCTCCCGCTCTGTCAGTCGATCAACTCCATCAGCTTGATGCGGTCGTCATCTCCCATAATCATTACGATCATCTTGATGACGCGACCATTCGCCGTATTCTCAAACGCTTCCCCGAGGTCAGTTTTTTTGTTCCGCTGGGCCTGGCCGGCTGGTTTCGCCGCCGGGGGGCAAAACGCGTGGTTGAGCTCGACTGGTGGCAGAGCTTCACCTGGCAGGGAATGACGCTAACCGCCGTACCGGCACAGCACTGGAGTATGCGCACGCCGTGGAACCGCAATCGCTCATTATGGTGCGGCTGGGTTATGGAAGGTCGACATCATCGTTTCTGGTTCAGCGGAGATACGGGGTATTCGCCTGAACTACTGTTGATACCAGAACGCCTGGGCCATATCGATGCAGCCGCGTTACCGATTGGAGCCTATGCCCCACGCTGGTTCATGGCAGTCCATCATATGGATCCGCAATCGGCGGTGGCATTGTGGCAGCAGCTGGGCTGCCCTCTGGCGTTTCCCATTCACTGGGGCGTGTTTGAACTGGCAGATGAATCCCTGGATGAACCTGTGCGGGAGTTAACTGACGCGCTAGATAATTTAGCACCAGTTAATCATTCTTTCAGGATACTGAAAATTGGTGAATATTTATCCTTATAAACGAAGCGATAAAGTAGTGCATATATTCTGTCTGGAAACGCGTGCAGGATTGTTTTATTTTTATCGAAACGTTTTGCTTGCCTTCTTTTGATGCAGAGTCATAAAAATTTCATTATTTTGGTGCATAACACTGTTTATTAGTTGGTGCATTTTAATACAGTTCGGCGCGGGTTATTAACAGTGTTTTTTGTCTGAAACAATTTGGTCGCGTTACAATGATTTAAGCATAAGTTTTCACAAATTGTTCTAACTCAATCAGGACGTAAGATTTCTTTTCCCGTTTGCTGGACGCTTCGTAATGATTGAGCTATGTTAAAAAAGTCTTAGATTACAGCGCTTGTGAAAGCAAGGCTGGGTCTTTGTTACGCAGCAGGGCTGTCTGTAAGTGATGCGCATAATTGTGCAAAACCTGACAGGCACTGTTCGAATTTGTGCGGCGGATCGAGACATGTTTAAAAATGGCTTGCCATATTAAACATAGTGTGTGATAACACGTTTTGGGTCAAACGAGGTACAGTTCTGTTTATGTGTGGCATTTTCAGTAAAGAAGTCCTGAGTAAACACGTTGTCGTTGAATACCGCTTCTCTGCCGAACCTTATATTAGTGCCTCATGCAGTAATGTCTCAGTTTTATCTCAGTTAATGCCTGCGGGCTAAGAAAACACTCTAAGGAATTTTGCAAAATGGCAAAGATTAAAGGTCAAGTTAAGTGGTTCAACGAGTCTAAAGGTTTTGGTTTCATTACTCCTGCTGACGGTAGCAAAGACGTGTTCGTACACTTCTCTGCAATCCAGGGTAACGGCTTCAAAACTCTGGCTGAAGGCCAGAACGTTGAGTTCGAAATTCAGGACGGCCAGAAAGGCCCAGCTGCAGTTAACGTAACTGCTATCTGATCGAACCGCTGCTGACTGAAGCGCTTAGCACTTCAATCTCAGACATAAAGCCTCGCATAACGCGGGGCTTTTTTATGTCCTTTATCTTTCAAAATATTACCATTCGCGGTTTTGTTAGTAACTTGTTGCAAAGCTGCGAGGTTAGTAGCACTGTTTTGCCACCTTAAACCCATCTTTTCCCGTTAAATCAGTGCGTTGTTTAACAGTCCTGGGGTTCAGGTGAAGAAGAAATTGATAACGACCGCTGGCAATTTCACGCCGGCGCGTTTTGTGCTGCTCTGTTTAGCTATTTTTTGTAGTCTGGCTTTTTTGCTGGGCCGCGTTGCCTGGCTGCAAATCATCAAGCCTGACAATCTGGTGAAGCAGGAAGATATGCGATCCCTCCGCCAGCTGGCGATTGATGCGCCGCGGGGCATGATAATGGATCGCGAAGGTCGCCCCCTGGCGGTGAGCGTGCCCGTCCGGGCCGTCTGGGCCGATCCTAAAGCGGTGCTGGCAAAAGGGGGCGTTGGCATTGACGAACGCTGGCAGGCGTTGGCAAACGCGCTGCATCTCTCCCTGGGCACGCTTTCGGCGCGAATCAACGCCAACCCGCAGGGGCGTTTTATTTATCTTGCCCGTCAGGTCGATCCCGCACAGGCGAAGTGGATCGATAAGCTGAATCTGCCCGGCATCAATTTACGCGACGAGTCCCGCCGTTTTTATCCTGCCGGTCATGTGGCAGCGAACCTGATTGGCTTCACCAATATTGACGGGCAGGGCATTGAAGGCGTGGAAAAAAGCTTCAATGCGCAGCTGACCGGCAAGGCCGGAGTGCGGCAGGTAAGGGAAGACCGCTATGGTCGCGTGGTTGAAAACCTGACGGAAGTGGCGCCTGCACCGGCGCATAACATCCAGTTAAGTATCGACGAGCGGCTGCAAACCATCACCGAAGATGCGCTCGATAATGCCGTGGCCTGGAATAAGGCCGAGTCTGGTGCATCGGTGCTAATTAATATCCCAACCGGGGAAATACTCGCCATGGCGAGCTATCCGGATTTCAACCCCAATAATCGGGAAGGCGCGACGATAAACGACTTCCGCAATCGCGCGATCAGCGATACGTTCGAACCCGGCTCGACGGTCAAGCCGCTGGTGCTGATGACTGCCCTACAGCAGGGCCTGGTCCAGCCGGACAGCGTGATTGACACTCACCCGTATACCCTTGACGGGCATCGTATCCGCGACGTGGGCTATTATCCTGAACTGACGATGACCGGGATCCTGCAAAAATCGAGCGACACCGGCGTATCCCGTCTCTCCCTGGCAATGCCTGTCCAGCATCTTATTGATACATATAGAAACTTTGGGTTTGGCACGAATACGGGGCTTGGCTTAACGGGCGAGAGCGCGGGGCTGCTGCCAAATCGTAAATACTGGAGCCAGCTCGATCGTGCGACCTTTGCCTTCGGCTACGGGCTGATGGTGACGCCGCTCCAGCTGGCGCACGTCTACGCCACGATCGGCGGCTTCGGGCTCGAGCGACCTCTCTCGATTACGCGTATCGATCCACCCGTTATCGGGCACCGCGTCATGCCGGAAGAGATCGCGCACGAGGTGGAGCACATGATGGAGAGCGTTGCGCTTCCCGGCGGCGGGGGCGTTAAGGCCGCCGTTCGTGATTATCGGGTGGCGGTGAAAACCGGTACGGCGAAGAAAATTGACGACAGCGGGAAGTACGTCGATAAATACGTCGCCTATACGGCCGGCGTTGCGCCCGCCAGCGATCCGCGCTTTGCTCTGGTGGTGGTCATTAACGATCCGCAAAATGGCGCCTACTACGGCGGTGCCGTTTCCGCACCTGTATTCAGCGAGATTATGGGTAACGTGCTGCGTCTGGAGAATGTGAAACCTGACGGGTTACCGGCGGGTTCCGATCACCTAATCGTTATGCGTTAACCGGGCGTTTATAACCAGGGCGAATAGCGGTACACTTCGCCCTTTGATTATGCTCCGGAGTCACCATGTCCTTCAGCTGTCCCCTTTGCCACGCCCCCCTGACGCATTCAGATAAAAGCTATACCTGTCCGCAGGGGCATCAGTTTGATATGGCAAAAGAAGGCTACGTGAATCTTCTGCCGGTGCAGCATAAGCGCTCCCGCGATCCAGGCGACAGTGCAGAGATGATGCAGGCGCGTCGTGCGTTTCTGGATGCCGGGCACTATCTGCCGCTGCGGGAGACCGTCGCGCAGATGCTGAATGACATCCTGCCGGGTTCAGCCACCGCCATGCTCGATATCGGCTGCGGGGAAGGGTACTACACCGCACGGTTTGCCGGGATCGCACGCGAGAAGGGCGCGTTGACATTCGGTCTGGACGTGTCGAAAGTGGCCATTCGCGCGGCGGCAAAGCGTTACGCGGACGTGACGTTCTGCGTGGCATCCAGCCACCGGCTGCCGTTTGACGATGCCAGCATGGATGCGGTTATCCGCATTTACGCGCCCTGCAAGGCGGAAGAGCTGGCTCGCGTTGTGAAACCGGGCGGATGGGTCGTCACCGTGACGCCGGGCCCGCGTCATCTGATGGAGCTGAAAGGCCTGATCTACGACGAAGTGCGTCTGCATGCCCCTCATTCTGAACAGCTGGCCGGTTTTAGCCTGAAGCAGGAGCAAAGCGTGGCGTATGAAATGACGCTTAAAGGGGAAGAAGCAACCGCGCTGCTGCAGATGACGCCGTTCGCGTGGCGGGCAAAACCGGAAGTGTGGGAAGCGTTAGCTCTACAATCAATATTTAACTGCCAGACGGATTTCAGTATCCACGTCTGGCAGCGCGAAGATTAACCGGCGAAGTGTGCCCAGAGGATCTGGGCTCCAATGCCAATCAGCACAATTCCTCCCAGGATCTCGGCGCGTTTACCCAGCAGCGGGCCGATAAACCGTCCAACCATCATGCCCAGCGTGGACATGATCAGCGTTGCGCAGCCGATGGCCAGCGCGGTGGCTATAATATTGACCTGCAGGAATGCCAGACCGACGCCGACGGCCATCGCATCAAGGCTGGTGGCAATCGCCGTGGTGACCAGCAGCCAGAACCCGTGGCGGTGCTGCGGTTCTTCATCTTCATCATCACCGCCGCGAAAACCTTCAATCACCATTCGGCCACCGAGAAACACCAGCAGTACGAAGGCAATCCAGTGGTTCCACTCCAGCACGAACTGGCTGGCGAGCATGCCAAGTCCCCAGCCGATAAGCGGCGTCAGCGTTTCGATAGCACCGAAAATGAGACCGGTACGCAGGGCTTCTGAGATCTTAGGTTTGTGGAGCGTGGCGCCTTTTCCGATGGAAGCAGCAAATGCGTCCATGGACATGCCAAAAGCGAGGAGGATCGTAGCGGAGATATTCATAACAGCGTCCAGACCGGGGATATCCATATGACACATCACTGCCCCCAGTAAACAGCAGTTGATGTATCTATGGTCTCGCCTGATCGCGCCGCACAAAAGATGTGCTGTCAGCGATCCGTACGCGCCACGTTTTTCAACGAGTATGTTGACACGTACATTTCCTGCGGGCAGGAAATCGGCTACTCCCCAACGACGGGCGCAACCTTAACATATTTTGAGAATACAAAACAACAATGAGGAGGCATTATTTAAAATGCTTGGTGATAACGATTTTCATTTGTCTTTAAGCGTGAAGATATCGTTAACAAATAGAGATCAAATTAACGAAGGGGATATAGCTTTGGCTATATTTCTTGCGCACGATAAACGCAGTATATAGCCATTGCTATATATCTAACCTATTGAGTCTTAACGAGTAAATTGTATATTCTTTCCAGGTCGTCAATATTCTTCACCCGAACAAGCACGCGGCGTTGTTCTAATTGCATCACCAGCACACCGTCTTCGGATAAATTCATCTCTTTAATACGGTTATATTCTATCCACACATTGGCGAAGAAAAACCCGCGGGATTTAAAAATGATTTTTGGCGTGCGGATCCAGAACAGATAAACAGCCATTAACGCCAGCGCACATAATAACCATGTGGTTAATATTGCACCATGGCCGGTGACGTTATTGTAAATAAGAATAGCGATGAGACCCGCGAAGATAAACGCATCCACGCGCCCGCGTCGCAAAAGGGGAAGGGAGAGCAGCGTCTCGCCGTGACGGCGGGGCATGATGAACTCGTCATAGATCGCGTAAGCCAGAAGGGCTGCAATAAATAAAACCAGTACGATGTCCGTGACAGTCATTCATCCTCCAGATAAAAAAAACCGGGGGCAAGCCCCCGGCCGATAGCATTGAAACTTACAGACCCAGCAGGCCGACAGCGTAGCCCGCGATACCGATGACGAAGAAGCCAACGATAATCCACAGCGGGTTCACTTTCTTACGCAGCAGCCACATGCAGGCGAAGGTCAACAGCAGCGGTACCAGGCCAGGCATCAGCTGGTCCAGAATCGTCTGCACGGTGGTGACGCGCGTCTGACCATCCTGCCCGGTGATGGTCGATACCACCAGCGGGATGTTCACGTGCGTCCACTTGTTAACCAGCGCCCCCATGACAAACAGGCCGAGGATTGACGCCCCCTCAGTCAGTTTCTGCAGGAAGCCGCCCCCCATGTCCTTAACAATGTCCACCCCTTTACGGTAGCCGTAGGCCACACCGTAGTAACGGGTCAGCAGACGCACGGCGTTGAACAGGATGAAGAACAGCAGCGGGCCAAGCAGGCTGCCGCTCATCGCGATACCGGCACCCAGCGCCGCGAAGACCGGACGCACGGTACCCCAGAAGATTGGGTCACCGACACCGGCCAGCGGACCCATCAGGCCGACTTTGATACCGTTGATGGCACCGTCGTCAATCTCTGCGCCGTTCGCACGCTGTTCTTCCATCGCCAGCGTTACGCCCAGTACCGGAGCCGCTACGTAAGGATGGGTGTTAAAGAATTCCAGGTGACGCTTGATCGCCTGACGGCGCGCTTCGTTGTTTTCCGGGTACAGGCGTTTGATCGCCGGTACCATGGAGAAGCAGAAGCCCAGCGCCTGCATACGTTCGAAGTTCCATGAACCCTGAAACAGGTTAGAACGGATGAACACGCCACGAATATCACCCGGAGTGAGTTTTTTCTCGGTGGTAGTTTTTGTCATATCAACCATTTCGCTCACCTGCTAGTCCAGTTCGTTATCGAGATCGTTGTTACCAGCAGCCTGCGCTGGGGCACCCGCGACGCGGTTATATTTCGGGCTGAGCTGGATGTAGAGAATCGCCATTACCGCACCAATCACACCCAGTGCAACCAGGTTGAAGTTGGTGAAGGCAGCGGTCACGAAGCCGAGGTAGAAGAACGGCATTAGATAGCCTGCGCGCATCATGTTGATGACCATCGCATAACCGACGACCACGATCATGCCGCCCGCGATGTTCAGACCGCCGGTGACCACTTCTGGAATGGCGTTCAGCATGCTCTGCACTTCACTGGTACCAACAGAGATCGCCACGATAACAGCCGGGATTGCGATACGCATCGCCTGCAGGAACAGGGACGAAACGTGGATCCACGACAGTGCCGTGAGGTTGCCGTTTTCGGCCGCCTTATCCGCAGCGTGCTGGAAGGCAACGGTGATAGTACGAACGATGATGGTCAGAACCTGGCCTGCTGCAGCCAGCGGGATCGCCAGGGCGATACCGGCACCAATACTCTGGTGACCAGCAATAACCAGAACGGTCGAAATGATAGAGGCTAGCGCCGCATCGGGCGCAACCGCCGCGCCGATGTTCATCCAGCCCAGGGCGATCATTTCCAGGGTACCACCGATGATGATACCGGTTTTCATGTCACCCAGAACGGCCCCAATCAGCGTACAGGCCACCAGAGGGCGGTGGAACTGAAATTCATCAAGTACGGATTCCATACCCGCAATACATGCGACGACGAACACCAGCACAATCTGAAGAGTGGTAATCTCCATTGCACTTCTCCTATTACATAAACTTTATATGAGAACCGGCGCGGGCTTATTTCCCAACTTTGCCGATCAAATCCATCATTTTCAGTTTTTGATCCGTAGAAACCTTACGGGCTTCCAGTTCAATACCGCGCGCATTCAGCTTGTTGAATGCCTCGATATCTTTCGCATCGACTGAAATGGCGTTGTTGACCTGCGTTTTGCCCTGACGGAATGCCATACCACCGATGTTCACGGAGGTGATTTTCACGCCGCCTTCAACAATGCGCTCAACGTCTGTCGGGTTAGTGAACAGGAGCATTACGCGTTCACCCGCATATTTCGGGTTGTTATAAACGCGGATCATCTTGGCGACATCCACGACGTGCGCGGTAACGCCAGGAGGAGCAACCTGAGTCAGAAGGGTTTTACGAACGGTATCGGCGGCAACTTCGTCGCTGACCACAATAATGCGTCGAACGTTGGTCTCTTTGGTCCAGCGCGTGGCGACCTGGCCGTGGATTAATCGGTCATCAATACGCGCCAGGCCGATGACCATGTAATCGTTCGGACCCATCGGTTTTGCCGGTTCTGCCGCTTTTGGTGCCGCTGCAGGCGCAGGGGCAGGTTTTTCAACCGGCTGCGCCTTCAGGGCTTTTACCCCTTCGCGACCGGTTTCAACGGCCAGCGCCACCAGCTCATAGAACGCCGGATTGTCGTCGCGAGCCATGAAGGTTTCCACCAGCATGGGAATATTCACCCCGGCGACAACTTCATAGTGCTCTTTATCGACGACAATGCGGCTGGCGGCATTGAACGGGCTGCCGCCCCATGTATCAACGAGAAACAGCACGCCTTTGCTGGTATCCAGCTTCGCGAGTTGAGCGTTGTACTTCTCTATCAGCGTCTCGGCGTTTTCACCGGGAACGAAATCGATCCAGCCGACGTTTTCCTGCTCGCCCAACAGCATCTCTGCCGTTTTGAGTAGCTGCTCAGCAGCCCAACCATGTGTGCCTATGACAATAGCAATGGTCACTTGCTACCTCCTTTTATTATCATTAATACGTCTGCCAGGCAGTCGTACTGAGAATCGTATTGGCGAAGCGAATCGATTCAGATAAGGGTTAGAGTTCAAAAAAACTAAGACTTCCGCGAATTATTTTAGATAGTGAAAAAATAATTTATGTGATGAAGATCCGTAATTTAGCCACGCGTTACAGATTTATCTGTAGCGTAAAGCCGCTGTGTTACAGAACTTTGCAAAGGAACGTAAATCTTTGCTAAAAACACAGTGTCTCTGATATGTTTAGCCTCCGTTTAATCGTTCAGGAGTATAGGGCTACAGCCCACTATATGGACCGTCACCGACGTCAGTCATCTGCCAGGCCCTTTCGCGCCTTATTCACCGGCGATCCTCGCCACGTATCGACTCTGTTTACCTCTGTTTTGCCCACGTTGAGTGGGGCACCGTTTCGTCATTCCTTTAGCAGGAGCTTGTCATGGAATTCTTAATGGACCCGTCAATCTGGGTGGGATTGCTCACGCTGGTGGTGCTGGAGATTGTTCTCGGCATTGATAACCTGGTGTTTATCGCCATCCTTGCGGACAAACTGCCGCCAAAACAGCGTGATAAAGCGCGTCTGATTGGTCTCTCGCTGGCACTGGTTATGCGACTAGGGCTGCTCTCCGTCATCTCCTGGATGGTCACGCTGACCAAACCGCTGTTCTCCGTCATGGATTACACCTTCTCCGGGCGTGATTTAATCATGCTGATCGGGGGGATATTCCTTCTTTTCAAAGCGACGACGGAGCTACACGAGCGGCTGGAAAACCGTCAGCACGATGATGGGCACGGTAAAGGCTATGCCAGCTTCTGGGTGGTGGTGCTGCAGATTGTGGTGCTTGATGCGGTCTTCTCGCTGGATGCGGTGATCACGGCGGTCGGCATGGTGAATCATCTGCCGGTAATGATGGCGGCTGTTGTCATTGCGATGGCGGTCATGCTGCTGGCCTCGAAGCCGCTGACGCGCTTCGTCAACCAGCATCCGACGGTGGTCGTGCTGTGTCTGAGCTTCCTGCTGATGATTGGTCTGAGCCTGGTGGCGGAAGGTTTTGGCTTCCATATTCCGAAAGGCTACCTGTACGCCGCGATTGGCTTCTCGATTCTGATCGAGCTGTTCAACCAGATTGCACGCCGTAACTTTATTAAGCAGCAGTCGAATCAGCCGCTGCGCGCCCGTACCGCAGACGCGATTCTGCGCCTGATGGGCGGTCGTCGTCAGGTGAACGTCCAGTCTGATTCCGAAAACCATAACCCGGTTCCGGTCCCGGAAGGGGCGTTTGTGGAACAAGAGCGCTACATGATTAACGGCGTGCTCTCCCTGGCCTCCCGTTCGCTGCGCGGCATCATGACGCCGCGCGGGGAGATCAGCTGGGTTGATGCAAATCTAAGCGTCGATGAAATTCGCCAGCAATTGCTCTCTTCTCCGCACAGCCTGTTCCCGGTGTGTCGCGGAGAGCTGGATGAGATCATCGGCGTCGTGCGGGCAAAAGAGATGCTGGTGGCCCTGGAAGAGGGCGTCAACGTGGAAGCCGTTGCTGCTGCGTCGCCTGCGATTGTCGTGCCGGAAACGCTGGATCCTATCAACCTGCTCGGAGTGCTGCGCCGCGCTCGCGGTAGCTTTGTTATCGTCACCAACGAGTTTGGCGTGGTGCAGGGGCTGGTTACGCCGCTGGACGTGCTGGAAGCGATTGCCGGTGAATTCCCGGATGCCGACGAAACGCCAGAGATCGTTGCCGACGGTGAAGGCTGGCTGGTTAAAGGTACCACCGACCTGCACGCGCTCTCGCACACGCTGGGGCTGGAAAACGTGATCAACGATGAAGAAGACATCGCGACCGTTGCCGGCCTGGTGATCGCGGTTAACGGGCAAATCCCGCGCGTCGGCGATGTGATCGAGCTGGCGCCGCTGCACATTACGATCGTTGAAGCCAACGACTATCGCGTTGATATGGTTCGCATTGTTAAAGAACAATCAGCCCACGACGAAGATGAGTAAGCCGGCTTAGCGCAGCGGCATTAAGGGCACGATGTGCCCGTTATGATGCGCTGGCGGGGATGAACTTCCCGCCAGCCACTTCGGAAAATCCCGTAGCGGCATGGGCCGCGCATAGAAAAACCCCTGCAGGACAGGCACGCCATGGCGGCGCAAGTAGCGCGCCTGCTCCTCCGTCTCGACCCCTTCAGCAACCAGTTCGATATTCAGCCGCTGACCCAGCGCAATAATCATATCCGTCACCGTCGAGTTCACGGCGTCGGTACCGATGGCGGTGGTAAACGACTGGTCGATTTTCAGCACGTCCGGGTGCAGCTTTTCAAGCCAGGAGAGGGAGCTGTTCCCGGTCCCAAAATCGTCGATGGCGAGCTTCACCCCTTTGCGATGCAGTTCGCGCACGATGCGATAATCCGCATCCAGCAGCGCATCCCGTTCCGTGAGTTCAATCACCAGCTGCTGGCGCGGACCGGCGCTGAACCAGAGGCGGTTCAGGTCCTGTATCAATGCCGCATGACGGAAATGGCTGGCGGCGACGTTAATACCGATGTGAAAACCGGCGCTGGAAGGGAAGTAGCCTATCTGGCGCACCGTTTCGGCGATGACATAGCGGGTCAGGGGGACAATCTGGTTATGTTCTTCTGCCAGAGGGATAAACACCTCCGGGGTGATCCAACCCTGACGGGGGTTATTCCAGCGCAGCAGGATCTCCACGCCGGTGCACGCCTGGGTACGGGCATTCACCAGCGGCTGGCAGAAAAGCTCAAATTCCCGCGCCGCAATGCCCATATCGATCTCCCACGTAAAGCTCATCCGGTTTGCCGTTGCCAGCCAGGCGAGATAGCCCAGCAGCAGGCTGAGCATCAGCCCCAGCGGCAGCTGGGCTGGCAGGCTTTTTAAGGCTAATTCTCCAGGGCCTGGCCCGCTGACCGTAATGGTGAAAGGGTTTCGGGTTGACGATTGCTGGAAAAGAGAGCCCTCCTCATCAAACGTCAGGCTGTCGCTGACGCGTTGTCCATAGCGTAAAAAGCGATCGCCTACGGTTAGCGCCACGTCATTAATAAGCGGGCGCTGGGGCTCCAGGATCATTTTGGCAATCAGATCGATATTGATGATTTCGATAACGCCTGCTTCACCGTCCTGAGAGACGGGATACCACTGGATCAATATCGGGCTACCTTTAAGCAGCCACTGGTCGCTCGATAAAATCAGCTTCGCCTTGCTGGCGGGTAATTCTTTCAGGAAGTCGCGAACGGGCACATTGCGGCTCCCGAAAATACTCGAGCAGTACAGCATACCCTCGTTAATCAGGGCGATGGAGCGTACCGTCTGCAAAATGGCGGCCTGCTTTCGCAGCGCCAGGTGCGCCTGTGAGCAGGGCTGCCCCACCAGGGGCTGCAGCACGCTGCGCCGGTTCTCTAAAGAAAGCAGGACATTATCAAGGGCGCGAACGGTGTGGCTGGTAAAATCGAGGATCCGCTGTTGGTTAACATTGCGCTGTGAAATGAAGCGAATGCCTAACGTCAGGATGAGCGTGAGGAGCGCAACCGTCACACAGACGATAACGCGTTTTCGGCGATAGTTTTTAATGATCGTTTGTGCAGTTTGCATGAACGGTCGCCTGATAAGCCACCAGCCACAAAAGCCGGACGCAACAGTAAAAGTGTAGTGGGGAAAGCAGAAGGAGACGAGAAAGAAGAGGGAAATTCGCCCATCCGTTGCAGATGGGCGAAAGGCAGTATTAGTCGCACTGCACCTTAATGGCCAGGCCACCGCGGGACGTCTCGCGGTATTTCGCGTTCATGTCCTTGCCGGTTTCGTACATGGTTTCAATCACCTTATCCAGCGATACGCGAGGTTCGCTGGTACGGCGCATCGCCATACGTGAGGCGTTGATGGCTTTCACCGAGGCAATCGCGTTACGCTCGATGCACGGCACCTGCACCTGGCCCGCGACCGGGTCACAGGTCAGGCCGAGGTTATGTTCCATACCGATTTCCGCCGCCACGCAGACCTGCTCAGGGCTTGCGCCCAGCAGCTCTGCCAGACCCGCCGCCGCCATAGAGCAGGCAACGCCCACTTCACCCTGACAGCCCACTTCCGCACCGGAGATGGAGGCGTTCATTTTGTACAGCGCACCGATGGCACCTGCCGCCAGGAAATAGCGGATGTAGATGTCCGGCGTCACGGGCTCAATAAAGTGATCGTAATACGCCAGCACTGCCGGAACGATACCGCAGGCGCCGTTGGTTGGCGCCGTCACGACGCGTCCACCTGCGGCGTTCTCTTCGTTAACCGCCAGGGCAAACATGTTTACCCAGTCAACCACGTTCATCGGGTCGTTGGAGAACTTGTCCGTGGTCACCAGCATACGGCGCAGGGCAGAGGCACGACGCGGTACGCGCAGTGGACCCGGCAGAACGCCTTCGGTGTTCATCCCGCGGTCGATACAGGCGCGCATGGTTTGCCAGACGTTCGCAAAATAGTCTTCAATCTCTTTTTTGCTGTGCAGGGCCAGTTCGTTCTGCATCACCATACCGGACAGTGAAAGACCGGTCTCTTTGCAGTAGCCCAGCATTTCGGTAGCCGATTTGAACGGGTACGGTACGCTGACGTCGCCGACGCTATCTTTGCCAAAATGCTCTTCATCCACGATGAAGCCACCGCCGATGGAGTAGTACGTTTTGCTGTAAATCTCTTTTTCACCGCTGTAAGCGTGAATGGTCATGCCGTTTTCATGCAGCGGCAGGTTGTCGCTGCGAAAACGCATGCCGTCATCCTGCGGGAAATCGACTTCCTGCTGGCCGTTTGCCAGCAGCAGGCGGCCGCGTGTTTCCACGTCACGGATGAATGCCGGGATGGCATCAATATCTACGGTATCTGGCATGTTGCCTGCCAGACCCATAATAATGGCGATATCGGTGTGGTGGCCTTTACCCGTTAATGACAGCGAGCCGTAAACATCCACGGCGACACGGGTAACGCTTTCCAGTAATCTTTTTTCGACCAGATCATCGACGAACTGTTTACCGGCCTTCATCGGGCCAACAGTATGGGAAGACGAAGGGCCAATTCCCACTTTGAACATGTCGAATATACTAATCACTTTCACACTCCTGACAGGGTTACCGGGGTTCCAGTAACGATGTTATAACTGCGCATAGTGTAAGAGGGAACACCGACCTCGGCTTAACTATTCACATGAATTAAACTAATGGTTAACGATGGGTTTTGCTAATAGCGCGACGCGGATCGCAAACCTGCGAAAAAGGGTGGAATGTAAAGTATAGTCAAGGCTTCAGGCCGATTTGCAGCGCCAGTTCACGAATGATGCCCGCCGTCATGCCCCAGACAAAATAATGCTGATACCAGGACAACCAGACCCGATGGTCATGCCCGCGACGCTGAATATCCAGCGGGTGATAACGGCTGAGCCGGAGCGCCTCTTCGAGGGGCATTTCAAACACCGCTGAAACTTCATCGACGCTGGCGTGATACTGCAGGCCGGGCGGGATAATGCCCACCACCGGCGTGACCTGAAAACCGGTGACGCTGTCGACGGGCGGCAGCACGCCGATAACCTCCACCGCCTCCGGTGGAATGGCCACCTCTTCCTGCGCTTCCCGCAGCGCGGCGGCAATCAGCGAGGCGTCGGAGCTGTCTACTGCGCCACCCGGAAAGGCGACCTGACCCGCGTGCTTGCGTAAATGGGGAGAACGCTGGGTGAGCAGCAGGCCCGGCTGCGCGCGACGCACGACTGGGATCAGCACGGCCGCCTGACGCTGGTTCAGCGCTTCGCGGTTGACCTGCGGTCGTAATAGCTGAAAACGAGATAAAAAATCGTCCAGCGTCAGGTTCTCTTTTTCCACCCGTGATTACTCCAGTTGTTTCAGGATACGGTTAACTTTATCAAAGGTTTCCTGATATTCCGCATCGACCTGGCTATCGGCAACAATGCCGCCCCCGGCCGAGCAGTAAAGGTTTCCGCCGCAGGCCGTCAGCGTGCGAATGGTAATGCTGGTATCCATGGTGCCGCACAGGCTGATATAGCCGATGCTGCCGCACCAGGCGTTGCGGCGGTGCGGTTCCAGTTCGTCGATAATTTCCATGGCGCGAATTTTAGGCGCGCCGGTGATGGAGCCGCCCGGAAACGCCGCGCGGAGCAGATCGCAGGCGGTGCGAGAGGCGGGTAGACGCGCGGTAATGGTACTGACCAGATGATGCACCGCCGGGAACGGCTCGACGACAAACAGTTCCGGCACGCGCACGCTGCCAGGTTCAGCGACGCGGCCAATATCGTTACGCATCAGATCGACAATCATCAGGTTCTCGGCGCGGTCTTTCGGCGAGGCGGCCAGCTTTTCCGCCTGCTGGCGATCGGCATCGGGGTCCGCAAGACGCGGTAACGTGCCTTTAATCGGACGGGTTTGAATCGTGCCCTCGGCCAGATGAATAAAGCGCTCGGGTGACAGGCTGAGTATGGCCCCCCGTTCCAGACGGACAAACGCGCTGAACGGCGCCTTGTTGCTGGCATTAAGACGGGTAAACGCCTGCCACTCATCTCCCCGGTATGTCGCCTGGAAGCGCTGGGCGAGGTTAACCTGGTAGCAGTCACCGCTTTGCAGATACGCCTGAACGCGCGCGAATTTTTCGGCATACTCCGCTGCGGTCATGTTCGAGCGCCAGCCAGATGTAAGGGTAAACGTCTCTGCCGGTGCAGGCCGTTGCGCCTCCAGCCACGCCAGACGCGCCTGCACGTCATGATGGCTCAGCAGTGAAACCGTTTTTTTCTGATGATCGACAATTAACGCCCAGTCATACAGCCCCACGGCCATGTCTGGCAGGGAAATATCAGCCTGCGCATGCTCCGGCAGCGTTTCGAAACGGCGACCCAGATCGTACCCAAACAGGCCCAGCGCGCCGCCCTGAAAAGGGAGGTCCGGGTTCGGCGCGGCAGATAAGTCCAGCGCGTTAATGGCCTGCTGCAGCTGCTTCAGGGGATCGTCCGTTAACGCCAGGTCTTCGGTTGTCAGCGTCTTTAGCGGATCGGCCACCAGAATGTCGAAGCGGCTATAGGGATGGTCCGCATGGCCGGAATGCAGCAGCATCGCAAACGGAAGATGGCTCAGGCGGGCAAACCAGAATTCAGCGGCGTCTGCACGCCAGGGCAAGGTAATAACAGTGGGGAAGCGCATGTTCATGTGTGGCATACTACCGGGCAGCGTGAAATAATTAGCGCGAATAATTTAGCAGGAGTTGACGATGTTTGCAGGTTTACCTTCTCTGAGCCATGAACAGCAGCAGAAAGCGGTTGAGCGAATTCAGGAACTGATGTCCCAGGGGATGAGCAGCGGACAGGCGATTACCGTTGTCGCAGAGGAGATTCGCGCCAGTCATTCCGGCGAGCGGATCGTGGCGCGTTTCGAAGATGAAGATGAAGATCCAGAAGAGTAATCGGGCTTACACCGCCGCGATAATCTTAATCTCTACCTTATATTCCGGCTTCATCAGCGTGGCCTGTACGGTACAGCGTACAGGCGCGTGACCCGCCACTACCCATGCATCCCAGGCTTTGTTCATCGCCGCGAAATCCTCTTTGTTTGCCAGGAAAATCGTCGCATCCAGAATGCGGGATTTGTCGCTGCCCTGTTTTTCCAGCACCGCGTCAATCTGCGCCAGAGTGTTAGCCGTCTGCTCGAACGCATCCGCGTCCAGGTTAGCCGGTACGCCGGTGTAGTAGAGCGTCTGGTTATGGATCACCACATCAGACCAGCGGGCTTCGGCATCAATGCGCACAATTGTCATAAACGTTTCCTCGTTATTTTTCGTCGTCAGGCGGCAAGACTGCCATATTGTTCTCGTGTCGTCACTATTTGGGGTAGCACAGGAGAGGATGGGCTGACATAATCCCTGTGCAAAAATACAGTGAGAGAGCACCGTGGCAGACGATTTTTCCCCTGAAGGTCAATTAGCGCAGGCTATTCCCGGCTTCAAGCCCCGTAAGCCTCAGCGCCAGATGGCGCACGCCGTTGCACGCGCCATCGATAAGGCTCAGCCGCTGGTGGTCGAGGCCGGAACCGGTACGGGTAAAACGTATGCTTACCTTGCTCCGGCGCTGCGCGCGAAAAAGAAGGTGATTATTTCCACCGGTTCGAAGGCGCTGCAGGATCAGCTCTACAGCCGCGATTTGCCCACGGTGGCGAAAGCGCTGAAATACAAAGGTCGTCTGGCCTTGCTGAAGGGGCGCTCCAACTATCTCTGCCTGGAACGTCTTGAGCAGCAGGCGCTGGCGGGCGGCGACCTGCCGGTGCAAACCCTCAGCGACGTTATTATCCTTCGCGCCTGGGCGAACCAGACCGAAGAGGGCGATATCAGCACCTGCGCGAGCGTGCCGGAAGGCTCGCCTGCCTGGCCGCTGGTGACCAGCACCAACGACAACTGCCTCGGCAGCGACTGCCCGCTGTATAAAGACTGCTTTGTGGTGAAAGCGCGTAAAACGGCGATGGACGCGGATGTGGTGGTGGTGAACCACCATCTGTTCCTCGCGGATATGGTCGTCAAGGACAGCGGTTTCGGCGAGCTGATCCCGGAGGCGGACGTGATGATATTCGACGAAGCCCACCAGCTTCCGGACATCGCCAGCCAGTATTTCGGCCAGTCGCTTTCCAGCCGCCAGCTGCAGGATCTGGCGAAAGATTTCACCATCGCTTACCGGACCGAACTCAAAGATACCCAGCAGCTGCAGAAGTGCGCCGACCGTCTGGCGCAAAGCGCGCAGGATTTCCGCTTACAGCTCGGTGAGCCGGGCTATCGCGGTAACCTGCGCGAGCTTCTGGCGGACAAAAACATCCAGCGCGCGCTGCTGCTGCTCGATGATGCCCTGGAACTCTGCTACGACGTGGCAAAGCTGTCCCTCGGCCGTTCCGCGCTGCTGGATGCGGCCTTCGAACGCGCCACGCTCTATCGCGGGCGGCTCAAACGGCTGAAAGAGATTAACCAGCCGGGGTTCAGCTACTGGTATGAGTGCACCTCACGGCATTTCACGCTGGCGCTCACGCCGCTGACGGTGGCTGATAAGTTTAAAGAGGTGATGGCGCAAAAGCCGGGAAGCTGGATCTTCACCTCGGCAACCCTGTCGGTGAATGACGATCTGCATCACTTCACGGAACGTCTTGGCATTGAGGAGGCGGAATCCCTGCTCCTGCCGAGCCCGTTCGATTACGAAAAACAGGCGCTGCTCTGCGTGCCTCGTAATCTGCCGCTGCCGAACCAGCCGGGCGCGGCGCGCCATCTGGCCGCGATGTTAAAACCGATGATCGAGGCCAACAACGGCCGCTGCTTTATGCTCTGCACCTCTCACGCCATGATGCGTGACCTCGCCGAGCAGTTCCGCGCCACCATGACGCTGCCGGTGCTGTTGCAGGGAGAAACCAGCAAAGGCCAGCTTTTACAGCAGTTTGTCAGCGCCGGAAATGCCCTGCTGGTAGCAACCAGCAGCTTCTGGGAAGGGGTCGATGTGCGGGGGGATACGCTTTCGCTGGTGATCATTGATAAGCTGCCGTTTACCTCTCCGGACGATCCGCTGCTGAAGGCGCGCATGGAAGACTGCCGTCTGCGCGGGGGCGATCCTTTCGATGAGGTACAGCTGCCGGATGCGGTGATTACGCTCAAGCAGGGGGTAGGGCGATTGATCCGAGACGTCACCGATCGCGGGGTGCTGGTCATTTGCGATAACCGGCTGGTGATGCGCCCTTACGGAGCGACCTTCCTTGCCAGCCTGCCGCCCGCGCCGCGGACGCGGGACATAAAACGCGCGGTGCGTTTCCTGGCAAACCCAACGGCGGAGTAATTTACCCCGGAGTGTGCTAAGATGCGCGCCATTTTGTGACTGACCCTTGCGAGAGCGCGACGACTGATGCGAATTCTGGCTATTGATACCGCGACAGAGGCTTGCTCTGTCGCTCTGTTGAACGACGGTGCTGTTTCTGCTCATTTCGAAGAGTGCCCACGGGAACACACCCAACGCATTCTGCCCCTGGTAAAAGCCATTTTAACCCAGGGCAACACCTCCTTAACCGACCTCGACGCGCTGGCCTTTGGCCGTGGCCCCGGCAGCTTTACGGGCGTACGTATCGGGATCGGCATTGCGCAGGGGCTGGCGCTGGGCGCCGAACTGCCGATGATCGGCGTCTCAACCCTCGCCACGATGGCGCAGGGCGCATGGCGCATGACCGGGGCAACGCGCGTGCTGGCCGCGATTGATGCCCGCATGGGCGAAGTTTACTGGGCCGAATACACCCGCGACGAGCAGGGCGTGTGGCACGGCGAAGAGACGGAAGCCGTGCTCAAGCCGGAAGCGGTCACTGAACGACTGCAGCAGCTCTCCGGTGAGTGGGCAACCGTCGGCACAGGCTGGCCTGCGTGGCCGGAGATGGCGACCGGCACAGGCGTGACGCTGGTGGACGGCAACATGCTGCTGCCGGCTGCGGAAGATATGCTTCCGATTGCCTGCCAGCTGCTCGCGGCAGGAAAAACCGTTGCCGTTGAACACGCGGAGCCGGTTTATTTGCGAAACACCGTTGCGTGGAAGAAACTTCCTGGCCGCGAGTGAATCTCAGTAACAGGAACTGAGAAAAAGGAGTCGCATCATGGCGGTTCAGACTAAAGTAGTACGCCTTATTATGGCAGGCGCGGTTGCCATAGCACTGAGCGGATGCGTTTCCGTTCCTGATGCGATTAAGGGCAGCAGCCCGACGCCACAGCAGGATCTGGTTCGGGTGATGAATGCGCCTGAGCTGTACGTCGGCCAGGAAGCGCGCTTTGGCGGTAAGGTCATCGACGTACAAAACCAGCAGGGGAAAACCCGCCTGGAGATCGCGACCGTTCCGCTGGACAGCGGCGCGCGGCCGGTACTGGGTGAGGCCTCTCGCGGGCGTATCTATGCGGACGTCAGCGGTTTCCTCGATCCGGTCGATTTTCGCGGGCAGCTGGTGACCGTCGTCGGGCCGATTACCGGCGCCGTGCAGGGCAAAATCGGCAGCACGCCGTATAAATTTATGACCATGCAGGTCAACGGGTATAAACGCTGGCGGCTGGCACAGCAGGTGATCATGCCGCCTCAGCCGATGGATCCGTGGATGTGGGGTCCACATCCTTATCGTTACGGCTACCCGGGCTGGGGCTGGTATAACCCGGGTCCTGCACAGGTTCAGACGATCGTTACTGAGTAACTTACTGTTATTGTTAGAAAAGAGACAGCGGCTCAGCCGCTGTCTCTGTTTTTTTACGGATAAAACGAAAAAAAAGAGTGACGCGCTTCGCAACCTTAAATCTGAACAATTAATAAACTGGTACGCTGAGTTAATATAATGTTAACAAACTGTTTATTATCGGGGTTGTGATGACGACGAACACTCATTTCAGAGGTGATGCATTGAAGAAGGTTTGGCTTAACCGTTATCCCGCAGATGTTCCTGCTGAGATCAATCCTGACCGTTATCAATCCCTGGTGGAATTATTTGAACACTCGGTAAGGCGCTACGCGGACCAGCCCGCATTCGTGAATATGGGCGAGGTCATGACGTTCCGTAAGCTTGAGGAGCGTAGCCGCGCGTTTGCGGCGTATCTGCAGGAAGGGCTGGGGCTGCAAAAAGGGGACCGCGTCGCGCTGATGATGCCGAACCTGCTGCAATACCCGGTGGCGTTGTTCGGTATCCTGCGAGCCGGGATGATTGTCGTCAACGTCAACCCGCTGTACACCCCGCGCGAGCTGGAGCATCAGCTGAACGACAGCGGCGCGGCCGCGATTGTCATTGTATCCAACTTCGCCCATACGCTGGAAAAAGTGGTCGACAAAACCCAGGTTAAACACGTCATCCTGACGCGCATGGGGGATCAACTCTCGACCGCCAAAGGCACGCTGGTTAACTTTGTCGTTAAATACGTCAAGCGCCTGGTGCCAAAATACCACCTGCCGGACGCCATCTCCTTCCGCCGCGCGCTGCATGCTGGCTACCGTATGCAGTATGTGAAACCCGAAGTGGTGGCGGAAGATCTTGCGTTTCTGCAATACACGGGCGGGACTACCGGCGTCGCCAAAGGGGCCATGCTTACCCACCGTAATATGCTGGCAAACCTTGAACAGGTGAACGCCACCTACGGGCCGCTTCTGCATCCGGGCAAAGAGGTGGTGATCACCGCGCTTCCGCTGTATCACATCTTTGCGCTGACCATGAACTGCCTGCTGTTTATTGAACTGGGTGGTCAGAACATCCTCATCACCAACCCGCGCGATATCCCGGGCCTGGTGAAAGAGCTGGCGAAATACCCGTTCACCGCCATGACGGGGGTGAACACCCTGTTTAACGCGCTGCTTAATAACAAAGAGTTCCAGCAGCTGGATTTCTCCACGCTACATCTCTCTGCGGGCGGCGGCATGCCGGTTCAGCAGGCGGTCGCCGAGCGCTGGGTGAAGCTCACCGGTCAGTATTTGCTGGAAGGCTATGGGCTGACGGAATGTGCTCCGCTGGTCAGCGTGAACCCACACGATATCGACTATCACAGTGGAAGCATTGGTCTGCCGGTTCCTTCGACAGAGGCCAAACTGGTCGATGATAACGATAACGAAGTCGCGCCGGGCGAGCCGGGTGAGCTTTGCGTCAGAGGTCCGCAGGTGATGCTGGGTTACTGGCAGCGTCCCGATGCGACCGACGAAATCATCAAAGACGGCTGGCTGCACACCGGTGATATTGCGGTAATGGATGACGAGGGCTTCCTGCGCATCGTCGATCGCAAGAAAGACATGATCCTGGTCTCCGGCTTCAACGTCTATCCGAATGAGATCGAAGACGTGGTTATGCAGCACAGCGGCGTACTCGAGGTGGCGGCGGTCGGCGTCCCTTCCGGCAGCAGCGGTGAAGCGGTTAAAATATTTGTGGTCAAGAAAGATCCTTCCCTGACGGAGGAGGCGCTGGTAACGTTCTGCCGTCGTCAGCTGACGGGCTACAAGGTGCCGAAGCTGGTTGAATTCCGCAATGAGCTGCCGAAATCCAACGTCGGAAAGATATTACGACGAGAATTACGTGACGAAGCCCGTGGCAAAGTAGACAATAAGGCCTGAGCTTCACGCTAATCGCCCAGACGCCGGTTAAGCCGGCGTTTTTTATGGGCGCAAACAAAAGAGAACCCGTTTTGAATTACCAGATGATCACGACCAACGACGAGCTGGCTTCGCTGTGCGAAGTGACGCGCGACTTTCCTGCCATTGCCCTGGATACCGAGTTTGTCCGTACCCGAACCTATTATCCGCAGCTGGGTTTGATTCAGATGTACGACGGTAAACACGTGTCGCTGATTGACCCTCTCGGCATTACCGACTGGACGCCGATGCGTGACCTGCTGCTCGATACCGCCGTGACGAAATACCTGCACGCAGGCAGTGAAGATCTGGAAGTCTTTCTGAACACCTTTGGCATCATGCCCCAGCCGCTGATTGACACGCAGATCCTCGCGGCATTCAGCAATCGTCCGCTCTCATGGGGCTTTGCTGCCATGGTGGAGGAGTATACGGGCCTGACGCTGGATAAAAGCGAATCCCGTACCGACTGGCTGGCGCGCCCGCTTACCGAGCGTCAGCTGGAGTATGCGGCGGCAGACGTGTTTTACCTGCTGCCGATTGCCGGACAGCTGATGAAAGAGGCGGAAGCCTCCGGCTGGCTCGCTGCTGCGCTGGACGAGTGCCGTATGACCCAGCAGCGTCGTCAGGAAGTGGTTGACCCGAAAGAGGCCTGGCGCGATATCAGCAACGCCTGGCAGCTGCGCACGCGTCAGCTGGCATGCCTGCAGCTGCTGGCAGACTGGCGCTTGCGTAAAGCGCGTGAGCGCGATCTGGCCGTTAACTTTGTGGTTCGCGAAGAGCATCTCTGGGCAGTCGCGCGCTATATGCCGGGCAGCCTGGGCGAGCTGGACAGCATTGGCCTTTCGGGCAGCGAGATCCGCTTCCACGGTAAAACCCTGCTGGCGCTGGTCGCCAAAGCGCAGGAGCTGCCGGAAGATGCGCTGCCAGAACCGCTGCTGAACCTGATGGACATGCCGGGCTATCGCAAAGCGTTTAAGGATATCAAAGCGCTGGTGCAGGCGGTTGCAATGGAAAGCAAGCTGAGCGCGGAACTGCTCGCCTCACGTCGTCAGATTAACCAGCTGCTGAACTGGCACTGGAAGCTGAAGCCGCAAAATGGCGTGCCGGAGATGATGGCGGGCTGGCGCGGGGAATTGATGGCCGATCGCCTGAAAACGCTGCTGGACGGTTACCCGCGATAAAAAAATATGCCGGGCGAAATACCCGGCATATTTCCCCGGTGGCGCTGCGCTTACCGGGGCGGCGAAAACACAAACCTACGGACGCGACTCTTCCGCTTCCGGGAGCGTCACGTTCAGCTCCAGAATCGAAATATCCCCGTCTTTTTGTTCCAGCTGCACCGTGACCATCTCCGGGTCAATCTGCACATACTTACAGATCACTTCCAGGATGTCCTTGCGCAGCTGCGGCAGGTAGTGAGGCTCGGCGTCGCTACGACGACGCTCCGCAACGATAATTTGCAGACGTTCTTTTGCGATGTTGGCGGTGTTCTTTTTCCGCGAGAGAAAAAAGTCCAGTAATGCCATAACTTATCCTCCGAACAGGCGTTTGAGGAAACCTTTCTTCTCTTCTTCAATGAAGCGGAAAGGACGTTCTTCTCCCAGCAGACGGTCAACGGTATCGGCGTAAGCTTTACCTGCATCTGCCAATGTATCAAGGATCACTGGCTCGCCCTGGTTAGAGGCGCGTAACACGGACTGATCTTCCGGGATAACGCCCACCAGCTTAATGCGCAGGATCTCCAGCACGTCTTCCATGCTCAGCATGTCACCTTTGTTCACGCGGCCCGGATTGTAGCGGGTGAGCAGCAGGTGTTCTTTAATCGGGTCTTCGCCATTTTCCGCACGACGGGATTTAGAGGCGAGGATACCCAGAATGCGGTCTGAGTCACGCACGGATGAAACTTCAGGGTTGGTGGTGATGATCGCTTCATCAGCGAAGTAAAGCGCCATCAGGGCACCGGTTTCGATGCCAGCTGGGGAGTCGCAGACAATGAAGTCGAAATCCATTTTTTTCAGATCGTCGAGCACCTTTTCCACGCCTTCACGGGTCAGGGCGTCTTTGTCACGCGTCTGAGAAGCCGGGAGAATGTAGAGATTCTCGGTGCGCTTGTCTTTGATCATCGCCTGGTTAAGCGTGGCATCGCCCTGAATGACGTTTACGAAGTCATACACGACGCGACGCTCACATCCCATGATGAGGTCGAGGTTACGCAGACCGATATCGAAGTCGATAACGATGGTTTTCTTTCCCTTCTGGGCCAAACCAGTAGCGATGGCCGCGCTGGAGGTGGTCTTGCCAACGCCTCCTTTACCCGAAGTAACAACAATAATGCGTGCCATAGAAATTCCTTGTTAAAAAGGGATCAATTCAACGGTTGAACGGTCAACGCGTCGTCTGCCAGAAGCAGGCGAGCCGCTTTGCCATAAAATTCGGCTGGGATCTTGTCGCTCAGCCAATATTCACCTGCGATGGACACCAGTTCCGCCGTCAGGTGAGTACAAAATATTTGCGCATCTCGATCGCCACTTGCACCTGCGAGCGCACGTCCACGCATCATACCGTATACGTGAATATTGCCATCTGCAATCAGCTCAGCGCCAGCACTGACGTGGCTTGTAACAATCAGATCACAGTTTGGTGCATAAATGCGCTGACCGGAACGAACCGGCACATCAATCATTCGCGTTTTTGTGACGGTAGTAACGTTTTGCACCGCAGGAGGGGGCGTTTGCACGGCAACGGGTGCCGCACGCGAGGCTTTTTCTTTGCCCTCATTCAGAAGAGGCAGCCCCGCACGCTCAATTTCCGCTTTCAGCTCAGTATCTTTGCAGCCGCTGATGCCCACGATACGTAGTCCGGTCGAGGAGACGGCCTGCTGGAGAAGTTTCCAGTTAACCGGAGCCTCAAGACCGCTGACGTTGATAACAACAGGGGCGTGCTTTAGAAAGGCGGGAGCCTGGGCGATTTTGTCTTCTAACGCCTGACGAATAACCTCGGGTTTGCATCATGCAAATGTACCACTGATAAGGTGAAGCTACTGCCTTTAAGCTCGATGGGCGTGTTTGACATCCTGGCCTTACTCAATTTGCTATTAACCGCAACCACTCGCTGCGATATTCCGAAGAGTATCAGGCATGTTATAGTCAGGAGTATATTGAGGCAAGCAACCACCCATTAATTCAGAGTAAAAACATGTTTTGTGTGATCTACAGAAGTACAAGCCGTGACCAGACCTATCTTTATGTCGAAAAGAAAGACGATTTTTCACGCGTGCCTGAAGAATTAATGAAGAACTTTGGCCGACCACAGCTGGCGATGCTGCTGCCGCTTGATGGTCGTAAGAAACTGATTAATGCCGATCTGGATAAAGTGAAAACGGCCTTAGCCGAGCAAGGCTATTATTTACAGCTTCCACCGCCACCCGAGAATTTATTAAAACAGCATCTTGAGGCGAACGGCAAAAAATAGTCTCAACTGTTTTTGGGCACAACACATCAACCGTTTAGGGGTCGACCATGTATCAACATCATAACTGGCAAGGTGCATTATTGGATTATCCCGTCAGCAAAGTGGTTTGCGTGGGCAGCAACTACGCAAAACATATTCAGGAGATGGGCAGCGCGACGCCAGAAGAGCCGGTCCTGTTTATTAAGCCTGAAACGGCGCTTTGCGATATCCGCCAGCCGCTGGCGCTGCCGCAGGGGCTGGGTTCGGTGCATCACGAAGTTGAACTCGCGGTGCTGATCGGCGCGACGCTGCGCCAGGCCTCAGAAGAACATGTTAAAAAAGCGATTGCCGGATACGGCGTGGCGCTGGATCTGACCCTGCGTGACGTGCAGGGCAAAATGAAGAAAGCAGGACAGCCGTGGGAAAAAGCCAAAGGGTTTGATAATTCCTGCCCGATTTCGGCGTTTGTGCCGGTGAGCGAATTTACCGGCGATCCGCAGGACACGCCGCTCAGCCTCAAGGTTAACGGTGAGATCCGCCAGCAGGGCACCACGGCAGACATGATCCATAAGATTGTGCCGCTGATCGCCTACATGAGCCGCTTCTTTACCCTGAAGCCGGGCGATGTGATCCTGACCGGAACCCCAGAAGGTGTTGGCCCGCTACTCAGCGGTGACGAGCTTGAGGTCGGTTTTAACGGCCTGTCGCTGAAAACCCGCGTGCTGTAACCCCATCTTGCCGCCTGAAGAGGGCGGCAAAACTTGCAACAACGTGCCAGACTCGTTATAAGGTGCGCTTTCTTTTGACGTGTGGACATCCTGATGAACGACATCCCTTTCTGGCAAAGCAAAACTCTCGACGACATGACTGACGCGGAATGGGAATCATTGTGCGACGGCTGCGGGCAGTGCTGCCTGCACAAGCTGATGGATGAAGATACGGACGAAATCTACTTCACCAACGTTGCCTGCAAGCAGTTAAACATTAAAACCTGCCAGTGCCGCAACTATGAGCGCCGGTTTGAATTTGAGCCTGACTGCATCAAGTTAACCCGGGATAATCTGCCGACGTTTGAATGGCTGCCGCATACCTGCGCGTATCGCCTGCTGGCGGAAGGGAAAGGTCTGCCTGACTGGCATCCGCTGCTGACCGGTTCAAAAGCGGCGATGCACGGTGAACGTATTTCTGTGCGCCACATTGCGGTGAAAGAGTCCGAGGTGCAGGACTGGGAAGATCACATCATGAACCACCCGACCCGTTGAGATTAAAAAACCCGCCGAGGCGGGTTTTTTTGTGCTTGTGCGGCCTGATGCCCTCACCCCAACCTCTCCCGTGGGAGAGGGCGCAAACGCTAAAAACGGCAACCTTGGTTGCCGTTTTGCGTTTACCTTCCGAACAAATCGCGTTTCTTCGGTTTGAACGGCTGGGCAATCAGCACCAGCAGCGCCACGACGAAGTAGGCGGCAAAAATACCCACCAGCCACTGCGGCATCTCCAGCGTCAGGAATTCCCACTGACGAACGGAGCAGTCACCGGATGCGACAAACACCTGCGGCAGCCATTTGTCCAGCGGCAGCCAGCTCGGGAAGCGGGCGGCAAAATCACAGGTCATAAACGGCGACGGATGCAATTGCATCATGGTGTGCTGCCAGGAGAGTTCAATTCCTTTCCAGGCGCTGTAGATCCAGATGGCAATCCCGGCATAGCGAAGCGGCGATTTTGGGGCAATCGCACCCACCAGGCCCGCACCCATAATGCCGAACAGCGCGCTGCGTTCGTAAATACACAGTACGCAAGGTTTCAGTCCCATTACATGCTGGAACCACAGCGCGACCATTTCCAGCGCAAAGGCGGTCAGGGCCATTAACAACCACGCTCCGCGACCGCGGGAGCACTGGTTTAAAAATCTCAACATAATCATTTCCCTGGAACATGCTTAGAAAGCGCAGTGTAAACGAATTCGTTTTTCGCGCCACCTGTACCTGGCGAAATAAAACGTAATTGGATGTTTATCGTGCGAAAAGGCAAACGGGCAGCGAACTGCCCGAGATGCATAGTTTACTGCGCCGCAAGTATACCCGCTTGTACCAGCCATTGCGTACAGGGAATGAGGGTAATTTTGACGCAAAGCAATCCGACGATCGTGAGCACCAGCGTATAGGGCAGCGCCATCCAAACCATCCGGCCATAAGAAAGACGTATGAGCGGCGCGAGGGCGGAGGTCAGCAGGAACAGGAAGGCGGCCTGGCCATTTGGCGTCGCTACCGACGGCAGGTTGGTGCCGGTGTTGATCGCCACGGCCAGCAGCTCAAACTGTCCGGCGCTGATAACGCCTTGCTCCATAGCGGCTTTGGCCTCGTTGATGTAGACCGTCCCGACGAAGACGTTATCTGAGATCGACGAGAGCAGGCCGTTAAACAGGTAAAACAGCGAGAGCTGAGCATCCGGTGATGCCTGTAATACAAAGGAAATAATCGGCGCGAACAGGTGCTGGTCGATAATCACCGCCACGACGGCAAAGAACACCGCCAGCAGTGCGGTAAACGGCAGGGCTTCGGTAAACGCCTTGCCGATGGCATGTTCGTCCGTCACGCCGGTAAAGGTGGTGGCGAGAATAATGACTGACAGGCCAATCAGCCCCACTTCGGCAAGATGGAACGCCAGCGCCGCGATAAGCCAGACGCCAATGATCCCCTGAGCAATCAGTCGTAGCGTCTCCTGGCGCGTCCGCTGGCTTCGGCTCTGTACATCGAATTTATGCAGCTCCTGACGAACCGGCTCCGGGAGCTGCGCCCCGTAGCCAAAGAGGCGAAACTTCTCCACCAGCAGACAGGTCGCCAGCCCGCAGATCAGCACCGGTACGCTCACCGGGGCCATTCTCAGGAAGAAATCACCGAAGTTCCAGCCCGCCGCTTTGGCAATGATCAGGTTTTGCGGCTCGCCCACCATGGTCATCACGCCGCCCAGCGCGGTACCCACGCCGGCATGCATCATCAGGCTGCGCAGAAACGCGCGGAATTGTTCCAGCACGTCACGGTTATGCGCCTCAACGTGGCTGTCATCCTGCAGGTCCTCATTTGGGCGAGAGGAGGCCACGCGGTGATAAATTCCGTAAAACCCAACCGCGACGCTGATCACTACCGCAACGACCGTCAGCGCATCCAGGAACGCCGACAGGAAGGCGGCGGCAAGGCAAAACGCCAGCGAGAGGAACATTTTCGACGGAATGCTGAGCAGCAGGCGCGTGAAGATGAACAGCAGCAGCTGTTTCATAAAGTAGATGCCGGCCACCATAAAGATCAGCAGCAGAAGCACTTCGAGATTAGACGCCAGCTCTGCTTTGACATGCCCGGCGCTGGTCATACCGATGACGACGGCTTCAAACGCCAGCAATCCGCCCGGCAGAAGGGGATAACATTTCAGCGCCATGGCCAGGGTGAAGATAAACTCCGCCACCAGCAGCCAGCCGGCGATAAAGGGATTCACGCTAAAAATGATGGGATTAACGACCAGGAAAACCAGCAGTATCAGCTTATACCAGTCAGGAGACTGACCTAAAAAATTGCGCCATAGCGCGCGCCCAAAAGAAATTTCCACAACAGACGTCCTTCCCGTCAAGTAAGACAAAACATCAGTATACGCAAAAATCGCGGCCTGGAGGCGGATAAGGCTGCATTGTAAATTTCACAAAAATGAAACGGCGATCCCTCTTTTCTCTCTTTGCCGCGCTACCTGCCACTGCGTGCCTCTGGTATGATGAGTCCAATTTGCTAAAGCTGTGTAATGGAAATCTCACTATGGTCATTAAGGCGCAGAGCCCGGCGGGTTTCGCGGAAGAGTACATCATTGAAAGCATCTGGAATAATCGTTTCCCTGCGGGGTCCATTCTTCCGGCTGAACGCGAACTCTCTGAACTGATTGGCGTCACTCGCACCACGCTGCGTGAAGTGCTTCAGCGGCTGGCGCGCGATGGCTGGTTGACGATCCAGCACGGTAAGCCTACGAAAGTGAACAATTTCTGGGAAACGTCCGGGCTGAACATTCTTGAAACGCTGGCGCGTCTTGACCATGAAAGCGTGCCGCAGCTCATTGATAATCTGCTCTCCGTTCGCACCAACATCGCGACGATCTTTATTCGTACCGCTTTCCGTCAGCATCCGGAAGACGCCCTTGCGGTGCTGGCCAGCGCGAACGAGGTGGAAGATCATGCCGATGCTTTTGCCACTCTCGATTACAACGTGTTCCGCGGCCTGGCGTTTGCCTCCGGCAACCCGGTGTATGGGCTGATCCTCAACGGTATGAAAGGGCTTTACACCCGCATTGGCCGCCACTACTTTGCCAATCCGGAAGCGCGTAGCCTGGCGCTGGGCTTCTACCACAAGCTGAGCAAGCTCTGTACCGAAGGCCTGCACGATCAGGTTTATGAGACGGTGCGCCGCTACGGTCACGATTCCGGTGAAATCTGGCACCGTATGCAGAAAACGCTGCCGGGTGATTTAGCGATTCAGACCCGCTAAAAGAAAAAACCTCTCGTATGAGAGGTTTTTTTTCGTCGGGTGGCGGCTACGCCTTACCCGACCTACGGGTTTTGTAGGCCCGGTAAGCGTAGCGCCACCGGGCAAAAGCGTCACTACAGCGTATTCAACCGCGCCGGGCAACGTTCCAGCAGCTCGACGCTCCCGTCTTCATTCTGCTGCTCCAGCTGCACGTCAAAGCCCCACAGGCGATGCACGTGCTTCAGCACCTCTTTACGCCCTTTATCCAGCGGCGCGCGATTGTGCGGAATATAGCGCAGCGTCAGGGAGCGGTCACCGCGCAAATCGACGTTCCATACCTGAATATTCGGCTCAAGATTGCTCAGGTTGTACTGGGAAGAGAGGCGAGAGCGGATCTCACGGTATCCCTCTTCGTTATGGATAGCGGAAATCTCCAGATAGTTGTTGCGGTCGTCGTCCAGCACGGTGAAGAAGCGGAAATCACGCATGATCTTCGGCGACATAAACTGGCTGATGAAGCTCTCGTCCTTAAAGTCGCGCATCGCAAAGTGCAGCGTTTCCAGCCAGTCAGAACCGGCGATATCCGGGAACCAGTACTTGTCTTCCTCCGTCGGCGACTGGCAGATGCGCTTAATGTCCTGGAACATGGCGAAGCCAAGCGCATACGGGTTTATTCCGCTGTACCACGGGCTGTTGTAGGGCGGCTGGAACACCACGTTGGTATGGCTGTGGAGGAATTCCATCATGAACCGCTCGGTCACTTTTCCCTCGTCGTACAGATGGTTGAGAATGGTGTAGTGCCAGAAGGTCGCCCAGCCTTCGTTCATGACCTGCGTCTGCTTTTGCGGGTAAAAATACTGGCTCACCTTGCGCACGATGCGCAGGATCTCACGCTGCCACGGCTCCAGCAGCGGAGCGTTCTTCTCCATAAAATAGAGCAGGTTTTCCTGTGGCTCGGACGGATAGCGACGCGCTTCGGCGATCGTTTTTTCCTCCTCACGCTTCGGCAGGGTTCGCCACAGCATGTTCACCTGGCTTTGCAGGTACTCTTCGCGGCTCTTCTGCCGGGCTTTCTCCTCCTGCAGGGAGATTTTCTGCGGACGTTTGTAGCGGTCTACGCCGTAGTTCATCAGCGCGTGGCAGGAGTCGAGCAGTTTTTCCACTTCGTCCACGCCGTAGCGCTCTTCGCAGTCGGTAATGTATTTACGGGCGAAGATCAGGTAATCGACGATGGAGCTGGCATCCGTCCAGCTGCGGAACAGGTAGTTATTCTTGAAAAATGAGTTGTGCCCGTAGCAGGCGTGCGCCATCACCAGCGCCTGCATGGTAATGGTGTTCTCTTCCATTAAATAGGCAATACACGGATTGGAGTTAATCACAATCTCATACGCCAGCCCCTGCTGGCCGTGCTTATACAGTCGTTCAGTTTCAATAAATTTTTTACCAAACGACCAGTGCGGATAGTTAATCGGCATCCCGACGCTGGAGTAGGCGTCCATCATCTGTTCGGACGTAATGACTTCAATCTGATGGGGGTAGGTATCCAGACGATACAGCTTTGCGACCCGGTCGATTTCGGCGAGGTAAACATCCAGCAGCTCGAAGGTCCAGTCGGGTCCATCGCTCAGACGTGTGTTGTCCTTGTTCAGGGAATCAATAGTAGCCATTAGCGCGCCCTCGTTGTGGGTGCTCTCTCTGTCTGGAGAGCCTCCTTTCAAGCATAGATCAACGTGTTAAAAAGCGTGCTGGGGCAGAAATTTTTTCTTTGCGATTTCGCGTTTTTGATACGGCAAAAAAACGGTATGTCTCAGCATATTATGCTGGTTAAAAATAACGCGCAGCAGGAGATCCCAAATTAGCACTATCCCCTGATGCTGGGGGATGTGTGAGGTAAGTCACCATAAAAAAGTCGTATGTTGAATAATATTTTCAACTAGGTTATCAATCTGTAATTAGAAGATTGTTCTTTTGCACATAATGGAGTGGCTATGCGTGTTGTCATACTGGGAAGTGGTGTCGTTGGGGTAACCAGCGCCTGGTATTTAAGTCAGGCGGGACATGACGTAACCGTTATCGATCGTGAATCCGGTCCCGCGCTTGAAACCAGCGCGGCGAACGCCGGGCAAATCTCTCCGGGGTATGCGGCGCCGTGGGCTGCGCCGGGCGTTCCGCTGAAAGCGATTAAATGGATGTTCCAGCGCCATGCGCCGCTGGCCATCAGCCTTGACGGCACGCAGTTCCAGCTGAAGTGGATGTGGCAGATGCTGCGCAACTGCGACACCCGGCACTACATGGAGAACAAAGGGCGCATGGTGCGTCTGGCGGAATACAGCCGTGACTGTCTGAAAGCGCTGCGCGCGTCGACGGGGATTGAGTATGAAGGCCGCCAGGGTGGTACGCTACAGCTGTTCCGCACCGAGCAACAGTACGAAAATGCCACCCGCGATATCGCCGTGCTGGAAGATGCCGGCGTACCGTACCAGCTGCTGGAAGCCAGCCAGCTTGGCCAGGTTGAACCGGCGCTGGCGGAAGTGGCGCATAAGCTGACGGGCGGCCTGCGCCTGCCGAATGACGAAACCGGCGACTGCCAGCTCTTTACGCAGCGTCTGGCGCAGATGTGCGAGCAGGCGGGGGTGAAGTTCCGCTTTAACACCTCCGTCGACAAACTGCTGTCGGAAGGCGAAAAAATTTACGGCGTGAAGTGCGGCGACGAGGTGATCAAAGCCGATGCCTACGTGATGGCGTTTGGTTCGTACTCCACCGCCATGCTGAAAGGCATTCTCGACATTCCGGTTTATCCGCTGAAGGGCTACTCGCTGACCATTCCGGTGAAAGAAGAGAGCGGCGCCCCGGTGTCGACCATTCTGGACGAAACCTACAAAATCGCCATTACCCGCTTCGACAACCGCATTCGTGTGGGCGGCATGGCGGAAATTGTTGGCTTCAACACCGAACTGCTGCAGCCGCGTCGTGAAACGCTGGAGATGGTCGTGGGCGATCTCTTCCCGCGCGGCGGTTTTGTTGAGCAGGCGACGTTCTGGACCGGCCTGCGTCCGATGACCCCGGACGGCACGCCGATCGTAGGGCGCACGCCGTTTAAAAACCTGTGGACAAATACCGGACACGGCACGCTCGGCTGGACGATGGCCTGCGGATCGGGCCAGCTGCTGAGCGACCTGATTTCCGGGCGCACGCCGGCAATTCCGTTTGACGATTTAAGCGCCGCGCGCTATCAATCGGGGTTTACGCCTTCGCGTCCACAGCACCTGCACGGCGCGCATAGCTAAGGAGTTGTCATGTCCCGTCCTGTTCTGGCCCAGCTGAACCTGCAGGCCCTGAAGGATAATCTGCAAATTGTTCGTCGGGCAGCCCCGGGTTCGCGCGTCTGGTCGGTGGTGAAAGCGAATGCCTACGGCCACGGTATCGATCGTATCTGGAGCGCGCTGAGCGCGACCGACGGTTTTGCGCTACTGAATCTGGAAGAGGCCATTCTGCTGCGCGAGCGCGGCTGGAAAGGGCCGATTCTACTGCTGGAAGGATTCTTCCATGCGGACGATCTGCCGCTGCTGGATAAGTACCGGCTGACCACCAGCGTACACAGCAACTGGCAGATTAAGGCGATCCAGGATGCGAAGCTCCATGCTCCGCTGGATATCTATCTCAAGGTGAACAGCGGCATGAACCGCCTGGGCTTCCAGCCTGAGCGGGTGCATACGGTGTGGCAGCAGCTGCGCGCCATGAAGAACGTGGGCGAAATGACGCTGATGGCGCATTTTGCCGACGCGGAAAAACCCGACGGTATTGCCGATGCCATGGTCCGCATTGAGCAGGCGGCAGAAGGGCTGGATTGCCCGCGCTCGCTGTCGAACTCGGCGGCCACGCTGTGGCATCCCGAGGCGCACTATAACTGGGTGCGTCCGGGGATCGTTCTCTACGGTGCGTCTCCCTCAGGCCAGTGGCAGGATATCGCCAACAGCGGCCTGAAGCCGGTCATGACCCTGCGCAGTGAAATCATTGGCGTGCAGACGCTGAAGGCCGGGGACACGGTGGGCTACGGCAGCCGCTACCGGGCAAAGGGCGAGCAGCGGATTGGCATCGTGGCGGGCGGTTATGCAGACGGCTACCCGCGCATCGCGCCGACCGGCACGCCGGTTTGGGTCGATGGGGTTCGCACGGGAACGGTGGGCACCGTATCTATGGATATGCTGGCCGTTGACCTGACGCCATGCCCGCAGGCGGGCATTGGCTCACCGGTAGAGCTGTGGGGTAACGAAATCAAAATTGATGACGTGGCTGCCGCGGCGGGCACGGTGGGGTATGAATTGATGTGCGCGCTGGCACCAAGAGTGCCGGTTGTGACGGTGTAACTTATGTTAGCCGGGTAGCGCTAACGCTTACCCGGCCTACGTCGAGGGTTTTGTAGGCCGGGTAAGGCGAAACCGCCACCCGGCAAAAAACTACTCCGCTTCCTCTTCCATCGGCCTTAAACCGACTTTCCGCACCGCATTATCTTCTTTTTCGGCAACGGTCCAGATCATCCCGGCAAACTCAACCTGATCGCCTACGACCGGGGCAGCGCCAAGCCGCTGCTGGATGATTTCGCCCAGCGTTTGCGGGTTATCACCGTCTTCAGCACCTTCATCCAGACCGTAAATCAGCGCCACATCCGCAAATTTAGCGCTGGCTTCCAGAATAAAATCGCCGAAGAAACGCTGATCCAGCGCCACCGGAGGCGACTGGCTGAACAGCTTGCCCAGCGCGGGCAGGTCGCGCTCGCGGCCAATGACGCAGAGAATATCCCCTTCGCGCAGGCGGGTGCTGCCGGTAGGGTGCAGCAGGACATTATCGCGGAACAGGGCGGCAATGCGCGTTTCGGCCGGCATGTGCAAATCGCGCAGCGAGGCCCCCACGCACCATTTGTCGGCGCTCAGCTGATAGACGAACTGTTCCCACGGGTTCTCCGGGTGAATGTCGAGCCCCACGCGGGAGACCGGCCAGCCCACGGGAGGCACCACCACTTTGGCTTTTTTCGCCGCCCACCCGAGCGAGGTTCCCTGGAACAGCAGGGAAATCAGCACCACGAAGAACGCCACGTTAAAGAACAGCCGCGCGTTATCCAGGCCGGCCATCATCGGGAACACCGCAAGGATAATTGGCACCGCGCCGCGCAGCCCCACCCAGCTGATAAAGACCCGCTCGCGCAGGTTGAAGCCGCGAAACGGCAGCAGGCCTGCAAATACCGACAGCGGACGGGCGAAGAAGATCATCCACGCGGACAGCAGCAGCGCCGGAACGGCGATCGGCAGCAGGTCCGATGGCGTAACCAGCAGGCCCAGCACCAGGAACATGCCGATTTGCGCCAGCCACGCCAGGCCGTCGAAGTTCTGCAAAATGGCATGGCGGTTGCGAATAGGGCGGTTGCCCATCAGGAACCCGCAGAGATAGACCGCGAGAATGCCGCTGCCGTCCACTGCGGTGGTGACGGCAAAAATGAGAATGCCGCCGCTCAGCGCCAGCAGGGGGTAAAGTCCCGCCGGCAGCGAGATGCGGTTGATCATCTGCTGTAACAGGTATCCCCCCGCCAGGCCGATAACAATCCCCAGCCCGAACTGCTGCAGAATATGCCAGACGAACATCCAGCTCAGGCCCGTCTCGTGCTGCTGGATCATTTCAATCAGGGTGATGGTGAGAAACACCGCCATCGGATCGTTACTGCCGGATTCAATCTCAAGCGTGGAGCCGACGCGTTCGTTAAGCCCTTTTCCGCCGAGCAGGGAAAACACCGCTGCCGCATCGGTTGAGCCCACGATGGCGCCAATCAGCAAACCTTCCATGATATTGAGATGGAAAAGCCACGCGGCCATCATCCCGGTGAGGCCAGAGGTAATCAACACGCCGACCGTGGCGAGCGACAGCGCAGGCCCTAAGGCCACGCGGAAGGAGCTCGCCTGGGTGCGCATCCCGCCGTCCAGAAGGATCACCGCCAGCGCGAGGTTACTCACCATGTAGGCGAAGGGGTAGTTATCGAATGGGATACCGCCAATGCCATCAATGCCGGCCAGCATGCCGATGGCGAGGAAAATGACAAGAATAGGTATGCCGAGACGCGATGAAAATGAACTTAATAAAATACTGCTGGTTACAAGGACGGAACCCAAAATGAAAAGGCTGATTATCGCTGCGGCATCCAATGTTCTCTTACTCCCACCTCAATGTTAACGCTGTTACTAAAACCCTAACATATTAACAACGGCAACAGCGTTTTATTAAGGGGGTATAACGGCTTTTTTATGCCTTTATGACAGGATGACCGCTGATGGTCAGCCGACTGCCGGAATCATTGTGGATCAGGGTGGCGTGCGCCCCCAACGCCAGGGTCACGGTTTGCTGCTCATGGCCGAAATCGAGACCGGTGATGACCGGAATATCCAGCCGCGAGCGAACGAAGTCGACCATGGTCTCCAGGGAGTAACCCGCGTCATAGTCATTCGGGGCAGAGCCGCTGAAGCTGCCCAGCACAATCGCGGACTGGCGTTCAAGAATACCGGCATGATAAAGCTGCAATAGCATGCGCTCGACGCGGAACGGATGTTCGTTGATATCTTCCAGCACCAGAATGCCGTTCTCGATTTGCGGCATCCACGGCGTGCCGATGAGCGAGACCAGCATCGCCAGATTGCCGCCCCAGAGCTGGCCTTCACATTCCCAGTGCGGTCCATTGCCTTGCCACTCCACGCTGTAGGTGGAATTGCGCAGCGCGCGCCAGAAATGTTCCACGGTAAACGCATCCAGCTCCGGTGCGCCGAAGTTACCGGCCAGCATCGGACCGCTGAAGGTGATGACGTTATGCAGGGCCAGCAGCCCAAGCTGGATGACGGTGAAATCGCTGTGGCCGCAGATCAGCAGCGGATCCTGCTGCTGGCGCAGCGCCAGCCCCTGCCAGTCAATGCTCTCCAGCAGCCGGCTCGCGCCATATCCGCCTCGCACCGCAAGCACAACCCGGTTTTCGCCCGTCAGGTTCACCAGACTATTGATATCATTCAGCCTCTGCGCTTCGGTACCGGCAAAACGCTGCTGGCGGCGGGGGATAATCGTCTGATTTTCTACCTGATGGCCAGATTCCAGCAAACGCTGAACGCCCCGCTGCGCCGCGTCCTGGTTAATGCAGTAGCCCGACGGCGCGATGAGATGAAACTGAGACATGGCAATTCCTTGCTGAATGAGAAACTAATTGTCTATATCATGCCGCTTATACGCTGCCTGCTTCAAGAGGCGGCGCACCGCGATGACCGGCTATAAGGATAGATGACGTGAAATTGAGATGGTTTGCTTTTTTGATTGTGTTGCTTGCTGGCTGTAGTTCAAAACATGATTATCAAAACCCGCCCTGGAACCCGGAAGTACCGGTGAAACGGGCCATGCAGTGGATGCCGATCAGTGAGCAAGCCGGGAAGGCCTGGGGCGTCAGCCCGCGTCTCATCACGGCGATCATTGCGGTGGAGTCCGGCGGTAATCCCACGCTTGTCAGCAAATCTAACGCGGTGGGGCTGATGCAGCTTAAAGCGTCAACGGCGGGGAGAGAGGTTTATCGCTACATGGGCTGGAACGGCCAGCCGTCGACCAGCGAGCTGAAAAATCCGGAACGCAACATTTCAATGGGCACGGCCTACCTGAGCATTATGGAGCATGGCGTGCTGAAGGGGATTAAGGATCCAGAGGTGATGCAGTACGCGCTGGTGGTGTCTTACGTTAACGGTGCCGGTGCGTTGCTCAGAACCTTCTCCTCTGACCGCAAAGAGGCGATAGAAGAGATTAACGACATGGACAAAGACGAATTCTTTGAACATGTGGCGAAAAATCACCCGGCACCACAGGCGCCTCGTTATATCTGGAAAGTGCAGAAAGCGATGGATGCCATGTAATGCCGCAGACGGGCGGCGGTCACGCTGCCCGATTTCTTTACAGTACCTTATTTGCGCGTTCCCGCGCTCCCGCTCCAGGGAATAGATAATACGCTGAAGCTCACGCTCTGCGCCGGGCCCGACGTTGAGGAAACGAAAGCTCAGACGCGGCGTGGTGATGGTTTCATTTTTGCTGTCCACGACGGTGCGGTCGCTGATGGCAATCAGCTGCGCATCGAAATAAAAGCGACCCCAGCCCCCCATATCCAGTTCAATTTGCGTAAACCGCATGCCCTCTACCAGCCCGTCCGGTTTCGGCGTGTCCATCAGCGCGCCCATGCCGCCCAGCGACAGATCGAAGAGGCGGAAGCGGATCTCTTTTTTGTCAGGCATTTTGGCCTTACAAAAATAGGCGGGATGGAGCGGGGCGCTGATGCGGAAATATTCACGACGCTGAACAAACCAGAGATTGGTCGGAAGCGGGGTAACAAAAGCCGGCAGTCCCTGGTATTCGCTCAGTTCCAGCCGCGACAGGACAAACTCCACTTTGGCGCCCTGCGTTTCGGCCATCACCGCGATATTCTCCGCTTTCAGCGCCGCGCGGTTTTCATACTCCTGACTGCCTAAATCAATCACCAGCCGATCCTGCGAGGCGTCAAGGATCTTGCTGATGAACTGATTATTCGACCAGCTGATGCGCAGCGGCACTTCACCTTTTTGCAGGTCGCGTAATACCCCTAATACAGCCAGCGGATTTTGCTTGAGGAACTGCTCACTGTAATGACTCACGCCGGATGGCTCCTTGATTGATGACAGACTGTCTTAGCGTTATCGGCAATCTGCAATGAAACTTAATACAAACCGGTGAGTTTTTTTTGCCTGTTTAAGCAAAGATAAGTCGGTGAGATGAAAATGGTTTTCCGGCGATGACCTATACTTAAGTTAGCTGTGCAGAAGGTTTTCTGCGCACGCGTTAAACCTGCAAGAGGGCATCGCTATGGGTATCATCGCCTGGATTATCTTTGGTCTTATTGCTGGCGCTATCGCTAAACTGATCATGCCGGGAAACGATGGCGGCGGCTTTATTTTGACCTGTGTACTCGGGGTCGTTGGTGCGGTTGTGGGCGGCTGGCTGGCGACGATGTTTGGCTTTGGAGGCAACATAAGTGGTTTCGACCTGCACAGTTTTCTGGTCGCTGTCGTGGGTGCCATTGTGGTGCTGGGCATATTCAGGTTACTGCGACGAGCATAAATTGACATGAACGGCTCTCTGCGGAGGGCCGTTTTTTTGCCTGAGTATTGATTTGTTAATCTAAATGATAATAATTGTCGTTCCGTATTGCATCTAACAACAAGACGACATTATGAATACCTCACGTTTTACGCTTTGCGCCCTGGCAGGGGCCGTCACGCTGGCATTGCAGGTCCCGGCGTTCGCCGAAGAATCCACCATTGTCGTCACGGGCTCAGAGCAGGGCAGCGCGCTGCCGGCCTGGACGAACAGCGCCACCAAATCGGCCGTTGCCGAAGGTAAAACGCCGCAGGTCATCACGACCCTCTCTGCGCCGGAAATTGAAAAGCGTCACGCGAATTCGGTGAATGAAATCCTGCGCTATGCCCCGGGCGTCTCAACCGAGGTGCGGGGGAATACCTCCTACATGAGCGAATATAAAATTCGTGGCTTTACCGTCGACCAGGAGTTCTACAACGGGCTGCAGCTGCCCTATAACGTCACCGGCAATACCAAAGCGCGCATCGATCCGCTGCTGATCGACAGCGTTGATATCCTGAAAGGCCCGTCATCGGTCCTTTACGGCGGCGGTTCGCCGGGCGGGCTGGTAAATATTCAAAGTAAAAAACCGCAGCGGGAAGCCCGAACCGAAATCGGCGTTAACACCGGAAACCGTAATCTGAAAGAGGGCTATCTCGATTCAACCGGGCAGATTTCCGACAGCGACTGGAACTACCGTCTGCTGGGCAAAGCCACAGAAAACGACGATCAGCCGCACACCACCCGGTATGAAAACTACCTGGTTGCGCCGTCCGTCACCTGGCAGCCGGACAGCAAAACCCGCCTTACCCTGGACGCGCTGGCGCAAAACAGCCCGAGCCTGACGCCGTCTAACCCGCTGCCGCTCGCCTACCTGCGCTCAAACTATGCGGGCAAGCGCGATTATGCCGGAGACGAATGGAGCGGGTTTAAGCAGCGTCAATGGATGCTGGGCTACAGCTTTGAACATGAGTTTGACAGCGGCTGGGGCTTTAATCAGAAAGCGCGCTATTTCGATATCGATACCCACCAGCGCAGCGTCTACGCGACAGGGACGGGAAGCGAGGCGTATCAGCTCAACCGCTTTGCCTATACCACCGATGAAGACCTTAAGAGCTTCAACATCGACAACCAGGTGACCAAAACCGTTGCGCTGGGCGAGTGGAAACACCATCTGCTGGCCGGGTTTGACTATCAGAAGCTGAACTCCCATTTCCACTATCGCTACGCGTCGGCCACGCCGGGTATCGATATGCGTCATCCTGACTATTCGCAGATCCAGGAAAGCGCGCTGGGGCTGTATACCGCCCAGAAAAACCGTCTCAGCTATCAGCAGAACGGCTATTACTTACAGGATCAGGTAGAGTTTGGCGGCCTCAACCTGCTGGGCAGCCTGCGCTACGACGATTACCGCTCCGTCACCACCAACTACCTGCAAAATGGTGATAAAGCCTGGGTATCGCAGGACCGCGTCACCAAACGCCTGGGCGCGCTTTACGCCTTCGATAACGGGATTTCGCCGTTTATCAGCTATTCAGAAGGTTTTGCGCCGGTCTCACCGCAGGGCACGCTCGTGGCGAAAGACGTCAAACCGACCACCAGCAAGCAGGTGGAAGGCGGGGTGAAATATCTGCTGGCCGACTACGCCACTACCTTTACCGCCTCGGTGTTTAACATCCGTCAGAAAAATGTCGTCACCTCCGATCCGGGATTCCTGAACTATCGTCAGACCGGGGAAGTGGAATCCAAAGGGGCAGAGCTGTCCGCCATCAGCCGTCCGACGGACAACCTGACGCTGATTGCCAACTATGCGTACACCCACGCGATCAACCGGGAAGATGACAAGTACAAAGGTAAACGTCCAACGCAGGTGCCGGAGAATGCCTTTAACCTCTGGGGGGATTACACCTTTGACAACACGCCGCTGAAAGGACTGATGCTGGGAGCGGGCGCACGCTACACCGGGCCGATGGAAATCTCTCCGGCAAACGATGCGGGTAAACTGGGCGGCACCACGCAGTACGATTTGGCGGCCTCGTACCGGATGGGCGAAATCCTGCCCTCGCTGGCAGGGCTAACGCTCAAAGCCAGCGCGCAGAACATCACCAATAAAGAGACGCTGACCTGCTACGATGCGACCAACTGCTGGATTGGACGTGACAGGACGTATCAGTTAGGGGCGAGTTATAGCTTCTGACGATCGTTTCTCTTTCCCGGCGCAGAGGGATTTTCAGTAAATTTTTAACCAGTAGCGATTCTGATTTTTAAAGTGAAACGATTTATTCGCAGCGACGCCATGGTCCGGCTGTAAATCGCTGAGGCGTTTCCTGCAGGCCGGGGCGAGGCGCAGGGATGCGCCGAGAGGGCGGGCTTTACAGGGACGTTACCTCCGCCCGTCCCCGATAAGCCGGAAGGAATAAGACGAGGGCACCGCGAAGCGGCGATTTACCGCCGGGAGCCCGGGTTGCCAGGGTGGTGGCGATTGAGCCACCCTGGCACGTTCACAGGCCATGTCGTTAAAGAGTAGCAAGGAACATAAAGTGAACGGAATGACCACCGCAGCCGTATGTTCCCCTCACCCTACCCCTCTCCCCAAAGGGGCGAGGGGATTGTTCGCTACTCGCATTAATTTGTGAGGATTAGAGCCAGCACGCGTAGGCCGGGTAAGGCGTAGCCGACACACGGCAATACCCTCACTGCGCCGCAGCTTTCACCGGCGCAGCCTCATCATTCGCCGCAGGCTGATTCTCCGGCACGCTGTCGCACGGTTTTGCTTTCGGACAGACCCGATCCAGCATTTTCAGCGTCACGCCGTTGCTCCAGCCGAAGCCGTCCTGCAGCGGATACTCGCCGCCGCCGCCGCCCGTACCGGTTGTCGACACGTCATACTTCTCGACCAGTTTCTTTTCGCGGTCGTAAGTATGCTGAACGTTCTTCAGGAAGCGCCAGGTCACGTCCATCGAGACCTTCTCCTGTCCGTAATTCTGCAGCCCTTCCGCGGCCACCCACTGCAGCGGGGCCCAGCCGTTTGGCGCATCCCACTGCTGGCCGCTATTGACGGTGGTGGTCGCAATACCGCCCGGTTTCAACAGGCGCGATGAGGTTGCCGCGGCGACTTTATCGGCCCGGTCCTGCGCGGCCGCCTTCACGTAAAGCGGGAACAGGGCTGCCGCCGTGAGCTGATTACGTACCTTCTTGCTCTTGAGATCGTAATCCGCGTACCAGCCCTCTTTATCATTCCACAGGTGGCTCTCGATGGCTTTCTGACGCGCCGTCGCCAGCGCCTCGTATTTGCTTGCGCTGGCGGCGTCGCCGCTCTCCTGGCTTGCCCGCGCCAGCAGTTTTTCCATCTTGAACATCAGGGCGTTCAGGTCCACGGGAACAATGCTGGTGGTCCGGATGGTGCCGAGCTTTTGCGGATCGTCCATCCAGCGGGAGCTAAAGTCCCAGCCCGAGGCAGCAGCGGAACGCAAATCACGGTAGATCTCGGTCGCAGGCCGGTTAGGGTTACTTTTGGCGGTATTCACGTCGTCAAGCCAGGACTCCGGGCGCGGGGTGTCGCGGTCGTCCCAGTAGCGGTTGAGGATAGCGCCGTCGTCCAGCTTCACCACGCGTTTGTTAGCCTGCCCCGGCTGAAGGGCGTCGACGCCGTCCATCCAGTAGGCATACTCTTTCTCCATCTGCGGGCGGTACTTCTTCAGCGCATCGCTGTCGTGGGTCGCCAGCAGTTCAACCATCATTGAGAAAAACGGCGGCTGGGAGCGGCTCAGGTAATAGCTGCGGTTGCCGTTGGGAATGTGGCCGAAGGTATCAATCTCATACGCAAAGTTATCCACCATGTCGCTGATTTTGTCCCAGTGATCGCTCTCTGCCAGGCCCAGCATGGTGAAATAGCTGTCCCAGTAGTAGACCTCGCGGAAACGTCCGCCGGGCACAACGTAAGGTTTCGGTAACGGCAGAAGGGAATCCCATTTGTTGCTGGCTTTATCGGTGGTGCGCGTCAGCACGGGCCAGAGATCGTCAATGTGCTCACGTAAACTTTGTCCAGCAGGCGGAACATATTTTTCCCCTTCCGCAGGGAGCGTAAAGTTCATCTCGACAAAGTGGCGTAAGTCAAAGCTGGACTGCGTGTGCTGCATCCGGTAGTCCGCCAGAATCATCAGCGGGTCGCTTTTGGGGACGGCATCAGCAAAGGTTTTCTGATCGGGAAACAGTTTGGCGCTCTGCACATCGTTAAACAGAGGGCCCAGCAAAATATCGGGTGAGGTTGTCTGGGCATCGTCGGCATAACCGCAAGTCGTGACGCCGAGCAGCGCGCCTCCTAACGCAAGGGGCAAGAACGCGGGGCGTAGTGTACGAGGTCTTATCATCAGTTCGTCTCCTGTCTTCACTAAACAGCGTGACCGCTGTTGTCAATCACCTGAAAACCTTAGACGAATATTGCCCGCTTCGCGTTAATAATTGCCTGCCCGTCAGACCTCTTCCGGCGTCTGGCTGGCTTCCCGCAGCGTGCCCGGCGCATGTCCAATGATGCGCTTAAACGCCCGGCTAAACGCCGCCAGAGAGCCGTACCCCAGCCGCAGCGCGACGGTTTCAATCGGCTGATTTTCGTGGCGAATGTACTGGATGGCAAGGCGCATCCTCAGCTCGCTGAGATATTTTGCCGGGGTGGTTCCCGTCGCGGCCAGAAACCGTTCGGCGAACACGGAACGGGACGTGCCCGCTTCTTTTGCCAGATCCGCCACGCTCCAGTTCAGGCCGGGCTGCTGGTGCATGGCGTAAATGGCCCGGCTCAGGCGCGGGTCGCGCAGAACCTGCACCCAGCCGGTGGCTTTACCGCAGCCGCCTTCAACCCAGCCGCGCACGATTAACGCGGCCACCACGTCGGCCAGACGCGCAAGGATCCCGGCGTACCCGGCCTGACGCGCCACGGATTCCCGCTCCATCGCCGCCAGCAGCGGGTGGATCTCCGGCCAGGTGGACATCAGCCGGCTGACCATCATCACTTCCGGCATCGCCTTGATCAGCGGCTGCATCCCGCCCAGCTCAAAATCCATGCACCCGCTAAAGATGATGGTGTTCTCGCTTTCCGGGCAGGGTTCGCAGGTGATGGCACACACCGAGCTGCAGATGGGCTCGCTGGGAAAGGCATTGACGGGCGTAATGGTTGCCCGCTCGTCAGAGAGCAGGGCATGAGAATTACCGCAAGGAATAAAGAGGGCGTCGCCGCTGCTCAGTTCGAACGTTGCACCGCTTTCCATTCGCAGCAGGGCGCTACCGTGGCTCACAAAATGAAACTGCGCCCTACCGGGCGCCTGATGGAAGGCGACGCCAAACGGCGCGCTGGCCTGGATCCGCCGGTATTTCACACCTGACAGACGCATGCCGCGTAAAAGTTCGCTGATCAGATCGGGTGACTGTACTGTCATGGCGCAACTCCGGACGAATAATCAATAAGTGGAGATTATATGTCATAGATCGTCCAGGGTGAACCTTCTATGCTTTTGCGACAGTTGTCACATTTTTATAACGGGAGAAAAACAGATGAATTCATGTGTCGCGGCGAGCGAAGCGGTAGCGCCTGCAAAACCCGCCTGGCGGGCCGTCTATTCACTGGGGCTGGGGGTGTTTGGTTTGATTACGGCAGAATTTCTGCCCGCCAGTCTGTTAACGCCGATGGCCGCGAGCCTGGGCGTAAGTGAGGGAATGGCCGGACAGGCCGTCACCGCCACCGCGCTGGTGGCGCTGGTGACCGGACTGCTGATTACGCCGGCGACCAAAAGCATCGACCGCCGCTGGGTGCTGATGTTTTTTTCGGTCCTGCAAATTATCTCCAGCCTGCTGGTGGCCTTTGCGCCGACGCTGCACGTCCTGCTGATGGGACGCCTGCTGCTGGGGATAGCCATCGGGGGATTCTGGGCGATGTCGACGGCGACCACGATGCGTCTGGTTCCGGCGGATAAAGTGCCGAAGGCGCTGGCGGTGATCTTCTCCAGCGTATCGATAGCCACGGTGGTCGCGGCGCCGCTGGGTAGCTACCTGGGCAGCCTGATCGGCTGGCGCAACGTCTTTGTGCTCTGCATTCTGCCGAGCATGCTGGCGCTGCTGTGGCAGCTCTGGGTCCTGCCGTCCATGAAGCCGGAGAGCAGCGGCAGCCTGAGTACGCTGTTCCGCGTGCTGCGTCGTCCGGGGATGATCGGCGGCATGCTGGCGACCATCCTGATTTTCAGCGGCCATTTCGCCTTCTTTACCTACCTGCGCCCGTTCCTGGAAACGGTGGGGCAGGCGAGCGTTGAGACCATTTCGCTGATCCTGCTGGGCTTTGGGCTGGCCAACTTTGTCGGCACCTCCGTTGCCGGGCATCTGCTGGCACGAAATCTGCGCCTGACGCTGGCGCTGGTGCCGTTCGCAATGGGCGTTCTCGCGCTCACGATGGTGGCGTTTGGTCATCTGGCGATGCTGGACGGGTTCCTGGTCGCGCTGTGGGGCTTTGCATTTGGTCTGGTTCCGGTGGGCTGGTCAACCTGGCTTGCCACTACCGTTCCGGATGAAGCCGAAAGTGCAGGCGGGCTGCTGGTAGCCTCAATTCAGCTGGCAATCAGTGCCGGTGCGGCCGGGGGCGGGGCGGTATTTGATCTCAACGGCGCCAGCGGCGTATTCGCCGGAAGCGGGCTTCTGCTGGTAACGGCGATGGTGATTGTGTTTATGGGGGTGAAAGTGAAAGCAGAGTGAGCCTTTTCCCTCTCCTTGGGGAGAGGGACATCAAGGGTGTTCATTGTTCTATGCTGTTGCTCTTTCATTCCAGGTGTCTTTAAACATGATATTCCCGTCGCAATATTTCCATTCAATCGATTCATAGCGGACTTCAACTTCTTCCATATGCGCACTTGCGATACCGAGCGGGTGCAATACTGGCGAGATCCTTGTTATTTTGACGTTTTCCAGAGTGATATTGAAGTATTCGCGCTCAATACCGGCGTCATCAATTTTATACATTTTGATTAATGCCGTCTTGAAGGTTTTACCTGTACATACGGCACGAAAAAGATGGGGTGTAATGCGATCTATTTCTTTTTCAAAGGTGATTGGAACATGAAGGCGTGTCCCGGTTAGTTTTCCCGTGTTGGAACTGGTCGGGATCCAGACGGAGTGGTTAAGCGATTTTAGTTCAGTAGAGCCCAATCTGGTAGGCATTAAACACTCGCCTGAAACGGGCGCGTTATTTTCATCAGTAAACCATATATGTGCTGGTGTAGACATTTATTGATCCTTTGTTTTGTAACGAAATGCAATGAAGTACACAGCTAATACAATAACCCCAACGATTCGTAGTGCAATTTTTTCGTTTTCTATAAAACTCACCACGACAGCACCGAGAATGATGGCGAATATTCCAGTGCCATACCAAAAAAAATCATCCATAATGTCTTGTAAGAAACTTTTTAAAAATTGTTTCAAAAATGCTTTTATCGATTGCCACATTATCGCATCATTCTATTCAGCGCATCAGCAATTTCGCTATCGGATGCAGTGTTTAAGTTAAGATAACCGGCTTTCATTATCACCGGTTCAATAAGGAAATACATCATTTCCAGCTTTTCAACATACAGCGCATGGTAAAATAACGGCTGAAATTTTTTAAGTGTATTTGCGCTGTCTGCCGCATGCTGAACTATAGCGTAAAGGTTTAATACGGTAATTACACCTCCTGTGCTCAAACCAACCTTTCTCATAAATGCACTTTTTACGGCCGCGTTCATTTTATTACCATAACAGATGTATGACGTGACGGCATAAATCAAACCGCTCTTAGATACTTGCTTTACTGAATAGTTTGTTGTAAATGGTATTAATTTTTCGAGAATAATTTTTCTTTGAATAATGGATCTGTTCTGAAGCATCGTTTCAATATAAATCCTTACCATTCTAAAAATTACATCTCTATGCTTAACAAGTTCAGCGACTCCTGCTAAAAACCTCAAATCTTCCGAACCCAATTTTTTACAGACATCCTGATAATTATCAGTGAAGCAAGAGGTATAATAAAGCAATCGCGTGGTCGCATCGCCAAGATTATTTAAATATTCTATGGCACCGTCCTTTACCCCCGCGACGGCACGATCGAGCCTTAATGCAAGATCTTTATTGGAACCAATTCTTTCTATAATTTCCTTGCTGTAATACATAATATGTCCCTGTTGTGTGCAGGGTGTATCATGGTCTACGTTATCGACTAAGGACAGTGATCGGACTCGCACTTTTAAACGTAAAATAAAGAATAAATATTAACCTATTTTCTAAGTTAATTGGTGCGTTTTTATAATTGATGCGATGAATTAGAAAGAGTTAAATAATCTTGAGATTATTAAGAATTATATATTCAGCGAGGAAGGGGGAGATATTACTGAATGATGACATAATTTGTAGGCCGGGTAAGCGCATGCGCCACCCGGCATTACGGTAAGACTTACAGCCCTTTCTTATCCATCCACACCGCCAGATCCACCAGACGGTTTGAGAAGCCCCACTCGTTGTCATACCACGCCAGGATCTTCACCATGTTCCCGCCAATCACCAGCGTGGAAAGCCCGTCGATAATCGAGGAGCGTGGGTCGCCCTGGTAATCGCTGGAGACCAGCGGTTCATCGCTATAGCCCAGAATACCTTTCAGAGGCCCGCTGGCGGCCGCGTTGCGGAACGCCTCGTTCACCTCTTCGGCGGTTACGTTACGGCTCAGCGTTACCGTTAAATCCACAATCGACACCACCGGCACCGGCACGCGCAGGGAGTACCCGGTCAGTTTGCCGTCCAGAGAGGGGATCACTTTCCCCAGCGCTTTTGCCGCGCCGCTGGAGTAAGGCACAATCGACAGCGCCGCCGCGCGCGCGCCGCGCAGATCTTTCTCCGGCTGATCGTGCAGCGCCTGGCTGTTGGTGTAGGCATGCGTGGTATTCATCAGGCCATGCTCAATCCCGAACTGCTGATGCAGGACCTGAGCGGCCGGCGCCAGGCCGTTCGTGGTGCAGCTCCCGTTACTCACCACCGCGTGACGGGCGGGATCGTACTGCTCGTGATTAACCCCCATCACAATCGTCAGGTCGTCGTTCTTCCCGGGAGCGGAAATGATGACGCGCTTGGCGCCGCCGTGGGTGATATGCACCGCCGCTTTTTCCCGCTCGGTAAAGAAGCCGGTGGCCTCAATCACCACGTCAACGCCGACGTCACGCCACGGGATATTCGCCGGATCGCGTTCGCTAAATACGGCGATTCGCTGCCCGTCTACCTGCAGCGCGCCGTCTGCCGCTTCAACGGGCGCGGGAAGCGTGCCCAGAAGGGAATCATGTTTCAGCAGGTGGGCGAGGGTTTTACTGTCCGTCAGATCGTTAATGGCCACAATCTGCAGATCCGGGTTGCCCAGCGCCGCGCGCAGGAAATTACGTCCGATACGGCCGAAACCGTTAATACCGACCTTAACCATGGTGCACTCCTTATCTCTGTTGTCTGGAGTCACTGTAGGCGTCGGGCCGGTTGGCGTAAACGACAAAAAAGGATCAGATTACGCCATTTTGCGGCAGTGGAAGCGCTGGCGGTACTCGCCGGGCGTGAGGTGGAGCTGTTTCTCAAAGATGCGGCGCAGGTTAATGCTGGTGCCAAACCCGCTTTGCTCGGCAACGCGCTCAAGGGAGTCATGGGTCTGCTCAAGCAGCTGGCGGGCCGCGGCCAGACGCGCTTCGGTCACGTAGCGGGCCGGAGAAACTCCCGCGTCGCGGGTAAACACGCGGGTGAAATTACGCGGGCTCATTGCCGCTTTCTCGGCCAGATTTTCCACGCACAGGTCGGCGGTCAGGTTTTGCAGGATCCAGGTTTGCAGCTCGCCTATCGGACCGGATGTGCCGGGCTGCTGCAGGCTGTAACGGCTGAACTGCAGCTGGCCGCCGGGACGGCGCAGATACATCACCATATCCTGCGCCACGTCGCGGGCGAGGGTAAATCCGTAGTCGTCTTCCACCAGCGCCAGGGTCAGATCGAACCCGGAACTCACGCCGCCGGAGGTCCAGATGGGGCCATCCTGAATATACAGCGGACCGCCTTCGACGTGGATAGCCGGATACTGGCTTTGCATCGTCTCCAGCAGCCGCCAGTGGGTGGTCGCGCGGCGACCGTCCAGCAGGCCGGTCTGGGCCAGCAGCATCGCGCCGCCGCAGATAGAGGCTACCCGCCGGGCGTGCGGCGCAGCGAGGTGCAGCCAGTCCACCACCGCCGTGCTTTCCTGCTCGTTCATCCCGCGTCCGGTGATGATAATGGTGTCCAGCGGTTCGCGCGGATCCAGCTCCGGCAGACGATAGTCCGCCAGCAGGTTCAGGCCGGACTGGCCGTGGATCACCTGGTGAGGCTGCGTGGTGGCGATGATAATCCGGTAGCGGGGGTGGGAAAGCCCTTCCGGATGCAGCCGGTTGGCCTGCATCAGAATGTCGGCGATACCGGCGGCTTCAAAGAGCATTCCGCCGTCGGGAACAATAATCAGGATCTTCTTCATGTCCTGAAAAGTACCTTTATCACAGAATAAGTCAAGCAGCGCGTGCACCCCACGTTTCTGGCAAAGCAATGCGATTTAAGTTCTTTGTTATTTCAGGCGTTATCCACGATCGTCAGAGAATTATCTCTGGCGAAACGGCGTCTGAAGGAATGAGTCAACGAAGCTCCCTCTATTTACATCCGCAACAACGCGAACAAATCCGCCATCATGCATCGGGTTTTTTATGGCGCAGCGAACTGCCCACGTGGCTGTTGATTATCACGATTTATGCAGGCTGGTTTGCCACGCTGGCGTTCTGGCAAACGCTCGGCCTGCTGCCCGCCACGCTGCTGCTCATCGGGTTTACCGCCTGGTACATGTCCCTGCAGCATGAGCTGATCCACGGGCACCCCACGCGTTTTGCCTGGCTCAACCAGATGTTCGGCACGCTCCCGCTGGCGGTCTGGTATCCGTATGGCCTGTACCGGGACTCCCATCTCGCCCATCATCGGCACCACAGCCTGACCCATCCGGTGGATGACCCGGAGTCATACTATTTTACCGACGAGAGCTGGGCGCGCTTTTCCCCCTGGCAGAAACGTATGATTCGGGCGCGGAATACCTTCGCCGGGCGGCTGGTGCTGGCCCCGCTGCTGGATATCCTGCAGACGCTGGGCACCGCCGTGGCGGCATTTCGTCACCTTCACCTGCGGGCTATGGCGATGTGGCTGGTTCACGTTTTGCTGCTGGTGGCGCTCTTCGCCTGGATGACGCGTACCGGTTTTTCACCCGTCTGGTTTGTGCTGGCCGTCAGCTATCCGGCGCTGGCGCTGACCAAGGTCCGGTCGTTTTACGAACATCGGGCGGCGGACGATCCGCTCGCGCGCTCGGTCATTAACGAGGCCGGGTTATTCTGGCGGGTACTGTTTTTGAATCTCAACTACCATTCAGTGCATCACGATCTGCCGGGCGTTCCCTGGTACGGGCTGAAGGCCATCTACCAGCAAAACCGGGAGGCGTACCAGCAGCGAAACCACGGTTTTCTCGTCAGGGGCTATGGTGAATGGTTGCGTCAGTTCTGGGCCAGGCCCGTCGACGTCACTGTTCATCCCGCAAAACAACAGGGGGAAGGGTATGAGTAACCTGCTGGCGTTTCCCATGTACGCCGTGGATCGCGCCGACACCCGCGCGCTCTGGCTGGCGGTGCAGCGTCTGCTGGCCGCACGGGATGTGCCCGTCGATCCTGTTCCCGGCTGGCCGGAGTCTGACCTGCTGACCCACTGGCGGCAGCCTGAGCTTACCCTCAGCCAGACGTGCGGCTACCCGCTGGTCACGCAGCTCCCGGAAGTACAGGTGGTCGGCTGTTTTCACTACGCGGCGCCGGGCTGTGAAGGTATCCAGTACCGCAGCTTTCTGGCGGTGCGCGAGGAGGAGCGGCACCTCACGCTGGCGGATTTTCGCGGACGTCGGGCGGTCTGTAATTCCCCGGATTCCCAGTCCGGCTACAATGCGCTGCGAAAAATGGTGGCTCCCCTGGCGAGCGGCGGTCCCTTTTTCGCGCAAACGTACTTCAGCGGCAGCCATCGCCAGTCGCTGATTGATGTGAAACGCGGGGCGGGGGATATTGCGGCCATCGACTGCGTGACCTGGGCACTGCTGCAGCGCCATGAGCCGGAACGGCTTGCGGGGCTGGCGGTCATTGACCGCACCCCGCTGACGCCCGGACTGCCGCTGATCACCTCGCATAACACCACGCCTGAAACGCTTAACGCCATTCGCGTTGCGCTCCGCGAGCTGGTGGATGCGCCGGAATACCGGGAGGTGCGCGACGCGGTGCTGATCGGCGGTTTTAGCGTGGTGACGCGCGAGGCCTACGCCTCATTGTCCGCGTGATAAATCTCCTGCGCGTCGGTAAAACAGCGCAGCGCCAGCGAGGAGACGGGCTTCTGCCTGCGCATAATCAGGCCGACGGGAGCCTCAATGTTCGCGTCGGCGATGGGGACAATCCTGAAGTTGCTGTTCAGTGCCTCCAGCCCGTTGTTCAGCGGCATGACGGCGCAGCACACGCCGCTCTGAACCGCCTGAATGATCTGAAACGTCGAGTCGCTCTCGAAAACGGACGTCGGTTCGATGCCGGCAGATTTAAAGCTGGCCTCCATATGCGCCCGGTAGTGCATCCCTTTGGTCAGGAACCCCAGCGGAAAATCCGTCAGGTCGTGCCACGTCAGCGTTGCCTGGCCGAGCTGGAAATGGCGGACGTCGTGCAGCAGGCCCATCTTCGTTTTTGGCAGCTGGATAACTTCAAACAGGCTGGTGTCGATGCTGTTGAGGTAGCAAATCCCCAGCTCAAGCTGATTGCGGCTGACGCCGTCGGCAATCTGCGCTGAGGACATGGAATAGAGGCTGTAGGTCAGCTCCGGGTATTTTTGCGTCAGCAGACGAATAAAGATCATCGGATCCACGCTCGCCAGCGGCACCATTCCCAGACGTAATTCGCCCACCACCTGGCCTTTGCACAGCGCCGCTTCCGCCTGTAACCCGTCGTGTGCGGCAAGCAGGGCGCGGGCCCACGCGAGGATGCGTTCCCCCTCCGGCGTAAACCCTTCAAAGCGCTGCCCGCGCACGATCAGCACCAGCCCCAGCTCCTCTTCCAGGCTGCGGATGCGCATGGAGAGGGTCGGCTGGGTGACGTTGCACTGCGAGGCCGCTTTACCAAAGTGGCGGGTCTCGTCGAGCGCGATTAAATATTTTAACTGTTTAATATCCATCATTATTTCTGCGCGAGCAGCCTTACAGCATGCGGATCTCTTTCGAGCGCAGGGTGATGCGAACCGGAACGGATTTATACGACGGCGTACCGCTGTCCTTATCCAGATAATCAAGCGGCACCAGCACGTTGGCCTCCGGGTAATAGGCGCCGACGGTGCCCGGCGCGATGTTGTACGCCACCACGGTAATGTCTTTCAGACGCTGAACGCTGCCGGGGAGGGCGGTTTCGATATCCACGCGGTCGCCGTGTTCCAGGCCTGACTGCGCCATATCGTCTTCGTTCATAAACAGCACGTCGCGGCGGCCAAACACGCCGCGGTAGCGGTCGTCCAGGGCGTAAATGGTGGTGTTGTACTGGTCGTGGCTGCGCAGCGTGATTAACCGCAGAACGTGCTCACCTTCGCCGCTGGCGTTCTCGTGAACGCCGTCGAACACCGAGAACATCGCTTTTCCCGTCGCCGTTGGCCAGATGCGCTGCGTCGGCGGCAGCGGCATGCGGAAGCCCCCGGGAACGCGGATCCGTGCGTTGTAATTCTCAAAGCCCGGAATGGTCTGCTCGATCAGATCGCGGATCCGGTCGTAATCCTCAACCAGCGTCAGCCAGTCCACGCGGGTTTCCGGCAGCGTGGCTTTCGCCATGCCGGCGACGATAGCGGGTTCCGAGAGGAGCAACGGCGAGGCGGGCTTCAGCTTGCCGGACGAGGCGTGCACCATCGACATAGAGTCTTCGACGGTAATGGACTGACGGCCGGTGGCCTGGAGATCCAGCTCGGTACGGCCGAGGCACGGGAAAATAAAGGTCTCTTTGCCCACCAGAAGATGAGTGCGGTTGAGCTTGGTCCCGACGTGCACGCTCAAATCCAGGTTACCCATCGCCGGAAAACCCCGCTCGTGATCGGGCATCGCGACGGCAAAATTACCCCCGAGGCAGATGAGCGCCTTCGCGCGGCCGTCGATCATCGCCTGCGTGGCCTGCACCGCATCGTGTCCGTGGTGAGACGGCGGCTCAAAGCCGAAAACGTCCTTCAGACGGTTCAGGAAGGCCGGGGTAGGCTTCTCGCTGATCCCGACGGTGCGGTTCCCCTGAACGTTAGAGTGGCCGCGCAGGGGGCAGATTCCCGCGCCGGGCTTGCCGATGTTTCCGCGCAGCAGCAGCAGGTCAGCGATCAGGCGGACGTTTGCCGTACCTTTATTGTGCTGGGTAATGCCCATCCCGTAGGTAATGATGGTGGCATTTGATTTCGCATAGGCGTCGGCCACCTTTTTGAGCGCCGCCCGGTTCAGGCCCGACTCGCGCTCGATCTCGTCCCAGCGGGTTTGCGCGATATCGGCGGCGAAGTCCTCAATGCCCTGGGTGTGTTCGGCAATAAACGCGTGGTCGAGCACGTCACCGCGTTCGGCCTCCATTTCCAGTATATGTTTGGCAATGCCTTTCAGCGCGGCGGCATCGCCCCCGGCCTTCACCTGGAAATAGGTCGAGGCGATATCCGTTGAGCCGTAGGTCGCCATTTCAATCACGCTTTGCGGGTCGGCGAAGCGTTCGAGGGCGCGCTCGCGCAGCGGGTTAAAGACGATAATCGGCACGTTGCGACGGGCCAGCTCGTGGAGCGTCCCCATCATTCGCGGATGGTTGGTGCCGGGGTTGTGGCCGATGGAGATCACCAGCTCGGTCTTATCAAAGTCGTCCAGCGAGACGGTGCCTTTCCCGATGCCAATCGAACGCGGCAAACCGACGCTGGTGGCCTCGTGGCACATATTCGAGCAGTCGGGGAAGTTATTGGTGCCGTATTCGCGGGCGAACAGCTGGAACAGATACGCCGCTTCGTTAGAGGCGCGTCCGGAGGTATAGAACTCGACCTGGTCCGGTTCGAGCCCGCGCAATACTTCGCCGATGCGTTGAAACGCCTCTTCCCAGTCGACGGGCCGGAAGGTATCGCTTGCCCGGTCGTAGCGCAGGGGATGCGTCAGTCGACCGTAGCCTTCCAGTTCAAAGTCCGTTTTTGCCAGCAGCGAGGAGACGCTGTTTTCGGCCAGAAACGCGGGGGTAACGCGCTTGCTGGTGGCTTCCCAGGTCACGGCTTTGGCGCCGTTCTCGCAGAACTGGAACGTCGACTTGTGTTCTTTATCGGGCCACGCGCAGCCCGGGCAGTCGAAACCGTCAGGCTGGTTGGTGCGCAGCAGCGTGGCGGGAGCATCAAGGGTATCCATTTGGGTACGTACCGCGATGGCCGTCGCTTTTAACGCGCCCCAGCCTCCGGCAGGACCGTCATAGTGTCTGATACCCGGCACCGAGCGTCTTTTCTTATTCATACCCACTCCTGATCTGTTCGGTCACACAACGTCTGAACCCAAAAAAGCGCTGTACAGGACAATAAGCGAAAGCAATGACCACCGGATGGCTACGCGCATGCGGTGCGGAATAGTGCCTTATCTTAAACTCATTTTATTACAGCGGTTTATCGGATTTGATGCTTAAATATTTAAAGAAATTATAACGAAATTTTATCATTTTAATAATAAATCTTATCTATCACACGGTAGGCAAGATAGATGGAGCGAGCAGGAGAGGATGTAGCAACAATAAAATTTCGAATGAAGGCTGTGGGCGGCTGCAATAAACACGGGTCGCAGCTGGCGGGCTATTGCGAACATTTTTGGCTGCGATAATGTCAGGATGGTTAACTCAGGCTTAATGATTAAAGGATAAAATTAAGGCCTGGTCGGATAATTGTCGCAACTCGAAATATAAAGTTATTTTGAGGCGTAAAATTAACGTCGTGCAACATAAGTGAAATAGTCACATTCACGTTAACACGTGTATTCAATATTAAAGTTACCCTGATAGTGCAACAAATAATTCATCTTTCATATATTCTGCTGACCTCACCAATACGCGAATTCTACTAATTATGGTAGTGGCGATAATAGCCGTATTGCGTTAATGAAAGTGGTTCTCTTTTGTGTTTTTTGTATGTAAAACATATGGTTGCAATGTTATGTGGCTAAGAAATAAAAGGGCGTAGGTCGTATCGGGTTTTTCATAGGATTAATCCTATAATTTTCCGACTGCTTCATTTACCAACAGTTACGTACCGGTAAATATTGAATTGAGACGAAGCTCATGTAAACTTGTTTACCGTTTGTCAAAATATGTCAGGAAGACACTGGGCCTTATTTCTGAAGGGCTCGTGCGGTAGCTATGCTCTTAAAATAGTAACGCCCCGAAAATATCTTGGCTATTTTAACAATAGCATCTAAGTCAAACTTCATTCCCTTATCTTCATCATCGAAATATCGCTACGGAAAAGCATATGAAAATGCGCGTACTGTTTTCACTTCTGTTTGTAATGGCGGTGGCGGGCTGTAAAGCGCCGCAGAAACCTGTGATCAACGACGATACGATCGAGACCAGCCAGGTCAACGGCGTGACCTTAACCCACCGTCACGCTGTAACGCCGCCGGCGGAGTTCAACCCGGTCAACGAACCGTATCGCGCCATGTATCCGGCCTCCCTGATGAGCCGTCCTGACTTCGGCGGCAAAGTTATCCGCACTCTCGACACCGGAAAAACGTACGTGGTGCTGGGTCAGGTTGAACACTACTGGATGGCGCTTGCCGATGAAGGCAACGATCAGCTGATTGGTTACGTCCCGATGCGCGCCGTGATCAAGGCCGACCTGTACGACGCGGCCGTGCGTAAACAGGCCATTCGTCCGAAGGCGCGTAAAAAAGCGACCTGTGTCGACGTCGATGGCAACAGCAAAGCCTGCAAAGACAGCGCTAACGGTACCTGGATCCTGAACTAAACGGCTTTCATGAGCGCATTTTTATGAATAATAAAAATTTTCATAAGCTGTGGTTATTCTTTTACGCGGTGATTTTCGCCCTGGTCAGTGGTTGTACGTCGTCTTCACACAGCGACCCCTCCCGCTACAATCTGCAGTTTCAGGCTCATCCACAAATCAACGAATCTGCGCCGCTTAAGGTCCGGGTGTTGTTGCTGAAATCCGATGCGGATTTCATGTCCAGCGACTTCTACTCCCTGCAGAACAACGCGTCAGCCACGCTTGGCGCGAATCTGCTGAACAGCGACGTGTTCTTCCTGATGCCGGGACAGCTGTCCAAAACCCTCAGCGGGCAAAGCTCTCCGGAGGCCCGCTACATCGGCGTGATGGCGGAGTATCAGATGCTGGATGGCAAAAAATGGCGCGTTTCACTCCCTCTGCCTGTGCCTGGCGAAAATCATATCTACCAGTTCTGGAAATGGTCCGCGGATGAACTTCAGGCCAACGTTTTTCTCGACGTGAACGGCATTCGGGTCATCAGCCAGTAACGCGCTTCAACACAGGAAACACATCATCATGACGAAAGCAGAAAAGGTCGTCTGGACCGAAGGCATGTTCCTGCGTCCACACCATTTTCAGCGGACTGAAAGCTATCTGCTCAACCATGTTCGTGAATGGGGCGCGCTACAGCGGTCATATCTCTGGGGCTTTCTTGACGTGGAACTGGATGAAGCGATGCTTCGTCAGGGATGCATTGCCCTGAGCTACTGCAGTGGCTTGCTGCCGGACGGCACCTTTTTCCAGGTGCGTAACGGGCGCAACGGTCCTGTACCGCTGAAAATTCCTGACAATCTCACCAACGAAAAGGTGGTGCTCGCGCTGCCGGTTCGTCGTGGCGAGAGAGAAGAGGTGATTTTTAGCGAAGAGCCGGCCTCGCTGGCGCGCTTCATCGCTTTCGAGCAAGAGGTGGAAGACGACAACGCCATGTCGGTGGGGGATGCCACCGTCCAGTTTGGCCGTCTGCGTCTGACCCTGATGCTGGAAAAAGACCTCACGGCGGAATGGACCGCCATCGGCGTGGCGTTTGTGACGGAGAAACGTAACGATAACCACGTGCGGCTCGATAACAGCTACATCCCGCCGATGCTCAACGCCAACAACAGCCCGCAGATCTACAGCATGATCAACGATCTGCACGGTCTGCTGGTCCAGCGCAGCCAGCAAATTGGCGGTCGTCTGCGCCAGCCTGGCCGCTTTAACACCTCCGAACTGATTGAGTTCACGCTGCTGTCGCTGGTTAACCGTCATCTGGGCGAGGTTTCTCATTTAAAAACCCTCCCGCTGCTGCATCCGGAAACGCTCTGGCGCAGCTGGCTGCCGTTTGCGACCGAGCTCGCCACCTGGACGTCGCAGCGTACCGCCGAAAGCGTGCTGCCGATTTACGATCATGACGATCTGGCTAACTGCTTCAGCAAGCTGATGCTGATGCTGCGTCAGGGGCTGTCGCTGGTGATGGAAGACCACGCGATTCAGCTGCCGCTTAACGAACGCTCTCACGGCCTGAACATCGCCACGGTGCCTGAAACCAGCATGGTGCGCGAGTTCGGCTTCGTGCTGGCGGTAAAAGCCAATGTGCCAGGCGAACACCTGCAAACCCATTTCCCGGCGCAGATGAAGGTCGCGCCGGTCTCGAAAATCCGCGATCTGGTTCAGCTCCAGCTGCCGGGCATTATGCTGCGTGCCATGCCGGTCGCGCCGCCGCAGATCCCGTGGCATGCCGGCTACAGCTACTTTGAACTGGAGAAGGGCAGCGAGCTGTGGCACGAGATGGATAAGTCCGGCGCATTCGCCCTGCATCTTGCAGGGGAATTCCCGGGGCTGGATATGGAGTTTTGGGCCATCCGTAGCCCGACAGAATAATAAAGCGAGCGCTTAATATGCAGGAACGACAGGACACCGGCAGTGATGCCGCGTTTACCGGAGCCAGTAGCAACAATCAGCTGGTGGCGGCCGCCAATCCGCTGCTCAACGCGATTCCGCAGATCCGTCATTCGGTCTCCCATGACGATCAGGTGGCGTTACGCCAGCGCCTGATCGATGAGATTCGCCGTTTCGAAGTCCGCTGTCAGCAGGCGGGGCTGCCCTACGAAGTGATCGTCGGGGCGCGTTACTGCCTGTGTACGGCGCTCGATGAGGCCGCCGCGCTCACCCCCTGGGGCAGCAGCGGCGTCTGGTCAAGCAACGGTCTGCTGGTGACCTTCCATAACGAAACCTGGGGCGGCGAGAAGTTCTTCCAGCTGCTGGCGCGCCTGTCGCAGAACCCGCGCGAGCATATCCTGCTGCTGGAGATGATCAACTACTGCCTGCTGCTGGGCTTCGAAGGACGCTATCGGGTGCTGGATAATGGCCGCACGCAGCTTGAAACCATCAAGCAGCGGCTGTGGCAGATGATCCGCGGCGTGCGCGGCAGCTATCCGCCGCCGCTTTCTCCCCATCCTGAAGATCGTCCGGTGCTGCGCAAGCTCTGGCGGCCGATGGTTCCCCTGTGGGCCTGCGTGGCGCTGGCCGGGTTTATCGCCTGTCTGTTTTATATCGTGCTTAACTGGCGCCTTGGCGATAACACCAACCCGGTGCTGGCGAAGATTTACCAGTCCCAGCTGCCGGAAACCACTATTCAGCAACCGGCCCGTCAGCTACCGGCGGTGCTGAACCTGCGCGGCTTCCTGAAGCCTGAAATCGAGGCAGGCCTGGTCGCGGTGAAAGACGAAGCGGATCGCAGCGTCGTTATCCTGAAGGGCGACGGGCTGTTTGCCTCTGCCTCTACCGTCGTGCGTGACCGCTATGAACCGGTCATCAACCGCATTGCGCAGGCGATGAATAACGTCAGCGGCAAAATTCTGGTGGTGGGCTACAGCGACAACGTGCCGATCCGCAGCGCGCGCTTTGCCTCGAACTATGAACTCTCACTGGAACGCGCCCGCTCGGTACAGAAAATGCTGCAGGGAAGCCTCTCTCAGCCTGGCCGCGTGAAAGCGGAAGGGCGGGGCGAGATTAACCCGGTGGCGCCGAACACGACGCCTGAAAACCGCGCCCGTAACCGCCGTGTGGAAATTACTCTGCTGGTGTCGCCTGAAAACACTCAGGTTGAGCTGAACGGATTGCCGCAAGGAAACTAAGGATGCTGACTACACTTCTTTCCATTTTGACCAACCGCATTCTATGGAGCTTCCTCGGCGTAACGGCGCTTGCGGCGGTGATCTGGATGATTGGTCCCCTGTTGTCCATCGTGGACACCCGACCGCTCGAGTCTGAACAGAACCGCATAATCAGCATTGCCGTGGTCTATCTGCTCTGGGCGCAGGGCCACATTCTGCCGCGCCTGTACAACGCCTGGCTGAACCGCAAGCTGATGGACAAGCTCAAGGAGAACACCGCCAGCCCGGAAGCGGCGGATCCGCAGAAGCGGCTGAACAGCGAGGAGCAGATCCTCGCCAGCCGCTTTGATGAAGCCGCGCAGATGCTGAAAAAAGCGCACTTCAGCAAAGCGGGCCAGGGCGCCCAGTGGACGCAGCGCTTCAGCACGCAATATCTCTATCAGCTGCCGTGGTACGTCATTATCGGCGCGCCGGGTTCCGGTAAAACCACGGCGCTGGTTAACTCCGGGCTGCAGTTCCCGCTGGCCGATCGCTTCGGTAAGACCGCGCTGCGGGGCATTGGCGGCACGCGTAACTGCGACTGGTGGTTTACCAATGAGGCGGTGCTGCTGGACACGGCGGGCCGCTACACCACGCAGGAGAGCGAACAGGTTCAGGACGCCGGCGAATGGCTGGAGTTCATGGGGTTACTGCGTAAGTATCGCCGCCGCCAGCCGATCAACGGCGTTATCATCACCATCAGCATTTCTGACCTGCTCACCCAGTCCGCCGAGGCGTCCCGCCAGCAGGCGGTGAACCTGCGCCAGCGTCTGTCCGAGCTGCATGAACAGCTGGGTATCCGCTTCCCCGTCTACGTGATGGTGACCAAGGCCGACCTGCTTAAAGGCTTCCGCGCCTGGTTTGCCGACTACGACAAAGCGCAGCGCGACCAGATCTGGGGCTTTACGCTGCCGTGGGAGCAAACTAAACACGCCGATTACGACCTGATGGGCAACTTCCAGCAGGAGTTTTCCCTGCTCCAGCAGCGCCTCGATGCCGGGCTGCCGGAAACCATGCTGAAAGAGCATGACGCGAAAACCCGCGCTGAAGCGTATCTCTTCCCGCAGGAGTTCGCCGCGCTGCGTCCGCTGCTGGCGGACTATCTGAGCACGGTCTTCGCCCGCTCCAACTTCGAAACCGAGTTCTCTCCGCGCGGGATCTACTTCGCCAGCGGGACGCAGGAAGGCATGCCGTTCGACCGCGTGATGGGCGAACTGAACCGCGCGCTGTCGCTGCCGGAAGGGGGAGAGGCGGATAACTGGGATTCGGTCAGCAAAGAAGCGCCGATCCCGGGGGCAAAAGGTCAGAGTTTCTTCATTAAGAACCTGCTGCAAAACGTCATCTTCCAGGAAGCCGGGATCGCGGGCGAAAACCGCTGGTGGGAGCTGCGCAACCGGGCGGTGATCTGGTCCGGCTACGCGGCGCTGCTGGCCCTGCTGGTCATCCTCGGCGGTCTGTGGCTAACCAGCTATGCCAAAAACAAGGCCTATCTGGAAGAGGTGGATGCGAAGGTGCCGCTGCTGGACCAGCAGAGCAAGGCGCTGCAGAACCAGACCCAGCGTGACCTGTTCGATCTGCTGCCGCTGCTGAACGGTCTGGTCGACCTGCCGAAAAGCGACGCGTTTGATGTGAACGATCCGCCCCTATCCCGCCGTATGGGGCTCTACCGCGGAGATGACGTCAGCGATGCCTCGCAGTCTCTGTACCAGAAAGCGCTGGATCAGATGCTGTTGCCTGCCGTCGCTATGCACATCACCACCTGGCTGCGTAACGACAACGGTAGCGATGTGGAATACAGCTATGAAGCGCTGAAAGCCTATCAGATGCTCTATCAGCCGAAGCACTACGACGGCAAATTCCTGCATTCGTGGGTGATGCTCAACCTGCAGCGAAATCTGCCGCAGAACGTCACGAAGGCGCAGCTGCAGCAGCTTGAATGGCACCTGACGCAGCTGCTGGAACCGAAAATTCAGGCCTCGCCGTACGCGCAGGATGAATCGCTGGTGGCCCGCGAAAGAGCGATGATCGGCCAGCAGCCGCTCTCCACGCGCGTATACGGTCGTCTCAAACGCCTGCTGGAACATGACGAAAACCTCAAGCCGGTCTCCCTTTCCGACCTGGGCGGACCGCAGAGCGAGCTGGTGTTTTCACGCAAAAGCGGCAAGCCGGTGAGCGAAGGCGTGCCGGGTCTGTATACGCCGGACGGCTACTGGAAAAGCTTTAACGGCCAGATTGACAGCGTAACCACCGCCCTGCATGAAGACGACGCCTGGGTGCTGGGGGCCGCGACGGCGCAGGAAGATAAACAGCAGATCGATAACGCCGTGCGCCAGCTCTACATGCGCGACTTTATCGCAAACTGGGATCGCTTCCTCGCCGACATTCAGCTCAATAACAGCGCCGATCTTTCCCAGCGCATCAACACCGCGCGCCTGCTCTCTGGCGCAAACTCGCCCCTGCGTCGTCTGGTGCAGAACCTGAGCCAGGTCCTGACGCTCTCCCGCGATACCCCGGCGCCGGAAGATGCCGGTAAAGCGCAGGAGCAGAGCAACCGCGCCACCCGCACGCTGGAAGCGCTGTTCAGCAACAATGACGCTGCGCCGACCCAGGCCGCCGTGGTCACCCAGGCGCCGGAACAGCTGGTCACCGACCACTATGCGCCGATGATTGAGCTGGCGCAGCCGCTGGAGAAGGGCGGGAAGACCATTGTGTTTGATGATTTTCTCAAGCAGGTGGATGAGCTCTATCGCTACCTGACCGCGGTTCAGGATGCGGCCAACAGCGGTATGCCGGCACCGGGCGGCGAGGCGATCAGCCGTCTGCAGGCCAGCGCCGGACGCCTGCCGGGCGGGCTGCAAACCATGTTCAGCAATATGGCGGTGGGCGCCAGCAGCGATACCCAGCGCCGCGACCTCGAAAACGTGCGGAAGCGGATTAACGTTGAGGTGGGCGGATTCTGCCGTCAGGCGATCGCCGGTCGCTACCCGCTGGTGCGCAGCGCCAGCACCGAGGTCACCCCTGACGATCTCGCGCGCATGTTTGCGCCGGGGACCGGGCTGATGGACGCCTTCTTCCGCGACAATCTGACCAATAAAGTGGATACCACACAGGCAAACTGGCGCTTTATGCCGGGCATCGACGGGAAAACGCTGCCGGGAAGCGAAGGGCTGCTGAGACCCTTCCAGCAGGCCCAGTCGATTCGCGACGCCTTCTTTGCTAATGGCGCCACGACGCCGTCCTTCAAGGTGACGGTTCGCACCGTGCGAATGGATAACACCATTCTGAACCTGACGCTGGACGTTGACGGCCAGCTGCTGCGCTACAGCCACGGCCCGCAGGCCGTGCAGATCATGAACTGGCCGGGGCCGGGCGGCACTAACCAGGTACGCATGCAGCTGGGGCTGGCGAACGGCAGCACGGCGACGCTGGTCACCAACGGCGCCTGGGCGCTCAACCGCTTCTTCGATAAAGCGAGCACCAGCCCGGGCGCGGGTAGCCTGAGCCGTCAGGCCACCTTCAACGTCGACGGACATCAGGTCACGCTGGAGTTTGCGCCAAACAGCATTCGCAACCCGTTCCAGCTTCCCCGTTTCTCATGCCCATAACCGCAAGGACAGCCGTATGACGAATACCCCTGCGATGAACCGCTACAGCTGGTATGGCAAATTACCCAGCGCCGGAGATTTCCTGCAGCGTCGCTTTCCTGACACCTTACAGCGCCAGTGGTCGCACTGGTTTCAGGTTGGCCTGCTCGCCTGGCAGCAGGAAGAGCAGCGCGGTGGCGAACGCCAGTTCACCAAAGCACCGGTCTGGAATTTCGTGGTACCGCCCATGCTGGGCAGCCAGATGATCCAGATGGGCTGTCTGCTGCCCGGCCGCGACAGCGTTGGCCGACAGTATCCGGTTTGCCTGCAGCTGAGCTTCGCCCCGTCAGAGTGGTCGACCAGCCTGCTCAGCCAGGCCGAAAGCTGGTACCAGCAGATTGGGCGCCTGGGGCTGCACGCGGTGCGCAACAGTTTTTCCGCCTCGCAACTGGATGAGATGCTGATGTCCATTCCGGCGCCGCAGCCCGTCGAGCCGCAAAAGCGCTCCGACATCCTTGATGTGATTGGCTATGACGAGGACGGCCAGAGCACGCTGGGCTGGCCTCAGGCGGCCGAGTGTTTTGATCCGCTGCGTCAGACCAGCTACTGGTGGACCAACCGCTGCGACGGCTACCCGTTGTACACCCACGTGCACAGCGGTAACTTTACCGGGCAGCTTTTCACCCTGCTGTTCGACCCGGCAGGGGGCGCCCGTCCGGGGCGTCACGGTCTTTATCCGCCCATGTTTGAATAAGCAGGGATCTTATGAATATCGAAGAATTTCTCGCGCCAATAAGCCCCGAAAGACCCTGCGGCGAAAACCTGGAGTACGACGCCGACTTCCAGATCATGAATCAGGCCAGTCAGGGCAAAGCGGAACAGCAGTTTGGCGACACCATTATCCCGGCAGAGCCAGCTGACTGGAACACGGTGGAAAAATACGCCACCAGCCTGCTGACCCGCACCAAAGATCTTCGCGTACTGCTGGCGTTAACCCATGCCTGGACGCGCCGCCGCGGGCTTGCGGGCTACGCGGACGGATTGTTGCTGGTGCAGGAGGCGATCGCCCGTTACTGGGAGACGCTCTATCCGCTGCTGGAAGAGTATGGCGAAACCGATCCGTTCTATCGCATTAACGCCCTGGCGGGGCTGAGCGATAAATCCGACCTCACCGTCGCCGTGCGAAACGCCTCGCTTCTGCGGTCAAACGGCGATGAAATTTCGCTCCGGGATGCTCAGGCCCTGCTGGACGGCAGCAAGACGGAATGCCCGGACTATCCCGGCGGCCGTCCACGGCTGATTGACGAGCTGGCCCGCGGCGACCAGCCGGGAACCGCTGCGGTTATCGTCATTAACGAACGTCTGCTGGCGATTCGCGAGCTGCTCTCCGGGCATCTCGGTGAAAGCGGCGTGCCCGAGATGGAACAGCTGCTGAAAACCGTCGGGCTGGTCGCCAGCGCGTGTCAGGTCACCGACATCAGCAAGCTGCTGCCGAACCGCGAGGCGCAGGCAGAACCCCAGGCCGAGCAGCAGTCGACGGCAGCGCAGCCCGCTCAGCCGGTCACCGACTGGCGCAGCGTGCAGGTCACCAGCCGCGCCGACGCGCAGCTGATGCTGGAAAAAGCGAAGCAGTATTTTGCGCAGTACGAACCGAGCCACCCCGCACCGCTGATGATTGAACGGGTGCAGCGGCTGTCAGAACTTAACTTTATGGACATTATTCGCGACCTGGCGCCAGACGGCGTTAACCAACTTGAAAACATCTTTGGGCGCCGCGAATAACGCGTCCAGGCATTATGACGACAGGCATGGAGCCTGCCGTTTCACCTTCACCGCGCATCTTTGATGGAGAACATCATGGCAATGAGTAACAGTGGGCAGAAATTCATCGCACGTAACCGTGCCCCCCGCGTGCAGATCGAGTACGACGTAGAGATCTACGGTGCAGAACGTAAAATTCAGCTGCCGTTTGTGATGGGCGTCATGGCCGATCTGGTCGGCAAACCGGTTGAAAATCTGCCGGCCGTCGACGAGCGTAAATTCCTCGAAATCGACATCGACAACTTTGACGAACGCATGAAGGCGCTTAAGCCGCGCGTGGCGTTCCAGGTGGATAACACCCTGACCGGCGAAGGCAAGCTCAACGTGGATCTGACCTTCGACAGCATGGACGACTTCCTGCCGGATGCGGTAGCCCGCAAGGTCGAGCCGCTGAATAAGCTGCTGGAAGCGCGTACCCAGCTCTCCAACCTGCTGACCTATATGGACGGCAAAAACGGTGCGGAAGAGCTGATCGCTAAAATTCTGCAGGATCCGACGCTGCTCAAATCCCTGAGCCAGTTGCCGAAAAATGACGAAAGCGCGAAAGGTAGCGAGGAATAATCGATGAGCAACCAGACTCAACAACACGAGCAGCAGGCGGGTCAGGCGTTCAGCCAGGATGAGTTCAGCGCGCTGCTGAACAAAGAGTTCCGCCCGAAAACCGATCAGGCCCGTTCAGCCGTCGAAAGCGCGGTCAAAACGCTGGCGCAGCAGGCGCTGGAAAATACCGTCACTTTCTCCAACGACACCTACCGCACCATTCAGAACCTGATCGCTGGTATCGACGAGCAACTGTCGCAGCAGGTAAACCAGATCATTCACCACGATGAGTTTCAGAAGCTGGAGAGCGCCTGGCGCGGTCTGAGCTACCTGGTGAACAACACTGAAACTGACGAGATGCTGAAGATCCGCTTTATGAGCATCTCCAAGCAGGAGCTGGGCCGCACCCTGAAGCGCTTCAAGGGCGTGGGCTGGGACCAGAGCCCGATCTTCAAGAAAATCTACGAGCAGGAGTACGGTCAGTTCGGCGGCGAGCCGTTTGGCTGCATCGTGGGCGACTACTACTTCGACCACAGCCCGCAGGACGTTGAGCTGCTGGGCGAAATGGCGCGCATCGGCTCTGCGGCGCACTGTCCGTTTATCACCGGTACCGCACCGGGCGTGATGCAGATGGAGTCCTGGCAGGAGCTGGCTAACCCGCGCGACCTGACCAAGATCTTCCAGAACACCGAATACGCGGCCTGGCGTTCACTGCGTGAATCCGAAGATGCCCGCTATCTGGGCCTGGTGATGCCGCGCTTCCTGTCGCGCCTGCCGTACGGCATTCGCACCAACCCGGTCGACAGCTTTGACTTTGAAGAGCAGACCGACGGCGCGAACCACAACAGCTACTCCTGGGCGAACGCCGCGTACGCGATGGCCGCCAACATCAACCGTTCCTTCAAAGAGTACGGCTGGTGCACCTCGATTCGCGGCGTGGAGTCCGGCGGGGCGGTGGAAAACCTGCCGTGCCACACCTTCCCGAGCGATGACGGCGGCGTGGACATGAAGTGTCCGACCGAGATCGCCATCAGCGATCGTCGTGAAGCTGAGCTGGCGAAAAACGGCTTTATGCCGCTGGTTCACCGCAAAAACTCCGACTTTGCTGCCTTCATCGGCGCGCAGTCGCTGCAGAAACCGGCCGAGTACCACGACCCGGATGCCACCGCCAACGCGCGTCTGGCCTCTCGTCTGCCGTACCTGTTCGCCTGCTGCCGCTTTGCGCACTACCTGAAGTGCATCGTGCGCGACAAAATCGGCTCCTTCCGCGAGCGCGAAGAGATGGAGCGCTGGCTGAACGACTGGGTCATGAACTACGTCGACGGTGACCCGGCGAACTCCTCTCAGGAGACCAAGTCCCGTAAACCGCTGGCCGCAGCGGAAGTGCAGGTGCAGGAGATTGAAGACAACCCGGGCTACTACGCCGCGAAGTTCTTCCTGCGTCCACACTACCAGCTGGAAGGTCTGACCGTTTCCCTGCGTCTGGTATCCAAACTGCCGTCGCTGAAGACGAAAGACGCGTGATGAGTGTAGCCGGCCCATTGGGCCGGCAAAGTTAACTACATTGGTATAATTCATATAGAAAACCATCGATGTTCATTAACTTCAGGAGGAATCAACATTGGGAACGAGTTCACCAAAAGAAATTGCAGATGGCATGTTGAAGATTTTTGATACGCGTAAACAGAGTGGTCCAGAAATTTTCGCTCGCAGCGCGGTCGATGGTTTTATGTCAATCCCAGAAGACTTATGGATGTTAACCAAAGATTTTCTGGATACTGACCATCGGTGGCGAAATGAAACAGATAAAATTAGGTTGTTAACGCTAATCAAAAAAGGGCTTACATCAGAAGATGTGCGTCGGTTAATCAATACAGTGGTCAAACGTTATCTGTCTGGTTTATCTGAAGAGCAATCTAAGGAGCTCCTCCTAAAAGTAGGTGGGTCGCGAGTAGGTGGTATAGCCTTTAAAATGGTTTTCGTAAATGAATTAATTACTCTATTCGTTTCAAAAATTGTTCCGCGATTTCTTGTTTCTGCAGGGCTTACTGGTGTGTTAAGTGTGGGTGCTTCAATTTCTCGCTCAGTATATACCTCATACGATCTGTTAAAATTAAACAAAAATATTTACTATGAGTTGCGTGGTGCGGGTGATTTAGATTTATTATATTTTCTCGTTGAAGATAATGTTAAGCCATTTATTGAAGCTGTAAATTTCCAACAAAGTCATGGTGCTATAGATAAAGAGATTTTTAGCCGATTTTTAGCAGGAGCTACTCGTGTTTGAAAGAGCATCAAAGTACGTTATAGTCTATCTCATGCTTATTGTCTCATTTATGCTTTTTTTCTCAACTCTTGGCTATTATATTTTTGTTTTTGATTGGTCGGTAACTACCTTAGAAATAACGATAAATGCAGTTCTATTAATCATTCTTTTAGTTGCATCTATCGCTATTTACTATTTTGCGGAAAAATTAAAGTCAAGACTTTGATTTACGCAAGGACTTTAGCGAGAAGTAAAATGCCAAAAGGATGACCAGCAAAAAAATCAATTTCCCAAAAAGTAAGCCTGCAGAAGTTGTAGTGATTTTTTCTAATGAAAATACATACCAGGCTGATTGGAAAAGATCTACAGTTGTGAAAATTGCGATAACTAAAAATACGACTGTCAGTATTAATAACATTATTTTCTTCATTTTATGTTGCCTTATATGAATGATAGACGGTTGAAAATATTCTAGATGATGCAGTGAATGATTGTCTAGCGCTTAGTTACCATGAAGTGTGACTAACCATAATTTAGGGTGGTTGCAATTGCAGGCACTCTGAAGAGTCTGTACGAAGTACGAATTCGACAGGCTAGAGGCAGAGGTAAAATATGGACGGTTTTATTCAGCCCCATGCTTTCCTGTTTGCCATATAAGTGCTTTTTCGAAAGCAATATTGTTCATCCACGAAGAGTAGATATTATGGCTATTGATATGTTTCTGAAGGTCGAGGGTGTTACGGGCGAATCTAAAGATTCTAACCACACCGGCTGGACTGATATTACCTCCTTCTCTTGGGGCGCTTCCCAGCCAGGTAATATGAGCGTTGGCGGTGGCGGCGGTGCCGGTAAAGTTAACTTCAACGACCTGCACGTTAACGCGCTGATCGACAAATCCACCACCGCTATCCTGAAACACTGCGCCAGCGGCAAACACCTGACCAAAGTTGAGCTGTCCGTCTGTAAAGCCGGCGGTCAGCAGGTGGAATACTCCCGCATCACGCTGGAAGATGTGTTGGTCACCTCTGTTCAGTACACCGGTGCTGACAACGGCGATACCGTTGGTGTGACCTATGCATTCCAGGCTGCGAAAGTGAAACAGCAGTACTGGGAGCAGACCACGTCTGGTGGTAAAGGTGCTGAAAGCAGCGCTGGCTGGAACATCAAAGAAAACAAAGAAGCGTAATTGCGTATGTGGCCGGGGAATTTTCCCCGGTCATTATCAACCGGGAAGGAAGATAGCATGGCAAGTTTGCAGGAAGGAGGCGCCCGTCCTCTCACCATTGGCGAAATAGCACTGGCGCGCTCGGTTTTTGGTGACGCAATAAAGTACTCAGAAGTGAAAGTCCATAATAAAAGCTATTTGCCATTTAATATGCAGTCGACAGATGTCGCGATGACCCCCAACGGTGAGCTCTATTTTCGCGAGCCGCATTATCGGGATGACTTCTCAATAGAGGTTCCGCGATATAAACACTGGTTTATTCACGAAATGGTGCATGTATTGCAGCATCAGATTGGAATGAATGTTCGAACCCGAGGCGCATTCAGTTGGGCAGCAAGTTATAATTATTCTCTGCCCCCCGATAAAAAACTATCGGACTTTGGTATGGAGCAGCAGGCTTCTATCATTTCAGATTTTTATTTTCTGATAAATTACGGCCTGGGTGATTTCCGAAACATTGCAGGGTTTGAGGGAATTATCGGACCCGACCTGAAGGATAAATACCTGCAGGTATTATCGTTGTTTATTCAAAATCCTAAAGACCGGCGGGTATGGTTATGAAACAGTTACTCAGTGTTGTAGCAATCGCATTAACGGTGAGTGCCTGTGTATCTCATCCTGCACAATATCAGTCGCTTTCGGTTACGCTAAAGGACAACGAACCCTGCTTTGCTATTCCCGCTAACTCCGGGTTAGACGCGCCTGTCACCAGCCATTCGCCCACCATAATGAAACGCGCGGGAAATGAATGGAAAGCGGTATCGCCGCCGTCAACGTTTAGCCCTGAGGTGACGTTAACGACCCAACAGTGTCACCAGTGGAAGGGGATTGCGTGGCAAGCCGGAGAATATGATGTTGCTCTGAAAGTGTCAGGGAAAAACGATTCTATTCGCTATGCTGCCCGTTTCACCTTACAAGAAGGTCCTTCGGGCCAGTTTAAGCTTACGCAGACTGAATAGAATGTGTTAACCCCAAACGCCGCCGTTCTCGCCCCGAGAGCGGCAGCGTTTGAGCGCTAATCATACCAGCAGGAATACGCCATGCGATTCACGATTATTTCTACGAAACCCGGTCATCAGCCGCCGCAAAGCAGCTGTGATTTTTACGCCCCGGGCGGCACCATTGGGCGCGGTACGGATAACAATCTGGTGTTGCCGGATAATGACCGCACCATCTCTCGTCTGCAGGCCATTGTTCACGTTGACGCCCAGGGCGAATGCCGCGTGACCAACCGTGGCAGCGTCACCCGCGTGGTATTAAATGACATTCCGCTGGAGCGAGGGCGTCAGGTTGAGCTGCAGGATGGCGACATTCTCGGTATTGATGACTACCGCATCGAAGTGACCGAACTGATCCACGATACGCAGCCCGTGAGCCGAATGGCGGCCAGCATGCATCAGCAGGCGCGTCCGGCAGCCGCGCCCGCTGCGCAACCGAAGCCGGCGAGCGCCGCACCGCGCGGGAAGGCCGAGCCAACCGCCGTGCCAACGGAAATCTGGGATAGCCTGATGCAGGAGTTCTCCATCTCCGACAGCATCTCCAGCAACCGTACAAAACCGCAGCCTGCTGCATCGCACGATCCGTTCTCCCAGCCTGCGGCCCCGGAGCGTAACGCGGAAGATCCGCTGGCGCTGTTTAACGACAGCGATCCAAAGCTTGAGCGTAAGAACGTTGACCCGGACACGCTGTTCAGCGACGAAGCGTTGTTCAAAAAAGAGAGTATTTTTGACGACGTCACCCCGTCAACGCTGGTGCCGCCGGGCGACAATAGCCCCGTTAAGCCAGAAGACGAGGCGACGGACGAGCTCGATCCGCTGGCCCTGTTTGGCGGTAAGGCCAGCGCGCCAGCCGCGCGTAATGACGACCCGCTCGGGCTGATGGGCGCGCGCCATTGACCCATCCGGATGACATTATTGCCGAAAAGCCTGCGCCAGTGCCGGAACCTGAGCAGAAAGAGGACGTGCTGGCCGATTCTCCGCTGTTCGCTCCTGAGCCGCAGGAAGAACCGCGTGCTGAAGAAGAGCCCGCGCGGCCGGATTACGCAGGCTTCACCATGCCTACGCCGCAGGCCGTGGCGCGCAGCAGCGCTCAGGCACCGAAGGGCCGTCTGCGCATTGACCCGGTCAATAACGCCGCCGCCCCAACCGCCACGGCGAACAGCGGTGAGAAGGGCGAAGTGCTGCAAGGCGAGCTGCTGGAGGCGCTGCTGGAGGGGATGGGGCTGAGCGAAATGCAGCCCGTCCCCCAGTTTGATCGTGAAAATATGCGTCAGCTGGGGCAGATCCTCGGCATGTTCTCTCAGGGAACCGTGGCGCTGCTCTCCTCGCGCTCCATCCTCAAGCGCGGCGTGAAGGCCGATATGACCATGGTGCTGGACGATGCCAACAACCCGTTCAAGCTGTTGCCGACCGGCAAAACCGTGCTGATCCAGATGTTCGGCACCCCGATGCCGGGCTTTATGCCGCCGACCAAATCCGTGCGCGACGCGCTGATCGACCTGCAGGCGCACCAGCTGGGCATGATCTCCGGTATCCGCGCCATCATTGCCGCGATGCTGCAGTCCTTTAACCCGGAACAGCTGGAAGAGCAGGCGAAGCAGAACGGGATGACCTCTCGTCTGGCGCTGCCGGGCAGCCGCAAAGCCGCCCTGTGGGACTATTTTGTTCGCAGCTATGGCGAAACGGCTGGCGAGATTGAGGATGACTTCCACACCCTGTTCGGCGAGGCTTTCCTTCATGCGTACGACATGGAGGTGAATCAGTACAAAGACTCACAGAGCGGATCGGAAGACAAATGAATATCGCAACGGCTTCTCTCTCCCGCCAGGGGACGCGCGCCAGCAACCAGGATCAGACGGGAGAAACCATAGGGGAACGCTCGGCCTGCTTTGTCGTCTGCGACGGCATCGCGGGCCTGCCGGGCGGTGAGGTGGCTGCAGAGCTGGCCCGCAACAGCATTATCTCCCGCTTCGATGGCGACAAACATCTTAATGCGCAGCATATCCGCGACTACGTGCAGACGGCGAACCGCACCATCCTCAGCGAACAGCAGGCCGTTCAGGACTATCGCCGGATGGGCACGACGCTGGTCAGCCTGTTCATTGACCGTGATTACGGCCTGGCCTACTGGGCGCACGCCGGAGACAGCCGCCTGTACCTGTTCCGCCGGGGATGGCTGTGGCATGTGACCACCGACCACAGCCTGGTGCAGCAGATGAAAGACGCCGGTCACCAGACCGACAACCTGAACAGCAATTTGCTCTATCTGGCGCTGGGAATTGAAAACGGCGGGCCGGAAGCGAGCTACAGCGACGTGGTGCAGGTTGAAGACGGCGATGCATTCTTACTTTGCACCGACGGGTTCTGGCACGGCGTTAGCGAAGAGCAAATGAAGCAGTCGCTGCATATGGTCAATACGCCGCAGGAGTGGCTGACCTTAATGAACCAAATCATTCAAAAGAATGGCGAACAGGAGGGGAATGCTCAGGATAACTATACTGCCCTGGCGGTATGGATGGGCAACCCTCAGGACACCACTTTGCTGCACACCCTCTCTGACGCAGCACAATTTCTTCCCTGCGGAACTGATTAGACACACAAGGAACGATATGAAACTTTGGCTATCGGGTTTGGCACTTCTGGCGGTCACCTCCACCGCGCAGGCTGAGAATTTCCGCATCGTGCAGTCTCCTGCGCAGAAGCTGGATATCTGGATCGACAACATTAAAGACAACACGCCGCAGAGCTGGTGTAAGCCTGAGGTGGCGCTGCGCATTGTGGCGAACGGTAAGAAAGACGTCTCCGTGCTGGAGAACTTTGTGCCGCGTCTTGGCTCCCTGCTGGAACACCAGTGCAGCAAAGTGAATAAGCTTAGCTGGACGCTCAACGATCCGGCGGGTACCACGCTGGCGCAGGGTACGGCCGCCAAAGCGCAGGAGTGGACGCTGGTGGTGAAACAGCAGCAGGCTGCGCCTGCCGTCACCACGGCCACGTCCAGCGGCGCGTTACTGCCACCGGATCAGAACGTTGCTGCCCATACGGTTGCCGCGGACCGCACGCCGTGGCAGGAATTCACCCTGCAGGACGGCTGTCACCTGCGCACCTTCTGGGAAGGTGGCGCTTCCGCTCCGGCGCTCTTTATTCCGGATTCTGACACCACCCGCTGCGGTAACGGCAGCTGGCTGAGCGGACACACCGTGGTTTCGCAGTCCCGCAACGGCGGACAGAAAGAGATGGCGGTGACCTACATCCACGGCTTCCCGGTGACCGGGCTGAATCAAAGCGCCGATCCTGAAAACGCGCTGATCACCTCCGTCAACAAAGAGCGCATGGTGTTCAGCACGCCAGACAGCGACCAGAGCTGGATGATCCTGCCTTACGATAGCGCCCTGAACAGCTGGAAAAGCAACGGCACCGTAGCGGTGGAGATTTCCCGTGAAATCGCCAGCGACGATGCAAAACTGCAGGCGCGTATTGCGGCGGTGAAGAAAACCTGGAGCGCCTGGGTCGCACCGGGCACGCCGCTGAATATCGTTCTGATTGATACCCTGCGTCCTCAGCTGCGCGATCCGGCCGTTGGCGCATGGCGCGCGGCGAATTAAGGAGTGGCTATGAATACGCTCTATCAACACCTGGCGGGCGAGTCGCTCAGCGACGCGCTGGCGCGCCTTGAAGCTGAAATCAAAGCCCGTCCGGCAGATGCCGACCTCCGCGCCGCGTTCGTGCAGTTTTTAACCCTCAGCGGCAACTGGACGCGCGCGCTGACCCAGCTGAAAAGCTGGCTGGCGCTGAAGCCTCAGGCGAAGCCCACCGTCACGCTGCTGGAGCAATCCATTCAGGGCGAATTGCAGCGCGCGCAGGTGATGGCGGGACAGGCGCGTCCGGCTATGCCTGAAACCCAGTGGCCGTGGCTGACGACCCTGGCCGCGGCGCTGAGCGAGGAGGGCGAGCGCGCCCGGGCGCTGCGTCTGGAGGCCCTCGATCGGGCTGAGGCCACCCCCGGCCAGATTATCCTCGAAAACGAGGAGACGCAGGTGTTTGACTGGCTGATGGACGGCGACGCCCGTCTCGGCCCGGTCTGCGAAACCATCGTGAACGGCCGTTATTTCTGGCTGCCGTTCAGCGCCATCGCGGAGATCCGTTTCCAGGCGCCCGCCAGCGTGACCGATCTGGTCTGGCGTCACGCGCTGGTGCGCCTGACCGACGGTACGGAGCAGGTGTGTCAGATCCCGGCGCGTTACCCGTTTGCTGCCGATGCCACTGATGCGGTCAGGCTGGGCCGCACCACCGAATGGCAGCCGCTCGACGAAGACGGCACTCTTTACGAAGGCAGGGGCCAGAAGGCCTGGCTGAGCGAGCAAAGCGAATACCCGCTGCTGTCCTTAAGCCTCGTGACGTTTGCGACGGATGGAGCCGATGAGTAATCCCGCTGGCGAAGGCGATCTGCTGCGCAGCGGCTGGCAAGCCCGCAGCAAGCAGGAGAAGGTGGGGGCGCGCGACAAAATGCAGCCCTCGCTGCTGGATCGTCTCACCGATAATGAGCCGGAAAAAAAGCGCGAGTCGGCCAACAGCAATCTGATCACCCACGCCGCCCTGCGCCGCAACGTCCTGCGCGATCTGCAGTGGCTGTTTAACACCATCAACCACGATGCCTCCGGCGATTTGAGCGCCTTGCCGCACGTGAAGCGCTCGGTGGTCAACTTCGGCGTCGCGCCGCTGGCCGGGAAAAGAATGTCGGATATCGAATGGCACGACATTCAGCGCAAGCTCACCGAGGCCATCATCAATTTTGAGCCGCGCATTTTACCGCAGGGGCTGCAGGTCCGCTGCGTGTCGGATACCTCCTCGCTGGATCTGCACAACGTGCTCTCCATCGAGATCAAAGGGCGTTTATGGTGTGTGCCGTACCCGCTGGAGTTTCTGTTTCGTACCGATGTCGATCTGGAAAACGGCCATTTTGAACTGAAAGATGCGGGGTAATCATGGAAAGTAAACTGCTCGAATATTACAACCGCGAGCTGGCCTACCTGCGCGAAATGGGGGCCGAGTTTGCCGAACGCTATCCTAAGGTCGCCGGACGGCTGGGCATGCGCGGCATCGAAGTGGCGGACCCGTATACCGAACGTCTGATGGAGGGCTTCGCCTTCCTGACCTCACGCGTGCAGATGAAAATGGACGCGGAGTTTCCGCGCTTCTCCCAGCGTCTGCTGGAGATGATTGCGCCTAACTATCTCGCGCCCACGCCGTCGATGGCTATCGCGGAGATTGAGCCCGACAGCAGCCGGGGCGACCTGAGCAAGGGCTTCATTGTGCCGCGCGGTACCATGATGGACAGCCTGGCGCTAAAAAAAACCGGCGTGACCTGCAGCTATACCACGGCGCACGAGGTCAACCTGCTGCCGCTGAAAATCGACAAGGTCGAGCTGGGCGGCGTGCCCGCCGATCTGCCGCTCGCGCAGCTGGGGCTGAGCCAGCGGGGGATCGGCAGTGCCTTAAGGATCCGCATCGCCTGCGACGGTCCGCAAAACCTCGGGCACCTGGATTTCGACCGTCTGGAATTTTTCCTCGGCGGTCCGGACATTGAAGCGCTGAAACTGCTGGAGCTGGTGATGGAGCATCACGCCGGGATCGTCTGCCAGACGGTAAGCCCGCAGCCGCAGCGGCAGCTGCTGGCCTCGGACGCGCTGCGCCAGGAAGGCTTTGAGCCTGACCAGGCCCTGCTTCCGGACGATCTGCGCAACTTTGACGGCTATCGCCTGCTGCAGGAGTATTTCGCGTTTCCGGCCCGCTTCCGCTTCATTAGCCTGAGCGGTCTGGGCAAGCTTATCGAGCGCTGTGAAGGCGAAAAAGCCTTCGACATCTTCATTCTGCTGGATAAGTCGGATGAACAGCTGGAGCGCGTGGTCGATGCCAGCCATCTGGCGCTGCACTGTACCCCGGTCATCAACCTGTTTCCCAAGGTCGCGGCGCGTCAGAAGCTGAATGAAGGCCAGCATGAATACCATCTGGTGGTGGATAACATTCGTCCGCTGGATTATGAAATTTACGCGGTCAAAAAAATCTATGGCAGCGCGGACGGCCAGCGCGATGACCAGACGTTTCGTCCATTCTGGAGCACCTGGAGCGGCGATGCGGGCAACTACGGGGCCTATTTTTCCCTGCGCCGCGAACAGCGCGTGCTGTCCGAGCACGCCCTGCGCTACGGCACGCGCACCGGCTATATCGGTTCAGAGGTGTTTGTTTCGCTGGTGGATGAACAGCACGCCCCGTGGCAGGAAAACCTGCGCTATATCTCTGCCGAGGTGCTCTGCACCAGCCGCGATCTGCCGCTGATGCTGCAGCAGGAGCTCGGGCAGTTCATTATGGCCGACTCCATGCCGGTGAAATCCCTCACCCTGCGCAAAGGCCCAACGCCGCCGCGCCCGGCGCTGGCGGAAGGGTTCAGCACCTGGCGGCTCATCAGCCAGCTGCAGATGAACTACCTCAGCCTGATGGACAGCGAAAACGAAGACGGCGCGGCCGCGCTGCGCCAGCTGTTAGGGCTGTACGCCAACCTGGCAGAAACGCCCGTTGCGCGTCAGGTGGAAGGGGTACGCCACTGCGTGCTGGAGCCGGTTCACCGCCGCGTGCCTGAACCCGGCCCGGTCGTTTTCGCCCGCGGGATCGGCATCACCCTGACGGTCGATGAGCGTGCCTTTTCCGGCGCCAGTCCGTGGCTTTTTGGCAGCGTGATGGAACGTCTCTTTGCCCGCCTGGTGTCCATCAACAGCTTTACGGAGTTCACCCTGAAAAGTCAGCATCGCGGCGAGATTGGCTACTGGGCGCCTCGCATGGGTAAAAGGGCGCTGATATGAGTGACGCTGCCACTGCACCGCTGCGCGTGCATCGCCTGACCCGGCTGCCGGATGCGTTCTGGCACGGGGTCCGTGAGGCGCCCTGGCGCTACGATCTGTTTCAGCTGTTAAGGCGTATTGATGCCCAGGGCGGCGAACGCTACCCGCTGGGACGCGCGCCGCTGCCGAAATTTGAGCCGCTGCGCATCGGCCAGCAGCCGTCGATGAGTTTTGCACCGTCGACCCTGGCTCAGGTCCGCCAGCGGGAGGAAAGCGGGCTGCACGAGGTGTCTATCCTCAGCTTCGGCCTGTTTGGCCCGAACGGCCCGCTGCCTGTCCACATGACCGAATACGCCCGCGAGCGGATTTATCATCATCAGGACACCAGCCTCAGCGCGTTTGCCGACCTGTTCCATCACCGCCTGGCGCTGCTGTTTTACCGCGCCTGGGCGGATGCGCAGCCCACCGTCTCCCTCGATCGCGCTGATAACAGGCGCTTTGAAGGCTACCTGGCGTCGCTGATTGGCATGGGCCAGCCGGGGCAGATGAACAAAGGCAGCCTGAGCTCGCATGCCCGCTTTACCCACGCCGGACACCTGACCCGTCACGGGCGGGATCCGGAGGGGCTGGAGAAGATCCTGCGCAACTATTTTAAAGCGCCGGTCAAGCTGGTCAGCAACGTGCCGCAGTGGATGCCGCTTTCCACGCGCGAGCAGGCGCAGCTGGGAGCAGGACGCCGCATGCCGCGCATGGGGGAATCCGCTTTTCTCGGCGTTGCCGTCCGCGACGTGCAGCATAAGTTTCGCATCGAAATTGGCCCGCTGAGCGCGGAGGAGTACAACCGTTTTCTGCCGGGTGAAGCGTGGGTCACCGAGCTGCGCGACTGGGTGCGTCAGTACGCCGGGGTGGAGTTTGAATGGGAAACGCGGGTGATCCTGCGTGAAGACGCGGTGCAGGGCACCACGCTCGGCAGCAAGGGGCGATTAGGCTATAACACCTGGCTGGGCCGTCAGCCGCAGCCTGTCCCGCGTGGCGATCTGGTGTATCGCGCAGAGCGGTAATCCTTCCGTATACCGAATCATTGTTAATGGAAACTAACATGTCAGAAATTAGCCGTGCCGTGCTTTTCGGCAAACTGGATACGCTGTTATTTACCTCTCTGGAAAGCGCCACTGCGTTCTGCAAGCTGCGCGGCAACCCGTACGTTGAGCTGGTGCACTGGCTGCATCAGCTGATGCAGCAGCAGGATGGCGATCTGCAGCAGGTCATCCGCCACTTTGCTCTCGATGAACAGCAGCTGACCCGCGATATCGTGGCCGCGCTGGACGTCCTTCCGCGTGGCGCCAGTTCCGTTTCCGATCTCTCCGAGCATATCGACAGCGCCGTGGAGCGCGCCTGGGTGTTTGGATCGCTGAAGTTTGGCGTCAGCCGTATTCGCGGCGGCCATTTGCTGATCGGCATGCTGAAAACCTGGAATCTGGCCAACGTGCTGAAAAGCATCTCGTCGCAGTTCACCCGCCTTAACGTCGAGGTGCTGATTGAGCAGTTCGACGCGATTTGCGCCAACAGCAAAGAAACGCAGCAGGCCGCTGCCGCCGCAGACGCACCGGCGGGTACGGTACCGGCGGCGCAGGGGACGCTGGCCCAGTACGGCCAGGACCTGACCGCCCGCGCCCGCGAAGGGAAGATTGACCCGGTTGTCGGGCGCGACGAGGAGATCCGCCAGATGGTGGATATCCTGATGCGTCGCCGCCAGAACAACCCGCTGCTGACCGGGGAAGCCGGGGTCGGGAAAACGGCGGTGGTGGAAGGGCTGGCGCTGCGTATCGCCGACGGCGACGTCCCGGAGCCGCTGCAAAATATTCAGCTGTGGCTGCTGGATATCGGCATGCTGCAGGCAGGCGCAGGCATGAAAGGAGAGTTTGAAGCTCGTCTGCAGGCGCTCATTAACGAAGTCCAGTCCAGCGCCACGCCAATCATTCTGTTTATCGATGAGATCCACACCCTGATTGGCGCAGGCGGCCAGCAGGGGACCGGCGATGCGGCGAACCTGCTGAAGCCTGCCCTGGCGCGCGGTCAGCTGCGCACCATCGGCGCCACCACCTGGGCGGAATACAAAAAATACATCGAGAAAGACCCTGCGCTGACCCGTCGTTTCCAGACGGTGCAGGTCCACGAGCCGGACGAAGCGAAAGCCATTCTGATGCTGCGCAGCACCGTGTCGCCGCTGGAGACGCACCACCAGGTGCTGCTGCTCGACGAAGCGGTCAGCGCGGCGGTGAAGCTGTCGCATCGTTACATCCCGGCGCGTCAGCTGCCGGATAAAGCCGTTGCGCTGCTCGACACCGCCTGCGCCCGCGTCGCGGTCAGCCAGAGCGCGCCCCCTGCGCAGCTCGAAGACTGCCTGCGCCATCTTGCCGCGCTGGACGTGGAAATTGAGATTGCTGAACGCGAAGCGCGCGTGGGAGCCGGTGACGCCGATCGCGTGACCGCTTTACTCGCCGAACGCGACGCGTATGAAACAAAACGCGAAGCCCTGGCCCGGCGCTGGGAAGAAGAGCGCAGCCTGGTGCAGGAGATTATCCGCCTGCGCGCGGCGCTGTTCGCGGCGGGCGATGACGATAGCGCCGAGCTGCGCGACCAGCTGGCGGAACAGCAGCAGGCGCTGAACGCCCTGCAGGGCGATGAGCCGCTGCTGTTTGCGGCGGTGGATGAAAACGTGGTTGCCGCGGTGGTCTCTGACTGGACCGGGATCCCGCTGGGTCGGATGGTGAAAAACGAGATCGACGCGGTGCTCAACCTCGCTGACACGCTGAACCAGCGCGTTATCGGCCAGCGTCACGGCCTGGATCTTATTGCCCGCCGCGTGAAAACCTCGCGGGCGAAGCTGGACGATCCCAACAAACCGGTGGGCGTCTTTATGCTGTGCGGCCCGTCCGGGGTCGGTAAAACCGAAACCGCGCTGGCGCTCGCGGAATCCCTCTACGGCGGCGAGCAGAACGTTATCACCATCAACATGAGTGAGTTCCAGGAAGCGCACACCGTTTCCACCTTAAAAGGTGCGCCTCCGGGGTACGTAGGGTATGGTGAAGGCGGCGTGTTGACCGAGGCCGTGCGCCGCCGCCCGTACAGCGTGGTGCTGCTGGACGAAATTGAAAAAGCGCACCCGGACGTCCACGAGATCTTCTTCCAGGTCTTTGATAAAGGCTGGATGGAGGACGGCGAGGGGCGCCACATCGATTTCCGCAACACCATCATTATTCTGACCTCCAACGTCGGCACCGACCTGATTAGCGCCATGTGCGCCGATCCGGAGCTGATGCCGGAGCCTGACGCGTTAAGCGGCGCCCTGCGCCAGCCGCTGCTGGAGGTCTTCCCACCGGCGCTGCTGGGCCGCCTGCTGGTGGTGCCGTACTACCCGCTCAGCGACGAGATGCTGGGGCAGATTGTTCGCCTGCAGCTCAAGCGCATTCAGCGTCGTCTGGAAGAGAATCACAGCATTATTTCTGAGTTTGACGACAGCGTGGTGGAACAGATTGTTCAGCGCTGTACCGAGGTGGAGTCCGGCGGTCGCATGGTGGATGCTATTCTGACCAACACCTTGCTGCCTCAGATGAGCCAGATCTTACTTACCGCCAGCCGCAGCGACGAGCAGTACCGACGTCTGCACGTCACCTGCGAGCAGGGCGAGTTTCACTGTCAGTTTGCCGCGTAATAATCATCAAGAGAACTGTAAAAGATGACGGATAATGATAACAATCGGACTGTCCCAAACGCGCTCCCGGTCGGGTACCGCTTCAACGAGTTTGAAATCAAAGAGGTGATCGGCGGCGGCGGTTTTGGCATCGTCTATCGCGCGTGGGATCACCAGCTCGAACGCACTATCGCTATCAAAGAATTTATGCCTTCCTCGCTCGCCGTGCGCGGCGACGACATGACCCTTGTGCTGCGCAGCGAGCGTTTTGGCAAAGCGTTTTCCGCAGGCCTGAACAGCTTTATTCAGGAGGCGCGTCTGCTGGCGCGCTTTAACCACCCGAACCTGCTGCATGTCCTGCGTTTCTGGGTGCAAAACGACACGGCCTACATGGGGACGCTGTTTTACAGCGGCACCACGCTTTCGCGCCTGCGCGAGGAAAAGCCGGAGCTGATCAACGAGGCCTGGATCCGCCGCACGCTGCCGATGCTGTTCGGTGCGATCAAGACCATCCACAACGAAGGCTATCTGCACCGCGACATCTCGCTGGATAACATTCAGATCCAGGATAACGGCCTGCCGGTGCTGCTTGATTTCGGCTCCGCGCGCCGCACCATCGGTAACCTTTCCGATGAAACGGAAACCATGCTGCGCCCGGGCTTTGCGCCGATCGAGCAGTACACCGACGACAACGAAAGCGAGCAGGGCCCGTGGACGGATATTTACGCCCTCGGCGCGGTGCTGCGTACCCTGATTGTGGGCTCCCCGCCGCCGGTCAGCGTGGTGCGCTCTATTCAGGATACCTGCAAACCGCTGGTGGAGATCATGCCGCAGGGCTATTCCATTCCGCTGCTGCAGGCCATTGACCGCGCGCTGGCGCTGCACATGGAGGATCGTCCGCAGTCAATCGACGAGTTCGCCGCGCTGATAGAGATGCCGGTCGCCGGTATCAACGATGTGCTGACGGCGAAAAAGCCCGGCACGATGCTGGTACCGGTGGAGGAGGATCAGCCGGCTTCGCTGCTCGACTGGCGTCGCTACAAGATCCCGGGCATGGTTGCCGCAGGCGTGCTGGTCGGCGTTGTCGCCGGGGCGATGCTGTTCAGCAGCGGGAATGATGCACCAGAGCAGGCTGCGCAGGCACCGGCAGAGACGCGTCCAACCGAAACCGCCTCGAACGTCCCAGACGTGAAGCCGGAAACGGCGAAGGTTAACGAGCAGGCGACGGCCAAGCAGACTCCGCCGCCTGCCGAGAGCCCTGTTGCGCTGGTCTATATCCGCATCCTCGACGGCGAAACGCTGAAAGTGAACGGTGAGACAAAAGCGCTGCGTCCGGCGACCAACGGCTATGCATCGCTCAAGCTGCCGGCTGGTGAGGTGAAGATTGAACTCCAGGGCAACGGAAGAACGCGTGGCCAGACGCTGGATATCACCAAGCCGGGTACCTGGCTGGTGAACCCTTAGAATTACGCTCAGTCACAGATGCGAACCTCTTTTCTGAATCGCATAAGCTAGATGGAATAAAGATTATGCTCAACCGAATTACCGTTCAGCTCCCGGTGGAGGGGCTTCTGTTCTGGAAACTGACGGGCCGCGAAGCGATGTCCGAGTCGTTCGCGCTGACGCTGACCGTGCTCGGCACGGACGCGCGCATCGACCGCAGCAAGCTGCTGGGCCAGCCGGTCACGGTGACCATCCCGACGCAGAACCTGCTGACGTCCCGCTATGTTAACGGCAAGATTACCCGCGTGGCGGTCAGCGCCGTCGAACTGACGGGCACCCGCTATGCGGTGTACCAGCTGACGGTTGAGCCGGACCTGTGGCCGATGAAGCGCGACCGTAACCTGCGTATCTTCCAGGGGCAGACGGTGCCGCAGATTGTCAAAACCCTGCTGGGTGAGCATCAGGTCAACGTTGAGGATAAACTCACCGGCAGCTACCGGGTATGGGACTACTGCGTACAGTATCAGGAGTCGAGCCTGGACTTTATCAGCCGCCTGATGGAGCTGGAGGGGATTGCGTATTACTTCAGCCATGAGGCGGACAAGCATACCCTGGTACTCACCGACGCCGCCACGCAGCATCAGCCGTTTAGCGGCTATGAGGTTATTCCTTACCATCAGACGCCGTCAGGCGGCAGCACGGATGAAGAGGGCATCAGTCAGTGGGCGCTGGAGGACAGCGTGACGCCGGGAATTTACAGCCTCGACGACTATGACTTCCGCAAGCCGAACGCGTGGCTGTTCCAGGCCCAGCAGAACCCAGCGTCGCCGAAGCCGGGCAGCATTGACGTCTACGACTGGCCGGGGCGCTTTGTGGACAAAGGGCACGGGGAGTTCTATGCCCGCATCCGTCAGGAGCGCTGGCAGGTTGAGCATCAGCAGATTCAGGCCACCGCCACGGCGGCGGGGATTGCGCCAGGGCGCACCTTCACGTTAACCAACGCGCCGTTCTTCAGCGACAACGGTGAGTATCTGGTCACGGCGGCGGGTTATCACTTCGAAGAGAACCGCTACGCGAGCGGCGAGGGTGAAACCATTCACCGCACCGATTTTACGGTGATCCCGTCGGCGGTGGTCTACCGTCCGGCGCAGTCCACGGCGTGGCCGCGCACCTACGGCCCGCAGACGGCGAAAGTGGTGGGGCCGAACGGCGAGAGTATCTGGACGGACAAATACGGCCGGGTGAAGGTGAAGTTCCACTGGGACCGCCTGGCGAAGGGCGATGACACCAGCTCCTGCTGGGTGCGCGTGTCGAGCGCGTGGGCGGGCCAGGGCTACGGCGGGGTGCAGATCCCGCGCGTCGGCGATGAGGTGGTGGTGGACTTTATCAACGGCGATCCAGACCGTCCGATTATTACCGGGCGCGTGTACAACGACGCGAGCATGCCGCCGTGGGCGCTGCCTGCCGCGGCGACGCAGATGGGCTTTATGAGCCGCACGAAAGACGGTTCCGTCGACAACGCCAACGCCCTGCGGTTTGAGGACAAGGCGGGCGCAGAGCAGGTGTGGATCCAGGCCGAGCGCAACATGGACACCAGCGTTAAAAACGATGAAACGCACAGCGTCGGCGGGGCGCGCAGCCATTACGTGAAGAAAAATGAACTGCACCGCGTGGAAGCGAACCAAACCCAGGCCGTGAAAGGCGGAACCGAGATCCTGACGGGGAAAGGCAAGCTGGATGCGGCGGTGGAGCAGTACGTTATAGCTTCCGGGACGAAGCTGCGGCTGGTCTCCGGTGAGAGCGCCATTGAGCTGAACGCTAACGGCAAGATTAACCTGATCGGCAAAGAGTTTAACTTCTTCGTGGAAGGGGATGGGTATATCACCACGGGCGGTAAGCTGCATCTGAATACCTCTGGCACCAAGCCAGGCACAACGGCACCGGGATCGGGGCATAAAGGGGATATTGATGCGGCGGTGCAGGAGAAATTTACGCCGGGAAAGGAGAATAAGGCAGGTGCGGCTGCAAGCGCGCCTGCCGAAACCTCTAAAACTGCAACACCCCCATCATCAGGTGTGCCTTCAAGCGGATATGGCAAGGATGTAGATAGTCTTGTCGATAAATCACCGACCATGAAAAATGACATAGCTACGTTAAAGAAACGAGGCTGGACATTTGAAGAAGGTGAAGCAGGTAAGGGGACGTTTGCCAATCGTCAAAAGCGAGTTATTACCGTTGATAAAAACGAGCTCGGTAATCCGAATGCGGTTGTTCAGTCTCTGTCACATGAAAGTGGTCACGCTTTATATGAACCCAACATTGATTTTTCTTCGCGCGACGCCTATCTCAACAGCACACTCAGTGATGAAGGCGCTGCAACGTTGAACAATATCCGGGTCCAACGCGAAATCATAGCCAACAAGGGTGGGGATATCGGTATTGCGGGCAATCCGGCAAATCAGACACAATATAATCGTATCTATGATTCTCTCGAACGTGGGGCTATAAAGGAAAGTGAAGCGCGTACGCAGATAGGCCGTATCTTTGGCAAAGGCGAACAAACGTCCACCACGGGGCAATATTACGAAGATTATTATGGCGGTTGGTATGATAAAAATTATCCATAGTCTAAAAACGGGTGCGGTGCTTGCGGCTTTATTAACGACGGGAATGGCAGGAGGTAACATGCAGAAACAGGATCTTTGGCAGTTCATTGCAAAAATGAGCGCATCACTCAAGACGTTGTCCGTTAACAGTCTGGATAACGCTCCGTTGTCATTCAGGCTAACGAAACAGAATGAATATATCAATTTCTACAATGCCGACGATATCAAACTGGCGGATGGAACGAACATTACTGCAATTGATTTACGTTTAAGTAAAGAAAGTGACGGCATGGCGCCGTTACTGAATTTTTCACCGTCCGGCCAGTGCATCACTCTCGATACCGTTAAAAAGCATTATCCGCAACTGACGTTAACTGATTATCCACGAGGCCGCTCTGAGAACGAAGTGACCAGTTATACAGCGCCAAAAGATATGAATGGACAAAAGGTGAGCTTCAGTTTCACCGTGAAAAATCCTGACTGTCTGGGTTCAGTCGTCATAAGCGCCGAATAAGAAACGCTGCTTCCAAGTCCTGGCGGTGTTTCCAGTGGTGAGAAGCGCAATAAATATTCATTGAATGACAACTAATGTGAAAAAACACACTCCGACATTTCTTTGTTCTGCCCTGATGTTTACCTGTCTGAGCAGCAATGTGGTTTTGGCAGAAGCTATGCCGCCCGTTCTGACAAAACAGGATCTTTCCGTCAAGGTCAAAGGCCAGCCTGTCGCATTAGGCGACAGATGGACTCCTGATATTGCCCGTAAAATTGACGTGCCGCTTGAAGGCCATTTTGTCGGTGAGGTTCCTTTTGACGGAACCCAATATAAGTTCTTCCAGCATCAAAAGGCTGGTTTAGAAATATTCACTTCCAATCTCTGGTGGGATAAAGCAGAAAGAAGCGTTGATGATTATATCGTCTCCCAGATTACGCTGACTGCCTCAGATATTTTAACGCCGCGTGGAGTTCATGTGGGTTCAACAATCAGAGCACTGAACAATGCATACGGCGATGGCCAGGTTGAAAATGATTCCGGGGAACAGTGGATTTCCTATGAATTGGGTAAGAAATTGCTCTCTTTTGAGGTTAAAGACAGTAAGGTTGTGAAAATTACAATGAATTACGAAAATGGTTCTTCAGAGTGATTTATGACCAAAAAATATCTGGTAGCCATATTGTGCACGGCTTTATTGGCTGGCGTCGTTGAAGCGTCATCGGCGCTTGAATTATCGCAATACAATAAGCTCGAAACGGTTAGCCGCATCGTTAACGATAGCGAAGTGACAGACAATCTCAGGGCGTTGCTGGGAAATCATTACCAGATCTTTATTGATAACTTTGATGTCTTCGGTGAACCGCATACCACCGCAGGTGGCGGATTGTTTGTTGAAGGCTGGCTAAAAGATCTCTATCTGGAGAACGCGTCAGCGCTGGTTATCGATCCTGACGGCAAAATCTTTGCGGCCTGGGTGGTTCCGGAGTCGGACGTTATACAATATCGGTCATCTGATAATAACCCGGTTATAAATGCCGATATTCAGCAGTGGGCCGCCAGATTCAATGCGATGCATTTTGCAACGAACAACTAATCAAGATTATGCACCCGCGAAATTGGTTGTCAGCAAAGGCAGCCATGTTTTAGTCGAACAGTCAGGTCAATGGCGTAAATAATAAAACAGCCAGCCAGAGGGCCTGCATGGATTGGCCTTTTTGTTTCTCACAATATTAATCATCCCGAGTTCACTTATGAAATACACCCTCCAGGAAGGTTCGTTTTCCCTTTTTCCTGCTGCCTGGCAGGATAACAGCATGAACATTATTCGCGATGACGAAAGCGGGCTGTCCGTGGTGGTCAGCCGCGGCGTTATCCCCGATGGCAGCGACTATGAACAAGAGTTCCATCGCCAGTGGGATGTGCTGCGTCCTCAGATGGGCGAAATTGCTCAGAGCGAATTCCGGAACGTAGAAGCCGGGCCTGACGGAAAAATTAACGGGCTGGAAGTTGAAACCACCTTTGACCGTAACGGGCAGCGCCTGTGGCAAAAACAGCTGGCCGTTCAAACGCCGGGCAAACCGGTATTGATGATTTTTACCCTCTCGGCACTCAGGGCATTCACCGAAGAGGACGAGGTGCGCTGGAGCGCGCTTAAGCAGAGTCTGACGCTAAACGACAACCGGAATGTGTAAGGCATGAGCGATAACAACGCGGCCCGTAAGGGCGACGAGATTATTCACTCCAGCATTTTTGCTGACATCACCAGCATTGTGGCGGAAGGTGCCGCCTATGCGGTGATCGGCGCGGCGGTAGGCGCAGCTGCAACCGTAGCGGCGCCATTGCTGGGCGCAGGGGCGGCCGCAGCGGGCGTGGCGGCAATTGGATCCAGCTGTCTGTTAAGCGGCATCATTGGCGGCGTGCTGGCGAACGTGGCGGGGATCACCGACGATATCAGCAACGCCGCGGAAGGATTAGGCAATGCGCTTTTTCCGCCGTCGCCTGCGGGTAAAATCACTACCGGTTCGACTAACGTTCTCACCAACGCAATCCCCGCCGCGCGCGCGGCAGGCACGCTGACGCCCGCCGATACGCCGTCTCCCGAGTCGCAGTCGCCGGGCAGCTTTGCCGATTACGCGGGCATGCTGCTTTCCGCCGCCGGACAGTTTGGCAGCGAAATGTGGCAGCCGAGCGTGGCCTCTGCCGCCGCGGGAACCTCGCCGCTGGAAGAGGACAAGGTGGCGTGCGAAAAGCACTCCGGGCCGCAGTATCTGGCGGAAGGCTCTAAAAGCGTCTTCATCAACGGGCAGCCCGCGGTGCGTGCCAAAGATCGCACCACCTGCGAAGGCACCGTTTCTGACGACGTCTCCCCGAACGTGATCATCGGCGGGGACACGCTCACGGTTCGCGATATCAAAAGCGGTAAAACGCCGGGTCTGGCGCTGGGGATGATTGCGCTCTCCCTGCTGCGCGGGCGTCCGGGCAAGATCCTGAAAAACATGCCCTGCGCGCTGGCGGCGGCCGGCGGCGGGATGCTGGCCGATATGGCAGTGAATGCGGTGTTTGGCTCCTCGCACCCGGTTCACGCCGCCACCGGCGTGAAGGTGCTGAATGACGACGACGAGCTCGACTTCTCGCTGCCGGGGCGCTTTCCGCTTCGCTGGCAGCGCAGCTACAACAGCCTGACCACCCGGGAAGGGCTGTTCGGTCTGGGCTGGGCAACCACCTTTGACAGCTATCTCACGCTGGAAGACAACAACGCCACCTGGTTCGACGAAACCGGGCGCGAGCTGAGCTTCGAGCTGCCGCCGGTCGACCGCGCGTTTTACAGCATCAGCGAAGGCATTATCATCCGCCGCAATGAGAACGGCGACGTGGCGATTGCCGACGATGACGGCGCGGTGTGGCGTCTGTATAAACCGACCCGGGCGAATCCATCTATCCTGCGTCTGGCCTCCCTCAGCGACGAATACGGCAACGCGCTGCTGACGGAGTGGGACGAGCACGGCAGGCTGGTCGGCCTTCACGACGAGCCGCGGGCGATAGACGTCACCCTGCGCTACGAAGATGAACGTTTCCCGCAGCGCGTTACCGCAGCCAGCCATTTCGACGGCAGCCAGACATGGCCGCTGATGCAGTGGGGCTACGACGCGCGCGGCCAGCTGGCGAGCGCGACGGATGCCTCCGGCGTGGTGACGCGTGAATACCGCTATAACGAGCACGGGCTGATGGTCTGGCACCGGATGCCGGGCGGTCTGGAGAGCGAATACCGCTGGAAAAAATTCGATCACTGGCGCGTGGTGGAAAACCGCACCAGCACCGGCGACGGGTGCCGCTTTAGCTACGATTTAGCCGCCGGGCTGACGACCGTCGAGCACTACGACGGCCAGACGCGCCGCCACTACTGGAACGCGCAGAATCTGATTGTCCGCTACGTTGACGAGCGCGGTGAAAACTGGCGCTACGAGTGGAACGAGAACGAGCTTCTGACGCGACGCATCGATCCGCTCGGCAATGCCGTTACCTTCGTCTACGACGAAATGGGCAACCGGGTTCAGGAGATCGACGCCGACGGCAATACCCGCACCACCGCCTGGCTGGAGCACCGCGCGCTTCCTGCGGCCATTATCGAAGCCGACGGCAGCGCCACCCGGTTCTGGTACGACGAACATCACGGGCTTAAGCGCGTGGTGGACCCGATGGGGCAGACCACGCAGCTGCGCCGGGACGAGTTCGGCCAGGTCGTTGAAGAGGTCGATGCCGCCGGAAATAGCCGCTACCAGGAGTACAACGAGGCCGGGCAGATCGTTCGCTCGACGGACTGTTCCGGGCGTATTACCCGCTACCGCTATCACCCGCTGGGCTGGCTGGTAGCCGAGACTGGCGCCGACGGGGAAGAGACGCGATATCGCTACGACGCCGCAGGGCGTCCGGTGCAGCTCGATCGCCCGGAAGGCTGGACGGAATCGCTCAAATGGAACGAACGCGGCCTGCCGGTGAAGCATGCGGGCGCCGACGGTAAAGAGAGTGAGTTCAGATACGATGAGGCAGGGCGATTAACCGCGACGCGTAATACCCAGGGTGAAGAGGTCCGTCGCCGCTGGGACAGCCGCGGGCGTCTGATTGCCCTGGAAAACGAAAACGGCGAAGCGTATCAATTCCGCTGGGGCGCGGATTCGTTGCTGCTGGAAGAGGTAGGGCTCGATGGCGTGGCCTCGCAGTATCGCTACGATGCCTGCGGACGCACGATAGCGCGCACGTTTGCCGCCGGTCATCCTGAGGCCATCACCCACGCCTTCGCCTGGAGCGCGAGCGGCCAGCTGGTCGCCCGCACCACGCCGGAGGGGCAGACACGCTATCACTACACGGCGTCCGGGCTGTTAAGCCGGATTGGGCTGCATCCTGCGCTTGCAGCCGACGCGTGGACCACCGCGGCAGAGCAGGAGCTGGCCTTTGAGTATGACGCGCTCGGTCGCGTGACGCGCGAGGCGGGCGAGCACGGCGAGCTGGCGTGGGAGTATGACGCGCTGGGCAACCGGACCTCTATTACGCTGCCCGATGGCCGTGAGCTGAAGCAGTTTTACTACGGCAGCGGGCATCTGCTCAGCATTGCTCTCGATAAGCTGTCGGTCTCCGACTTTACCCGCGACGAACTCCACCGGGAGACCAGCCGCACTCAGGGGCTGCTGACCACCCGCAGCGAATACGATCGCCTTGGCCGACTGCATCGCCGGGACGTATTTACCGGCAATGCGCAGCGCCCGTCGCCGCGCCGCTGGTCCCGCCGCTGGGATTACGACTACCGCAATAACCTGGTGCGGGAAGAGCGGGACGATAACCCGTTCAGCTGGTACCGCTGGCAGTACGACAGCGCCGGGCGTCTGCTCGTTCAGGACGGCACGCTACCCGGACAGGAGCAGTGGCGCTGGGACGCTGCCGGCAACCCGCTCGAAGGTTCCGCTGAGAAGGTCACGCACAACCGCCTGACGCAGCTGAACGGCATTCGCTGGCGTTATGACATCCACGGCCGCACCGTGGAGAAAGATAACGGTCAGACCCGCTGGCACTACCGCTACGACGGTGAGCATCGCCTGACGGAGGTCATCAGCCAGCCGCGGGACCGCAACAAGCCGCAGACGCAGGTCAGCTTCCGCTACGATCCGCTCGGGCGACGCATCAGCAAAACGCGACGCCAGATGCTGGGCGGACAGCCAACCGGCAAGCCGGTCACCACCCGGTTTGTCTGGGAAGGGTTCCGTCTGCTGCAGGAGGTGCACGGGGATGTGCCGCTGACCTACGTCTACAGCGATCAGGACAGCTACGATCCGCTGGCGCGTATTGATGGCGTGGATGATCCGGAGATCTTCTGGTTCCACTGCCAGCCCAACGGCACGCCGGAGCGGATGACGGATATCGAAGGGCAGGTGCGCTGGGAAGGGGTGAACAGCGCCTGGGGCAAGCTGCTGCGGGAAAGCGAGACGCAGGTATCAGGATATTCTCAGAACCTGCGCATGCAGGGGCAATACCTGGACCGTGAGACAGGGCTGCACTACAATCTGTTCCGGTATTATGACCCGGACTGCGGGCGGTTTACGCAGCAGGACCCGATAGGGCTGGCGGGGGGGATAAACCTTTACCAGTATGCGCCGAATGCGCTGGGGTGGGTGGATCCGTGGGGGTTGAGTTGCCGTAAAAAATTTATGGGAAGAACCCCGGGAAAAAATAGTAAAACTGGACGTGAAGTAATCGCACGAATGCGAGGAGAAGGACGTATTCGTGGTACGGGCGATAGGATGCAATTTAAAAGCTCAACTGATGGTAAATGGTACCGTATTCAGGATGCGGACATGGCCCACTTAACAGATGCAGTTAAATACTGGAATCAGAAGGGTGGCTACTATGGTCCTAAATCTCGTGAGGTCAGAGCCTTTATGAGAGATTCCAGAAATTATGAGCTTGAATATTATGGCCACAATCGGTCTCAGGGAGCGCTGCTACCTGATAGATATAAAGATTCCGCTGATTTTATTGGCCCACAGGAAAAATCCCAATATTTCCAATGAAGGAGCATTGTTCCATGAAAGATCTTGAAGACCCAAAAATTGAATCCGAAATTAACTCCTTTGTTGAAAAAGGAAACGAGTTTCACGATGACAAAAAATACGCCGAGGCTTTAGAGCAATACCAAAAAGCATGGCAAGCTCTCCCTGAACCAAAGCTTGAATGGGAACTCGCCAACTGGATCTCTGCGTGCATGTACAGCGCTTACTTTGATCTTGAGGATTACGATGAGGCGAAGAAATGGGGAGAGACGACTTTGCGCACACGTGGATCGGATATAGACACCGCACCATCAATCGACCTCGGCATGGTCTGTTACGAGTTGAATCAATTCGATGAAGCGTATAAATATTTCAACGATGCTTATAACTACGGCAAAGAGCGTGCGTTTCAGGATAGACCTAAAAAATACCTTGAGTTCTATCTGCGCAAGAAGGCGTAAAATCGGTAATTTATGAAAAAAAATCCACGCCAAAGCGTGGATTTTTTTCATTCAAAACAACTCAAACGTTAAACAAGAAGTTCATCACATCGCCATCTTTAACGATGTAATCTTTCCCTTCCGCACGCATCTTGCCTGCTTCTTTCGCGCCTTGCTCACCCTTGTAGGTGATAAAATCTTCAAACGCGATAGTCTGCGCACGAATAAAGCCTTTCTCGAAGTCGGTGTGGATCTTACCGGCCGCCTGAGGCGCAGTCGCACCTACAGGAATCGTCCACGCACGCACTTCTTTCACGCCAGCGGTGAAGTAGGTCTGCAGGTTCAGCAGCTCATAGCCTGCGCGGATCACGCGGTTCAGGCCCGGCTCTTCCAGACCCAGTTCGGCCATGAACTCTTCACGGTCAGCGTCGTCCAGCTCGGCGATGTCGGATTCAACGGCAGCGCAAACCGCCACAACCACAGAACCTTCAGCTGCTGCGATTTCGCGCACTTTGTCGAGGTACGGGTTGTTCTCGAAACCGTCTTCGTTAACGTTGGCGATGTACATGGTTGGCTTCAGGGTCAGGAAGCTCAGGTATTTGATCGCCGCCTTGTCTTCTTCAGTCAGGTTTTTCAGCGCGCGCAGCATGCCCGCGTTTTCAAGCTGTGGCAGACATTTTTCCAGCGCAGCCAGTTCCGCTTTCGCGTCCTTGTCGCCGCCTTTGGCTTTCTTCTGCACGCGGTGAATAGCGCGTTCGCAGGTGTCGAGGTCAGAGAGCGCCAGCTCGGTGTTGATAACGTCGATGTCGTCAGCCGGATCCACTTTGTTGTTAACGTGGATGATGTTGTCGTTTTCGAAGCAGCGCACAACGTGGCCGATCGCTTCGGTTTCACGGATGTTGGTCAGGAACTGGTTACCCAGGCCTTCACCTTTGGATGCGCCTTTTACCAGGCCCGCGATATCCACGAATTCCATGGTGGTTGGCAGAATGCGCTGCGGCTTCACGATTTCCGCGAGCTGGTCCAGACGCGGGTCCGGCATTGGCACAACGCCGGTGTTAGGTTCGATGGTACAGAACGGGAAGTTCGCCGCTTCGATACCCGCTTTGGTAAGCGCGTTAAACAGGGTGGATTTGCCCACGTTTGGCAGACCGACGATACCGCATTTGAATCCCATTTCTAAATCACCTTAATATCTTGATAATCAATCCGTTAACGATAACCGACTGATGAAAAGTAAATAACTACGCCTATTATACACGTAACCCGCATGACGCGCGGTAAAAAAGCCGGATCGGGCGGATTATTGCGCTTTGAAAGCGTGTAAGCGGTTTGTCGCTTTGGTTAACCCATCTTTCAGCCAGATTTCGGTGCAGCGCGCCGCTTCGTCTACCGCCTCGTCAATCAGTTTCTGCTCAGAAACCGGGGGCTTACCGAGTACGAAACCGACAACTTTGTTTTTATCGCCCGGATGGCCGATTCCTACGCGCAAACGGTGGAAATTCGGGTTATTGCCCAGCTTGCTGATGATGTCTTTAAGACCATTATGGCCGCCGTGCCCGCCGCCCAGCTTGAATTTTGCCACGCCGGGCGGGAGATCCAGCTCATCGTGGGCGACCAGAATTTCATCCGGATTGATGCGATAAAACGTTGCCATCGCCGCCACCGCTTTGCCGCTCAGGTTCATAAAGGTGGTGGGCACCAGTAAGCGAACATCCGCGCCAGCAAGGTTGATACGTGAGGTATACCCGAAGAATTTAGGTTCTTCACGCAGGGGAGCACGTAACCGCTCGGCCAGCAGATCGACGTACCATGCTCCGGCGTTGTGGCGGGTGGCCGCATACTCTGCGCCGGGGTTGGCGAGGCCGACAATCAGTTTAATCGTCACGATTCAATTCCTAATGGGTTCCAGATCTGGCGCGTAGTTTACTGTTTGGCGCGCCGCTTGACAAAATTCTGCGATCTTCTCAGCGAAATACGAATAATTTCTGATTTGAACAATTAGAATTTCAAGCTGTTCAAAGCCTTATTTGTAAATTTTTGTTTGGGACTTATCTGTAATTGTGATCATTCACGCAACTCATAAAAGGGGCGTTGTCTATACTTTACACACAAGGATTAGGGGCTTTTCCCCTGACAACCCAAAGTTCCGGAGGTGACACATGAAACGCAAAAACGCTTCGTTACTCGGTAACGTTCTGATGGGATTGGGGCTGTTCGTGATGGTAGCCGGCGTGGGTTATTCCATTTTAAATCAGTTACCTCAGATTGACCTCCCGCAATACTTCGCGCACGGCGCGATATTGAGCATCTTCGTTGGTGCGGTATTGTGGCTTGCAGGGGCGCGCGTGAGCGGCCATGAGGAAGTCTGCGATAAATACTGGTGGGTGCGCCACTACGACAAACGCTGTCGTCGCGATCAGCATAAGCACAGCTAGTGCTACGATAAAGAACGCCGAAACGGCTCCCGAGGGAGTCGTTTTTTTTTGCATCAAGGGTTGACCCTCACGTAACGTAAGGCTCCAGAGTGGCGCCACTGGCAAAGAAAAAGGAGCAGTTATGTTGATTCAGGTGGGTGAACTGGCGAAACGCGCCGGGATCACCGTGCGGACATTGCACCACTATGAGCAAACAGGGTTGTTGCTGCCTTCTGCCAGAAGCGCGGCAGGTTACCGGCTTTACAACCTGGCGGATGTCCAGCGTCTGCATATGATCCAGGCGCTGGCAAAAGCGGGGCTGGAACTTGCTGAAATCAGGGATTTCCTGGAACAGGAGTCGCTGTCGTTAACCGAGCTACTCGATGCGCAAATCACGCTGCTGGATAAACAGCTGCGCAGCATACATACGCTGCGCGACCGGCTGGTGGAGCTGCGGACCGGGCTTCTCGACGATGCGACGCCGGATCTGGAATCCTGGCTACAGACTCTGGAGTTAATGAATATGTACGATCGCTGGTTTAGCAAAGAAGAGTTACAGCAGCTGCCGTTTGCGGTGCAGAAGGATGCGCTGGCGGCTATCTGGTCAGGGCTGGTTGCAGAGGCCAACACGCTACTGGAGCACCATATACCCGCTACGGACGCCCGGGCGATGGACCTGGCGATGCGCTGGATGGAGCGCCTTGAGCAGGACACGGCGGGCAAGCCGGAGTTTCTCACCCGGCTGAACGAGATGCACAGCGTTGAACCGCAGATGCAGGCGCAGACCGGCATCACGCCGGAGATGACGGATTACATCACGCGCGCGTTTGCTGAGTCTAAGCTCTGCATATGGGAGAAGTATCTCACTGCCGAAGAGATGGCCTTTACCCGGGCACACTACTTTGACCGCATGATGGAGTGGCCGCCGCTGGTGGCAAAACTGCATCAGGCGCAGCGGGAAAATACCGATCCTGCCTGTGAGGAGGCGCAAAAGCTGGCTGAAAACTGGCTGGCATTGTTCCAGTCTTACGCGGGCAAGAACCCGGAAACTCAGCAAAAGTTTCGTACTGCCATGCAGCAGGAGCCGCACCTGATGAAAGGAACCTGGATGACGCCTGCCGTGCTTGCATGGCTCCAACAGGCGATCGGGGTGATGATGCAGAGACGTTTCTCTGCATCAGGTAACTCACAGATCCGCTAACGCGGCTTCACGGTTAGGGTAGAAGGAGAGTCGGCCAGGGATAGGCTGTACACCCGCGCGCGCCATGGTGCGCAGCGGCTGAAACTCCAGGTTACTCACCCGCAGCTCGCAGCCTTCCGGCAGACGTTTCACAAAGCGCTGGAAGGCATCCAGGCCGCCTGCATCCAGTACCGGTACGGCATCCCATTTCAGCACCACAACCCGTTTGCCCGCGATGCGGGACTCCAGATCGCTGAACAGACCTTCCGCCGCCGCGAAGAACAGCGGGCCAATCACGCGCAGCACCAGCACATCGTCAGGCACCTCGACGTTAACCGGAGAAAGGCGCGTCATCTGCGCGATACGGCGCATGAACAGCAGGGAAGCCAGCACGATCCCGACGCTGATGGCGATAACCATATCGAACAGCACGGTCAGCGACATGCAGATCAGCATCACGATGATGTCGTCTTTCGGCGCGCGACGAAGCAGGTTCACCACCTTGTGCGCCTCGCTCATGTTCCAGGCCACCATCAGCAGCAGAGCGGCCATGGCGGAAAGCGGTAGCCAGGAGAGCAGCGGGGCGAGGATCAGCAGGGCGAGGATCACCAGCACGGAGTGGATAACCGCCGAAACCGGTGAGGTTGCCCCCGCGCGCACGTTGGCCGCAGAACGGGCGATGGCTGCCGTTGCGGTAATACCGCCGAAGAACGGCGCGACGAGGTTGCCTAATCCCTGACCGACCAGTTCGCTGTTGGCTTTGTGTTTGGTGCCGGTCATACCGTCCAGAACGACGGCGCAGAGCAGGGATTCAATCGCCCCCAGCATCGCCATAGAGAACGCGGCGGGAAGCAGGGCACGCAGGGAATCCCAGCTTAGGGTGAAGCTGGAGCCGGGCATGTCCCACGGCAGCACCAGCTGCGGCAACAGTTGCGGAATGCCGCTGCCCTGTGAACCGTCCGCCAGAACATAGTGGAACTGCGAGCCAATAGTCGCGACATGACCACCGAACATATTGACGAGGGCCATCACCGCGCAGCCCAGCAGCAGCGCGGGAAGGTGTCCCGGCAGACGGATCCCCAGACGGGGCCAGACGATCAGCGTGCCCAGCGTTACAATCCCAATGGCGGCGTCGCCCAGGTTAGCCGTCGGCAGCGCCATGAACAGCGCCCCCACTTTTTGCAGGTAGTGTTCCGGTACGTGGGGCATCTGCAGACCGAGGAAGTCCTTGATCTGCATGGTTCCGATGGTGATACCAATCCCCGAGGTGAATCCCAGCGTCACGGAAAGGGGGATGTACTCGATCAGCCGCCCAAAGCGGGCCAGGCCAAACAGAATCAAAAAGACGCCGGACATCAGGGTGGCGACCAGCAGGCCTGCCAGACCAAACTGCTGCGAAACCGGGTAGAGGATCACCACGAAGGCGGCGGTCGGGCCGGAGACGCTGAAGCGCGAGCCGCCCGTCAGGGCAATGACTATCCCGGCAACGGCCGAGGTGTACAGACCGTACTGCGGCGCAACGCCGCTGCCAATCGCCAGCGCCATCGCCAGCGGGATGGCGATAATGCCGACGGTGATCCCGGCAATCAGGTCACGGACAAAGCGTGACGAGGTGTACTTCTCTTTCCAGCAGGCGTCGATGAGGGCGCGAAAGGGCAGAACATGTGAGGAGGTTACGTTTTTCACAATTATCTATCATCCGTATGCGCATCATCTGTCATGTGAATGGCAGGTGAAGGAGGCATTAATCATACAAATAAAACCCGGAGACAAAAAAACCCGCCGCAGCGGGTTTTTCGGCCGTGTTCGATTAGTGTTCGAACATTGCTGAGATGGATTCTTCGTTGCTGATACGACGAATCGCTTCGGCCAGCATCCCGGACAGGGTCAACGTGCGCACGTTTGGCAGTGCTTTGATCTCGTCGCTCAGTGGGATGGTATCGCATACCACAACTTCGTCAATGACGGAGTTGCGCAGGTTGTTCACCGCGTTACCGGAGAAGATCGGGTGAGTCGCGTAAGCGAATACGCGCTTGGCACCACGCTCTTTCAGCGCTTCAGCTGCTTTACACAGTGTACCGCCGGTATCGATCATGTCGTCAACCAGCACGCAGTCACGGCCAGCAACGTCACCGATGATGTGCATCACCTGAGAAACGTTAGCGCGCGGACGGCGTTTGTCGATGATCGCCATGTCGGTATCGTTCAGCAGCTTAGCGATAGCGCGGGCACGTACCACGCCGCCGATGTCCGGAGAAACCACGATTGGGTTATCCAGGTTCAGCTGCAGCATGTCTTCCAGCAGGATTGGGCTGCCGAATACGTTATCAACCGGAACGTCGAAGAAGCCCTGGATCTGCTCTGCGTGCAGGTCAACGGTCAGTACGCGGTCAACGCCGACGCTGGACAGGAAATCAGCAACAACTTTGGCGGTAATTGGCACACGCGCGGAACGGACGCGACGGTCCTGGCGGGCATAGCCGAAGTAAGGAATAACAGCAGTGATACGGCCTGCGGAAGCGCGACGCAGTGCGTCGACCATAACAACCAGTTCCATCAGGTTGTCGTTCGTTGGAGCACAGGTGGACTGGATGATGAAAATATCACCACCGCGTACATTTTCGTTAATTTGTACGCTGACTTCGCCGTCGCTAAAGCGACCTACGGCGGCGTCGCCGAGGGAAGTGTACAGGCGGTTGGCAATACGTTGTGCTAGTTCCGGGGTGGCGTTACCAGCAAAAAGCTTCATATCAGGCACGAGAAGAACCTCAGGCATGCGTCCAGTGGTGGATAGCGTTCGCCGCAAACTGTGCGGGCCAGGCGAAGGCTATCCAGGCGGTGTATTAAAGAGCGCGATGCAACGTCTGGAACAGGGTGACGTTGTCACCGAAACTCAGTCTGCGCCAGAATGGTCTGCTGTAGGGGGGAGGTGTTCATCCCGCGTGCTACAAAACCATGCAGCCAAACCGGCGCTTGCTCAAGCACCTGACGAGCGGCGGATTCGGTGTCAAATTCAGCAAAGACACAGGCCCCTGTACCAGTCAGGCGCGACGGCGCGTATTCTAACAGCCAGGAAAGCACCGCATCAACCTCGCGAAAACGTTTTCTTGCGATATCCTCGCAATCGTTGCTGAATTCACAATTTAATAACGTTTCTATTGACCGAACCGGGGTATTCCTTTTCAGGTCAGGATCTTTAAAGATGACCGGCGTCGGAATACTTACGCCAGGGTGGGCAACCAGATACCACTTCTCCGGCGGTTCAGCCGGGGAGAGGATTTCACCTACGCCTTCAGCAAAGGCCGCATGACCGCGCACAAACACCGGGACATCCGCCCCCAGCGTCAGGCCCAGGGCTGCCAGTTCGTCCTTCGACAGCCCGCAGCCCCAGAGGTGGTTCAGCGCAACCAGCACGGTGGCGGCGTTGGATGAGCCGCCGCCCAGACCGCCGCCCATCGGCAGGCGTTTCTCGATACGGATATCCGCACCGCTTCCCGCGGGCAGACGGCCCGATTCCGCCGCGGCTTTCATCAGCAGACGCGCGGCGCGCACGATCAGGTTGTCCTCATGCGCCACGCCGTCGACCGGCGTTAGCAGGCAAATCAGCCCGTCCCGGCGCAGTTCAATGGAGATCGTGTCGCCATAGTCAATAAACTGAAACAGCGTCTGCAGGGTGTGATAACCGTCAGCACGCTGGCCGGTAATGTATAAAAACAGGTTCAGCTTTGCCGGAGAGGGCCAGTGGGTCATCATTTAACGATCCAGTTGTCCATTTTCAGCTTGATACGCTGGCTGCCCTGGGTCAGCTCCATGTTTGATGGCAGCGACGGTTTACTCTTGCTGTCATAGGCGCTGTACACCACTTTCCAGGTTTTGCCGTTCTGCGTGTAGTTCACCTGGCTCAGACGGTACTGGTCGTCAAGGGTGTAGTCAGTTGCCTCACCCGGCAGGCCAAGGATCCACTGGCGCAGGCTGTTGAGCGGGATAGGCATCCCGGTCAGCTTGCCAATCATCTCTTCGGCATCGGTCGCGGTATAGTGCTGGCCTTTGTTATCGGTGATCTGCGCTTCGCCCGGCCTGGCGATAAGCTCCAGTTCGGTGCTGCCCAGCGGGTTCAGCAGCAGCAGGCGGTAGTTGTCCTGACCGGTTTGCTGCCAGAAGAAGCGGGCATAAACCTTTTGTTCGTCAGAGAGATAAGCGAAGGCGCCGCGGGTCTGATACTGGTTCAAATTACGGACGTCCTGCTGGTGCTGACGCCACTGCGGTGAATCAGGGCTTTTGCCCGGGCCTTTTGGTTGGGTGACGGTACACGCGGTCAGAACCAGTGCTGCCAGCGGCAGCAGGCGAATCAGTCGGGTCATAATGAGGACAAATCCTTGAGATACGTTGCAGTTATAACTGTTAATGCTAGCGTCGAAGGGGGCTACCGTCTACGTTCAAATTATCTCAAAGGGTTGTGTAACCTATTACTCCGAAAGGAGGCAGTCCCTTTTATTGATCTCGCGCATCCTGTATGATGCGTTCTGCTAACCTTATTAACGCTGGTACTACTCCCGCTCAACATGACCCTATTAGCACTCGGCATCAACCACAAAACGGCTCCGGTTTCGCTGCGAGAACGCGTGACGTTTTCGCCGGATACGCTTGACCTGGCGCTGGACAGCCTGCTTGCACAGCCTATGGTGCAGGGTGGCGTGGTGCTCTCGACGTGCAACCGTACCGAGCTGTATTTAAGCGTGGAAGAGCAGGACAACCTGCACGAAGCGCTGATCCGCTGGCTATGTGACTACCACAACCTCAATGAAGACGAGCTGCGCAACAGCCTGTACTGGCATCAGGACAACGATGCCGTCAGCCATCTGATGCGCGTCGCCAGCGGGCTGGATTCGCTGGTGCTGGGCGAGCCGCAAATTTTGGGTCAGGTGAAAAAAGCGTTTGCGGATTCGCAAAAAGGGCATCTGAAGGCCAGCGAGCTGGAGCGCATGTTCCAGAAGTCGTTCTCCGTGGCGAAGCGTGTGCGAACCGAAACCGACATTGGTGCCAGTGCGGTTTCTGTTGCTTTCGCGGCCTGCACCCTTGCACGCCAAATCTTTGAATCCCTTTCTACCGTCACCGTGATGCTGGTGGGGGCGGGCGAAACCATCGAACTTGTGGCGCGCCATCTGCGCGAGCATAAAGTGAAAAAGATGATTATCGCTAACCGCACCCGCGAACGCGCGCAGGTGCTGGCGGATGAAGTGGGTGCAGAGGTGGTTGCCCTGAGCGACATCGATGAACGCCTGAAAGAGGCGGACATTATTATCAGTTCTACCGCCAGCCCGCTGCCGATTATCGGAAAAGGGATGGTGGAGCGTGCGCTGAAGTCCCGCCGTAATCAGCCGATGCTGCTGGTGGATATCGCCGTTCCGCGCGATGTTGAGCCGGAAGTGGGCAAGCTGCCTAACGCCTATCTCTACAGCGTGGATGACCTGCAAAGCATCATTTCGCACAACCTTGCCCAGCGTAAAGCGGCGGCGGTTCAGGCGGAAACCATCGTTGAGCAGGAAACCAGTGAGTTTATGGCCTGGCTGCGCGCGCAAAGCGTCAGCGAGACCATCCGCGAGTACCGCGGGCAGGCGGAGCAGGTGCGTGATGACCTGACTGCCAAAGCGTTAGCAGCCCTTGAGCAGGGCGGCGACGCAAATGCGATTATGCAGGATCTGGCGTGGAAACTGACCAACCGCCTGATCCATGCACCAACCAAATCTCTTCAGCAGGCTGCCCGTGACGGGGATGATGAACGCCTGACTATTCTGCGCAACAGCCTCGGGCTGGAATAGCGCCCTATACCCATTTTCTAAGACAAGGTGCACTTACGCCTATGAAGCCTTCTATCGTCGCTAAACTGGAAGCTCTGCACGAGCGCCATGAAGAAGTACAGGCGCTGCTCGGGGATGCCGGGACCATTGCGGACCAGGAACGTTTTCGCGCGCTCTCGCGTGAATACGCGCAGTTAAGTGATGTTTCTAAATGCTTTACCGACTGGCGACAGGTTCAGGAAGATATCGAAACCGCGCAGATGATGCTCGACGATCCTGAAATGCGCGAGATGGCGCAGGAAGAGTTGCAGGATGCGAAAGCGCGTTCTGAAGAGATGGAGCAGCAGCTTCAGGTGCTTCTGCTGCCGAAAGATCCGGACGATGAGCGTAACGCGTTTGTGGAAGTGCGCGCCGGTACCGGCGGTGACGAAGCGGCGCTGTTTGCCGGGGATCTGTTCCGCATGTACAGCCGCTACGCCGAATCGCGTCGCTGGCGCGTGGAGATCATGAGCGCCAATGAAGGCGAACATGGTGGCTACAAAGAGGTTATAGCCAAGATCAGCGGCGACGGCGTGTACGGTCGTCTCAAGTTTGAATCCGGCGGTCACCGCGTGCAGCGCGTACCGGCCACCGAATCTCAGGGCCGCATTCACACCTCCGCCTGTACGGTTGCGGTGATGCCGGAGCTGCCGGAAGCTGAACTGCCGGACATCAATCCTGCGGACCTGCGTATTGATACGTTCCGCTCCTCTGGCGCTGGCGGTCAGCACGTTAACACTACCGATTCCGCTATCCGTATTACCCACCTGCCGACCGGCATCGTCGTTGAATGTCAGGACGAGCGTTCGCAGCACAAAAACAAAGCCAAAGCGTTGTCCGTGCTGGGCGCGCGTATCCACGCAGCTGAAATGGCGAAGCGCCAGCAGGCGGAAGCGTCTACGCGCCGTAACCTGCTGGGCAGCGGCGATCGCAGCGACCGTAACCGCACCTATAACTTCCCGCAGGGCCGCGTAACCGACCACCGCATCAACCTGACGCTGTACCGTCTGGACGAGGTGATGGAAGGGAAGCTGGATATGCTGATCGAGCCTATCGTGCAGGAATACCAGGCCGACCAGCTGGCGGCCCTGTCAGAGCAGGACTAATGGATTTTCAGCGCTGGTTACGTGAGGCGGCCGGTGAGCTTTCAGAAAGCGAAAGCCCGAAACGCGACGCCGAGATTTTGCTTCAGCATGTGACGGGTAAAGCCCGCACGTATCTGCTGGCTTTTGGCGAGACCGAACTGACCGCGGAACAGGAAGGCCAGCTATCCGTGCTGCTTGCCCGCCGTAAAACCGGCGAGCCGGTGGCGCATCTGGTCGGTGAACGTGAGTTCTGGTCGTTACCGCTGTACGTCTCGGCGGCGACGCTGATCCCGCGTCCGGACACCGAGTGTCTGGTGGAGCAGGCGCTGGCGCGTTTACCGGCGGCGGCCTGCAGCATTCTCGATCTCGGTACCGGCACCGGTGCTATCGCGCTGGCGCTGGCCACCGAGCGGCCCGACTGCGCGGTGACGGCGGTGGATGTGATGCCCGACGCGGTGGCGCTGGCGCAGCGTAACGTGGAACGTCTCGGGCTTCGCAACGTGACGGTGCTGCAAAGCAGCTGGTTTGCCGCGCTGGAGAATCGCTCATTTGCGATGGTTGTCAGCAATCCTCCCTACATCGACGAACATGACTCGCACCTTTCGCAGGGAGACGTGCGCTTCGAACCGCTGACGGCGCTCGTGGCCGCCAACGCGGGATTAGCCGATCTTGATCATATTGTGACAACGTCACGGAAACATTTGCTTCCCGGCGGCTGGCTGCTTGTGGAGCATGGCTGGACGCAGGGAGAAGCCGTGCGGACGCTGTTTACGCAAGCTGGCTACGCCGCAGTCGAAACCTGCCGCGACTACGGCGGCAACGAACGCCTGACGCTGGGGCAGTGGCTATGAGCCTGTTTACCGTGCTCATTACTGTCCACCTCATTTCCGTTGCGCTGACCATCAGCTTGTTCATCGTCCGTTACTGGTGGCGCTACAGCAACAATCCGCTGATGGATGCCCGCTGGGTGCGTATCGCGCCGCACTGCATCGACACGTTATTGCTCCTTTCCGGTGCCGGGCTCATGTGGAAGACCGGCTATCTGCCATTTACTGATAAAGGTGCATGGCTGACTGAAAAGCTGTTTGGCGTTATCATCTACATCGTTTTGGGTTTTATCGCGCTTGGGCGTCGTCGTCCGCGCAGCCAGCAGGTCGGGTTTATCGCCTTTCTGCTGGGTCTGGTGGTGCTGTACATCATCATTAAACTCGCCACCACAAGAATACCGTTACTGGGGTAAGTCATGAGGTCCTTAGCCGATTTCGAATTTAATAAAGTGCCGCTTTGCGATGGCATGATCCTGATTTCTGAGATGATTCGCGACGATTTTACGTCGCAGTTTGTCTACGATGAGCTGGAGAATCTGGTCAGCCTGGCGCGTGAAGAGATTAATCAGGCTCGCCCGCAAGACTGGCAATTAGAGAAGCTGCTGGAGCTTTTCTACGGCGAATGGGGTTTCTGCGACACGCGGGGCGTGTATCGCCTGTCTGACGCGTTATGGCTGGACCAGGTCTTAAAAAATCGTCAGGGCAGCGCCGTGGCGCTGGGCTCTATTTTGCTGTGGGTCGCGCACCGTCTGGATATTCCGCTGGTTCCGGTCATTTTCCCGACGCAGATGATCCTGCGTGCAGAGTGGCTGGACGGCGAAATGTGGCTCATTAATCCCTTCAACGGCGACACGCTGGATGAACATACGCTGGACGTGTGGCTGAAAGGCAATATCAGCCCGGTGGCTGAACTCTTCAACGAAGATCTCGACGAGGCGGATAACGCAGAAGTGATCCGCAAGCTGCTGGATACGCTGAAGTCTGCGTTAATGGAAGAACGTCAGATGGAGCTGGCGTTGCGCGCCAGCGAAGTGCTGCTGCAGTTCAACCCGGAAGATCCGTACGAAATTCGCGATCGCGGGCTGATCTATGCGCAGCTCGACTGTGAGCACGTGGCGCTGAATGATTTGAATTATTTCGTTGAGCAGTGTCCGGAAGATCCCATTAGCGAAATGATTCGTGCGCAGATCAACGCGATCTCGCACAAACAAATTACACTGCATTAATCTTAATTCCGATTCACACCTGAATAAGGCGATCCTATGAAACAAAAAGTGGTTAGCATTGGTGATATCAAGGTAGCAAACGACCTGCCGTTCGTACTGTTTGGCGGCATGAACGTGCTGGAATCCCGCGATCTCGCCATGCGTATCTGCGAACACTACGTGACCGTGACCCAGAAGCTGGGCATCCCGTACGTGTTTAAGGCCTCTTTTGACAAAGCCAACCGCTCCTCCATCAACTCTTACCGTGGCCCGGGCCTGGAAGAGGGAATGAAAATTTTCCAGGAGCTGAAGCAGACCTTTGGCGTGAAAGTGATCACCGACGTGCATGAAGCCTCACAGGCGCAGCCGGTGGCAGACGTGGTGGACGTGATTCAGCTCCCGGCGTTCCTGGCGCGCCAGACTGACCTGGTTGCGGCGATGGCGAAAACCGGTGCCGTGATTAACGTGAAAAAACCACAGTTCGTCAGCCCTGGTCAGATGGGTAACATCGTCGATAAGTTTATCGAAGGCGGCAACGATCAGGTGATCCTGTGTGACCGTGGCGCAAACTTCGGTTACGACAACCTGGTTGTCGACATGCTGGGCTTCAGCGTAATGAAAAATGTCTCCGGTCAGTCTCCGGTGATTTTCGACGTGACGCACGCTCTGCAGTGCCGCGACCCGTTTGGCGCCGCGTCCGGCGGCCGTCGCGCTCAGGTGACCGAGCTGGCGCGCGCCGGCATGGCGACCGGCCTGGCCGGCCTGTTCATTGAAGCGCACCCGGATCCGGCTAACGCGAAATGCGACGGCCCATCCGCGCTGCCGCTGGACAAGCTGGAGCCGTTCCTGAAGCAGATCAAAGCGATTGACGATCTGGTGAAGAGCTTCGACGAGCTGGATACCAGCAACTAATAAAAAAACCCGCTTCGGCGGGTTTTTTGTTCTCCCTCTCCCTGTGGGAGAGGGTTGGGGTGAGGGCATCAGCCCGCACCGGATAAAATTACGCAAATATCGTCATCAGATACGCAATAAACAAGGCCATATGCGCCGCGCCGTTCAGCACGTTGGTACGCCCGGTTGAGAACGAAATCTGGCACAGCAGCAACGAGGCGACCATCACAATCATCTCCGGCGCGCCCAGCGCAAACTGCAGGTTGTTACCGGTCATAAAGGCAATCAGCGTCACCACCGGTACGGTAAGTGAAATCGTCGCCAGTACGGAGCCGAAGAACAGGTTCATTGCGCGCTGCACCTGATTATTCAACACCGCTTTCAGCGCGCCCAGCCCTTCAGGAGACAGGATCAGCAGCGCCACCAGGAAGCCGGTAAACGCCACCGGCGCGTTCAGCTCGGTTAACAGCGTCTCCAGCGGGTTAGCGTTCATCTTGGTGACGGCAATCACCGCAATCAGATGCACGATCAGCCAAACCGTATGCCACGCGCTGCTGTGGGCCGACGGTTTGCCGTGGTGCGGGTCATCATCGTCACCGTCGTCTTCATGCTCGTACACAAACAGGCTCTGGTGCGTTTTGGTCTGAATCAACAGGAACACGCCGTACATGGCGGCGGAAATCAGTGCGACCAGCAGCGCCTGCCCGGTGGAAAAGTTTGCACCCGGCAGCGCCATCGGGAAGACCAGCACGATAATCGCCAGCGGGAAGAGGGCGATCAAATACTGTTTAATGCCGAACAGGTTCATATACTGGGTCGCAAATTTGCGCCCGCCCAGCAGCAGAGAGAAGCCTACCAGGCCGCCCGTCACAATCATAATGATCGAATAGAGCGTGTCGCGCATCAGCGTCGGCGCGGCATCGCCGGTCGCCATAAGGGCGGAAATCAGGCTGACTTCGAGAATAACAACGGAAAGGCTGAGAATTAACGATCCGTACGGCTCGCCCAGACGGTGGGCCAGGACGTCCGCATGGCGAACAACGCTAAATGCGCTGGTTAAGATGCCGACCAGGGCAAGAATATTGATACCAACCACCACTGGCAGTGACTGACTGCTTCCCCAGAAGAGCAGCACAGCCAGTGCCAGAACCGGGAAAATGAGTGACGTCTCCTTGTGGCGGGTCTTTACCGCCTCGTGTGTTGCTGTCATGTGCTTCTCCATCAATGCAGGTGCTTGTAATTATAGATAGATTTTTGAGGTCATTAAATTAACAGATTTCTGTTAAATACCCTTTATTTTTTACTTAATTTTACCCTTTGTCATTATTTTTATTGATAATGGGTATAATGCAGATTCTTTGTTGATTACTCATTAAATAACAATTAATTAAAAATGTAGTTTATTCATAAATTATGGCCGTGTGGCACCATGGCGTATCGTCGTCCACACTTATCTCTTTAACCAAAAGAGAGGTTAGTGATGCCCTATAAAGCGAAACGTGAATTACCGGATAACGTGCAAAACGTGCTGCCCGCCCACGCCCAGGATATCTACAAAGAGGCGTTCAACAGCGCCTGGGATCAGTACAAAGACAAGGACGATCGCCGGGATGATGCCAGCCGTGAAGAGACGGCCCACAAAGTCGCCTGGGCCGCAGTAAAACATGAATATGAGAAAGGAGACGACGATAAATGGCATAAAAAGAAATAGCCATGAAATGATTCGCTGCCTTCATTTTGACTTTTCAGGCGGTTGAACTTCCGTTGTATTGCAACTGGTCCGCTAATTGCTTATCGTTATTTAACTGCTGGCAAAATGACCAGCATAGAATGCCGGGAAGGCGAATTACAGATGTCGCAAGGAAGCATGCAGTGGCGGAGGTGGAAAGTGTTAACGCGTGATTTCTTAATGAAGGCAGATTGTAAGACGGCATTTGGTGCTATTGAGGAATCGCTTCTCTGGTCAGCTGAACAACGTGCGGCGTCACTCGCTGCCACGCTTGCCTGCCGCCCGGATGATGGCCCGGTATGGATTTTTGGCTACGGCTCCCTGATGTGGAACCCGGCTCTGGAATTTGTCGAATCGGCAACGGGAACGCTGCCTGGCTGGCATCGTGCATTTTGCCTGCGCCTGACGGCCGGACGCGGCAGCGCGTGCCAGCCCGGGCGCATGCTTGCACTGAAAGAGGGCGGGCGCACCACGGGCGTGGCGTATCGCCTGCCGGATGCCACGCTGGAAGAGGAGCTCACGCTGCTCTGGAAGCGCGAGATGATCACCGGCTGCTATATGCCGAGCTGGTGCAAGCTGGAACTGGACGACGGACGCACCGTCAACGCGCTGGTGTTTATTATGGACCCGCGTCATCCCCTGTATGAAGCGGATACCCGCACGCAGGTGATTGCCCCGTTGATTGCCGCTGCCAGCGGGCCGCTGGGCACCAACGCGCAGTATCTCTTCTCCCTCGATCAGGAGCTGACGCGCCTCGGCATGAAGGACGATTGTCTGAATGAGCTGGTGGTGAAGGTGAAGGCGCTGCTGGAAGGGAACCCGCTCAACAGCGCGCTGCGACCGGGTTTTGCCTGACAATACGCCCGGCTTGCCGGGCGTTTAAACTTATGCTGCCACGTAGCTGACGGAGTGCTCCAGCGACTGGCTGTGGCTATCGATCAGCACATCCCACGTGCCGGTATACGGCACGGTAAGCCAGGCCTTATCGTCCTGTACGGTGAGAATATCCGCCTGGGACTGTTTTTGTGCTTTCGAACTCATCAGATGAATACGACAGCGTTCTGAGCAACGCACCACTACCGTATCCCCGCCAAACAGTTTCAAACTTGTTTTTACCAGTGCCATTTTTTACCCCGTAGTCTTAAACAACGCTCTCCCTGCTGCCATATCCGAGCGTGATGTTGTTCACAATTCACTCATGGCATAACACCAAAGGGGAGGGGGCGGGATGCTGATTTTGATCAAAAAATGGCATAACGATTAAACAAAAATGACAAAATTCCTCAAAATTTAGGCTGGCGCGCGTTTTACCCGCTAAACGCGCGCCGGAAGAAGATTAAATGCGGAAATGCCCGGCTGTTTCAGCAAGGTCGCCCGCCTGGCTCTGCAGGGCACCCGCGGCGGCGGCGGATTCCACCACCAGTTCGGCGTTCTGCTGAACCATTCTGTCGAGATGGGTCACCGCGTGGTTGATCTCATGAATCCCTTTCATCTGCTCGCTGGTGGCGATGGAGATTTCGCGCATGATGCCAGAGACGCTGCCGATGCTGGAGCGGATCTCATCCATGCTTTCCCCCGCCAGATGCACGTAGCGGGAGCCGGTTGCCACGCTGTCGGTGGTGGAGTCAATCAGAGATTTGATCTCTTTCGCCGCCTGAGCGCTACGGCTTGCCAGGTTACGCACTTCACCTGCTACGACGGCAAACCCGCGCCCCTGCTCACCCGCACGCGCCGCCTCGACGGAGGCGTTCAGCGCCAGAATGTTGGTCTGGAAAGCAATGCCGTCAATCACGCTGGTGATATCGCCAATTTTTGCCGACGCGACTTCAATGGACTGCATGGTGCTGATCGCCTGCGATACCACCTCGCCGCCGCGCGCCGCGGCCGCTGAGGCCTTGCTCGCCTGGTCGTTCGCTTCTGCCGCCGATTCATTCGACTGCGTCACGGAGGCGGTGATCTGCTCCACGGCGCTGGCCGTCTCGCGCAGGCTGGATGCCGCCTGCTCGGTACGTCCGGAAAGATCCTGGTTACCTGCGGCAATCTCCTGCGCGGCGTTTTTCACCGATTCGCTGGCGTCACGGAGCTGCACCATCACCACCGACAGCTTATCGCTGAAGGCGTTAAAGGCCTGAGCAATCTGCGCGACCTCGTCTTCGCCGTTATCCGGCAGGCGCTGGGACAGATCGTTAGTGCCGTTAGCAATGTTGTGCATCGCGTCGCGAATGTCGGACAAACGCTTGAGCAGGCGGGCAATCAGGAAATGCACAATGGCGGCGCTCAGCAGTGCGAGGATCACCAGAGAAATCGCCGAGGCTTTAAGCAGGGAACGCATGCCGGAGGTGGCGTCACCGCTGTCGAGCGCGACGACTAAGAGCCAGTTTGTGCCCGGCACTGCTGTAGCCACGAAGGTTTTTTCCGCGTCGTTCAGCGTTCCGTCGACGGGGTTACCGCTTTTCAGCGCAGCAAAATCAATGCCCTTGATCGTCTCACCAAACGGTTTCAGCGTCAGAGCCGGATCGTTAGCGGCAATCACGCTGCCGTCGCTGTTCAGAAGCAACCCGCTGCTGGCCGGAGTTGGATGGATCCCGCGCACGTTAGCCACCACGCTGTCCATCGCCACATCGCCCGCCACGACCGCTTTGAGCGTGCCATTTTCTTTTACCGGCACGGCGAAGGTTACCACCAGTTTACCGGTCCCCGCGTCAACGTAGGGCGCGGTGACAACCGGACCGTCCGTGCTGACCGCCTGCTGATACCACGGGCGAATAGTCGGGTCATAGTCCGCCGGAACGCCCGCCGGTTCAGAGAATTTCGCCGTTTTGCTGGCGTAGCCAACATAGACGTTGGTGAATCCACCCGCCTGCGCAAGCTGTTTAAACACCGGAACCGGGTCGTCATTCAGCGCAACGGTCTGCGCGGAGGCGATCACCGTCATCTTGCTTTTTACCCAGTCGGCAATCGCCATGTTATGGCTGGCGCTGGTGCTGGTCAGGATATCGCGCTGGGACTGCTGGTTATCCTGGCGCGTGACCTGGAAGTTAATGACGGTATTAAGGAGAAGGGCGACGACCAGACAGCCTGCCGTCGCCGCGATGATGCGTGCACGAATCGATCTGAACATAAGTGAAATACCTGCTGTGTTGTTTCCATGCCTATCGGCAACCCCGCAGGTAAACTTGATGCTGAAACCGCGTCCATAAGAAAATAATATTTTTATGGGTTTATTATTAAAAAGTTAATACTTTATCGGCGGACAGCGTCCACTCGGCGAGCTCAACCAGCGTACCAATCTCTACGCCATCAATCAGCGGCAGACCGGTAATGCCGCGGCCGTCGGTGCAGGTCTTGCACAGCTTCACCGGCACGTTTTGCGCGGTGAGGATCTCCAGCATCTGCTGAATGTTATAGCCCTCTGCCGGTTTTTGACCCTTCAGCCCCGCGGTGACCGCGTCCGACATTAAAAAGAGTCGTAACACCAGGTCGCTCTCTTTTTCACGCAGCGCAATCGCCAGGCGCAGGCTGTTAAAAAGGGATTCGCTGCCGTAGGCCGCACCGTTGGCGACGATCACAATCTTCTGCATGTTGACTCCTGTTCTTATAAAGGCACGAATATTGCTTAGCTTTCCCGAGTTTCGCTGTTCTGGAGAGTAAGCATGACATTAACGGCTGGCATTTCGCCAGGCGCTGCCGAATGGCTCGAGCGCGCAAGGATGATGCGCCGGGAGCAGCTCAGCAAGCTGGCACAGCTTGGCGTGCTTGTGCACGGCATTAGCCAACTTGTGCATATGTTACAGTGCGAGCGTGGGGCGTCCAACGTCTGGCTCTGCTCACAGGGTAAGCTCTACGCCCCCGAATGCAAAGCCAGCCGGGCGCTGGTGGATGAAAACCTCGCTGCACTTTATGACATTCTTGAAAAACAGTCGCCGATCCCGGGAAGTACGGTCTGTGAACGCATCGGCGGTGCGCTCCTGAGCCTTGATATGCTTCCCGCGCTGCGCGACGGTGTTATTCAGCAAACGGTAACGGCACCGCAGGCGATGGAACACTACTCCCGCATGCTTCGCCATCTGCTCAGTATCGTGCCGCAGCTCAATGACAGCATTGACGATCCGCAAATCGCCGGGCGTTTTGTTGCCCTTTATAGCCTGATGCAGGGGAAAGAGCTGGCGGGACAGGAACGGGCGCTGGGGGCGATTGGCTTCACGCAGGGCTTTTTCGATGATGTGACTCGCCAGAGGCTGGTTGACCGCATTGACGGACAGCAGGCATGCTTTGAGATCTTTCTCTCGCACAGCTCCGCTGACGTCCAGACCACCTTTTCCCTGCACTGCCAGCCCGATCGTGAAACGGAGCAACTCCGGCGCGTAGCCTGTACCCGCCAGCCTGCCGCGGATGATGGCCTTACCGCTCTGGCCTGGTTTGCTCTGCAAACCGCGCGCCTCGAGCATCTGCGTTCGCTGGAGGAGACGCTCATCGCCGATCTGATGACGGCGGTGGACGAGCGTATTTACCGTAACGATGAGTACGTGCCTCCCGCCGATGAGCAGGACGATCCGCTGATACAGTATCCGGAAAAACCGTTGCTCACCCTGGTGCGCCAGCAGGCGCGCGAAATAGAACAGCTCTCGCGCCAGCTTGCATCGCTGCGCGATACGCTTGAAGAGCGCAAAGTCATTGATAAAGCGAAAAGCGTGCTGATGACCCATCAGAATATGAGTGAGGAACAGGCCTGGACGGCGCTGCGCAAAATGGCGATGGACAAGAACCAAAGGATGGTGGATATCGCCCGCGCGCTGCTGATGGTGAAGAATTTATGGCAGGTAACACCAAAGGAGTAGCTGCACGATCAGCGGGCATTTTGTGCCTGATTAAGGTGCGTAGAGGCAAGGGGAATTCGGTTAGCGCCCCGGAAACAGCGGGTTAAAACCTGGCATTCACTTTGCATTATCGGATTAACCATTTTTGACGGTGTGCCAACGGCGGCGCATGCGTCTTCGGGATAAAGGCGTCCACTGGTGCTTCGGCATCGTGGGCGCTTTTTTTGGTTTTTTTCAGGAGTGGTCATGGCGGATTTGTCGAGACGGCGTTTTTTGCAGGCCAGCGTGCTGGCGAGTGGCGCAATGCTGTTACCGGGTGTCTTGCAGGCCGCATGGGCGGCAGGCTCGGATAAACCGGAGCAGGAAACGGTGCGCATCGGGTTTATCCCGCTGACCGACTGCGCCCCGGTGGTTATCGCGGCGCTGAAAGGATTTGATAAAAAATACGGTATTACCATCGTGCCCACCAAAGAGGCGAGCTGGGCGGCGGTGCGCGACAAGCTGGTGGCGGGCGAGCTCGACGCCGCGCACATTCTCTACGGCCTGCTGTACGGCCTGGAGCTGGGCATCGCCGGCAAGCCGCAGCAGATGGCTAACCTGATGACCCTCAACCAGAACGGTCAGGCCATCACGCTCTCCAGCGATCTGGCGGAGAAGGGCGTACGAGACCTTGCCGGGCTGAAAAAGCTCATTGGGCAGCAGGCGCCCGGCACCTACACCTTCGCGCACACCTTCCCGACCGGGACGCACGCCATGTGGCTGTACTACTGGCTGGCCAGCGCGGGCATTAACCCCTTTGACGACGTGCGCACGGTGGTGGTGCCGCCGCCGCAGATGGTGATGAACATGCGCATTGGCAACATGGTCGGCTTTTGCGTCGGCGAGCCGTGGAACGCCCGTGCCATCAACGACCGCATCGGTTTTACCGCCGCCACGTCGCAGTCTATCTGGGCCGATCATCCGGAAAAAATCCTCGGTACGCGCCGCGACTGGGTGGAGAAAAACCCGCACACCGCGCGGGCGCTGGTGAGCGCGGTACTGGAGGCGGCGCGCTGGATCGAAGCCTCCCCGGAAAACAAACGCGAGACCGCGCAGATCCTCTCCCGCCGGGCGTGGCTCAACTGCAAAGAACAGTATCTCACCGGACGCATGCTCGGCGAGTACGACAACGGCCTGGGCCAGCGCTGGCAGGACGCGCACCCGATCCGCTTCTTCAACGAGGGGGCCGTCAGCTACCCGTATCTCTCCGACGGCATGTGGTTCTTAACCCAGTTCCGCCGCTGGGGCTTGCTCAAATCCGCGCCGGACTACGCGGGCATCGCGCAGCGCATTAACCAGACCGCGGTCTGGCAGGATGCCGCCGCGGCGGTGGGGGGCATCAGCACACCGACTTCACCATTACGCAGCAGCACATTGATGGACGGCACCGTCTGGAACGGTACCGACCCGGAAGGATACGCCAGCCGTTTCGCCATTCACCGTAAAGGGGCCTGATTATGCAGCATCTGCAAAAGACGAATTCACACGAGACGCCGGAGAGTGGGGAGGTGATTGTCCTGCCTCCGGTGCACGTTCGCCGCCGTACGCCGACGCTTGCGCGTCGGATTAACGCGATCCTCCAGCGCATCATCCCGGCGTTTCTCGGTCTGGGACTGCTGGTGGTGCTCTGGCAGCTGGCGGCGATTAACAGCAAAGGTTTCCCGACGCCGCTCAGCACGCTCGATTCCGCCATCACCCTGTTTGCCGATCCGTTTTATCGCGACGGGCCTAACGATATGGGCATCGGCTGGAACGTGCTCGCCTCATTACAGCGCGTGGCGGTGGGCTTTGGTCTGGCCGCGTTCGCCGGGATCCCGCTCGGCTTCCTGATTGGACGCTTCACCTTTTTCTCTCGCATGTTCGGCCCGCTGATCGCGCTGTTACGCCCGGTTAGCCCGCTGGCCTGGCTGCCCATCGGCCTGCTGCTGTTCCAGAAAGCGGAGCCCGCGTCAAGCTGGACCATTTTTATCTGCTCCATCTGGCCGATGGTGATCAACACCGCCGAAGGCGTACGCCGCATTCCGCAGGACTACCTCAACGTGGCCCGGGTGCTGCAGCTTTCCGAGTGGACCATCATGCGCCGCATTCTCTTTCCGGCGGTGCTGCCCGCGGTGCTGACCGGGGTGCGTCTCTCCATCGGCATCGCCTGGCTAGTGATCGTCGCCGCCGAGATGCTCACCGGAGGTTTAGGGATCGGCTTCTGGATCTGGAACGAGTGGAACAACCTCAACGTCGAAAACATTCTCATCGCCATCGTCATCATTGGCGTGGTCGGGCTGCTGCTGGAGCAGGGGCTGATGCTGATCGCCCGTCGCTTTAGCTGGCAGGAAAAATAAGGAGCGAATATGAAACCATTAATTCAGGTCCAGGCCGTGAGCCAGCGTTTTTCCACCACCAGCGGCGAGTTTCTGGCGCTGCAGAACGTCTCTTTTGATATCCACGAGGGCGAAACCGTCAGCCTGATCGGGCACTCCGGCTGCGGCAAATCGACGCTGCTGAATCTCATCGCCGGTATTACCCTGCCGACGGAAGGCGGGCTAATTTGCGACAACCGCGAAATCGCCGGGCCGGGTCCGGAACGTGCGGTGGTCTTCCAGAACCATTCGCTGCTGCCGTGGCTCACCTGCTTCGACAACGTGGCCCTGGCGGTCGATCACGTGTTTCGCCACAGCATGAGCAAGGCGGAGCGCAGGGAGTGGATTGAGCATAACCTCGACCGCGTGCAGATGGGGCACGCCCTGCACAAGCGCCCGGGGGAGATCTCCGGCGGCATGAAGCAGCGCGTCGGCATTGCCCGCGCGCTGGCGATGAAGCCGAAAGTCCTGCTGATGGATGAACCCTTTGGCGCCCTCGATGCGCTGACGCGCGCGCATCTGCAGGACTCGGTGATGCAGATCCAGCAGGCGCTGAACACCACCATCGTGCTCATTACCCACGACGTGGACGAGGCGGTGCTGCTCTCCGATCGCGTGCTGATGATGACCAACGGCCCGGCGGCCACCGTCGGGGAGATCCTGCGCGTGGACCTGCCGCGCCCGCGCAACCGGGTGCAGCTGGCCGACGACAGCCGCTATCACCACATGCGCCAGCAGATCCTCCATTTCCTCTATGAAAAGCAGCCGAAAGCGGCGTAACGAGGGGGCTCTGATGCGACTGGTCATTATCGGAAATGGCATGGCGGCCACGCGGCTGATTGCCGCGCTCACCGGGCGTGCTGCCGGTCTTTTCGCTATCACCGTCATCGGTGACGAGCCGGAGCATGCCTATAACCGCATCCAGCTTTCGCCGGTCCTGGGCGGTGAAAAGCAGGCTGCAGACATCTGCCTTCAGGATGACGACTGGTACCAGTCGCGCGGCGTGACGGTGCTGCGGGGCGAAAAGGCGATCGCCGTGAATGTGGACGCGCGGGAAGTGCAAACCACCGCCCGCACGCTGGGCTGGGATGCGCTGGTGTTTGCTACCGGATCAACGCCCTTTATTCCGCCAATCCCCGGCTGCGATGCGCCGCATGTCTTCACGTTCCGCACCCTGGAGGATACGCGGGCCATTCGGACGATCGCCGGTCCGGCGGTGGTGCTGGGCGGCGGCGTGCTCGGGGTTGAGACGGCGGCAGCGCTGGCGCGCTCAGGTGACAACGTCACGCTTGTTCATCGCGGTCCGTGGCTGATGGAGCAGCAGCTTGACCAGCAGGCGGGAATGCTGCTGGAAGAGGCGCTGGCGGCGCGGGGCGTGCGCTGTGAGCTTTCCTCAGGCATCGCGGCCATTAACGGCAGTAGCGTGACGCTGCTCAACGGGCGCAGCGTCGCCGCCGCGCGCGTGGTGCTGGCGACCGGCGTGCGGCCCAGCGTTGCGCTGGCGCAGGCCAGCGGCATTCGCTGCGCGCGCGGCATCGTGGTGGATCACCAGATGCAAACCTCCGAACCGAACGTCTACGCCATCGGCGAGTGTTGCGAAATTGACGGGCAGACGTTTGGCCTGGTCGCCCCCTGCCTGGCGCAGGCGGAAATCCTGGCCGCGCGGCTGGCCGGGGACGCTACCGCGCCGTTTACCCTGACCGACAGCGGGATGCGCCTCAAGGTGACGGGCGTGGAGCTGTTCAGCCTCGGCCGTGCGGCGGAGCAGGAGGGCGACGTGGTCTGGAGCGCATGGGATCCGCTGACCCGTCACTATCGTCGTTTATTGATCCATCAGGGGGCGCTGGCTGGCGCGCTGCTGATGGGCGACTGCCGCAGCGCGGCAACGTTTACCGATTTACTGGCAACGGCTGCGCCCGCCCACGCGGACTGGCTGTTCGATCGTTTCACTACGCAACCGCAGGTTGCAGGACAGAATGCTATGACAAAACCTACTCTGGTGGTGGTTGGGCACGGTATGGTCGGCCATCATTTCCTCGAAGACTGCGTTAAGCGCAATCTGCATCAGCAGTATCAGATCGTTGTCTTTGGCGAGGAGCGCTATGCCGCCTACGACCGCGTGCATTTGTCGGAATATTTTGGCGGCCGCAGCGCGGCGTCGCTCTCGCTGGTGGAGGGGGATTTCTTTGCCGACAGCGGCATTGAGCTGCGCCTGTCGCAGCAGATCGTCGCTATCGACCGCGACGCGCGCGTGGTGCGTACCGCCAGCGGGCATGAGACCCACTGGGACAAGCTGGTGCTGGCGACCGGCTCATACCCGTTCGTTCCGCCCGTGCCGGGCAACGATTTGCCGGGCTGTTTTGTCTACCGCACCCTTGACGACCTGGACAACATTGCTGCACATGCGGCGGGCTCGCGCCGCGGAGTGGTGATTGGCGGCGGCCTGCTCGGACTGGAGGCGGCGAATGCCCTGAAGCAGCTCGGGCTGGAAACCCACGTGGTGGAGTTTGCACCCAACCTGATGGCGGTCCAGCTCGACAACGACGGCGCGGCGATGCTGCGCAAGAAAATCGAGGCGTTAGGGGTCGGCGTTCACACCAGTAAAGCCACGACGGAGATCGCCACCGCGGACGGCGGGCTGGTGCTGCGCTTTGCCGATGGCGAACAGCTGGAAACGGACATGGTGGTCTTTTCGGCGGGCATTCGTCCCCAGGACGCGCTGGCGCGCAGCAGCGGGCTGGCTGTCGGCGAACGCGGCGGGATCTGCATTGACGACGGCTGTCACACCTCCGATCCGGACGTGCTGGCCATCGGCGAATGCGCCCTGTGGGAGGGGAAAATCTTCGGACTGGTCGCGCCCGGCTATCAGATGGCGCGGGTGGCCGCCGCCGCGCTGGCGGAGGAGGATAAAACCTTCACCGGCGCGGATATGAGCACTAAGCTCAAGCTGCTCGGCGTGGACGTGGCCTCGTTCGGCGACGCCCACGGGCGCACCCCGGGGGCGCTGAGCTACCAGTGGACGCACGGCCCGCAGCAAATCTACAAGAAAATCGTGGTCAGCCACGACGGTAAAACGCTGCTCGGCGGCGTGCTGGTGGGCGATGCCAGCGAATACGCCACGCTGGTGCAGATGATGCTTAACGGCATCAGCCTGCCGAAAGAGCCGGAAACGCTCATTTTACCCGCGTCGTCAGGCAGCGCGCCAAAAGCGCTCGGCGTGGCGGCGCTGCCGGAAAGCGCGCAGATCTGTTCGTGTCATAACGTCAGTAAAGGCGATATTTGCCGGGCGGTGAGCGCGGGCGCGGCGGATATCGGCGCCGTTAAGCAGTGCACCAAAGCGGCGACCGGCTGCGGCGGATGTAGCGCGCTGGTGAAGCAGGTGATGGAGTTCCAGCTGGCGGAGCAGGGCGTGGAGGTGAAAAAGGACATCTGCGAGCACTTCCCGTACTCGCGCCAGGAGATTTACCACCTCGTGCGCGTCAACCATATCCGCACCTTTGACCAGCTTATCAGCCGCTACGGACAGGGGCACGGATGCGAGATCTGCAAGCCGCTGGTGGGATCGGTGCTCGCCTCCTGCTGGAACGAGTATCTGCTGAAACCGGCGCACCTGCCGCTGCAGGATACCAACGACCGCTACTTCGCCAACATCCAGAAGGACGGTACCTACTCCATCGTGCCGCGCATGCCCGCAGGGGAAGTGACCGCCGACGGGCTGATCGCCATCGGGCAGATTGCGAAACGCTACAGCCTGTACAGCAAAATCACCGGCGGACAGCGTATCGACCTCTTCGGCGCCACTCTGGAACAGCTGCCGGCGATCTGGCAGGCGCTGGTTGAAGCCGGGTTTGAAACCGGACACGCCTACGGGAAATCCCTGCGCACGGTGAAATCCTGCGTCGGGTCAACCTGGTGCCGCTACGGCGTGCAGGATTCCACCGGCCTCGCGGTCCGGCTGGAGCACCGCTACAAGGGCCTGCGCGCGCCGCACAAAATCAAAATGGCGGTTTCCGGCTGCACCCGCGAGTGCGCCGAGGCGCAGAGCAAAGACGTGGGGGTGATTGCCACCGATAAGGGCTGGAACCTTTACCTGTGCGGCAACGGCGGGATGAAGCCGCGCCATGCGGATCTCTTCGCCAGCGATCTGGACGACGAAACGCTGATCCGCACCGTCGACCGTTTCCTGATGTTTTACATCCGCACGGCGGATCGCCTGCAGCGCACCAGCACCTGGATGGACAACCTGGAAGGCGGCCTCGACTATCTGCGGGAGGTGATCATCACCGACAGCCTCGGCATCGCCCACGAGCTGGAGCAGGAGATGGCCCGGGTGGTGGAAGCCTACCAGTGCGAATGGCAAACCACGCTCAGCGATCCCAGCCGCCTGGCGCTGTTCCGCACGACGGTGAACGAGACTGCGCCGGATGAAAGCAAGCGCTGGCAGGAAATTTGCGGCATCGACGATATCCCCGAGCAGGCGGGCATCGGCGCGCGGCTTGGACGTAAGCCGATTGCGCTCTTCCGCTTTGGTAAAACCGTTTACGCCCTCGACGATCGGGAGCCGGGCGGCGATGCGAACGTGCTTTCACGCGGCATTCTTGGCGATGCGGCGGGCGAGCCGGTGGTGATTTCACCGCTCTACAAGCAGCGCATTCGCCTGCGCGACGGCTGTCAGGTAGAGAACGGCGAACCCGCGGTGCGCGCCTGGCCGGTGAAAATTGAAAACGGCAAGGTGTGGGTTGGCAGCGACGCCCTGGTAATGCGTGCGGAGGCCTCATGACGGAAACCCGGACAACGTGCCCCTACTGCGGGGTGGGCTGCGGCGTGATCGTCCGCGTGCAAGGTGAAGCGGTCAGCGTTCGGGGAGATGAAACCCATCCTGCGAACCTGGGCCGCCTGTGCGTGAAAGGATCGGCCCTGGGGGAAACGACGGGCTTACAGGGGCGGCTTTTGCGCCCGGTCGTTGACGGCCTTGAGGTGGACTGGGCGCAGGCGCTGAACGCGGCAGGGGAGCGCCTGCGGGAGATTATCGATAAATGGGGGCCGCAGGCGGTGGCGTTTTACGCCTCCGGCCAGCTGTTGACCGAGGATTACTATGCCGCCAACAAGCTGATGAAAGGGTTTATCGGCGCGGCAAACATCGATACCAACTCCCGGCTCTGCATGTCCTCGGCTGTGGTGGGCTACAAGCGCGCCTTTGGCGAAGACGTGGTGCCGTGCGGCTACGAGGATGTGGAAAACAGCGATCTGGTGGTGCTGGCTGGCTCGAACGCGGCCTGGACGCATCCGGTGCTCTATCAGCGGCTGGTGCAGGCGAAGCACGACAACCCGCGGATCAAGGTGGTGGTAATCGATCCCCGCAGAACCGCCACCTGTGATATTGCTGACCTGCATCTGGCGCTCGCCCCCGGCAGCGACGCCGGGCTGTTTGTCGGTCTGCTTAATGTGATTCAGGGAACGGATGAGTGGCCCGTTGAGCGCGTGGCGGCGTTTTGCGGCCTCTCGCCGCAGGATATAGGCACCTTTTACGACTGGTTTATGACGGCGCCCCGGGCCATCACGCTCTACACCATGGGGATCAACCAGTCCACCAGCGGCAGCGACAAGTGTAACGCCATCATTAACGTTCATCTTGCCAGCGGGAAGTTCAACCGTCCGGGCTGCGGCCCGTTTTCGCTGACCGGACAGCCAAACGCGATGGGGGGAAGGGAAGTGGGCGGGCTGGCTAACCAGCTGGCGGCGCACATGAACTTTGAGCCGGACGATCTCTCGCGGGTGGCGCGTTTCTGGGGAACGGAACGGCTGGCGCAAACCCCGGGCCTGATGGCGGTGGAGCTGTTTGACGCCATTGCCCGCGGCGAGGTGAAGGCGGTGTGGATCATGGGCACCAACCCTGCCGTGTCGCTGCCGGACAGCCACGCGGTGTGTCAGGCGCTGGCGAGCTGCCCGCTGGTGATGGTTTCTGAGGTGATGAAGGATACCGATACCAGCCGGTTCGCCCATATCCGTTTTCCGGCGCTGGGCTGGGGAGAGAAGGACGGGACGGTGACAAACTCGGAACGCCGCATTTCGCGCCAGCGCGCGTTTCTGCCCGCGCCGGGCGAGGCGAAGCCGGACTGGTGGATCGTCGCGCAGATGGCGAAACGGCTGGGCTACGGCGAGGCCTTTGCCTGGCAACATCCGCACGAGATTTTTTGCGAACATGCGGCGCTGACGGCCTTTGAAAATGACGGCGCGCGGGCATTGAATCTTCATGAACTGGCTGCGCTAACCCGTGAGGAGTGGGATCAGCTTGAGCCTTATCAGTGGCCGACGGGGAGTTTTCCGCGCCGAAACATCGTTCCCGTTAACCCTCTGTCGCACGGCGCGACGGTCAGCGCGTTATACCCGCTGACTCTCAACTCGGGGCGCATCCGCGATCAGTGGCATACCATGACCCGAACGGGATACGTGCCGAGGCTGATGCAGCATATCGCCGAACCGTTTGTTGAGATTTGCCCCGCAGACGCCGTTCGCTTTTCCCTGTGCGACGGTCAGCTGGCGCGCATCAGCTCGCCGCGCGGCGTGATGGTGGCAAGAGTGCGCATCAGCGACGGGATACGGGAAGGCGAGGCGTTTGCCCCGATGCACTGGAACGCCGGGTTTGCCCGCCAGGGAAAGGTGAATGCGCTGGTGGAAGGGCGCTGCGATCCGGTTTCGGGCCAGCCGGAGAGTAAACAAACCGCCGTCAGGATCCTGCCCTGGCAGCCCGTCTGGCAGGGGGAACTCTATGCCCGGGAATGGCCGGAAATGCCCTCTTCGGCTTACTGGTGGCGTAAAGCCTCACGCCTGACGGTGGCGGGCGATAAACCGCTGCTGTCGTGGGTAATGGAATACGCGAGCGACCGGGGCTGGCAGCTGCAGGTTGCGCAAACCGGCGAACGCAGCAGCGTACTGGCCTGGCATGAAGGCCAGCTGATGCTGGGCTTCTGGGAGGGCACCGCGTTACCGGCGCTGGCGCATGCGGTGATTGAAGCCGCTTTTCAATCCCCACCCGTGCTTCTCGCAGAACGCCACGCCTTGTTGAACGGGCAGAGCGTCGGGGAGGCGGCGGATCCGGGACGCATCATCTGCAGCTGTTTCAGCGTCGGGGAGAATGCGATACGGGAGGCGATCGTCGGCGGGTGTGATTCCGTCACCGCTCTGGGGGCGACGCTGCGCTGTGGTACGAACTGTGGCTCCTGCGTGCCGGAGCTGAAAGGGCTGTTTCAGGATAATCCTGAAATGTCCGCCAGAACTGCATTTCAGGGCTTATCGCGTTAACATAATAGGAGTTTATTCATAAACACAGGTTCTTATTTACGACGTTGATGGCTGTATCGTCCCGCATTCGTTTGCTGTTTTTACTCTCCCTTGTTACGGTCGGAGCCGTTCACGGTGCGCCGAATTCCTTTATGCAGCAGGCGCAAAATCCCTTTGATAATAACGGGGATAGTTTGCCCGACCTCGGCATGGCGGCACCAACGGGCGAGGGGGAAAAACACCTGGCCGAAATGGCGAAAGCCTTCGGTGAAGCCAGCATGACCGACAACGGCCTGACAACGGGCGAGCAGGCGCGTCAGTTTGCGTTTGGCCAGGTGCGCGACGCGGTGAGCGGCGAAGTGAACCAGCAGATTGAGTCCTGGCTTTCGCCCTGGGGGAACGCCAGCGTGAACCTACTGGTGGATAACGATGGCAAATTTAACGGCAGCAGCGGGAGCTGGTTTATCCCCTGGAACGATAACAACCGTTACCTGAGCTGGAGCCAGCTTGGCCTGACCCAGCAGACGGATGGCCTGGTCAGTAACGCCGGAATCGGCCAGCGCTGGGTCGCCGGGAAATGGCTGCTGGGTTACAACACGTTTTACGATAACCTGCTGGACGAAAACCTGCAGCGTGCCGGGCTGGGCGCGGAAGCGTGGGGGGAAAATCTGCGCCTGTCAGCCAACTATTATCAGCCCTTCGCCGGCTGGCGCGATCGCTCCGACGTCCAGGAGCAGCGTATGGCGCGCGGATATGATGTCACCGCTAAAGCCTGGCTGCCGTGGTTCCATCATCTCAATACCAGCGTGAGCTTCGAGCAATACTTTGGCGATAACGTCGATCTCTTCAATAGCGGAACGGGCTATCACAATCCGGTGGCGGTGAATCTGGGGCTTAACTATACCCCCGTTCCGCTGGTCACCCTGACCGCCGCGCACAAGCAGGGCGAAAGTGGCGCGAGCCAGAATAACCTTGGGCTGAAGCTCAACTATCGCTTTGGCGTGCCGCTGGTGAAGCAGCTTTCCGCCGGTGAAGTCGCCGCCACGCGTTCCCTGCGCGGAAGCCGCTACGACTCGCCGGAGCGCAATAGCCTGCCGGTGATGGAGTTCCGCCAGCGTAAAACGCTGTCCGTCTGGCTGGCGACGCCGCCGTGGGATCTGAAAGGGGGCGAGACCGTTATGCTGAAGCTTCAGGTTCGCAGCGCGAACGGCATTCGTGAGATCCACTGGCAGGGGGATACGCAGGCGCTGAGCCTGACGTCGCCGGCCAAAAGCAACAGCAGCGACGGCTGGAGTGTGATTATGCCTGCCTGGGATGACAGTGAAGGGGCGACAAACCGCTGGCACCTGTCGGCGGTAGTTGAAGATGAGAAAGGCCAGCGCGTCTCGTCCAATGAGATCGTGCTGACCGTCGTGCAGCCGCTGGTCGCATTGCCGGACAACGACCCGCGCTGGAAGCTTCTGCCGGAGGAGTAATCCTTAAAAAATGCGTTCCTGATGCACCCACACCGCGGCTTCAACGCGGGATTTTAACTTCATTTTCTTCAGCATATGCTTCACGTGCACTTTGACCGTGCTTTCGGTGATGTCCAGACGGCGGGCGATCATTTTGTTCGGCAGCCCCTGGGCAATGAGTTTAAGAATATCGCGCTCGCGCGGGGTTAACTGGCTGACGTCACGGTCAGAGGTCGCGCGATTGGCGCGCAGGCTGGCGGCCAGCACCGGCGTTAAGGCTTCGCTGAGAACCATCTCGCCCGCCGCGGCCTGCTGCAGCGCCTTAAGCAAGTCTTCCGGCTCCATATCCTTGAGCAGATAACCATCCGCCCCGCGCTTCAGCGCCGTGACTACATCCTCTTCATGGTTCGACACGCTAAAGACGACGATGCGCCCGGAAAGCGATTTTTCCCGCAGCTTGTCGAGAGTTTCCAGACCGTTCATGCCGGGCATATTCAGATCGAGCAGGATCAGATCGGGATCGAGGGTTTCGGCAAGCTCAATGCCCTGTTCACCGTTGCTGGCTTCGCCAACCACGGTGATATCGGGCGCCATGCTGACCAGCTGTTTCACGCCAGTACGCAGCATCGGATGGTCGTCGATCAACAGGATGGATGCCGGTTCCTGATTAGTCATGGGTTTCTCCTTGAGCAGTTGTAAGCGGTTTCTCGGGAATAAAGGTGACCACGACTTCCGTGCCACCCGTCTCTCTCCGGCGAACCTGGCAATCACCGCGCAGGCTTTGGGCGCGGTCTCGCATAATAATTAAACCATAGTGGTTAGTGCGTTCGGCATTTTCCGGCACGCCGCGGCCGTTGTCGCGAACCGTGAGCTTCACCTGATTGCTGTGCTGGCTGACGGTGACCGTTACCGCCGTCGCGCCGGAATGCTTAAGCACGTTGCTCAGCGCTTCACGGGCGATCTGCAGTACATGTATGGCCTGATGGGAGGGGACAAACCGCGGCGGCAGCTGGTAGTCCAGCTTCACCGGGAACCCCAGCCGGGCGCTAAATTCGTGACAGCTGGCCTCCAGCGCCGGACGCAGGCCCGGCTCGGTCAGCTGCAGACGGAAGGTGGTCAGCAGCTCGCGAAGCTGTATCCAGGAGGTGTTCAGCTCGTTGCGGATCTGGCTGAGGAGCTGCTTGTTGCTTTCGGGCATCTCCGCATCCTGCATCTGCAGGCAGCTCACCTGCATTTTCATACAGGAGAGCGACTGGGCGATAGAGTCGTGAAGCTCGCGGGCGATGGTCGCGCGCTCTTCCATGACGATCAGCTGCTGCTGCTTTTCCTGATGCCTGTCGAGCGCCAGTGTGGCCGTTAGCTGTTCGACCAGCGTATCGACCAGCTGCTGCTGGTCGTGGCTCAGGTGACGCCCGGCTGGCAGCGTTGCCAGCAGAATACCGTACTGGGTGTGGCTGTCGGTCAGGCGCCACTTCAGGGTGGTGCCGCCGGACGTCAGCGGCGGCAGGCCGCGAGGGCAAAGATGGCAGCCTTTGTCATCGCAGGACATATCCGACTGACAGGTAAATTCCTGATGGTTATCTTCGTCTTCCACGTCGTAGACGCGCAGTTCAAGGTCGTGAAGCAGGGTCAGATTTTGCAGGCCATTCAGCACCGGCGAGAGGCGTTCGCATAGCGGCACCTGCATGTGCAGACGACGGTTGGCCTGCCACAGGAAGGAGAGGATCTCGTTTTTCTGCTCCAGTCCGGCCGTTTTTTCCTGAACGCGCTGTTCCAGCACCGCGTAGCTCTCGGAGAGTTCCGCCGACATGGTGTTGAGCGCCTGGCCGAGCATGGCCATCTCGTTGCGCCCGCTGATGTGCGTGCGCTGGGTAAAATCGCGTGCGGTCACCGCGCGGGCCATTGCCAGCAGCTGTTTCCACGGGTTCAGCAACCGCGCGCGGAGCCAGACGATGGTGAAGATCAGCAATAGCCCCATAAACAGCGCCATGGCGCGGTGCACCATCACCACCCGGTCGATGCGTAATTCGGTGGTTTGGTCGAAAGAGGAGACCAGCGCATCAATGCGGGAGACGAACCCCGCCACGTCCTGCGCAACGGTTACGGTGCTGCGCGCCTGTTTCAGCCCGGGCTCCAGCTGGGTGTGCCAGTAGCCCTGAAGGGCTTTGAGCTGATATTGCTGACCGGCGCGGATGGCGGCGTTTTCCAGTTCGGGGCTGAAGACCGTGCGCTCCATTTCATCAATCAGGGGCCGATCGTCCTGCGTCAGGGGAACCGACGCCAGCAGGCGATAACTCTGCATGCGTAGCGAGCCTGCCTCGTTGATGGCATGCGCATTACCCTGTACTCCCTGTACCAGCCAGCCGGAGATCGCCATGCCGGTCACGCCGATGGCGGTGGACAGCAAAACAATCAGAGCGAGCTGATTCACGAGCGTCAGCGGAGATAAACATCTTTTTAACATAGAGGTGGCGTGCTCCTGACGTGGCCTGCTTGCAGGAATGGCGCTATTCTGGTGCATACCCTGGAGTATACCCATACCAATAAAGGATTACCCCTAAATTGCCAACGGAGTAGGGGGAAGGAGGTGGGGGTAGTCTGGAACCGTCAGTGCCGTGAAAAACCATGTCTTTTTTACCGAATTAGCCTACTCACTAAGGGTGAGGCCTTATTTTACGCCGCAAATCCTCCCACTTTTCCTTTGATTTATATCAACTTACCGCCGCCCTAAAACCCTAATGTTTGCAGCATCATTCGAGAATCAGAGGTGTCTATGAGTCACTCATCCGCTCCCGAAAGGGAAAATGGTGCCGTTATTACAGACTGGCGTCCAGAGGATCCGGCGTTCTGGCAACAGCGCGGCCATCGTGTAGCAAGCCGGAATCTGTGGATTTCCGTGCCGTGTTTGTTATTAGCGTTTTGCGTATGGATGTTGTTTAGCGCGGTGGCGGTAAATCTGCCGAAAGTGGGTTTTACGTTTACGACCGATCAGCTGTTCATGCTGACCGCGCTGCCGTCGCTGTCAGGCGCGCTGCTGCGTGTGCCTTACGCGTTTATGGTGCCGGTGTTTGGCGGTCGTCGCTGGACGGCGTTCAGTACGGGTATCATGATCGTCCCCTGCGTCTGGCTCGGCTTCGCGGTGCAGGATACCTCTACGCCGTTCAGCGTATTCGTGATTATCTCCCTGCTGTGCGGTTTTGCGGGTGCGAACTTCGCCTCCAGCATGGCGAACATCAGCTTCTTCTTCCCGAAAGCAAAGCAGGGCGGCGCGCTGGGCATTAACGGCGGTCTGGGCAACATGGGCGTCAGCGTGATGCAGCTCATTGCCCCGCTGGCGATCTCGGTCTCCATTTTTGCGGCCTTTGGCGGCGGTGGCGTTGAGCAGGCGGATGGTTCTTCCCTCTATCTGCAGAACGCCGCCTGGATCTGGGTGCCTTTCCTGGTGGTCTTCACCCTCGCAGCCTGGTTCTTTATGAATGACCTGTCCGCGTCGAAGGCGTCGCTGAGCGAACAGCTGCCGGTGCTGAAGCGTGGACACCTCTGGGTGATGGCGCTGCTGTATCTGGCCACCTTCGGTTCGTTTATCGGCTTCTCTGCGGGCTTCGCGATGCTGTCGAAAACGCAGTTCCCGGAGATTCAGATCCTGCACTTTGCCTTCTTCGGACCGTTTATCGGTGCCCTGGCGCGTTCGCTGGGCGGCATGGTCTCTGACCGTCTCGGCGGTACCCGCGTTACGCTGGTGAACTTCGTCGTGATGGCGGTCTTCTGCGCGCTGCTGTTCCTGACGCTGCCCGTCGACGGGCAGGGCGGTAACTTCATCGCCTTCTTCGGCGTGTTTATGGTGCTGTTCCTGACGGCCGGGCTGGGGAGCGCGTCTACCTTCCAGATGATCTCCGTGATCTTCCGTAAGCTGACGATGGATCGCGTGAAGGCGCAGGGCGGGAGCGAAGAGCAGGCGATGCGCGAAGCGGCGACGGATACGGCTGCGGCGCTGGGCTTTATCTCTGCCATCGGCGCGATTGGCGGCTTCTTTATCCCGAAAGCGTTCGGTATCTCTCTGGACCTGACCGGCTCACCGGCTGGTGCCATGAAAGTCTTCCTCGTCTTCTATATCGCCTGCGTTGTGATTACGTGGCTGGTGTATGGCCGAAATACCAAGAAAAATAAGTAAGTGTGATTATCCGTTTACGCGGCCTTCGGGCCGCGTTTTTTTTAGCCTGAATAATAGTTACAACATACTTACGGCTTTTACGGCAGACGCCTGCGGTGACACTGTGATCGCCATCGCTTTGCAGGTGGGTCTACCCCTTAATACCTGAGATATTAAATGTTGACTGACTTTTTGTACGATAAAATAAAAATAACTCTATATTTCATTATGATATGAAATTCTTGAAGATACCGCTTTGGTGGTATTTGGTGTAATCCCTCCCCGGAAAGTCCCTCCTCGTCTTGATCGTTATCAATTCTCCCCCTCTTTCAGGGCGTTACCTTCGCTGCAAATCAGCAATGTCGATTTAGAGAGCCACAGGCTCCACACAGGAGATACCCGATGAGCAAATTTTTGGACCGGTTTCGCTACTTCAAACAGAAGGGTGAAACTTTTGCCGATGGGCACGGCCAGGTTCTGGATACCAACCGGGACTGGGAAGACGGTTACCGTCAGCGCTGGCAGCATGACAAAGTCGTCCGTTCGACCCACGGCGTGAACTGTACCGGTTCATGCAGCTGGAAGATTTTCGTTAAAAATGGTCTGGTGACCTGGGAAATGCAGCAGACCGACTATCCGCGCACCCGCCCGGATATGCCAAACCACGAACCGCGCGGCTGCCCGCGCGGTGCCAGCTACTCCTGGTATCTCTACAGCGCTAACCGTCTGAAATACCCGCTGATGCGCAAGCGCCTGATGAAAATGTGGCGTGAAGCAAAAGTACAGCACAGCGATCCGGTGGATGCCTGGGCATCCATCATCGAAGACGCGGACAAAGCAAAAAGCTTCAAGCAGGCTCGCGGTCGCGGTGGTTTCGTTCGCTCCTCATGGAAAGAAGTGAACGAGCTGATTGCCGCCTCCAACGTCTACACCGTCAAAACCTACGGCCCGGATCGCGTGGCGGGCTTCTCGCCTATCCCGGCGATGTCGATGGTCTCTTACGCCTCCGGGGCGCGCTATCTGTCGCTGATCGGCGGAACCTGCCTGAGCTTCTACGACTGGTACTGCGACCTGCCGCCTGCGTCTCCGCAGACCTGGGGCGAGCAGACCGACGTGCCGGAATCCGCGGACTGGTACAACTCCAGCTACATCATCGCCTGGGGCTCTAACGTTCCTCAGACGCGTACGCCGGACGCGCACTTCTTTACCGAAGTCCGTTACAAAGGCACCAAAACCGTGGCGGTGACCCCTGACTACGCGGAAATCGCCAAGCTTTGCGATCTGTGGCTGGCGCCGAAACAGGGTACCGACGCCGCGATGGCGATGGCGATGGGCCACGTCATGCTGCGTGAATTCCATCTTGATAAGCCAAGCCAGTACTTCACCGACTACGTTCGCCGCTACACCGACATGCCGATGCTGGTCATGCTGGAAGAGCGTGATGGCTACTATGCCGCGGGCCGCACGCTGCGCGCCGCCGATCTGGTGGATTCGCTGGGCCAGGAAAACAACCCTGAGTGGAAAACCGTTGCGTATAACAGCAACGGCGAGCTGGTGGCGCCAAACGGCTCTATCGGCTTCCGCTGGGGCGAGAAGGGCAAGTGGAACCTTGAGCAACGCAACGGCACCACCGGCGAAGAGACGGAGCTGCGCCTGAGCATGCTGGGTAGCCAGGACGAGATCGCCGAGGTCGGGTTCCCGTACTTCGGCGGTGAAGGTTCAGAGCACTTCAACAAGGTTGAACTGAAAAACGTTCTGATGCACAAACTGCCGGTTAAGCGCCTGCAGCTGGCCGACGGCTCTACCGCGCTGGTCACCACCGTTTATGACCTGACCATGGCGAACTACGGTCTGGAGCGCGGACTGGACGATGAAAACTGCGCAACCGGCTATGACGACGTGAAGGCCTACACCCCGGCCTGGGCGGAACAGATTACCGGCGTGCCACGCGCGCACATTACCCGTATCGCACGTGAGTTTGCAGAAAACGCGGACAAAACGCACGGTCGTTCGATGATCATCGTCGGCGCGGGTCTGAACCACTGGTATCACCTCGATATGAACTATCGCGGTCTGATCAACATGCTGATCTTCTGCGGCTGCGTCGGTCAGAGCGGCGGCGGCTGGGCGCACTACGTCGGCCAGGAAAAACTGCGTCCGCAGACCGGCTGGCAGCCGCTGGCGTTTGCCCTCGACTGGCAGCGTCCGGCACGCCATATGAACAGCACCTCCTACTTCTATAATCACTCCAGCCAGTGGCGCTACGAAACGGTCACCGCGCAGGAGCTGCTGTCGCCGATGGCGGATAAATCCCGCTACAGCGGCCACCTGATTGACTTCAACGTGCGTGCGGAACGCATGGGCTGGCTACCGTCGGCGCCGCAGCTGGGCACTAACCCGCTGCGCATTGCGGAAGCGGCGAAGCAGGCGGGCATGTCTCCGGTGGATTATACCGTGAAGTCCCTGAAGGATGGCTCAATCCGCTTCGCGGCTGAACAGCCGGAGAACGGTAAAAACCATCCGCGCAACCTGTTCATCTGGCGCTCCAACCTGCTGGGCTCGTCCGGTAAAGGCCACGAGTACATGCTGAAATACCTGCTCGGTACCGAAAACGGTATCCAGGGGAAAGATCTCGGCAAGCAGGGCGGCGTGAAGCCGGAAGAGGTCGAGTGGAAAGATAACGGCCTCGACGGCAAGCTGGATCTGGTGGTGACGCTCGACTTCCGTCTGTCCAGCACCTGCCTGTACTCCGACATCGTGCTGCCAACCGCGACCTGGTACGAAAAAGACGACATGAATACCTCGGATATGCATCCGTTTATTCATCCGCTGTCTGCGGCCGTTGACCCGGCGTGGGAATCGAAAAGCGACTGGGATATCTACAAAGACATCGCGAAGAAATTCTCCGAAGTCTGCGTAGGGCACCTCGGCAAAGAGACCGACGTGGTGACGCTGCCAATCCAGCACGACTCGGCCGCCGAACTGGCGCAGCCGCTGGACGTGAAGGACTGGAAAAAAGGTGAATGCGACCTGATCCCGGGCGTAACCGCGCCGCACATTATTCCGGTTGAACGCGACTATCCGGCAACCTACGAGCGCTTTACCTCTATCGGCCCGCTGATGGAAAAAATCGGTAACGGCGGGAAGGGGATCGCCTGGAACACCCAGAGCGAAATGGATCTGCTGCGCAAGCTCAACTACACCAAAGCGGACGGCCCGGCGAAAGGCCAGCCTATGCTGAACACGGCGATTGATGCGGCAGAGATGATCCTGACCCTGGCCCCGGAAACCAACGGCCACGTTGCCGTCAAAGCCTGGGCGGCGCTGAGCGAGTTCACCGGCCGCGACCATACGCACCTGGCGACGAATAAAGAGGAAGAGAAAATCCGCTTCCGCGATATTCAGGCGCAGCCGCGCAAGATTATCTCCAGCCCGACCTGGTCTGGTCTGGAAGATGAGCACGTGTCCTATAACGCGGGCTACACCAACGTTCACGAGCTGATCCCATGGCGCACCCTGTCAGGCCGTCAGTCGCTGTATCAGGATCACCAGTGGATGCGCGACTTCGGTGAAAGCCTGCTGGTCTACCGTCCGCCAATCGACACCCGCTCCGTGAAAGCGGTGATGGGCGCGAAATCGAACGGTAACCCTGAGAAGGCGCTGAACTTCCTGACGCCGCACCAGAAGTGGGGCATTCACTCCACCTACAGCGACAACCTGCTGATGCTGACCCTGTCTCGCGGCGGTCCGATTGTCTGGATGAGCGAAACGGACGCCAAAGATCTGGGTATCGAAGATAACGACTGGATAGAAGTGTTCAACAGCAACGGTGCCCTGACGGCGCGTGCGGTGGTGAGTCAGCGCGTACCGGCCGGGATGACCATGATGTACCACGCGCAGGAACGTATCGTTAACCTGCCGGGGTCAGAAATTACCGAGCAGCGCGGCGGGATCCACAACTCCGTGACCCGCATTACGCCGAAGCCGACCCACATGATCGGTGGCTATGCGCAGCTGGCCTACGGCTTTAACTACTACGGCACCGTAGGATCGAACCGCGATGAGTTCGTGGTGGTACGTAAGATGAAGAATATTAACTGGTTAGACGGCGAAGGTAATGACCAGGTACAGGAGAGCGTAAAATGAAAATTCGTTCACAAGTCGGCATGGTGCTGAATCTGGATAAATGCATCGGCTGTCATACCTGCTCAGTCACCTGTAAAAACGTCTGGACCAGCCGTGAAGGTATGGAGTACGCCTGGTTCAACAACGTGGAAAGCAAGCCGGGCACCGGCTTCCCGACCGACTGGGAAAACCAGGAGAAGTGGAAGGGCGGCTGGATCCGTAAAATCAACGGCAAGCTGCAGCCGCGCATGGGTAACCGTGCGATGTTGCTGGGAAAAATATTCGCTAACCCGCACCTGCCGGGCATCGACGATTACTACGAGCCGTTTGACTACGACTACCAGAACCTGCACAACGCGCCGGAAAGCAAGCACCAGCCGATCGCCCGTCCTCGCTCGCTGATCACCGGTCAGCGCATGGACAAAATCACCAGCGGTCCAAACTGGGAGGAGATTCTGGGCGGCGAGTTCGAGAAACGCGCCAAAGACCAGAACTTCGAGAACATGCAGAAGGCGATGTACGGCCAGTTCGAAAATACCTTCATGATGTATCTGCCGCGCCTGTGCGAGCACTGCCTTAACCCGGCGTGCGTGGCGACCTGCCCAAGCGGCGCCATCTACAAGCGTGAAGAAGATGGCATCGTGCTGATCGACCAGGACAAGTGCCGCGGCTGGCGTATGTGCATCACCGGCTGCCCGTACAAAAAAATCTACTTCAACTGGAAGAGCGGTAAATCTGAGAAGTGCATCTTCTGCTATCCGCGTATCGAAGCCGGAATGCCGACCGTCTGCTCAGAAAGCTGCGTAGGCCGTATTCGCTACCTCGGCGTGCTGCTGTATGACGCGGATGCGATTGAAAATGCCGCCAGCACCGAGCACGAGAAAGATCTGTATCAGCGTCAGCTGGACGTGTTCCTCGATCCGAACGATCCGAAGGTGATTGAGCAGGCGCTGAAAGACGGCGTGCCGCAGAGCGTGATTGACGCGGCGCAGCAGTCACCGGTGTACAAAATGGCGATGGACTGGAAGCTGGCCCTGCCGCTGCATCCGGAATACCGCACCCTGCCGATGGTCTGGTACGTGCCGCCGCTGTCGCCGATTCAGTCTGCCGCTGACGCGGGCGAACTGGGCAGCAACGGCATCCTGCCGGACGTGGAAAGCCTGCGTATTCCGGTTCAGTACCTGGCGAACCTGTTGACCGCTGGGGATACCCAGCCGGTTCTGCTCGCGCTGAAGCGTATGCTGGCGATGCGTCACTTCAAACGTGCGGAAACCGTAGACGGTGTGATCGATACCCGCGCGCTGGATGAGGTCGGTCTGACCGAAGCGCAGGCGCAGGAGATGTACCGCTATCTGGCGATTGCCAACTACGAAGACCGTTTCGTGGTGCCGAGCAGCCACCGCGAGCTGGCGCGTGAAGCCTTCCCGGAAAAAAATGGCTGTGGCTTTACCTTTGGCGACGGTTGCCACGGGTCAGACAGCAAATTCAACCTGTTTAACAGCCGCCGCATCGATGCCATGGATGTAACCAGCAAAACGGAGCCGCACCAATGATTGAACTCGTCATTGTTTCGCGTCTGCTCGAGTACCCTGATGCTGCGCTTGCGCAGCATCAGCAGGAACTCTTTGATGCACTCGCGTCATCTGAAAACCTGGATAAAGACGATGCCCAGCGGCTTGGCGTTTTCCTCCGCGATCTGCTGGCGCGCGACCTTCTGGATGCCCAGTCGGACTACAGCCAGCTGTTTGACCGGGGGCGTGCGACCTCGCTGCTGCTGTTTGAACACGTTCACGGTGAGTCCCGTGACCGCGGTCAGGCGATGGTGGACCTGATGGCCCAGTACGAACAGCACGGCCTGCAGCTCGACAGCCGCGAGCTGCCGGATCATCTGCCGCTGTATCTGGAGTACCTGGCGCAGCTGCCGAAAGAAGAGGCGCTGGGCGGTCTGCAGGATATCGCGCCGATCCTGGCGCTGCTCGGTGCGCGTCTTCAGCAGCGGGAGAGCCGCTATGCGGTGCTGTTCGATCTGCTGGTGAAGCTGGCCAACGCCGCGGTCGACAGTGAAAAAGTGGCGGAGAAAATCGCGGATGAAGCCCGCGACGATACCCCACAAGCGCTGGATGCAGTCTGGGAAGAAGAGCAGGTGAAATTCTTTGCTGACCAGAACTGCGGCGAGTCTGAAATCTCCGCTCATCAGCGTCGTTTTGCCGGCGCGGTTGCCCCGCAATATTTGAATATCTCTAACGGAGGACGGCACTAATGCACTTCCTGAATATGTTCTTCTTTGACATTTACCCGTATATCGCGGGCACCGTGTTCCTGGTGGGAAGCTGGCTGCGTTACGACTACGGCCAGTACACCTGGCGTGCTGCATCCAGCCAGATGCTGGATCGTAAAGGGATGCATGTGGGCTCTAACCTGTTCCATATCGGTATTCTGGGGATTTTTGCCGGTCACTTCCTCGGGATGCTGACGCCGCACTGGATGTATGAAGCGTGGCTACCGATCGAGGTGAAGCAGAAGATGGCGATGATCGCCGGCGGTGCCTGCGGCGTGATGACTCTGGTGGGTGGCCTGCTGCTGCTGAAACGTCGTCTGTTCAGCCCGCGCGTGCGTGCGACCACGACCGCAGCGGATATTCTGATCCTCTCCCTGCTGATGGTGCAGTGCGCGCTGGGCCTGCTGACCATTCCGTTCTCGGCGCAGCATATGGACGGCAGCGAAATGATGAAGCTGGTCGGCTGGGCGCAGTCCGTGGTGACCTTCCACGGCGGAGCCTCCGCGCACCTGGACGGCGTAGCGTTTATCTTCCGCGTTCACCTGGTACTGGGGATGACGCTGTTTGTGCTGTTCCCGTTCTCTCGTCTGGTGCATATCTGGAGCGCGCCGGTGGAGTACCTGACGCGCAAATACCAGATTGTGCGCGCCCGTCGCTAATTCGCCGTTTTGATACCAACCCCGCACTCGCGGGGTTTTTTTTCGCCCCAGCCCAGGTTATTGCCCGCGGCAGCAAACAGGATCAGCGCGCCACCCGCCAGCTGCGTCAGGTTCAGCGAGTGTCCAAACACCAGATTATCGACAACGATCGCCACCACTGGATAGATAAACGACAGGGAGCCGGTAATGGGCGTAGGCAACTTCTGGATCGCGCTGTAGAGCAGCTGGTACATAATGCCTGTATGGACGATGCCCAGCATCAGCAGGATCGGCCAGGGAAAATCACCGGAAAATGACGGCATGCTGGCAAACGGCAAAAGCATCACGACGCCCGTCAGCACCTGAATAAAGGCAATATGCTGCGGCGCAACGGATCTGAGCTTGCGGGCGATAATGGCCGTGACCGCATAGAAGAAAGCCGCGGCCATCGCCAGGCCGATTCCGGCGAGCCATTCACTGCCGTGCGCGCCGGTCAGCTCGCTGGAGAGCAAGATCACCACGCCACCGAAGGCGAGGAACAGCCAGCCCCATTTCACCAGGCTAACGCGCTCACCTAAAAACATCCCCATTAAGACCAGCATAAACGGCTGGGTGTTATAGACCACGGTAGAAAGACCAATGGAGATCCGCTCATAGGCTGCGAAGAGCAGCAGCCAGTTCCCCACGAGCGCTACGCCGCCGAGAATGGCCAGCAGCAGCGTGGTGCGGGTGAGGGGACTAAAGGGCTTTTGACTCACCCGGATAAAAATAAAAAGCGCTATTGCCCCGATAAGACAGCGCCAGAACACCACTTCCGTCACCGGCAGACCGCTGAGTAAAACAAACGCACCGATAGAGCCGGAAATTAACATCGCCAGGCTCATTTGCCAGACGCCTTTATGGAAATCACGCATCATCCACCTCCTGATTGTATGACGCTATTGTCGAAAATCGCTGTCGGGTTTTACAGGGATGAGATAAGGTGAAATGCAGTGATGTCTTTTTAAAATTAGGTGAAAACGATGGAATACCTTCTCGATGATATCGACCGTCAAATTTTAGCCTGTCTGGTCGAGGATGCGCGCATGTCTTTGAAGGTGCTCAGCGGACGCATCGGTCTGACTTCCCCCAGCACGGCAGAACGCCTGAAGAGGCTGGAAGAGCGCGGTGTGATTCAGGGGTATGGCGCACGGGTGAATCTGGCGGCGCTGGGGTATACGCTGCAGGCGCTGGTGCGCGTGCGGCCTTTGCCGGGGCTGTTGCATAAGGTGGATAAATACATTCAGGCGATGCCGGAGTGTATTGAGAGCGACAAAGTCACCGGGGAAGATTGCTTTGTGATTAGGCTGGTGGTGCGATCGATAGAGCAGCTGGATGTGCTGCTGGACGGCCTGGCGGAGCATGCCCAGTGCAATACGTCGATTGTGAAGAGTTCGCCGGTGAAGCGTCGTTTGCCGCCGATGTAGGCTTCTGGATTCTGTCGCCAGGTGGCGGCTGCGCCTACGAAGGCTTCCCCGTTACGGAAATACATGATGCCTGGTGCAAAAAGGAGGTTTGGAGTTATTTGAAAGTGATGGTGGTGGGGGAAGGATTCGAACCTTCGAAGTCGATGACGGCAGATTTACAGTCTGCTCCCTTTGGCCGCTCGGGAACCCCACCACGGGGTAATGCTTTTTACTGGCCTGCTTCCTGCTGGAAGCGGGGCGCATCATATCAAATGAGGCGCCCCTGTAAAGCATTCCTTTAGGTAAATGAAGCTGTTTGCCTGCTTTTTATCCGTAAAGGCGCAAAGCTAATCAATTCATTTTCCGAAAGATTAAAGAATGATGGTTCTGTTGCCGTAGACAAAGACACGCTGCGCCAGCACCTGATACAGCGCACGACTGAGCACGTTCTTCTCAACGTCACGCCCTGCACGCATCATGTCCTCGGCCGTGTAGGTGTGGTCCACGTGAATCACGTCCTGCATGATGATTGGACCTTCGTCCAGGTTGTCATTCACATAGTGCGCGGTCGCACCGATGATCTTCACGCCGCGCTCGTAGGCCTGGTGGTAGGGACGCGCGCCAATAAAGGCCGGCAGGAACGAGTGGTGAATGTTGATGATCTTGTTCGGGAAACGCGCCACGAAGGATGGCGTTAACACGCGCATGTATTTCGCCAGCACCACGTAGTCCGGGTTATGCGCTTCAATGGCCTGCGCCATCAGATCGTCGTGTTCTTCACGGGTATGGCCTTCGTGGCTCACCAGCTCGAACGGAATATCAAAACGCTCGACCAGCGTGCGCAGCGTCTCATGGTTGCCAATAACGGCAGCTATTTCCACGTCCAGACCGCCGTAGTTTGCTTTCATCAGCAGGTCGCCCAGACAGTGTGCTTCTTTGGTCACCAGGATCACGATGCGGCGTCGACCGGCTGGGGTCAGTTCGCGCACGGAACCTTCCGGAAGCGCACTGTCGAGATCGGCAAGCAGGGTGGTGTCGTTGAAAATACCTTCGAGTTCGGTACGCATAAAGAAGCGGCCGGTACGGTGGTCAACGAACTCGTTGTTCTGCACGATATTCAGTTCATGTTTGTAGCAAATGTTGGTAATTCGTGCGATCAGTCCTTTTTGATCGGGACAGATGGTGCGCAGAACTTTACGTTGTAATGATTGCATCGCCGGGAAATCCTGTTTGTATTTGCGAAGTCTGGGTTGTCAGGCATTACTGCCCGCAACACTTTTTAAATTTTTTACCTGAACCACACGGGCAGGGATCGTTACGACCAAACTGTGGGCGCGTTCCGTCAATATAATACCACTGCCCGCTTTCCTTTAAGAACCGGGAACGCTCGATAATGGCACCAGGTTTATTATTCTCGGTAAAACGAGCAACAAAGCTGACGTAACCTTCATCCACATGACTGCCCGTTGCGGATTCATAGACGGTGAGGCCGAGCCACTGCGTGTTCGCGAAGCCGGCTTCGATGTCCTGTCTGAATTCGGCAGCGTGGCAGGAGGGATGCCAGGTTTTAATCAGGTAGTCTGCGTCTTTGATCACAAAAGCGGTGTAACGTGAACGCATGAGGTGTGACGGGTCTGGTGCAACCTGATCGCCAGACAGATATCGCTGGCAACATAGGCTATACTCCAGAGCGCTACCACAAGGGCAGAGTTGAGACACGATTCTCTTCCTGGAACAAATAATAAAGGCGTAAAACGCTTCGGGTAGCACTATGTTAACTGAGCTGTTGCGTTGACGCTATGTCAGGAATCCAGGGGAAGTAAAACAGGGCTAATGAGAAAGGTTAAAATTGGACTGGCGCTGGGCTCAGGTGCAGCCCGGGGATGGTCACACATCGGCGTGATTAATGCCTTAAACAAGATGGGCATTAACGTAGATATTGTCGCAGGTTGTTCAATAGGATCGCTTGTCGGCTCCGCTTACGCGTGCGGGAAGCTTCCGGAACTCGAGACCTGGGTGCGTTCCTTCAGTTACTGGGACGTCCTGCGCCTGATGGACCTCTCGTGGCAGCGTGGTGGGCTGTTGCGCGGCGAACGCGTCTTTAACCAGTTCCGCCAGGTTATGCCTCTCGAAGACTTCACTGATTGTCAGATGCCCTTCGGCGCCGTCGCGACGAACCTCAGCACGGGACGCGAACTCTGGCTAACCGAAGGGGATATCCATCTTGCCGTGCGCGCCTCCTGCAGCATGCCGGGGCTCATGGCGCCTGTCCCACACAACGGTTACTGGCTTGTCGACGGTGGCGTTGTAAACCCGGTTCCCATCTCTCTGACCCGTGCAATGGGGGCGGATATCGTGATTGCCGTCGACCTGCAGCACGACGCCCACCTGATGCAACAGGATCTCATGCCGGTCAATCTCCAGAGCGAAGATGCCGAGGGCGAGAAACTGGCCTGGCATGAGCGCCTGCGCGGTAGAATCGGGCGTATGGCCGCGCGACGCTCGGTTGCCGCGCCGACGGCGATAGAAATCATGACCACGTCAATCCAGGTACTGGAGAATCGCCTTAAGCGCAATCGTATGGCAGGCGACCCGCCAGATATTCTTATTCAGCCTTACTGTCCGCAAATCTCTACTCTTGATTTCCATCGGGCTGAGGCCGCCATCGCAGCGGGCTCGTTAGCCGTCGAAAAGAAAATGGACGAATTGTTGCCTTTTGTGCAAACCGCACGTTAAGCACCTTTTTTTGACTACTTCAGCAAAATCTGACAGGCGATAGTGCCGATCGCATGCCACTATTTAGTTACTGTCAGCCAGGGGAGGAACCATGACGCAGCCATTGGCCGGAAAACACATTTTGATTGTAGAAGACGAGCCCGTTTTCCGATCGCTACTGGATTCGTGGTTATCCTCGCTGGGAGCAATCACTTCACTCGCTGAAGATGGTATCGACGCCCTGGAAAAAATGATCAGCATTACGCCCGATTTGATGATTTGCGACATTGCGATGCCGCGCATGAATGGGCTGAAGCTGGTTGAACATCTGCGTAACGAAGGCAACCAGACGCCGATTCTGGTGATCTCTGCCACAGAGAATATGGCGGATATCGCCAAAGCATTGCGTCTTGGCGTCCAGGATATTCTGCTTAAGCCGGTCAAGGATCTGAACCGGCTGCGAGAAACGGTCTTAGCGTGCCTTTATCCAAATATGTTTAATTCCCGGGTAGAGGAAGAGGAGCGTCTTTTCCAGGACTGGGATGCACTGGTGAGCGATCCTCCTGCTGCGGCGAAACTGTTGCAAGAACTTCAGCCACCCGTACAGCAAACTATTTCACACTGCCGCGTAAATTATCGTCAGCTGGTGGCGGCTGATCAGCCGGGACTGGTACTGGATATCGCACCTTTATCTGATTCCGACCTTGCGTTTTATTCTCTGGATGTCACCCGTGCGGGGGATAATGGCGTATTAGCCGCGTTACTTCTTCGCGCGCTATTTAATGGTTTGCTGCAGGAACAGTTATCGCATCAGGGACAACGGCTGCCGGAGTTAGGCAGTTTGCTCAAACAGGTAAACCAGCTTTTTCGCCAGGCTAATTTGCCCGGACAGTTCCCGCTGCTGGTCGGCTATTACCACAGCGGTTTAAAGAATCTAATCCTCGTTTCAGCAGGTCTAAACGCTTCACTGAATACCGGTGAACATCATATTCAGGTGAGTAACGGCGTTCCGCTTGGGACATTGGGTACGGCGTATCTTAATCAAATTAGCCACCGCTGTTCCTCCTGGCAGTGCCAAATTTGGGGCGCCGGGGGACGGCTACGCTTAATGTTGTCCACGGAATAAGCAATTGGATCTTAATTTTAAGATTGCTTTACCTGTGTTTTACGGGGAGTGCTACTATCGCTGCCCAGATTCATGCGTATTTGTCCTAATTGATCGGCAACGCGTTCTTTTCAGACCCGGACTGCGGGGCGAGGCTGATATACTCAACGCGTTATTTATTGCATAAAAGTTCAAAACTTGAACAGCTCAGGAGAATTTGAATGGCTGCCCTAAATTCGAAAGTCAGAAAGGCCGTCATCCCGGTAGCGGGATTGGGGACCAGGATGTTACCAGCAACTAAGGCAATTCCTAAAGAGATGTTGCCTCTGGTTGATAAGCCATTAATCCAGTATGTCGTTAATGAATGTATCGCAGCCGGCATCACTGAAATTGTGCTGGTTACGCATTCATCAAAAAACTCTATCGAAAACCATTTCGATACAAGCTTTGAACTTGAAGCCATGCTGGAAAAACGTGTTAAGCGTCAGCTGTTAGAAGAAGTTCAGTCTATTTGCCCGCCACACGTTACCATTATGCAGGTTCGTCAGGGCCTGGCTAAAGGTCTGGGCCACGCTGTGATGTGTGCACATCCTGTTGTAGGCGATGAGCCTGTAGCGGTAATTCTGCCTGACGTAATTCTGGACGAATACGAATCCGATCTTTCTCAGGATAACCTGGCAGAGATGATCAAACGTTTCGACGAAACCGGTAGCAGCCAGATTATGGTTGAGCCTGTTGAAGACGTGACGGCATACGGTGTGGTTGACTGCAAAGGCGTTAACCTTGAGCCGGGCGAAAGCGTGCCAATGGTTGGCGTGGTAGAGAAGCCTAAAGCCGACGTAGCGCCTTCAAACCTGGCCGTTGTAGGTCGCTATGTCCTGAGCGCTGAAATCTGGCCTCTGCTGGCGAAAACGCCTCCAGGAGCGGGTGATGAGATTCAGCTGACGGATGCCATTGATATGCTGATCGAGAAAGAGACCGTTGAGGCTTACCATATGAAAGGTAAGAGCCATGACTGCGGTAATAAGCTTGGTTATATGCAGGCATTCGTTGAATATGGTATTCGCCACAATACTCTTGGTGAAGAATTTAAAACCTGGCTCAAAGAGAGCGTAGGTATTAAGAAATAAGCCACGGTTAGATATGTCCGAAACCGGTGAGGCGCTGCCCACCGGTTTTTTTATGCCCTAAACACTTCCAAAACCTGTCTCAAAGTACAGTTATTAAAATTTCCAAATAATGCTTTATGACAGAGTGTAAGGGGATGTTTGCGACAAATTTAGGTTAAAAAAAATCCCGCATTACGCGGGATTTTTCTGAATACGGCTTGATTAATCCTTGATCAGGAAGTCGTCCAGCTGTTTACCTTGTTCGTCCATGGCTTTCTTGATAACAGCAGGAGTGCGGCCCTGGCCAGTCCAGGTTTTAGTTTCGCCGTTCTCGTCAACGTAGCTATATTTAGCAGGACGAGCAGCACGCTTGGCTTTAGTACCGGTTTTAGCTGCAGCCATGCTGTTCAGCAATTCATTTGGATCGATACCATCAGCAATCAGCATTTCACGATATTGCTGCAGTTTACGAGTACGTTCTTCGATTTCAGCGGCAGCTGCGCTTTCTTCTTCACGACGTTCATTAACTACAACTTCTAATTTTTCCAGCATTTCTTCAAGCGTTTCGAGGGTGCATTCTCTTGCTTGCGCACGAAGAGTACGGATGTTGTTCAGAATTTTAAGTGCTTCGCTCATTGTAGTAATCTCAAACTTATAATGGGGGGTGGTTTGTTGACCTAATAATAGAGCCATAAATTCAGTTGTGCAATAGCCAGGAATGTAAGGAATTCAAAAAATACTAAATAATGCCGCTATTATTAATTACGCTAACTTAAATTTCATCACCCAACAGTCTCGTTTGTTATCAGCTACCCCGGCTGGACTCGGTCGATTGCCTCTTTTTTTTGTGACATTTACCGCAGGAATTATAGTTGCGGCGGAGAAATATCAGTCTTTTGTATTAGTTCCCCACCGTGATGTTAAGACTGTAATAGTTAATAAATAGTGAATTTTAAAGAACGGGGATTCCACTATAAAAAGCAGTGTTATGTTTGGCTAAACATATAACATATTGGCCAGGCTGAAGGAGTTTACTTCATGTTTTAGCGGGTTATTTTCATGAAAAGAAGGTTGTGAACTCCGCGCTGAAACGCTTCCTCTGTGTGCTACATCGCTGATGACCAGACAAATTATGGTACAATGAATCATCGGGAATATTACACATTGATTAGGGTTTTACGGCCAATGGCACAACTTTATTTCTACTATTCGGCAATGAATGCCGGGAAATCCACCGCGTTGCTGCAATCCTCGTACAATTACCAGGAACGCGGGATGCGTACCGTTGTTTATACGGCTGAAATTGACGATCGCTTTGGCGCAGGGAAGGTGAGCTCCAGAATAGGGCTCTCGTCGCCTGCCAGACTGTTTAACCCTAAAACCGATCTATATGAGGACATTCGCACAGAACATGCCGTGCAGCCCATTCACTGTGTCCTGGTAGATGAGAGCCAGTTCCTGACGCGTGAACAGGTTCATGCCCTTTCAGAGGTGGTCGATGAGCTCGATATTCCCGTGTTGTGTTACGGCCTGCGTACGGATTTCCGCGGTGAGCTCTTTGCCGGTAGCCAGTATTTGCTTGCCTGGTCGGATAAGCTTGTCGAATTGAAAACAATCTGCTTCTGCGGTCGCAAAGCCAGCATGGTGCTTCGTCTCGACCAGGCCGGGAAACCTTATGCAGATGGCGAGCAGGTGGTTATAGGCGGTAATGAACGCTATGTTTCAGTCTGTCGTAAGCATTATAAAGAAGCGTTGTCTGTAGGCTCGCTGACGGCGATACAACACGACAACAGGAAATAACGCCAGCCTTGTTATACAGACATAAAAAAACCCGCCATAAAGGCGGGTTTTTTCTTCTGCTTTCAATTAAGCGCTTTTCTTCGCTTTCTTGTCAGCTTTGATGACAGGAACTTCTGTTTTCACAGCGGCAACGTCACCTTCTTTGAACTCACGACCGTAGAAGGTATCCAGCAGAATCTGTTTCAGCTCGGAGATCAGTGGGTAGCGCGGGTTAGCACCAGTACACTGGTCATCGAATGCATCTTCAGACAGCTTATCTACGTGAGCGAGGAAGTCAGCTTCCTGAACGCCTGCTTCACGGATAGATTTAGGAATACCCAGCTCAGCTTTCAGGCTTTCCAGCCATGCCAGCAGTTTCTCAATCTTCGCAGCAGTGCGGTCACCCGGTGCGCTCAGACCAAGGTGGTCTGCGATTTCAGCGTAACGACGACGCGCTTGCGGACGATCGTACTGGCTGAAAGCAGTCTGCTTGGTTGGGTTGTCGTTAGCGTTATAACGGATAACGTTGCTGATCAACAGGGCGTTCGCCAGACCGTGAGGAATGTGGAACTGAGAACCCAGTTTGTGCGCCATTGAGTGGCAAACACCCAGGAAGGCGTTCGCAAACGCGATACCGGCGATGGTAGCTGCACTGTGAACGCGTTCACGTGCTACCGGGTTTTTAGACCCTTCGTTGTAGGACGCTGGCAGGTTTTCCTTCAGCAGTTTCAGAGCCTGAAGAGCCTGACCGTCAGAGAACTCAGACGCCAGTACAGAAACGTAGGCTTCCAGGGCGTGAGTTACCGCATCCAGGCCACCGAACGCACACAGTGACTTCGGCATTTCCATAACCAGGTTCGCATCAACGATAGCCATGTCTGGGGTCAGTGCATAGTCAGCCAGTGGGTATTTCTGACCTGTTGCATCGTCCGTTACTACAGCGAATGGCGTAACTTCTGAACCGGTACCGGAAGTGGTGGTTACCGCGATCATTTTCGCTTTTACGCCCATTTTCGGGAACTTGTAGATACGTTTACGGATGTCCATAAAGCGCAGCGCCAGTTCTTCGAAGTGGGTTTCAGGATGCTCGTACATGACCCACATGATTTTCGCGGCGTCCATTGGGGAACCACCACCCAGTGCGATAATCACATCTGGTTTGAAAGAGTTAGCCAGCTCAGCACCTTTACGCACAACGCTCAGGGTAGGGTCAGCTTCAACTTCAAAGAACACTTCAGTTTCAACGCCAGCCGCTTTCAGTACAGAGGTGATCTGGTCAGCGTAGCCGTTGTTGAACAGGAAACGGTCAGTCACGATGAGCGCACGTTTGTGGCCATCAGTAATCACTTCATCCAGCGCGATTGGCAGTGAGCCACGGCGGAAGTAGATAGATTTCGGAAGTTTGTGCCACAACATGTTTTCAGCTCGCTTAGCAACGGTTTTCTTGTTGATCAGGTGTTTTGGACCAACGTTTTCAGAGATGGAGTTACCACCCCAGGAACCACAACCCAGAGTCAGGGAAGGTGCGAGTTTAAAGTTGTACAGGTCACCGATACCACCCTGAGAAGCAGGGGTGTTAATCAGGATACGTGCAGTTTTCATCATCTGACCGAAGTGAGCAACACGTTCTGGCTGGTTATCCTGGTCGGTGTACAGACAAGACGTGTGACCGATACCGCCCATGGCAACCAGCTTCTCGGCTTTCTCTACCGCGTCTTCGAAATCTTTCGCACGGTACATTGCAAGCGTTGGAGACAGTTTTTCGTGCGCAAACGGCTCGCTTTCGTCGACAACTTTCACTTCACCGATCAGGATTTTGGTAGTTGCCGGAACGGTAAAGCCTGCGAGTTCAGCAATTTTGTACGCTGGCTGGCCCACGATAGCGGCGTTCAGCGCGCCATTTTTCAGGATGATGTCCTGAACCGCTTTCAGCTCTTTGCCCTGCAGCAGGTAGCCGCCGTGGCTGGCGAAACGTTCGCGAACGGCGTCGTACACGGAATCGACAACAACAACAGACTGTTCAGATGCACAGATCACGCCGTTATCGAAGGTTTTAGACATCAGTACAGACGCAACGGCACGTTTGATGTCAGCGGTTTCGTCGATAACAACTGGGGTGTTACCGGCGCCAACACCGATGGCAGGTTTACCGGAGCTGTATGCGGCTTTAACCATGCCAGGACCACCGGTCGCCAGGATCAGGTTAATGTCCGGATGATGCATCAGGGCATTGGAGAGCTCAACGGAAGGTTGGTCGATCCAGCCAATCAGATCTTTTGGTGCGCCAGCAGCGATCGCCGCCTGCAGGACAATATCCGCAGCTTTGTTAGTCGCGTCTTTCGCACGTGGATGTGGGGAGAAGATGATTGCGTTACGGGTCTTCAGGCTAATCAGTGATTTGAAGATAGCAGTAGACGTTGGGTTAGTAGTCGGAACAATACCGCAGATGATGCCGATAGGTTCAGCGATGGTGATGGTACCGAAGGTGTCGTCTTCGGACAGCACGCCACAGGTTTTCTCATCTTTATAGGCGTTGTAGATATACTCGGAAGCAAAGTGGTTTTTGATCACTTTATCTTCCACGATACCCATGCCGGATTCGGCAACGGCCATTTTAGCGAGAGGGATTCGAGCATCTGCAGCAGCCAGTGCGGCCGCGCGGAAGATTTTATCAACCTGTTCTTGGGTGAAATTGGCATATTCACGCTGGGCTTTTTTAACGCGCTCGACGAGTGCGTTCAGTTCAGCGATATTAGTAACAGCCATAATGCTCTCCTGATAATGTTTAAACTCTTTTAGTAAACCAGCGCTCGATACGTCACACAGTATAGACAGAGCCGATACGACTTGCGTAACACAAAGTAAAACAAAGAGTTACTTTCTGCGTCAGCACACTAATTTACTAAAAGAGCCTTACCTTAGCATCATCCCTTTTTGTCAGGCGATCTCCCTGGGGGCGTAACCAAGATTACTCACTTCTGAGTACGGAAATCATGATCTGCGTCAATTTTCCCCCAAGCTGATACCTTTCAGCAGGGTTATTTCGTTGAGATTTTTCCAGTGTTAAATAATTACGTAAGTATTGGAAGCGCCGCTATCATTGATTATACATATGTTTAACATCCTGAAATGATAACGTTTTGGCACAGATTTCGAGTGAAGTGTGCTAATAAAAAGGGTATCTTCAGCGCGATTTCTCATGACAAATTGTCAGTCCCGGGCATGTGTATAAGCGGAGCAAAACGTGATCCAAACGCTCTTTGATTTTCCAACGTATTTCAAATTTTTTATTGGTTTGTTTGCCCTGGTCAACCCGGTGGGGATCATTCCTGTCTTCATTAGTATGACGAGTTACCAGACGGCGGCGGCGAGGAATAAGACCAACCTCACCGCTAACCTGTCAGTGGCTATCATATTGCTCACCTCCCTTTTTCTGGGGGACGCCATTCTCCAGCTCTTCGGGATTTCGATTGACTCTTTCCGCATAGCGGGTGGGATCCTGGTCGTGACCATCGCCATGTCCATGATCAGCGGTAAGCTGGGCGAGGATAAACAGAACAAGCAGGAGAAGTCAGAAACCGCCATCCGCGAGAGTATTGGCGTGGTGCCGCTGGCCTTACCGCTCATGGCTGGCCCTGGCGCCATCAGTTCAACCATTGTCTGGGGCACGCGTTACCATAGCCTGATGCACCTGATTGGCTTTTCCGTTGCCATTGCGCTTTTCGCACTCTGCTGTTGGGGAGTATTCCGCATGGCGCCCTGGCTGGTGCGCCTGCTGGGGCAGACGGGCATTAACGTCATAACGCGTATTATGGGTCTGCTGTTGATGGCGTTAGGGATTGAATTCATCGTGACAGGTATTAAAAGCATTTTCCCCGGTTTGCTGCACTGATATTTCGTATGAAAGAACGGAGCCACGGCTCCGTTTTTTTACGTCATTATCAGTAAATCCTATAACTAAAGTTGAAATGCTCACATATCATAATAAATTCTACTAATAATGTTCATTGCTTGTATTTCAATGAGTTATTAATTCCCGCCAAACCCGCCTGCGCAGAAAACCTGCGATCGCTCTGTTATTTTACTCACATGATACTCTGGGGCTTGCTGAGAGATAACCGAAATGATATTAGTAAATTCAACATTCCCCTAGATGAATGTGCTAAATAATAACCAGTTGTTAAATTTTTGTACAAATCACTCGATGATAGCGCAGCGACGCGCGTGTAGAGAAAATTTTCTCTATCTTTTGAATTCCATGATTTTTAAGTGGTGTTCGATGTCCGGCAGGGCTGCCCTCAACGATGCGGTACTCACCGTAAAAGAGAATTGCTTAACAAATTTGCAAAATGTATTGGCGCGCGTTTACGCCATTTGATACTTTCCGGCCTAATATTTTGCAGCATAAAACAAGAAGATGAGAATTATTTTCATATGGTTCTCTTCTCAGATATCCATCGCAGGTCTCAAACAGGGGAGGCCTGTAAAGAATCGACGCAAGACGGCCATACGAGCGGTCAGTAATAAAAAAGTCGGTGATAGCAAGCAGTAAAAGAAGAACCTGACAGCAGCAAAAAAAACTCCTGCGCTGTACAGGCCCCAACAGGGGATTACACAGCTGGCGAAGGCCAGTCATTATAATGAGTGGAGTACCAACACAATGTCCATCATCACAAAAAAAATCTGGTAGCGGCGGGGATTTTAACTGCGCTAATCGCGGGCAACGCTGCAATGGCTGCGGACGTTCCTGCAGGTGTTCAACTGGCGGAGAAACAAACGCTGGTGCGTAACAACGGTGCGGAAGTTCAGTCTCTTGACCCGCACAAAATTGAAGGTGTTCCTGAGTCTAACGTTAACCGCGACCTGTTCGAAGGCCTGCTGGTGACAGACGTAGACGGCCACCCGGCACCGGGTGTAGCAGAAAAATGGGAAAACAAAGATTTCAAAGTCTGGACCTTCCATCTGCGTAAAGATGCGAAATGGTCCGACGGTACACCGGTTACGGCCGAAGATTTCGTTTATAGCTGGCAGCGTCTGGCGAATCCAACCACCGCCTCTCCGTATGCGAGCTACCTGCAATATGGCCACATTGCCAATATTGATGACATCATCGCGGGCAAAAAACCTGTTACCGACCTGGGCGTAAAAGCGATCGATGCCAATACCTTTGAAGTGACGTTGAGCGAACCTGTTCCGTACTTCTATAAGCTGCTGGTTCACCCGTCCGTTTCTCCGGTACCAAAATCTGCCGTGGAAAAATTTGGTGAGAAATGGACGCAGCCTGCCAATATCGTGACCAACGGTGCCTATAAGCTGAAAGACTGGGTGGTCAACGAACGTATGGTGCTTGACCGTAACCCGCAGTATTGGGATAACGCGAAAACCGTTATTGACCAGGTGACCTACCTGCCAATTTCGTCCGAAGTGACTGACGTTAACCGCTATCGCAGCGGTGAAATCGACATGACCTATAACAACATGCCGATTGAACTGTTCCAGAAACTGAAAAAAGAGATCCCTAAAGAAGTTCACGTCGATCCGTACCTGTGCACCTATTACTACGAAATTAACAACCAGAAAGCACCGTTTACCGACGTACGTGTTCGTACCGCGCTGAAGCTGGCACTGGATCGCGATATCATCGTGAACAAAGTGAAAAACCAGGGCGATCTGCCGGCGTACAGCTATACCCCTCCATACACCGATGGCGCAAAACTGACCGAGCCAGAGTGGTTCAAACAGACTCAGGAACAGCGTAACGCAGAAGCGAAGAAACTGCTGGCCGAAGCGGGCTACACCGCAGATAAGCCGCTGACCTTCAGCCTGTTGTACAACACTTCCGATCTGCACAAAAAACTGGCTATCGCCGTTGCCTCAATCTGGAAAAAGAACCTGGGCGCGAACGTGAAGCTGGAAAACCAGGAGTGGAAAACCTTCCTCGACAGCCGTCATCAGGGCACCTTTGATGTGGCACGAGCTGGCTGGTGTGCGGACTATAACGAACCGACCTCCTTCCTGAACACCATGCTGAGCGACAGCTCGAACAACACCGCGCACTATAAGAGCCCGGCGTTCGACAAGCTGATTGGCGACACGCTGAAAACCACTGACGAAGCGCAGCGTACAGAACTGTACTCTAAAGCCGAGCAGCAGCTGGATAAAGATTCCGCGATCGTTCCGGTTTACTACTACGTTAACGCCCGTCTGGTGAAACCGTGGGTAGGTGGATATACCGGTAAAGACCCGATGGATAATATCTACGTTAAAAACTTGTATATTATCAAGCATTAATGGCAATGAGTGGGGCGGGCATGCTCGCCCCACGGTGTCTAACCAACGTCACATAATATAGGCACACGCCAGAAGGTACGGGCAATGTTGAAATTTATCCTACGTCGCTGTCTTGAAGCGATTCCAACGCTATTTATTCTCATCACGATTTCCTTCTTCATGATGCGTCTTGCGCCGGGCAGTCCATTTACCGGTGAGCGTACGCTACCGCCTGAAGTTATGGCGAATATCGAAGCGAAATACCACTTAAACGATCCAATCTCCACCCAGTACTTCAATTACCTGAAGCAGCTGGCCCACGGCGATTTTGGACCGTCATTTAAATATAAAGACTATTCCGTTAACGACCTGGTCGCGTCCAGCTTCCCGGTTTCGGCTAAGTTGGGTGCTGCGGCATTTATTCTGGCCATCGTTTTCGGGGTCACCGCAGGCGTCATCGCCGCGCTCAGACAAAATACCAAATGGGATTATGCCGTAATGGGGGTGGCAATGACCGGGGTAGTAATACCCAGCTTCGTTGTCGCGCCATTACTGGTGATGATATTTGCCATCACGCTGAAGTGGCTGCCTGGCGGCGGCTGGAACGGCGGGGCATTGAAGTTCATGATTTTGCCAATGGTGGCATTATCGCTGGCGTACATCGCCAGTATCGCGCGTATCACCCGTGGTTCAATGATCGAAGTGCTGCACTCGAACTTCATTCGTACCGCGCGCGCTAAAGGGCTGCCGATGCGTCGGATTATCTTCCGCCACGCGCTCAAACCGGCGCTGTTGCCCGTGCTCTCCTACATGGGACCGGCATTCGTCGGGATCATCACCGGCTCTATGGTTATCGAAACAATCTATGGCCTGCCCGGCATTGGTCAGCTGTTCGTTAACGGCGCGCTCAACCGCGACTATTCGCTGGTGCTGAGCCTGACCATTCTCGTCGGTGCGCTGACCATTCTCTTTAACGCTATTGTCGATGTGCTGTATGCCGTCATCGACCCTAAAATTCGTTACTAACGCTGGAGCACGCCATGATGTTGAGTAAGAAAAACAGCGAGGCGCTGGAAAACTTCAGTGAAAAACTGGAAGTAGAAGGTCGTAGCCTTTGGCAGGACGCGCGCCGTCGCTTTATGCACAACCGTGCAGCGGTTGCCAGTCTGGTTGTTCTGGTGATCATCGCGCTGTTTGTGACCCTGGCGCCGATGCTGTCGCAATTTACCTATTTCGACACCGACTGGGGCATGATGTCCAGCGCGCCGGATATGGAATCAGGCCACTATTTTGGCACGGACTCCTCGGGGCGCGATCTGCTGGTGCGTGTCGCTATCGGTGGCCGTATCTCGCTGATGGTCGGTATTGCTGCCGCGCTGGTGGCGGTGATCGTGGGTACGCTCTACGGTTCACTTTCCGGCTACCTCGGCGGCAAAATAGACTCGGTAATGATGCGTCTGCTGGAAATCCTGAACTCCTTCCCGTTCATGTTCTTCGTCATCCTGCTGGTGACCTTCTTCGGCCAGAATATCCTGCTGATCTTTGTGGCTATCGGGATGGTTTCCTGGCTGGATATGGCGCGTATTGTTCGCGGCCAGACGCTGAGCCTCAAACGCAAAGAGTTTATCGAAGCCGCGCAGGTAGGCGGTGTGTCCACCGGGAATATCGTGGTTCGCCATATCGTTCCTAACGTGCTGGGCGTGGTCGTGGTCTATGCCTCGCTGCTGGTACCGAGCATGATCCTGTTCGAATCTTTCCTGAGCTTCCTGGGGCTGGGTACACAAGAGCCACTGAGCAGCTGGGGCGCGCTGCTGAGCGATGGCGCAAACTCGATGGAAGTTTCACCGTGGCTGCTGCTTTATCCGGCGGGTTTCCTGGTCGTCACCCTGTTTTGTTTTAACTTTATCGGCGATGGCCTGCGTGATGCCCTCGACCCGAAAGACCGTTAAGGAGCGCCGTCATGACAATTATTGAAACGGCCACTGCGCCACAGGCGCAACAGCAGAATAACCTTTTGCTGGATGTGAAAGATCTCCGCGTGACCTTTAAAACGCCGGACGGGGATGTTACCGCCGTCAACGATCTCAACTTCAACCTGCGCGCGGGTGAAACGCTGGGGATCGTAGGGGAATCCGGTTCCGGAAAATCCCAGACTGCCTTTGCGCTGATGGGCCTGCTTGCTGCTAACGGCGTGATTGGCGGCTCCGCTAAATTCAACGGTCGCGAAATCCTCAACCTGCCGGAACACGAACTGAACAAGCTGCGCGCTGAGCAGATCTCGATGATTTTCCAGGATCCCATGACCTCGCTGAACCCGTATATGCGCGTGGGCGAGCAGCTGATGGAAGTCCTGATGCTGCACAAAGGCCTTGGCAAAGCGGAAGCCTTTGAAGAGTCGGTCAAAATGCTGGATGCGGTGAAAATGCCGGAAGCGCGTAAGCGTATGCGCATGTTCCCGCACGAGTTTTCTGGCGGTATGCGTCAGCGCGTGATGATTGCGATGGCGCTGCTGTGCCGGCCAAAGCTGCTGATTGCCGATGAACCTACCACCGCGCTGGACGTTACCGTTCAGGCGCAAATCATGACCCTGTTGAACGAGCTGAAGCGCGAGTTCAACACGGCGATTATCATGATCACCCACGACCTGGGCGTGGTGGCGGGCATCTGTGACAAAGTGCTGGTGATGTACGCCGGTCGTACCATGGAATACGGCAAAGCGCGCGATGTCTTCTATCAGCCTGCGCACCCTTACTCCATTGGTCTGCTGAACGCGGTACCCCGTCTTGATGCGGAAGGGGAATCCCTGCTCACCATTCCGGGCAACCCGCCAAACCTGCTGCGTCTGCCGAAAGGCTGTCCGTTCCAGCCGCGCTGCCCGCACGCGATGGAAATCTGCAACAGCGCTCCGCCGCTGGAAGAGTTTGCACCAGGCCGTCTGCGCGCCTGCTTTAAGCCGCAGGAGGAGCTGGTATGAACGCATTAGATGAAAAACGCAACGTGCTGCTCGAAATCGCCGATCTTAAAGTGCATTTCGACATCAAAGACGGCAAACAGTGGTTCTGGCAGCCGCCGAAGACCCTGAAAGCGGTGGACGGCGTCACGCTGCGCCTGTACGAAGGGGAAACCCTGGGCGTGGTGGGAGAGTCCGGCTGCGGTAAATCGACCTTTGCGCGAGCCATTATCGGTCTGGTCAAAGCCACCGACGGTAAAGTGGCCTGGCTGGGTAAAGATCTGCTGGGCATGAAGCCCGACGAGTGGCGCGAGGTGCGCAGCGATATCCAGATGATTTTCCAGGATCCGCTGGCATCATTAAACCCGCGTATGACCATCGGCGAGATTATTGCCGAGCCGCTGCGTACCTATCATCCGAAGATGTCTCGTCAGGAAGTGCGCGACCGCGTGAAGGCGATGATGATGAAAGTCGGCCTGTTGCCAAACCTCATCAACCGCTATCCGCATGAGTTCTCCGGCGGTCAGTGCCAGCGTATTGGTATTGCCCGTGCGCTGATCCTCGAACCGAAGCTGATTATCTGCGATGAGCCGGTTTCCGCGCTGGACGTGTCCATTCAGGCCCAGGTGGTTAACCTCCTGCAGAAGCTGCAGCGCGAAATGGGGCTGTCGCTGATCTTCATCGCGCATGACCTGGCCGTGGTGAAACACATTTCTGACCGCGTGCTGGTGATGTATCTGGGGCATGCCGTGGAGCTGGGCACCTATGACGAGGTATACCACAATCCATTGCACCCTTACACCAGAGCGCTGATGTCCGCGGTGCCGATCCCCGATCCCGATCTGGAGAAAAATAAAACCATCCAGCTTTTGGAAGGGGAATTACCCTCGCCGATTAATCCGCCGTCAGGCTGCGTCTTCCGCACGCGCTGCCCGATGGCCGGGCCGGAATGTGCAAAAACGCGACCGGTTCTGGAAGGCAGTTTCCGACATGCGGTTTCCTGCCTGAAAGTAGACCCGTTATAATCGCAAGGGCTGACATGATGTCAGCCCTTATTTTTTGCGAGGTAACTGTGTCGCGTATATTCACGTCAGCCCGTCGGCGGCTATATCATTTTTTATTCGATCCTGAAACGGTTTCCGGGCGACGCTTTGAAGGTCTGTGCGGTTTATTTGCGCTCCTCAGCGTGGTTGTCATCTTTATAGAATCAGGGGCCGGGACGCAATACCACCTGACGTTTGACGAATGGCATATCTTTGTCTGGCTCGAGCTGGCGATTACCCTGGTCTTCACCGCTGAGTATCTCCTCCGAGTGATAGCCTGGCCCAACCCGGCCAGATATGTTTTCAGCTTCTGGGGATTTATCGATTTAGCCACCATCCTGCCGCTCTATGTTATGTGGCTGTGGCCGGAGATTAGCCTGAGCTATGTCTTTGCCTGGCGAGCGATGCGCGTGATTCGGGTATTACGTATTCTGAAGTTACTGCGTTTTATGCCGTCATTACGCGTGTTCTGGAGTGCGATCGTCAGCGCTAGGCATCAGCTTATTTTGTTCTACTCGTTTATTGCCATCGTCATGATTGTTTTTGGCGCGCTGATGTATTTAATAGAAGGGCCCAAATATGGCTTTACGACGCTCAATGCGTCGGTTTACTGGGCCATTGTGACCGTCACCACCGTGGGTTACGGTGATATCACGCCCCATACGCCACTGGGGCGCATCGTGGCGTCCGTGCTGATTTTGATTGGCTATTCGGTGATTGCGATCCCGACGGGACTTATTACCACACATATGAGCAGCGCCTTCCAGAACCGCAAGCAGCATCGCAAGTGTCCTCATTGCCAGCAGGGCGAACATGAACACAGCGCGCGGTTTTGTTACCGCTGCGGCAGTGAATTGCCGGAGTAAATAAAAAAGGCTGCAATCGCAGCCTTTTTTATTATTCGCGCCAGAGAATATGGCACAGCTTGTGGTCTTTCTCGCGACAGAGCAGGACGCGGGCGAAAATATCGTTAATTTCGCCGCCGTCTTCATCGGCCAGCCCAATCACCACTTCGGCAAAGAAGTCAGGATTCAGGTCGAAATCAACATGCTCAGCCCAGTCTTCTGAAGGGTCGAACAATTCAGCGCCGCCGCGCTCTTCGAACTGCAGATTAAAGAGGATCACGTCTGCGGGATCGAGGTTATCAACCGCCAGTTCGAGAAAAATGTCATAGGCCTGCTCGAGCGTTTCGTCTTCGGTCAGGCGATTGTTCAGATCCATTTCCATGATGACTACCTGTTTAACATCGTTGGGCACGTTTTACAGCAACGGACTAAAGAAGTAAAACAGTCGTTCGGCAATTCTCTGCCACATCGGACGTTTTACCCACAGTCTGGCATCCAGCAGCCGCGAGCGGGAGATATAATCATCCTGCACCGCCGCAAGGTCGCCGCCAAAGCCGGCATCATCAATGACCAGCGTGATTTCAAAGTTTAGCCACAGGCTGCGCATATCCAGGTTGACCGTTCCCACCAGGCTCAGCTCACCGTCGACAAGAACGCTCTTGGTGTGGAGCAATCCGCCTTCAAACTGGTAAATTTTCACCCCTGCGGCCAGCAGTTCGCTGAAGAATGCCCGGCTGGCCCAGCCCACCAGTAGGGAGTCATTTTTGCGTGGCAAAATGATGCTCACATCGACACCGCGCTGCGCGGCGGTACAAATCGCGTGCAGGAGGTCGTCGCTGGGGACAAAGTAGGGCGTCGTCATGATCAGATATTCACGCGCCGAGTAGGTTGCCGTCAGCAGCGCCTGATGGATTAAGTCTTCCGGGAAGCCCGGCCCGGAAGCAATAGTATGAATGGTATGACCGCTCGCCTCTTCAAACGGCATAATATTGCCGTCCGGCGGTGGCGGCAGGATACGCTTGCCGGTTTCTATTTCCCAGTCGCAGGAATAAACGATGCCCATCGAGGTGGCAATCGGCCCCTCCATTCGCGCCATCAAATCAACCCATTGACCTACACCCGAGTCCTGTTTGAAGAAGCGCGGGTCAACCATATTCATACTGCCGGTATAGGCAATATAGTTATCGATCATGATCATTTTGCGATGCTGACGGAGATCCATCCTGCGCAGAAACACGCGCAGGAGATTCACCTTCAGCGCTTCAACCACTTCGATCCCGGCATTACGCATCATGCCCGCCCAGGGGCTACGGAAAAATGCCACGCTACCCGCGGAGTCAAGCATCAGGCGGCAATGAATGCCGCGCCGCGCGGCGGCCATCAGCGATTCAGCGACCTGGTCAGCCATCCCGCCAGGCTGCCAGATATAAAAAACCATCTCGATATTATGACGAGCCAGCTGAATATCGCGGATTAACGCCTGCATGACGTCGTCGGACGAGGTCAGCAGCTGCAGTTGATTGCCCTTAACGCCGCCAATCCCCTGACGGCGCTCGCATAGCTTAAACAGTGAGGAGGCGACGCTGCTGTTCTCCTCGGCAAAAATATGTTTGCAGGCTTTAAGGTCGTTCAGCCACTTCGCGGTGGAGGGCCACATGGCGCGGGCCCGCTCGGCGCGGCGTTTACCCAGATGAAGCTCACCGAAAGAGAGATAGGCAATAATTCCCACCAGCGGGAGGATATAAATGATCAGAAGCCAGGCCATGGCAGAGGGTACGGCTCTGCGCTTCATCAGGATGCGTAATGTCACACCCGCGATTAACAGCCAGTATCCCAAAATGACCAGCCAACTCACCACGGTGTAGAAGGTTGTCATAGGTAAAAAAATCCTTTTGAAAGCGTATTGTTATGAGTGTACGCATCAGGATTCATCTGGCAAATAAAAACGCCAGGTAAAAGCGCTGGTTTGCTGCCGGGTTGGGTTTATAATGGCGATTCTGTAAGTGAAAGAGTTGTAGACATGAAGCGCAGTAGAACAGAAGTAGGGCGCTGGCGCATGTTGCGACAGGTGAGTCGTCGCAAGGCTCGTTGGCTGGAAGCACAATCCCGCCGCAATATGCGTATTCACGCCATCAGAAAATGTGGATTGACCAGGCACCGCAATGCGTTGCTGTTCGCAGTCCAGGATATCTGAAACCATGAGGGCACCGTAAACGGTGCCCGCTGATTTTATAGCGTCTGATTTTTTAGGAATAGCGTATTTGCAGCGATATTCCTGTTGTGTTTAGCAAAAGGAGGGAGAAGTGTTTGCGGAGTTTGGCGTACTGAATTTCTGGACGTATGTTGTCGGCGCGTTTTTTATCGTGCTGGTGCCAGGGCCGAATACCCTGTTTGTGCTAAAAACCGGGATCGGTCACGGGGTTAAAAAAGGGTATCTCGCCGCCACAGGCGTGTTTATCGGCGATGCGGTGCTGATGTTTCTGGCCTGGGCGGGCGTCGCGGCATTAATCCAGACCACGCCGGTACTGTTTAATATCGTGCGCTATCTCGGAGCCTTTTATCTGCTCTGGCTGGGCGGCAAAATGCTCTGGTCAGTGGTGAACCGTCAGAAAAACGCGCATGAAAGCGGCCCCGAACCGGCCAGTATGATCATGAAACGTTCGCTGGTATTAAGTCTGACCAATCCCAAAGCGATTCTGTTCTACGTATCGTTCTTCGTTCAGTTCATTGACGTGAATGCACAGAGCACCGGCACTTCTTTCCTGATCCTCGCGACGACGCTGGAGTTAATAAGCTTTATGTACATGAGCTTCCTGATCTTCTCCGGCGCGTTTGTGACGCGTTATCTGAAAACGAAAAAGAAACTGGCAAAGCTGGGGAACGGGCTGATAGGGCTGCTGTTTGTTGGATTTGCGGCGAGGCTAGCGTCGCTGCATTGATAGTTTGAAAGGCTCCTGAGGGAGCCTTTTTTATTATGTTTGACAACACCTCATCATTTGGTTGTATAGTGCAACTAAATGATGAGGGCACAACATGCACAGCGAAACCCCGGTAGTCAGCGTTATTCGACGTTCCTCGCGCCTGATGGTGCGGGAGTTAGGTTTTATGGCCTCGACTCTGGCCTCAACGAATTACTCACCGTCGGCCGTCCATACCCTGGTCGAAATAGCCCTACGCAAAGAGATGACGGCGAGTCAGCTGGTGCAGCTGCTGGGCCTGGATAAATCCAGCGTCAGCCGGATGCTGGCTCGCCTGATTACCGCGGGCGAGATCGAGGAAGTGACTTCACCTGAAGATGCGAGAGCGAAGAGTCTCAGGCTGACCGCGAAAGGCCATGAGACGGTCAGTAAAATTAATACCTTTAGCAATGAGCGCGTGGTCTCAGCAATAAAGAGTCTTGCTCCTGCCCAGCAGCAGACCATTTCTGAAGGACTCTCCCTTTATGCCAACGCGCTGCTGGCGTGCCGTGAGACGGGTAGCGACACGCGGCCCGACGAGCTCACGATAGTGCAGGGATATATTCCCGGCATGATTGGTCGTGTCGCGGAGATGCACGGGATCTATTACGCGCGCGAGCATCATTTTGGCCGTTTTTTTGAGGCCAAAGTGGCTACGGGAGTTGCGGAATTTAGTGACCGGTTGAATAAGTCATGCAACCAGATCTGGCTGGCGGTGATGAACGGCAGGATAGTGGGGGCAGTGGCGATAGATGGTGAGGATTTAGCGCCGGGTGAAGCGCATCTTCGCTGGTTTATTCTCGACGATGGCTGCCGGGGACACGGGGTAGGGAAAAAGCTGCTGACCGAAGCGATGCGCTTTTGCGACAGCGCTGGTTTCTCTGCCGTGCATCTCTGGACATTCAATAAGCTGACCGCCGCACGGCGTTTATACGAATCGTTTGGATTTACGCTCGTCAAAGAGTGGGAGGGCGACCAGTGGGGAAGCCTTATAACGGAGCAGCAGTTTACCCGGCGCAGAGACGCATAACTTCCACCATAAAAAAGGCTCCTTTCGGAGCCGCATTGGTTTCAGAACACTTTTTTATACGGTCGAACCGTCACTTTCGCATACACACCTGCGGCAACATACGGATCTGCGTCAGCCCATGCCTGAGCGCTTTCCTGAGATTCAAACTCAGCAATCACTGTAGAACCGGCAAAACCGGCGGCGCCCGGATCGTTGCTGTCTACTGCAGGCATTGGGCCGGCGGTCAGTAAACGGCCTTCATCCTGGAGCAGCTGCAAACGTGCCAGATGTGCAGGGCGCACAGACTGGCGTTTTTCGAGCGAATCAGCAACATCTTCAGAGTAAATCACGTAAAACACGGCGAAGCTCCTTAACCGGTAAAAGTGTCAGTTACGTTATGTGAAAGGGCAAACGACTGCAATGTAAAATAAAAACAATGTTAATACCCTGATCTGAATGCGCCTTTTTTGGCCTCTCATGCGCTAAAGTTGCGCCAGAACAAAGTGTCTTATTGAATATGATTGCTATTTGCATTTAAAATCAGTGTTCGGTTTTTTAACGTTGATGATTATGACTTCGATGACCCTTGATTTACCTCGCCGCTTCCCCTGGCCGACGCTGCTTTCTGTCGTGATTCACGGTGCTGTTGTGGCGGGTTTGCTGTATACCTCGGTTCATCAGGTTATTGAAATGCCCGCGCCCGCGCAGCCGATTTCGGTGACGATGGTATCGCCAGCGGATCTCGAACCGCCGCAGGTTGCACCTCCGCCACCGCAGCCGGTGGCTGAACCTGAGCCAGAGCCCGAGCCTGTTCCGGCGCCACCGAAGGAAGCGCCGGTGGTGATCCACAAGCCTGAACCGAAGCCAAAACCTAAGCCGAAGCCAAAACCGGTGAAGAAGGCCGAGGAACGTCCGAAACGCGAGGAACGTCCGGTTGAACCGCGCGCGACCCAGACGGTCGAGAATGCAGCGCCTTCGCGTCCGGTGATGAATAACACCGCAACCGCGCCTAAGCCGACAGTCAGTGCCCCCGCGGGCCCGCGCGCGCTGAGTCGCAACCAGCCTCAGTATCCGGCGCGAGCGCAGGCCTTACGTATTGAAGGCCGCGTACGGGTTAAATTTGACGTCACTGCGGATGGTCGCGTGGATAACGTGGAAATCTTGTCCGCTCAGCCTTCTAATATGTTTGAGCGCGAAGTGAAATCCGCGATGCGCAGATGGCGCTATGAAGCCGGAAAACCGGGCAGCGGACTGATTGTGAATATTGTTTTCCGCCTGAACGGCGGGGCGCAGATGGAATAAAAAAAGCCTCCTGATGGAGGCTTTTTTTTGCCTGTCGATCAGGCCTGCGGAAGTTGACGAGGTTTACCCTCGCTATCCACTGCAACATAAATAAACAGCGCTTCGGTGGCCTTATAACGCTGTCCAATGGGTTCAGAAGAGACTTTCTTAACCCATACTTCGATGTTGATTGAAATAGAGGTATTGCCGCGTTTGACGCAGCGCGCGTAGCAGCAAACCACATCTCCCACCGCAACCGGGCGCAGGAAGGTCATGCCGTCCACTCGCACAGTCACCACGCGCCCGTGGGCAATCTCTTTTGCCAGAATTGCGCCGCCCATATCCATCTGCGACATCAGCCAGCCGCCAAAAATATCGCCATTGGCATTGGTGTCAGCGGGCATTGCCAGTGTGCGTAAAACCAGTTCGCCCTGCGGGGCGTTAGTTGTTGTCATTGTTTTAACTCGTAACGGAAGACTTCAGGCGGGATGCTACTATGATTTCACAGCGGAGAGAATAGACCAGAACGCCTGTCGTAGACGTTCTGGTCAGTCATTAATCAGTGCTTGTCGTCCTGCGGTATGTGGCGATAGATGTATACGCCGCTTAACAGCGTGAAGATAAGCGTCAGCGCGGTCAGGCCGAAGACCTTAAAGTTGACCCAGATATTCTGCGGCAGCCAGAAGGCGATATAGATGTTGGCGAGACCACAGAGAATAAAGAATACCGCCCAGGCGATATTCAGACGGGACCAGACTTCCTGAGGCAGCGTCAGCTCTTTGCCCAGCATGCGCTGGATCAGAGGCTTTTTCATGACCCACTGGCTAATTAACAATGCGCCCGCAAACAGCGCGTAAATAACGGTCACTTTCCACTTAATAAATTCATCGTTGTGGAAGAACAGAGTCAGCCCGCCGAATACGGCGACCAGGACGAAGGTAACCAGCGCCATTTTTTCGACTTTACGATAGCGAACCCAGCTGTAGATCAGAACAACAGCCGTTGCAACGATCAGCGCAGTGGTCGCGGCATAAATATCGTACAGCTTATAAAAAGCAAAAAAGACCACGAGCGGTAAAAAATCAAGAAACTGCTTCATTCTGTGATTCCATCTTCTGAGCGGGGCGGGAGGCTGCGATGCCCCCGCCTCAGGATTACTGACGAATTAACATATACAGGCGGAACAGATAGACCAGCAGCACCGCTGAAATCAGATTGCTCAGCGTATTCGCCACTACCGCGCCAACGTTCGGCGTTAATACCGCAAAATTCGGTGCAAACAACAGCAGGAGCGTTTTGGCGAGCAGCCAGCCGATCACGGCGGGAGCCACCAGACGCATATTAGCCCATGCCAGTCTGATGCTGCTGCGCATCGCGGTAAAAATCCCCATCTTATCCTGCACCACCATCACAGGCGCAAATGAGAGCACGATAGCCAGTAATACGCCCGGCACCACGACCAGCATAATCCCCATTTGCACCAGCATCGTGGTTAAAAAGATCAGAATAAACAGCTTAGGTAAGACTGGCGCACTGGCACCAATCGCCCGTAAGGCGCTGACCCGGTGGCCCGCCGAGACCAGCTGAATCATCAGCAAAACGCCGCCCGCCAGAACCGCATTACCAATCAGGCCTGAGAACGTTGACGCGGCAGACGCCCGCAGCAGAATTTGCTGCTGCTCCGGCGTCATGTTTTGCACCAGTTCAAACAGCCCCACGCTTCCGGCAAGATGGTCGCCCTGGCTCAGGCTGGCAATCTGTTCTTCACTCGGTGAGAAGGCATGGCCCAGCACCACCGTGATAAAGGCACATAGCAACGCGATCAGTAAAAAGGTTATGAACTGATTGCGGAAAAAGTTTCCCGTGTCACGGTAGACAGACTTCGCCGTGATAGACATGCACTCTCCTTGAGTATTGCAGGTGTTAATTAGCCGGCAATTGTACACCGGATGCACCTGCTGTGGCAGCATCAAGGCTTGTATGGAAAAGCATATCTTTGTAAAGCGGCGGTAATCCAACGCGCGCCGGCGCGATTGCAGGCTTCGTTGACCTGCCCATCTTCCCCCGACATGGCAAATTCCCGGCACGGGCTGGGCCGATCCTCATAGATGGAACACCGGGTAGAGACCCCGGGCTCGCCCTGTAGCGCCACGCAGCGGGCCTGCTTTTGGTTTGTGCCGCTCATGCAGCGCAGAAAGGGCGTTAACGGCTCTGTGAGATGAACCGGAACGGTACCGCCGCCATCGCTGGCTTCGGCCCAGTAGAAAGAGACTCGAAAATACGCACAACAGGCTCCGCACGTCATGCACGGGTTGATATCACTCATGGCACACCTGCAAAAGAAGAACGCATCAAATCAACTTGTGAGAGCGATAAATTATCCAGCCGTCAGAGGAAGAGCAAGAGGGGGAAAAGGGAAAATTTTGTAACTGTGAAATGCCAAAAATTGACATGGAAACAACTTATCGCTTTTGGATGCGTAACAAAAAATTAATCCAGATCAATGAATGTTAAGTTACTGGTTTTAATGTGATCTGTAGCAGATCACTTATTACTCATTTGTGAGTATATTCTCACCCGCGATTAAAACCACAACGATGGAGCGGATATGAAAAAATTAGCGGTGGCAGCCCTTGTATTAAGCAGTCTCTCTGGCGGCGCGTATGCGCATGAAGCAGGCGAATTCTTTATTCGTGCCGGTTCGGCTACGGTTCGCCCAACTGAAGGATCGGATAACGTGCTGGGTATGGGCGGTTTTAACGTCAGTAATAACACCCAGTTAGGGTTAACGTTCACCTATATGGCGACGGAAAACGTTGGTGTTGAGCTTCTGGCTGCAACGCCGTTCCGTCATCGCGTGGGTCTGGGCGCAACGGGTGATATCGCCACGGTTCACCATTTACCGCCAACGCTGATGGCGCAATGGTACTTTGGTGATGCCAGCAGCAAGGTGCGTCCTTATATTGGCGCCGGTGTAAACTACACCACCTTCTTTGACGAGAAGTTTAACGATACCGGTAAAGAGGCCGGTCTGACTGACCTCAGCCTGAAAGATTCATGGGGTATGGCGGGGCAGGTCGGTCTGGACTATCTGATTAACCGCGACTGGCTGATTAACGCCTCGGTCTGGTACATGGATATTGATACGGACGTACGCTTCAAGGCGGGCGGTCAGCAGCAAAGTATCAATACTCGCCTGGATCCGTGGGTGTTTATGTTCTCTGCGGGTTATCGTTTCTAATCCCGGCCGTTCAATGCGCCCCGACGGGGCGCATATCCTTTCTCACTTCTGAATCAAATAGCGAATGGTCGGGCCATCCTGCTGGATATCCAGCACCGTGTAGCCGTGGTTTTTCGCATCAAGCGGAATGTTGTTGATGGACTGCGGACAGTCGCTGACCACTTCCAGAATTTCCCCTTTTTTGAGCTGCGGTAGGGCTTCAAGCGTGGCAACAGCCGGATAAGGGCAGGGTTCACCAACCATATCCAGACGGTAATCGGGCACGAACTCTTTCATGCAGCATTCTCCTGGGTTTCTGTTTTAACACTCGCGCGACGGAAGAAGCGTTTCTCCTGCGCGACAACCAGTAAAAAAGCGACCAGCAGCAGGGCGTAGGTGACCAGCAGGCCGCCGAGAGGGCCGAAGGTGCTCAGCAGGTTGACCTTGTCCCAGTTCGTGGCAAGCGCCGGGGACAGATCGTCCCAGAAGTACGCCAGGACCGTCGAGCCGATAACATTTCCCAGGCCCACCCACCAGTAATGCACCTGACCTTCAACGGCGCGGTACATCCAGCCGGTTTCACATCCCCCAGCCAGCACAATCCCGAAGCCAAACAGCAGGCCGCCAATCACCGCATTAGGGCCAGCCCACATGATTTTCGGTTCAACGCCCAGCTGAACATAGCTGAAGATACCGATGGCGCTGACCGCCATCCCGGCGATAATCGCCTTCGCCATCATCGTGCGGCCGGTGATCCACATATCGCGAAACGCAGAGGTAAAGCAGATCTGCGCGCGTTCAATGAGCAGACCAAAACCCACGCCGAACAGCATCGCCAGGCCGAGTTTGGGCTGATTCATCGCAGTGCAAAGTGCCCAAGCGATCATAGCCAAAAAGACCAGCATACCGAGGCGGAAACGGCGACGCGCCTGGTCCGGCTTCTGGGTTAACGGTGACGCTGCGCTGACTTTTGTCATTTTCACCGGAATGCGGAACAGCGGCAGCAGGGTAAATTTGGCACCGAAGTAAGAGCCGATGGCCGTGGCGACAGCAAAGAACCAGGCGTGAAGCGAAAACTGGGGAATACCCGTAAAGAAAGCGGCCAGGTTACAGCCCATCGCCAGACGGGCGCCAAACCCGGCAATGATACCGCCGACCACCGCCTGCATTATGCGAATCCGGCTTTTGGGCATCCGCAACTTAACGTTGTTTGCCCACAGCGCCGCCGCGAAACAGCCACCGAACATGCCGACGATCATCATCCCGTCGATGCGGGTAAGCGGCGTACCGTCCAGATGAATGAGTTTAAAGTAACCCCACTCTTCGGTATGCACGCCAGCGAGCTGTAGCAATTGACCACCCCAGCGGGTGAACTCGCCGGTCACGGCCCAGAAGGTGCCGGTAATGCCGAAATAGTAGGTAGAGAGAATGCCTGCCGCGATAACGGCCGGAACAGGTGACCAGAACTTAACCAGGTAAGCCTGTTTAAAGGATTGCCATGACATGAATAAGCCTCTGAACTCAGAAGGATTAAAGATAAAAAAGAGTCCAGATCATACGCTTGCACGCCAGAATGGAAAGCCATTCACGCCGAAAATATCGACGGGATCAATTTTGAGGTAATCCGTTGTAGAAGGTGGGGAAGGAAGGGTAACCGTCTGGCAGGAAGCCAGACGGTAGAGAGGTTATGCTTTGCGCGTCGCCGCTTTCATTGCGGTCACAAACGCTTTCAGCTCGGCCAGCATCTGCTCTGGCTTGTCCACGTTCTTTTCGATGATCTTCACAATCGCGGAGCCGGAGATGGCTCCTGCCGCCTTCGCGTCAATCGCTGCGGAGACCTGGTCCGGGGAGGAAATCCCGAATCCCTGCAGCGGAGGCGCGGCATGATACTCGGCCAGCTTCTCCACCAGATGATGCAGCGGCAACGCCGCTTTATTCTCGGCACCGGTCACGCCCGCGCGGGAGAGCAGGTAGGTATACCCGCGTCCGTAAGAGGCAATCTGGCGCAGCAGGGCGTCATCGGCGTTCGGCGGGCAGATGAAAATCGGGGCGACGTTATGGCGCATGGCCGCCTGACGGAATGGCGCAGACTCCTCGACCGGCACGTCTGCCACCAGGACGGAGTCGACGCCCACGCGTGCGCACTCGGCGTAAAACTCATCGATACCGCGGTTGAACACCAGGTTGGCGTACATCAGCAGGCCAATCGGAATGGTCGGGTGCTTCTGGCGAATCGCCGCCAGCATCTCGAAGCACTGGGTCGGCGTCACACCGGAGGCGAATGCGCGCAGCGTCGCATTCTGGATGGTCGGGCCATCCGCCAGCGGATCGGAGAACGGAATACCCAGCTCCAGCCCGTCGGCACCGGCCTCAATCAGGGTGTCGATAATCTTCAGCGACTGTTCCGGGCCCGGATCGCCCAGGGTGACGAAGGGAACGAACGCGCCTTCCTGGCGGGATTTCAGCTCTGCAAATACGTTATCGTAGCGTTCCATCAGATTTCCCCTCGTGCTTTCAGAATATCGTGAACGGTGAAGATATCTTTGTCACCGCGGCCGGAAAGGTTCACCACCAGCAGCTGCTCTTTTTCCGGGTTTTCTTTCATCATTTTCAGCGCGTGCGCCAGGGCGTGGGAAGACTCCAGCGCCGGGATGATCCCTTCGCTGCGGCACAGCGTTTTAAAGGCTTCCAGCGCTTCGTCATCGGTAATGGAGACATAGTCCGCGCGGCCGGTACTGTTCAGGAACGCATGCTGCGGCCCGACGGACGGGAAGTCGAGGCCGGCAGAAATAGAGTAAGACTCTTCAATCTGGCCCTCATCGGTTTGCATCATCGGGGATTTCATCCCGAAGTAGATCCCCACGCGGCCATGCTTCAGCGGCGCGCCGTGTTCACCCGATTCAATGCCGTGACCGGCAGGCTCGACGCCAATCAGACCCACGCTGGTGTCGTCGATAAAGTCTGCGAACATGCCGATGGCGTTTGACCCGCCGCCGACGCAGGCGATCACCGCATCCGGCAGGCGACCCTCTTTTTCAAGGATCTGCGCTTTGGTCTCTTCCCCGATCATGCGCTGGAATTCGCGCACGATGGTCGGGAACGGGTGCGGGCCCGCCGCGGTACCGAGCATATAGTGCGCGGTTTCATAGCTGCCAGACCAGTCGCGCAGCGCTTCGTTACAGGCATCCTTCAGCGTCGCGGAGCCGCTGTGTACCGGGATCACTTCTGCTCCCATCAGACGCATACGGAAGACGTTCGGAGACTGACGCTCAACGTCTTTCGCTCCCATATAGATGCGGCATTTCAGGCCGAGCAGGGCGCTGGCAAGCGCAGAGGCCACGCCGTGCTGACCTGCACCGGTTTCGGCGATGATTTCGGTTTTGCCCATACGCTTCGCGAGCAGCGCCTGGCCCAGCACCTGGTTAGTTTTATGCGCGCCGCCGTGCAGCAGGTCTTCACGCTTCAGATATAGCGTGGTTTTGGTGCCTTCCGTCAGGTTGCGGCATTTGGTCAGCGCTGTTGGACGACCGGCGTAATTTTTCAGCAGGTCGGTAAATTCAGCCTGAAACGCCGGATCTTTCTGCGCGCTGACAAACGCTTCTTCCAGCTGGCGCAGCGCGGGCATCAGGATTTGCGGGACGTACATCCCGCCGAACTCACCAAAATACGGGTTAAGTAATGTCGTCATCTTCTCTTCCTTAATATGCACGCAGAGTTTTAAAAACCGAGGCCAGCTTGCTGGCATCTTTGATACCCGGTTGGGACTCTACGCCTGAATTGAAATCGAGGCCTGCGCAGCCGGTTTTAGCGGCTTCAACGCAGTTATCCGGGCTTAATCCGCCCGCCAGCAGGACGTTGTCCAGCTTTGCGCCGTTCAGCAGCGACCAGTCAAAACGCTGGCCGGTACCGCCCTGGCCGTTATCGAGGACGTATCTGTCCACATGGTTCAGGTTACGCGAGGGCAACGTATCGCCAACGCTTTGCGCTTTCCAGATCTGCACCTGTGGTGCCAGCGCGGCGCGCAGGGCATCGATGTAGCTCTGGTCTTCATCGCCGTGGAGCTGCACCGCGTTCAGGGATAACGCGTCGGCTTTGGCCGCAACGTCTGCAATATCTGCGTTGCGGAAAACGCCCACGTAGCTAAGCGGAGCCGCTGCGATGACCTTACGCGCCTGCTCTTCGCTGACCGCGCGTGGAGAGGCGTCCACAAAGATCAGCCCGCCATAAATCGCCCCGGCTTCATACGCGGCCTGGGCATCCTGTTCGCGGGTTAAGCCGCAGACTTTGTTTTCACCCAGCAGCACGCGACGCACGGCCGCATTGAGATCGTCATGCTCCATCATGGCGGAGCCAATCAGGAAACCGTTGGCGAAGTGGCTTAGCTCGCGCACCTGGGCGTAGCTGTTAATGCCGGATTCGCTGATCACCGTGACGCCAGACCCCAGACGCGGCGCCAGCTGACGCGTACGGTTAAGGTCAATGGACAGGTCGCGCAGATCGCGGTTGTTAATGCCGACCACTTTGGCTTCCAGCGCAATCGCGCGCTCCAGCTCCTCTTCGTTGCTCACCTCGGTCAGCACGCCCATATTCAGGCTGTGCGCCACGGCGGAAAGCTGGCGATACTGCTCGTCGTCGAGCACCGAGAGCATCAGCAGGCAGGCGTCGGCCTGGTAAAAGCGCGCAAGCCAGATCTGATACGGGTCGATAATAAAGTCTTTGCACAGGATAGGCTGCGGCGCGATGCCGCTGACGATCGGCAGAAAATCGAAGCTGCCCTGAAAATATTTCTCATCCGTAAGCACGGAGATGGCTGAAGCATGATGCTTATAAATGCCGGCAATACGCGCCGGGTCGAAATCGTCACGAATAACGCCTTTGGACGGGGACGCTTTTTTGCACTCAAGAATAAACGCGGTGCGAGTACCCCGCAGGGCGTCATAGAAACGACGGCTGCTCGGGACGACGTCATTCTGGAAACTGGCAAGCGGCTGCTGTTGCTTGCGGACTTCCACCCAGATGGCCTTATCGGCAACGATTTTCGCTAAAACGGTCTGCATTCTTTACCCTCTTGCCGCAAGTGCGGTAACGCGATCGTAAGCTGCACCGGAGCGCAGTACATCCAGAACTTTTTGAACGTTGGCCTTCAGGTCTTCCTCACCGTGCAAACGCATCAGCATGGCGACGTTGGCAGCAACGGCGGCCTCATGGGCGACCTCTCCTTTACCTTGTAATAAGCGCGTCAGAATGTCACGGTTTTCTTCCGGCGTACCGCCTGCCAGCGCCTCCTGATGGTATGGCGCAAGGCCGAAGTCGGCAGCCTCCAGCTGATAGCTCAGGATTTCACCGTCGCGCAGTTCGGCCACCAGCGTCGGGGCATGAAGAGAAACCTCATCCATACCGCCGCTGTGCACCACGGCGGCACGCTGATAACCCAGCACGCGCAGCGTCTCGGCAATCGGCAGAACCAGCTCAGGGCTGTAAACGCCAATCAGCGCCAGCGGCGGGTGGGCCGGGTTGATCAGCGGGCCGAGCACGTTAAACAGCGTGCGGGTTTTAAGCTGCTGACGAACCGGCATCGCGTGGCGGAAACCGGTGTGATACTTCGGCGCAAACAGGAAGCAGACGCCCAGGTCATCCAGCGCTTCACGGGAACGCTCGGCGTTCATATCGAGGTTAATACCGAATGCGGCGAGCAGATCGGAAGAACCTGACCGGCTGGAGACGCTGCGGTTACCATGCTTCGCGACCTTCAAACCGCACGCCGCCGCCACGAAGGCGCTGGCGGTGGAGATATTGATGCTGTTACTGCCGTCACCGCCTGTACCGACGATATCCGCAAACTGATAGTCCGGGCGCGGGAACGGGGCGGCATTTTCCAGCAGGGCCGTGGCGGCACCGGCGATCTCCTGCGGGCTTTCGCCGCGCACCTTCATGCTCACCAGCGCGGCTGCCAGCTGTTCAGGCTTCAGCTCACCGCGAACCACGGCGGAGAAGAGCTGATGGCTCTCCTGCTGGCTCAGGGTCTGCGCCTGGTACAGTTTTTCCAGAATCGGCTGCAGGGTGTTGGTCTGCTCCAGCTTCTGTAACGCCCAGTCCAGCGTCTGCTCCAGCAGGCGCGCGCCGTTAGAGGTCAGGATAGATTCCGGGTGGAACTGCAGGCCGCAGACGCGGTCCGCATCGTGGCGCACCGCCATCACCATGCCTTCAAACGAGGCGTTGATCGTCAGCCCGGCGGGAATATTGCTGCCAACCAGCGAGTGATAGCGCGCGACCGGGAGCGGGTTCGGCAGCCCGGCAAACATCGCCTGGCCGTCATGTTCAATGCTGGACGCTTTACCGTGCAGGATCTCACCCGCCTGGCCAACGTAGCCGCCATAGGCTTCAACAATCGCCTGATGGCCGAGGCAGATACCGACGATCGGCAGTTTGCCGCGCATACGGGTCAGCAGCTCCGGCATACAGCCGGCTTCGCTCGGTGCGCCTGGCCCCGGGGAGAGCATCAGCACCGGGTTTTGCATGGTTGCCAGACGGTCAATCAGGGTCTGCGCCGGAACGTGGTTGCGGTAGATAACGACGTTATGGCCATTCGCACGCAGCTGATCTGCCAGGTTGTAGGTAAAGGAGTCGATATTATCGAGCAGCAGAATGTCAGCCATCAGAAAATCTCCTGTGCATGGTGTGCGGTAGCAATGGCGCGAAGTACCGCACGGGCTTTACTGCGCGTTTCGTCAGCTTCAGACTGCGGAACAGAATCAAGAACAATCCCGGCACCCGCCTGGACGGTGGCGATACCGTCTTCGACATAGGCGGAGCGGATTACGATGCAGGTATCGAGATCGCCGTGGGCGGTGAAGTAACCTACCGCGCCGCCGTAGCTGCCGCGACGGCGTCCTTCGGCGGCGGCAATCAGCTGCATGGCGCGTACTTTCGGCGCGCCGCTCAGGGTGCCCATGTTCATGCAGGCGCGGTAGGCGTGCAGCACGTCGAGATCGTGGCGCAGCTCGCCGACCACGCGGGAGACCAGGTGCATCACGAACGAATAGCGGTCAACTTTGGTCAGGTCCGCCACGTAGCGGCTGCCGGGAGTACAAATGCGAGCAAGATCGTTACGCGCCAGGTCAACCAGCATCAGGTGCTCGGAGAGTTCTTTGTGGTCGGTACGCATCTCCAGTTCGATGCGGCTGTCCAGATCGCGGTCCAGCGAGCCATCGGCGCGACGCCCGCGCGGACGGGTTCCGGCAATCGGGTAGATCTCAATCTGACGGCTGGTGGCGTCGTATTTCAGCGAGCTTTCCGGCGAGGCGCCGAACAGCGTGAATTCGTTGTCCTGCATGAAGAACATGTACGGGCTTGGGTTACTCTTTTTCAGCACGTCGTAGGCTGCGAGCGGCGACGGGCAGGGCAGCGAGAAGCGACGGGACGGCACGACCTGGAAAATTTCCCCGGCGCGAATCGCTTTTTGCATCTGGCGAACCACGGCGCCGTACTGATCGTCAGTCTGGTTAACGTCGCAGGTCATTTTCTCCACGCGCTGCACCGGCAGCGCAGGCGGTGCTTCCGTCATCTGCTGCTGCAGCTGAGCGATGCGGTGCTCAAGACGGTTTTTCTCAGCGGCAGACGGCGTGAACAGGCTTGCCTGGATGCGGGTGTATTGCTTCTGGTGGTCGATCACCAGCAGAGTTTCAGCCAGATAGAAGCAATAATCCGGGCAGCGATTACCCTGCTCGGTTTCCGGTAAATCTTCAAAACCGGCAACCAGGTCGTAAGCAAACAGCCCGCCGAAGAACATCGCTTCACGCTCGTCTTCCGGCACGATGACCAGATTCTGCAGCAGGCGGAAGGCATCGAAAACGGACAGGGAGCAGAGGCGCGCGTCTTCGTCCAGCAGCTGGCTCACCGGCGGGAAATGCAGAATGCGCATTTCTGGATGACGTTCATTTTCAATGCCCGACGGCAGGGCGGCATCCAGCAGCGGCAGCAGCGATGCGCCATTGTCTGATAATGCCTTGATGGTGACAGTGTCACCTAAAGCGGTAATGCGCAGCGCGCTGTCGACCAGCAGCAGGCTTTTGAGATCGTCCTTGCTGTCGATATCCGCCGATTCCAGCAGCAGCGTTGCCGGACGTGCCCCGCACACCTGATGAAACAGCGCGGTCGGGTTGTGGCGATAGGCCGCCTCGCAGGTCAGCAGTTCGAGATGAGGTTTGGCTGTTTGCATGTTGTTGTTCTCATATTTTGTTCAAAAAAAAGCCCGCTGGGTAGCGGGCGGGTATCTGTTTGCATTTTGCAGACGCGTGACACTGCCCGAAGATCAGGAAGTGCGCCACCAGCCGTGCAGAGTGAAATGTGCTGTCATTTTCAGATACCTTTCTCGTGTGAACTTGCGTACTAGTTAACTAGTTCGATGGCAAGTTGTCAACCCTTGATTTCAGAATTTCGCGTTAAGTCGGTATCATGGTGTTTTCGGATGTCTCCAACCTGTTATGGGAAGTGCTTTGAGCGATACCACCTACGCCATTATTTATGATTTACACAGCCATACTCAGGCCTCTGACGGCCTGCTGACACCCGAAGCCCTGGTTCATCGCGCCGTTGAAATGCGCGTCGGCACGCTGGCGATAACCGATCACGATACCACTGATGCCATTCCGGCGGCGCGCGCCGAGATTGCCCGCAGCGGGCTGGCGCTGAATCTGGTGTCCGGCGTCGAGATCTCGACCGTCTGGGAAAACCATGAGATTCATATTGTTGGCCTGAATATCGATATAGACCATCCGGCACTTACGGCATTTTTGCAAGAACAAAAAACGCGCCGCAATCAGCGCGCAGAGATGATCGGCGAGCGTCTGGAAAAGGCGCATATTCCGGGCGCGCTGGAAGGCGCGCAAAAGATGGCGAACGGCGGGGCGGTTACCCGCGGTCATTTCGCCCGTTTTCTGGTCGACGCGGGCAAAGCGACGACCATGGCGGACGTCTTTAAAAAGTATCTGGCGCGCGGTAAAACCGGATACGTTCCGCCACAGTGGTGTACAATAAAACAAGCTATTGATGTGATTCATCATTCTGGCGGTAAGGCCGTGCTGGCCCATCCTGGGCGGTATAATCTTTCTGCTAAATGGCTGAAAAGGCTGCTGGCACACTTTTCCGAATGCGGTGGCGAGGCGATGGAAGTCGCCCAGTGTCAGCAGGCGCCCAACGAGCGCGCGCAGCTCGCGACCTATGCCCGCCAGTTCGGCCTGCTTGGGTCACAGGGCTCTGATTTCCATCAGCCCTGCGCGTGGATCGAACTGGGGCGCAAGCTCTGGTTGCCTGCTGGCGTTGAGCCGGTCTGGCAGCTCTGGGAACAGCCGCAGCAAATTGAAGAGAGGGAAGTATGAGTCAGTTTTTCTATATCCATCCGGATAACCCGCAGCCACGTCTGATCAACCAGGCCGTGGAGATCGTCCGCAAAGGCGGCGTGATTGTCTACCCGACCGATTCAGGCTACGCGCTGGGCTGCAAAATCGAAGATAAAGGGGCAATGGAGCGCATTTGCCGTATTCGCCAGCTGCCGGACGGCCATAACTTTACCCTGATGTGCCGCGATCTCTCTGAGCTGTCGACCTATGCGTATGTTGATAACGTGGCGTTTCGCCTGATTAAGAACAACACGCCGGGCAACTACACCTTCATCCTGAAGGGCACGAAGGAAGTACCGCGTCGTCTGCTGCAGGAGAAACGCAAAACCATCGGTATGCGCGTGCCGTCGAACCCGATTGCGCAGGCGCTGCTGGAAACCCTCGGCGAACCGATGCTCTCCACCTCGCTGATGCTGCCCGGAAGCGAATTTACCGAGTCCGATCCGGAAGAGATCAAAGATCGTCTGGAGAAGGTGGTCGAGCTGATTATTCACGGCGGCTATCTCGGCCAGCAGCCGACCACCGTGGTCGACTTAACCGAAGATGCACCGGAAGTGATTCGTGAAGGCGTGGGTGACGTAAAGCCTTTCTTGTAAAGTATACTACGCGGCCATCAAAGCAGGGCAAGGCCCTGCTTTGACTCGGCTCGACGCCTGTGAGGCATGCGAAGAATGAAAAACATTATGAATCAATGTATTACTTTAACTTCGTTAATGGTGAACTTCGCTTTTTATGACAGCTTTAGCAGCACTTTGACTCCCATCCTTTATGCACACCGTTTTTTATTCTCTGGCAGGCTTCAACATCTGCGTCAATAAGCTGGTATCACCAACGGACTTCTTTGATTCGGGAGCAGGGGAGAGGCTGGTGGAAATGAGGGATCGCTATGTGCTAATTGCAAGCCAGCTTGATTGCTGGCTTTACTTTGGGGGTTTATCGTAAGTACAGAACAATCCCGGCGATAATGATTGATAGCAATCCTAAAACAGAGAAAGCGTACTCGACGATAAACCAGTTTTTGAGGTGAGGTGGCAAGTCTCTAATAAATGCAACATCATCATTTGTACAGTCAACTGAGCTTTTACCAAAGATCAAAGGATTCACGATAAAGTTGATCTTCGCTGCATAACCTGAGCTAACCCCTATAGAATCGGCATTATCGAAGATAACCGCTCCGGCAGGGAGAGAACCAAACTTTTCTTTATACAGCGTGCAGATCGTGGAGAAACGCTTTTTGTTTAGAGATGAGAGCACTGCTACAGTTATACCTCAGATGAGGCTTAATCCTCTGAACCCGCAAATGATTAGATCTGCCGAATTGATCATTTATCGACCCAAAGGCAGATGCAACCAATAATAAGGCCAATAAAAATAACCAATGAACACAAGAATTCGGCTATAAACCAGTATTTGATGTTTGCAGGCAGTCCTCGTATAAAATCTACATCCTCATTTTTGCTCTGGATAGACTTTTTGCCAAAGATCAATGGATGGATAATGAAGTCCATTTTTGTTGAGTATCCAGCAGTGAAACCGAGTAAATCAGCATCTCTTAACACTGTGGCAGCAAGTGGCACAGAGCCAAACTCCCTTTCATACAAACGACATACTTCAAGGAAGCGTTTTTTGTTCAAAATTGACAGTACAATCATAGTGACAGCTGAGAGCAGGATCACTCCCCCAGTACCAATAACGAGGACATCGAAAACAGAAACCGTCACTTTGTGACCTCATAAATTCTTTCACCTATCATTTCGCCAAACTTACCACCTAACTCCCCTCCAGCATAGCCAACCGAACCAGTGAAGATCACGCCGCAGGCCAACATTCCAGCACCAGCAGCTTCAATCGTTAGTGCACCCAAGACAACTGAGCAAACCGTAGTAGACACCGAACCAGAAACAAGCGCACCTGCGCCAATTCCGGTGCCTAACCCCACACCAAAACTTCCTACCTCGGTATACGCCGTTTTCTCGCAGTCAGACCCGACTGTGCAGGCTTCATATATCTTATCCAGTCTGTTCACACCATCAAACGTGATCCCGACATAGCCCGCTGTTTTCATCATTTTCACATACTTTGCAGCTTTATCGATGAAGGTGGCGTAGCCCTCAATGTCTGCAACCCCGGTTTGGTTCCAGCGATGAGTGATCGAACTGGTTGAAAGTCCCAACGCTCGCTTAATGTCTGGATAATCTTGCAAGGCGAGTTTGTGACGGATGAAATCAGTGAGGATACTATCGAGTTCGCTGAAAAGCTGCCGCCTCTCAACATAGAACTGTTCGCTGATCAGTGATCCGCTGGTAATGTACTGATTTTTGTATGCTTGTTGGATTTGAGTCAGAACACTTTCGATCTTCTCAAAGTACTTCCCCGCCGCTTCAGCGGCGATTCCAGTAGTCGTACTGGTGCGGGAAGTAAACAGATCAATAGTGTCTTTGTTCTTATGAAGAAAGTTGGCTTCCTGGATTGTCAGCGGTTCTAACGCTGCATCGACTCGCGCTTTCGCGGCTTTCATGTGGGCGATCTGTTCGTCGTCCTGTTTATCAGGGTCAACCAGAAGCATAATCGAACCAGCTTTATAGCTTTTGTCTGCACCATTCAGCGTAGCGAATAGCTCCTTTGCTCCCGCTGGTGGGGTGCCTGTGAATAGCAGACGCTGCCAGGCTTCTGTAGTACCACCATAGGGAAGAACGGCAAAACCTGCATCAATACCGGTTTTCTTTTTTGCTGTCTGGGCGTGTTGTTCTGGTTCTGCCTGCGGCTGTTGAGATGCAGCAAGAGCGGATGCTGCGGTTGCCGCTTCTGCCAGATACCTTGCGGTTGCCTGAGAAGGGGATTCACCTGGGCCGATCCACCCCAGAGGGGCTATGATACGGTTAGACCCTGACGGGCAGCCACATAAAACGAGGCACCTGTCCACGGCAACTGGGATTTGGTGGATTGTACGGTGTGGCTCACCTTCAACAACTTTCCCTTCTTTGCCGCATTTTGGGCAAGCTGTGGTCTTGTCACCCAGAACAATCGGACGGCGACCAAGAATGTTACCGAAAGAAAGGGATGGGATGAGTTTTGCGCCAGTTGTAGTCTGATCGCCAAACAACGCCATTCCCCGCCCTAAAACGTTTGGACGCATTCCCCCCATTTATGCCACCTTTTCAACAGTCAGGAAATCATCTGGAATTGATTCACCCTCGCGGAAAGAGAACACTAATCCATAATCAGGGGTGCTGATAATTACATCTCCGTTATCAAGCATGCTACCAACCAGTGCAATTCCTTTACCTTTCCATTCGCTTAACTGCCCGGCGCTGGCGATGATGACAGCTTTCGTTCCGTCTGGATAAGTGACGGTTGCACCTTCTGTGACAATGCTGGCCCATTCACCGCTATCGAGTTGGACTTTCATACCTTGGCTCGGATCGGGATTAGGCTCATCGACAACGCCGCCCTGAAGAGTGCGGCTTCCGGCAACGGCTGTACGATAGATAGCTGTAACTGGATGGTGTTCGGCGTACTTTTGCTGCTCGATAACGAGTTGGCGGGCTTTTTCATTCATTTCGGACAGTTGGTTGTCGGTATAACGAGGAGCATCTAAAGATGCGATGATTTCAGGGGTAAGATCGTTGTTGTACTGTTTCATAAGTCCCTCTACTTGTTATAGAAATAATCACAGAGGTCATTTTACAAGCAATAACCCCATGAGCAACAAGTATTAGACCTAAGTTAAACTTCTTTTCGTAACAGAAGGTTATCCGGTAAAGTGGTGAGCATTAATCTTCAACAAATCTCAGACAAGGGACGCTATGGCAGGCATTTTGGCAGGTACGGCGGCAGCGGTTGGAATCCTTGATAAAGCGGTGAGCATCACCCAGAAACTGGCGAATAATAGTGATGAACTGGACTAGGCAACGCTCAAACTTGAGTTGGCTAATATGATGGTTGAACTTGCTAACGCCAAAATCGAAGCGATAACTACCCAGACTTTGCTTTTCGACGCTGAACAAAAAACAAGCACTTTGAAGAACAGTTGGTAGATAAATCAACGTTCGTATTTAAGCCGCCGTTGTACTGGAAAGAAGGTGATGAAACTCCTTTCTGTCCGAAATGCTACGAAGGGGACAATAAGAAGCATCACCTGCGCTCTGTCGTTCATGACGGTGTACCAGGATACGGGATTAAGCCGACCAATAATTGGTCATGTATGCACTGCAAGTTTTCCCAAAAAAAGAGTAGTTAAAAACCTATCTTGTTTAGCTGCCTAGGATCATTCCGGGCCGTGATTACAGTCACGTAGAAGAGATGATCGGGGGGAATGTAGTGTTTACCAAGGCAAGGGGGTGATGCTCTTCGCCATTGCATGAGCTATTAAGCGCGAATTTTGTGGCTCTCCCGGTTTTTACCCCGACAATCCCCAAATATCCGAGGGGGAGGATGTACGGTAAAGCACCGAGGAGTAGCGGGGGCACTGTTGGCCCAACTCTGGGAGGCGCTCCACTTCGGCAACATCTCTTTCAAGGGCACGTAGTAGATAGCTATCAAAGTCCTGCTTAGTGGCGGCTCGGTAGCCTTAAATCTTCCGCTTAAACTCTTCAATACCCATTGTCCCATTCTGAACGAGAGGAATGTATGGGCGGATCATGATTCATGACCACTTCGGCTTGTTTTTGACTGTCAGTACCAAGACTCAGACGCACAAAACTTGTTGAATCATTTAGTCTAAAATTCGTGTAATATGTGCGCCCACGAATCATTGTGTGTGACAGCTTGTGTGACACGTTGTTTGCCATGCTGTGTACCATGAAATATTTACAGATCAGCGAGTTAGTTTAATTTTAGCGTTAACTCGTTGTTTTTGAAAGTACACCAGACGCCTGTGAAGGCGACACCTGAGGAAGCTCAATGAGCGAGAAGTTACAGAAAGTGCTGGCGCGTGCCGGCCACGGTTCACGCCGTGAAATCGAAGCCATTATTGAAGCGGGCCGCGTGAGTGTGGACGGTAAAATCGCCACGCTGGGTGACCGCGTTGAAATCGTACCGGGGCTGAAGATCCGCATCGACGGTCACCTCATCTCCGTGAAAGAGTCCGCAGAACAGATCTGCCGCGTGCTGGCTTACTACAAGCCGGAAGGCGAGCTGTGCACCCGCAACGACCCGGAAGGTCGTCCGACGGTATTTGACCGTCTGCCTAAACTGCGCGGCGCTCGCTGGATTGCCGTCGGTCGTCTGGACGTAAACACCTGCGGTCTGCTGCTGTTTACCACCGATGGTGAACTGGCAAACCGTCTGATGCACCCAAGCCGTGAAGTGGAACGTGAATACGCGGTGCGCGTATTTGGCCAGGTTGACGAAAATAAACTGCGCGATCTGTCGCGTGGCGTTCAGCTTGAAGACGGTCCTGCGGCGTTCAAAACCATCAAATTTACCGGTGGGGAAGGCATTAACCAGTGGTACAACGTGACCCTGACCGAAGGCCGTAACCGCGAAGTTCGTCGTCTCTGGGAAGCGGTAGGCGTGCAGGTTAGCCGCCTGATCCGCGTCCGTTACGGCGACATTCTGCTGCCGAAAGGTCTGCCGCGCGGTGGGTATACCGAACTGGATCTGACCCAAACCAACTACCTGCGCGAGCTGGTCGGCCTGACGCCGGAAACCACCTCAAAAGTGGCGGTGGAAAAAGATCGTCGTCGCATGAAGGCGAATCAGATCCGTCGCGCAGTGAAGCGACACAGCCAGGTGAGCAGCAGTCGCCGCTCCGGCAGCCGTAACAACAACGGTTAATATAAAAGCCCGGTCAACGAACCGGGCTTTTTTCTTTAGTAATCAATCCCCATTTGCGCTTTGATGCCTGCATCAAACGCATGTTTGACCGGACGCAGCTCGCTGACGGTATCGGCCATCTCCAGAATATCCCGATGACATCCGCGCCCCGTGACGATAACCGTCTGGTGTACAGGACGATTCTTCAGAGCATCCAGCACGGCTTCCAGCGGCAGGTAGTCGTAGGCGACCATATAGGTGATCTCATCCAGCAGAACCATATTCAGCGAGGGATCGGCCAGCATTCTCTTTGCATGCTCCCAGACGGCGAGACAGGCTGCAGTATCCGTTTCCCGGTTCTGGGTATCCCACGTAAACCCGGTCGCCATCACCTGAAACTCAACGCCGTGAGGCTCAAGCAAATTCCGCTCACCGTTGGGCCATTCGCCTTTGATAAACTGGATCACGCCCACTTTTTGACCGTGTCCAACGGCGCGTGTCGCCGTGCCGAATGCGGCGGTGGTTTTCCCTTTTCCGTTGCCGGTAAAAACGATGACGATCCCACGTTCGTCCTGGGCTGCCGCGACGCGCGCATCGACCTGTTCTTTCAGACGCTGCTGGCGCTGCTGATGGCGTTCTTCACTCATTGCGAAATTCCTGGTTTACGTCCCGGCTGGGCGTCAAAGGTCATCCCGGTTTTACGGCGGCTGTCGTCGCCCATCAGCCAGAGATAGAGCGGCATAATGTCTGCCGGGGTTTTCAGCTTCTGCGGATCTTCGCTCGGGAACGCGCTGGCGCGCATTTTGGTGCGCGTACCGCCCGGGTTAATGCAGTTTACGCGCAGATGGCGGCTCTGGTACTCCTCCGCCAGCACCTGCATCATGCCTTCGGTCGCGAATTTTGAAACGGCATAGGCTCCCCAGTTTGCGCGTCCTTCACGGCCAACGCTGGACGAGGTAAAGACCAGGGACCCGGACTCGGATTTGAGTAATAAAGGAAGCAATGCCTGTGTGAGGAAAAACGTGCCGTTGACGTTGACCTGCATCACCTGCTGCCAGATATCTGGATCCTGTTCATCCATCGGACGAACCTCGCCTAACAAACCGGCGTTATGCAGCACGCCGTCGAGTCTCGGATAGTGAGCGCTGATGCGCTGGGCTAATTCCTGGCACACCGCGGGCGTGCAGGTCAGTAAATCGAGCGTATACCACGGGGCCGGCGTGCCGCATACGGCCTCAATCTCCTGGGCGACGTTTTTCAGTTTTTCTTCGTTGCGCCCGATCAGAATGACGTTGGCGCCATATTCGGCGTATGTCAGGGCTGCCTCGCGGCCAATCCCGTCGCTGGCACCGGTGACAAGAATAATCCGGTTTTGCAGCAGATTTTTTTGCGGTTGATAATGCACGGTGACTCCTCAGGCGACCGGTGACGCATTGGCGCCTTTATGATGACTTTTCGGCTTTATGCCCGAATTAGCCTAATAATTCAATCAGTCTACAGGACGCATTACTGTAAAATTAACAATTTGCAAATATTTAAACTCCAGTCCGGGGATTCCTGAAGGCTGCTCGCAGAGGTAATGTCACGAGCGAGACGCATGGGCAGGGCTGTTGTACACTGCCGTGAAAGATTCGTGGTTAAATCAAGGTGGAACGCGTGGAATTACTTTCTCAATATGGGTTGTTTTTGGCCAAAATCGCGACGGTGGTGGTTGCCATTGCGGTGGTCGCCGTTCTGATTGCCAACCTGACGCAGCGCAAGCGTCAGCGTGGGGAGTTACGCATCACCCGCCTTAGCGAGCAGTATAAAGAAATGCAGGAAGAGATGTCTCTGGCGCTGCTTGATAGTCATCAACAGAAGCTCTGGCTGAAAGCGCAGAAGAAAAAGCATAAACAGGAAGCCAAAGCGGCAAAGGCAAAAGCAAAGCTCAATGCGCCGCAGGATAAGGCCACGCCGCGCGTCTATGTGCTCGATTTTAAAGGCAGTATGGATGCGCATGAAGTGTCTTCTCTGCGGGAAGAAGTGACTGCCGTTCTGGCCGTAGCGACACCGCAGGATCAGGTTGTCGTGCGTCTTGAAAGCCCGGGCGGGGTGGTTCACGGTTACGGACTGGCCGCCTCACAGCTGCAGCGCCTGCGTGAAAAACAGATCCCGCTGACCGTTGCCGTGGATAAAGTGGCCGCGAGCGGTGGCTACATGATGGCCTGCGTGGCGGACAAAATTGTTGCCGCGCCGTTCTCCATTATTGGCTCGATCGGCGTGGTCGCACAAATTCCGAACTTTAACCGCTTCCTGAAAAATAAAGAGATTGATATCGAACTTCACACGGCGGGTCAGTACAAACGTACCCTGACGCTGCTGGGGGAAAACACGGAAGAAGGGCGTCAAAAATTCCGCGAAGATCTCAACGAAACGCATCATCTCTTTAAAGATTTTGTACACCGTATGCGCCCAACCCTCGATATTGAACAGGTAGCGACGGGCGAGCACTGGTACGGCGTCCAGGCGCAGGAGAAAGGGCTGGTGGATGAAGTCGGAACCAGCGACGATCTGCTGCTCAATCTGATGGAAGGCCGGGAACTGGTGGGCGTGCGCTTTACCCAGCGTAAGCGACTCCTTGACCGCTTTACCAACAGTGCGGCAGAAAGCGCGGACCGTCTGATGCTGCGCTGGCTACAGCGCGGACAAAAACCGCTGCTGTAAACAAAAACGCGAGGCATATGCCTCGCGTTTTGCATTAATCGACCAGGTGATATTTCTCTGAAAGCGTATGCGCCAGGTATTTGAACATGTTAAACACGGCGGTGCTTTTCGGGGTCGGTAAACCCTGTTCGTCAAGGAAGTATTCGCCGCTGAAAATCAGCACGCCATTACGCTGCTCTACGCCGGTGGCTTCAATGCCCGCCAGCGTATCTTCATGGTCACGGATAAGCTTGTTTGCTTCGATAAGCAGAGAGGCTCGGTCAATAGGTTGGGTCGTATTCTGCATAATCCACTCCTTAAACAGTGACAATAGTCTACGCCGAGGGCGCTTTGGGGGCAAATTTTCCCTGTAATGTGAGGGGATAAGGTGCAGGGTCCTGGCTGGCGGGATCTGCTTTTGCATGCTAATAAAGTTGCGTAACGAATTTTATCAGGTAGAGTGTGCGCTTTCGTCATTCTGGCAACAGAATTGCTTGACATTCAACCGGGAATTCGTCACGAATTACACGAGATGTGAGAAAAATACCCGAAAACTCAATCACCTGGGCGTCTTCTCATTAACGTCCGGTAAGTCAAAGGGGTTGATATCTCCTGACGCAGTCGCAATATCATTGGCTCGTCGTCAGCGGAAGGGAAATCAACGTGCGGCGTATTCCTGGAAGAATTAAATTAGGTAAAGGTGAATATGGGTAAAGCTCTCGTCATCGTTGAGTCCCCGGCAAAAGCCAAAACGATCAATAAGTATCTGGGTAATGACTACGTGGTTAAGTCCAGCGTCGGTCATATCCGCGATTTGCCGACCAGTGGCTCAGCCAGCAAAAAGAGCGCAGACTCTACCTCCACCAAAGGGGCTAAAAAGCCTAAAAAGGATGAACGTAGCGCGCTTGTCAACCGCATGGGTGTTAACCCATGGCATAACTGGGATGCACAATATGAAGTGCTGCCCGGGAAAGAAAAAGTCGTTAACGAGCTGAAGCAGCTTGCTGAAAAAGCAGACCACATCTATCTCGCAACCGACCTTGACCGCGAAGGGGAAGCCATTGCGTGGCACCTGCGGGAAGTGATCGGTGGTGATGACAAACGCTACAGCCGTGTAGTGTTTAACGAAATTACGAAGAATGCGATTCGTCAGGCGTTTGAGAAGCCGGGCGAACTGAATATTGACCGCGTAAACGCACAGCAGGCACGTCGCTTTATGGACCGCGTTGTGGGCTACATGGTCTCTCCACTGCTGTGGAAGAAGATTGCCCGAGGCCTGTCCGCAGGGCGTGTGCAATCCGTCGCCGTGCGTCTGGTCGTTGAGCGTGAGCGCGAAATTAAAGCCTTCGTGCCGGAAGAGTTCTGGGAAGTCGATGCCAATGTGACCACGCCGGGCGGTGACGCTCTGCCGCTGCAGGTGAGCCATCACAACGACAAGCCTTTCCGTCCAGAAAACCGCGACCAGACCATGGCCGCCGTAGCGCTGCTGGAAAAAGCACGCTATCAGGTGCTGGAACGTGAAGACAAACCGACCAGCAGCAAGCCGGGAGCACCGTTTATTACCTCCACGCTGCAACAGGCTGCAAGCACGCGTCTGGGTTATGGCGTGAAGAAGACCATGATGATGGCCCAGCGCCTGTATGAAGCGGGCTACATCACCTACATGCGTACCGACTCAACCAACCTGAGTCAGGATGCGGTCAACATGGTCCGCGGCTATATCAGCGACAATTTCGGTAAGAAATACCTGCCGGAAAGCGCCAACCAGTTCGCCAGCAAAGAGAACTCTCAGGAAGCGCACGAAGCGATTCGTCCTTCTGACGTCTCGGTGTTAGCGGAATCGCTGAAAGACATGGAAGCCGACGCGCAGAAGCTGTATCAGCTGATCTGGCGCCAGTTCGTGGCGTGCCAGATGACGCCAGCGCAGTACGACTCCACCACGCTGACCGTTGGCGCGGGCGAGTTCCGTCTCAAAGCGCGCGGTCGTATCCTGCGTTTCGACGGCTGGACGAAAGTGATGCCTGCGCTGCGTAAAGGTGATGAAGACCGGACGCTGCCGGCGGTGAACAAAGGTGACGAGTTGTCGCTTGTCGATCTGGTTCCGGCACAGCACTTCACCAAGCCGCCTGCGCGCTTCAGTGAAGCGTCCTTGGTGAAAGAGCTGGAAAAACGCGGTATTGGTCGTCCATCGACCTACGCGTCCATCATCTCGACCATTCAGGACCGCGGCTACGTGCGCGTTGAAAACCGCCGTTTCTATGCGGAAAAAATGGGTGAGATCGTCACTGACCGTCTGGAAGCAAACTTCCGCGAGTTGATGAACTACGATTTCACCGCGCAAATGGAAGACAGCCTCGACCAGGTTGCCAGCCATCAGGCGGAATGGAAAAAGGTACTCGACAGCTTCTTCAGCGACTTTACCGACCAGCTTGAAAAAGCAGAGAAAGACCCTGAAGAGGGCGGCATGCTGCCTAACCAGATGGTTCTGACCAGCATCGACTGTCCAACCTGCGGTCGCAAGATGGGGATCCGCACCGCAACCACGGGCGTATTCCTTGGCTGCTCCGGCTATGCGCTGTCACCAAAAGAGCGCTGCAAAACCACCATCAACCTGGTGCCTGAGAACGAAGTTCTCAACGTGCTGGAGGGTGACGATGCGGAAACTAACGCTCTGCGTGCCAAACGCCGCTGCAAGAAATGCGGCACGGCAATGGACAGCTACCTGATCGATCCAAAACGTAAGCTGCACGTCTGCGGTAATAACCCAACGTGTGACGGGTATGAGATCGAAGAGGGCGAGTTCCGCATTAAAGGCTATGACGGCCCGATTGTGGAATGCGAGAAGTGTGGTTCTGAAATGCACCTGAAAATGGGGCGTTTCGGTAAGTACATGGCCTGTACCAACGACGAGTGTAAAAACACGCGCAAAATTCTGCGTAACGGCGAAGTGGCTCCTCCGAAGGAAGATCCGGTTCCGCTGCCAGAACTGCCGTGCGAGAAATCCGACGCGTACTTCGTGCTGCGTGATGGTGCCGCAGGTGTCTTCCTGGCCGCCAACACCTTCCCGAAATCGCGTGAAACGCGCGCGCCGCTGGTGGAAGAGTTGCATCGCTTCCGCGATCGTCTGCCTGAGAAGCTGCGTTATCTGGCCGATGCGCCACAGCAGGATCCGGAAGGCAACAAAACCGTGGTACGGTTTAGCCGTAAAACTAAGCAGCAGTATGTTGCGGCCGAGAAAGAGGGTAAAGCGACCGGATGGTCAGCCTTCTTTGTCGATGGCAAATGGGTTGAAGGCAAGAAATAATCTTCCCTTACCGTAACTTACCTGTAAAAGGGCCGGATTTCCGGCCCTTTTTTATTGCCTTGTTATTATTTTTTGTTCCGTACTATACAGTCAGGCTATAAATGATATAGTGGTTATAGTTAACCTGTTTCTTATTATTAAATCGTCTTAAGCGATTGACCGCATGCGCTAAATCGGATGGTCTGGCATGAAATTACAGCAGCTTCGTTATATCGTTGAGGTGGTGAATCATAACCTTAACGTCTCTTCTACCGCCGAGGGGTTGTATACCTCGCAACCGGGCATCAGCAAACAAGTTCGTATGCTGGAGGACGAGTTAGGTATCCAGATATTTGCCCGCAGCGGTAAGCATCTCACCCAGGTGACGCCTGCGGGGCAGGAAATTATCCGCATTGCGCGGGAAGTCCTCTCCAAAGTCGACGCAATTAAGTCTGTGGCGGGAGAACACACCTGGCCGGATAAAGGTTCGCTGTATATTGCCACGACGCATACCCAGGCGCGCTATGCGCTACCCGGTGTGATCAAAGGCTTTATCGAGCGTTATCCTCGCGTCTCTTTGCATATGCATCAGGGCTCGCCAACGCAAATTGCTGAAGCCGTTTCCAAGGGGAATGCAGACTTTGCCATCGCCACCGAAGCGCTTCACCTGTATGACGATCTGGTGATGCTTCCATGCTATCACTGGAATCGTTCTATCGTGGTGACCCCCGATCACCCCCTGGCGGGTAAAGGGTCGGTCACTATCGAAGAGCTGGCGCAATATCCTTTGGTGACGTATACGTTTGGCTTTACCGGACGGTCCGAGCTTGATACGGCCTTTAACCGGGCAGGGTTAACGCCACGCATTGTCTTTACCGCGACGGACGCCGACGTGATTAAAACCTATGTGCGGCTTGGTCTGGGGGTGGGCGTTATTGCCAGCATGGCGGTGGATCCAGTGTCAGACCCTGACCTGGTGCGTCTTGATGCTCATGATGTTTTCAGTCATAGCACCACAAAGATTGGCTTCCGTCGCAGCACCTTCCTGCGCAGCTATATGTATGATTTTATTCAGCGCTTTGCCCCTCATTTAACGCGTGACGTGGTTGATACCGCCGTTGCATTACGCTCAAATGAAGATATTGAAGAGATGTTTAAAGACATCAAACTCCCCGAAAAATAATCACACCCGGTATCTTTCCCTTAGGGAAAGATACCGAAATAACGCCTCAAAGCTAAATTAGAATTATCATCATCTGCGCATCCCCTGTCATATAATGTCATTGTCCATTTAATCCGTAAGGTTATAATGTCGTGAATTGGCGACAAAAGTAGAAACTAATTTACGCCTTCGCAAATTTTTCTTTTCAATTATTTATTTCTGGTCAAAAGATTGAATATTTCATACCTTCCGGTGCGTAAATTCACTGGCTTTTCGGCTAAAGTTTCTTTAGGATTTATCTCAACAGATGATTAATTGTACCAATTGTTTGGTCCTAAATGATAAGCGATGTCGATTGTATGAGGTTAGCAATGCCTTCAGGAAGTGAAGAACCGCAAAGGGATCCTGCGCTCAAGCGTAAAGCCTGGCTGGCGGTCTTTCTCGTCTCTACCCTGTTTTGGGTGGTGGTTGCTCTCCTGGCCTGGAAATATTGGGGTTAAATATGGCAGTGACGGTACGTACAGAAACGGTAAAACAGATGTGTCAGCATCGTGACAACGGCCACAGAGGGCGTAAAGCACCTGCGACTGTTGTACCCGCGTCCTGGAAACTGACGCCGCAGCAGCAAGCGTTTATTGATGTGTTCGCAGAAGACGAACCCAAAAAACAATAATTTAGTTAATTGCGTAACGATGCAAATAGTCTGAATATCGACTCTGCACTTTCGTACTCTTTAATAAATACACATCAGCAATATAGCACTGAGGACTTACCTCGGAACTTTTAATAAATAATGCCTGGTGTCCCTATGATGAATAACATGACGTCTCACAAATACTGGTCATGGATCGGCGTTTTTACCGTGTCGATTCTGTTCTGGAGTCAGCTCATCTGGTTAGCCCTCCACTAAATTGTAAAACCTCGCTACGGCGGGGTTTTTTGTTTTCTCTTTCTGGACCAATCCTAAATTTATCAATTTGGGTTGTTATCAAAACGTTACGACATCTTTGTGTTATCTTTAATTACGGCCCTGATGATTGTCGGGGCATCTCTGTGATTAAGGAGGAGCTTATGTCGTTAACCCTACGCGAAGCCAGTAAGGACACGTTACAGGCAGAAAATAAAACCTGGCATTACTACAGCCTGCCGCTGGCTGCCAGAACGCTTGGGGACATTTCGCGTTTACCCAAGTCATTGAAAGTTTTACTGGAAAATCTATTGCGCTGGCAGGACGGTGACTCTGTCACCCTCGATGATATCCAGGCGCTGGCAGGGTGGCTGGAAAATGCCCATGCCGACAGAGAAATCGCCTACCGCCCGGCCAGGGTGCTGATGCAGGACTTTACCGGTGTTCCTGCCGTCGTTGATTTAGCCGCGATGCGCGAGGCCGTTAAGCGTCTCGGCGGAGATACGGCAAAAGTGAATCCGCTTTCCCCCGTTGACCTCGTCATTGACCACTCCGTAACCGTTGACCGCTTTGGTGATGATGACGCCTTTGGCGAGAACGTGCGTCTGGAGATGGAGCGCAACCACGAGCGCTACGTATTCCTGAAGTGGGGGCAGCAGGCATTCAGCCGGTTTAGCGTGGTCCCGCCGGGTACCGGTATTTGTCACCAGGTTAACCTTGAATATCTGGGTAAAGCCGTCTGGAGTGAATTACAGGATAAAGAGTGGGTCGCCTATCCGGATACGCTGGTGGGCACGGACTCGCATACCACCATGATCAACGGTCTGGGCGTGCTGGGCTGGGGCGTCGGGGGGATCGAAGCGGAAGCGGCCATGCTCGGCCAGCCGGTGTCCATGCTTATCCCTGACGTGGTGGGCTTCAAGCTCACAGGCAAGCTGTCTGAAGGCATTACCGCCACCGATCTGGTGCTCACCGTCACCCAGATGCTGCGTAAGCATGGTGTGGTGGGCAAGTTTGTAGAATTCTACGGTGATGGTCTGGATTCGCTGCCGCTGGCCGACCGTGCCACCATTGCCAATATGGCACCGGAATATGGTGCAACCTGCGGCTTTTTCCCCATCGATGACGTCACGCTGGAATACATGCGCCTTAGCGGGCGCAGCGAAGAGCAGGTCGCGCTGGTAGAGGCCTATACCAAAGCGCAGGGCATGTGGCGAAACCCGGGCGATGAACCGGTCTTCACCAGCACGCTCGAACTCGATATGGGAAGCGTCGAGGCGAGCCTCGCCGGACCGAAACGTCCGCAGGATCGGGTTGCGCTGAGTGACGTGCCAAAAGCCTTCGCCGCCAGCAATGCTCTGGAAGTGAACGTGGCGCAGAAAGATCACCGTCCGGTCGACTATGTTCTGAACGGACATCAGTATCAGCTCCCGGATGGCGCGGTTGTGATTGCGGCCATTACCTCCTGCACCAACACCTCGAACCCCAGCGTATTAATGGCGGCCGGTCTGCTGGCTAAAAAGGCGGTAGAGCTTGGGCTAAAACCTCAGCCATGGGTCAAGGCCTCGCTGGCACCGGGTTCCAAAGTGGTATCGGATTACCTGGCGCAGGCCAAACTGACGCCGTACCTTGACGAACTGGGCTTTAACCTCGTGGGCTACGGCTGTACGACCTGTATTGGTAACTCCGGCCCGCTGCCTGAACCCATTGAAACGGCGATCAAGCAGGGTGACCTGACGGTAGGCGCGGTCCTGTCCGGTAACCGAAACTTTGAAGGGCGTATTCACCCGCTGGTGAAAACCAACTGGCTCGCCTCACCGCCGCTGGTCGTGGCGTATGCCCTTGCAGGGAACATGAATATCAACCTGGCGACCGATCCGATTGGTCACGATCGCAAGAACGATCCTGTCTACCTGAAAGATATCTGGCCATCTTCGCGTGAAATCGCGCTGGCCGTTGAAAAGGTCTCAACCGAGATGTTCCGCAAAGAGTATGCAGAGGTCTTTGAAGGCACGCCGGAGTGGAAAACCATTAACGTCGTGGGCTCAGATACCTACGACTGGCAGGATGACTCGACCTATATTCGTCTGTCGCCGTTCTTTGATGAGATGCTGGCCGAGCCGGCACCGCTTAAGGATATCCACGGCGCGCGCATACTGGCGATGCTGGGAGATTCCGTCACGACCGACCATATCTCTCCGGCGGGGAGTATCAAAGCCGATAGCCCGGCAGGCCGTTATCTGCAGAGCCGGGGCGTCGAACGCCGCGATTTTAACTCCTACGGCTCGCGTCGCGGCAACCATGAGGTCATGATGCGCGGGACCTTTGCCAACATCCGCATTCGTAACGAAATGGTACCGGGCGTGGAAGGGGGCATGACGCGCCATCTGCCGGGGACGGAAGTGGTTTCGATTTATGATGCGGCGGTCAAATATCAACAGGAAGGTACGCCGCTGGCGGTGATCGCCGGGAAAGAGTACGGTTCCGGCTCCAGCCGCGACTGGGCGGCGAAAGGTCCGCGTCTGCTTGGCGTTCGCGTGGTCATCGCCGAATCGTTCGAACGTATTCACCGCTCGAATCTGATTGGTATGGGGATCCTGCCGCTCGAGTTTCCGCAGGGCGTGACGCGTAAAACGCTGGGACTGACCGGGGAAGAGCAGATTGAGATTAGCGGTCTGCAAAATCTGCAGCCGGGGAAAACGGTGCCGGTGAAGTTAACGCGGGCAGACGGGAAAATCGAGGTGCTGGATTGCCGGTGCCGTATTGATACGGCAACCGAGCTGACCTATTACCAGAACGACGGCATTTTACATTATGTGATTCGTAAGATGCTGGATTGATGAAACGAGCCCGGCACCCGTGCCGGGCTTTTTAGCATCACTCTTTCAGCAGATGGCCCATTTTGGCGGCTTTGGTATCCAGGTAGTGGGCGTTCTTCGGGTTACGGCCGACAATAAGCGGTACGCGCTCGACGATGTTGATCCCCGCTTCGGTCAGGATCTCCACTTTTTTCGGGTTATTGGTCAGCAGGCGAACTTCGTCCACGCCCAGCAGCTTGAACATATCGGCGCATAAGGTGAAGTCGCGTTCGTCAGCGGCAAAGCCAAGCTGATGGTTTGCTTCAACCGTATCGTAGCCCTGGTCCTGAAGCGCGTAGGCGCGGATTTTATTCAGCAGACCAATATTACGACCTTCCTGACGGTGATAAAGCAGCACACCGCGGCCTTCTTCTGCAATATGAGACAGGGCGGCTTCCAGCTGGAAACCACAATCACAGCGCAGGCTGAACAGCGCGTCGCCGGTTAGACACTCTGAATGGACGCGGGACAGAACCGGCGTCTGCCCTGAAATGTCACCATAAACCAGCGCGACATGATCCTGTCCGGTTGCCAGTTCTTCAAAACCCACCATCAGGAAATCGCCCCATGGGGTTGGCAGTTTGGCTTCTGCCACACGTTTAAGCTGCATGTGATTCTCCAGAGTAGGCTGACACGTTTCGTGCCTTTGCCCTGTTTTGCTTTCTGTATCAGTTCATTTTGCCACAAGCTCAGCAGGTTCGCCTAATGGGCACCATGCTATATGAACGTTAAACGCACGATCCGACATATCCACCAGGATGATTAATTTCAGTTATGATTGTGACGCTTAGCGAAAAAGGAGAAGACATGCTTTCAATCGCCAGACGTACGGCAGCAGGTGCGGCCATTTTACTGATTATGCCTCTGGCCGTATGGCTTTCAGGCTGGATGTGGCAGCCCGGGCAGAACGCCACGTGGCTGAAAACGTTATACTGGATAACGGAAACGGTCACCCAGCCGTGGGGGATTATTACCCACGTACTCCTCTGCGTCTGGTTTCTGTGGTGCCTGCGCTTTCGTTTGCGCGCGGCGCTGGTGCTCTTTGCGATCCTTGGGGGCGCTATCCTTGTCGGCCAGGGCGTGAAGTCCTGGGTTAAAGATCGCGTACAGGAACCGCGTCCTTTTGTCGTCTGGCTGGAAAAAACGCATCATGTTCCGGTGGATGAGTTCTACAATTTAAAGCGAAAAGATCGTGGCGCGCTGGTGAAAGAACAGCTTGCGGAACAGCAGGATATCCCGAAATTCTTGCGTAAACACTGGCAAAAAGAGACCGGGTTCGCGTTTCCTTCCGGTCACACCATGTTTGCGGCCAGCTGGGCGTTGCTGGGGGTTGGGCTGCTTTGGCCAAGGCGTCGAACGATCACTATCGTGATTTTACTGGTTTGGGCGACCGGGGTTATGGGAAGCCGCCTGCTGCTGGGGATGCACTGGCCGCGCGACCTGGTCGTCGCCACGCTCATCTCATGGCTGCTGATTATGATGGCGACCTGGCTCACTGAACGATTCTGCGGCCCGTTAACGCCACCGCCAGAAGAGAAAGAAGAAATAGCCGAAAGGGACCAGACAGACGCCTGACGGTTGATATTCCGCATTTTGCCCATAGATCCATGACCTGCGCGTCACTTTTTCCGTTTCGCGCTCGTCGCTAAAATGGTAGTTTATAAGGCTGATTGCGGTGAATTGAACACACTTTATTCGCTTGAACCACATAACGGGAAGTAATGTGAAATATTTACTCATTTTCTTACTGGTATTGGCGATTTTTGTCATTTCAGTCACGTTGGGTGCACAAAACGATCAGCAGGTGACGTTTAACTATCTGCTGGCTCAGGGTGAGTATCGCGTCTCGAGCCTGCTGGCGGTCCTGTTTGCTGCCGGCTTTGCCATTGGCTGGCTGGTTTGCGGTCTGTTCTGGCTGAAAGTCCGTGTTTCTCTTGCGCGCGCTGAACGTAAAATTAAGCGACTCGAAAATAACATTGCCCCTGCGTCTGACATCCCGGAAAGCTCTGGTGTGCCGGTCGTGAAGGAATAATCGACTATGCTCGAGTTGTTGTTTCTGCTTTTGCCTGTAGCCGCAGCCTATGGCTGGTATATGGGCCGCAGAAGTGCGCAACAAACAAAACAGGATGAGGCCAACCGGCTCTCCCGCGACTACGTTGCGGGGGTGAACTTCCTCCTGAGCAATCAGCAGGACAAAGCGGTAGACCTGTTCCTCGATATGCTGAAAGAGGATACGGGGACGGTTGAAGCGCATCTCACCCTGGGCAACCTGTTCCGCTCGCGCGGCGAGGTCGATCGCGCCATTCGTATTCACCAGACTCTGATGGAAAGCGCCTCGCTGACCTACGATCAACGTCTCCTTGCGGTGCAACAGCTGGGGCGGGATTACATGGCCGCGGGGTTATACGATCGCGCTGAAGATATGTTCGCGCAGCTGGTGGATGAAACAGATTTCCGCATCGGCGCGTTGCAGCAACTCCTGCAGATTTATCAGGCAACCAGCGACTGGCAGAAAGCCATTGATACCGCTGAACGTCTGGTGAAGCTGGGTAAAGATAAGCAGCGCGTTGAGATCGCCCATTTCTACTGTGAGCTTGCGCTTCAGCAGATGGGCAACGACGACATGGATAAAGCCATGGCGCTGCTGAAGAAAGGCGCCGCCGCGGACCGCAACAGCGCGCGCATCTCCATCATGATGGGGCGCGTCTTTATGGCGAATGGCGACTACGCCAAAGCAGTTGAAAGCCTGCTGCGGGTTATCGACCAGGACAAAGAACTGGTCAGTGAAACGCTGGAAATGCTGCAAACCTGCTATCAACAGCTCGACAAGCAGGAAGAGTGGGTAGCATTCCTGCGTCGCTGCGTGGAAGAAAATACCGGCGCCACCGCTGAACTGATGCTCTCAGACGTCGTTGAGCAGTATGAGGGAAGCGACACCGCGCAGGTTTATATTACGCGTCAGCTGCAGCGTCATCCGACCATGCGGGTGTTCCACAAGCTGATGGATTACCACCTGAACGACGCAGAAGAAGGGCGCGCCAAAGAGAGCCTGATGGTGCTGCGCGACATGGTTGGCGAACAGGTGCGCAGCAAGCCGCGCTATCGCTGCCAGAAGTGTGGTTTTACCGCGTATACGCTCTACTGGCACTGTCCTTCCTGCCGCGCCTGGTCCACCATCAAGCCAATCCGTGGCCTGGACGGGCAGTAATTTTTTAAAACGCCGCATTTTAGTTACAACATACTGATGGTTTTTCCCCTGTCCTGTGCTCCGTGCGGTTTGCCGGCCTGGCAGGCGCGTAAATGGATCCTGTCAATTTGCGGCGTCGGCAGGTAGAATGCTGGCCGTTTATCTGTTCCGCGCCGCTGCGCTCCCATAGACGAAAAGGGCTGGTCATGACGTCTGTTACATCCTCCACTTCCCGCGTAATTACGGATTCTCCTGTTGTTGTCGCGCTCGATTACAATAAGCGTGACGCTGCACTGGCGTTTGTCGACGGCATCGACCCTCGCGACTGCCGTCTGAAAGTTGGCAAAGAGATGTTCACGCTGTTTGGACCGCAAATCGTTCGCGATCTGCAGCAGCGCGGCTTTGACGTTTTCCTCGACCTGAAATTCCACGATATCCCGAATACCACGGCGCACGCGGTTGCCGCAGCCGCAGAGCTGGGCGTATGGATGGTCAACGTCCATGCATCGGGTGGGGCAAGAATGATGACCGCCGCCCGTGAGGCGCTCCTGCCGTTCGGTAAAGATGCACCGTTGCTGATTGCGGTCACCGTGCTGACCAGTATGGACGAAAACGATCTTCGCGACCTGGGCGTGACGTTGTCACCCGCCGAGCATGCCGAACGTCTCGCACGTCTGACGCAGCATTGCGGCCTGGATGGCGTCGTCTGTTCCGCGCAGGAAGCGGTACGTTTCAAATCAGCGCTGGGCCAGGATTTTAAACTGGTTACGCCAGGTATTCGTCCTGCAGGCAGCGAAGTGGGCGATCAGCGCCGTATTATGACGCCTGAGCAGGCGCTGGCTGCTGGCGTTGACTACATGGTCATCGGGCGTCCGGTAACGCAGTCTGCCAACCCGGCTGAGACGCTTAAGGCTATCAACGCATCGCTGAAAAAGGGGGCCTAATGACCGATTCCAACAGCCGTCTGGTCTATTCAACCGATAGCGGGCGTATAGACGAGCCGAAAGCGAAAGTGGAACGTCCAAAGGGGGATGGCATCGTTCGGATCCAGCGCCAGACCAGTGGACGAAAAGGGAAAGGGGTTTGCCTTATCTCCGGCATTGACCTGGATGATGCTGAACTGGCAAAGCTGGCGGCAGAGTTGAAAAAAAAATGTGGCTGCGGCGGCGCCGTGAAAGACGGCATTATTGAAATCCAGGGAGATAAGCGCGATTTAATAAAATCTCTGCTGGAAGCCAAGGGTATGAAAGTCAAACTGGCAGGTGGCTAAAATAAATGAGCCACGGCATTTGCCGTGGCTCGTGTTATATACGTGCGTATGTCAGACCTGAAATGCGTTCAAATATCGCAATACCGGGGAAGGCTTAGATAATAATTATTTGCCAACCTGGTGACCGATAATACCACCGACAGCAGCGCCACCTAATGTACCCAGCGTACTACCATCCGTTAATACTGCACCACCGAGAGCACCGGCACCGGCACCAATAGCGGTGTTACGGTCACGTTTAGACCAGTTAGAGCACGCGCTCAGGGACATTGCTAAAGTGATTGCCAGAACAGCGGCGGCTAATTTTTTGCTGGTTAAGGTCATAATACTTTCTCCTGAATTATCGATTCACGGAAAGATGTACACGTTAAGTATAGACGAATCGAATACTTAATTCTGTTCTCCGTGAAAGCTGGTCGCGCAGGCGTTACGTAATCACGCAGGTGATAGTCACTTCCTGTTATATCGCTAACATTAATTTTACGACTTTAATGCAGGTTAAACAGGTAAAAACTCTTAAAGAAGTACCAGGAATCATCTCAGAGAAAGAAGGGGCGTATGCGCCCGAAATTCGGGCGCGGAGGGAACTCAGGCGGTCGTTTTAATAATATTGACGATCAGTCCGTCATTTTCCAGCTTATTACGGTGCGCGTCGCTCAATCTTTCGTCGGTAATCACGCGGCTAAAGCGTGAAACGGGGCCCATCGTATAAGGGTGAACGGCGCCAAATTTAGAGCTGTCGGTGAGCACAATAGCTTCACACTCTTTTTCCAGCACGGCATTCACGACGTCAGAGCGCATCATATCCCGGCCGGTAAAACCCGTCTCCGGCTGCCAGCCGTCAATTCCGATGAAGGCCTTGCTGAAATGAACCTGCTGGACATACTGACGGGTCAGCGGGCCTACCATGCTTTCACTTTTTTTCTGGTAAATACCGCCGAGCAGAATCACCTCGCAGCGCGTCTCTTTAAGCAAATGCGCGATATAGCTGCTGACGGTGATGATAGTAACGTCCTTTTGATCGGCAAGCGTGCGCGCCAGAAGGGCATTACTGCTGCCGTTTTCAATAAAGACGGTCTCGCCGTTGTTCACCAGGGACGCGGCAAATTCCGCCAGTTCACGTTTGAGCGCGTAGTTATTCATCATGCGCGTCTCAACGTCGTCACTGTCAAGCGGGACAGCATATCCGTGCGCGCGACGCAGGTAGCTCTGTTTTTCCAGCAGATTAAGATCCTGACGGATGGTGACTTCAGAAACGCCAGTGGTTTTAGCGAGATCGACTACGCTTACGCGTCCCTGATCGATGACCATCTGCAAAATGAGTTGTTGTCGGGAATTCATAGCATCCATTTAATAAAGCGAAACGAGGTCGGAGACGGTGGGATTAAACTTCCCACGGCGCTTTTGGCTGTCTGTTTTCTGGCGCATTGTCAGCACCATTCTGAGCAAGAAGTTCAGACTTCAGGATCTCGAGATTACGGATAGCAGAGTGGTAATCGCCCGCCACCAGGATATCCAGCACGGTATCAATTCGTTGTGCTACAGCTTGTGCGTCAATAGTAGACATAATCTCACCCCAGGCGCGAAAAGTTAATATTTTCAATGATGCAGAAATTAGGTTCAAAAGAGAAGGGAAAAAATGCAATAACTAAATTACATAAACGTAAGTGATAAATTTATTCCCCCTCATGCAGCAGGCTTAATGACTGGATTAGTCTAAAACTGCGCGCAAGGCGCTTTTTTATAAGAGGAATTAGACTATGACAGTTATCAATCAGCCTACCTGCACACTGTTTACCGATACTGAACGGTTCACGCAGCTGTCAGGGTATTACGAGGCGGAGCGTCACACGGTCTGGATGATGCTGCGGGCTCAGCCACGTCCTTGCTTTAACCATGCGTTAATAGAGGAGATCATGAACTTTTCATGGCTGGTTCGCCAGTCTGGGTTTGCGGTTGATTTTTGGGTAACCGGATCGCTGGTTCCCGAGATGTACAATACGGGCGGTGATTTACAGTTCTTCGTCGAGTGCATTCAGAACGGACGTCGGGAAGCGTTACGGGCGTACGCTCGCGCCTGCGTTGATTGCGTCCATGCGGCCTCTCGGGGGTTTGATACGGGAGCCATCACTCTGGCAATGGTCGAAGGCAGTGCGTTAGGGGGCGGGTTTGAGGCCGCTCTGGCGCACCATTTTGTCCTGGCTCAGCGCGATGCCCGTTTAGGTTTCCCGGAGATTGCCTTCAACCTGTTTCCGGGTATGGGAGGATATTCCCTGGTTGCACGCCGTGCAGGCATGAAGCTGGCGGAGGAACTCATCTACAAAGGGGAATCCCATACGGCTGAATGGTACGAACAGCACGGGCTGGTGGATGTCCTGTTTGAACCGGGACAAAGCTATGTCTCTACCCGAACCTTCATCGATACGCTGCGGCCAAAACTGAATGGCGTAAGGGCGATGCTGCGCGCCCGTACGCGCGTTCTGCAATTGCCCCGCAGTGAACTGATGGACATCACGGAAGACTGGGTTGATGCCGCTTTCTGCCTGGAGCCGAAAGATATCGCCTACATGGAGCGTCTGGTCACGCTGCAAAACCGCCAACACGCGGCGGGCCTGCGTAAAGCCAGTTAACGTTGATTTCGCGCTTGATATCGTTTTAGCCATCGCTCGAATGCGGCAGCGGGCATCGGCTTAGCAAACAGAAAACCCTGCCGTTCGTTGACGCCGTTCTTGGTCAGAAAGGCGTCTTCTTTTGCATTTTCCACACCCTCGGCAATCACCTGCAGATTTAACGCCTGCGCCACGGCGACAATAGCGCGCACCAGCGACTGGGAAATAGACTGCTTATGAATATCCCTGACGAAAGATTGATCGAGCTTAATGGCGTCAATAGGGAAGCGGGCCAGCTGAGAAAGGGAAGAGTAGCCGGTACCGAAATCATCCAGATGAATTTGCGCCCCGAGTCGGCTGAACTGCTGGATCACGGACAGCGCCAGCTCTTCATTTTCGATAAGACAGCTTTCGGTCAACTCAACGTCGACCGGGCAGTATTCAAAATTCAGATCCTTCAGCGCCTGCTTTAAGTCGCTGAAGATGGTCTGGTCGGCCAGCTGACGTGCAGAGACGTTCACCGCCACGCGCAGGTTTATTCCCTTATCGCGCCATTTTGCCACCTGGCGAACCACATCGAGCATCACCCAGCGGCCCAGCGGCACAATCAACCCCGACTCCTCGGCATAAGAGATAAACTCCAGAGGCGGGATCAGGCCGCGTTCTGGCGATTGCCAGCGGACCAGCGCTTCAAGGCTTCTGACTTCTCCGCGCCAGGTTATTTTCGGCTGATAGTGGATCAGAAGCTGATCGTTATCCAGGGCCTTGCGCAGGTTGGTATCCAGCCAGAGATACTCAAACACGCGCTGGTTCATCTCGGGTGAGAAGACGCAGAACTTGCCCCGGCCGTTCTCTTTGGCGGTGTACATGGCGGTATCGGCGTTGCGAATAACGCTTTCCCGGTCGTTCCCGTGCTGCGGGGCGAGGGCGATACCCAGAGAGCAGCCGGTATAAATCTCAATCAGACCGATTCGGAACGGCTGGCGCAGACGGGTTAAAATGCGCGACGCCATCGCCTCCAGAGAGCCCTGAGAGGTATTGGTGGCCATGACGATAAACTCATCGCCGCCAAGACGCGCCAGCACCTGTTCTTCATCCAGACAGCTCAAAATGGCGAGGGCGACAGCCTGCAACAGCTGATCGCCAAACATATGCCCGTAAGCGTCGTTGACCTTTTTAAAGTTATCCAGATCGAGATACACCACGCCCACCTGCGTGTCGCCGCGGTTGTCGATGGCGTCAGAAATCAGATCGTGGATCGCATTGCGGTTGGGCAGGCCGGTGATGGTATCGGTATTGGCCAGCACGCGCAGTCGCTCCTGAGCGCGGCGCTCTTCGGTAATATCTGTCCCGGAACAGATAAGGAAAATTTCATTTTTACCGCTGCCGCTGTGCACGAATTTGTTTCTGAACAGAAACAGGCGCTGCCCTTTACGCGTTTTGATCCAGCGTTCGACTTCGTAGGAACTGCCGTTGCGAAAAAAACCGGTAATATTGCGCTTTGAGGCTGCCGCTTCACTGCGGCTCATAAACAGCTTAAATACGTTCTGGCCAATCACTTCTTGCTCTTTCAGGCCGGTGTACTCTTCGCTAAGCCGGTTAAAACGCTGAATATTGCCGTGCTGATCGAGAATAACAATGACGGAGTTGGCCTCGGAGACAACCTGCTCCGCGAAAGAGAGCCCCTGAGCCAGATCGCGCGCCACGGAGGGCGTATCGTTCCAGGCGGAAGCGGTGCCTGCCCACTCGTTGCGGGTGATTTTACGGCCCACAAGATGAACCGGGACATCTTCCCCGTACAGGGAGAGCGACATGGAAATGCTGGAGGTAATAACGGTTAAATGACGGATGAGATCGGCCTGTTCATCGTCCAGCGCCACGACCTGAGTGACATCGGCATTTTCGCTGGTGGAAAGGTGCAGAGCGTTGCTGTCAGCTGACAGGCGCCACCACGGGCTGTGAGTCCCCATGTAGCGAAACAGCAAATTCTGCTCCAGATCGTCCATCATGTTTTCTCCCGCAGCTGTTCATTAGCGCACAAATTATTCATTTGCTGTCGACTTTTCCGTTGAGAAACAGCGGCAAAACCGAAGTGAACCTGTTGTTTTTCCCTGCTTTCTTATAATAAAACGAGTCAGGTTAAAAAGGATACTGAGCGTATAGAAATTCACGTAACCGAATATAACAACACTCTTTTACTGTAGATAATTATGGCGGTTTTGGGCGAAGGGATACTGAAAATAGTAAGGAAAAATAATGGTTTTGTGGCGGGGATAAAAAGAAAAATTGTCGGCCCTTCCGGAGAGGAAATGGCCGACAATTGAACCGGTTATCAGGCGACAGGGCGCGCGATAATACTGCGGGTTTCCATGCGAACTTCAGCGATAGTAACATCAATCACGTCGGTGACTTTGTAAACTGTTTCACCTTTAATTTGCACGGTACCGTTTTCCTGGCTACAGACCATTTCGTCACGAACCGCATGCAGGAACGGCGCAGGAATAAACGCGACAGCACCGTTATCGACCAGACGGACGCGCATACCCCCGCGGCTGATATCGATGATCTCTGCGGCGAAACGGGTGTCCGTACCGGCTTTATCCTGCAGAAAGCGTGCGTACAGCCAGTCACCAACGTCACGCTCGGCCATGCGGTTCAGACGGCGACGATCGGCCATCTGCAGCGTGGTGTCCTCCTGAGGACGGGCAATGGTTTCACCTTTGATAATCGCTTTCAGCAGTCGGTGGTTAACCATATCGCCATACTTACGGATCGGCGATGTCCATGTGGCGTAAGCTTCGAGGCCAAGACCAAAGTGCGGGCCAGGTTCGGTGCTGATTTCCGCGAAGGACTGGAAGCGACGAATGCGGCTGTCCAGGAAGCCCGACGGCTGCGCGTCCAGTTCGCGGCGAAGCTTGCAGAAGCCAGGCAGCGTCAGCACTTCTTCCGGATCAACGTGCACATCGTGATTTTTCAGCAGGGCCGCCAGCGCTTCGGTATTCGCCGGATCAAAACCGGTGTGGACGTTGTAAATGCCAAAGCCCAGTTTGTCGCGCAGCACGCGTGCGGCACAGATGTTGGCGGAAATCATCGCCTCTTCAACGATGCGGTTCGCAATGCGTCGCGGTTCGGCCACGATGTCCAGCACTTCGCCTTTCTCGCCCAGAACAAAGCGATAATCCGGGCGGTCTTTGAACACCAGCGCATGGGTTTTACGCCACTCGCCGCGGTTCAGGCAGATGCGATGCAGCAGACGGATTTGCGCGGCAATGGCGTCTGATTCAGGTTTCCAGCTACCGGTATTTTCAAGCCAGTCGGACACGTTATCGTAGGCCAGCTTGGCTTTCGATTCGATGGTAGCGGCAAAGAACTCGATATCGTCTTCAATCGCGCCATCTGCGGCGATAGTCATCCGGCAGGCAAGGACCGGGCGCACTTCATTTGGACGCAGCGAGCAGAGATCGTCTGACAATTCGCGCGGCAGCATCGGAATGTTGAAGCCCGGCAGGTAGTTGGTGAACGCACGGATTTTCGCCGCGTCATCAAGCTTGCTGCCTTCGGCAATCCAGGCGGTTGGATCGGCAATGGCGACGGTCAGATGCAGTTTGCCATCGGCGCTCTCTTCAGCGTACAGCGCGTCATCCATATCTTCCGTGCTGGCGCTGTCGATGGTGACAAACTCCAGCGCGGTGAGATCGCGGCGCGTCAGACCTTCGTCCTGCATCTCGGTCGCTACGCCGTTCGGCGCTTCTTTTTCAAGATTATGGCGTGCCAGCGTGACCCACCATGGCACGAAATGGTCGGCGCCAAAGGTGATGAACTGGGTCAGCTCAGCATAAAAACCGCGATCGCCTTTCAGAGGATGACGGCGCATTTCTGCTACGGCCCAGTCACCTTCTTTAAAATCATGCTCAACGCCACGGGCGGCGCGGCAGGGAATAGCATCTTTCAGCAGGGGATGATCCGGCACGATAGCAAGACGATCGTCTTTTCTCTGCACCTTGCCCACAAAGCGGGTCAGGAACGGTTCGATCAGTTCTTCCGGCTCGGCAGACTCGCGATCCTTCTCGGTATGAATGACGGCCATGACGCGATCGCCATGCATCACTTTCTTCATCTGCGGAGGCGGAATGAAGTAGCTTTTCTGCGCGTCAACCTCAAGGAAGCCAAAGCCCTTTTCCGTGGCTTTTACGACCCCTTCTGCACGCGGCGTCTGGGAATGCAGTTGCTGTTTAAGCTGCGCTAGCAGCGGGTTGTCCTGAAACATAATGTTCTATTTTCGTAGCCATTGAGCGGCTGACAGTTTTACGCGATTCTCACTGTCTCAGCAAGCGCTCTTTGGGTAATTAGTATGGTTATTCCTCTTTACCAAACGCGACTTTCAAACGATTGAGCCAGCCATCAAACGCGCTCCGGGTAAGCAGCGTGATGGCATGTTCGCCGGGGAGTCCCTGATCCGTGAGCGGGGTAAACTGCGCGGCGCTGAAGCGGTCCGGAGAGCGCGTCAGCAGTTCGACTGCCGCCGAAAGCGCGGGGGACGTCAGCGGGATCGCTTCGCGGGTGTTTAACAGAATTTCTCCGGTCAGGTCGAGCAGCGACGGCTCGTGGCAAAGGACCGGCGTCAGCGCCTCCAGCGCGGGTTCTGCCTGCCAGCGGGACAGCGACTCAAGCTGATGCGCACTCGCATAGCGCAACTCGACGACGGGCAAAAGCGGCACCCAGGCGGCGTGGCTCGCGGGCAGCGTGTGCGGCTGAATATGATGGCCTGGCAACCAGCGAACGGGGTGTCCTAACAGCGCCTGAAAAACCGCGACCACGCGCGCCTGAAAACCAATAAACCCGATAATCTGGTTAATCACCACAATGTCATAGATTGACAGGCCAACCTCATCAAGCTGGTTCTGCGCTTTATCATCAATCACATCAGGAGAGCTGGCGAGCTGGCGGGCATACTGCGTGATTTGCGCCAGACGTCGGTTGCTTTCGCGCGAGGAGTCCGGGCCGGGAAGCGGGGCGAGGAGGGCGGCGTAATGGTTACAAAGCCGCTGAACGCCACAGGCCTGGGCGACCGTTAGCGCGGTGCTGAGCCGATCGTAGGCGCTGAGCGTATGCAGGCGGTTCACGGGAATCGAGAGCGGAAACAGCTGGTGGCACAAGGCTCTGGCAGGGGTAAGCCAGCCAGAACAGGCGGCGACAATCTCATCAGGCAGGGCTAAATCGAGCAAAAAACGATCGTCGACGTTAGCGGCTTCGGGCACCAGAGGCAGAACATCTGTCTGCGCGTGGTTCGACTGGGTCTCGTGATACCAGTGGCCTTTGCCGGAAAAACGGCGTTGTTCCATGTGCGTTCCTTGATCTCAAAATGGCGATCAATATCCTGGCGTAAGGCAGATAAAGGGAAAAATATTGTTAGGTGATAACAAATAGCAGAACGGAATAACGAAGGGGCGGTGCGGGGGAAAACTCTCTTCCCGTGCGGGAAGAGAGTCACAGCTTATTTAATTTCCAGCTCGTTCATTGCAGCGATGTTGAAGCCGCCGTCAACGTGAACCACTTCGCCGGAGATACCAGCGGAAAGGTCAGAGCACAGGAATGCAGCAGAGTTACCCACATCTTCAATGGTAACGGTACGACGAATCGGGGTAACCGCTTCGCAGTGTGCCAGCATTTTACGGAAATCTTTAATACCGGAAGCTGCCAGGGTGCGGATAGGACCTGCAGAGATGGCGTTAACGCGCACGCCTTCAGGACCCATTGCGTTCGCCATGTAGCGTACGTTGGCTTCCAGAGAGGCTTTCGCCAGGCCCATAACGTTGTAGTTAGGGATAGCACGCTCAGCGCCCAGGTAGGACAGAGTCAGCAGGGCTGCGCCCGGGTTCAGCATCGCGCGGCAGGATTTCGCCATCGCAACGAAGCTGTAGGAGCTGATGTCGTGAGCAATTTTGAAGCCATCACGGGTAACCGCGTTCACGTAGTCGCCGTCCAGCTGGTCGCCAGGAGCGAAGCCAATGGAGTGAACGAAACCGTCGAATTTCGGCCATGCTTTTGCCAGTTCAGCAAACATGCCGTCGATGCTTTCGTCTTGTGCAACGTCACATTCCAGAACAATGCTGGAACCCAGCTGCGCGGCAAACTCTTCAACACGGCCTTTCAGCTTGTCGTTCTGGTAGGTGAACGCCAGCTCAGCGCCTTCGCGATGCATTGCCTGTGCGATGCCGTATGCGATGGACAGTTTGCTGGCAACGCCAGTCACCAGAATGCGCTTACCGGAAAGAAAACCCATAGCTTTAATCCTTATATTCATTGCTAATTTTGCCTTGTAATTCATAGCGTTACAGGCAGTATTTCAAAATCATTCGAAATTAGCTCGAAATTATAGCCCACTCACAGCCCCTTGTGTCACGATATTTCTCGCTGTTCTCCGAAGACGCCTGCCCCGAAGAATGCGCCGCGGACTCGCGGGGGCTCAAAATTTCAGCATTCATCCAGTATATCACCCGGCAACAGGTTCACCTCATCCAACCAGCGAGGAAGCGCGATCCCGCGAGGGTATTCACGCTTTCCTGAGGTTGTCGATGAAGCGCGCGATGACGATAAAGAAAACCGGTACGAAGAAAATGGCGAGAAGCGTACCGCTAATCATGCCGCCAAATACGCCGGTACCGATGGCATGCTGCGTACTGTCGCTCGCACCATTGGCTAGCATCAAGGGAACAACCCCTAAGGTGAAGGCTAACGACGTCATCAGAATAGGGCGCAGGCGCTGGCCGGCGGCATGAATGGTTGCCGCCAGCAGGGGCTGCCCCTGGCGATGGAGCTGCCTGGCAAATTCAACAATCAGAATGGCGTTCTTAGCCGACAGGCCGATAAGCGTAATCAGGCCGACCTTGAAGAAAACGTCATTCGTCATGCCGGCAACGGACACCGCTATTACCGCGCCGATAAGGCCCAGCGGAACGACCAGCATGACCGCAAACGGAATAGACCAGCTCTCGTAAAGGGCGGCCAGCACCATAAACACGACCAGTATCGACAGGACGATAAGGCCCGGAAGCTGAGATTCCGATTTTCTCTCCTGCAATGAGCTCCCGGCCCACTCGCCCGCCATGCCCTGAGGTAAATCTCTGGACAAACTCTCCATAACCTTCATTGCGGTGCCGCTGGACTCTCCCGGCGCCGCATTTCCGGTAATGCGAATAGCCGAATATCCCTGATAACGCGTCAACTGCTGGGGCGCAACGTGCCATGAAAGCGTGGCAAACGTCGATACCGGTACCATCTGCCCCATCCGGTTTTTCACAGATAATGTCAGTATTTGCTCAGGCTGCATTCGGTAGGGCGCATCGGCCTGAATAATCACCTGCTGAACGCGGCCGCTATTCGTATAGTCATTGACGTAATTTGAGCCCAGGGTGACGGAGAGCGTCTGGTTGATTTCATCAAATGAGACGCCCATCGCTTCCGCCTTTTCTCTGTCCACCTGGAGCGCAAGGCTTGTTCCTTCCGGCAGACCGTCTATATACACGTCACTCAGTTCAGGGCGCTGGTTGGCCTGCAGGACCAGCGCGTCGGCAGCGCGCTTTAACGCCTCGTAGCCCAGTCCCGCTCTGTCCTGCACGTACCAGGTGAAGCCCGACGAGGTGCCCATATCCGAAATGGCCGGCGGGAGCAGGCTCATCGTGACGGCATCAGAGACGTTTGCCATGCTGGCCTGTATCCGGTCGGCTTCCCCCTGGGCCGTCGAGCCCTGCCGATCTTTCCAGTCCTTCAGCGTGGTGAAGGCCATAGCCGAGTTTGGCCCTGAACCTGAGAATCCAAACCCCAGGATCATAATGTTGCTTTCAATATCCGGCCGGGCCGCAATTTCCTCTTCAAATTTTTTAACCACGTTGAGGGTACGCTGCATCGTGGCATCAGAAGGCAGCTGGATTGAGGACATAAAGTAGCCCTGATCTTCATCCGGCAGAAAAGACGACGGTAACGAAGACAATCCCAGAAACAGCGCAGCACAAAGCGCAGCGTACAGGAGCAGCATACGCCCGGTTCGCTTCAGAACGGCACCCAGCCCGGCTTCGTAACTGGCGGTGAGCGAACGAAAGCGCGCGTTAAACCCGACCGCGAACCTTCCGCCTCCGCTCTTTCCTGGCTTATGCGGCTTGAGTAACGTTGCACACAGGGCAGGCGTCAGCGTTAGGGCAAGAAACGCGGACAGCAGTATGGAGACCGCCATGGAAATACAAAATTGTCGGTAGATAATCCCGACGGATCCTTCCGCAAACCCCATGGGGATAAAGACGGCGGTCAGCACCAGCGTGATGCCAATAATCGCCGGGGTGATTTCCTGCATGGCTTGCCGCGTGGCGTCACGCGGGGACAGGCTTTTTTCCTCCATCAGTCGTTCAACGTTCTCCACGACCACAATGGCATCATCAACGATAATGCCTATTGCCAGCACCATGCCGAACATCGTCAGAATATTGATGGAGTAGCCGCTCAATAGCATCACCGTGAAGGTGCCAAGAAGTGCGACGGGAGCAACAATCGCCGGGATAAGCGTACAGCGTATCTTGTGCAGAAACAGCAGCATAACCAGGAAGACGAGGACCATCGCTTCTACAAATGTCTGAACAACCTTCATGATAGAAAGTTTCACAAACGGCGCGGTATCGAAGGGGATCGTAAACGACATTCCTTCGGGTAACACCCGGGAAAGTTCGTCGATGCGCGCCCGTACGCCGGAAGCCGTGCTCATCGCATTCGCGCCAGGCGAGAGCTGGATTGCTGCCGCCGTTGCGGGCACGCCATTTTCACGGATACCAAAGGCGTAGCTTTGCAGGCCAGATTCAATCCGCGCAATGTCGGACAGTTTCAGGCGGGCACCGGATGCGTCAGATTTCAGGGTGATATTCCTGAACGCCTCTACCGAGGAGAGCTGTCCCTTCACGGTGATGGGATACGTCACCCCTTGTCCTGCAGAGGCGGGCTCATCTCCCGTTTTGCCGGGCGAAACCAGGGCATTTTGCTGGCCAACGGCGGTAAGAACATCGCTTACCGAAAGCCCGTAGCCGTGGAGCTTCATGGGATCCAACCAGATGCGCAGCGCTTTTTCGCCGCCAAACAGCTGAACTTTCCCTACGCCGGGCACGCGACGAAGCTCGTCACTGACGTTTCTGGCAAAATAGTCGCTTAAATCGGCTTCCTCAAATTGACCCGTCGCGGATTTCAGCCCCACCATCATTAAAAAGCCAGAGTTAGCGGCCTCGACGTTAATGCCGTTTTGCCTTACCGCCTGAGGCAGACGAGGCTCGACGATCTTAATCTGATTCTGCAGATCCATCTGCGCCAGCTTGATGTCCGTTCCCGGTTTAAACGTGACGGTAATCGATGCCGAACCGGTTGTGTCACTCGATGATTCAAAGTAGAGCAAATTATCTACGCCAGAGATTTCGCGCTCGATTAACGATACCACCGACGTGTTCATGATATCGGGGCTGGCCCCCGGGTAACTGACGGAAATAATGATTCCAGGCGGCGCCACCGCCGGATACTGCGCAACCGGCAAACGGGGAATAGACAGGAGCCCTGCCAGGACGATAAAAAGCGCCACTACCCAGGCGAAAACGGGGCGTTCAATAAAAAAATGCGGCATTAAATTAACGTCCGGTTACGTGAATTTCATCATCAGTGGATACGCGCTTGCCGATATCCCTGAGCTGTGAAAATTTCTCAAGAAGCTGCGGCGCGTCATCGAGGCTCGTCGCGAACATCCACATGTAGGTCATCACCGAGTAAATATGTCCGGCGGTGATGCCGGTTGAACGCGTCATCCAGACGATGGTCAGCGTAAAAAGCGCGGCAACGAGTACCCCAACCCACAAATAACCCCACGCCTCGCGGTCAGATAATGCGATACGCAAACGCGCCAGCGTGGAGTAATGGCGGTGAAGGGTAGCCGTGCCCGCCTTATGAACATAATCCACTTCTTTTTCCAGCCGATTATTCAGGCGCATGAACAGCCATTCATTTTTACGGGCATATCCTGAGACAAATCCGAGCAGGATAAATACAATCGCAAAGCACATGACGCCGGCCCAAAATTCAATAAACAGCAACATGATTGCGGCACCAAAAAGTGAGCTCAGCGAGGTAATAAGCAGGGGAAGGTGCATTTCAAAGAAATCCACATATTCGCGCGAGAGCGTTACCCTTGCGGCGATCGCCGAATGGTTAAGCTGGTATTTGCGCTGTGCCAGGACGACGGAAACCGCGAGTCCGGCATAAATACGTGCAAACGTGCGCGTATCTACGCTCCGTCTGGCCGCACCGATGAACCACATACAAAGTACCATCAGGCCATACAGCGCGGCGTTAAGCGTTTCACCGGCGAGGATGGCATTTATCGCGATGCCTGCCAGAACGGGATAAAGTAAAAACGTCACGTTTTCGGCCACCACCAGGAAAAAAGTGACAACCAGTTTTTTCCGGTGCCGTATCGCGAGCTTTTTTAGCGAGTGCATCACTCCGGCAGGTTCAGAAGAACGAAGATTATTACGGTTCATCATTATGGGTAATTTTTATCAGATTTATTAGGTGAGTTATTTTTGTGCAAAATAGCGTGAGGGAGAGTCTACCGCGCGCCTGTTTAGCGGACATGGGCGGTTTGTGGAGGCTGTGTGGAGCAACGGCTCAAATCATTCTCATAATAAGGTACAGCGGGGCTCCACCAAAAAAAATGATCAAATAACACTCGTAGTAAAAGATAAGATCTTCTATATCGGGCATCGCGTTTAACAGAACGGTGAACGTAATAATGAGATAAACAAAAATCACCATCAGCCAGAAGGCGACGACGAGTAGCTCAGTTAACGCGCCGGCTTTATTCTGGATTATCAGAGAGACAACCGACAATGCAATGCAGCCATAGATGATGGGTGAAGAGAGCAGCGTAGAGGCGACTTTTTCATCCATTTTGTGTACCAGCATCAGCCAGGTATAAAGTAATCCCCAGGACAGCAGCAGGAACAGGGAATATATGCCCAGCTTTTTAGGGGAGAAATATTTAGAAAGTTCCATGTTCATTATTTCAGCCAACTTCATAAAGTCTTTAAGTAACAGGGATAATTTGCAACGCTAAATGTAAAAAGAGTTTTGTCTCAATAGCGATTTTGAACTGGCATTGTCGAGTCATTATTGACGGAATGTGTAGGCTGTATGGAGAAATAACCGGGCGGGTAAATCAGTCGGGAAATTTTCTTAGCTACGGCACTTTTTCCCGTAGGCTGTGTCTTATTGTGCTAAAGATATCTGATAGCGAGCTCAAAGGGATTTCACCCGCGGAGATAAAATGCACAAAAATACGCTGATCCTTGTTGTTGAAGATGAAGACGAAATTGCCGATATACTGATGAGCTACCTGGATCGTTCGGGAATGAAAACGCTCCGAGCCAGGCAGGGCGAACAGGCCATAGCGCTCAATCGCCTCCATAAACCGGATCTCATATTGCTGGACATTCACCTGCCCGTATGTGACGGCTGGAGCGTACTTACCACGCTTCGTCAGGAAAGCGCTGTCCCCGTCATTATGGTTTCCGCTCTCGATCAGGATGTCGATAAGCTCATGGGGCTGAGGCTGGGCGCGGATGATTACGTGATCAAACCCTTCAACCCTTCTGAAGTTGTCGCCCGGGTTGAGGCGGTGCTGCGCAGGACAAAACCCGCGCTTCAACAGGCGGGTTCCCAGCCGCTCAGAACGCCATTTATTACGGTCTATCCGGATGACTTCTACGTGGAAGTCACCGTGGGCGCAGAGGTTGTCTCCCCGGTATTAACGACGACCGAATTTAAATTGCTCACATACCTGGTGAGATATCCGCGAAAGGTCTGCTCCCGCGAAGAGCTGCTCAACGCGTGTCTGCCGGAAGGGGATACGCTCGACAGAACGGTCGACAGCCATATGAGCAAGTTGCGTAAAAAACTGGAGCTTGCCGGCCTCTATGGTGTTCCCGAGAGCATCAGAGGCATGGGTTACCGGCTTGGGGAAAAGAAATGAACAAAGAGTCTGTTCTGAGCCGTCAGATCTTAACGTATATGCTGTTGCTGACGTTTACGATCATTGCCATCGCCATACTCGGCTCCTGGTTTTTTTACTCCTTTATTCTGGATCACCTCCCGGGCGGCCCTGCTGCGGGCGATGACGAGCAGATGACGATGTGGGACTGGGTATGGATTGGGACCGCGACAACGATCAGTATGATTATCGCGCTCTTTTTCACGGTCAAACTTTCATCGCGGATCCTCACTCCGCTAAACGCGGTAGCGTCCAGCCTGAAAAAGATTTCTCAGGGCGATCTGGACGCCCGGGCATTCTGCGCCAGTTCCCGACTGGGTGAGATCAATCACCTGGTGACAGATTTCAATGAAATGGCGGAAAAATTACAGACGCTGGATATTCAGAGGAAATCCTGGAATGCCGCTATTGCGCATGAGCTGAGAACCCCGGTCACGATCTTACGCGGACGGCTTCAGGGGTTGGTTGACGGCGTTTTTACCCCGGAGCCGGTGCTATTTAATAATCTTCTCAAACAGACGGAAGGGTTAACCCGCCTGATTGAAGATCTCCGGGTTGTCAGTTCGAATGGCGGGGCGGGATACACGTTATGCCAGTCCAGAACGGATCTAAAAGGGACAATACAGAACGCACTCGATACGTTCATGCCCGAGTTCAGCCGTAAGGCGTTTACCGTCAATACAGACCTGAGGGAGCAGCAGTGCGTATTCGATCCATTACGCATCAATCAGTGTCTGACCGTTTTATTTGATAATGCCTTACACTATTCAACCTCGCGCACGCTCATCGTGAAAAATGGCGTTTCTGATAAAGGCAATTTTATCCTTATTCGGGACGGGGGACCGGGCATCCCCAGAGAGTTTCATGATTTCCTGTTTCAGCCCTTTCAGCGCGATAATGGCGCCAGACATGTGAACCCGGAAGGCTGTGGTTTGGGCTTGTCGGTGGTAAAAGCCATCATGCTGGCTCATGGTGGCGATGTTACCTATACCTTATCGACGCAAAACCACTCGATATTTAAACTCACCTGGCCCGACTCGTGAGCTTCAGCGGCAGGTCAAATGTGCCTGCCGGCGATAAATGCCATATTTTTCCTAACCTGGCATCCCATTCCTGCGGGGTAATCGTCAGCTTACCGCGTCTCGGGCTTAAGGTTATTTCGCTGAAATAGATTTCATCTTTTTTTAGCATAAGGTCAACGCGGCAGTAGTCAATTCCATCCGCCAGCTCCTGGGAGGCCAACAAAGCCTGGCGGAACAAGAGCGGTTCGCCTGGTTCTGCTGAAGTATTTGGATATTCCATTCGGAAGGGTTGTAAGTTCCAGAACCTGTCATAAACGTTGATAAACCCTTTGCCGTTATCATCCGTAAAATCCGCTTCTACATAGTGGGCAACGCCGTGAAAACAATGGATCCTCAGCATTTCGGGCGTTGTATTCCTGTCAGCGTCGTCGAAGAGATCGACAAACGGCTCGCAAAGTATACTCGGCGTAATGTTTTTGTACTGCCATTCGCGCGTGGTGTAGTAAAGATTTTTCTTTAACGCGAGGCTCAGCTTTTTACACGCTTCTTTTTCATTAAATTGCGCTTTGTTTGTACATATTATTGTGCTGCCGCTGTCATGGTTGCACTTAAGGACGAATTTGTCAGGAAGAACTGAAAAATCAATCTGCGACGGCCTGGTATAAACGCCAATTAATGGCACCGTTTTCACGCGCGTTGTTCTGGAGGAAACGTATGCGCGAACGGCGAGTTTATCGGCAAGCATCGTGTAGAAGTTATTATGGTCATAGACCAGTCGATGGCATATTTTTTCACTCAACGTCGTGGGCGAGCTAATGTCAGGGGTTTCCCCGGTTGTTTTCTTAAGCCTCACGGTATGAAAGTGCAGGTCCGTCATTAAAAATGAGCGGCATTTTCTGATGAGATACTCTGTGTATTTTAAAACGTAAGTGGCGGTGTTCATTTCTTCTCCTCCGTAATGTCCGGATATTCTGGAGAAGGACTGTTGATTGATATTGCTTAAAATATGGAGCAGGGATGGAGACGAAAAATTAAAGGATTAAATAGCGTACGCAGGCTATTTAATCCTTAATTTAACGGGGTGATTTTTGCTGAGCGTCGCGCTTAGCGGTCCTTTCTCCACGCATCGGCGGTCAATGCTTCACCAAAATGACCGGCAATCAGCCGTTTTGTCAGCTCATGAAGCGGAGAGGCCATCACATCCGCCGTGCTGCCGCGCTCGACCACTTCGCCCTGGTGCATGACCATCACCTGATCGCTGATGTGCTTCATCATTCCCAGATGCTGGGTGACGTAGATATACGAGATCCCCTGTTTTTCCTGCAATTCCAGCATCAGGTTAATCAGCTGCGAGCGCATCGACATATCCAGCGAGGCAAGCGCTTCATCCGCAATGATCACTTTTGGCCGCAAAATCAACGCACGCGCCAGGCCCAGACGCTGTTTCTGGCCGGGGGCCAGCATATGCGGGTAGTAGCTTTCGTGATCCGGCAACAGCCCAACCATACGCAGGGTTTCAAATACGCGCTTACGGCGCGCCTCTGGCTCCAGGTCTGTGTTCAGACGCAGCGGAAAATCGAGGATCTGCGAAATGCGCTGGCGCGGGTTAAGCGAGGTCGAGGGATCCTGGAAAATCATGCGGATGCGCTGGCTGCGGAAAGAGTAATCGCCGAACGTCAGAGGATGATCGTCAATCAACACTTCGCCTGCAGTCGGTTCAACCATGCCGGCGAGCATTTTCGCCAGGGTGGATTTCCCGGAACCGTTCTCGCCGATGATCGCCAGGGTCTGTTTTTCACGCAGCGTAAAGCTCAGCGGCTTCACCGCGTCGACAGTTTGACGATGAAACAGCCCCGTGCGGTAGCGAAAGGTCTTACTCAGGTTGCGAACTTCCAGTAAGGTTTCGACCATTTCACTCTCTCTCCATGTTCAGCGGGAAATGACAGGCGTACAGATGATTCTTGGCCCCGGTCAGGCGTGGTGTTTCGATACATTTACGCTGAGCATAGGGGCACCTTGGCCCCAGACGACAGCCTATCGGCAGGGATTCCAGCAGCGGAATCGCCCCCGGCAGGGTATTCAGGCGGCTCTTATGCGGCATCGCGCTGCCAAAATCCGGAATGGCGCGGATAAGCGCCTGCGTATACGGATGATGCGGCGCGCCGATCAGATCTTCACTCGGCGCGGTTTCGACCGTTTGCCCGCAGTACATGACGTCAATTTTATCCGCCCATTTGCTGAGCATTTGCAGGTCATGGCTGATCAGCAAAATGGTGGTGTTGTTATTCTGGTTGAGACGCGACAGCAGGCGGAAAATTTGCGCCTGCGTGGTGGGTTCCATCGCGTTGGTGGGCTCATCCGCAATCAGCAAACGCGGCTGATTTGCCAGCGCGATGGCAATCATCACTTTCTGACATTCGCCGTCGGTCAGCTCATAGGGGAAGCTGCGCATCGCATCTTTGTGATCTTTAATCCCAACGCGGTGTAAAAGCTCGATGGCGCGGCGCTTGCGCCAGCCAACGCGTTGCCACCAGCGGCCTTTATAGGTCCAGCCGGGAATGTTCTGCATGAGCTGTTTACCCACGCGTTCGGACGGGTCGAGACAGGACTGCGGCTCCTGGAAAATCATCGAGACGTTATGCCCGACAAGCTTTCTCCGCTCGCGGGGGGAGAGACGCAGCAGATCGATATCGTCAAAACGCATACGGTCTGCCGTCACGCGCCAGTTGTCTTTCGCCACGCCGCAGATAGCCTTGGCAATCAGGCTTTTTCCCGAGCCGGATTCCCCCACCAGCCCGCGAATTTCACCCTCCGCAAGGGTGATGCTGATGCGATCGACGGCTTTAACCCAGCCTTCACCGGTTTTGAATTCGATAGTGAGGTTGCGAATATCAAGAAGCGGCATTATTGCACCCCCGCGTTAATTGCACGGCGAATACCGTCGCCCAGCAGGTTGATAAGCAGCACGCTCACCATAATGGCCGCACCCGGCAGCATGACCGTCCACGGTGCCACGTAGATCAACTCCAGCGCGTCGCCGAGCATCGCACCCCATTCGGGCGACGGCAGCTGTGCACCGAGGTCGAGAAAGCCGAGCGCCGCGATGTCCAGGATCGCCATCGACAGGGCGCGGGTGATCTCAGTGACCAGCCCGGCGGCGATGTTGGGCAGCACGGCAAACCACAGAATGTTGAAGGTCGTCGCGCCGTCCAGACGCGCGGCGACGACGTACTCTTTTTCCAGCTCATCATGCACCATGCTGTAAACCGAGCGCACGATGCGGGGCAGGATAGCCAGCCATACGGCGAACATGGCATGCGACAGGTGCGGACCGGCAAAGGCAACAACGATGATTGCCAGCAGCAGGGACGGAATCGACAGCAGGGTATCCAGAATGTGGTTAAGGACCGCCGAACGCAGGCCATGGGTGGATCCCGCAAAAATACCGAGCGCCAGCCCGCAGATCGTAGCCGCGAGCGTCACCACAAATGCGCCGCCCACCGTCGGGGCTGCACCGCTCAGCAGGCGGCTCAACACGTCACGTCCGAGGTCGTCCGTTCCCAGGAAGAAAGAGACTTCGCCGTAGCGCGACCAGGACGGCGGCAGCAGCTGATAGCCAAGGAACTGCTGGTCGATGCCGTACGGCGCAAACCACGAGCCAAAGACGCAAAGCAACACCAGGCCGGCACAGCCGTAAAGGCCGATCATCGCCGTGGTGTCACCATAGAATTTACGCCACACGGTACGCAGCACGCCGGGCGTGCGCTTTTCACTGTATACGCTATCGTAAGGCATACCATTCCTTATGCTTCAATGGGTTAGCCATGGCACCCAGAATATCGGACAACACGTTAACAATAATCACCAGCGAACCAATCACCATCACGCCCGCAGAAATAGCGGCGTAGTCCTGCTGGCGGATGGCGTTAATCAGCCATCGCCCCAGGCCCGGCCAGCTAAAGACCATCTCGGTGATCATTGCCAGCGTCAGCATGGTGGAAAACTGTAATCCCAGACGCGGAATAACCGGCGGCAGCGCGTTGTGCAGGACGTTGCGGCGCAGTATTGTCAGGCGGGACAACCCGCGCGTGGCGGCGGCTTTGACGTAGTTCTGGTCAAATACCTCAATTGTGCTCAGGCGCATCAGGCGGATCACTTCGGTTGTTGGCGCAACCGCCAGCGTCAGTACCGGCAATACCATATGGCGCACGGCGCTGACGATCATCTCATGGCGCCACACCGAATCGGACAGCCACGCGTCAATGATGGCAAAACCCGTCACCGTTTTAACCGTATAGAGCAGGTCAAAACGACCCGAAACCGGCAGCCAGCCCATCGTCAACGAGAAGAACAGCGTCAGCAGCAGCGCCAGCCAGAATACCGGGATGGAAAAGCCGAACAGGGCGAGGGCGCTGATAAACTTATCCTGCCATTTGTTGCGATAGATTCCGGCCAGCATACCCACGGGGATGCCGACCATCAGGGCAAAGCCGAAGGCCAGAATGCACAGCTCCATCGTGGCCGGGAAAACCTCTTTCAGCTGCTGGGAAATCAGCTGCCCGTTGATGCTGGAAACGCCGAAATCCCAGTGCAGCAGCCCGTTAAACCAGAACAGCCAGGCATCCCACAGCGACGACCCCTGGAGCGGGGCGTGGGGCGTGAAATAGCTCAGGCTGAAGCCGACAAAGTTCAGGAAAAAGAGCGTCACCAGCAGCAAAAGGAGCCGACGTAAGGTAAAAATAATCATGGTTTTTTCACCTCTTGTTCTTTTTCACGCGACACGCCGGCGAACGAGGCGTTGCCGAACGGACTCAGCACCAGACCTTTAATATCATAACGATAGGCCTGAAGACGCAGGGAAGAGGCCAGCGGCAGCACCGGCAGTTCCTGGGCAAGGATCTTCTGCGCTTCATCATAGGCGTCGATGCGTGAGGCCAGCTGCTGGGAAGCCAGCGCTTTTTGCAGCACGGCGTCAAACTCCCTGTTACACCAGTGGGCGTAGTTGGTTTGGGAATTTATCGCCGCACAGCTCAGGAGCGGCCGGAAGAAACTGTCCGGATCGTTACTGTCGGTCGCCCAGCCGGTCAGGGTTAAATCATGATTCATGTCCATCAGGCGCGCTCCTGGAAACGGCCCTCAACCGGTACGATGATCACTTTGACGCCCACCTGCGCCATATCTGCCTGCAGCAGTTCGGCGGTCTTGAGCGGGCTCGGGTTCCACGCCTGGGAGCTGGTTGGCACCCAAAGCTGCAAAGTGAGGTTTTCCGCCCCCAGCGCCTTCAGCTGTTCACGCGCTTTTGCCGGATCGTATTCCGTAATTTTAGCTTCACCGTCATAGGCCCACGAGGCACGCGGTAAAATTGAGGCGGCGGTTTCCGCCGTGCCGTAGTAGATCGACTGCATCAAACGCTGGTTGTTAATCGCCAGCGCCAGAGCGTGACGTACGGCAGGGTTATTCAACGGCGGCTTATCCGTATTAAAGGCCAGATAAGCGATATTCATGCCGGGGCGTAACGTCAGGCGCAGGCGCGGATCGTCACGCAAAATGGTGAGCTGGCTGGCCGCGGGCCAGGCGAGCACGTCGCACTCCCCGGTGAGCAGTTTCGACAGACGTCCCGTTCCGCCTGAACCGAGATCGACCACCACCTGCGGCATCAGCGGAGTGCCGCGCCAGAAATGCTCGTGGCGCTGCAGACGAATATATTGCCCGGCGCGGTATTCAGCCAGCTGGAACGGACCGGTGCCGACCGGCTGACGATCGAGCAACTCCTGACGATCTTTTTTCGTCAGGTTCGCCGCGTATTCAGCGGACATGACCGACGCATAGTGGGTCGCCAGGTGCCAGAGGAAGGAGGCATCCGGGCGCGTCAGCGTAAATTCAACCGTCCGGTTGTCCAGCTTGCGCACGCTCTTGACGGTATCAGCAAATTGGAGGCTGTCGAAATAGGGGAAATTATCCCCGTTAACGTTATGCCACGGGTGGTTGCGGTTAAAGATGCGCTGGAAGGTGAAGACCACGTCATCTGCGTTCAGCCTGCGCGTGGGGGTAAACCAAGGCGTGCGCTGAAACGCGACGTCATCGCGCAGGTGAAAACGGTAGGTTGCGCCGTTGTCCAGCACTTCCCAGCTTTCCGCCAGCTCGGGCACCAGACGGTAGGTGTATGGGTCAACATCAAGCAGACGGTCGTAAAGCTGCGCGGCCAGGGTATCCACGATCAGGCCGCTGCCCGCTTTTTGCGGGTTGAAGGTATCCACCTGGCCGCTTACGCAATAGACAAAGCCGCTGTCACGAATGTCAGGCTGGGGAGTTTGCCCGGGCGCGGCAAAGGCCAGGCTGCTAAACAGACCGAGTGCTAAAAAGGACGATAAAACCAGACGCATAATTTTTAAGGTTTTTAGGTTCGATCTGCAAAGTGTATCGCACTTACGCCTGCTTCGTAAAAATGTCTGCAGGTAAGTGCTGATATTGTCAGCGCATTTGATGCTTTTTGAGCAATGCCCTTAACTGATGGTAGGTCAGACCCAGCAGTTCAGCCGCCCGTTTCTGGTTATATTTTGCCGTCTTCAGGCTTTGCTCCAGCAGCTGTTTCTCCTGATCGTTCTGGAACTGGCGTAAATCAAGGGGGAGAGTAGGGAGATCGCCTGAAGGCGCTGGTGCGGACAGTGGCGCTGCGCTGCGCTGAAAAGGATCGATAATGATATTGTCCAGCTCCGTCTCGCTGCTGCCGTGGCGATAGACGGAGCGCTCCACGACGTTTTTCAGTTCGCGGATATTTCCCGGCCAGTGGTAAGCCAGCAGCGTCTCCTGCGCATAATTGCTGAAGCCGGGGAACAGCGGCAGTCCGAGCTCGCGGCACATCTGAATCGCAAACTGGTCAGCCAGCAGCATGATGTCGCTTCTGCGCTCGCGCAGGGGAGGAAGTTGAACGACGTCAAAGGCCAGGCGGTCAAGCAGGTCGGCACGGAATTTCTCCTCCGCCACCATCTCCGGCAGGTTGGCGTTAGTGGCGCACACCAGGCGTACGTTAACCTGCAGCGGCTGGCTGCCGCCGACGCGCTCCAGCTCGCCGTACTCAATCACGCGCAGCAGTTTTTCCTGCACCAGCATGGGCGCGGTGGCCAGCTCATCCAGAAACAGCGTACCGCCGTCGGCGCGCTCAAAGCGTCCGGGATGGCGTTTCTGGGCACCGGTAAACGCCCCCGCTTCATGGCCGAAGAGCTCGGTGTCGAGCAGGTTTTCATTCAGCGCAGCGCAGTTAAGGGAAATGAAGGGGCCATCCCAGCGCCCGGAGAGGTAATGCAGACGGTTGGCTATCAGTTCTTTCCCCGTTCCGCGCTCACCGACGATCAGCACCGGTTTATTGAGCGGCGCCAGGCGAGAGACCTGTTCCAGCACTTCGAGAAAGCTGTTTGCTTCGCCGAGTAAATTGTCTTTGTATCCGGGCATGATGAAATTAACCACTCCTTAGCGATATTCACCAGGGAAGAATAGTTCTTCACTGCGTAAAAATCAATCAGACTCAGTGAAATCAATAAGATAAAAACCTGGCATGATGTTTGTATTATCAGTACAGCAGGGCATAGCCCGATAACAGAACTATGAGGATTTGATTATGGGTATTTTTTCTCGTTTTGCCGACATCGTGAACGCCAACATCAACTCACTGCTTGAGAAAGCGGAAGATCCGCAGAAGCTGGTACGTCTGATGATTCAGGAGATGGAAGACACGCTGGTTGAAGTGCGTTCTACCTCCGCTCGCGCGCTGGCGGAGAAAAAACAGCTTACGCGTCGTATTGAACAGGCAACCGCCCAGCTGAACGAATGGCAGGAAAAAGCGGAGCTGGCGCTGCGTAAAGACAAAGAGGATCTGGCCCGTGCGGCGCTGATCGAAAAACAGAAGCTGGCTGATATGGTCGCGACGCTCGAGCATGAAGTCACGCTGGTGGATGACACGCTCACCCGTATGAAGAAAGAGATTGGTGAGCTTGAAAACAAACTGAGCGAAACCCGCGCGCGTCAGCAGGCGCTGACCCTGCGTCACCAGGCGGCAAGCTCCTCCCGCGACGTGCGTCGTCAGCTGGACAGCGGTAAGCTTGATGAAGCGATGGCGCGTTTTGAATCGTTTGAACGTCGTATCGACCACATGGAAGCTGAAGCCGAAAGCCACGGCATCGGCAAGCAGAAGTCGCTGGATCAACAGTTCGCCGATCTGAAGGCTGATGATGAAATCAGCGAGCAGCTGGCGGCACTGAAAGCCAAAATGAAGCAAGACAACCAATAATAATTCCTGCGGCACCTGAGCGTGCCGCCTCATAAGACAAGGAGTACACATGAGCGCGCTTTTTCTGGCCATTCCCCTGACAATTTTCGTGCTGTTCGTTTTGCCGATTTGGCTATGGCTGCACTACAGCAACCGTTCTTCTCGGGGCGAACTCTCCCAGAGTGAACAACAGCGTCTGGTACAGCTCTCCGACGAGGCGAACAAAATGCGCGAACGCATTCAGGCGCTGGAAGCCATCCTGGATGCTGAGCATCCAAACTGGAGGGACCGTTAATGTCTGGACTGAATCTGAACAAAAAGCTGTGGCGTATTCCACAGCAGGGCATGGTGCGCGGCGTTTGTGCCGGGCTGGCTCACTATCTTGATGTCCCGGTCAAGCTGGTCCGCGTGGTCGCGGTGCTATCGATCTTCTTTGGCCTGGCGTTTATTACCCTGGTGGCATATATCGTCCTGTCGTTTGTTCTTGACCCGATGCCCGAAGGAGAACTGGCTGCGGAGGGAGCCCCGACCAGCAGCGATCTTCTCAATGCGGTTGATGAGCAGCTCGCCGCCGGTGAGAAGCGGCTACGGGAAATGGAACGCTATGTCACGTCGGATACCTTTACGCTGAGAAGTCGCTTTCGTCAGCTTTAAAAGAGAGATGAGATGAAACAACACTGGCAACAGGCCGGTCAGAAGGTAAAACCCGGCCTGAAAATCGCAGGTAAACTGGTCCTGCTGACCGCGTTACGGTTCGGCCCGGCAGGTGTGGCGGGTTGGGCAATTAAATCCGTTGCCCGCAAGCCGGTCAGAATGGTGCTGGCCGTGGCGCTCGAACCGCTGCTGCAAAAGGTGGCAAAACGGCTTTCTCGCCGCTACTTATCCCAATAATTCCCGCTGGCGTTAGCCCTTTCCCTGACGGGGGAGGGACTGGCGACGGTTAACCGCATTTCCTTTTTTCCCCGTTCTTTCTTTGCGGCAGCTCACAATATTGCGCTGAGCTGCTTTGCAATCACCTTTTTCTCCTTTCTGGTCCGTTGACAGATATTTTTCATGGGAGTAGATTGCCACTCCGTGGGACCGCTACCATGGAAAATGAAATGAATACAAAAATTAAAGAACTCATTAATCTTGTTTACGGGGAAACGTTTTCTGACGCCCATCTTAATGTGCTGATGGAAAATATTGGAAAGGCCGCTTCTGTTATTACGGAAAAACGTAAAACGGGTTGGGATGAAAAAGACGTTGTCCTGATTACCTATGCCGATCAGTTTTCAGCGAAAGGGGAGAAGGCGCTACCGGTGTTTACACGTTTTTATAACAGGTGGCTTTCTCGTTCTTTTTCTCATGTTCATCTCTTGCCTTTTTATCCATGGTCTTCGGACGACGGGTTTTCGGTTATCGATTATCACGAAGTTGCACCGGAAACCGGAACGTGGCGAGACGTTGCCGAATTAAAACAGTCAGCCAGTTTAATGTTCGATTTCGTATGCAACCATATGTCAGCCAAAAGCAAATGGTTCGCTAATTACCTGAAGCAAATGCCAGGATATGAAGATTTCTTTATTTCTGTCGATCCTGAAACAGACTTATCCGCGGTGACGCGTCCGCGTGCATTACCGCTTCTTACGCCTTTCACGCTGCATGACGGCAGCGTGCGACACCTGTGGACCACCTTCAGCGAGGACCAGGTCGATCTCAATTTCGCCTCTCCGCAGATGCTGATCGCGATGGTCGACGTGCTGCTGCATTACCTGATTGAAGGGGCGCGATACATTCGTCTGGATGCGGTGGGATTCATGTGGAAAATACCCGGGACAAACTGCATCCACCTTGAGCAAACTCACCAGCTCATCCAGCTTTTCCGCGCGATTACCGAGGCTGTCGCCCCTGGAACGGTGATTATTACCGAGACGAACGTTCCGCATAAAGATAACGTTGCTTACTTCGGTGACGGCGAAAATGAAGCGCAGATGGTTTATCAGTTCTCTTTGCCCCCGCTGGTGCTGCATGCGGTGCATTCTCAGGACGTCGGGACGCTGAGCCAGTGGGCAGCGTCGCTGACGTTGCCTTCCACGAAAACCACCTGGTTTAACTTCCTGGCCTCGCATGACGGGATTGGTCTGAATCCGTTACGCGGAATTTTACCCGAGTCGGAAATCCTCTCGCTTGTGGAAAAACTTCAGGCTGAAGGGGCGTTGGTTAACTGGAAAAATAACCCGGATGGTACACGCAGTCCTTATGAAATTAATGTGACCTATCTGGATGCTTTAAGTACGCGTGACGGTCTTGATAGCGATCGGATTGCCCGGTTTATTCTGGCGCATGCCGTCCTTTTAAGCTTCCCCGGCGTGCCTGCGGTTTATATCCAGAGCATTCTCGGTTCCCGTAATGATTATGCAGGTGTTGAACGCCTGGGATATAACCGTGCGATTAATCGTGAGAAATACACGGCAGGGCAAATTGATAGCCTGCTTGAAGATAAAAATAGCCTGCGTTCTCAGATCTATTGCTCGTTAAGCCAGTTAATCGCGCTGCGTCGGGCGGAGAAAGCATTCCATCCTGACAGTGAAGCTTATTTCAGTGCGTCAGGTAAACATGTTTTAAAAATCGTTCGCGTGGCGGATTGTGGTGAGAAAGTAACGGCGCTGTTTAATTTCAGTGATGGCATTCAAACGATGGAATCCGATATTCATTCCGGAACGGAGTTGATTTCCGGGAAAGATATTACAGATAAAACGCTGACCCTATATCCATGGCAGGTGTTGTGGATTAAAGAAAACTAAAAAGGACCTTAAAAATGAAAATGCCCAGAATTGTGCTGATTTCAGCACTGGTTTCGTGCGCCTTGTTATCAGGGTGCAAGGACGACAAAAAGTCTGCTGTCACCATTGAGTTTATGCACTCATCGGTCGAGCAGGAGCGTCAGGCGGTTATCACGAAGCTTATCGAAAAGTTCGAGAAAGAGAACCCCGGCATCACGGTGAAACAGGTGCCGGTAGAAGAGGATGCCTACAACACCAAGGTTATTACGCTCGCCAGAACGGGCGCGCTGCCAGAGGTGATTGAAGTCAGCCATGACTACGCGAAAGTCATGGACAAGGAACAGCTGCTGGATCGCAAAGCTATCGGCGAAGCCATTAAAGCGGTAGGCGAGAGCACCTTCTATGACGGCATTTTGCGTGTTGTTCGTACGGAAGACGGTTCTGCCTGGACGGGGGTGCCAGTCAGCGCCTGGCTATCCGGCGTCTGGTATCACAAAGATGCACTAGCTGCGGCGGGTATCCAGGAGCCGCATAACTGGGCGCAGCTGCTGAAAGCCAGCCAGAGCCTTAACGACCCGGCCAAAAAACATTACGGCATTGCGCTGCCCACCGCCGAAAGCGTGATGACGGAGCAGGCATTCTCCCAGTTTGCGCTTTCCGGCGGCGCGAACGTTTTTGATGCCAAAGGGAACGTCAACATCGATACCCCTGAAATGGCAAAAGCCCTGGCGTTTTATAAAGGTCTGGCCGCGACCACCATGCCGGGTTCAAACGACGTCATGGAGATCAAAGATGCCTTCATGAACGGTTCTGCGCCGATGGCGGTTTACTCCACCTACATCCTTCCGGCGGTATTCCAGGACGGAAACCCTGCCAACCTGGGCTTCGTCGTCCCAACAGAAACCTCTTCTGCTGTTTACGGCATGGTCACGTCGCTGACGATTACCACCGGTCAAACCGAAGATGAGACTCAGGCGGCTGAAAAGTTTGTGACCTGGATGGAGCAGGCTCAAAACGCAACCGACTGGGTCATGATGTCGCCCGGCGCGGCACTGCCGGTGAACAAGCTAGTGGTGGGCACCGATACCTGGAAAAACAACGATGTGATTAAAGCGTTTGGGCAACTGCCTTACGAACTTATTGCGCAGTTCCCGAATGTGCAGGTGTTTGGCGCCGTGGGCGACAAAAACTTCACACGCATGGGCGATGTTACCGGGTCCGGCATCATCAGTTCCATGGTGCATAACGTCACGGTGGGGAAAAAAGATCTCAGCAACACGCTTAGTAACAGCCAGAAGCGTCTGACCGATCTGATTTCACAACGATAGGAGCGCTCTGCGGAAGGAAATTATGAAGACGTTGTTTTCTGGTCGTTCAGATATGCCTTTCGCCATGCTGCTGTTGGCCCCCAGCCTGATTTTGCTGGGGGGCCTGGTGGCCTGGCCAATGATTTCCAATATTGAAATCAGTTTCTTACGTCTGCCGCTTAACCCGCGCATTAGCGCTGTGTTTGTCGGGCTGGATAATTACATTCGCATTCTCAGTGATGCAGCATTCTGGCACTCGCTGTGGATGACGTTCTGGTACACCGCGCTGGTGGTGATCGGCAGCACGGGGTTGGGGCTGGCGGTGGCGATCTTCTTTAACCGTGAATTCCGTCTGCGGAAAACGGCACGTTCACTGGTGATTTTGTCCTACGTCACCCCGTCCATTTCTCTGGTGTTTGCATGGAAATACATGTTCAACAACGGCTACGGCATTGTGAACTATCTGGGCGTTGACCTGCTGCATCTGTATGACCAGGCGCCGCTGTGGTTCGACAATCCTGGCAGCAGCTTTGTACTGGTGGTGCTGTTCGCCATCTGGCGCTACTTCCCGTACGCGTTCATTTCGTTCCTCGCGATTTTGCAGACCATTGATAAGTCGCTGTATGAAGCGGCGGAAATGGACGGCGCGAATGCCTGGCAGCGTTTTCGAATCGTTACGCTGCCCGCGATTATGCCGGTGCTGGCAACGGTGGTGACGCTCCGCACTATCTGGATGTTCTACATGTTTGCGGATGTCTACCTGTTGACGACCAAGGTCGATATTTTGGGCGTCTACCTCTACAAAACCGCATTCGCTTTCAACGATTTGGGTAAGGCTGCGGCGATCTCTGTCGTGCTGTTCGTGATCATCTTCGCGGTGATTCTGCTGACCAGAAAAAGGGTAAACCTCAATGGCAACAAATAAACGCGTACTGAGCCGTATTGGTTTTTATCTCGGTCTGGCGGTGTTTCTGGTCATCACGCTGTTCCCGTTCTTCGTGATGCTGATGACGTCGTTTAAGAGTGCGAAAGAGGCGATATCGCTTAACCCGACCATTTTGCCGCAGGCGTGGACGCTTCAGCATTACGTCGACATCTTTAATCCGCTGATTTTCCCGTTCGTGGACTATTTCAAAAACAGCATGGTGGTGTCGCTGACCTCCTCGGTGATTGCCGTATTTCTCGGCACGCTGGGGGCTTACGCCTTGTCCAAACTGCGTTTTAAGGGCCGCACGACGATCAATGCGAGTTTCTACACCGTCTACATGTTCTCCGGAATATTGCTGGTGGTGCCGCTGTTCAAAATCATCACTGCTCTTGGGATCTACGACACCGAGCTGGCGCTGATTATCACCATGGTGACCCAAACGTTACCGACAGCGGTGTTCATGCTGCGCAGCTATTTCGACACCATCCCGGACGAAATCGAAGAAGCCGCGATGATGGACGGCCTGAACCGCCTGCAAATCATCTTTCGCATCACCGTGCCGCTGGCGATTTCCGGGCTCGTGTCGGTGTTTGTCTACTGCTTCATGGTGGCGTGGAACGACTACCTGTTTGCGTCCATTTTCCTGTCCAGCGCCAGCCATTTCACCTTACCGGTTGGGCTGAACACGCTCTTTAGCACGCCAGATTATATCTGGGGTCGCATGATGGCGGCATCGCTGGTGACGGCGCTTCCGGTGGTCATCATGTACGCCCTGTCTGAACGTTTTATTAAAAGTGGTTTGACCGCCGGTGGCGTGAAGGGCTGAGGCGGCCAATTTTAACAAGGAGTCAGTCATGAAAAAATTAGTTGCGACAGCGCCTCGTGTAGCGGCGCTGGTGGAATATGAAGATCGTCCGGTTGCCGTCCATGAAGTGAAAATTCGCGCCCGCTTTGGCGCGCCGAAACACGGTACCGAAGTGGTGGATTTCCGCGCCGCCAGTCCGTTTATTGACGAAGAGTTTAACGCGGAGTGGCAGATGTTCACGCCGCGTGAAGAGGGGGCGGCCCGCGGGATCGAATTCGGTAAGTTCCAGCTGGGCAACATGATTGTTGGCGAGATTATCGAATGCGGTGATGACGTCGCTGAATATCAGATCGGCGACAGCGTCTGCTGCTACGGCCCGCTGCAGGAAACGGTGATCGTTAACGCGGTGAACAACTATAAGCTGCGTAAAATGCCGCAGGGTGCCTCCTGGAAAAACGCCGTTTGCTACGATCCGGCGCAGTTCGCCATGAGCGGCGTACGTGATGCCAACGTCCGCGTGGGCGACTTTGTGGTCGTGGTCGGTCTGGGAGCCATTGGGCAGATTGCGATTCAGCTGGCGAAAAAAGCCGGTGCGTCAGTGGTTATCGGCGTCGACCCTATCAAACACCGCTGCGAGATCGCTCGTCGTCACGGTGCGGACCACTGCCTGAATCCAATCGGTACCGATGTGGGTCTGGAAATCAAAAAGCTGACCGGGAAGCAGGGCGCGGACGTGATCATCGAAACCAGCGGCTTTGCAGATGCGCTGCAGTCCGCGCTGCGCGGGCTCGCCTATGGCGGCACTATCTCCTACGTAGCCTTCGCGAAACCGTTCGCGGAAGGCTTTAACCTCGGCCGCGAAGCGCATTTCAATAACGCGAAGATTGTCTTCTCCCGCGCCTGCAGCGAACCCAACCCGGATTACCCGCGCTGGAACCGTAAACGTATTGAAGAGACCTGCTGGGAACTGCTGATGAACGGTTATCTGAATTGTGAAGATCTGATCGACCCGGTCGTGACCTTCGCCACCACCCCGGAAAGCTATATGAAGTATGTCGATCAGCACCCGGAACTGAGCATCAAAATGGGCGTCACTTTTTAAGCTAAGGACAGCAAATCATGAAGATCGCAACACAAAACCAGGCCTTTTTCCCGGTCAATATCATGGAGAAATTCGAGTACATCAAAGCGATGGGTTTTGATGGCTATGAAATTGACGGCAAGCTGCTGGTGGAAAACCTCGCCGATGTGAAAGCGGCTATTAAGGCCACCGGCCTGCCGGTCACTACCGCCTGCGGCGGATACGATGGCTGGATCGGTGATTTCATCGAAGAACGTCGTCTGAACGGGTTACAGCAGATCGAACGCATTCTGGAAGCGCTGGCGGAAGTCGGCGGAAAGGGCATTATCGTGCCTGCTGCCTGGGGGATGTTTACCTTCCGTCTGCCACCTATGACCTCTCCACGCAGCCTGGACGGTGACCGCAAAGCCGTAAGCGCCTCCCTGCGCTGGCTGGATGAGGTGGCGGCGCGCACCGGAACAACCGTCTACCTGGAGCCGCTGAACCGCTATCAGGATCACATGATCAACACCCTGGCTGACGCGCGTCGCTATATCGAAGAGAACGGTCTGAAGCACGTGCAGATCATCGGCGATTTCTATCATATGAACATCGAAGAAGACTCGCTGACGGATGCGCTGCATCAGCACCGCGATCTGCTGGGCCATGTGCACATTGCAGATAACCACCGCTACCAGCCGGGCAGCGGCAGCCTCGATTTTGCCAGCCTGTTCGACCAGCTGCGTGCCGATAACTACCAGGGTTACGTGGTGTATGAGTGCCGTGTTCGCGCCGAGGATCCGGCTCAGGCATACCGGGATTCGCTCACTTACTTGCGTGAATGCTAAGGATGACGAGCGTGATGAGTGCTTCTACACCTTCGCCTCTGCGCGTCGCCATCATTGGCGCCGGGCAGGTCGCGGATAAAGTGCATGCCTCGTATTACGCCACGCGCAGTGATGTTCAGATGGTGGCTGTCATCGACAGCCATCCTGAACAGGCTCGGGCGTTTGCGGAACGTCATGGTATTTCCTCGGTATGGCAGGATGCGCGAGACATGCTCGAGGCGGTTAAGCCGGATGTGGTGAGCGTCTGTTCGCCTAACCGGTTCCATTTCGAGCACGTCATGGCAGCGCTGGAAGCGGGCTGCCACGTGATGTGTGAAAAACCACCTGCTATGACGTCGCAGGAGGCCGATCGGATGCGCATGGCCGCGCGCAAGGCGGGAAAAGTGCTGGCGTATGATTTTCACCATCGTTTTGCTCTCGATACGCAACTGCTGCGTGAGGCTGTGATGAAGGGGACGCTGGGAGAAATTTATTACACCACTGCGCAGGCGCTACGCCGCTGCGGGGTTCCCGGCTGGGGCGTCTTTACCAACAAAACGCTACAGGGCGGTGGGCCGCTGATTGATATCGGCATCCATATGCTCGATGCCGCGTTGTACGTGCTGGGGTTCCCGGCGGTAAAAAAGGTGACGGCACACAGCTTCCAGAGGCTGGGAAACCGTAAAAGCAGCGGCCAGTTTGGCGCGTGGGATCCCACGCAGTTTACCGTTGAAGATGCCCTGTTTGGCACCATTGAATTTTGCAACGGCGGCATTCTGCGTCTGGACACGTCGTTTGCGCTCAATATCCGTGAACAATCCATCATGAACGTCGCATTTTGCGGTGAAAAGGCGGGCGCCATGCTGTTCCCGGCGCACATCTACAACGACGAAGCCGGGACTTTAGTCACCCTCACGCAGCGTGAAGAGGCTGACGATCGGCGTCATATGCGCAGTATGGATGCCTTTGTGCGGCATGTGCAGGGAGAGCCCGTCATGATCGCTGATGCAGAGCAGGGGCTGGTTATCCAGCAGCTCGTCGCCGCGCTGTATGAATCAGCTGAAACAGGGGAAAGCGTGACGTTATGCTAAACGTGTCTGTATTAACCGACCCGGGCTTTTGTCCACACAGCCTGAATAAATACGCCTCCATCATGGCCTGCGGTAATGGCTACACGGGGATCCGCGCTGCGCATGAAGAAGATTACACCCAGCAAACCAGAGGTATGTATCTTGCGGGTCTCTATCATCGTGCTGGTCGCAACGAGACCACTGAGCTGGTCAATCTGCCGGATATCATCGGTATTGATGTTGAGCTGGATGGCGTCAATTTCACGCTCCTGTCAGGCGAAATCCTCGAGTGGCAGCGCGAGCTGGCGTTTGCCAATGGCGAACTTCGTCGCAGCGTCGTCTGGCGCTCGCCTGACGGGAAACGCTATCGACTGGAGAGCCGTCGTTTTGTGTCGCTGGACCAGTTGCCCTTAGTGGCCATGCAGCTTTCCATCACGCCGCTCGATGCCGTCGCGCACGCCGTGCTGCAAACCGGCATTGACGCAACGCAAACGAACAGCGGCAGACAGCATCTGGATGAAGTGTCGGTCAGAGTGTTCGATCAGGAATACATGCAGGGCGTATATGAAACGCAGGACCGCGCGTCTGAGATTGTTGTTTCAGCGTATTGTCAGCTCTCAGCGAAGAGCGACAGCTGTTTCACCGCCAAAAATCGTCGTCTCAGCGCTCATCATTCGCTGACGATTGCGAAGGGTGACACCGTCACGCTTGAAAAAATCATCTGGGTGGCACATCGCAGTGATAAGGCACTGTCGCAGGCGTCTTTCGCCCGCAACGTGCTGGCCGATCTCAAAGTCTGTGCGGCAAGAGGCTACAACGCCTTGCTTGAGAGTTCGGCGTGTGCCTGGCAAGAGGTCTGGCGTAACGCTCGGGTGGAGGTGGACTCTACGGAACCTCAGGATCAGATGGCGCTGGATTACGCCGTATGGCATTTGACGGCCATGACGCCAGCCCATGATGAGCGAAGCAGTATCGCCGCCAAAGGGCTGACGGGCGAGGGGTATAAAGGCCACGTCTTCTGGGATACCGAAATTTTCCTGCTGCCTTTCCATCTCTTCACGCGTCCCCAGACCGCCCGTAGCCTGCTGCGCTATCGTTGGCTTAATCTCTCAGGCGCACGGGAAAAAGCCCGTCGCAACGGCTGGCCCGGCGCGCTGTTCCCATGGGAAAGCGCCGCCAGCGGCCTGGAAGAGACGCCGGAGTTTGCGGCTATTAACATCCGAACCGGCACGCGCCAGAAGGTAGCCTCCGCGCTGGCGGAACACCACATCGTGGCGGACATTGCCTGGGCCGTCGTCGCATACTGGCAGGCGACGCACGATGATGCCTTTATGCGAAATGAAGGTATCACGCTGCTGATGGAAACCGCTGCGTTCTGGATGGGTCGCGCAACGGAAATCAATGGTCGTCTCGAAATCCATGACGTCATCGGACCGGACGAATACACCGAGCATGTGAACAACAACGCGTATACCAACTATCTGGCCTGGCACAACGTCGCCTGCGCGCGCCGGTTTATGGCGATGTTTGGGCGCGAGGATGACGGTTTTACGCAGAATGCCACACGGTTCCTGACGCGCTTATGGCTGCCGGAATCCAATTCAGACGGTGTGCTCCCGCAGGATGATACCTTCATGGCAAAACCTGCCATCGATCTGAGCCGCTACAAAGCCACAGCGGGTAAGCAGACCATTCTGCTCGATTATTCCCGTGCGGAAGTTAACGAGATGCAGATCCTCAAGCAGGCTGATGTGGTGATGCTCACCTACCTGTTGCCGGAGCGGTTTACCCCGCAGCAGTGCGCCGCCAATCTGGCGTTCTACGAGCCCCGCACGATCCATGATTCGTCGCTGAGCAAGGCCATTCACGGCATTGTGACCGCCCGCTGCGGTGATACCGAAGGCGCCTACGCCTTCTGGCGCGATGGCGTCGCCATCGATCTTGGTGACGACCCGCACAGCTGTGATGACGGGATTCACGCCGCTGCGACCGGCGCTATCTGGTCCGGCGTCATTCAGGGCTTTGCCGGTATGCAGATAGTAGAAGGGGAACTGCACCTTGCGCCCAGGTTGCCGGCCCACTGGCAAAGGCTTGCTTTCCCCCTGCGCTGGCGGAACGCAACGCTGCACTTTACGTATGAAAACGAGGTTTTAACCATTGGAGCTTCAGCACCGGTCACGCTGACGCTGTGGGGCAAAACGCTACTCGTATCGGGGCATAAAGTTTGCGCCTATAAGGATTTTCTTGCACCTGTTAATGGGACCGCTACCACGGAGGGGCGCCATGACGCTTAAGGCGGTTGTATTCGATCTGGACGGTGTGATCACCGATACCGCACACCTCCATTTTCTGGCCTGGCGTGCAGTGGCGGATGAAATCGGCATCACCTTTGACGAAGTATTTAACGAACAGCTGAAGGGCATTAGCCGCATGGATTCCCTGCAGCGCATCCTGAAGCATGGCGGGAAAGAGGAGATGTTCAGCCATGAGCAGTGCCTCGCGCTGGCGACGAAAAAGAACGCGCTCTATGTCCAGTCTCTGGCGTCGCTGACGGAGGATTCACTGCTTCCGGGTATTCGCGACGTGCTGGCGGATATCCGTGCGGCGAAGGTCAAAATTGGGCTCGCCTCCGTTTCCCTGAATGCCCCGGGGATCCTGCACGCGCTGGGCATTCATCAGGCCTTCGATTTTTGCGCCGATGCTTCCCGTATTCGCCGCTCAAAGCCAGACCCGGAGATCTTCCTTGCCGCCTGTGCAGGCCTGAATGTGCGTCCTGACGCGGCTATAGGTATCGAAGATGCACCTGCAGGCGTTGAGGCGATCAACGCGGCGGGAATGCTATCGGTTGGGATTGGATCTGGCCTGAACCATGCGGGATTACAACTTCATTCAACGCGGGAACTGACCTGGAAATGCCTGACCGAGTTTTGGGCATCCCGGACGTATTGATAAGGAATTAACAATGGCTCAACTGTCCCTGAAACACATTCAGAAAATCTATGATAACCAGGTCCACGTGGTTAAGGATTTCAGTCTCGAAATTGAAGACAAGGAGTTCATCGTCTTCGTCGGGCCTTCGGGCTGCGGTAAATCCACGACGCTGCGCATGATTGCCGGTCTGGAAGAGATCAGCGCGGGTGAACTGATTATTGACGGGGTGTGCATGAATGACGTGCCCGCCAAGTCTCGCGATATCGCGATGGTGTTCCAGAACTATGCGCTTTATCCGCATATGACGGTCTACGACAACATGGCGTTCGGCCTGAAGATGCAAAAAATTGCACCTGTGGTTATCGACGAGCGTGTTAACTGGGCGGCACAGATCCTCGGATTACGCGAGTACCTCAAGCGTAAACCGGGCGCGCTGTCCGGCGGCCAGCGACAGCGCGTGGCGTTGGGCAGGGCGATCGTGCGCGAAGCGGGCGTGTTCCTGATGGATGAACCGCTCTCCAACCTTGATGCCAAGCTTCGCGTGCAGATGCGGGCTGAAATCAGCAAGCTGCACCAGAAGCTCAACACCACGATGATTTACGTGACCCACGACCAGACGGAAGCCATGACGATGGCGACCCGCATCGTGATCTTAAAAGACGGCATTATTCAGCAGGTTGGCGCTCCGAAGCAGGTGTACAACGAACCGGCAAACATGTTTGTCGCAGGGTTTATTGGATCGCCAGCCATGAATTTCATTCGCGGTGCTATCGACGATTGCTATTTCGTCACGGAAACGCTGCGTCTGGCGATCCCGGAAGACAAACTCGCTTCACTGAATGCCGCAGGGTATCAGCGCAAAGCGGTGGTATTTGGGATCCGCCCGGAAGATATTCTCACTCTGCAGAGCAGTGGTAAAAATATCGCGGCGAAAGTCAGCGTAGCCGAACTGACCGGCGCAGAATTTATGCTTTACGCCACCGTTGGCGGTCATGAGCTGGTGGTTCGCGCTGGCGCGGCGAATGATTATGCCGCAGGGGATAATATCAACATCCAGTTCGATATGAATAAGTGCCATTTCTTCGACGCTGAAACCGAAGCGGCTATTAGATAAGAAAGGTGTTCGCCGGAAATGCAAATTTCCGGTTTTTTTGTTTGTTACTTATAAAGGGAAAATTAAATGAGTACTCTACTAAGAAGTGCTGCGCTCGTTCTGTGCGCAGGAGTTAGCTGTGCACAAGCATCAGAAGCAGCTAAACAGTGGGAATTTAATATTGGCGCAATGTATGAAATCGAAAACGTTGAGGGGCAGGGCGACGATAAAGATGGATTATATGAACCTTCCGTATGGTTTAATGCAACCTGGGATGCGTGGACTATTTCGCTGGCGATGTATCAGGAGGGGCCGGTTGATTACAGCAGTATGACCCGTGGAACCTATTTCGATCGTCCTGAATTTCAATTACGCTATCGCTTTATCGGAACCGATAATTTCACCTTCGGTCTGACCGGCGGTTTCCGTAATTATGGTTATCACTTTAAAGATGAGCACGGTGCCAAAGATGGCAGCGCTAATATGCAGCGCTACAAAGTTCAGCCTGACTGGGATATTAAATTAACCGACGACTGGCGTTTTGGCGGCTGGTTTGCCATGTATCAGTTTGCTAACGATCTGCAAAAAACCGGCTACGCTGACAGCCGCGTTGAAACCGAAACGGGCTTTACCTGGACCATTAACGAAACCTTTGCTGCTAAAGTGAATTATTATTTAGAGCGCGGCTTCAATATGGACAGTTCCCGTAATAACGGCGAGTTTTCTACTCAGGAAATTCGTGCCTATCTGCCCATTTCGTTAGGCCAGACCACCTTAACGCCTTATACCCGCCTGGGGCTCGATCGCTGGTCGAACTGGGACTGGCAGGACGATCCTGAGCGTGAAGGACACGATTTCAACCGACTCGGTCTCCTCTACGCTTACGATTTCAATAATGGTTTATCCATGACGCTGGAATACGCCTATGAGTGGGAAAACCACGATGAAGGCGAGAGCGACCGCTTCCACTATGCGGGGGTTGGCGTAAACTACGCGTTCTGACCGACTGCACGCCAGGGGCAATACGCCCCTGGTTTTAGCGAAGGGAAGCAGCCAACAAAAAGTGGGTATCAACCAGCACTTTTTGCGGTGCGGGCTGACCCGCAATACGCCTGAAAAGAAGATCGCAGCTCTCTTCGCCCAGTTTTCGGGTCGGGATATCGAAGCCGCCAGGTGCGGGCGTTAAAATGAGAGACAGCATCGGGTCACTGTATCCGGCTATCACTACCTGCTCCGGGATCATCAGGTTCAACTCATCCGCCGCCCGATAGAGGCTAAGTAACTTCATGCTGTCGGTAGCGAATACCGCATCAGGCGGCGTGGGTGAAGACAACAATTCCAGCGCTGCCGTAAGCGCACTCTCATGGGTATAACCGCCATCCCTGATCCAGTCCGGGTTAAGGGCAATATGGTGCTTTTCCAGACTGGCTTTATAGCCCGCAAGGCGATCGATCGAAACATGATAATCAAGCGGGGCATGCAGACAGGCAATTTTACGGCGTCCGTTTTTAATAAAGGTTTCGGTCAGCGTGGCGCTGTCATGGAAATTATCCGTGTCGACGGAATAGATATTTTGATACTCACCTTCCACTTTACCGATAACCACTACCGGTACGCCATACGCATCGAGCGTGGTGAAAAAGGATTCATTTGCCGGTGAGCTCAGCATAATGATCCCTTTGATCATCTTCTGTTTTATTTTACTCACGCATTTCAGCAGATCGTCTTCGCTGCTTTTTGACGTTTGTAAAATAACGTCAAATCCTTCTTCTTCCGCTTTTGCCGTAATGGCATGCAGGACATCGGAGAAAAAAGGATTACCGGCAGTGGTTTTGGTTGAACGGGTCGAAATAACCATAATGGCATCGAAGCCTGAAGAGGTCAGGGCGCGGGCCAGTTTGTTGGGCTGATAATTTAATTCGTCAATCGCCTTCAGCACTTTTTCACGCGCTTCGGGAGAAATATTCGTTTGTTTATTCAGAACGCGGGAAACGGTTGATTTCGATACGCCCGCAACCCGTGCGATATCATAGATGGTGGGTGACATACACCTTACTCACTCCGGACTGACAGCAATGCCGTTCATCTTACTGGAGAGAAAACGGCAATAGCAATAAATAAGAATTGATAATCAACGATCTGCCCCCATTTATTGTATTCTGAAGCCATGCATTCAAGGCTTCCAGGCAACGAAGGACGGCGATGAAGCGACTTAAAAACGAAATCAATTCACTGGTGAACCGTGGCGTTGACCGTCATCTGCGTCTGGCCGTGACGGGGCTGAGCCGCAGCGGTAAGACGGCGTTTATCACCGCGATGGTGAACCAGCTCCTGAACCTGCACGCCGGTGCGCGTCTCCCGCTGCTCAGCGCGGTGCGGGAAGAACGCCTGCTGGGCGTGAAGCGCGTTCCTCAGCGTGATTTTGGGATTCCACGTTTTACCTATGACGAAGGGCTGGCGCAGCTCTATGGCGATCCGCCCATGTGGCCGACGCCGACGCGAGGGGTGAGTGAAATTCGCCTCGCGCTGCGCTTTCGCTCGAATGAATCCCTGATGCGCCACTTCAAGGATACTTCTACGCTGTACCTTGAAATCGTCGATTACCCCGGTGAATGGTTGCTCGACCTGCCGATGCTGGCGCAGGATTACCTCAGCTGGTCCCGCCAGATGACGGGCTTGTTGCAGGGGCAGCGCGCCGGGTGGTCGGACAAATGGCGACAGCTGTGCGAAGGCCTGGACCCGCTTGCGCCAGCCGATGAAAACCGTCTGGCGGCCATTGCCGAAGCCTGGACGGCGTATCTGCACCAGTGCAAGCAGGAAGGGTTGCACTTCATTCAGCCGGGTCGCTTTGTCCTGCCGGGTGATTTAGCGGGCGCGCCTGCGCTTCAGTTCTTCCCCTGGCCTGACGTGGACGGGGTGGGCGAGTCGAAGCTGGCGCAGGCCGACAGGCACACTAACGCCGGGATGCTGCGCGAGCGTTACAATTACTACTGTGAGAAAGTGGTCAAGGGATTCTATAAAAACCATTTCTTGCGATTTGATCGTCAGATTGTGCTGGTGGATTGTCTGCAGCCGCTCAACAGCGGGCCGCAGGCCTTCAACGATATGCGCCTGGCGCTGACGCAGCTGATGCAAAGTTTTCACTACGGGCAGCGGACGCTGTTTCGCCGTCTGTTCTCACCGGTGATCGATAAACTGCTCTTTGCGGCCACCAAGGCCGATCACGTCACGGTCGACCAGCATGCCAATATGGTATCGCTTCTGCAGCAGCTGGTGCAGGACGCCTGGCAAAACGCCGCCTTCGAAGGGATCGGCATGGATTGCCTTGGGCTTGCGTCCGTGCAGGCAACGCAAAGCGGGCTGATTGATCTTAACGGCGAGAAAATACCGGCATTACGCGGGAACCGGCTCAGCGACGGTGAACCGCTTACCGTTTATCCGGGCGAAGTGCCTGCGCGGCTGCCGGGCCAGGCCTTCTGGCAGAACCAGGGTTTTCAGTTTGAAGCCTTCCGCCCGCAGGCAATGAGCGTCGACAGGCCATTACCACACATCCGTCTGGATGCGGCGCTGGAGTTTTTGATTGGAGATAAATTGCGATGACGGAACCGTTAAAACCGCGCATAGACTTTACCGGAACGCTTGAGCAGGATCCTCAGGAGGCGTTCAAAACCGCGCAGACGTTCAGCGGCACGCAGGCTGATAACTTTTCCCCGGCCCTGACCGAGGAGCCCGGCGTCGAGGAAGGTCCGGCAGAGGCGGTTGTGGAAGCCGCCCTGCGTCCAAAGCGCAGCCTGTGGCGCAGGATGGTCACCGCCGGGCTAGCGCTGTTTGGCGTAAGCGTAGTTGGTCAAGGCGTGCAGTGGGCGATGAATGCCTGGCAAACTCAGGACTGGGTCGCGCTGGGCGGATGTGCCGCAGGCGCGCTGATTGTAGGGGCGGGCATCGGGTCGGTTGCCACCGAGTGGCGGCGGCTCTGGCGTTTGCGCCAGCGCGCGCACGAGCGTGATGAAGCGCGGGATCTGCTCCACAGTCACGGCACCGGCAAAGGCCGCGCGTTCTGTGAAAAGCTGGCCAGCCAGGCCGGAATCGACCAGTCGCATCCGGCGCTTCAGCGCTGGTATGCCGCCATTCATGAAACCCAGAATGACCGGGAAGTGGTGACGCTCTATTCCCATATGGTTCAGCCGGTGCTGGATGCCCAGGCGCGGCGCGAGATTAGCCGATCTGCGGCGGAATCCACCCTGATGATTGCCGTCAGCCCGCTGGCGCTGGTCGATATGGCCTTTATCGCCTGGCGTAACCTGCGGCTGATCAACCGTATCGCGAACCTTTACGGCATAGAGCTGGGTTATTACAGTCGGCTCAGATTGTTCAAACTGGTCTTGCTCAATATCGCGTTTGCCGGGGCGAGTGAGCTGGTGCGCGAAGTGGGCATGGACTGGATGTCGCAGGATCTGGCGGCGCGACTTTCTGCGCGTGCCGCGCAGGGTATCGGCGCGGGATTATTGACCGCGCGTTTGGGGATTAAAGCGATGGAGGTCTGCCGTCCGCTGCCGTGGATTGATGGCGATAAGCCCCGGCTGGGGGATTTCAGGCGTGAACTGATCGGCCAGCTCAAAGAGACGCTCAATAAAAAACCGGCTCCGTGAGGTTTTGTTCACTTATCGTGCTGGCTGTCAATATTTGTTGACAGCCATCTTCCCGATCACCGTGTTCTGACATATCATTTTACTGTTATTGGCTTAAAACGGTGAATTTCCCATGCGTCTTGAAGTCTTCTGTGAAGACCGTCTCGGTCTGACCCGCGAATTACTCGATCTTCTTGTTTTACGTAGCATTGATTTACGTGGCATTGAGATCGATCCTGTCGGGCGAATTTACCTCAATTTTGCCGAAATTGAATTTAACACCTTCAGCAGCCTGATGGCGGAAATCCGCCGTATCGCTGGCGTTACGGATGTACGCACTATTCCCTGGATGCCCTCTGAGCGTGAGCATCTGGCGCTGAGCGCGCTGCTGGAGGCCATGCCAGAGCCGTTCCTCTCCCTGGATTTGAAAAGCAAAGTTGAGCGCGTTAATCACGCGAGCTGCCAGCTTTTCGCGCAGAGCCAGGAGAAGCTCAGCAATCATAACGCCGCGCAGCTGATCCCCGGCTTTAACTTCCAGCGCTGGCTGGACAGCAATCCGCAGAACACGCTTAGCGAGCATGTGGTGATTAACGGGCAGAATTTCCTGATGGAGATCACGCCGGTCTATCTGAAAGGGGAAGGGAATACTCGCGTGTTGACCGGGGCGGTGATCATGCTGCGCTCGACGTTACGCATGGGCCGTCAGCTGCAGAACATTTCCAGCCAGGACGTTGGCGCGTTCAGCCAGATTATTGCCGTCAGTCCGAAAATGCGCCATGTGGTTGATCAGGCGCGCAAGCTCGCAAGCCTGACCGCACCGCTGCTGATTACCGGGGATACCGGCACCGGAAAAGACCTGCTGGCTCACGCCGTGCATCTGGCGAGCCCGCGCGCGGCCAAGCCTTATCTGGCACTTAACTGCGCCTCTATTCCGGAAGATGCCGTTGAAAGCGAGCTGTTTGGTCACGCGCCGGAAGGCAAGAAAGGGTTCTTCGAGCAGGCTAACGGTGGCTCCGTGCTGCTGGACGAAATCGGCGAAATGTCGCCGCGCATGCAGGCTAAGCTGCTGCGTTTCCTGAACGACGGAACCTTCCGCCGCGTCGGTGAGGATCACGAAGTGCATGTGGACGTGCGCGTCATTTGCGCCACCCAGAAAAACCTGGTGGAACTGGTGCAAAAGGGGATCTTCCGCGAAGATCTCTATTACCGCCTCAACGTCCTGACGCTGAATATTCCCCCGCTGCGCGATTGCCCGCAGGACATCATGCCGCTCACGGAGCTGTTCGTCGCCCGCTTTGCCGACGAGCAGGGGGTGCCGCGTCCGAAGCTGTCTGCCGATCTCGGCACGGTGCTCATGCGCTACGGCTGGCCGGGCAACATTCGTCAGCTCAAAAACGCCGTTTATCGTGCGCTGACCCAGCTTGAAGGGTACGAACTGCGTCCGCAGGATATTCTGTTGCCTGATTACGACGCGGGGACGGTATCGGTTGGCGAAGAGGCGATGGAAGGTTCGCTGGACGATATCACCAGCCGTTTTGAGCGTTCAGTGCTGACGCAGCTGTACCGCAGCTATCCCAGCACCCGCAAGCTGGCAAAACGCCTTGGCGTCTCGCATACCGCGATCGCGAACAAGCTGCGTGAGTACGGTTTGAATCATAAGAAAGGCGACGAATAACAAAAAGCCTCTGTAAAGAGGCTTTTTACTTTGCGTTTATTCCTTCGCCATCGGCGTGTTAACAATTTCTGTTTTTGTCTCTCCCTGAATCGATGCAATCCTGTTTTCGACCTCTTTCACCTGCTGCGGGCTGTGCAGCAGGGTATAGGTCAGGTCAAACTGCGCGCTGGCACCGGGCTGCAGCTGCTTAACCCGCTTCTGCTCGCGTTCAATCGTAACGGGGTAGGCGTAGCTGGTGCCTGGCTCAATGCCCGTGACGTAGCCCTGCTTCAGCGTATCGGTGTTCTTCCATAAGGTCAGCACGGGCAGCTGGCGGGTATCAAACTGGATTGACGCGCCTTTATCTCCGGCCTTATTGATCACCGCCGCAAGCGTTTCGTGGTTATTGTCTGCGAGCGGTTTAATGTTAAAGACCATCTCATCAAAGCCTTTTGTCGGCCCGGCATAGGTTTGCCAGTCGTTAACGCCCGCTTTGGCGTAGTCATTGAACGGGCTCACGCTCGCCGCCGGCGCAAGGAAGCGCGCGCCTTCTTCGAGGATCGGCGTGCCGAAGTTGCTGTGATAGATGATTTGGTAATCATGAGGGTAATCGGCATGGTTTGTCAGAACATCGTGCAGACTGAACTGGTTGGTTCCGGGAACGTAACGCAGTTCGGTCATGGTTTGCAGATCCGATTTTTTAAACGTGCTCTCTTTGATCAAACCCCGAACGCGGATTTCATGCGGGGCGGCATCGGCGATTTCAACCTCGACCTGCGAAACGGGGGTATTACCGGCCCTGCCGTGCAGGGTGTAAATTTGCCCGTCAGCGGTGACCGGATGTCCGGTCCACTCATAGCCACAGCGCACCATCATCTCGTTGAAACCATCCAGCCAGCCGAGACCGTTTCGGCTTTCAAGATTGATATAAGCCGGATTAACGACCTCTTTAACGGGCGAATTCCACCCCAGTCGGGTGCCAAAGCCTTCTACGTGCAGAAGGTTCATCCCGCGGGTCGGGCTCAGGGTAATCGTCAGGCCGTCTTTACTGCTGATTATGATGACTTTGCTGCCTTCCTGTTTACCACCGTGCAAGACTTTTTGCTCAATGCTGAACGTTTGATCTTTAACTTTCAGCTCATCACTGGAAATCTTCCAGTTTCCTTTCTCTACGCTGCTTTCAGCACTTGTCAGCACCCAGGTTTTGGCCGCTGCATGGCCAGAAATCAGTACCGCAAGGAGCGTAAAAGCGAATTTAATTTTCATATTTTATCCTTTTTGCTGAAACGATTATTTTCTTTCGTAAGCAAATCTAATGTTTAGGCAAAAAGGGAAATGTGATGTGCTTCACTGCGGTCGAAAATAGAGAATTTTAACGATTATTATGCGTTATTGATCACGTTAATGTTACTCGTCGACGTTTTTATTGCATGATTAATGTGATTTGTGAACATTTGTGCTTTAACGATTCAGCTTTAATATAATAAAAAACCCCGCCGCGGCGAGGTTGAGAATAAGTTGTATAGAATGCTAAGTACTTATTATGCTTTCAGCACGTCCAGCGCGGCAGTGTAGTCCGGCTCGGTGGTGATTTCGTTAACCAGTTCGCTGAAGACAACGGTGTCGTTTTCATCCAGAACCAGTACGGCACGTGCTGCCAGACCTTTCAGTGGGCCTTCCGCGATGCTGACGCCGTATTTCTCGAGGAAATCTGCGCTGCGCAGGGTGGAGAGGGTAATAACGTTGCTCAGGCCTTCGGCACCGCAGAAACGGGACTGGGCAAACGGCAGGTCAGCGGAAATGCACAGCACAACGGTGTTGTCCATTTCAGTCGCCAGCTGGTTGAATTTACGCACGGACGCGGCACAAACGCCGGTATCAATGCTTGGGAAAATGTTCAGTACTTTGCGTTTACCCGCAAACTGAGCCAGTGTGACGTCAGACAGATCTTTAGCCACCAGAGTAAAAGCCTGCGCTTTGCTGCCAGCCTGCGGAATGGAACCTGCAACAGCAACCGGGTTGCCCTGGAAATGAACGAGTTGTGACATAGATATCTTCCTGTTTACATATAGTTAACGTCGGGGCTAGTGTATGCCATCAGCGGATAACACGGCAAACCAAATTTTTCGCCTTTCCGGGCCGCAAGGAGTCAGTGATGAGAAGCGTTAAGGTCTATGAAGAAGCCTGGCCATTGCATACCCCGTTTGTGATCTCCCGCGGCAGTCGAAGTGAAGCCAGCGTGGTCGTGGTTGAAATCGAAGAAGAGGGGGTTAAAGGCGTCGGGGAATGTACGCCTTACCCGCGGTATGGAGAAAGTCCTGCGTCGGTGATGGCGCATATCATGACCCTGGTGCCTGACCTGCAAAAAGGGCTCACGCGCGAGGCGTTACAGCAGCGTTTACCCGCCGGGGCTGCGCGCAACGCCATCGATTGTGCGCTCTGGAGCCTTGAGGCCGCTAAGCAGCAGCAATCGCTGACGTCCTTGCTGGGTGCATCACTGCCGGAGTCCGTCATGACGGCGCAAACGGTCGTGATTGGTGAGCCGGAGCAGATGGCCGCCAGCGCAAAAGCGCTCTTTGACGCCGGGGCCACGCTGTTAAAAGTGAAGCTCGACGATCGCCTGATCAGCGAGCGGATGGTCGCCATTCGCTCGGCGGTTCCCTCGGCCACTCTGATTGTTGACGCCAACGAGTCGTGGCATCCCGAGGGGCTTGCCGCGCGATGCCAGCTGCTGGCCGATCTGGGCGTGGCGATGCTGGAGCAGCCTCTGCCAGCGAAGGATGATGCGGCGCTGAAGAATTTTATCCATCCGCTGCCCGTCTGTGCGGATGAAAGCTGTCATACCCGCGAGAATTTGAGCGCGCTTAAGGGCAGCTATGAGATGGTCAATATCAAGCTCGACAAGACCGGCGGGCTGACAGAAGCGCTGGCCCTGGCGGCGGAAGCGCAGGCGCAGGGCTTTTCCCTGATGCTGGGATGCATGCTCTGCACATCCCGGGCGATCGGCGCGGCGCTGCCGCTGGTCAATCAGGTCCGTTTCGCCGATCTGGATGGCCCGACGTGGCTGGCGGTTGACGTTTCACCGGCGCTTAATTTTACCAGCGGCGTGCTTCATCTTTGAGGCTGCCAGCGCAGTAGCTCCATCATCGCGTTTAAGTATTTTTCGCTGGCTTCGTCGGAGGAAATCGGCGGGAATTCAGCGGTGATGCAGGGCAGGCTCAAATCGGCGCACCAGCGACCGAACGATCCGGGTGTTTCATAGCCCACGCTGGTGACGAGCGGCAGGGCGAAAGCCTGCGCCAGCCACGCGCCCAGTTCGGAGTGGCGCGGATCTTCAATGCAGGCCAGCGGATCGTGGAACGAGACCACCCACGCGGGGTGGATCTTATGGATTAGCTGGCACAGCGCCTGGGTTTCCGGCTCTGAGCCCGGCTTATCTCCCGTCAGCAGAACCACATCACGCTCCTCGGCGGAGCTGTTCCAGCGATAAACCGTTTCTCCGGCGCGCCAGTTTGCCGCCGGGAAATTACGGTTCAGGTCGACTCCCCTCGCGTTCGCCCGTAAACCAAGCTGACAGCCGTCCGGATTGACGGCAAGAATCACGTGGTGACGTCGCAATGAAGGCGTCAGCGTCCGCAGCGCGCAGGAAAGCGTGACGATGGACGAGTTCTCATCTCCGTGCGTGCCGGCAATGATCAAACCGCTGCTGCGATCGGCATCGGGCGCCGGGAACCAGATCAGCGATGCGCCTAAAAATGAGCGGCCATATTGCTCAGCGCCCGGCGGAAAGGCCCCGCGCTCCGCTCGTGGTCGGGTGATTGCCATACGAAATCCTGATAAAGAAGTCTCTACTGGCAGTGTTGTGCAAAACTCGCTGTTAATCAAATAGTTTCCGTAACGCTTGAGAATTGCCTCAAATCACTATTCATGACGAAGATATTTGCATTTCTCTGTTTCGAAACAAATAATTACGCATCTGCTTGTTACCTGCATTTTTTAAAGGGGATCTTATGAAGCATCCTGTTTCGCGTCTTTGCGCTGCACTGTACCTGTGCGGACTCTCTACACTCTCGTACGCTGCTGATGTGCCCCAGGGCACGGTACTGGCGCAAAAACAGGAGCTGGTCAGGCATATTAAAGACGAGCCGGCTTCGCTCGATCCGGCAAAAGCGGTGGGATTACCCGAGATTCAGGTGATTCGCGATCTTTTCGAAGGGCTGGTAAATCAGAACGAGAAAGGGGAGCTGACCCCCGGCGTGGCGACGCGCTGGCAGAGCAACGATAACCGTATCTGGACGTTCACCCTGCGCGATAACGCGAAATGGTCTGACGGTACGCCCGTTACCGCGCAGGATTTTGTCTACAGCTGGCAGCGTCTGGTTGACCCGAAAATCACGTCTCCGTTTGCCTGGTTTGCGGCACTGGCGGGCATCAACAACGCGCAGGCCATTATTGATGGCAAAGCGGCGCCAGATACCCTGGGCGTGACGGCGGTGGATGCCAGAACCTTACGCGTCCAGCTGGACAAACCGCTCCCGTGGTTTAGCAACCTGACGGCGAACTTTGCCTTCTATCCGGTGCAAAAAGCGAACGTTGAAAGCGGCAAAGAGTGGACGCGTCCGGGTGCTCTGGTGGGTAACGGCGCGTACGTTCTGAACGACCGCGTGGTGAATGAAAAACTGGTTGTCGTGCCGAATACGCACTACTGGGACAACGCGAAAACTGTCCTGCAAAAAGTGACCTTCATTCCGATTAATCAGGAATCGTCCGCCACTAAGCGTTATCTGGCGGGGGATATTGATATCACCGAATCATTCCCGAAAAACATGTATCAGAAGCTCCTGAAGGACATTCCGGGACAGGTGTATACGCCGCCTCAGCTCGGGACCTATTACTACGCATTTAACACGCAAAAGGGTCCTACGGCCGATGCCCGGGTGCGTCTTGCGCTGAGCATGACTATCGATCGCCGCATTATGGCAGAAAAGGTATTAGGTACAGGCGAGAAGCCGGCCTGGCATTTCACCCCTGACGTGACGGCGGGGTTCACCCCTGAACCTTCACCGTTCGAGCAGATGTCCCAGCAGGAGCTGAACGCTCAGGCGAAAACGTTGCTCCAGGCCGCAGGTTACGGCCCGCAGCGTCCGCTGAAGTTGACCCTGCTGTACAACACCTCGGAAAACCATCAGAAAATCGCCATTGCGGTGGCGTCCATGTGGAAGAAAAATCTCGGTGTGGACGTCAAACTGCAAAACCAGGAGTGGAAAACCTATATCGACAGCCGTAATACCGGCAATTTTGATGTGATCCGCGCGTCATGGGTAGGCGATTACAATGAGCCCTCGACCTTCCTGTCCCTGCTGACCTCCACCCACAGCGGCAATATCTCGCGTTTCAATGAGCCGGCCTACGATAAAATTATCCACCAGGCGACGCTGGAAACCACGGCGAAAGCGCGTAATACCGACTACAACATGGCGGAGAAAATCCTTATGGAGAAAGCGCCCATCGCGCCCATTTACCAGTACACCAATGGTCGCCTGATTAAGCCCTGGGTGAAAGGCTACCCCATCAATAACCCGGAAGACGTGGCGTATAGCCGGACGATGTATATCGAGAAGCACTGATGTTTTATGAGACCTGGCGCATTACTCGCGCCAGGTCTGCAAAACGCTGTACCGCTTCATTCGCTATGCGTGGCCCGATACCTGGTCTCTGTTATTCTAACAGCGCATTAAACTTCGCCAGCCACTGCGGATGCGCGGGCCAGGCGGGAGCCGTCACCAGGTTACCGTCTACATGGGCCTGATCGATGCCGATAGCGGCGTAGTGTCCGCCGCTGAGACGGACTTCAGGCGCGCAGGCCGGGTAGGCGCTACAGGTTCGTCCTTTCAGAATCCCCGCGGCAGCAAGCAGCTGTGGTCCGTGGCACACCGCGGCAATCGGCTTACGCGCGGCGTCAAATGCCTGTACCAGCTTTAAGACGTCCTCATTTAGCCGCAGATACTCGGGGGCTCTCCCGCCGGGGATGAGCAGCGCGTCGTAGTCCTGCTCCTTTACGGTTGAAAAATCGGCGTTGAGGGTAAAGCGGTGACCGGGCTTTTCGCTGTAGGTCTGGGCGCCGTCAAAGTCATGGATTGCCGTCATGATGTAGTCGCCTTTCGGTTTGTCGGGGCAGACCGCATCCACCTGATGACCAATCATCTGCAACGCCTGAAAAGGCACCATGGTTTCGTAATCTTCGGCGTAATCGCCAACCAGCATCAGGATCTTCTTGCTCATCTTCCTCACCTCTATCAATAAAGATGATTAAGATATAGCCTGGCGTGGCTGAATTGCCGGAAATAAAAAAGCCCGTCAGAGCACGGGCAACATAAGCAAATGAATAAGTGATTCGTTATCAACGTTGTTGGAGGATAACGCCGCGTATTTTACGCGGCTGTAAGGGAAGCAGATACCTGACATATTCGGTAGGTGAAACAAGCGATTAAACGTGCGTTACGGTGCGTCAAAGGTCGGGTAAAGGCTATTTTCAAGAAACTCAACGAGATACCAGATCTCACCGCTAAATATAAACCAGAAGCCAAATATAATAAGGAGTAAAATAATTAAGGTGAGTATTATTTCTGTTTTTCCCATTGCGGCTTTTACCCACCTGAAGCTAATTGATTCGAGGTGGGCATTGTAGCGGGGCTTTTCCGGATACTCCAGTTTCATGCCGCAAGCACTTTATTGCGTCCGTCATTTTTAGCGCGATACAGCGCATCGTCCACACGCTTAAACAGCTCGTCAATACTCTCTCCCTGATTGTGCCGCGCCACGCCGATGCTGACGGTAAACCGCGGCAGGCCCGGGATCGTAATGCGGGCAACGGCTGCGCGGACTGACTCGGCAATCTGCATCGCGGTGTCGAGAGAGGTGCGAGGCAGCAGGATAACGAACTCTTCGCCTCCCCAGCGGAAGACCATATCGCCCTCCCGACTACAGGCTTCCAGCGTCCGGGAAAGGGCGATAAGTACCTCATCGCCTTTCAGATGGCCGAACAGGTCATTAATGTTTTTGAAATGGTCGGTATCCACCAGCAGCAGGCTAAATTGCTGCTGCGCGGGAAGTTTATTCAGATTGCTTTGATCGGTAATTGCGTAGAACTGGCGCCGGTTGAGTAATCCCGTCATGGAGTCACGTAACGCCGCATGTTCCAGCTCCTGCTCCAGCCTTTTTTGCTCGGTGATATCGTGGATGATGCACAGCATCAGCTTGTCACCGTAGATCTCAATGGGCCCGGCATACGTCTGAACGTGGCGGGTGGATCCATCGGCAAGACGGTGAACAAAATTGAGCGGCTTATGACCGCCGGGCAGCGCGGCAATCGCAGTCATAATGGGCATCACATCTCGCCCCAGGGTATTGATTTCCCAGGTATGCTTACTGCACATGTCATCGTGTGAATAACCATAAAAATTGAGTGCGGCCAGATTCGCATCGACGATTTGGCCGTCGCGGGCCGGATCGATTAGCAGCATCGGGGCGCTGTTGGTCAGAAAAAAGCGCGCATAAAAACCCTGTTTTTTCCGCCGGTAGGTAGCGGAACGGCTGGCCTTCAATCCTGAGAGTATATGTTGGGAGATGCCCTCGAAAACAATCACATCTCCCCAGGGCGCGTAGTGGGCAAGCGAGAGGCGACAGCTTAACGGCGTATCCTGTCCATCCCGGCTCGTTGTCCAGATTTCGACGATCTCCTGCTCTGTTTTCAGTTCAGATACATACATCGACAGGACGGTTTGCGCACTGGCAGAGTAGATCCCTTTGCGCAGGTCATCGAGCGTTTTATCCCCCATGATCTGCGCTGCGGCCACATTCGCAAAAATGATCTTTTCCGACACGGGTGAAACGAGCCACACGGGTGTTTTAATTACATTTAACGCATCAAAACAAGGTTGCGACATAGGCGTTTCCTGTTCATCGACAACATGTGCCTGACAATCATGACAGAATTGACTCGCGTGTACTCCCTTGAAACATACTCCACTTAACCCCGTCAGGCATGATTTTTTTGAGAAATAAATGCGGGGTCCGTTTGAATTTTATTAATGGGTATAATCTGTTTGTCTGAATTTATCTGCAGCAGTAGCCACGGTACCTGTTCGGCAGGTAAGGGCCGGGAGAAAAGGTAACCCTGCAGGTAATCGCAGCCGAGACGGGTGAGAACCGCCTGCTGTTCTTCCGTCTCGATCCCTTCTGCCACCACATTCATCTCCATGGTCCGGGCAATACTGATAATGGTTTCAACCAGCTTGTAGCTTTTTTCATTTTCCAGCATCGACGTGACAAAGCTTCTGTCGATCTTAAGTTCTTTTGCCGGAAGCACGCTCAGCATCAGCAGGTTGGAATAGCCCGTCCCAAAATCATCAATCGAGACGACGATCCCCGCGTGATTAAACGCATTGAGCAACTCAATGCTGCGGTCGAGATTTTTAAGCGCGGTGCTTTCCGTTACCTCCAGGATCAGCCGGGACGGAGACAGGCTATATTTTTCCAGCATCGACGAGACGATCTGGAAAATGTCCGGCTGTTCAAACTGGATGGGGGATAGGTTGAGCGACAGCGTCCACTGGCTGAAACCTTGCTCTGTCCAGAAATGAAGCTGTCGGCATGCTGCTTCAATGGCCCAGTTACCTACCGGAATAATTAAGCCCGTTTGCTCCAGCGAGGGGATAAACAGATTAGGCAGCACAACCCCTTGCTCAGGATGCCGCCAGCGCAGAAGGGCTTCAAAACCGTGAATGGTTTTCTCTCCCGCATGCCAGGTTGGCTGGTACCACAGTTCAAACTGATCGCGCTCAAGCGCCTGAGAAAGCTCCTGCAGGAAACCGGGTTTCGCCGGGATCGCTGTTGACATCTCGGCCCGGTAAATCGCCCAGCCGTTACGGCCATCTTCCTTGACGCGATGTAGGGCTGCATCCGCCTTGAGCTTCAGCTCGTGCAGCGTTTCGCCGTCCTGAGGATAGAGGCTGACGCCCGCGCTGATCGTCGTGCTTAACGTGTGCCCGCAGACAGACAGAGGGCGTCGCACATCCTCGAGCAACGCGGTGACCAGGGCGTTGAGCCTGTCGTCGTCACATTCCGGCACCAGCAGGATAAAGGCGTCGCCTCCCAGCCTTGCCAGGGTCATCTCACGCGTGAGCCGGGCCGTGATGCGCTGCGCGACCGCGATCAATAGCTCATCACCGACGCTGTGACCCCACGTATCGTTAACGCGTTTGAAGTGATCGACATCCAGGAAAATAACCGCAAAGGGCTTCTTGCTCAGCAGCGCGCTGCGCAGACAATCCTGCATGCGGAGATCCATCTGGTGGCGGTTTGCGAGCCCGGTGAGCGCGTCAAAACGCGCCTGTAGTTCAAGCTGGCGGTTGAGCTGATGCAGATTATCCGTTAGCCGGCTGGTGCGCCGGTGGGAATCGATAAGTGAGATGATTAACATCACGCCGAGCAGGCAGAGCGTGGTGACCGAAACCCAGATGGATAACCCCAGCTCGCCGATCCCGCCCGGGAGGGTATGCGCCATTTCCTGAAACTGCGCGGCACTCATGCCGGTATAGTGCATCGCACAAATGGCGGCACCCATGACGAAGGCCGCGAGAATGCGATTGATAAAGACGCCTTTGTGTTTATCCCGCAGGCGGAAAGCCAGCCACAGCGCCGTGCCGGAGGCAACAACCGCAATAACCACGGACAACCCCACGAGGCTGCGATCCCAGATGATGCTGCCATCCAGCATCAGGGCCGCCATACCGATGTAGTGCATCGACACCACGCCAGCGCTCAGGATTGCCGTGGCAAAGATCAGTCGAAAGGGAGAAAGTTTTTTGCCCGCGACGGCAATATTAAGTGCCGTAGCCGATGCGACCACCGCGACGCCCAGTGACGCAAGGGTTAACCAGAGGTCGTAGCTCATCATCATGGGCATTTGCATCGACAGCATGCCGATAAAGTGCATTGACCAAATGCCAATGCCCAGCGTAACTCCACCGGCAATGCGCCAGAACAGGGCAGCCTTTCGGCTAGAGAGGGGGATCTTTCCGGCGCTGTCCAGCGCCACAAAGGAGGCGATAAACGCCACCAGATAAGAGATAGCGATTAACACAGGGTCCCACGATATATTGAGCATTATGCAATCCCACGCCTGAGAGGGTTACCGATTTCGCCTGCCGGGTACATCTTTATTGGGCAACGAACATGCGCATTCAAACCATATTAGTTATTTATCGTGAAAAATGACCAGTCATATTAATACTCTAAAACTTATTAAGAATATAAAATATATTCTCTGGTTAATATATTAAGCGTTGCTAAACAAGAACGAATAACAGTAGCAAAGCTCCTTAAATATGAAGGCGATCGTGTCGTCTCACCGCGGGCGATACTATAGCTTAAGATGGCGGGAAACCAGTATCACAGCATGCTGAGCAGAACATTTTCACTAATACGCTTTTTTTATCTGACTTAAGACAAATCTCAGGATGCTAACGGCGAAACAAAAAACAAGCGTTGTTTGCGATGAAAAACTTCCGGGCCAATGCTATAAGTCTAAGTGCCGACCAAAATATAAAACGTGGGTATTATCATGCTAAAAAATATTAGTGTCAGGACCTTTATTATCGGGTTCCTTTTCTCTCTTTTTTTGGTAAGTGCAGGTGTCGTTGTTCTATTTTCCAGCAATATGTCTCTCTTTATTTCTCTTAATGTCATCAATTTCGTTGCGCTATTTTTGCTCTGGGTCTATATGACGAAGTATCTTGTGACGCCGATCAATACGGTGAAGAGAAGTATTGAAGAGGTGACCGCAGGCAACCTTGGCGTATCTATCCCTGAATTTGGCAATAACTGCGCGGGCCGACTCATCCCCGGCATAAACAGCCTTTCCGGCAATATTGCGACGCTGGTGCGTGAGATCAGGGCGTCATCGCAAACCGCCATGACCTTATCGGACCAACTTTCGGCACGTAGCGCTCAGCTATCGGTGAAAACCGAGCAGCAGTCAGCGTCTTTGGTGCAAACCGCAGCCAGCATGGAGCAAATGGCCGCGAGCACCAAAAACAATGCCGATAACACTCGCCTGGCGAGCGAGCAGGCAAATGTGGCGACGTTACAGGCGCGCAAGGGCGGCGAGCTCATGGGGCAGGTCGCCAGCAATATGCAGTCCATTACCGAATGCGCGCAGCAGATGACGGAGATTATTTCGCTCATTGACGGCATTGCGTTCCAGACGAATATCCTGGCGCTCAACGCGGCCGTTGAGGCGGCAAGGGCGGGCGATCATGGCAAGGGGTTTTCTGTGGTCGCGGAAGAGGTAAGAAACCTGGCACACCGCAGCGCAGAGGCCGCGAAGAATATCAAAACGCTGATTGAAGTCACCAGCAGTAACGTTACGCAGGGAGCCAGCGTTGTGTCACAGGCAGAGAAAAACATGCATGAAATCGTGACGGGGTCGGGGAATGTCAGCCGCTTAATGGACGACATTTCCGCGTCAACCTCAGAGCAGGAGAAAGGCATTTCTCAGATTACCCTGGCGCTATCGGAGCTGGAGCGGGTTACGCAAAGTAACGTGGCAATGGCAGAGGAACTCAACGGTTCGTCTGATGTACTGCGTAATCAGGTGATTGAGCTGCAGACCCGAACGCGTAATTTCAGGCTCGATCGGTCATCCTTGTCCTCATCACCTGGCGGCTCGCCATCCTTCCTGCAGCGGCCCGAGCACTCGCTCTGACAGCACCTCAAAGCCTGGCATGCCAGGCTTTTTTTACGCCTCTGCCTGGTATGTACAATTCCTGAGCGATTTCAGCGCGATGGGATACATAGTTGTTGCTTAACACCTGATGAAAGCTAGACTGACACCGAAGAGCTAAAAAGGTGGAGGCGCTGTGGAAAGCATTAAAGGATCGGAACTTAACGTTCCAGACGCAGTTTTTGCGTGGGTGCTGGACGGTCGCGGCGGTGCGCGACCGCTGGAAGATAATGATGCGATCGATAGTGCGCATCCCTGCTGGCTACATCTGAACTACACCCATCCGGACAGCGCTGACTGGCTGGCCTCGACTCCGCTCTTGCCCAATAACGTGCGCGATGCTCTGGCGGGTGAAAGCCTGCGGCCCCGCGTGAGTCGAATGGGTGACGGGACGCTAATCACCCTGCGCTGCATTAACGGCAGTACGGATGAACGCCCGGATCAGCTCGTTGCGATGCGTGTCTACATGGACGATGGGCTCATTGTGTCGACCCGGCAGCGAAAAGTTCTGGCTCTGGATGACATCGTCAACGATCTGAAAGAAGGCACCGGGCCGGTCGACTGCGGCAGCTGGCTGGTGGACGTCTGTGACGCCCTAACCGATCATGCGAGCGAGTTTATTGAAGAGCTGCACGATAAAATCATCGACCTGGAAGATAACCTGCTCGATCAGCAGATCCCGCCGCGCGGTTTTCTCGCCCTGTTGCGTAAGCAGTTGATTGTGATGCGCCGCTACATGACCCCGCAGCGCGACGTTTACGCGCGTCTTGCGAGCGAAAGGCTCGCCTGGATGAATGACGATCAGCGGCGCAGAATGCAGGATATTGCCGACAGGCTGGGGCGCGGGCTGGACGAGATTGATTCCTGTATTGCCAGAACGGCGGTGATGGCGGACGAAATCGCGCAGGTGATGCAGGAGTCTCTGGCGAGAAGAACCTATACGATGTCCCTGATGGCGATGGTGTTTTTACCCAGCACGTTTCTTACCGGGCTGTTTGGCGTGAACCTGGGGGGAATTCCGGGTGGCGCTTATCGCTACGGCTTTACCGCGTTTTGCGTGATGTTAGTTGTTTTGATTGGTGGTGTTGCATGGTGGTTGCATCGTAGTAAATGGCTGTAAATTTACGCTTTTTTTCAGCTTTCAACGGGATCAAAACGCTCTTTTAATTGAGCGAAGTCAATAAACATCTACCCCGTAAGGTGCAATATTAGTCCCGCAGGTGAATGCAACGTCAAGCGATGGGCGTTGCGCTCCATATTGTCTTACTTCCTTTTTTGAATTACTGCATAGCACAATTGATTCGTACGACGCCGACTTCATAGTCGGCTTTTTTTTGCCTCCTGATTCTCAGCGTCTACCCTAAAAGGGACGAAAGCAAATTCTGGAGGGAATGATGAGCATCCTGAACGCTCTGCTACTGCAACAATCGCGTCAATCCGATCCTATCCCCAGCGATCCGGTGCCAATGCCCGATCCCATTCCGCGCCCGCAGCCGATGCCCGACCCGCCGCCAGATGAAGAACCGATTAAATTGTCGCATCAAACCGCGAGATCTGCGAGGATACGCGCCATCTGACCGCAAAGATGACCACGAGAGACTACTGTGACCGCTTTTTCTACCCTGAATGTTCTGCCCGCCGCCCAGCTCGATAACCTCAACGAGTTGGGTTACCTCACGATGACGCCTGTTCAGGCGGCCGCGTTGCCCGCCATTCTTGAGGGCCGTGACGTGCGCGTGCAGGCGAAAACGGGCAGCGGGAAAACGGCGGCATTTGGCCTTGGCCTGTTGCAGCATATCGATGCGGCGCTTTTTCAGACCCAGTCTCTGGTGCTGTGCCCGACCCGCGAACTGGCAGACCAGGTCGCGGGTGAACTGCGTCGCCTGGCGCGTTTCCTGCCAAACACCAAGATTTTAACCCTCTGTGGCGGACAGCCGTTCGGCGCGCAGCGTGATTCACTTCAGCATGCGCCGCACATTATCGTCGCCACCCCCGGCCGCCTGCTGGATCACCTGCAAAAAGGCACCGTCTCGCTGGATGCGTTACAAACGCTGGTGATGGACGAGGCAGACAGGATGCTGGATATGGGCTTCAGCGATGCGATTGACGAGGTGATCCGTTTCGCCCCGGCCGATCGTCAGACGCTGCTGTTCTCCGCGACCTGGCCGGAGGCCATCGCCGCCATCAGCGGGCGCGTGCAGAAAAATCCGCTCACCATTGAAATCGACAGCGTAGATGCGCTGCCTGCTATCGAGCAGCAGTTCTTTGAAACCTCGCAGCAGGGGAAAATTTCGCTACTGCAGAAACTGCTGAGCCAGCATCAGCCTGCGTCCTGCGTGGTGTTCTGTAATACCAAAAAAGACTGTCAGTCGGTCTGTGACGCCCTGAATGCCGCCGGTCAGAGCGCATTGTCTCTGCATGGCGATCTGGAACAGCGCGATCGCGATCAGACGCTGGTCCGCTTCGCTAACGGCAGCGCCCGCGTTCTTGTCGCAACCGACGTCGCTGCGCGCGGTCTGGACATTAAATCTCTTGAGCTGGTGGTTAACTTTGAGCTGGCGTGGGACCCTGAAGTGCACGTGCACCGTATTGGTCGTACCGCGCGCGCGGGAAACAGCGGTCTGGCGATCAGCTTCTGCGCACCGGAAGAGGCGCAGCGCGCCAATATTCTCTCTGAGATGCTGCAGATTAAGCTGAACTGGATGAATGCACCGGCCAGCGTCAGCCTTGTGCCGCTGGAGGCTGAAATGGCGACGCTGTGCATTGATGGCGGTAAAAAAGCCAAGATGCGTCCAGGTGACGTATTAGGGGCGCTGACCGGGGATGTGGGTCTGGACGGGGCGGATATCGGCAAGATTACGGTCCATCCGGCGCATGTCTACGTAGCGGTTCGCCAGGCGGTTGCCCATAAGGCATGGAAGCAGCTGCAAAACGGGAAAATTAAGGGCAAAACCTGTCGCGTACGTCTGCTGAAATAAAGAATGAAGCGTCTCAGAAGATGTTTCTGAGACGCTAATCGCTTACTTCACTTCAAGCACGTTCAGACGCAGCTCTTCAAACTGATTGTCATCTTCTTCCGGCTGCCAGCCCGCTGGTTGCATCGGAATATCTTCCCGATCAAACGCCAGGTCCCCGCCGTTCACAACTTCTGACTCGTGGTTGATGCCTTTAAAGTCGAATAGCTCCACATCCGCGAGATGGGAAGGGACGACGTTTTGCATCGCGCTGAACATGGTTTCGATACGCCCCGGATAACGCTTATCCCAGTCGCGCAGCATGTCGCCAATTACCTGACGCTGCAGGTTCGGCTGAGAGCCGCACAGGTTACATGGAATGATCGGGAAACCTTTAGCCTGAGAAAAACGCTCAATGTCTTTTTCGCGGCAGTAGGCGAGAGGGCGGATCACAATGTGCTTGCCGTCATCGCTCATCAGCTTAGGCGGCATGCCTTTCATCTTGCCGCCGTAGAACATATTGAGGAACAGCGTTTGCAGGATATCGTCGCGGTGATGGCCCAGCGCAATTTTGGTCGCGCCCAGCTCCGTCGCGGTACGATACAGAATGCCGCGGCGCAGACGAGAGCAGAGTGAGCAGGTGGTTTTCCCTTCCGGGATTTTCTCTTTCACAATGCCGTAGGTATTTTCTTCGACGATTTTGTACTCAACGCCCAGCTTCTCGAGGTATTCCGGCAGAATATGCTCCGGGAAGCCCGGCTGTTTCTGGTCAAGGTTGACCGCCACCAGGGAAAATTTCACCGGTGCGCTTTGCTGAAGATTACGCAGGATCTCCAGCATGGTATAGCTGTCTTTACCCCCTGACAGGCAGACCATGATGCGGTCACCTTCTTCAATCATGTTGAAGTCTGCAATGGCTTCGCCCACGTTACGGCGCAGTCGCTTTTGCAGTTTATTCAGGTTGTATTGCTCTTTTTTGTTAATTTCTTGATTTTCTTGCATTTATTACTACCTTCGGAGCCAATAGGGGCATAATAGGGGCAAAAATTTTTCAGCGTGCCAGCTTATCGTTAAGCATCAGCACCTGTTCGCCATTCATTTCTTCAATCCACGCACCGTAGACTTCATAAACCATTTGCGCGTTTTCATGCCCCATCTGGCTGGCTATGAAAGACGGGTTAGCGCCGGCAGATAAAAGCCAGCAGGCAAAAGTATGCCGCGTATGGTACGGATTCCGGCGGCGAATACCAGCACGTTTTACAGCTGCGTTAAATCTGGAGCCGATACTCGATAAAGAGTAGTAGGCCTTCTGTATGCCCTTGCGCATCCTGGGCATGAAAACAAACCGCAGGTTCTGATATTCCATCGCACCATACTCTCGGTGATGAAACACAATCTCGGTTTTGGGCTGTAACGAAGTCAGCGTTCGCTGTGCCTTCAAGGCCTCTAGTGCTGGCTCTAATAGCGTGATAACTCGATCACCTGCATCGGTTTTGGGTGGGACGAACATTCCTAGCGCATTAAGGTTACGCTGTATATGAGCCGTACCTTTTTCCCAGTCGATATCTTCCCAGGCAAGAGCTGCAAGCTCTCCATGACGGACACCAGTATAAACTGCGAACGTCCACATATTGAGGCTTTGGCCACGCTCCGATTCCGCAAGCAAACTAAACTCCTGCTTCGTTAAAGGATCCGGTTTTACTTTCCCTTTGTGTAGTTTCTTGATCCCTTCAAAGGGTTTGCCACTGATAAAGCCAGATTTGTGTGCAAACCGAAGAAGGGAGCACAGAAGCGATATATAGTTGTTCACGGTACGCACAGTGCGTCCCTGTTTGTTACTTCTGGGATTTGCCAGGTAAAGTGTCTCACCGTTCAACAGCTCCTTTCTGTATTTAAGAATGTCGCTGTGGCGTATAGTTGAAACAGGCGTATCTCCGTTAATGATGTGCATTAACGTACCGAGTTGTGAGCGCGTCTTACGCATGGTATTCGCGCTAATTTCGGTTTCTTTAATGCTCGTCCACAGTTCGCACAGCTCTGAAAAGGTTTGAACTGAAACAGTGGTTACGGTTTTTTTTGCTCTGGACGATGAAGGAAAGCGCTGGTGGTAATCAAACTCTCCAAGGTTGATCTCACTAACGATCACAGCCCGAAGATTCCCCGCTTTTTTGATGTTCGCCGGGGTGTTAATCCAACCTTTGAGGATTTCTCGGCAACGCTTTCCCCGGTACATAAACCAGATACAAATCTTATTGTTTCTGATTTCGACACCTGTAGGCAAAGCTGCCATCTTACGCATCCCTTATTAACTGATTAATTCTCGGATAGTTGTACCAGGTTGTGCCACGCAAGGTTTTTTCTCCGGAAGGAGAAACCCGTTTAAAATGGACACCTTCCACCCAACAGCCCTGGCGATACTTCTCAATCTGTCGTTCGGTCAGGCCTGTTTTTTCTGTGAGTCTTGCGCCAACAACCCATTCTTCGTTAAAAATTACCTGCGACATAGTTCACCTCAGGTAACCGGCATGAGTATAGATATGCCGGTCTGTAGTCGTTGATATTTCAGTTTCAGTTTGCCTGGCCGGGCAGGGAGCGCAGTCGGCGCATGCCGGTCATTGCTGTGGCCACGTAGCTTGCCTTGCAGTTGACCACTTCAACCCAGACCTTCACGCCTTCCACTTTCACCGTATAGGTCTCTTTCATATTGCTGCGCCCATAGTCACCATATCTTTGCTGGTGGGCTGCGAGTGCGATTTCACATGCCTGGCGAGCCAAAGGGGATTGCTTACTGCCTCGATTAATCAGTCGCATTTCTTCTCCTTGAGGGAGGGTTTCCCCTCCCGATCTCGTTAGTCCACGTATTCCGGTTTCATATCCGCCAGAGTGATGCTGAACTGACCATGCAATTCATCGCCCAGATGACGTTTAGACGACGCAAGAACGCGCTCTACCTCTGCGAACCGCGCAGCTGCATCGGGTTCATCTGAAGGTGGCAAGGAATTGATGGCTGCTTCGACTTTGTTCCGTGCATCAACCAGGTAATAACGCTTCACGGCCTTGTTTTTCAGCTCAGTGAACAGGGCAGAACCCAGCGTTGCTTTCACGGTTTCAATATCTGCGCGCAGAGCTTTAGCGCTATCCACATCCTGAGCCGCCTCGATGCGGTCGCGGAAATCATCAGCTAGAGCATCGATGTTTTGTGCCGATTCATGAGCCGTTTGAGTAGTAGTGACGTTGTCACCTGAAATATCAGCGAGGCTAACGTGCTGCGCTGGTGCGGGGTTTACCTCTCGTTCTTCACGGCGATCATCGAGCTCATCCGGGGTGTAAACGCCCAGAATTACATCCGGGCAGAACAGTCTCGCCCAGCGTTTGACGGCCAAGTACGCCAGCTGCTGGCGAGGGTCGTCAGCCCATAGGGTAGAGTTTCGGGTTCTGGCCTGAGCCAGCAGTAAATCGAGTTCTCTCGGTTTATCCTCGCCTTTCAGGGTTGCGCTGATAATGATGCCAATCCCGGCTTCGTCAGCGAGGGTCCAGCCCGGGACGCGGTACTCGCCTTTATCGCTTTTACGGATGTGGAATTTTCCAACGACCTTTTCCCATGGCCCAAACCACTCATATTCAAAACGACTGGCCAGCACGCCGCTGCGTGAAATTACGGCATTAACCAGCTGCGCTTCATACCCGAGCACACCGTTAATCAGGTGCGTTTTCTGCGCTACGGCAAAGGGATTCATCTGCCACTGTGCCGCTTGCATCGCGACAGCCATGCAGTCGGCCTGATTGCCCTGCAGATGCTTAGGAACTGTAGCGGTGCCCTGCGCCATGATCTGCGCAAACGTGCTGATTGCATTCAGATACTGGGAATCAAACAGAGCCACATTAGAGTTAATAACGGTGTTCTGGTCAGCAACGGTAACGTTTGTGTTATGCATAAATCCCCCTTAAGCCTGAGCGCGCAGCGCTTCGAGGCGGCGCAGGTCGAAGTCGTTCAGTTCATCGGTGTAATCGGTAGTGATCGGCGCTGGCCATTCGCCCGTGTCGAAACCTGTGGCAATGGCGCGCATCGTTTTGCGGTACTCGAGCATGCCCAGTTCCAGCAGTTCGGTGGATGCCTCAATGATGGCGATCCAGTGGTAGTTCTCGTCTTTGTTGACGAAAATCCAGAAGAACTGGTCCAGCGCCGCGGTCTCGCAATACATAGCCGCACTGAGGTGGTAGTCCCGGTCAATTATTTCCCGGTGCAGTCTGGCGCGTAGGCTTTCTTGCTTCACATTCCACATGCTGATGGTTTTCAGGTCAGCACCGATGCGCACGCCGTCCAGTTCAATCTCGAGGTCAGGGCGTACACGCACTTCTAAACCTGTTTCGTCGTCAAAACCGAAGTAGCTCACTTCAACGGCGCGGCTTGGATGTGTCAGCAGCATGCCGGCGGTCGGGTGCGCCAGGAGTGCAGACTGAATTGCACGCGCTGTGGCCAGCTGCTGGCGGGTAACCAGAATCTTTTCGCCAGGGTTGTCGCGCCAGGCATCCAGTAGTTCGTCGGCGAATATGGCATCGGGCTTAACTGATTTAACTGCCTGGATCATGTCTGCTTTGGTACCGGACACTTTCAGCGGTGTCGGTTTCTGCGCTTCCTGCGCCACCAGATCTGGATTGATGATCGCTAATTGCTCGAGTAGCGCATCACGGCTGCCGCTGGTTTTAACCGGCAGGGGCAGAGTCGCGTTGTACTCTTTAATGCATGCCTTCATTGCTGTTGCTGTCTGCTTCTGGCCTTCTTCAATACGCTGGTACTCAGCAGGGAGAGCCATATAGCTTTGAGCCGTTTCTTCCAGGCTGGCGCCAAGCGGCACTGGAGCGGGAAGGGACACGTTATGTTCTTCAAGTAACGCTTTAATCTCGTCAGCGCTTAGCAGCGCCGGCAGACTGGCGTTGTACGCATCGATGAACTCACGCAGAGTTGCGGTGGTCGTAAACGCACCTTCAGGGATCGCAGGTTCTATGCTGAACTCTGCTTCGAGGTTCTCCGGCTGCAGTGCAAGGGCATGCACCAGATTTCCCATATCCAGCACTTTAGATGCTGTGCGCGGGATAGTTTTAGCCACATGGCGTGCGTTGAAGTACATCAGGCTGACGCGGGCATCTTTCACCTGGGTTGAGCTAATACCGTTTGCTGCGTGATAAACGTCATTCGGAAGGCCTTCGTAGCGGCCAGGCTCGAAATAAGCCGGGTACTCAATTACCGGTTCTGCTTGCTGTTCTTCCAACGTTACGGAATCTGTCTGCGAATTAGCTGCATCAGTGCTTTCGCTCGGTGGTACCGAACCAACATCTTCGTCTTTCTCTGGCTTAGCCGTTTCCATCTGCACATCGCTGGTGGTCTCCGTTGCGTTTTCCGTTTTTTCGACTTCATTTGAGGTGGTGTTGATGACCGGATCGGTATTTCCACCCATAAGACCATCGATGGAGAACATGCCGCTGCCGAGATTTGCAACCTTCGGTTGTTCAACTTGGGCTACGGTCTCAGCTGCCGCTGCAGACAACGGCAGTAACTCCACAGCAGAGTTAAACTCAGCCGTTATGGTTTTATTCACAAACTCAAGATGAGCCGCTGGCGTGTGGTGGATGTTTTCTGGCGCGATGCGGATCAGATTGAAGATTGCCGCACGGTTCACCGCCAGTATGCCTGGTTGATTGCGTAAGATTGCGCTCCATGACTTCCATGGTTCTTCTTTCTTAGCCACGATTTCTTTGGCGCGTCGTAACACGCTTGAGGGGATTTCAAAGTGATGGAAATCCATAGGCAGTAGGGCGCATGCGATCTCAAGATCGAGGGTGTCCAGAGTGTGATGCGCGCCTTCGCCGCGATCCGTTACATAGCCACCGTCTGCATTGGTCCCAGAATCAGTGCGCTTAACATTACTGATGCGATTACCGGTAGCCCATTCGCGAACGAGAATGCCTCGATCGATATAATCAGTCACCGCCCAGATTCTGGTGAATTGGAGAACCAAAGCGAGTTCGTGACGCTTCTCCTGGCTGAACACCTTGCGAATGGCGTCGGTGTAGCGCCACAGGTCTTTGGTATCGTAACCCTTAACCTCTTCGCAGTTTTCTGCCGCCAGCAGCAGGTTCTGGACATAGCTGTTGTCAGTATCCATTTCCAGCGCGCTGATACTTTCGTATTCTTCGCGGGTTAAGTGGTGGCGCAGTTCGTCGGCGGTGAACTGGGCGAGTAGCTGCTTGCGGAAGGGCATACGAACGACTGGATAACGAGTGGTTTCGTCATCATTCTCGTCAATCTGAATACCGTTTTCAGGTTCTGGAACCTGAACGGCTGTAACATCGGTGTCGCTGGTGCTTTCTGATTTGAGAAGAGAAAGCTTTCCGCTTCTCCACTCTTCAATTAACTGATTGCGATCGCTGACATCTGCTCTCGCCCAGTCAGCCATGAATGCAGCGATAACTTCAGCTTCGTGCGTTTCATCTTGCGCGAAGACCTGCTTTATCGCCTGAACGAGTTTCCACTCAGCGTTCAGGCTGAGTTCGGCAATTTCAGGGATGTCGTTCTTCGCCAGCAGCAGGTTCTGGAGATAGGTGTTGCCTTCATCCAGTGACATTTCGCTGGCAGCCAGCTGCTGCTCTTTAGTGATGTGTGACAGGTATTTGTCGCTGGTCAGATGGACGGCAAAACGGACCGCTGGAGTGCGGTTTTCAAGCGGGACACTTTCGACGGTAGTTTCGACATTAACGGTCGTCTCCGGTGCGGCAGTGCTGTCCACGTCACCAGTCGACTCAGCACCAGCCTTTGGCAGCCAGGTGCGTCCATCGTCCTGCAGTTCGTAGCGTTTGCACCAGGTGTAATCCACGGTGCTTTCTTCAGGCAGATCGTTGTAAACAGGGAAATCGGTGCGAACCGGTTTTGAGTAATCCTTACCGCGGCCGGTTTCAATACCTGCATCTTCCAGCTCGACATCGAGCTGCAGGTTGGCACGGGCTTCTGATTTAGCAGTGAACCAAATCACTGCGTCTTCTTTGCCAGATTTCTGCGTAGCCTTCACTACATAGAAAAATTCCATGTGAGATCCTCTTTTTTGGATGTAAGATCCCCGGGCCAGAGATAGCGCCCATTGGGTGAACTTTGGTTTTTTAAGTAGTTTTCCGGTGTAACTTTGGTCGGGAGCACCGGACGTACGGGCCGCCTTGCGCGGCTTTTACGTTATGCCTCGTGGGCCATCTGGTCGTACGAAGCACAACGTTCAGAGCAGTATTCTTTATCTTTGCGCGCCAGCTGTGCGCCGTTGCAATAGAGAAGGGTACTTTTGACTACTTCCCCCGGTTTAACCGGCTTGCCGCAGTACCCGCATTTCGTTGAGTTACACATCTGGATTCCCCTTTTGCGCCAGCAGGTAGCACAGGCGGCGAAGAATCACCTCGAAGAAGTTCAGCTTTACGGCCTGCTGCCGTCCTGGTTTGCGTGCGAAATCAATCATTCTCACCCTCGTTTGCCTTATCGCCGGCCAGCGGAACATTTACACCTGATGCGCGTTAATGTCTCCACCTCATCCGACTATTCGTATGCCGTCGGCGGCTACTTCGTGGGCTCCATGCCTTGGTGGAACGTAGTGCGTCTTGGTATTTTGATTAAACACAAAGTTTAATGCCGTGTCAACAAAATGAGTATTTTTGAATAAACTAAATGTTTACTTGTGATGTTTAGGGTGGATGTCGTGTAAAAAGATCGAAAATTGATAGGGCTGTTCTGATAACTAGGTTGGTCTACCTGCATGTAAGAGATGGGGAAGGGAGAGACAATGGAGCATGATAACGAAGGTTTTTAAAACCCAATTAAATAGCTAAAATTCTCCTTCTGGAGATTATAGAACAACGACTTGATGTAAATACTTCTTAAGAATATAGTCTGAATTATTATTTAGTTAATAAATTATGGCCCTTCATCCAATAATGATCAGGGCCACATAAATTAAACACGTTCAATATCACCGTTTATTAATAAATCGTACGCAAGGAATAATTTTCTAAGGTCGGTTTTGAGCAATTCGGCATCACAATCTCTAAACTGTGGAAATGCCTCTTCCTTAACATATTTATCAACTTCTTCTTTGGGAAGGTGCTTAATATTTTTGATTAAAACAAAAATTTCTTTTTGTTTACTTAATCCTGCGCTTTTGATGTCTGCGATATGCTTAAACTCTTTCGCGGCATTCACTTTATCCAGAGATGTAGAAGTAATTAAGTCGTCGAGTTTACCATGTCGTTCAATTCTTTGATTTAATTTAGTAATTAATTTGGCTGACAAGCCTAACTCATTGATATTGCAAGATGAAATTAATTTTGAGAAAGGTAGGCGTAAGGTACTTGTTGAACCAGTAATGAATTCTATAGCAAGCTTATTAGATATCTCATTTCTCTGGAAAATATAGTCTTCAAGATAATTAAGCTCTTTTATATGAGTAAATACATACTTTTTATCACCAAGCGCTACTACAAGGTTCTTTCCTTGCTTAACGCTATCTTCTAATTTATCAAGATCAGCAAGTGAAACAAGCAAACTATGTAAATTCCCTTTCTCGCCTTCGTTGACAATTAGTGTTTTTATGGCTCTCTGATATCTCAATACGTCATAAGGAGAGAGCCCCTCATTAACAGTGCTTATTTCATCATAAATTTTTTTATAATTGTCTGTTTCAACTGAAGTATATGTAACTTGTAATTGCTGATCTGTTATTTGTTTTGATACGATTTCTAATTCATCTGGTTTATACTGAATTAATATTATTCTCTCGGCTGACTTTCTTCCATCTTCTTTGGGTAATTGAGATGAGAAGTCCGATAGTAATTTTTTGACATTTCTGTCAGTTAATGAATATCCAATAAATAAAATTGGATTTTTAATCATGTTAGAAAGAATTTTGGCGCTAATTAAAATAGCTTTATCATCATACTTTTGATAGTCTTCAGAATTTATTATTATCGACCGAGGTTCTTTTATATCGCCATGAATTTTATATAATTCACTCCAACCAACTGTATCTTCGAAAAATCCATTGTTCCCGATGTACAATTTTGGAGTTACATTTTGCTCTAAAAGAAGTTCCTCAATAAATGCGTCATAATTAGTTGTAATGATCATTTTTGCTTTTTTAAGAAGAAGTTTAAAGGACTCAAGTTCTTCTTTGTTTATTTCTTTTTTTAGATTGGTTTCTGAAAATCTCTGACATATTGAAAACTTAAAAGGGGAAATGTTTTCAGTGAAAACACGCCTAGCATCTAAATCTCTGACTTGCAAGGTGTTTTCGGTGAACATTTTATTGAAATCATTCTCTATTTTTGTTGCCGCTTCGGTGTATATTTTATGGTTTAAATCAGATTCGTTGTCAGTTGTTTGTTTATATTTTTCTTTGATACCTAACAGGTAATTATAAAAATCAACATCCGGATTTGTCTGCTTCCAGTATTCAAGTAACAATTCTTCCCACGTGGGGTAATTTTGCAGATATCTTTTTGAAACACCAGAACCAATGAAAACTATAGGATAACTTTTGAAATTGAATATTTTTTCAGGCATGCCGATATCCTTTTTAATCAGGAAGTCTTAATTCGTTTAAGGCACCAATCAAATTTATGTTTAAAATGCCTGAAGCCTTAATATGTTCTATAAAATATACTATCCGTTAACTATGACTTTTATTGATGCTCGAAACATTAGTAAAACTCAAAAGTTATAAATTTTAGTGTGGTATAGGTAAAATATTATTATTCATCTTGATTGCGAAAACGACCTTTCATGTACTTATCATAAAGTTCATCCAGTTCTTTTAGTCTAAGTGCGAAAATACGAAGCATGTTCTGCTGTTCTTCTTCTGGCAACTGACGATACAGTTCCAGCAAGCGTTGTTCGTCCGCTTTAAGGCCGTCCTTTTCTCCAACGTCTTGTCCTAAAACCCAAGAAAGGCTTACCCCAAGTGCGTCTGCCAATTTGATTGCAGAACTTTTGCCAATCGTCCCACGTACAAACCAGTTATTCACTGATTGTGCGCTTACTCCACAGATCCTAGCCATATCGGCTTTAGAAATGCCTTTACGCTCAATTATTTCATTGAGTCGTTGTACCTGCGGATGATCAATCTGATGAGTTTTTTCTTTCATAACAAGATTCTAAACCAAATGTTTATAAGCTCAACAATCATAATGTTGACATTCAACTAAACAATATGTTTAATTTTCTAACTTCAACTCTCGGAGAAAGTTATGAGTCCTTTGGATAAAGCTATAGATATCGCTGGAAGCGCAACAAAATTGGCGGAGCTCTTATCAACTAGCGTGATGAATGTAAGTCATTGGAAGAATCGAAATCGAGGTAGGGTACCTCAAGCCCGTGTGCTTCCTATTTTTCGAGTTACAGGCGTAACTCCCCACGAACTGCGCCCCGATCTCTACCCAAACCCCACAGATGGTTTACCTAAACAGGAGCCTTAACAATGCAGACTGTTTCATTCCAACAAAGTAACAGAGCTTCCTCTAATCCACTGATATTCCCGTGTCATCAAAGCGAACCGGCAACGCAGGATATAGATCCTCGTGATATCTGCTCAGCGGTCCGAGCCTGGGCAGCGGCAGAAGGACGCGTAGCTGTTGCGCTTCAAATCCAAGAGGCGGCGGAAGAACTTCAACTTGATGGCGTTGATTTCTCAGGCCAGGCCGATGTGTGGAACGTTAAGCTGTTCCGCTGGCTGGATAACAAAGAAGACTCTGCTTCGTACCGGAGAAACGTCGAACAACTGGTGCCTGCGATCATGTCTGTATTACCGCTTCGATACCGCGACCGTGTCGTAAAGAACGACTCGTTCGCGTATCGCATGGCAAGGTTGGAAAAAGAGGTGAGTGAGGCGAAGCAAGCTCTGATGCTCGATGCACCGAAGAAGGAAAAGTTGAAGGAGTTAGGCGAGGGGATTTTTGAAATGTTCCGTGTCGATCCGGACCTTACGGCGCCGCTGCTGGCGATGGTCACAACCATGCTGGGGGCAGTGTGAAGACTTCAGAAAAGGCGAAAGCCGCGGTGCTCGAACACCAACGGCTTTCAGGTGCAAAAACGGAGTGTAATTGCGGAGCTAAGTATGTCAAACACAGCTGAAATTATCAATTTCCCCCACAGAACCGAACAACCGGGAGGTCGTATGGCCGACCTGTCGAATGGGTATACCAAGGTCGCAAACGAGATCCAACAGCTCAAACCGCGCCTGAGATTATCAGGCCGGGAGTGGCAGTGTTTTGAAGCGGTGATCTGGCTTACCTACGGCTGGAACAAGAAACAGGACCGCGTTACGAACACGGTGATTGCCGAGCTTACAGGGCTGAGTGACTCGCATGTCTCTGATGCGCTCAAATCGCTCGCAGAACGCAAAATTATCTTCAGTCAGAAGCAGGGCGTGATGAAAACGGTCGGTATAAATACTGATCTTTCTGCCTGGATTTTAGACAAACCGAAAACGGGAAAAGTCTTCCCGAAATCGGGAAAAGTGTTACCGAAAACGGGAAAAACCTTCCCGGAAACGGTAGACACCCAAGACTATAACAAGAACAATATTAAAATATCCTCGTCTCGGAATTCTGACGAATCCCGAAACCAGGAAACTCAAAAGTTTCTCTCACGCCATCCAGAAGCTGCCGCCGGGATATACACTCCGGCAGGTAAATCATGGGGATCCGCTGACGACCTCAAGGCCGCTCGCTGGATTTACGACAGGCTTCTCACCGTCAACGCATCGCTATCCGAACCCAACTGGGCTGAATGGGCAAACACCATCAGGCTGATGCGCGTCCAGGACAAGCGTTCTCACTACGAAATCTGTGACCTGTTCCAGTGGGCCAACCGCGACGAGTTTTGGAAAGACAACATCCTGAGCCCTTCGAGTCTGCGCAAGCAGTGGGATCAGCTCACCACCAAACGGCTGCGCGCAACCGGAGCGGTAAAACCTTCCCGGAGCGGCATCGACCTGCATAACACCGACTGGATTGACGGAGTGCTGGAATGAAAAATCTTGCCGAGAGCATTCGCAATTTTGACCGGGAACAGGCTCGCCGTGTGGCGCACAACCTGCCTGAGCAGTATACCGAGCGCGAGCAAACGCAGCAGGTGGCTCAGATTATCAACGGGCTATTCGTACAGCTGGCCGCCGCGTTCCCGGCAAGCCTGGTTAATCGAAGCCAGGAAGACGTGAATGAGATCCGCCGACAGTGGGTGCTGGCGTTCAAAGAAAACGGGATCACCACTCTGGAGCAGGTTGAAGCCGGAATGCGAGTGGTACGCCGTCAGGAGCGTCCGTTCCTGCCGTCGCCTGGCCAGTTCATCAAGTGGTGCAGGGAAGGGCGATGCGTGCTGGGGATCACCACTGCTGACGTGATGGCTGAGTACTGGAAGTGGCGTAAGCTGGTGTTTCGGTACCCGAGCAGTGAGCAGTATCCGTGGCCTAAGCCGATTTACTACCACATTTGTCTCGAACTGAGGCGCCGCGGAACCGATGGCCAACTAAGCCATAATGAACTCGAGCGTGAAGCCAGCGATATTCTGGATATGTGGGAAAAGCGCGTGCTGGCCGGTAAGCCGATTCCGCCTGTACGGCGGGCGTTGGCCGCGCCGGTATCGCCGAAGGGGCCGACACCGGCAGAGCTTTTGAAAGCTAAATATCAGCGGATGAAAGCCGATGGCAGGGCATAGTGAGGAAATGGTTCGTTATGAGCGAGGAGCGAACATTCTTTTTGAAATAGCCCTTCATGCTGGCATTATCCATCAAAACCCTAGCCATTTTTCTAAAGGAATTCGCATGCTAAAGGTCATTGCCGAAGATTTTATCAAACCCGAATGCGTTGAAACCGTCCTCCCTTTATACCGTGAGCTCATTGCGACAACGAAACGAGAGCCTCTATGTATTGCTTATGATTTGTATCGAGATGAAAAGGATCCGGGGCATTTTATTTTCATTGAGGAATGGCCTGACCGGGCGGCACTCGATGCACATTGCGCCAGTGAGCATTTCACTCGGCTTGTTCCTTTGATTGATCAACACGCGCGTAAAGCAGCGCAGTACATACTAATGGATGGACAGGTGGATCCTGAGAGATAAGTTCAGCTTTTGGCACGAAACGGTCTTCTGACAGACGGAAGGTCCGGTGTGGGCAAACTCATTGAAGCTCAGTTGCTTTATCTCATCATCAGCCGTCTCCTGAAGCATTAGCTATGTATATTTAAGAGATGCTCATTTTCCCATCTGTACCAGATCAATCTGAATCCAGCTTGATGCTGATCAAGATAGACCGTTTTATGTTCATGAAATAAATAATAATTCTTGATTGCTGGCAAAACATCAGGATAGTAGTGTTGATTATTAGACGATCGGTCAATATTATTTGTACATGACTTAATAACTGAACGGTAAACGCCAAAAAGACGAGGTGAAAGTGTTTAAATCTTTATTAATAAACAAAGCAGATGAACGCTATAGTGCGCAACTTGTTGAAATTGCTGAAAGTGAGCTGCCGCAGGGGGATGTTGAGGTAAATATTGAATATTCCTCCATCAACTACAAAGACGCGCTGGCCATTACGGGCCGTGGCCCAATCGTCCGGCACTTCCCAATGGTGCCAGGCATTGACTTTGCCGGTACGGTGTCCGCCAGTTCACATCCGGAATATCAGCCCGGAGATAAGGTTCTCCTGACAGGCTGGGGTGTAGGGGAAAAACACTGGGGTGGACTGTCTGAAAAAGCACGGGTAAAAGGAGACTGGCTGACGCCGCTGCCGGCTGGCTCAAACAGCAAACACGTAATGGCAATCGGAACAGCAGGTTTTACCGCGATGCTGTGTGTCGACGCACTACTGAATCATGGTATTAAGCCTGAAGATGGTCAGGTACTAGTTACTGGTGCCAGTGGAGGTGTCGGGAGCATTGCGGCCATGATCCTGGCGTCGATGGATTACCGCGTGACCGCGTCTACTGGTCGACCTGAAGAAGCTGCCTGGCTTTATAAAACGGTCGGTGTAGAGGAGATTATTAATCGTTCCGAGCTTGCCTCCCCTGGAAAACCGTTACAAAAAGAACGCTGGGCTGCCGCCATTGATACAGTCGGTAGCCACACACTCTGCAATGCCTGCGCCGGGGTGCGGTATGGCAGTATTGTTGCAGCCTGCGGCATGGCTCAGGGGATGGAATTGATGGGCAATGTGGCTCCGTTTATTCTGCGTGCTGTCACGCTGAAAGGGATTGACAGTGTCATGTTCGCGAAAGAGAAAAGAACAGCGATCTGGCAACAAGCGGTACAGTATTTACCAGAGTCCCGACTGGATAGCCTTACCACCATTTACCCGCTCAGTGACGCTATAAATGTGGCTGAAAAACTTCTGAGTGGAGGAATTCGTGGCCGGGCAGTAATTCAATGTAGCTAATGAGATGGAAGCCAGGCTCGGCCTGGGGGGGATAATTACAATTAGGGGCCGCGCCCTTTTTTACTGTTTAACCGTCGTATCCTTAGAGGGTTGATAGCGTACTGACGTTTTGAAATAGCTCCAAAAATCGTACACAGGCTGGGTTGAACAATAAAGTTTGGCACGCATCACGGCACCCTCCCAACTGCTCCAGAAAATGGCCGCCAGTTGTGTATCGTTCATATCGGAACAGATATCGCCAGAGGATAACGCATCGGAAAGACAGGACGCCACAATTGCCTGCCAGCGTTCAAGTATATCCTGAAGCTGTTTAATAAAGGATAGTGGAAGCCCCGGGCTCTCCTGCATCATATTGCCAACCAGGCAGCCCCGGGTGAAATTGTACTTTTTAATGCCGTCGCAGGCATCGTTGATGAAATTTTCCAGACGTACCATTGGTGGGCTGGATGATCCATGAAGGTGTTTTTTGAGTTTGTGCACAAAGAAACTGTCATAGGCGTTCAGAACTGTCTGGGCATATTCCTCTTTGCTCTTAAAATAGTAATAAAATGAGCCTTTAGGGACACTGGCATTTTTGACAATGGCATCGACTCCCGTCGAAAGAAAACCATTCTGCGTGAGCAGTTCAAGTCCACTGCGGATCAGGTCATTACGGGTATCTGCATAGGTACTTTCTGTTTTTCGTGGCCTTCCTCGTCTGCGAATTTCGCCAGTCATGACTCGTCTCCTGCATTTCATTGACGGAAAAGAATAAGTTATTTTCAATGGGAGCTTCAATAAGTTTATCCCGACGGGGATGAGGTGGTCTCATATACCTCTTGGGCAGGAGCAGTGCCTGCATAGTAGGCCGTTGAAGTAAACCTGCTAACCCAGTGCAATGACGAATTCGCTTTGTCCGCTTCTAGCGCAAAGCTGGCATCCCAGCCTATTTATGACTGTAAAAGCACCTTCACATGATTTAGCCGCTTCGGGTTATGACGAGGCGCTTGTGTGACATGCTGGAATGCCAACTTCGATACTTGCTGAAAGCCTGATTGCCCAGGCTAAACGCCCCTTAGAAATTTTTATGGCGAAATAATCACATAAGTCTCCTCCACTGTGTGTTACAACCGAGTTACAAATCGCCACCACTGGCAGTAAAGAGGCATTTCATGAAACTACGTATCACAAGAGCAATCGGCCTCAGCAAGTTCTCTCCACGTTGGGTTAAGGTTATCTGTTTACGATTGACTAAAAACGATATTGAGCGCTCCCTCAACGCTCTGTTGGCCACAATTGATGAATCTGAACTCTCCTCTGAGCAAGTAAATGCATTAAGGGAATGCGTTGAGGGAATTAACATCGCAAGGGGAAAGGGGTTTCAGGCGTGAAAACGGCAACTGAGAGATCTTTGATGAAATCTATCATCCATAATCTGTACATAAGATAGGTAAGCTACGCTGACGGTTGAGGCAACCTGGAAAACCAAATTTGATGCTTGCTGAAAACAACTTAAACCCAAGCTAAACTCCAATTCGGAATTTATAGGGTGCAATAATTACATGTTGCATTTATATCTGTTCCCTCCAATAACAGGGTAGGTACATCGATATCTGCAAAATGTTAATTTAATCCCTGACTTTAGGATTATCTTAGTGGATAGTCAATATCAGCGTGATTGAAGCTATTTGTTGCTTTTGAAGTTTTTATTGATTCATTTTTGTAATTTACATCAGAAAAAACCTAAAAGAAATTTTTTGTCGGTGTTATTGTTTATTGATATTTATGTGGAATGCATTCACCATAGATGTGTGCAAATGCAGTACTTTCTTTTTATGACATTGTCCTAAGCTGGAACTTTTACTTATAGAGGAAAACATATGCTTAAGCTAATTGTGACAACCTTATCATTGTTAACTGCAACTGCTGCCTATGCGCAAACTGAGATGACAGTAAGCAGTCTAGCGACGGATAGTGAAACCAGCAAAGCTTTCCATAAAATGTCGAAGGGTCATAACCTGCCAGACTGGGTGATGAAAGGCGGTACCAGTACACCTGCGATGAGGGTAACCGTGGACAATAAAGCCTACCAGGTAGTTTCTGCCTGCAAACCCCATGATTGTGCAGCGGAACAAATCGCGATCTTGTACTCACCTGATACCAAGAGTATGTCAGCGGTATTTTCAAAACAATCCGAAGAGGGATATCAGCAAAACTTGGTGTGGTTGAATTCAGGAAGTGATATCTCGATAGATGGTAGGACGGTTCTTTTTGCTGCTCTCAGCGGTAGCCTTCAAAACCATCCTGATGCTTTTAACTTCAAATAACTGAGCGAGTCTTTGCTGCTTTGTGTGATTGTCTTTAAGTTTCATTAATAAATTGCTACCTCTTGGGAACTTGCCTGCAGGTATTACGTCATTACTCTGGCTATGGCAAAAATGTAATCCTGCTTTTTGAGTACCACGTCGGGTTATGCCTGCCCGACGTTTTTTTATTTATTAATTTTCTGCCTGTTAAATATGAGTTATTCCCCGGCATCAATACCAAATACTGGTACCTAAGGCAACTTTTTGGGCGCCGTTACATCTTATTTCCAAACTGATGTCGCCATTCTGCATTCATGCCATACGTTACCTGGCTACAAACAGTCAGGCGTGGCATGAAGTTTACCCATAACAAACTTCTTCTCATCATAGAAAGGTTAAATGTAGCCTTACTTGATGAAATTCATTGACGAAGGAAGTATTGGAATCCAGTATAGTGGCTTCATCAGTTGCCTATATTTGTACGGATACCTTCAGGAAAGAAACGATAGCCTTGAACTGAAATAGAAAGTCTGAGCCTGCGTAATTTAACATGGGACAAGGAACAGAGAAGGGGAACCTTAGCACCCGTTTCGGGAGAGCGAGTTAAGGAGCGTAAATCTATTTACGCTCCGGGCTGACGGTAAAGCACTGCTGCCTAGAAATCTGGCTTACCTTATCTGGGTGATTTCTTTCACTTCTGCGCGGTTAATCTGCTGTTTGACACCATTCGCATCCACATACCCTACTAAACCGGCACTGGTTTCTTTAGGTTTTCCTTCACTAATAATGGTTCGACCGTCCTGAGTGACAATGCTGTATGTATGTTTAGCGCATCCTGCAGTAAATAATGTGACGGCAGTGAAGAGGGAAAGAATTACAGCTTTATTCATAAAGTGCTCCTTTGATTTCAGGCATAAAAAGTTATAAAAAGAAATTTTAATTACTGCTTACATTCATACCTCCATTTTCTGTCAATGATTTCCTTGTTTCGTTCATAATACTGCATAAACATTCCGTATCCTCGGCAACCAAATTTTTGCACAATCCTGCTTCGGTAACAGGTAGCTGTCTTTTCACCAAGACAAAATTTCTTTTGAATTTCAGCTATACTGTCGTTATCAAGTAGACTCTGAAGAATATCTAACTCCTTGACAGTCAGTCGCGGGTAGTGATGGTAAATCATAGTGATGCGGCGTCTTAAATAGGCATGGTACAAGGACATAATTGAGTCATGCATGCTTCCTCTTAGATTGGCATAAATATGATATTCACAATCTTCAGGATAAAAACGTCCGTGTCCGGATACATCAAGCCAGATCCAGTCAGCCCCCTTTTTTAGCGACTCGCGTAGCTTATTGAAACCCCTCCAATTACCTTCCTTGAAAATTCGGCCATCAATAAGCACTCGGATCTTACCTTTTCCTCTTATAATAGCGGGAGGATGAGTGGTTCCATCATATGTCATATGAACCAAAGGCAAGCCGGTTATTTTTTTTAAACCATAAAAAAAATAGAAGTCATCCGTTAGTAAAATACTGATATTTTTACTGCTAAGAAAATAGATATATTTTTCCATTTAAACATAATGCGTCATCTCAATCCGTAAAGTTAATAGCCAATACATAGCAATTACACTGTTGATCCCGATGCGTGCTTTTAACAATAATCTTATACATACCGGATACTGGGGCGATGAAGACATTACTCTTCTCAAGTCGGGTGTTTATCTTACTTCCTCTTTGATCCGGGCCAGTCACTCTCAGTTCAAAGCGTTTATCGGATATCTCCATTCTGAGGGGCTGAGACTTCTGTAGAAACACATGGTATTCATCAAATTCACCACTTTTAATTTTCCCGTGAAACTCGGTATAGCTTGGCAGACTGTAGTTCTTCACATAAAACGAACGAGCATTCGTTTTATGAGTTACGGCTATCATAAAGAAACACAGGAGATAGATAACTGATCGGCTATTTAGTGACTTCAAACTACGCATAACACACCTCCTTATCTTAACTTCTGCGTCCTGAACTTCATGCCTCCAAAGTATTTGTTATAACATAACATTTAAGGTCTGGTCAGACAAGTTACAAGGTAATTATGCATACTGCTTTTGATTATTAAATATAAATGAAATTTGAATGGATATTCATCAATTTCGATTAAGTATTTCCTACTTGGTAACAAAACATCTCCATATGATCTGACTATGTTTTTGTTATTATTATGGAAATATTTAAAGCGATGGGCGGGTGGGGGTGAAGGGATTGTAAATAAAATAATGTGGGGAGGTATTCTTTAAGTGCGGCTCTTACAGATAATTCCTGGAGAATGTAATTGATAAATTGTTTTTTCAGATATGTTATAAGTGGGTTGGGGGCTTCTTATATTCACAAGATTTAGTGCGTATATTAATCAAAATATGTACATGATATGTTCAATCTTTACTTTTTTGAAACAATGCCGTTCTTTCCATGTTCTTGGGTATACGTTCAAAACCCGTAAAAGTGGTTATGCTTTACATAAGACGTTTACTAACGTGACTTCCCCGGAAGTTTAAAAAAAGAAATGTCTGAACAGGAGGTTATCATGTACAGGAACCTTATCGGTGTTTCATTATTGATGTTAGCGGAAGGAAGTTCTGCCAACGATAACATAACTATTAATATGCTCGCTAACAATTCATCGACGCGAAACTGTGTTCATCAGATGGTGAAGGCGAATAAGCTGCCGACTTGGGTGCTCCGTAACGCATCGAATTATCCAACTCTCGAAATGACCATTCGTGAAGAGCGTTATTACGTCATGAAAGCCTGTAACCCTGATGACTGTGAACGCGAAAAAATCGTAATTGCTTACTCTCCTCTGCGTAATATTCTATCTGGCGTGTTCGCCGTAACTGACGCCCCTGAACAGCAGCAACTGAAGTGGCTTGGGATCAGTGATGAACTCCCGGACGGAAAGGCTCTGCTGTTTGCCGCATTGTCAGGGAGCCTTGAGAACCTATATGATAATTTTACAGGTATGAATATTGTGCCTCAGAAGGCGGCAGATTAACGCCAGATCCGCTTAGGTTAGGGAGAAGCAAAATGAAGACGGCGGCAGAATAGCCGCCGCGTTTTGGGGCACTAGACGTTCATTGTTGAGCAGCATAAGCGGACAGTAACTCTGTAGCAGCGAGCCGCCCCAGAGAATTAGCGGCAAAAGGGCTGTCGCCGGTCAGTACGTTACGATCTTTGTGAACTGAACCTGTGATGTCATCATTAACAATATTAATACCCATTTCGCACAGTTTTTCTCCAAAATACCATGTTAGATGTCCCGGCATATATCCGATATCGGGGGTTTGTCTATCCGCACTGTCCGGAAATGCACATATCGAGTAACCATGAAGGGGATTTATACCGTGCCTGAGCGAGAGGAAAGCGGCAGGTCCGTGACACAACGATATGACAAATATGCCATTACTCATCGCCCAACGAAGCGTTTCCGCTACCGCCTGGCTTTCTGACAGAGCAATTAGTGCACCATGGCCACCTGGTATGAAGATGGCTGCATAGTCACTTTGAGCTGTCAGACCCACACTTATATCCGCAAGCTTGCGAGGATGCCTGAACGCATCACGATAGCGTTCATAGAACGGCATAATTAACTTATCCTGAGAGGGCATCGCCCAGAATTCAAACTTGGCCATATTTCCGGAAAGTGTGGCTATCTCAAAATCAAACCCAGCAGCACGCATGTGATACATTGGAACCAGTGTTTCCACAGGATGATTTCCTGTCGAAAAGAGGGAGCCGTTGTCCGTAAGCAGATAGCGTTCGTCTGCTGCGATCACTAACACCTTCTTGTTTCCTTGGTAGTGTTCTGAATATTCATAGTCACTTAAATCGGTCACCGGGCTTGTAAATTCACTCAGGGAATAGTCAGACGGAAAAAACGCGTTTTCTTCAGCAGGATCAATTCTTGGGCTCTTGCTTTTCATTTCTTTCATAGGCGTATCCTAAGTCACAGTGAGTTAGAGTCATCAAACTATTTTAATCTATCCCTGTACTAGTGGCGCTGTTGTAGGCGTAAATCAGAATTTGCAGCGGTCTTCCAGCCTTATATGAAGATGTTTGTCATCCTTCGCGCTTCGGCTGCACCATATGGAGATCACGTGTAAAATTTAATACTGACTTACCTCGGCGTTTTTTTTATGTTCTTTCAAACTGATAATCTGCATTCTGTGTTCTTAATGCGTTGCAAAATCCGTGAGATACGTTTATAAATATACTGTATATGCATACAGTATTTTGTCGCGGAGGGAAAGTATGAAAATCGAGTTAGCCATTGATCGCATGAAGAAACTTCCTGATGGAGCAATACCTGCGCTCGAGTTAGAACTGCTCAAAAGACTCAGCAAACAGTTCGATGAATGCCAGCTTACGATTAAGCGTGCCACTAATGACGGTTTGACTGTTTTCGGGGGCGACAAGAAAGAGGTCGAACATATCGTGCAGGAGACCTGGGAAAGCGCGGACGAGTGGTTTTATTAATCGCGTGATTTTCACTGGAGCAGTTTCAAAGAGTATCGCTGTTTGCGTTCCCCTGGCTGTTCCCGATTACTGTTTACCGCGTCAATAAGTCGCTCTGGGGGAAATAGTGTGTAGTGCAGATGCCTTTAATGCAGATGATCAATGGTACGACGTGGTCAGAAGGGCCGATAAAGCAGTTATCTATAGCTTCCCGGCGGAAGGGAGATATCTGGTTTATCGAGTAAATGGAATAGTTTCATTACGACCATTACTCGAAGAGGAAGAAATCTTCACTCTCAACGGGTTTATGCAATTTGCAAAACGACTGGGGTACCGAGTTACACCACCGTCTGATATTATTCTTTCATAGGCCTGAACAACCTATACCTGATGCGCCACGGAGAGAACCATGGCGCTAGAATTACAACTTATCAAACACCACTCAGGAATACTGATCCCGGCAACGCCCGAGACCAGCGATATCCTGCAATCCAAAACCCGGCTCGGCGATGTTCTTGTTGCCGAGTTCAGGCGGGTACGAAACCCGGCATTTCACCGGCGCTTTTTCGCGCTCATCAATCTCGGTTTTGAATACTGGGAACCAACCGGAGGAGCTATCTCGAGTAACGAGAGGAAGCTGATCACCGGCTACGCCAAGTTCCTCGCTACTTATGGTGGGAATGAAGGGGCGCTGATCGATGCCGCTGAGCAGTATCTTGAGCAGGTTGCTTACCGGCGCGTCACGAATGGCATTAGTCTATGCAAATCCTTCGATGCTTACCGTTCATGGGTGATCGTCGAGGCAGGGCACTTTGATGCTATTCAGCTACCTGACGGCACACTCAAAAAGCATCCTCGTAGCATTTCATTCGCCAACATGGACGAACTCGAGTTTCAGCAACTCTATAAAGCTGCGCTCGATGTACTTTGGCGCTGGGTCCTGTCCAGTTCATTCCGCAGCCGTGACGAGGCCGAAAACGTCGCCGCACAGCTGCTTGGCTTTGCGGGGTGATGGAATGAAGTATTCCTGGTTCCACCACACCGATTGCAGCACCGAACAGGCCGACAAACTGGTTAAGCGATACAAAGCGCGCAGCGTGCGAGTAGAGCGCAGCCTTAATCCGGATTACGTGACCTGGACTGTCAGTGCGTTCCTTCCGACATCTAACACACCAGCGCGCCCGGACAGTCGCTGGCGAAACCGGATGTGGGGGGGAACGTGAAGACATATCAAATCACTTTGCCCTGGCCGCCGAGCAATAACCGGTATTACCGGCACAACCGCGGGCGCACGCATGTTAGCGCCGATGGCGTAGCGTATCGCTATGAGGTGGCCACTGTCATTCGAAGCGCCCGGCTTAATATCCGGACGGCCGCACCACTCAAAATCCGAATTGAATGTCACATGCCCGACCGCCGGCGCCGCGATCTGGATAACCTGCAGAAGGCTGCATTTGACGCTTTAACCAAGTCGGGATTCTGGCTGGATGACAGCCAAGTTGTGGATTATCACGTTGTGAAAATGCCTGTAGTTAAGGGCGGGAAGTTAGAACTCACCATCACCGAGCTGGAGACCGCATGAACCTTGAAAACACCCTCAAATATCACTTCGCCAAATCGACAATGATTAGTGATTCTCCGCGTGCAACGGCGTCAGACTCATTAACCGGGACGGATATTATGGCCGCTATGGGCATGACGCAGGAACGGGCCGCCATGGGTTACAGCGCCTTTCTCGGGAGGATGGGGATCAGCAACAACGACCGGGTGAGGGCGATCGAATTGCTGGCCCAGTACGCGCTGACCAAGTGCGACCGGGTTGCTGCACTTCGCAAACTGGATGCCAGGGTTAAGCCATTAGTGATGCACCAGCTGGCCACCTTCGCGTTTGAGGACTATTCCCGCAGCGCCGCCAGCGTGAAGCAGTGCGATGGCTGCAATGGGGAAGGGTTTATTGACGCTGAGGTTTTCAGCATGAAGTCTCACACTCCGGCAAAAGAGAAGAAATTCGTGAAGATGTCTTTGAATATAGGCGCGGAGGATATTCGTCCTTCTGAATATGAGGTGCATAGACAGCTCAGGGAGGTAGCGCGCGTTCTCTGCCCTCAGTGTAAGGGGAAGAAGGTAGTAAGCTGTGCCTGTAAAGATTGTCATGGCCGCGGGAAAGCTGTTAATCAGGCTCTTACAGAGCAGCAGGGCGTTCCGGTACTGGCTGATTGCAAGCGCTGCAGTGGGCGGGGGTTTGAGCGAATTCCATCAACTGAGGCTTACGCAGCTGTATGTGGGATAACGGATGCAATCAGCCTCGATACCTGGAAGAAGTCAGTTAAGCCCTTTTACGATCAGCTAATCACCAAGTTTGACATCGAAGAGGCATGGGCTGATGCACAGCTTAAGCAGATAACAAAATAGGGCATTATTTTATCGTGAGCTATTTACTTTTCCCGAATCTGTGGTAATTTTGCTCTAACGATGGGTTATTGCCTTCGTTTAAAGCCCTGCGGTTAACCCCGTGGGGCTTTTTTATGACGTCAGAATGCATTTTAAACCCCCAAAGAGATTAAATATTATGATAATGTGAATATAAATTCACTTTCAGACATTTAATGGAGGGGTATGATTGTAAGAACATGGCATGGTTGCGTACCAGTACGACACGGTGATGGGTTTGCTGCGCATCTTGAATTAACGGGAGTTAAGCACTCTAAAAGTGTTAATGGCAACCAAGGTGCATACGTACGGCGTGAACGACAGGGAGAATGGGAGCATTTCTTTCTGGCAACTTATTGGCGTGATCTCTCATCCATTAAGGCTTTCGCAGGTGAAAATTACCACGTAGCGGTAACCTATCCAGACGATGAGCAATTTGAGCTTCTTTCTGATCCCTATGTCTTTCAGTTTGAAGTATCTGAGATGAATGAGATTTGACTGAGTAGTTCGGCAACAGTGATGAGGAAGTCCTATCCTCATGACAGAAATAAATCCTGAGTATATCTAACGCCATTCATCTCAACTCAGCAATATACTCATCTCATCATGTTAAGGAGATGATCAGGCAAGAAGGTTACTACTGGATTCAGCACAACGGCAGGATTCAGGTTGCTTACTACAGCAATGGCGTTACTGAAGACCTTGAGACGGGACTTACTTTTAATGGTATTTGGCATCTGACACAGGGTGACGACATCTGCGACAACGGAGAGGCCGAGGTGATTGAAGGCCCTCTTCCTGTACCATTTAAGTGAATATATTCATTTGATTACGTGGCAGATTCTTCATACTGCACATATGCTTCTTAAGCATCCTGCAGAATGGATGTTTCTGAAAGCGTTTTAGTGGTGGATCCCCCTAAGCGGAGGGGCGGTTCAGCAGGACATTTCTCCAGAGTGTCCAACCAGCGCGCGGGAATGAATGCTGTGATCATTTCCACCGGGAGGCACCACTCCCTCAGTTATTGCCAACTTAGCTATTTATGCCTGCTTGTCCGAGCAGGCTTTTTTTTGCGAATGTTGAATAGTATTGACCGGGTGAATGCTTCATGAGTAATTTATGCATGTGGTGAATCCTTTCTAAGCGAAAGGGCGTTCCAGTCAACTGCGCTCTGCAGGTATGCACGCGGCCTTGCTGACTGGGGTAGGGTCACCGGGAGGCACCCGGCACCATGACAACAACAATAAAAGATTAAAATTCCTTGAGAGCCTGCCATAAAACGCAGGCCTTTTTTTATGGCTTGGAAAACTACTGCTACTCTTTAAGTCGTGAGAAGTTACTGAATGCCCGGTGATTCTCCTGGACCGATAGTGAATCAGCCGATACAGCTTCACCTCTGAGCATAAGTCTTACTCACACCTACCTTACAAATAGTCAACTCATTGGCCCGCTTCAAAAGAGCGGGCTTTTTTTCTCTCCATTCAAATTTTCTGAATGGGGTAGCCAAAGAAAGAGGGGGCTAAATGTCTGATCATGTTTCTGGCACTAATGTAATAGCTGGTGGACATTTGATAGCTAGCTCAGTGCACAAAAAAAAAGTGCGGAGAACGACATCAATCTTCTCCGCATGAATAATGCCAGTGCTACCAGCTTGTATCTCTTTTTTCCCTACGAGGATAAGTCATTAACTTAACGCAAATGATAACATTTAAAAACTATGTGAAAAGTTAATTATTTTAAGGGGTTAAATAGCTCTTCTTAAGGATTATTTAATTTATTGCACTTCTCAGGAGAAGGAAGCTGCAGCAGATTTCAATCCTCACAAGGCAGCCGATTGGCGGCCTTTTTTTATTCCAAAATCAGCACCCGCACCTAGCGAGGTGAGAGACCATGAAAATGAATGATTCAGGGAACATCTTCACGCAGTTCTTCGCGTGGGTAGCAGCTCTGGCGTCAGCCATTGGATTTACCACTCAGGATCTGGTGTTCATGTTCTTTGGCGCTGCTGGTCTGCTTATCTCGCTAGCCTCGTACATTAACGGGCGGGTAGATGCAAACCGTAGGCGTAGAGAGGATGAGAAGCGAACAAAAATGGTCAATGACTACCTGAAAGGCGTTGGTGATAAACCCCTTCAAGAGCGTCCTGCCGCTGCAAGCGTGGTCGTTGAGGCATTACAAAAGGAAGGTGAGTGATGGGATCCAGAGCAAAGTTGAGTACTGCAGTTCTGGGGCTGGTACTGGCTGGTGCTCCTGCATCCGTCATTCTCGATCAGTTTCTGAATGAGAAAGAGGGTAACAGCCTCACGGCCTACAAAGATGGCGGCGGTATCTGGACTATTTGCCGCGGCGCAACGATGGTTGATGGTAAACCGGTTGTGCAGGGCATGAAATTGACTCAGGCCAAATGCAATCAGGTGAACGCCATCGAACGCAATAAGGCTCTGGCGTGGGTTGATCGCAATATTACGGTACCGCTTACCGAACCTCAGAAAGCTGGGATAGCTTCTTTCTGCCCATACAACATCGGGCCAGGTAAGTGCTTCCCGTCCACGTTCTATAAGCGCATTAATGCCGGTGACCGCCGCGGGGCATGCGAGGCAATCCGCTGGTGGATTAAAGACGGTGGTCGCGATTGCAGCATGACTAAAGGTCAGAAGAACGGCTGCTACGGTCAGGTAGAACGGCGAGACCAGGAAAGTGCGCTGGCGTGCTGGGGGATAGACCAGTGAAAATTAATCCGGGTATTATCGGCGTTGTCATTATTGCTGGCCTTTCGGTTGCCCTCGTTCGGAGCTGCTCGGAGGCCAGTAATCTTCAAAGCGAAAACGACGTTCTGCGAAGTGACAATTCTCTGCAGGGGCAGGTTATCGCTACCCAGGCATTCAACTTCAATCGATTCAATCAGGTTGCAGAACATGCCAATAGGCTCAACTCCCTGATTGACACCAGCACCGAAGAAACCGTAATCGAATACCGGGAGATTCTCCGCCGTGAAAAAACCTGTGATCTGCCTGTTCCTGCTGACATTGCTGGTGGGCTGCTCAAATACGCGCACCGTTTACGTGCCAGCGCCATGCACACCGATTCCAATGGACCTGACACAGCCGATGATCGTGCCGTTGCCACCAACTCCATGACGTACTGCCAGGCAGTATTGTGGATTAAGCCGCTACTGGCTGTAATTGAAAAGGGCAACAATAATTTCGCTGGCATAAGGCAGATCGAGTTGGAAAGAAAGAATTAGGGATGGCTCGTCCTTGAGCACACGGGTATTCCTGAACGACGGCTTTACCTGACATAGCAAAGCACTATTAAATTGTAGAAAAGACTCAATATTTAACAAGCGAAGCGCAGCATTGTAAAAAAATGCCCTCACAAGGAGGGCTACCAGAGTCTCAGTTTCACTTGCTCTTTTTATGGATGTTTCCCTGGAGTTGGCAAACTCCTCATCAGAGTCTTGAATAGTCTGGCAAGCAGTCCGTAATCAACAAGCATAAGCGGTAGCTATTAGGATGATTCTGAGTTAATCACTTGGGATAGGCAGTAATATGGAATCCTCTAGCTAACTGTAGGGCTGACATAGTAGCCGATAAGGTATAGTGTTGAGAGGTCTTTATGGAATGAGGATTAATATGAAAGGTAAAGTGTTTATCGCTGCTATGGCTTTTGTATCTTTCAGTGCTCTTGCCGACGAGGGGCAGTATCTTTCTGATTTCGCCAGTTCAAAAAGCACGTCTAAAAGCTACTCCCAGCTGATTAGTAAAAACAAACTACCTGCATGGGTAAAAAGTGGTGGCACGAGCACGCCATCAACCGAAGTAACAGTTGCGGGCAAAAAGTATATTGCACTGTCAGGGTGTAAACCACACAGTTGTCCAGAACAGAATATTGCTGTTCTCTACTCACCTGATAGCGGTGATATTCATGGTGTGTTTTCTGATTTCAATGCAGAAAAGAATCGTGAGACATTGACCTGGTTAAACGTGGATCCGATTGATTCTAATGCGATGAAAAATGCGCTTTTCAATCGACTGTACGGCAATTAAATAACCCAAGCTTCAAACTGTAATCCACCAGTTTGAAGCTTCAAAACACAAATCAATCGCCACTCAGTGTGTTGGTCGCTCACATCGCACCCTCGTTTCGCTTAACTTTAGCGATGAATTCCTCTGTGATTGATAGACCCGCTATGATTTCCGAATTTAAGACAGAAGCACCAAATTTGCTTACGAGGTCAAGAAGAGTTTCATATGTCTGGATGAGTTCCATTAGATCGGAAATCACTAATTGATCATGCTCAGTGCGCAAATGAGACCGGGCAGAGGCTTGATGCACTATCCACTCGAGATTGGCCTTGATTTTATGTACGTCATCATAGTTATACATATTTCATAAACTTAAATCCTCATTTCAAGATTTCTTTGAGAAAAATACTTCATTGCTTCAAATACTGAAGCTGTGAGTGACGTCTAAAGTTCATTCAGTTTAGAGGTAACAATGGCTAAGCCGGACTGGGGCGAGCTGCAGAAGCGGTTCCTGTCTGATCACGCTGCTACTGGCATATCCCCTAAGGAATGGTGCGAGGCGCATAATCTTAATTATGTAACTGCTCGCCGCTATATCAAGAAAACTGCTGCGCAAAATACAAAAATTTACCCACGAAAGATAGTGCGCACTGCGCAGAAAGATAAAAGCGCAGAAGAGCTGGTGGACATAAAGCTAAGCGCGAAGGTAAAGCGCTTTATTGCTGAATATCTGAAGGACAATAACGCCACGGCCGCCGCTGCGCGTGCTGGTTATAGTGACCCAAACTACGGTCGTCAGCTCATAGCGAATCCTAACGTTGCGCAGGCTATTGCGCAGCAGCAAAAAGCGTCCATTGCACGCACGCTTGGCAGTGCCGATGAAGTCCTCGCGCAGATGTGGCAGCTCGCCACCTTCGATGCAAACCAGCTTTCGCAGTATCGTCGTGGCGCGTGTCGTTACTGTTGGGGTTTCGGCCATCAATACCAGTGGCGCGATATGGTGGAGTTCGAAGAGAAGCGGCTGGAAGCTAGAGAACGCAATAAGCACGAGCCCGTCGATGTCGGTGGTTACGGTTACGACCACAATCGAGAACCAAACCCCGAATGCCCGCGCTGCAACGGCGATGGTATTGGCCAGCCTTATTTCCCCGATACGCGCAAACTCCCTCAAGTCTCACGGCTCGCATACTCCGGCATTAAGGTCGGCAAGAATGGCGTCGAGATAACCGCAATCAGCCGTGAGCGCATGTTCGAAGCGGTCATGAAGCGCCTTGGCCTTGCTGATAGCGAGTTCGCGCAGCGCCTGCAGCAGATTGAAATCGAGCGCCGGCAGCTGGAGGTAGAAAAGCTTCGTAAAGAGTTGGCCGGTGATGGTGAGGACGATGAACCAACCCCAGTGCAGATCAATATCAACGTAGTGGATGCGAGGGCAGACGATGGGGATCAGCCCGACACTTAACATTCCTCAGGCGCGCTTCCTCGCGATGCAGCACAAATTCAAAGCCTACGTTGCTGGGTTCGGTTCCGGTAAGACGTGGGTGGGTTGTGGGGGCATCTGCAAAGGGATGTGGGAGCATCCTAAAATCAACCAGGGTTATTTCGCGCCGACGTACCCGCAGATTCGTGACATCTTCTACCCGACGATAGAGGAGGTGGCCTTTGACTGGGGGCTGAGCGTCAAAATCAACGAGGGGAACAAAGAGGTTCACTTCTACGAGGGGCGGTGCTACCGCGGGACAACCATCTGCCGCTCGATGGAGAAGCCCGGCTCGATAGTCGGCTTCAAAATTGGTAATGCGATGGTGGATGAGCTGGACGTTATGGCGGCTGCCAAAGCGCAGCAGGCCTGGCGAAAAATCATCGCCCGTATGCGTTACAACATTCCCGGTCTGAGAAATGGAATTGACGTTACGACAACGCCGGAAGGCTTCAAATTCGTCTACCAGCAGTTCGTGAAGGCTGTGCGTGAAAAACCAGAGCTTGCGGCGCTGTATGGACTGATTCAGGCCAGCACGTTCGACAATGCGAAGAATCTACCGCCTGATTACATTCCATCGCTGCTTAGTTCTTACCCTGACGAACTGATTCAGGCCTATCTGCGCGGGAAGTTCACGAACCTTAATAGCGGGACCATTTACCACACGTTCAACCGCAAGCTAAATAACTGTTCTGACGAAATTCAGGATGGGGATCCGCTGTTCATCGGTATGGACTTTAACGTAGGAAAAATGGCCGCGATTGTTCACGTAAAGCGTAACGGCCTGCCGCGTGCGGTACGTGAGTTAGTGAAGGTCTACGACACGCCGGCGATGATTAAGCGCATTCAGGAAGAGTTCTGGCGCTATGAGGACGGTCGCTACGTGAAGAGCCGGGAGATTTATATCTATCCGGATGCCTCTGGCGACTCCCGCAAATCGCAGAATGCCAGCAAGACCGATATTGCTCAGCTTAACGATGCCGGATTCAGCGTCATTGTTGATGATGCCAACCCGCCAGTTAAGGACCGTATCAACTCAATGAACGCCATGTTCTGTAACGCCAACGGCGAACGCCGCTATCTGGTGAATGTCCAGAACTGCCCGGTTTACACCGAGAGCCTCGAGCAGCAAATCTGGGCGGCAAATGGAGAACCGGATAAATCAGCAGATAACGATCACCCCAATGATGCTGGTGGGTACTTCATCGTGAAGGATTATCCGATCGTGAAGCCGGCATACTCAATCACAATGGACACAACTTTCTGATATGGCAAACGACGATATCACCTGGGTTCGACCAGAACACCGGGCGGCTTCTGCTGCCTGGCGGAAATACAGGGACTTCTGCAAAGGAGCTGAGGCCGTAAAGGCGGCGGGTAATAAATATCTGCCTTATCTCGACCCAACCGATAAATCCACGCGTAACCGCAAACGCAACGAAGATTATCTGAGCCGAGCGGTGTTCTACGCCATTGCCGGTAATACGAAGATCGGCATGCTTGGGATGGCGTATCGCAAGGACCCCACGTTTAACGGTCCTGAGAAGCTGAAGTACCTGTTGGACAATGCTGACGGGGCCGGAACCAGCATCTATCAGCAGTCACAGCGGGTGGCTGAGAACGTGCTGGAAGTTGCGCGTGAGGGGCTTTATGTCGATTACGCTGAAGCCTCCGATGAGGCGATCATCCTCCGCTATCCGGCAGAGAACATCATTAACTGGCGAACAAAGCGAATTAACGGACGCGATCAACTGGTGCTGGTGGTCCTGCGTGAATGCGTAGAAGAGCCGGATGGTTACGCTTACAAGGATGAAATCCAGTACCGCGAGCTGGCGCTGGAAGAAGAGCGGTTCATATGCCGCGTATGGCGCCGGGCTGGTGGCACTGCAAGCGGAACCTACACCGTTGACAGCGAATATCATCCGAAGCCTAAAGGAAAGGACTACTGGGATGAAATTCCGTTTACCTTCGTCGGCGCTCAGAACAACGATCCCACTATTGATGATTCACCGCTGGCTGCACTGGTGGAGATAAATCACGGTCATTACCGAAACAGTGCTGACTATGAGGACAGCGTGTGGTTCTGTGGCCAGGTGCAGCCGTACATGACTGGACTCGATACCGGCTGGCGCGATCACCTCGAGAAGAAGGGCGTGAAAATTGGTTCCCGATCACCGCTTTTGCTTCCCAAGGAGGGCTCGTTTGGTTATGCCCAGGCACAGCCGAACATGCTGGCTAAAGAGGCCATGGACAGCAAGCGCGACTACATGGTGCAGCTGGGCGCCCGACTGATTGAGCAGAACGCCACGGCGAAGACTGCGACGCAGGCGAGCGGTGAGCAAACATCATCAACATCGGTGCTCGGTATCTGCGTCTCAAACGTTTCTGAGGCCTATACGCTGGCGCTGGGATGGTGTGCGAAATACCTCGGCATCAAGGGCGAATCGACGAGCTATACAATCAACCAGGAATTCATTGCGAAGGTTGCTGAGTCGGGCATGGTGACGGCAATCGTCAACGCCTGGCAGTCCGGTGCGCTGCGAGATAGCGATATGATTCGCGCGCTGCAGAAGCTTGATCTCATTGACCCGGCCGACAGCCCGGACGAGGTTATTGATGCGCTTCACAATCAGGCGCCAACGTTGACGGGAGGCTGATATGCCCACCATTAACGAAAGCCTGCGTGATGAATCGATCACACATTCCGTCTGGTTAACCCGCTACGCCACCGGCGTGGCAAACCGGATGGTGAAGTTGCTTAACGAGACGGATGCTGACTTGTCGGCACGTCTACTGGATGCGCTGGACAGATTGCCTCCTGAGAGCTTCACCGTTAGCCGTCTGCAGAGTTTACTGGGCAGCGTGCGTGAGCTTAACCATCAGGCCGTAGCCACCATGCAGGCAGGGCTCGAGAGTGAGCTGGTGGCACTGGCAAAGAACGAAGCCAGTTATCAGCTGAGCCTGTTTGATTCCCTTCTGCCATCACAGGTCTTGTCTCACTATCCGTTGCAGGGCATCACCGCCGATATGGTGTATGCCGCGGCGATGGCGCAACCCTTTCAGGGTCGGCTGCTGAGTGAGTGGGCGGAGAATCTGGAATCGGACAGGCTGGCGCGTATCGTGAACGCCGTCCGCAGGGGTTATCTTGCTGGCGACACGGTAGAAACTATCGCGCGCAATGTTCGTGGCCATGCCAACAAAGACTATCGCGACGGGGCGCTGCAGATGAGCAGGGCAAACGCCGCCAGCATCGCTAAAACAGCTGTGAATCATCTGGCTGCCACAGCGCGCAACAGCTTCACCAGTGCCAACAGCGATATCGTGAAAGGCAAACAGTGGCTGTCTACGCTGGACAATAAAACCAGCCACGACTGCATTATTCGTGACCTGCTGCGTTACACCCTGGATAACAAACCGGTCGGGCATAAGGTGCCTTACCTACAGGGACCCGGGAAGATTCATTTTTGCTGTCGTTCTACTGAAACCCTGATTCTCAAGTCCTGGCGCGAACTCGGCATTCATATTGATGAGATGGACGAGGGGAGTCGTGCCAGCATGGATGGACAGGTACCGGCTAAAACCACGTATCTGGAATGGCTCGAGCGTCAGCCAGCTCAACGGCAGGATCAGGTTCTGGGTGCCGAGCGTGGCCGTCTGTTCCGAGCCGGTGAAATCAACCTGGCTGATATGTTCACTGACAAAGGCGAATGGATATCCCTGGAACGTCTGAAGCAACTCTCAGGCACTGACAACTAACAACCACTTCTTACTTCACGCCCTGGCATCCGCCGGGGCTTTTTTATGGGCGAGGCCCGGCAAAATCCCGAGGGGAAAATATGTTAATTCGAAACATGCTTCTGAAATTCTATGCACCAGAAAGCGGCGGCGAGGGCAGCGGCGGCGGTGGTATCGAAATCACCCCAGAAATCCAGAAGCTGATTGATGAGCGCGTGACCAACGAAGTCACTGGCCTGAAATCGAAAAACTCTGAGCTGCTGGGTACCATTAAGCAGCAAAAAGAACACCTGTCTCGCTTTGATGGTATCGATCCTGATGCAGTGCGCGGGATCCTCCAGCGTTTTTCCGACGACGAAGAGGCAAAGCTGATTGCCGCCGGAAAAATCGATGAGGTGCTCGATAAGCGCACCGAGCGTCTGCGTGCTGACGTTGATAAGCAGATTAAAGCCGCAAATGAACGCGCGGACAAAGCCGAAGCGTTCTCCAACAAATTCCGGGATCGAGTTCTGGGGGATGCAATCCGTGCAGCAGCCTCAAAAGCTGGCGCGCTGCCGGAAGCATCCGACGATCTGATTCTGCGTGCCAAAGGCACATTCCAGCTCAACGACGAAGGCGAGGCCGTAGCAGTTGATGCAAATGGCGATGTTCTGTTCGGTAAAGACGGCAAAACTCCACTAAGCCCGCTTGAGTGGGCGGAGTCTCTTAAGGAGACGGCTCCGCATCTTTTCCCACGCGCAGAAGGCACCGGCGCGGGCGGACACAAACCAAACGGCGGTGGCAGCCTGAAACGTTCCGAAATGAGCGCCAGCGACAAAGCGGACTACATCCGCAAGCATGGCCAGCAGGCCTTCCTCAAACTTCCGAAATAAGGGATTAACCCATGCCTACCACTGTTAATAGTGACCTGATCATTTATGACGATCTGGCGCAGACCGCTTTCCTCGAGCGCCGCCAGGACAACCTGGCAATTTTCAACGCGTCCTCCAACGGAGCGATCCTCCTGGATAACGAGCTGATTGAAGGCGACTTCCGCAAGCGTGCCTTCTACAAGGTTGGCGGCTCAATCGAATCGCGTGACGTTAACTCCACCGAAAAAGTGACGGGTAAGAAGATTGGCGCCGGTGAAGCGGTATCCGTCAAAGCACCGTGGAAATACGGCCCGTACGAAACCACGGAAGAAGCCTTTAAACGCCGTGGACGCTCTGTTGATGAGTTCTCCGAAGTGATCGGCGTTGATGTCGCTGATGCCACGCTGGAAGGCTACGTGAAATACGGCCTGAAAGCGCTGACTGCGGCGATTGGTGCTAACGCCGACATGGTTGTAACCGCCGACATTGAGACCGACGGTAAAAAGACCCTGACGCGCGGCCTGCGCAAATACGGGGACAAGTTTAACCGCGTGGTCCTGTTCGTGATGCACTCTGCCACCTACTTCGACATTGTTGATGAGGCGATCGCCAACAAAATCTACGAAGAAGCGGGCGTGGTGGTTTACGGCGGGCAGCCAGGCACGCTGGGTAAACCTGTGCTGGTGACCGACACCATGGACGCTGATGCGATCCTTGGGCTGGTAGCTGGAGCTGTTACCGTCACTGAGTCACAGGCGCCGGGGTTCCGTTCCTACGACATCAACGATCAGGAAAACCTTGCGGTTGGCTATCGCGCTGAAGGTGTGGTGAACGTTGATCTGCTGGGCTACAGCTGGGATACCGCCAAAGGCGACAACCCGGACCTGACCAAAATCGGCACTGCAGGTAACTGGAAGAAGCACTTCACCAGCAACAAATCAACGGCAGGCGTGCTGATCAAACTGGGATCCGCAGCGGGGGAGTAACGCTGTCAGCGGATAAAACCTCCGCAACCGCTGACAGCACCGATGCGGTCACCATTTCCCTTAAGTACGCGCTAAACGGCGCAGGTGTTTCCGGCAAAACTGTTGCCTGGAATTCAACCGGCGGCACGCTCAGCACTGCCAGTTCTCAGACCGGTTCTGCTGGTGGGGCGACGGTCAAACTTACCTCTGATACAGCAGGTAATTTCACAGTCACTGGTACCGTTGATGGTATTGCTAAATCGAGTGAGGAAATCACCTTCACCGCGCCTGCTGCAGGCTAACTGATGGGGCGTAAGCCCCATTCAACGGATGCTCAGATGATTAATACTGATATCACCGCCGCTGACGTTAACAGTTACGCCAGCGAAGATGAACTGGCGTCATTTGCCGCGCTGAGAGGGATTGAGCTGCCTGAAAAGCTCGCGCCGTTACTGATTAAGGCGATGGACTATCTGGAAGGGCTTGATTGGGTAGGTTCCAAAGCAGACCCTCGACAGCCGCTGGCATGGCCACGCGTGAATGTCGTTCTGGATGAACATGATTTCCCACCGGATGAAGTACCACGGCAGGTTATAACCGCGCAGTGCATGCTGGCGGTAGAGGCAATCGACGGCGATTTACTCTCCAGCGTGCGCGAAGCCGCTGTGAAAACCGAACGTGTCGAAGGCGCCGTAACCATGACCTATGCGGTTGCCGATGGTGAGGTGTTCACACCATCCTACCCGGCGGTAATGGCTATTCTCGGCGACCTGGCTGGTGGGCGTGGATATGCAATCAATGCTTTCGCGGAGCGTGCGTAATGGCCATCAACTATCAGCGAATGCAGACGACAACGACTCGTATGCTCAAGCAGAACGGCATTGCATACAACGTCACGCGTAAGGGCACGTTAATCGTCATCGGTGGTGTAGAGCATCGTTCCGATGATATCCAGTTCACCGCCACAGGAGTGAAGACGGATTACTCGCCAGGTGAAATTGACGGAACCGTCATTGAAAACGGCGATGTTCGGATTGTCTTCAGTGCTGAGAAGGACATTAAAACCGGCGATCTGATCGACGTGGACGGCGTAAGCCACCGCGTAGTTAAACCAAACCCCGTGAAACCGGGCGCTGTGGTGCTCTGCTACAAAGCTCAGTTGAGGGCATAACATGGACGATAATAAGGCGTTCACGGCTGCCATCACCGCGTTCGTGGACAAAGCCAAAGCGAATCAGGAAGCGGTCGTACGTGCTGTCGGCATTCGGATCCTTAATCAACTGGTGATGATGTCACCTGTCGGCAACCCCGAACTCTGGGGCATCAACCAGACGGCAGCCTCTTACAATCAGGCGGTATACGACCATAGCGAAGCGCAAAAATCGGACCCTGCCAACCTGACTAAAACCGGACGACTTAAAAAGAAGGCTCGACTGGTTGATGGGATGGATATCAAAGCACCGCCGGGGTATACGGGCGGACGCTTTCGCGGTAACTGGCAGGTGTCTTTTGATGCACCGACCACAGATGAAATGGGACGTGTAGATAAAACCGGAAATCTGACAAAAGCCGCAGGGAATTACACGCTGTCGCTCTTCAAAGTCGGGATGAAGGCCATTTATTTCTGCAACAACGTGCCCTATGCCTACCCGCTTGAAATGGGGCATTCCACACAGGCTCCGGGCGGTATGGTCCGCATAACTGCAGCTGAGTTTCAACGCTTCTTTGAGGAAGCTGTCAGGGAGGTGACTAAGTGATTCCTGATATTGCATCTGCACTGGCCGCCAGATTGGGTGCCTGGGCCGATGCCGAGGGCATTTCGGTTGCATGGGAGAACGTGCCGTTCACACCTCCTGCTAACGAGATGTACCTGGCCGTTCACGATATGCCCGTTACGCCGCGAACAATCGATCTCGGATTGCGCTGCCGGACTTATTCAGGCGTGTACCAGATTAATGTCGTGGCGCCAGCCGGCTCCGGCCGTACCTCCGTCGTTGCTCTGGCTGACCGCGTGGCTGAATTGTTCCCCGAGGGGCAGGAGATTGAAGGCAGGGGTTTTACATGCTGGATAGATCAAACGCCTGGTGTTTTCCGCGGTATCACTACATCTGTCTCTTATACCGTTCCCGTTAGTCTCAATTATCGAGCTGATATCTCCAGCTAATCCTCACAACCTACTAAACCTGACCGGCTCTTTGCCGGTTTTCCCGTTTCTAAAGGAGTAACCAATATGGGCTTTGCATTGCCTAATGGCGCCCACGTCTATCTGGCATCGGGCTATGGCCCAGCCATATCTTTCACCGGGGCGACGAACGCCGAAAATATGGTGATCACCGTGAGTGAAGCGGACGCACTCAAGGTGGGTGATATTGTTCATGTGAACTGCAACTGGTCCGGTGTTGATAACGTCATTGCAAAAATTGATGCGATTGCCGAAAGCGCCGTAACTCTTCGCAATATCAATACCACCAACAAAAACAAATATGCCGCTGGTGGCGGTACCGGTTCGATCCGCAAGGTTCTTGAATGGACCGAGCTGCCGCAAATTACTGAGGTGTCGAAATCTGGTGGCGATCAGAACACCACACAGATTCAGTTCCTGAGCGACGACCGCCAGCGAAACCTGAATACCTATAAATCCGCAGTCTCTCAGACCTACTCGATTGCTCACGACTCAACTCTCCCGGTATATCCGTTGCTGCGCCAACTGGACGAAGACGAAGAGACGATTGCGGCTTACATGTACGTGCCGAAGGCGAAGGAAAACCGTTACTGGGCGGCCACGGCGTCCTTTGACGATACGCCAACTACTGCAGTTAACGAGGTAGAGACAGTGAGTGTGGTGCTAAACCTGCAGTCACCGGCGATGACGTTCTACAAGGTGACTGACGCTGCCGCCTAGCCGTCAGAGCTTTCACTATTCCATGCCTCCCATTGTGGAGGCTTTTTTCAGTTAGAGGTATCGATGGCGACCAAATTTACTCTTCAGCCCAAACCAACATTTAAAGCCAATGTCTCGATCCCCCGAGCCGGCGATGAGGATGGTGTGCTGACCTTCACGTTTAATCACAAGCCACTCAAAGAACTTGCGGATCTGGAGAAAATGGATGGCAAAACCGCCACTGATTTTCTGATGGAAATCATTGCTGGCTGGGCACTTCCCGACGCATTCAACGCGGAAAACCTGTCGGTGCTGCTGGAGAACTATCCGGCGGCGATGAAGGCCATCCCGGAAACCTACTACCGCGAGCTGATGGGGCAGCGCGAAAAAAACTGATAGCGGTTGCCTCTGCGTTCTATACGCCTGAACCCACCGCGGCAGATCTGGCGCCTTACGGGCTTACGCCGGATGACTATGACGATAATTTCGTAGATGTCTGGCCCGATATCTGGCCTTCATTCCTGGTATTTCAGGCTGTCAGCACGCAATGGCGAACGGGAATGGGCGGCGCGTCCGGGCTCGACTATAACGTTTTGCCTTGGGTAATGCGTCTGCACAACGTCGACGACGAGGCAACCGCGCTTTCGGACATCCGGGTGATGGAAAGTGCTGCGCTAAAAATTATGCATAAAGAGAGGGCGTAATGAGTAACGATATCGCCACGATTTCCCTGCGTGTAAATACCAGTGAGCTGGAGCGCGGTAATCAGGCACTGGATCGCTTTCAGGAGACCGCGTCCGCCGCGGCAGGTAAAGCGGATGACCTGAACAGTACGTTCCGCACCGGTATCGACAACCAGAAGAAGAACAGCGAAAGCCTGAAGCAACAGCGCCAGGAGCTGCAGAACCTGTTGAATAAAATCAGCCCGGTCAACAAGGCGCTGGATGAACTGGACACGATCCAGGAGAGCCTGGCGAAGTTTCGCGGTAAAGGGCTGGTGGGAGACGAGGACTTTACTCGCTACAACAGCGTGCTTGAGACGACCCGAGCTAAACTGGCGCAGGTCATGGAGTCTGAGACCGCAGAGGGGCGGGCTCGCATTGAACAGGCACAGGCAGCGCAGCGTGCAGCGGCGGCGGGCAAAACCTTTATCGATTCGCTGGAAGAGCAGGTCACAGCAATCGGAAAAACGCGCGCAGAACTGTTAGAGCTAAAAGCAGCCCAACTTGGCGTGTCCGATCGTGCTGCACCGATGATCGCCCGACTGAAAGAGCAGGAGGAAGCGTGGAAGTCAGGAGCGATCAGCGCGGGGCAATACCGCAACGCGATGCGTTATCTACCAATGCAAATGACCGACATCGTAACTTCATTGGCGTCCGGTATGCCGGTTTATATGGTAGCCATTCAGCAGGGTGGCCAGCTGCGCGATTCGTTTGGCGGTGTAGGCAATGCTCTGAAAGCGATGTTATCGATGGTGACTCCTGCCCGAGTGGCCATTGGTGGCCTGGCCGGTGCTGTTCTGATTGCTGCAAAAGCGGGAGCGGACTACTTCACAGCCTACGACGAAATTAACAAGGCCATTATCAGGACTGGCAACATTGCAGGCACGTCAGCGCTCCAGATAATGGCTTCCTCCCAGTCGATTGCTGCCTCTACTGGCGCTACTGTAGAAACCGTTCAAAGTCTGATGACTGAACTGATTAGCATGGGATCGCTTACACAGCAGCAGCTTGAAAAAGTGGCAGGCTCTACGGCACTAGCAGTTCAAACCGGTATTGTTTCGGCGCAGGACATCACCAAGGCATATCAGGATATAGAAAAGGATCCGGTTAAAGCCCTTCAGAGTCTAAACGAACAATACAATTTCCTGACTGTTTCGCAGCTTAAGCACATTGATGAGCTGGTGAAACAGAAGGACCAGACCGCGGCCGTTACACAGGCTATGGACCTGTTTGGCGATACGATGGCAGAACGTGGAGAGCAGGCTTACGACTCGCTGACACCGTTTGGTCGCCTGTGGCTGGATATCAAAGACTGGGCGTCTGAGGCCATGCAGAATATCGGTCAGTGGGTAGCTGAGCTGGCATCAAACACACTGAAGGAATTCAACGCAATTTATTACAGCGTTGCGATAGTTTTCCAGAAACTGAACCAGATCATTTCTTCCTCTATCGCTGCCGCGATTAATCTCGTTCCTGACTGGGCGAAAACAGATACTCTGCAGGGATGGCAGGACTATAACGAACAAATGGCCGGTGCTTATGGCGACAGCGTTTCTCAGCTGAAAAAAGACTGGGATGCCGCAGACATTAGTGCAAGTAAATACCTTGATACCACCCGCAAGATAAAAACCGCGACCACACAGAAGGATCGAGAAGAAGTCGCTGCTTTTGGCAAAAAGTCGAAAACCGGAAAGCAGGGCACTATATCGGCTGGCGATCGCAGCACGGATGCTGCTCAGGCCGAGTTACTGGCGCTTCAGGCACAGTTACGCGCGCTGCAGCAGCATAAAGGGTTGAACGACACCATCAGCCAGCAGCGCAAAGATCTGTGGACGACTGAAGCGAAATTTCAGGTGCTGGAGGAGGCCTTGCGTTCACGTTCACTGACAAAGCAGGAACAATCCCTGCTGGCGAGTAAAGACCAGGCGCTGCAGTTAGCGCGGCAGAAAGCCCTGTTGGGTGATCAGATTTCCGCGCAGGAACTGCTGAACAAGCGCATGGATACCTCGCAGAAATACGTCACGCAGATGGCTGAGAAACAGGCCGCATTACTGGGTGGCGCGGGGATGAGTGACCGCCAGGCGCAGCGAGAGCTGGCAAAGAGCCAGCTCGCCGCCGGCTGGAAAAATTCAGGTGGTTCGCTGGATGATGGCGGATATAAGAAGCAGCTTAAAGCGGCGAATGATTACTATGATGCAGAGGACAGGTTGCGTGGCGACTGGTTGACCGGCGCGAAAAAGGGCTGGGCTGATTTCGAAGACAGCGCGACCAATGTCTACTCCCAGGTGCAGACGGTTACCAGCAACGCATTCACCGGCATGGCCAGCACCCTGACTGATTTCTTCACAACAGGTAAATCTAACTTCTCAGATTTCCTTTCCACTTTCCTCAAGGGCATCGCCCAGATGCTGACCCAACTGGCTCTGGTTAATGGAATGAAGTCAGCGTTTGGTGGAGCCGGTATCGGCGCGTTCTTTGGTTTCTCAGGTGGTGGTTTGGTCCCCGGTTTTGATGGAGGCGGCTACACGGGAGATGGCGGTAAATACCAACCGAAAGGCGTTGTACACGGCGGTGAGTTTGTGTTTACGAAGGAAGCGACAAGTGCATTAGGTGTTGGCAATCTCTATGCGCTTATGCGTGGAGCTCAGGGGTATGCAAACGGTGGTTATGTTGGCACAGCCCCAATGTATGGGCTGCAATCGAATGCAGCTGGCGGCGTAACCGTTCAAACTTCCGTGGTCGTTCAAAACCAGAACACTCACCAGCAGACTTCCGGCAATAACGATGCTATTTCTCGGGCTTACAAACAGACCATCGATCAGTCTGTTCGTACTGGAATTGCCAAACAGCTTCAGCCTGGTGGTCTAATCTGGAATGCGACGAGATCGAGATGATGAATAGTGACCGTTATTTGTTATATCCCTTTTTGGTAATCGTGCCATAAATAACCACCATCCGGGCATTTTGACTGGTATGATTATGTCACTGAAATTAATGGCTTAAGGGACACGAAATGGCTTCAGTTAAGGTGACGGCTCTATGGGTCGGGGATGAAAAATCGAGTATTTCATTCGTTTCTCCAGTTCTGAATGACAAAAAACTCAATTATGACAATGCTTCCTTCGGTTTTGGCGTTGTAGAAAACTACGAGGCATGGGGAGTCGAACGATACCCATTTGTAATGGAAGAATTTGGGAAAGGTTTAGCCCTTCTTGATTGGGGGTCAACAATCCACAAAAACATAGCCACAATTGATGTATTGGATGTCCCTCTAAATGTTGACGGCATCATTACATACAACGAAATTGACGAGAACGGATCGCAACGTGGGCCTTATGTCTACCGAATTTCGACTGTGGAATCGTTTTAATAATAAATAGGATCTCACGTGATTAACCCAGCCTTCGCTGGGTTTTTTTATGCCCGGAGGAAAGGTGGCGATCGAAACATTTACCTGGCGAACCCAGATTCAAGCGGGAATGGAAGGGGAGTTCACTTACGCAACACGCTCTGCATCCTTCGGAGACGGCTTTGAACAGATCGCCGGTGAAGGCATCAACCCTGAAAAACAGTCATGGCCGATGACCTTAACGGGAAAAAAGGCAGAGATGCTCGATGCGCTGAGTTTTTGCCGCAAGCACATAACAAAATCCTTTATCTGGACGTCTCCTGTTGGCGAAACCGGTTTATACCGGATTGAAGCTGATTCCATTAAAGCCCAGCCGCTATCCAGCAAAGTGATGACCATAAAAGCAACCTTCAAACAGGCATACGCACCATGATTACTGAAGATTATCAACGCCTCGAACCGGGTGAAAAAATACGTCTTCTTGAGGTAGACGGTTCTACGTTTGGTCTGGACGACGTTCTGCGCTTTCACGCTTATAACCTCCCGCATACTGAAGAAGAGATTACGGCGGCTGGTGGCGACGAATCAAAGTTAAAGGCGAAGAGTATCTGGTGGCAGGGCGAAGAGTATGGTGCCTGGCCATATAAGCTCGAGGGACTGGAAGCTTCAACCGATGGCAGTAGCGCCCAGCCGACGCTCACCGTTGCCAACATTGACAGTTCTATCACTGCGCTCTGTCTGGCATATGACGATATGCTGCAGGCCAAAGTTACGATTCATGAAACTTTTGCGCATTACCTGGATGAGCGCAATTTCCCGGATGGAAATCCCACAGCAGATCCTTTGCAGGTGAGAAAGCGGGTTTTCTATATCGACGGTAAAAATAGCGAGCTTCCAGGTGAAAGTATCGAGTTTGTTCTTACCAGCCCGATGGATCTGCAGGGATTGATGATTCCGACCAGACAGCTGCATTCACTTTGCACATGGTGCATCCGGAACAAGTACCGCACCGGCGATGGGTGCGATTATGCCGGCACGCTTTACTTCGACAAAAACAACAATCCGGTAAGCGATCCCTCATTGGATGAATGCAACGGCACGCTCACCGCCTGCAAGCTTCGGTTTGGCGAACACAATGAACTTCCTTTCGGTGGTTTTCCGGGAACATCTTTGATCAGGAGTTAACATGCGTCAGAAAACAATTCAGGCCATCCTGGCGCATGCAGCGAAAGAATATCCCCACGAATGCTGCGGCGTGATAGCACAGAAAAGCCGGGTGGAACGCTATTTCCCTTGCCGTAATCTGGCTGCTGAACCAACGGAACAGTTTCACCTTTCACCAGAGGATTACGCCGCTGCTGAAGACTGGGGGATGATAACGGGAATCGTACATAGTCACCCTGACGCGACGACCCAACCAAGCGAACTGGACAAGGCTCAATGCGATGCAACGTTGCTGCCCTGGTATATTGTCAGTTGGCCTGAAGGAGACTTTCGTACCATTACTCCCCGAGGTGAATTGCCGTTGCTCGGGCGCCCGTTTGTGCTGGGACACTACGACTGTTGGGGGCTGGTGATGAGCTATTTCCGGCAGGAGCATGATGTCGAACTTCAGGATTACCGTGTTGATTATCCGTGGTGGGAGGACTCCTATCCGGATAATTTCTATCAGGATTGCTGGTACGAATGTGGGTTCCGAGAATTCAGTGGATCACCAATGCCGGGCGATTTGATCATCATGCAGGTGGAATCGAATAAGTGGAACCATTCAGGGATCTTGCTGGAGGGGAACATGCTTCTTCATCATCTTTATGATCACCTCAGCCAACGTGTGCCATATGGAGGTTACTGGATGGAGAGAACCATGAAAATTGTCAGGCATAAAAGCCTAATCATGCAGGAGGGATAATGTGCGAATCCGTCCGTACTGTTCGTCTATATGGTGTTTTGGGTACTACGTTTGGCCGCGAATTCCAACTTTCGGTAGCCTCACCAAAAGAAGCCATCCGCGCATTGTGCGTTATCGTGCCAGGCTTTGAGCGGTTTTTGAATACCAGCAAGCAGCGTGGGCTTACTTACGCTGTATTCAGTGGAAAGCGTAACCTGAACGATGACGAACTCTCTATGGATCAGAGTAGTGCTGATATCCGTATTGCTCCGGTTATCCTCGGGAGTAAACGTGGTGGAGTATTCCAGACCATCTTAGGCGTGGCTTTGGTCGCAGTTGGTGCTGTGGCGTCATACTTTGGCGGTGGTGCTGTCGGCGTTCCTCTAATGCAATTTGGCGCTGCGATGGCCCTTGGCGGTGTCGTTCAAATGCTTTCTCCACAGACAACCGGACTTGCCAGCAAGCAATCGGCAGACAACAAGGCTAGTTATGCCTTTGGTGGAGTAACAAATACGACAGCTCAGGGCAATCCGGTACCGCTCTTGTACGGACGGCGCCGTATAGGTGGCGCGATCATCTCCGCCGGTATCTATGTTGAAGATCAGCAGTAAGCATGCTGTAATGGGCTTACTTAATATGTGGTAACTTGAGCTTAGATTCAAAAATGAAAAAAATATCTACTCTTTTCCTTTGTACTTCCTTATTTTCAGGCATGGCTTTAGCTGATAACCATTACATACCTCTCCTCTATAATTTATCTACTATTTTTGATTTCAATCCAGTTAAAGGAGCTGTCAAATCATTAGATACTAATCTTGAAGAAAATGGTAAGGTCACTTATAAAATCTCCATCAGACTAGCTAAGAATGGTTGTGTCGAAAGCTTAGATCTTGATAACGTTTCGTCTGGTCATGAAACAAATCTAAAAAATAGTAATGGAAGTCTTGTTGGCCAAAGAGATGGTAAGCCTTTCTCTATACAGCTCGATGAAAAATGTAATATTTTGACTCAAAATGAAAATGGTGACGAGTTGCGATATAGTCTTTACTCGAATGGCTTAATTAAAGACACCTATTATTTGGGTAAGAAAATATCTGAGCATTTTTATGATGATAATTCTAATTTGATACGTTCTGAGTTTTATGGTTCTGGTAAGGTCCTCTCTAAAAACGAAATATCTTATGTTGATAAAGACAGGAAGCCTCTTGATTATAAAATTATAAACACATCAGTTTACTCGGAAGGTTATACAGCAACGAATACTTGTCATTATAGCGAAAAGCTTGTTCCTGAAATATGTAAAGTAACAATGCAGAGCGCAGGGAATCCTGTGCCGAAGCCAGTACCAATGACAGCGAATACGAAAGTTGAATTCTACTAGATTAAACACATTTCAATAAGCCACCTCCGGGTGGCTTTTTTTATGGGCGCAATATGGCTATAGCAACCGCTATTAAAGGCCGCAAGGGCGGCAGTTCAAGCTCAAGAACTCCTACAGAACAGCCAGACGATCTGCAGTCAGTAGCCAAGGCAAAAATCCTTCTCGCGCTGGGAGAGGGGGAGTTTGCTGGTGGCCTTACTGCGCGCGATATTTATCTTGATGGCACCGCACTTGAGAACGCAGATGGTTCACAGAACTTCAGCGGTGTGGCGTGGGAGTTTCGTTCTGGAACTCAGGCGCAAAAATACATTCAAGGGATCCCGGGTACCGAAAATGAAATCAATGTAGGTTCCGAAGTTTCCAGCTCTACAGCGTGGACGCGCACGTTTACCAACACGCAGCTTTCAGCTGTTCGCCTGCGTCTAAAATGGCCCTCGCTTTTCAAACAGGAGGACGACGGCGATCTGGTCGGTTACTCGGTTAATTATGCGATTGACCTGCAGACGGACGGCGGCACATGGCAGACGGTACTCAATACCAGCGTGACCGGCAAAACGACATCAGGTTACGAACGCAGCCACCGTATCGATTTACCTCAGGCTGGCAGCACCTGGACAATCCGACTGCGTAAGATTACCTCTGATGCAAACAGCGCGAAGATCGGCGACACGATGACGCTGCAAAGCTTCACAGAAGTAATCGACGCCAAACTGCGCTATCCGAATACCGCGCTACTGTACATCGAATTTGATTCGAGCCAGTTCAATGGCTCGATACCGCAAATATCCTGCGAGCCTCGCGGACGTGTTATCCGTGTGCCCGATAACTATGACCCAGAAACACGAACGTACAGCGGCATCTGGACGGGCGCTTTTAAGTGGGCATGGACAGATAACCCTGCGTGGATATTTTACGATCTGGTGGTCACTGACCGCTTCGGCCTTGGTAATCGGCTAACGGCAGCCAATATCGACAAATGGACGCTTTATCAGGTCGCTCAATATTGTGATCAACCGGTACCGGATGGTAAGGGTGGTAGCGGAACTGAACCTCGTTACACCTGCAACGTATACATTCAGGATCGAAATGACGCTTACACCGTCCTGCGTGACTTCGCCGCCATTTTTCGAGGCATGACCTACTGGGGAGACGATCAGATTGTTGCCCTTGCGGACATGCCCAGAGATGTCGATTTTACCTACACGCATGCTAACGTTGTCGACGGCAAATTCGTATATTCCAGCAGCACAACCAAAAGTCGCTACACAAACGCTCTTGTATCCTGGTCTGATCCGGCAAATGGCTATGCTGATGCAATGGAGCCCGTCTTCGAGCAGGCGCTGGTGGCGCGCTATGGTTTCAACCAGCTTGAGATCACCGCCATCGGGTGCACCCGACAGTCTGAGGCAAACAGGAAAGGGCGCTGGGGGATCCTGACCAACAATAAAGACAGGGTTGTAACGTTTGACGTTGGTCTGGACGGCAATATTCCTCAGCCGGGCTACATAATTGCTGTTTCTGATCGCAATCTCTCTGGTCGAGATTTAGGCGGTCGATTATCCGCGGTTAATGGTCGTGTACTCAAACTTGACCGGGTACCAAGTGCTAAGGTCGGCGACAGGATAATGGTAAACCTACCGTCGGGTGTTACCCAATTCCGGACGATTCAGTCCCTGTCAGGTGAAATGGTTACCGTGACATCCGCCTTTAGTGAACTTCCGCAGGCTGAGGCTGTATGGGTTATTGAATCTAATGAACTTTATGCGCAGCAGTACAGGGTAATTAGTGTCACCGATAATAATGACGGGACATATACCATCACGGGGGCAAATCACGATCCGGATAAATATGCCCGTATCGATACAGGTGCCGTTATAGATCAGCGGCCGGTGAGTGTCATTCCTCCGGGTAACCAGTCGCCGCCAGCCAACATCGCGATCAGCTCGTTTTCGGTGGTTCAGCAAAATATCAGCGTCGAAACCATGCGTGTAAGCTGGGACCAGGCACAAAATGCCATCGCCTATGAGGCGCAATGGCGCCGCAATGATGGGAACTGGGTTAACGTGCCGCGCAGCTCTACCACGTCATTCGACGTCCCGGGGATTTACGCCGGACTGTACCTGGTGCGCGTGCGAGCTATCAACGCAGCGGAAATTTCTTCCGGGTGGGGATATTCAGAAGAGAAGACGTTGACCGGCAAAGTGGGCAATCCGCCCAAGCCAGTGGGCTTTATGGCTACGGCCATCAACTGGGGTATTCGTCTGAACTGGGGGTTCCCGGGAAACACCGGCGATACCCTCAAAACAGAAATCCAGTACACGACCAACAGCGACTTTTCCGATCCGTTGCTGCTATCGGACGTACCTTATCCATCTGCTGAATATACCCAGCTCGGGCTGAAAGCCGGGCAGGAATTCTGGTATCGCGCGCAGTTGGTTGATAGAACGGGTAACGAGTCCGGCTATACCGACTGGATCAGGGGAATGTCTAACGATAATGCTGATGATTATCTGGGTGAAATCGCAGACGATTTCCTTAACTCGGCCGACGGCGACCGCTTGACCAGCGATATTGATACCAATCTTGAAGCTGCAATGCAGAACGCGCTGGCCAACCACGGAACAGTTGAACATCAATGGGCGCAATACGGAGAGGTACGCGCCGATATCCTGGTTGTGAAAACGACTATTGCTGAGGTGGATAGGGCAATGGCCGAAATGTCGACACAGGTGCAGGCGCAGATCGACAACGTCACCGCTTCCCTGGAAGACAAGCTCACAGCCGTTGTCGATGCCTCCGGTGCTTCGGCAATATACACCCTCAAAACAGGTGTGAGGATAAACGGGGTGATTTACAACGCCGGGATGTCGATTGCTGTGCTTGCTGAGGCCGGGAAACCGGTAATAACTAGGGTTGGCTTTAACGCTAATCAGTTCGTGCTGATGAGTGGCAGTGGTGATACCCAGTATTCACCGTTCGCAGTGGTTAATGGTCAGGTCTTTATTAGCTCAGCGTTTATTCAGGATGGCACGATCACCAATGCTAAAATTGGCAACTTCATCCAGTCCAACAATTACGTACCAGGGCAGTCCGGGTGGAAACTGGACAAAGGCGGTACCTGGGAAAACTACGGCAGCGATGGGCAGGGCGCAAGAAAGACCACGAACGTTACTGACAGCATCAGGGATGCGAATGGTGTCCTCCGCGTACAGATTGGTAAACTTACAGGAGTATTTTAATGACGTGGGGCATTCAGACATGGGATGCCAATGGCAATCCGAACAATTATGGTATTAAGCCAGTTTCAGTGGTCGGACGTATTCAACTTTCTGAGGGGCAAAACTCTGGAAGCTGGTCGTTTACCATTCCGGCAGGTATGAAGGTCGGATTTGTCGTTTCTCTGGATAAGGGGGCGGTCTCGGTAGGGCGCAGTATCGTCGCCAGCGGAAATACGATAACTCTTGGCGCGGCAAACAGCGTTGGGATTGGAAACTATCCAGCCTCTGAATGTGAGCTCGTAGTTTTTGTGGAGAAAGCATAATGGCAGATTATGGCGCACTGATAGCTCTGGATAATGGAAATCCCTTTATTACGCCTCAGTCCACGCCATTTTGTCTCTACAGGAGGGTAGTGGTTAACTCAGTAGCAAGCGGGGCATATCACGGTGCATCTGCAACAATAGCTCTGGACGTTTCTTATCCGGCGATGGTTTTTTGCAAAACGAGTGATACTGCTCAGCCTACTGTGGTTACTGCAGCCAGATCAGGAGGAAATATTCTTGTTGGATCAAGCAATGCCTATGGACAGGCACATACATTAACGGCTTACATCTTTGCTATTTATCCTCAGACATTGCCAAAATGGGGATTTGCTATCTGGGATGCCACCGGGAAGTTGGTTCTGACAAACGAGAGTCGGATATTGAGTGACCTTGTGACTGTTGGGACGCCTGGAGCTACGACAGGTGGAATTAATATTGACGTCACTCTGCCTGGTAGTTATGCGGTGGCACCCGCTATTCTTGGCTCCCAGATCATCCAGAACAATAACACTAAACCACCCACTATTGTGAATATTACAGCCTACTCTGGATGTCGGTTTAATGGTTCATCAACCAGAATTAATGCCGCGCCCTCGACAACGGCTACCGGTTCTGCTGCGGGTGGGACAACGACTGGAATAGCTTTGACGGCTATCAACACCGCCGCCTATGATTGATCGTTTTAAGCGATCAAATTCACTTAATTGATCTGTTATATCTATTTTATATTTCAGTACCGCTGCGTTAGTTTTCACTTAATAAAAAGTAATCAAGGTGTGAAATGACGAAAATAATGTTAGCGATGGCATTTTGCCTGTTTCTTTCTGCTTGCTCTGGTTCAGTTCTGCAAAAGCAAAAGCCATTATGCGAGGCAGAAGCACTTATTGGAGGTCAGGTTCTGTCGGTACAGATTTACGATGTGCGCAAAGTAGCCAGTCAGACAGAATATAGGGCAGGCTACCCCTTCAATTGGCGATGGGTGAGCAAAAATAACTTCACCAGGTCGACCTGTTCAAAGTGAACAAAACAAGAACCCGCTTCGGCGGGTTTTTTATTATCTGCACTCAGGAGTCTTTTATGTCGGCAGGTACCCTCACCCTGACAAATGGATCCGCTATTGTTGGCGGTTCCGGAACCTCTTTTACTACCGAACTTGCCGCAGGTGACTTCATTGTCTCTACTGTGGGCGGCGTTCCGTACACGTTACCAGTAAAAACGGTAGATAGTGATACCCAACTGATACTGGTCAGCAACTTTACCGGGCCAACGCAATCTGGCGCGGCCTGGTCAGCGGTCCCGCGCGTGGCGCTGAACATGGTCACTGCTGCGCTGGTGGCGCAAAGTGCTGAAGCGCTGCGTGGACTGAATTACGACAAACAGAACTGGCAAAGTATTTTTTCTGGAACCGGAAATGTAACGGTAACCCTGCCAGATGGCACAACATGGACGGGCCCAGCCTGGAATAGCATTACCACATCACTTTCAGGCAAGGCGGCAAAAGGTGCAAACCGCGACATCACCTCTCTCAGCGGACTTACGACAGCGCTATCTGTAGAACAGGGCGGTACCGGTTCGACAACGGTATCAGGCGCTCGCACAAACCTCGGTTTAGGAAACAGCTCTACCAGGGATGTTGGAACAGCAGCGGGAACAGTGGCCGCTGGTAACGATTCACGATTAAATTCCGTCGATCAGAAAGCGGGTGGGAAAATCACGAGCCCAATTACAGTCCAGCCCGGCGTAGGCGGTAATCCCGGATTTGCCATCAGTTCAGGAGATAATGGTGGCGGTGGTTTGATGAATAACGGAATCAGCCTGATCGTTGCCAATGGGTATAACCCAAATACAGGAAATTATGTCAACATTCTTAGAGGAACCTGGTATACAGGGGAATGGACATTCGGGGGGGCCCGTGGCGGCGGGGCTAATTTTGATAACGTGACATTGGGCCTGAAAGGGTCTGATCAGGAAGGACTTGTTGCATGGGTATTCCATTCAAATGGCGCTGCGATAGGCAATTGGGTAACTTCTTCCGATGAGCGCATTAAAGAAAATATAACGGTAATAGCTGATCCGCTTATGAAAATGCAGCAGCTTCGAGGCGTTGAATGGGACCGCCTCGATACTCCTGCGCACGGGTATGGCTTCATAGCTCAGGAAGTCGAGAAGGTTTTTCCTGACGCAGTTAAATCATATGGAAAAACAACCTTACGAGATGGCTCAGAAATTGAGGATGTTAAATCAGTAGATACCTTCGGTGTGGCCGCCGCCCTTCACCATGAAGCAATCCTTGCTCTAATGGATGAAGTTAGTTGCATCAAAAGGCTAATCAAAGAACTGGATGTAGGGGCGTTGGATTAAAACTACTCAATTGGAGTTTGAATTGAATAATTTACAAAAGTCATAATTCGAAACGAGAGAGAAACTTAGAAACGAAACGGCGAAGCTTTAAGCAGTGAGGGTAGGGCCTGTATCTTGCGGACACTTACAAATAAAACTACTGTATATAAAAACAGTATTTGAGGTGTGTGCAATGGACTTCATCAGGCCAACAGAACTGCGAGAAATTTTCACTCTTCCGCTTTTCAGTGACTTAGTACAGTGTGGTTTCCCAAGCCCCGCGGCTGATTACGTGGAACAGCGCATCGATCTCAATGAGTTACTTGTTGCTCACCCGAGTTCCACATACTTCGTTAAAGCCGCGGGTGATTCAATGATCGAAGCGGGGATCAGCGACGGTGATCTGCTGGTGGTGGACAGCTCACGCACTGCTGAGCATGGTGACATTGTCATCGCCGCGGTGGAAGGGGAATTTACTGTTAAACGCCTGCAGTTACGCCCGACAGTACAACTCATCCCAATGAATAGCGCCTACAGTCCGATTGTTGTAGGCAGCGAAGATACGCTGGACGTTTTCGGCGTTGTTACTTTCATCGTCAAATCGGCGAGCTGAGTATGTTTGCGCTCTGTGACGTGAATTCGTTCTACGCATCATGCGAGACGGTGTTTCGTCCCGATTTGAAAGGGCGGCCAGTGGTTGTTCTTTCGAACAATGACGGCTGCGTAATCGCGCGCAGCGCCGAGGCCAAGGCGGCTGGAATTACGATGGGGGAGCCTTTCTTCAAGCAAAAGGACTTATTTCGGCGCGCTGGGGTTGTTTGCTTCAGCAGTAACTACGAGCTCTACGCTGATATGTCGAACCGGGTGATGACAACACTCGAAGAAATGAGCCCCAGAGTTGAAATTTACAGTATCGACGAAGCATTTTGCGACCTGACAGGTGTTCGCAACTGCCGGGACCTGACGGAATTTGGCAAAGAGATCCGCGCTACAGTTCTGAAGCGTACGCACCTGACTGTCGGGGTTGGTATTGCCCAGACAAAGACACTGGCCAAGCTCGCAAACCATGCCGCCAAAAAATGGCAGCGGCAAACGGGCGGGGTAGTGGACCTATCCAATCTCGATCGCCAGCGCCGACTGCTTGCTCTGGTTCCGGTGGAGGACGTGTGGGGCGTCGGCAGGCGTATAAGTAAGAAGCTTAACGCCATGGGCATCAAAACGGCTTTGGACCTCTCAGAACAAAGCACCTGGATTATCCGCAAACACTTTAACGTGGTACTCGAGCGAACGGTCAGGGAGCTGCGCGGCGAGCCATGCCTCGAGCTGGAGGAGTTTGCACCAGCTAAGCAGGAAATCGTCTGCAGCCGGTCTTTTGGTGAACGCGTCACAGAATATGAGCAGATGCGTCAGGCCATCTGCAGCTATGCGGCCCGTGGTGCTGAAAAGCTTCGTGGTGAGCACCAGTATTGCCGGTTTATCTCTGCGTTCGTGAAAACCTCTCCCTTTGCGCTTAACGAGCCGTATTACGGTAACAGTGCGTCCATGAAGTTTCTTACCCCCACTCAGGATTCACGCGACATCATTAACGCCGCGGTAAAGTGCCTGGACAAAATCTGGAAAGACGGACACCGTTACCAGAAAGCCGGCATTATGCTGGGTGACTTCTTTAGCCATGGTGTGGCCCAGCTCAACTTGTTCGACGAGAACGCGCCGCGTGCTGGTAGCGATAGGTTGATGGAAGTTCTGGATTATCTGAACGCAAAAGATGGAAAGGGAACGCTTTATTTTGCCGGGCAGGGCATACAGCAGCAATGGCAGATGAAACGGGATATGTTATCTCCACGATATACTACGAGGTATTCAGACCTAATAAAAGTTAGATGATTCTTTAAACGGTATATTCATTCGAACCTAATTATCGGCTATGAGTATTAAGATTAATATGTCTACTACTATGCTTTTGTAATGTAAATAAGCCCCTGCAATTATACAGGGGCTTATGGGTATGATGCCGGGTGCCTCCCGGTGAGTCATTGAGCTAACCACTCGTGACTCGCTGCTTCAGAAATTCACGATGAGCCGCTTGATATACAAATCATCAGGTTAGTTAGCCCTGCCGCTGAGGAGGATTCATCATTAAACCGAATGTAACAGCAATGCTTAGCAAATGATACAAAATTTACTGATGTGCCTCATGATTTTCTTTCGCAGTTTTCACGGTCACGGTATTTTCAGATGGTGAAGGTTAAAATATCGATGTTCATTTTTTTACTTTAAGTCTTGAAACAAAGGTTAAGGTTTTATCTTCTGGGCAAATCATTAGAAAAATTGCTGTGGGAGACTCTTCTAAACGTGTAATTCCATGCAGCATCTGGTAGAGTCTTTTTTTTAGTTTTTCCGCTCCATCTTTTTCAGACTCCCACTCTAAAACTGCCTGACCCTCTGAACCAATGAATGCATGGGATGGAAGTTTAACGCCTCGGTTTGACTTACTTGAATAGTTTCGGTCATGCAAGAGACCTAAGATAAGAGGGTTGATATTATTATCTGAGAATGGGGCTTCAATAACTATTAATACTGTGTAATATAGAATTTTCATGGAGGCCTTATGGTTTCTTCAGCAATAAAGTCATATTGCCATGGTGTTGGATGTAAATGTCTTAATTATAAATGTTTGTGTGGGGGTAAAAAAAAGCCTGCGTTAAGCAGGCTATAATAATTAAACGTAGTTATAATAATGATTTCATGAACGTTGGCGTTGAATCCCTTGCGTCAAAGATACTTCTGCGCCGCATCTAATATTTCCTGAGAGGTAAGCTCTCGATCTGATGCCACATAGACCACTTCATGGTCACCTGTTAAAGAGGGAAAACCTGCTGACATTATCTGAAGGTTTATCACTTCTCCATTAGGATATTCTTCGCGTATTGATGTCACACCTTTAAGCACAGTGATAACTTTACTTGGCTTACCATTAAAAAAAATGATTACTTTTTTCATATATCACCATGTATTTTGAGGGCTTTTAGCCCCTGCAGGTGTTCGAAAGGGGGCTGTTTGTTCATTTTTTTTGCCTCTATCGAAATTAAAACAAGCATTATACTGACTTAACGTGTACTGTAACGGTCCATTTCAACTGGAGAAATCTATGTCAGCACGTAAAAACACTCAATTCCGCCGAAATTATTTAGTAAAATGTCCTTGTCCAAACTGCTCAAAAGATTCCGAACATAGTTACAATCGTGTACAAAAGGGGGCTCAATTGGTGTGCCCATACTGCTGTGCTTTATTCAAATCTCCCCAGCGCTTCTAAGAAAATTAAAAAAATAAGAAGTGATGCTTTTAGAGGCTGCCTAACCTCTTACGCACTTTAATATTTTATAAGCAGTTAGCTTCTGCTTTGAGACTGTTCATGCAGCAGTCCTGCATTTCATCACATCGGTCAGCAAACTTGATGGTAAGTAAATATGCTGGCCTGTTGTAATGATGTGCGTAACCGAACAATCACCTTCCACTGATAAAGTCATGCTGGCTTAAGTAAACCATCTAAAAATTATCTATCGCAAAGTGTTACCTTGGCAGCGATTGGACCTTTAGTTCCAGCTATGATAGCGAATTTGACTTTTTGTCCTTCAAATAGAGTATTAAATTTTTCTCCCAGCAGGGAAGAAGTGTGAACAAGAACATCTTTACTTCCATCGAGTGGGGAGATAAAGCCAAACCCCTTATCTTCGTTAAACCACTTAACAAGGCCTATGATTTTAGATGACATACAAACTCCGTTTGAACATTTCAAACTGACAAGCAAGCTCATGATAAGAAACGTATGCTGGTATATGTTTGGACTCAAGAGGAGGAGGTATCAGAGATAACACCTGGTTATGAGAACGGCTTTTGGAAAAGTTAGATTCATCATCGCAACGAATCAGTCAAACCATTAAGGCACGTGCTGAATGATTAAGCAAATTTTATTTTAGCCTTCCAGAAGGCCAATAAAATAGGATTAGCTATTATTAACCAATCCTGTATAGTCAAATCTGGATTGCCATTAGGAAAATATTTGTCTCGTAAAATGACAGGAATTGTCAAAAGTTTTGACTTCAAGAGCGGAAAGGGATTGATTATCCCATCAGATGGCAGAAAAGATGTTTTTTTACATATTTCTGCATTAAGTAATAATGAAAGCCAAACGTTAAAACCTGGCGTTCGTGTTGAATTTTATCGTATAAATGGGCTTAGTGGCCCGATGGCTGCAAATATATTTCTTTCTTAAAGTGAGATAAAATTGAACCAAATATAAAGTACACATCAAAAGTACATCAGATTATATATCTATTTGTTCTATCAATTTTCTCCCCTGATTTTTTACATTTCCTACTTCACGGGTCACAGCATGCCAGATAAACATCTCAGCTGGTACAGAGCCGTCAGATACAATCTCTTCCGCTTCTTTCCCTCCAACGTCCTGGCGCATCCATTCCCGGGCCGCTTCAGGCGATAGGACCAGGGGCCGGCGGTCGTGAATATCCACTAAGCCTTTGTCAGCGGCAGACGTTACTATCAGAAAACCTTCTGCCTCATCGCCTCGCTCGAACGGTGTGCTGCCGATCGCCGCCATAAAAATCGGCTGACCGTCTGCCCGATGGATAAAATAAGGCTGTTTCTTGTCACCTTCTTTCTTCCATTCGAACCATCCATCTGCAAAGCAGATCGCCCGGCCATGTTGCCACAGAGGTTTAAACATTCTGCTTGCGGCCGCGGTTTCGACGCGAGCGTTAATCAGTGGCGGCTTATCCCACCATCCGGGCGCATAACCCCAGAAAACCGGATCAAGATGCAGCTGCTCGTCGCGTTCGCTCAACAGCAGCACTTTGGTGCCGGGCGCGACGTTGTATCGGCCAATAGGTTCAGGGTCGTATGCGATGTCGCGATCAGCTTCATCGGACAGGTAAGCCAGGTATTCTTCACGCGTTTGAGCTTGTGCAAAACGTCCACACATAGAAACCTCCAGCCAGATGTCAGACTTAAAGTATAGGGCAGGGAGAAGAAGGGGGGCGCGCTGGCTAAAGTTAGGGGCAAATTTAGGGGCAAAAATGCGAAATAGGGGCAAAAAAAGGACACAAAAAATGTAGTTCTGGGTAGCTTTAGGGAGAAGTTATTATGCTATAACTAATTGAATTAAATTATAAATTAAATGACATCAATGGGTTGGCAAAATCAGCGTAGCTTATTCAGGTTGTATTGCTCTTTTTTGTTAATCTCTTGATTCTGTTGCATTTAGTACTACCTTCGGAGCCAGCAGGGGCAAATATTGTATGCCGCGTATGGTACGGATTCCGGCGGCGAATACCAGCACGTTTTACAGCTGCGTTAAATCTGGAGCCCTATAATGATTCACATCATGCAGGCTTAAGGGTAATGGCTAGTGATGCCGGGGTGATGCGTTATATCGACAAGGGTAGCTTTAAAAAGCCTGACAAACCTGGGAGGGCATCAGAAGGGTGCAGGCTCGCTGGGATAAGTATCACTTTTATCTCAGCTTACAGCACCTCAACCAATTCAAATTCTTCCGCGATCAGTTCCATATCTTCAGAAAAATGGCCTTCGCGGAAGAAAAATCGCTGATGCTCTTTCTGCCAGTATTCAAGGCTTAAATCGCCTTCACCCTCTTTGCGAGCGAATTCTTCATTTACATCGCAAAAACGCACCAGCCGCATTGAAACCAGCCGGATCACACAGACCGGGACATTCTGGCCATCAAGAATTATGTTGTAGCTCCCCATCCGCGGAGCAGACACATCCTGCGCGTACGAGGCAAAAGATCCGCAGGTGGCCGTTTTGATTCCTTTTTTAATCAGCTCCGCAAGCACGCTCGCCAGTTCCGGGCCGTCACCCATTTGCCAGGCCACTGCGCCTGGGTACTTCATTTTTAATTCTTCAACCTGAACCATTCAAATCCCTTCTTAACTCTTAACCAAAAGAATCGGAATAGCGGTTTTAGCATAAACCTCCTCGACTGTAGAAGCATAGTCGCCTTTCCTTGCATTTTTAGTTCAGGTGGGAAGGAAAACAAAGCGTTGCGCGTATTGTCCTGGTAAATATATCCTTACGAGGTTATCTGTGTGGTGAATCTGCTGTCTGCAGCCAGGCGCGTGGCTTTGAATATCAGTAACGAGTCACCTGGATGCAACCAGCACCACGCTTTTTCTTAAAATTTTATCCCATTGGAAGGGTTTAACGTGTTCAAGCTTATTTCATCTCTACTGGCAATTTTCCAGCTGTCAGGCTGTAGCTCCGATCTGGTTCTCAGTCCACCTAAGCAACCCGAATACAAGTCAATGCCTGAAATAACCCAGTCTGTGACGCCAACGCAACAGCGTGCCATCATGGCCGGCGAGCGGCCAGACTGGTCAGAAAGAACCCCGATCAATACAATAAAGCGATATTAATAGATACTTATCCACCAGGGCTGCCGTTCGGCGGCCTTTTGTTTCCCCTGAATCTGGTTTACGAGAACTTTTCTGACGCCTGTCATGGTATTTATTACGTTATCAACCATGCTTAAGACGATGACAATTCAATCACTTCAGCATCGTTGAAGCGGCTACTTCACTTAAATCGAGAACCCTAAATGCGCCATGCATCTATCCCCGTAGCTGCAGCCACGACTATGTTTTTGCTCGGCGTTTTTATCATTAATTTACAGGTTTGGTATTCTGCACGGGCCGATAGCCTGGCAGAGGCGCATTACGTCGTGCGGAACATGAATGTTATTCTTAAAGAAGCTCGTCATGCGACTGAGATGGCAATGCAACTTGCCGAGAATGAGTGTGATGCTGAAGGGCAATATCGGCTGGGCACCGAGGCGGCATTACAGCCTCACCTGAGAACGATCGTTATTCTGAAAAATGATGCGGTCTGGTGCTCCTCGTTACCGGGAAACCGCGTATTGTTGGTCAACAGCTCAGTGCTGCCTGAGTCATCATTGCTCCTCGTCCCTTCGGCCAGTACCGTCAACGGTCTTCCGGTTCTCTTATATCAGACAATTCACGCCGGAAGCCGAATCATCGTTAGCATCAGCGATAGCCATATCCGTGATGCGCTGGATATGCCATTAAATGGCGTTGAATATTCCCTGAGAGTAGGCAATACGCTTTTAGGTCTGACAGGCGATGTGACGACGGCAGACCCTACGAATAAAGAGGTATTAACGGTAAAAGCCTCTACTTATCCTTTCTCGGTACAATTCAACTCTCCACCTCTTTTTAGCCTTAAGAGATTATTCAATCGAGCCGGAGGCGTGGTGTTATTCCTGCTGATAATATCGTCTCTCTCTGCTTATATTCTTCAACGCTATATTTCTAAGGATGTCTCACCCGAAGAGTCACTGCGCATCGCCATTTACAGAAATGAAATTATTCCGTATTACCAACCCGTTGTGAGCGGCAAAGAGGGAACCTTACGGGGTGTGGAGGTGCTGGCCAGATGGAAGCATCCTCAATCAGGGTTTATTTCCCCCGCATCCTTCATTCCTCTTGCGGAGAAATCCGGTTTAATTATTCCTTTGACTCAAAGCTTAATGAGGCAGGTTGCAATACATATGAATGCTATTGCGACATTGCTGCCGGAAGGGTTTCACGTAGGGATTAACTTCAGCGCTTCTCATATCGTTGCGCCCACCTTTGTTGAAGAGTGTCTCCACTACAAGCGCAGCTTCACTCAACAGGATCTTAACCTCGTCGTTGAGGTGACGGAGCGTGAACCACTCGACATTGATGAACATCTCGTTAATACATTGAATGAGCTACATAACAACGGATTTGCCATTGCGCTGGATGACTTTGGTACGGGTTATTCCGGTCTGTCCTATCTGCAGGATCTGCATATTGATTACATTAAAATCGACCAGAGCTTTGTTGCCAGGGTTAACGCGAATGAGGACTCAACGCTAATCCTTGATTCGGTACTGGAGTTGGCCAAAAAACTCTCAATTAGCATCGTGGCGGAAGGCGTTGAAACAGAAGAGCAGCTCGATTACCTCACTCGCAATCATATCCGGTTTTTACAGGGTTTTTTCTTTTACAAACCTCTTCCTTTCAAGGAACTGGTCAAAGTTCTCTTGTCGAAGCCAAAAGTTAAGGTCAGGGTGGAATAATGTTTATTCGGTTGTTTCTGAGAAAATAAAAAGGGGGGACATCATCCCCCAAAAATGCAGACCATTATTGTTTTAACCACGGGAATATTTTGTTATGCATTGACCGGATGGTCAAATTAATTGTTTTCAACATTGTTTTGGGTGTTCTTAAACGAATGGATGACTTTGAATATTAGCTGGCTAACGTTTAATTTGACTTTAATCAATATTGTCGCGCCCTCTTTAGATTGATGGATGCAATGATTATTGTTTTGTTAAAACAATGCGCTTACGCTGTGTTTTCGACGTAAGATGTTTCAGGTTAATTTTTTAAGAAAAAAATGCTAGCGGTCAACGCATAATGAAATAATGCTTACTTATTACCGCAGTTTAAATGTTAACCAGTAAAGGCCCGGGGCGCAGTTTGCATTTTAGAATAGCCGTCTCACTCTGAGATTTTCGTCAGTTAACGTATAATGCGTCATCCAAAACTGCTAAACACCCCGTGGCTCGTGCTATGACCCTTAATCGCTTTTGTTATTTACTCCTGATTATCGCTGCGATCGGCAGCCTTCTTGCTACCCATTCTCTGGTCATGTGGTTTCTGGCGATCAACGTGATGACGTTGTTCATGTATGGCGCCGATAAAATGGCGGCGCGGAAGGGGATGCGCAGGGTTCCGGAAGCGACATTGCTGGTATTTGGCGTGACAGGTGGCTGGCCTGGCGCCATTGTCGGCCAACAACTCTTTCGCCATAAAACCCAAAAGCAGCCCTTCAAAAGCTACTTTTTCATCAGCGTCGTCGTCAGCATCGCCATGATGGCGGCCGTTTATCATTTTTCTTCTTATTCTCTTTTATGAGCGTTGGCAGGGACTGCTGACGGTAAGGCATATCTTTAATTTACTCCTCCGTCACTGTCAATAGTAGTAGGACTATTCTTAAGTGGTTGCTGTTTTTTGCACAATCTGAATAATACGTGCAACAACACGGACGACAACATCCCATGAAAATAGAATCTCTTATTCTGGCAGTGCTGGTGCTCTTTTCTGCGCCTTCCTGGTCTGCTTTTCAGGAGCGGGAATATAATACCTGGTATATAAAAAATGCGGTCCTTTATGATATGACGCAGACCTCGGAAGGTTTCCCGGTCATGGTGAGTGTCTCCCAGCCAGGAAGAAAATCCGCTAATTTACTGGTGTCCTATATTACTGAAGGCCGTTGCGGTGAGAAAAACCTGCCGCTAAATGTGAATGGTAAAGTACTGCCCGCCAAATATTATTGCGTTCAGGTAGGACTGAGCAGAATTGAACATTTTTCCGTGGTTGATGCGGACAGCGTCAATGGCATGGTGACGCATTTAAAATCTGACTTCACGATCCTCCTGCAAAACGATATCAAGATTTGGGCTGCAAACATCAAAACGCCAAAGTTTGGACTGACGCCGAGATTTTAAATATGAAATGTCATGTCTCATGGCAGGCATTTTTCTCATCAAAGCAATTATTTACACAATAATAGTGTCACTATGTTACTAATCAAAATAAAGAGTAAGTGGCCCTGTTTTTTTACATATTTAAAGAGATTGTATGCTAAACGGTACGAAACCGCATAAATAATCCTTTCTGAAATTATGGATAAAGCTCACTACCAGACTTACGCTTGCTAGCGAATTTAAGTTGTTCAGCGCATCTTTACTGGTAAGGAGCAGAAAATGTCACAACGTAATAGTCTGGATTTGCTAAGCCGTAAAGAAGGAATGTGTTTGTTAGAGCAAAGCATGGGTTTTGTCTGGCAGGCAGCACTTCGGGCTGTCGCGGTATTAGGCGTTGCAGATCTTCTGGTTGAAGGAAAGAAATCCGTTAAGCAGCTGGCGAAGGAGCTTAATGTCGATGGCGACTATCTTCATCGAATCATGCGCTTATTGTCTTCGCGTGGGGTGTTCAACGAATTATCCGAAACGGAATACGGTCTTAGCCATTCAGCTCAATTCCTGCGTTCCGATCATGAATTTTCCTTACGGGCGGCAGTTCTCATGTTGACAGACCAAACATTCTGGCAGCCAGCGGCTAGAATGGATGAAATATTGCAAGGCAAACCTGTTTTTAATTCATTGTTTGGAAAGCCTTTTTACGATTACTGGCAGCATGATGACACGGTGACGGGAAGCAACATTTTTCATGCCGGTATGGCCTCTATGTCATCCGTAGAGAATGAGGTCATTGCAGATAGCTATTCGTTCCCTCAAAACGCTGTCGTTGCCGATATCGCCGGTGGGTTGGGTAACTTATTGCTGACCGTTTTACGTCGAAATCCGACCTTAACGGGGATCCTTTTCGATCAAAAAGACGTGCTTGAGCGAAATCGACTGCACCTGTTAAAGGATAATCGTCGATGGGAGACCATTGAGGGCAGCTTTTTTGAAGCCTGTCCTGTAGCGGACATTTACCTGCTTAAATACATTTTGATGGACTGGCCTGATGAGAAGGCCATTCAGATCCTTCAATGCTGCAGAACGGCTATGAAAGATAACTCCCGATTATTAATTTTTGAACCGCTTATTAAAAAAGAAAATAATCAGCAGGGACGATTTGAAATTGACCTTCTTCTGTTAACAAGCTTTGATGGCGGGCGGGCAAGAACAGAGCCTGAGTATCAGGTCTTGTTTGAACAGACCAGTTTGAAGCTGAACAAAATAATAGATACCGGTTCCTATCTGTCGATTTTAGAAGTCATACCTGTCTGAACTTGTCCGTCATTCCGTTTTACCGTATTCCTGCTAAGCTTGTTGGTTGGACCAGGAGCGTAAGCATGATGAACAAAGATGAACAAACCGGATTAGTGGGGCTGGCGATTGGGGCCGCCGTTATTGGGCTAGTTTCAGCGCAGAAACCGATCCATCGCAACAGCATTGTCGATGAACTGGTCAGGCTCGGCAGGCAAAAAGGCGATGGCGTAGAAGATGAGGTTTTCGTTAAGGCTGCCGAGTTGGTGAGAAAAGGGGTATAGCCCATGGCTGAAAAACGAAATGCGAAGTGCCATTGCGGCGCGGTGGCGTTCACCGTTGAGCTCACTGATGGACTCAATACCGCACGGCGCTGCAGCTGTTCCTTTTGTCGTATGCGGGGCGCGGTCGTTGTCTCTGCGCCGTTGTCAGGGATTAAGGTGACCAAAGGTGAAGATAAGCTCACCGAGTACCGCTTTAACACGGGAACGGCACGGCATTTCTTCTGCTCGGTGTGCGGGATTTACACGTTCCATCAGCGGCGTTCTAACCCAAACGAATATGGCGTTAATGTCGCCTGTTTTGAAAACGTTTCACCTTTTGATTTTCCAGAGGTGAAGGTGATGGACGGCGTTAACCATCCTATGGATGGGGGAAGTGGGGTATTTGGTTATCTCTCTTTTCGCGAGAAAGGGGAAAAGCAGGCATGATTGCCGCCTGGCCACGCTTTTACTCCTCCGGCTATAGTAGGCAGTGGGTAACTGAAACAGGAGAAACTATGCTCTGTGTTGAAAAAGACGATCCGCGTGAGGCCCCTGAATCAGGTGATAAAAAGCCTCAACCTGTGAAAAAATAACGCGACATACGCGTTTACCCGCCACCGGCACTGCTGGTGGCTTTTTATTTCCAGGGAATAGTTAACTGCCATCCAGATGGTTTAGCAGCGTGCCGAGATGCCCGACAATATCACCAAAATCAAAAATTAACGCCATCCACAGCAATGCTAAAAGGGTAAGTAAGGCAAGGGATACACGACCAAACAACGCTGTTATCCTTAGTGACGAAAGGGCTATCACCGCAGTTTAACCAGCTTACTTTCAACTTTCCCTCAACCAACCCCTTTCTTAAACTGCCTTTTGTGACGAACTTCAAAAAACAAGCGAGCCCGCATAATTATGCGGGCTCTGACAATCAGAACTGGTAAACCAGACCTAATGCGACGACATCATCCGTGCCAATGCCGTTGTTTTTGTAGAAGCTGTCATCTTCATCCAGCAGGTTGATTTTATAATCAACGTAGGTGGACATGTTTTTATTGAAGTAGTAGGTCGCGCCTACGTCAGCGTATTTAACCAGATCCTGGTCGCCCTGACCGTTGCCCAGGTCCTTACCTTTCGACTGCAGGTAGGAAAGGGACGGACGCAGGCCAAAGTCGAACTGGTACTGCGCGGTCACTTCGAAGTTCTGGGTTTTGTTCGCCACGGCGTCGGTATTATCACCATACGGTGTCATATTGCGGGTTTCAGAATACATTGCCGCCAGATAGATGTTATTGGCGTCATACTTCAGGCCCGCCGTCCAGGCATCCGCTTTGTCTCCACCCGCAGTGGTATTCATGACCTGCTCGTTGGTGCGGTCAGAAGAGGTATACGCGGCACCCGCAGTAATCCCCATGCCGAAGTCATAGGTTGTGGAGATACCAAAGCCGTCACCGTTCTCGTGACGTGTGTCGCGACCGTTGTTGGTGCCTTCCTGGTTGTTGCTGGCGTCTTCATTTTTGCCCTGGTACTGCAGCGCAAAGTTCAGGCCCTGCACCAGACCGTAGAAGTCGGTGTTACGGTAGGTTGCCACGCCGTTTGCGCGGCCGGTCATGAAGTTGTCGGCTTTGGTGTAGGAGTCGCCACCGAACTCAGGCAGCATATCGGTCCAGCCTTCCACGTCGTACAGGACACCGTAGTTACGACCGTAATCGAAGGAGCCGTAGTCACCCACTTTTACACCGGCGAAGGCCAGACGCGTCCAGGACTGATTATCAGACCCTTCCGTGTTATTAGCCTGAATGTTGTATTCCCACTGCGCATAGCCGGTCATCGTGTTGTTGATCTGCGTTTCACCCTTGAAACCCAGACGCATATAGGTTTGATCCCCGTCAGCGCCTTTATTATCTGAAAAGTAGTGCAGACCATCTACTTTTCCGTACAGATCTAATTTGTTACCGTCTTTATTATAAATTTCTGCTGCATGTGCAGAACCAGCCATTAACAGAGCCGGAATCATCAGAGCCAGTACTTTTCTTTGCATTGTGATATTCCTTTGCAGTTGTTTTTATTTAATTACCTGTTGAACTTTCAGAATGAGAAAGTTGTCTCATGCTAAATTACTCTCGTGTAAGAGTAATAAAATATAATTGTTACGAACTAAGTAAAATCTAAACCGAATAAATCAGCGGAAATGGTCATTGGTTTGATGAATGATTTGAAAGTAACTATATTAAATTGAAATTATTAATCAGGGGTTAACTAAGGTAATCTAACCGGCGTTATATGCCTGTAAGATGATTCATCCATAATTAACGTGAATGCTATTAAGGAAACTAAATAGATATTCAATGATTATCTGGATTCGCCCGGTGCTAATACGCCGGGCTTTTTTTATGGCAAAAAAATGCCCGGACAAGCCGGGCAGGGGAACTAGTCGCTGGTCGGTTTTTCGGCTTTACCCGCCATCTGCGCCAGGAAGTCATAGCGTTTTTGCAGATCAGCAGCGGCATCTTTCCAGAGCTGTTCAGCCACTTCCGGCTGCTGGGCGTTAAGGCGACGGAATCGCTGTTCCTGCATTAACGTCTCGGCCAGGGCATCCGAAGGCGGACGCGAATCCAGCGCAAGCGGTAATTTACCCTCGTTAGCACGACGCGGGTCGAACCGGTACAGCGGCCAGAAGCCGGTCGCGGTCAGCTGGCGCATCTGGTCGTGGCTGAGGGCCAGATCGTAGCCATGCTCTTCGCAAGGGCTGTAGGCAATGATCAGCGACGGGCCAGGATACGCTTCCGCTTCCTGAATCGCTTTCACCGTCTGGTTAAGCTGGGCTCCCAGCGAGATTTGCGCGACGTAAACGTGACCGTACATCATCATGCTCACGCCGAGATCTTTGCGCGCCTTGCGTTTACCGTGTTCGCCGAATTTCGTTACCGCGCCTAACGGCGTGGCTTTCGACGCCTGGCCGCCGGTATTGGAATAACACTGCGTATCCAGAACCAGGATGTTGACGTTTTCGGTCAGGCTCAACACGTGATCCAGCCCGCCAAAGCCGATATCGTAAGCCCAGCCGTCGCCGCCAATGAGCCAGATTGATTTTTCGACCAGGGCGTCAGCGTCGGTCAGCAACTGTTCAGCTCCCGCCACGCCCTGCAGCGCGCGGCGCAGCTCAGCAACCTGCTCACGGCGTTCTTCTGGCGTCGCGTCCGCATGAAGCGCGTCATTGAGCTCAGCGGGGATCTGCCCGGCAAACTGCTCCAGCAGGCGCATCACGCGCGCGCGGTGCTGGTCGACGGTCAGGCGGAAGCCCAGGCCGAATTCGGCGTTGTCCTCGAATAGCGAGTTTGCCCACGCCGGACCGCGCCCATTCGCGTCGGTGGTGTACGGCGTAGAAGGCAAATTGCCCCCGTAGATGGATGAACAGCCGGTTGCGTTGGCAATCAGCATCCGGTCACCGTACAGCTGGGTAAGCAGCTTGATATACGGCGTCTCACCGCAGCCGGAGCAGGCGCCAGAGTACTCAAACAGCGGCGTAATCAGCTGTGAGGTACGAATATCAATACGTTCCAGTTTGCTGCGATCGATTTCCGGAAGATTCAGGAAGAAGTCATAGTTGACCTTCTCCTCTTCAACGTGCTCCAGACGCGACATCATATTGATGGCTTTGATCTCCGGATCCTGCCTGTCTTTCGCCGGACAGACCTCGACGCACAGGTTACAGCCGGTGCAATCTTCCGGCGCGACCTGCAGAACGTATTTCTGTCCGCGCATATCGCGAGATTTCACATCCAGCGAATGCAGGCTGGCCGGCGCGGCTTCCATCTCTTCCGGTGATACCACCTTGGCTCGAATGGCAGAGTGCGGGCAGGCCGCAACGCAGTGGTTGCACTGGGTACACAGCTCTTCTTTCCAGATGGGGATCGCTTCGGCAATGTTGCGTTTTTCCCAGCGCGTGGTGCCCATCGGCCAGGTGCCATCCGGCGGTAGCGCAGAGACGGGCAGGGCATCACCCAGACCGGCCAGCATCGCCGCCGTCACGGTCTTAACGAAATCAGGCGCCGCATCGGACACCACCGGAGGGCGGTTCGGGCTTGCGGCATTCACCGGCTGCAGCGGTACCTCAAACAGCGATTCGCGTGCCAGCGCCAGCGCCTGCCAGTTTCGCTCGACCAGCTCCTGGCCTTTGCTGCTGTAGCTTTTAGCAATCGCACCCTGCAGCTCCACCAGCGCGCTGTCGCCCGGCAGAATATTGGTCAGATGGAAGAAGGCCATCTGCATAACGGTATTAATACGCGCAGCCAGGCCACATTCGCGGGCAATTTTCGCGGCGTTGACCACGTAGAAACGGGCTTTTTTCTGGTTCAGCACCGCCTGAACTTCCTGCGGCAGCCGCGCCCAGACTTCGTCCGCGCTGTACGGCGTATTGAGGAGGAAAATGCCGCCGGGCTTCAGGCGCTCGGCCATCTGGTATTTATCGATAAACTGCAGCTGGTGGCAGCCAACAAAATCGGCCTGAGAGATAAGATACGCGGAGCGGATGGGCTGCTCGCTCACGCGCAGGTGGGAAACGGTCAGGCCGCCTGCTTTTTTGGAGTCGTAGACGAAGTACCCCTGGGCGTACCACGGCGTGGAGTTACCGATGATTTTGATGTTGTTTTTGGTCGCGGAGACGCTGCCGTCGCTGCCCAGACCGTAGAACAGTGCCTCAAGTTTGGCGGTCGAGGGCAGGGTGTTTTCCGGCAACGACAGGGAAAGATTCGTCACATCATCATAAATGCCGACGGTAAAGCGCGGTTTGGGTTTCGCTTCGCTTAACTCGTTGAATACCGCCAGCACGCAGTCCGGCCCAAACTCCTTGGAGGACAAGCCATAGCGACCGCCAATCACGCGCGGCAGCGTTTCACGTTCGCCCTGATTAAAGGCTTCTGCCAGGGCGGTCATCACATCCAGATAGAGGGGTTCCGCCTGCGCGCCCGGCTCTTTGGTACGGTCGAGCACCGCCACAGCGCGCGCGCTTTCAGGCAGAGCCGAAAGCAAATGTTTGGCCGAGAACGGACGGTAGAGACGCACCTTAAGCACGCCAACTTTTTCACCGCGCGTCAGCAGCTCGTCAACCACCTCTTCACAGGTTCCAATGGCTGACCCCATCAGCACAATTACCCGTTCCGCCTGCGGATGGCCGTAGTACTCAAACGGTTTGTACTCTCGGCCGGTTGCGGCGGCAAAGTCATTCATTGCCTGTTCAACATGATCGTAAACCGCGTTGTACCAGGGGTTCGTGGCCTCGCGGGACTGGAAATAGGTATCCGGGTTCGCCGATGTCCCGCGAATAACCGGGTGTTCAGGATTAAGAGCCCGGGCGCGATGCGCGTCGATTTCCGCCTGCGGCAGCAGATTCAGGATAGTATCGTCGGCCAGCGGGACGATTTTGTTGATTTCGTGAGAGGTGCGGAAACCATCAAAGAAGTGAATAAACGGCACGCGGCTTTTAAGCGTGGCGATATGCGAAATTAAGGCAAAGTCCTGGGCTTCCTGAACGCTGCTGGCGCACAGCATCGCGCAGCCGGTCTGGCGCACGGCCATCACGTCAGAGTGATCGCCAAAGATAGAGAGCGCGTGGGTGGCAACGGTACGCGCGGCAACATGCAGTACGAAGGGCGTCAGCTGGCCGGCGAGTTTGTAAAGCGTAGGGATCATTAACAGCAATCCCTGTGAGGAGGTAAACGACGTGGAAAGCGCACCGGTCTGAAGCGCACCGTGTACCGTGGCAATCGCACCGGCTTCAGACTGCATTTCAACCACTCTCGGGACATCGCCCCAGACGTTTTTTAACCCGTTACCCGCCCAGGCATCCGCCTGCTCGGCCATGGTAGAACTTGGCGTAATCGGGTAGATGGCGATAACTTCACTGGTGCGAAACGCGACTGAGGCAACTGCACCATTACCGTCAATAGTTTGCATAGGACAACACCCTTACATTGCGCAAAAAATAGGGGTCTGTATTACGGCAACAAACCCTGAATATTATCTGTGTATTCTAGCAAACGAGGGATTTTACGATTTTCGCTTTTGTGTCCTTGGTATTCTTGCCATCAATGAGTAGATCAAACTTTTGGCGAAAAAATTGCGAGAAATTGTTTCCGAAGCGCATAAATACGCACTTCCGCTCTCGACGACACGGGATGTGATGCCTATTATGCATAGGTTTCGCATTATTCATGGGGGAGAGAGCATGCGCTCAGCATTTTGGGTAGGGTGTGCCGCGTTATTGTTGTCGGCATGTAGCAGTGAGCCAGTCCAGCAGGCAACGGCAGCCCACGTGGCGCCGGGAATGAAAGCGGCAATGTCCAGTTCAGGTCAGGCCAACTGCGCGATGATTGGCGGTTCGCTGTCTGTCGCCCGCCAGCTTGATGGTTCTGCTATTGGGATGTGCGCCTTGCCAAACGGCAAACGCTGTAGCGAACAGTCGCTTGCCGTTGGAAGCTGCGGTAACTACTGATTATTCTACACGCTTAAACATCAGCGTTTTATCGGCTGTTGCCAGCGTTAACTGGTCCTCAGTCAGGTCGACCTGCGCCCCTTTGCGCAGCATGTCGCCGATGGTCTGATCCAGCTCATTCAGCTGCGGCTCAGTACAGAGCTTGCGGGTCATGGCCAGCGTTTTAACCTTCAGCTCGCCTTCGGACAATTTTCCCTGTCCGTTGAAGCGGTTACACATCTGGCCAGAAACGCTGATGTTATTCACCAGACTCATATCTGGCAGCGCGCTAAAACCGATCTCAGGTTGCGTTGTCGCGTTCTTCACGGTCTTACCGTTGACGTTTTCCAGCACAAAGCGATGGTTTTTAAGTTGCTCCGGCTGTACGGAGGCTTTGCCCGGATTAACGCACCCGGTAAGGACAAGACTAATAACGCTTAACGCAATGAGCTTTTTCATTTTTCTTCTCAAACTATAAAAACCGTGAATCTTTTTCCAGTGTAACGATACTCTGCCGTGCGTTAATGGGGTTTATCTGAAAGTGCGGGGAGAAGTACCGGGCAACGCAGCGGTTGCCCGGAATGACGTTAATGCGATTTAAATCCTGCCGCCGTCATCAGCATACGGAAGAGCATACTGACAGCAGCCAGCGCCAGTACGCTGCCGCCCCAGATAATGGCCAGCCACAGTAATCTTTTCCAGACCGGTTGTTGCATCAGTGATAACCCTCCCCATGCTGAACTTTGCCGCGAAACACGTAGTAGCTCCAGAAGGTGTAGACCAGAATAACGGGAATGATCAACAGCGCGCCCACCAGCATAAAGCCCTGGCTTTGCGTCGGGGCGGCGGCCTGCCACAGGGTGATCGACGGTGGAATAATATGCGGCCAGATGCTGATCCCAAGCCCGCTAAAGCCGAGGAATATCAGCCCCAGCGTCAGAATAAACGGACGGCTATGGCTGGCGGGATTATTCAGGCAGCGCCACTGGTACAGGCTAAAAATCACCACCAGAGCAGGGACCGGCAGCAGATAAAACAGATTCGGTAGCGTGAACCAGCGCGCAGCGATGGCCGGTTGCGCCAGCGGCGTCCAGAGGCTGATCGCCGCAATAAACGCCAGAAGGACGATTAACAGCGTTTTCGACACCTCACGCATCCGCTGCTGCAGCGCGTTTTCGCTTTTCATCACCAGCCAGGTAGAGCCTAACAGCGCATAAGCCACCACCAGCCCTACGCCGCAAAACAGGTTAAACGCGGTAAACCAGTCAAAGGGGCCGCCGGTATAGGCCCGGCCGGTGACGGTAAAGCCGTTAATGACGGCGCCTACCGTCACGCCCTGGGTGAACGTTGCCAGAATGGAACCGCCAATAAACGCCTTATCCCAGAAGGGGCGGTGGGCCGGCGTGGCTTTAAAGCGAAACTCAAATGCCACCCCGCGGAAAATAAGTCCGATCAGCATTAATGTTAGCGGAATGGTGAGGGCATCAACGATCACCGCATAGGCCAGCGGGAATGCGCCGAACAGGGCGGCACCGCCAAGCACCAGCCAGGTTTCATTTCCGTCCCAGACCGGCGCGACGCTGTTGACCATTACGTCGCGATCGTCGGCGTTCTGCGTGGCCGGGAACAGAATGCCAATCCCCAGATCAAAACCGTCCATCACGATATACATCAGCGTGGCGAAGACGATGATCACAAACCAGATAATGGAAAGGTCGATACCCATTATGGTTGCTCCTTATGTTCAGTTGTGACGGCAGAAAGCGGGCGCGCCGGACGTCCGTCGGACTCGGTAGCGAAAGTTTCATGCGGCTGCGGGCCTTTTCGGATGAGGCGCACCATATAGCTGTAGCCCACGCCGAATACCGAGGTATAGACGACGAAGAAGGCCAGCAGGCTCACGCTCATATGCAGGTCACCGTGGGCAGACACCGCATCCTTTGTTCGCTGGAGTCCGTAGACCACCCACGGCTGGCGGCCCACTTCGGTGGTGATCCACCCGGCCAGGATGGCAATCAGCCCGGTTGGCCCCATCAGCAGCGCAAACCACAGGAATGGGCGCGACGAATACACGCGTTTTTTGTAGCGCAGCCAGAGTGCCATCACCCCGAGCAGCAGCATCAGCATGCCCAGGCCCGCCATAATGCGGAATGACCAGAAGACGATGGTGGAATTCGGACGGTCTTCCTTCGGGAACTCTTTGAGGGCCGGAACCTGTTTATCCAGACTGTGCGTCAGGATAAGACTCCCCAGCGCCGGGATCTCCAGCCCAAAGCGGGTACGCTCCTGTTTCATATCCGGCCAGCCAAACAGCAGCAGCGGGGTAGGCTCACCCGGCGGATTTTCCCAGTGGCCTTCAATGGCGGCAATCTTGGCGGGCTGGTGCTTTAAGGTGTTCAACCCGTGCATATCGCCAACCATGGCCTGGATGGGGGCGACAATCAGCGTCATCCACAGCGCCATCGAAAACATTGCCCGTATCGCAGGGGTATTATTCCCGCGCAGTAGATGCCATGCCGCGGATGCGCCCACAAACAGGGCGCTGCTCAGGAATGCGGCTATCGACATATGCAGCAGGCGGTAAGGGAAGGAGGGGTTAAACACCACGGCGAACCAGTCCACCGGCACGACCTGACCGTTGACGATCTCATAGCCCTGCGGGGTCTGCATCCAGCTGTTCGATGAGAGGATCCAGAAGGTGGAGATAATGGTGCCCAGCGCCACCATACAGGTGGAGAAGAAGTGCAGACCCGGCCCGACTTTGTTCCAGCCGAACAGCATCACGCCGAGGAACCCGGCTTCGAGGAAGAAGGCGGTCAGCACTTCATACGTCAGCAGCGGGCCGGTAATGCTGCCCGCAAACTGTGAAAATCCGCTCCAGTTGGTGCCGAACTGGTAGGCCATCACCAGCCCGGAGACCACGCCCATGCCAAAGTTGACGGCAAAAATCTTCGACCAGAAATGGTACAGCGAGCGCCAGACCGGATTTTTGGTTTTAAGCCACAGCCCTTCGAGTACGGCGAGGTAGCTTGCGAGACCAATGGTGATGGCCGGGAAAATAATGTGAAAGGATACGGTAAAGGCAAACTGTATCCGTGCAAGGTGAAAAGCATCTAAACCAAACATGCACAGCCTCAATGTCAAACGGTGTGCTGTTATGGTATAGGGGCAACGTTCGGACTATCAGACGCAGAAAAGTGATTTTTAACCATAACAGTTGGCTTAAAACTCATGCTTTAGCCATCTGATATACCTCGTGTGAGGAATAAAAACCGTCTTTTTATGAATTTTACGCATAAAACTGCTTGCCTTGTCGTCTGCGTCGTGCGTTAATGACCCTCTGGTTTTGAGTCCAAATAAATATCTGACGTAGTTTTATAAAGCAGTTCTCATCACGTTGTGCCTCTCCGCAGCCTCTCTTGGGTCTTTATCTACTTTCCGATTCGTTTTGTTTAAAACCATTATTGCCCAATCGGCCCATTAGTAATTTACGTTTTTACGTTCACAGGAGAATCCTATGACTTCTTATATTCATTTCCGCTGCCCGTGCTGTCATGGCTCGCAGTACCGTACCTCAGTCTTTGATATGTCTGAGAAAAACCCTCTCGGGGCGAAATGCATCTTTTGCAAATCGTCGATGATCACGCTCGATCACCTGGCCGCCGCGCGTCAGGCGCAAAGCCACGTTACCGAGTACCGTAAGTAATTCGTTTCCCGAACCATAACAGTTAGCTAAATCTTCTCTTTTTCTCCTGCTGATATACACTGTCGGTCACAAGGAGAATTTGATGAAAAAATACCAGCGTCTGGCGCAACAAATTATCTCGCAGATTGAGCTTGGCGTATGGCTGCCGGGCGATAAGCTGCCTTCGCTGCGAGAGCAGGTGGCGAGCAGCGGCATGAGTTTTATGACCGTTGGCCACGCGTATCAGATGCTGGAAAGTCAGGGGCGCATTGTCGCCAGACCGCAGTCGGGCTATTACGTTGCCTCGCGCCCGACCGCACATCAGCCTGCTCCACCTGCCCAGGTGATGCGTGACGAAGTGGTGGATATTAATACCTACATCTTCGACGTCTTACAGGCCAGCCGCGACCCGTCCGTTGTTCCTTTTGCCTCCGCGTTTCCCGATCCCCGACTTTTCCCGCTGCAGCAGCTCAACCGCTCGCTGGCGAACGTCAGCAAAACCGCGACGGCGATGAGCGTGATTGAGAACCTGCCGCCGGGTAACGTCGATCTCCGCCACGCCATTGCCCGTCGCTACGCGCAGCAGGGGATGAACATCTCCCCGGAAGAGATTGTGATCACCGCAGGCGCGCTTGAAGCGCTCAATCTCAGCCTGCAGGCGGTAACCGAGCCGGGCGACTGGGTGATAGTCGAAAACCCATGTTTCTACGGCGCGCTGCAGGCGCTGGAACGCCTGAAGCTCAAAGCGTTGTCGATTGCGACGGATGTCCGCGACGGGATTGACCTCAATGCCCTTGAACAGGCGCTGAAGGAGTACCCGGTTAAAGCCTGCTGGATCATGACCAACAGTCAGAACCCGCTTGGCTTCACGCTGAGCGCGGAGAAAAAAGCGCAGCTTGTCGCGCTGTTAACGCAGCACAACGTCCCCCTGATTGAAGACGATGTCTACAGCGAGCTCTATTTTGGCCGCGAAAAGCCGCTCCCGGCGAAAGCATGGGATCGCCAGGACATGACGCTGCACTGCTCGTCCTTTTCAAAATGCCTGGTGGCCGGTTTTCGCATCGGCTGGGTTGCGGCAGGAAAACACGCGAGACGCATTCAGCAGCTGCAGCTGATGAGCACGCTCTCAACCAGCTCACCCGTGCAGCTGGCGCTGGTGGATTATCTGGCGACGAAACGCTACGACGCCCATCTGCGCCGCCTGCGGCGTACCCTCGCCGAGCGAAAACAGCAGGCCTGGCAGTCCCTTTTGCGCCATATGCCTGCCGGCGTCAAAATCCACCATAACGACAGCGGCTACTTTTTATGGCTGGAGCTTCCGGCGCAGCTGGATGCGGGTCTGCTCAGCGAAAAAGCCTTAACGCACCACATCAGCATTGCGCCCGGAAAGATGTTTTCCACCTCCGACGCGTGGACACCGTTCTTCCGGTTTAATACCTCCTGGGCCTGGGGAGAGCGGGAAGAGCAGGCGGTCATTCAGTTAGGTAAATTAATTAGCACGATGCTGGAATAAACTTTTCTACGTTATTTAAATAATCAATTCTTATCCTGATGACGGCGCTGCGAATATTTCGCGGTGCCCTGTCATAGGAAATCTGCATACCGTCTCTCGCGGCTAACTCCTTGTCTATAATCCAGTTAACGGGGAATGCGCCCTCGGTCACACCTTGATGAAATTTCCTGAAGCCGTACGGTGCGGCGCATTTGCGCGGTCTACGTTTAATAAGGGAGATATTTTTACGGCACGGCTGCCGCTAAATTTCATTGCGACAGGAGTAACTCTTATGAGCAAACATTTTGCCCGCAGCAGCCTGTGCGCGCTCGGCATGACTATCATGACAGCGCAAGCCGCAGAACCACCAAAGGCCATCGGCGACGGGGAAGGCCGGCTGGATATTATCGCCTGGCCGGGATACATCGAACGCGGACAGACGGATAAAAATTATGACTGGGTCACCCAGTTTGAAAAAGAGACCGGGTGTGCGGTCAACGTCAAAACGGCGGCCACGTCGGATGAAATGGTCAGCCTGATGGCGAAAGGGGGCTATGACCTGGTTACCGCCTCGGGTGACGCCTCCCTGCGCCTGATAATGGGTAAACGCGTTCAGCCCATTAACCCCGACCTCATCCCCAACTGGAAAACCCTCGACGCGCGGATTGTGAAAGGGGAATGGTTTAACGTCGGCGGGAAAGTCTACGGCACGCCGTATCAGTGGGGGCCAAACCTGCTGATGTACAACACCAAAACCTTCCCGACGCCGCCGGACAGCTGGAGCGTGGTCTTTACCAAACAGGATCTGCCGGACGGTAAAACCAATCAGGGACGCGTGCAGGCGTATGACGGCCCGATTTATATCGCCGATGCCGCGCTGTTCGTCAAAGCCACTCAGCCGCAGCTGGGTATCAAAGACCCGTACCAGCTCACCGAAAAACAGTATGCCGCCGTGCTGAAAGTGCTGCGCGACCAGCATGCGCTGATCCACCGCTACTGGCATGACACCACCGTCCAGATGAGCGACTTCAAAAATGAAGGCGTCGTGGCCTCCAGCGCCTGGCCGTATCAGGCGAATGCCCTGAAGGCTGAGAACCAGCCCGTTGCTACCGTCTTCCCGAAAGAGGGGGTGACCGGCTGGGCGGATACCACCATGCTGCACGCACAGGCAAAACACCCGATGTGCGCCTACAAATGGATGAACTGGTCGCTGACGCCGAAAGTGCAGGGCGATCTGGCGGCGTGGTTTGGCTCCCTGCCCGTGGTTGCAGAAGGGTGTAAGGCCAGCACGCTGCTGGGTGATAAAGGCTGCGAAACAAACGGTTATAACGAGTTCGACAAAATCATGTTCTGGAAAACCCCCATCGCCGAAGGCGGCAAATTTGTCCCTTACAGCCGCTGGACGCAGGATTACATCGCCATCATGGGCGGTCGTTAATTGCCCGGGAGCAGAACATGACGTACGCGGTAGAGTTTAACAACGTTTCCCGTCTGTACGGCGACGTACGGGCGGTGGATGGGGTCACCATTGCTATTCGTGATGGAGAGTTTTTCTCCATGCTGGGGCCTTCGGGCTCCGGCAAAACCACCTGCCTGCGTCTGATTGCCGGCTTTGAGCAGCTGTCAGGCGGCACGATTTCTATCTTCGGCAAAGAGGCGAGCGAACTGCCTCCCTGGGAGCGGGATGTGAACACCGTCTTTCAGGACTACGCGCTGTTCCCGCATATGTCGATTCTGGACAATGTTGCCTACGGGCTGATGGTCAAAGGCATCGACAAGAAAAAACGCCATGCGCAGGCCCTTGATGCCCTGGAAAAAGTGGACCTGAGCTTTGCCGTTGCCCGCAAACCTTCACAACTTTCCGGCGGCCAGCGGCAGCGTGTCGCCATCGCCCGGGCGCTGGTCAATGAGCCGCGCGTCCTGCTGCTGGATGAACCCTTAGGTGCGCTCGATCTCAAACTGCGTGAACAGATGCAGTTCGAGCTGAAGAAGCTTCAGCAGGAACTCGGCATCACCTTTATTTTTGTCACCCACGATCAGGGCGAGGCCCTTTCCATGTCAGACCGGGTGGCGGTGTTTAATAACGGGCGCATCGAGCAGGTGGATACCCCGCGCGATCTCTACATGCGTCCGCGCACGCCGTTTGTCGCCGGTTTTGTCGGCACGTCCAACGTCTTTGATGCAGGCCTTGCGCAGAAAATATGCGGCATGGAAGGCAGCTATTCCCTGCGCCCGGAACACATTCGCCTAAATGAGGGCGGAGACGTTCAGGTTCAGGGCATCGTGCAGGCCGTTCAGTATCAGGGGGCGGCCACGCGGCTGGAGCTGAAACTCGCCGATGGCGCCAAACTGCTGGTGAGCCAGGCCAATCTCAGTGAAACCTCGTCGCTGAGCGGCATTGCGCCGGGGCAGGCGGTGATGGCGTCGTGGTCACGCGAGGCGATGATTCGCCTGCACGAGGAGAGGTGAAATGGCTATGAGCGTTGCGCATCCTCCCGCCTCGCACGGCCGCTTAAGCCGCATGACGGCGCTGTTCTGGCGTAAACCGTCGCTCGGCCTGTTCCTGCTTCTGCTCGCGCCGCTCATGTGGTTTGGCATCGTCTATTTAGGATCGCTTCTGACCCTGCTGTGGCAAGGTTTTTACACCTTTGACGATTTCACCATGGCCGTCACGCCGGATCTGACGCTGGCGAACATTCAGGCGCTTTTCAACCCGGCAAACTACGACATCATCCTGCGCACGTTAACCATGGCGATTGCGGTGACGATTGCCAGCGCCATCCTGGCCTTCCCGATGGCCTGGTACATGGCGCGATACACCAGCGGCAAGTTGAAAGCGTTTTTCTATATCGCCGTGATGCTGCCGATGTGGGCGAGCTACATCGTCAAAGCCTACGCCTGGACGCTGCTGCTGGCGAAGGATGGGGTGGCGCAGTGGTTTCTCAACCATATGGGGCTGGAGCCGATCCTGACCTCATTCCTTACGCTCCCGGCGATTGGCGGCAACACCTTGTCCACCTCCGGGCTGGGGCGGTTTCTGGTCTTCGTCTATATCTGGCTGCCGTTTATGATCCTGCCCGTCCAGGCGGCGCTGGAACGCCTGCCTGCCTCGCTACTGCAGGCCTCAGCCGACCTCGGCGCGCGCCCTCGCCAGACCTTTCGCTACGTCGTTCTGCCGCTGGCGATCCCGGGTATTGCCGCGGGCTCAATATTCACCTTTTCCCTGACGCTGGGGGATTTCATCGTTCCACAGCTGGTGGGGCCGCCGGGCTACTTCATTGGTAACATGGTCTACTCGCAGCAGGGTGCCATTGGCAATATGCCCATGGCCGCCGCGTTCACGCTGGTGCCCATCGTGCTGATTTCACTCTATCTGGCGTTCGTGAAACGTCTGGGAGCATTCGATGCACTCTGAACGCGCACCGCTGTTCCTGAAAGTGGCAGCGTGGGGAGGCGTCATCTTCCTGCACTTCCCGCTGCTGATTATCGCGACCTATGCCTTTAATACCGAAGACGCGGCCTTCAGCTTTCCGCCGCAGGGGCTGACGCTGAAGTGGTTCAGCGTGGCGGCGGGGCGCGGCGATATTATTGAATCCGTGACGTTGTCACTTCAGATTGCCGCGCTCTCCACCGCGATTGCCCTTGTGCTTGGCACGCTTGCTGCAGCGGCGCTGTGGCGAAGCGAGTTTTTTGGCAAGAATGCGATCTCGCTGTTGCTGCTGTTGCCGATTGCGTTGCCGGGGATCATCACCGGTCTGGCGCTGCTGACGGCATTCAAAACGATTGACCTTGAGCCGGGCTTTTTCACCATCGTGGTCGGACACGCCACCTTTTGCGTGGTGGTGGTGTTTAACAACGTGATTGCCCGGTTCAGACGCACCTCCTGGAGCCTGGTGGAAGCGTCGATGGATCTCGGGGCCGACGGATGGCAAACCTTCCGCTATGTGGTGCTGCCCAATCTGGGTTCCGCGCTGCTGGCCGGGGGAATGCTGGCGTTTGCCCTGTCGTTTGACGAGATAATCGTCACAACGTTTACGGCGGGACACGAGCGCACGTTACCGCTGTGGTTGCTCAATCAGCTCGGTCGTCCGCGCGACGTGCCGGTCACCAACGTTGTAGCACTGCTGGTGATGCTGGTGACAACTATCCCCATTCTGGGAGCCTGGTGGCTAACCCGCGACGGCGAGAATATCGCCGGCAGCGGGAAATAACAGTGAATTCAACAGGAAAATGCTATGCAAACACAACTGCTGATAGAGGGAAAACTGGTAACCGGAGAGGGAGAAAAACAGCCGGTCTATAACCCGGCCACTGGAGAACTCCTGCTGGAGATTGCCGAGGCGTCAGCGGCTCAGGTCGACGCGGCGGTTCAGGCGGCCGACCGTGCTTTTGGTGAGTGGGGGCAAACCACGCCGAAAACCCGTGCCGAGTGCCTGCTGAAGCTGGCGGATGCGATTGAAGCGCATGGGGAGGACTTTGCCCGGCTCGAATCCCTGAACTGCGGCAAGCCGCTGCACTGTGCTCTGGGAGATGAAATTCCGGCGGTGGTCGACGTTTTCCGTTTCTTTGCCGGGGCCGCCCGCTGTCTGAACGGGCTGGCCGCCGGGGAGTACCTTGACGGCCACACGTCGATGATCCGCCGCGATCCGGTGGGCGTGGTTGCCTCTATTGCCCCCTGGAACTATCCGCTGATGATGGCGGCCTGGAAGCTGGCACCCGCGCTGGCGGCAGGAAACTGCGTGGTGATTAAGCCCTCAGAGATCACGCCCCTGACCGCGCTGAAGCTGGGAGAGCTGGCAAAAGATATCTTCCCGGCAGGCGTTCTGAACGTCCTGTTTGGCCGGGGGAAAACGGTCGGTGACCCGCTTACCGGGCATGAAAAAGTCCGTATGGTCTCGCTGACCGGTTCGATTGCTACCGGGGAACATATCATCGGCCATACCGCGTCCTCCATTAAACGCACCCACATGGAACTGGGCGGTAAAGCGCCGGTTATCGTCTTTGATGATGCCGACCTGGATGCGGTTGTCGAAGGGGTGCGGACGTTTGGTTTCTACAATGCCGGGCAGGACTGTACGGCAGCCTGCCGGATTTATGCCCAGAAGGGCATCTATGCCGCGCTGGTGGAAAAGCTGGGCGCAGCGGTCGCTAGCCTCAAAATGGGTGCGCCGGAGGATGACTCTACCGAACTGGGACCACTCAGCTCGGCCGCCCATCTTTCACGCGTCTGTCAGGCGGTCGATGAGGCGAAAGCGCTCGGTCATATCCGCGTTGTCACGGGTGGGAGCAAAAAAGAGGGGGCGGGCTACTACTTCCAGCCAACCCTGCTGGCGGGTGCAAAGCAGGACGACGCTATCGTTCAGCGCGAGGTGTTTGGCCCGGTGGTGAGCGTCACCGAGTTTGATGACGAGGCGCAGGTGCTGGCCTGGGCGAACGATTCGCAGTATGGCCTGGCGTCATCGGTCTGGACCAAAGACGTGGGCCGCGCCCATCGTCTGAGCGCGCGCCTGCAGTACGGCTGCACCTGGGTGAATACCCATTTTATGCTGGTGAGCGAAATGCCGCACGGCGGCATGAAATTATCCGGCTACGGCAAAGATATGTCGGTCTACGGGCTTGAGGATTATACGGTCGTGCGGCATGTCATGATCAAACACTAAGCCCGTCATGCCTGGTCGTATTCGCGGCCAGGCATTCGCCACGCCCGCCAGAAGTGTTATGCAAGATACTCAATTGTTATTACCCATAAGTTTTAAGTGGTTATTCTGTAACGAAAAAACTTGATCTGTATCAACATATGACGCATATTGCGTGCGGTTATTTTTTCGGCTCTGGTATACAGAATGACGTTGTATCAAAAGATGTTGGTTTTTTACGCAATCATGGCTTCCATCTGCGCATTAATTACCTGGTTCCTCTCTAAAGACCGCAAACGTATCCGCCTGCTCAGCGCTTTTCTGGTGGGGTCAACTTGGCCAATGAGCTTTCCCGTTGCGCTGCTGGTCTCGCTTTTCTGAAGTACGCTTCCATTTTTAAAAGATGAATATGGCATTCCAGATACGGTAACTGTATAAATACACAGTGCATCGTAAAAGGAGTGCTTATGAACAGTTTTTACTCGCAGCAGGCCGGTTGTACCGTGCGCTGGCATGACCTGCCCGGCACCGGCGATCCCGTGGTGTTCATTCACGGGCTGGGCTGCGCCTCTTCCTATGAATATCCCCGTGTCGTTCATGACCCGCTGTTTGGCGCGCGCAGAGCGATCCTCATCGACTTGCCCGGCAGCGGCTACAGCGACAAGCCTGAGCACTACAGCTATAAAACCACCGACCAGGCGCACGTTGTGGCGGAGCTGATTGACCACCTTAAGCTGGATGCTTTCTGGTTATACGGCCACAGCATGGGCGGCAGCATTGCAATCGAAACGGCGGGGCTGCTGGCATCGCGCGTGAAGGGGCTGATGGTGTCAGAGCCCAATTTTCATGCGGGTGGGGGGATGTTCAGCCGGTCTATTGCAGCGCAAACCGAGCAGCAGTTTCTGACGCAGGGCTATGACGCCATGCTCAGCGCGGAAAAAACGGCGTGGGCGGGGTGTCTGCAGAGTAATGCGCCGTATGCCGTCTGGCGGGGTGCATCGAGCCTGGTGGCGGGCGTTGAGCCCGAATGGGAATCGCAGTTCCTGTCACTTCCTTGCCCGGTAACGTTGATTTTCGGCGAGCTGTCTCTGCCGGATGACGATGTGGACAATCTGAAGCAAAAGGGCGTTGAGGTAAAAATCATCCCTGCGGCGGGGCACTCGATGTCGTGGGAGAATCCGTCTGCACTGGCACAGACGTTAGCCGGGTGTATGACGATGTGATTATTGTGCAATTTATCATCGTTGCGAAATGTAGGCCGGGTAAGCGCAGCGCCACCCGGCAACAAGGGCGGCTACTTTATCAAAGCCCGTAGTGCCTGGCGAGCGTCAGGCTGAACATCATGCGGATGCTGGTAATCAATGTTCTCTATCGCGCGGCTATAGAGTGCGACCAGCCAGTCGTATACGTACGCGGTGGCCGCATGCACAGGCTGTTCTCCCAGGCGCGTCAAGCGAGGCTCGGTGCTGCTGACCACTGGCGTGACGAAGATTGCCTGCCCCTTGCGGATGCGGCTTGCCGGACGTGTTGCCACAGGCGTCTGGTCGTAACCCAGCCAGCCAATGAAATTGCCCATCACGGCATGCAGCTGTGCCGCGCTGCTTTTATCCGCTTCGACGATACGCTGAAGCTGTTGAGGCAGATCGAGCCGGTAGCTGGTGACCACCAGCACATCCGCGATTTGCTGTAACACCGCAGGCTCCAGCCCAAGGCGCGCGGCTGTGGCCTCATTGCGGCTCCACTGACGCAGATGATTTATCCAGACTCTGTGCGCCAGACGCGCTTTGTCTTTTGTCTGGAACAGGCCGGTGCTTTCCTGGGTATTCTCGGCAAACAGGTCAATAGTGTCCGTAAACAGCCCGTTCACCTGCTCCTCGCGCGGCTGCTGAACGGCGAGCAGCGTTTCAAAGGCTTTCAGCGGCGGCAGGAGGCCTTCAAGCAGTTCGCCGTGGCGGGCGGCGCTGTTTTGCAGCGTGCGCACCATGCTTTCGGCCTGAGCGCGTCTTGTCCCCGGTTCTTCAACCAGCGGTGCCAGATAGCTCTGCATCAGCGATGAGAGCTCCTGTCGCAGCAAGCCTTTCAGCGTGCTGAGACGCTTCTGTCGCTGGGCGGGCAGCGTGGCCTGAGACAGCCATTCGATGACGCGCTGCATGCTGTGGCTGTCCAGCGCCTGAAGCGTGCCCCAGCGTAAACCCGGCTTTCCGAGCAGATGCTGTACGGCTTCATCGAGATTCTGTCGGGTGGTAAAGCGGGCGTCGTGAGGGGTAATCGCCCATACCAGCCCCGGCAGGGCAGATTCTTCAGCAGGCTGCGTCTCCTTGACCCAGTTCATCAACACTTTTGCTTTTTTTGCCGTCTGCTCGTGCTGCGCTGTCGCATTGCAAATCACCAGCACATCCGGCTGAAGCTGTTGACGGTAATGCTCGAGCAGCCACTGGGACTTCGCCTGACGTAGCGGGTCGGCACGGTTATCTTCAAAAACAGGAATATCAATAATATCGACGTTATCCAGCGCGCCGTTCTCAACCGGCAGCACCAGCTCGCGGGTCAGGAAGGCCAGCACGTCGACGGGGATGCTGATGGCGTTAAGCATTTCACCGCTATTCAGCGGATGAAGCAGCGTCTCCTGCGCGTCCTGAAGATCTAACGTGCCGTCGTGCGTCAGGAACCCTTCACCCGGCAGGCCAAAGCTGTCCACCAGCAGGCTAAGCGGGGCGGCAAGCTCGCCGGCATGGCTGGTCTGGTGCAGCACATGGGCCAGTTTTAACCACTGCTGGGTCAACTCCTGCTGCTCGCCCCACAGCAGCGACCAGACGCTGGCCCGCGTGCTGAGATCGAGAGAAGGCACCAGCCGGGCGAACTCATGCCACAGGGCATCATCAATTTGCTGCTTAGCGGCGGGTACGGTGCTTTGCCAGAAGCGGGCTATCGCACCCACTTCCTGAGCCGTTATGCCGGGCACGCCCTGCGGCTGGCGCAGCCCGCGCCATTTCTCCAGACGTGTCTCAATGACCGCCTTGTCTACCGCGCGCATCTGCGGATGCAGCGTCGAGCGGGCAATAAACAGCTGTACCAGCTCTGCCTCGGTGACCAGACTCAAACGCAGCGGGAACGCCTCATCCGCCACCTCCGGGCTTTCCCGGGTGAAGCGGACGGCCATGTTGGTCAGGGCATGTCCCGGATTGATATGCGAAAAATAGTCAAAGGTGCGCTGGCCCGGCGTCACGTTCAGGCGTCCATTACCGCTGCCGCACAGGGATAACAGCAGATGGGCTTTCGCGCTCTGCGAATGACCGTAAAGCCCAATGCTGCTCTGGCGGGTCATGGCGCGTTCAATGGCCTGCTCCCGCGCCTGCGCCGCGTTGATGCGAGCAAGCAGGGCGTCAGCATCGTTATCCAGCACAGGGGCGTTCAGGCGCGTCTCATTAATCCACCCGATTAAGGCCTGAGTGATGGTCGTCGTCGCTGTCATTTCAGGTATACGCTCCCGCTGTCGATCCAGTAGTGGCTACCGCTGTGTCGGCGATCGGCCAAAGTATTCAGTTTGAAGGTTAATGCGTCAGGGGCAACCGGCGTGCCGTCCTGCAGCCAGGCATCGCTCAGCTCGAAGGCTTCAGGGCCTTCCTGCTTGCTGCCGCCGCAGAGCTTCAGCCGCACGTTCAGCACGCCGTCACCGGCAATGGCTTTCGCCAGTTCAGCCGAGTTGATGCTGAGCGTGTAGAGCGGCGTGGCGGGCCAGCGCGCGTTCGCCAGCTGGCGGAAGCCGAGGGTAACGTTACCGCGCAGCGGGAAGTGCAGACGCGCGTCGAGCTTCGCGCCCGGCTTATCGAGGTCGATATCCTGATACCAGACGTTTTCCTCGCGCAGGGTATTAACGGTGTTATCCAGCACGCCGAGATACCGCACGGTTGAATACGCGCCAATGTCCGCTGCTTTAAAGTTGAAGCGCGGCAGACGCAGGTCGAGCGCCAGGCTGCAGAGCATGGCTCCCACCGCGGCCGTTGATTTCGGGTTGCCAATGCGCCCCTGCTGGCTGAACGGATACCACTCGTGCACCTGGTATTTATCCAGCCAGACGATGCGGTTGACCGGCACCGGCTGCAGATGACGAATCAGCGCCTGAACGCCAGGCAGGCAGCCGGGGCGTCCGGTGATCAGCAGAATATCGCAGCTGTAATGGGATATCGCCTCGCACACCGCGTGGAGCGGCGAGGCCAGCGTAAACTGACCGGCCAGCATCGCATCCTGCATTTCGCGGAAGTTCACGTGCAGCGGCACGGCGAACAGGTCAAACGCGTCTGAACCCGCAGGCAGGGCATGATCGATCGCCTGCTGCAGGTAATTCATGACGTTGCGGGTCGGTTTCTGCGGCAGGAGATCGCCAAAGGTGGCATGCAGACCGGCCAGCGGATCGTCAACGTCGCTCGATTCCCACGCGGCAAGAATGGCGTGGCCAATCGGCATAAACAGCTGAAGCGCCGTCTGCTGGCGGAGTACGGCCTGGGTGTCAATACGCCCGGAGTCGCCGAAGAGTGACGCCATCAGCAGCGAGGCGTCCGCGATACCGGATTTCTGCAGCTGCGTTTGCAGGGCAGGCAACACGTAGCGCTGAATCACGTCCAGAAGCGTATCGTCGCCCGCGACCTTAAAGCCTTCACGGAACAGCAGCTGCGGGGTGATCTTGACGTTATTGCCGGAACCGTCATCCAGCTGATAATGGGTGATCGCCATATCCGTTGTGCCGCCGCCAATATCGATGGACGCGACGCGCAGCGCGCGCCCCGGCTGGCTACCCGGCTCTGGTACACGGTCCGGGCGGGCCAGGGAGGCGAAGAAGGCTTCGGTCTGACCGCCAAAGCGGGAGATCGCTTCGTTATACAGCCAGACCAGTTGACCACAGCTGGCTTCATCCCACTCCATCTGGATTTCAGGCACCGGCACCACGCTTTTATCCTGCTGTTTGCGGGTGACAAAATCCTCATCCTGCGGGTGCCAGCCCATCGCTTTCCAGACGATGGCGATGGCTTCAAACATGCGGCGACGGAAAATCTCGCGCTCCTGCTTTGGCATGGCCGAGGGCAGCGTCAGGATCAGGGTGCGCAGCTGGCGCGGCGACGCCGGGAAGCCCAAACGTAAGCGCGTGGCAACGCTGTTGATCTGCCCCAGCGCCTGCGCCAGCAGCTCGCACAGCATGTGCGTCATCAGCGTGCTGCGGCTGTACTGCGGCGAGAAGACTGGCAGCCGTTCGTCCTGCGGCAGCGTGAAGAGCGGTTCGCCGTCATCGTTCATCAGGTTCATCAGCGGAAACGCGGTGGCAAGCGGTTCACGCTGGGTTTTGCTGTTCATCTGGCTAAAGCGCCAGTCCTGCACGACCGGCGTTTCATCCCACAGGTAGCGACGCGGGCTGGAGATGCCGCTGTTGCCTTCGGTCCCCAGACGCTGCATCGCCAGCTTGCGGGCTTCATCGCCCACGCGAACAATCGACGGCCAGACAAAGGCATCTTCGCGACCGCTTTCAACCGAGAAGTGCTGCTTGCCAAAGCGCGCTTCCGAAAACTCAAGACGGCTGGTGAACAGCGGCGCATTCAGGAACTGCGGCTCGCTTAGCGAGCGGACCTGCAGCTCGGCGGTCTGGCGCAGGCCATCGTTCGCATCGCCGTGGTCTTCAATAATGACGCCGCAGGTGTGGGTATTGCCCACGTCGAGGATCAGATCGACCGGAATGGCAGGCGTGCTGAGCGTATGGGTAACAAATTTTACTTCCGGCACGGTGAGCTGTTCACCGAGCATGGTCATCAGGTTGAGCCAGTGGGCCTGATATTCAAAACCGCGCATCGCCTGCTGGAGATCGCGTTCCGAGCGGTTTTCAACGCCGTCGGCATACCGGGTAAATGCCTCGCGCAGCCAGCCGTCAATCCAGGTCTGGTCGAGGAAACTGTCAACCTCATTGTCTCGCCAGGCCAGCGCGAAACGGGTCCCGTTCAGAATATCGTTTTCAACCGGGGACAGGGCGGACGTGGCGTGTTCAGCTATCTGGCTGTCAAGGGCGAGAGTCACGCGGTGCGTATTGCCTGCCGTATCGGGTGTATCCAGCCTGCGCACCTGAACGCGGGCCCAGTTATCCGGCCCCTCAACAAAGGTTCGCGGTGGATTGAAGCGCAGGAAAGGAACCGGAAGCCAGACGCCGTCCAGCACCGTCAGAGACTGATGCAGCGGAATGGTGGTTTCCGGTTTGACCACTTCAGGCTGCCCGCCGTTCGTCCCCGGCACGGTATAACGTCCGTTGACCAGGTCGAAATCGAGTCGCAAAAGCGGGCCGTTCGCGGTTTTGCGTACGAAGCGCCCGTTGCTGGCGGTGTCCTGCGGCGTCAGACCAAAATCAAGGAACTGCACGCCGCTGTTGGCAATAAGCGTGACGCTTTGTTTATAGTCGCAAAGATTAACCAGCATAGGATCAGGCACCTGCTTTCTTGAACGTCAGTGGAACGACGGTATTGGCATCATAACGGGCGCGACATTCTGCGATATCGCTGGCGCCTGCTTTACAGGCAACCTCCGGCATCGGGTAGCGGGAGCCGTCGGTGCAGCGGGCAGTACCGCGACTTTTAATCATCAGCTCGCCATTGCTGTGCAGGCCGGAGAACACTTCCGCGCGGCAGACAACGTTGTCGCCATGGACAACCCGGGCGAAGCCCTTATTGTTCTGGATCTGATAGCGCATTGACGGCGGCTTGCCGGTGACCGGATCTTTCACGTCCAGAACTGCACGCCAGGTGCCGTTCAGGAAACGCGTCGATCCCGCTTTCACCTGATTCGCTTCCATCACCATGGCATCTTTCGGGATGGCGACAATCACCACCGGGGCAGGCTGTGGCGCAGGCGCCAGAGCAGGCTCTTTTTCTTTGCTGGCCACGACCTCTGCCTGATGCAGCGGTAATTTCATGGCCAGCGGCTCAACCGCTTTGATCGGCTTTGGCGCAATCTCTACGGGCTGAGGTGCGGGCGCCGGGGCGGGCTCAGCTGAAGGCGACTGTTTTGGCCACAGCAGCGGTGCGGCAATCGCGGCAACGATCGCGACGGCAACCGGCAGCGTCCACAGGGGGATACGGCGCTTTTTCGCGACGCTCGGTACAGCCGGTTCCTGAACGGGTTGCGCAACGGCCGGGGCCGGCTCAGGCTCATACAGATCTTCCGGCGTGATGCGCACCACCGTGGAAGGGGCGATCAGCGGTTCGTCGGCGTGTTCAAAGGCCACCACCGGTTCTGGCTCAGGCTCGGGTTCAGGATCTTCAATCACAACGGGGGCGGGCTCAGGGACCAGCGATTCACGCAGGCAGTCGAGAACATCGTCGCGCGCATTCTCGTTCAGGTTGACGAACCCCCAGAAGCTGATGACCGGCTTTCCGTCCACCAGGAAGAGGAAGTTTTCACCCGGGAACTGAAACGCCTTTGACAGCAGAGAACCAAAAAGCTGCTGCGCGGTTTTGGGCGACTGGAGGCATTTCTTGCTTAACGACTCAACGCTGGCTAGCGTGTTTTCCAGATAGCGCAGGGCGCGATAACGGTCATCTTCATCGGCCGATTTCCAGCTGGTTACGCTCCCTTCAACGGGGGAATACCAGTCCACGCGGTCACCGCTGTCGTTGACCTGAGGAATAGCCAGACAGTCGACGATGGCCTGTTGTTTGCGCAACCGGAGCGCTTCCCGGATTTGTAACGCTGATTCAAAAACGGCTTGTCCGCCGCCGCCAACGGCCTGAAAGTCATCCAGGTTACCGCTGCGTAAAAGAGTTTTTGCCACGATTTGATCCCATATACTTCTTCACACCGTTACTTTAACGAAACCAGGAAGCAACCAAACGGGGGAAGAGACGCTAAAAGGACCGATTTCTTGCGGCATAGAAAGTGACGGTTGTGCTTGACGAATAACGGCCCTTAAGGCAAATCACCTTTGTCGGGCGCTGGCTGTTAAAACACCAAAAAACGCGGCTTTAGAATAACCTGATAGTGTTTCGTTATTTGCCAGGTCATATCGCCTGTGCTGTTATTACTGTCTTATATAATAAAACTATCAGGGTTATAACCATGTCTACAGGGAAAACACTGCTCGCCCTTGCGCTGAGCGCGCTGTTACCAGCCGGTGCCGCATGGGCGGCGAACAACGACACCCTTATTTACTGTTCTGAAGCGTCCCCCGAGTCCTTCAACCCGCAAATCGCCAGCTCTGGCCCGTCTTTTGTGGCCAGTTCTCAGGTACTGTACAACCGCCTGATCAATTTTGACCCGGTGAAAAACACCCCGGTCCCGTCGCTGGCGGAGTCCTGGACGATTTCGCCGGACGGCAAGACCTATACCTTTGCCCTGCGCAAAGGGGTGAAGTTCAACAGCAATAAATACTTCAAACCGACGCGCGACTTTAACGCCGATGACGTTATTTTCTCGGTTCTGCGTCAGAAAGACCCTAAACACCCGTATCACAACGTGTCGCAGGGCAACTACGAATACTTTAACGACGTCGGGCTCGATAAGCTGATTCAGGACGTGAAAAAGGTCGACGACTATCACGTTCAGTTCACCCTCAGCGAGCCTAACGCCGCGTTTCTGGCCGACTGGGGGATGGATTTCGCCTCGATTCTCTCAGCCGAATACGCCGACGCGATGCTGAAAAAAGGCACGCCTGAAAACGTAGACACCTGGCCGATTGGCACCGGGCCTTATGTCCTGCAGCAGTACAAGGTGGATTCGCTGATCCGCTACGTTGCTAACCCGAACTACTGGGAAGGCGAGGTGCCGACGAAGCATCTCATCTTCTCCATCACGCCGAACGTGGAAACCCGTCTGGCGAAGCTACAGACCAACGAGTGCCAGATTATTCCTGCACCGTCCCCGGTTCAGTTTGACGCCATCAAGAACAACAAAGACCTGACGCTGCACTCGGTCGATGCGCTGAACGTCGGCTATCTGGCGTTTAACACCGAGAAAAAACCGTTTGATAACGTGCTGGTGCGCCAGGCGCTTAACTACGCGACCGACAAGAAGGCTATCGTCAATGCGGTCTTTATGGGTTCCGGTACGGTGGCAAAATCGCCGATCCCGCCAAATATGCTGGGCTTTAATAAAGACCTGAAGGACTACAGCTACGATCCTGAAAAAGCGAAAGCGCTGCTGAAGCAGGCGGGGCTGGAGAAGGGGGTGGAAGTCACGCTGTGGTCAATGCCGGTTCAGCGTCCGTACAACCCGAACTCGCGTCGTATCGCGGAGATGATCCAGAGCGACTGGGCGAAAGTCGGCGTGAAGGCCAAAATTGTCTCTTACGAGTGGGGCGAATATCTCTCCGGAATGCGTAAAGGCGAACATGACTCCGCGCTGTTTGGCTGGATGTCCGATAACGGCGACCCGGACAACTTTGCCGACGTGCTGCTGGGCTGCAACAGCATTAAAACCGGATCAAACGCCGCGCGCTGGTGTGATAAGGGTTATGATGATCTGGTGCAAAAAGCGAAGCTGACCAGCAGCCCGGCCGAGCGCGCGAAACTCTACGGCCAGGCGCAGGAGATTTTCTATCAGCAGGCGCCGTGGATCGCACTGGCAAACGGGAAAACGTTCTATGCAACCCGCAGCAACGTGACCGGATACAGCGTCAGCCTGATGGGCAGCGATTTCTCTAAGGCGAAGCTTAACTAATATGTTGCCCGGTGGCGCTGCGCTTACCGTGCCTACGGTTCCCCTGTAGGCCGGGTAAGGCGCAGCCGCCACCCGGCGATTCACAAGGAGTGACAATGTCACATTTAAATGAAGTTACCGCCCGAGTGGATGCCGCCATTGAAGAGGGCGTCATTACCCATATGAATGAACTGCTGATCGAATTAAGCGATGATGTAGATCTTAGCCGTGAAGAACGCTACACCCAGCAGCAGCGTCTGCGTACCGCGATTTCGCACCACGGTAAGCAGCATAAAGAGGAGTTGGACGCGCGTGAGGAACAGCTGACCAAAGGCGGCACCATACTGTAACGTTCAAAACTGGCGTCGCGCCACCAGCCAGGCCCCGACGACCAGCATCACCGCGCCGCACACCGGGCCAATCAGGGCGCGGAGCGGAACGCCGTGGCTCCTCAGCACGTCCATCACCAGCCCGCCAATCAGCTGGCTCGCCACCAGCACGGCGATAGTCGTCGCCGCGCCAACGTTTTGATACCCGCTGATGCTGGCAAACACGAAAAATGACCCCAGCAGCCCCGGGATAAGCGTCCACCAGCGCACCGTTGCGGCCAGCTCGCTGAATCCGGCGACGCCCTGTTTCAGCAGCAGAATGCTGACAAACAGCACAATGCCGACCAGGGAGTTCAGCAGCATCGCGATAAGGATCGTGGAGGAGGACTGGGTGATACGCACCATTAAGGTATTTTGCACCACCAGACCTATTCCCGCCGCCACCAGAAACGCCAGGGTCAGTGACTGATTCATGGGATGGCGTCCGGATCGCTGCGCTCGTCCAGCTGCAGCTGCATAAAGGTTAAGTCCAGCCAGCGGCCAAACTTGGTTCCCACCTGCGGCATCTGCCCCGTGGTGACAAAACCAAGCGTTTCGTGGAGATGAATCGAGGCATGGTTTTGCGCTTCAATACCGGCCACCATCACGTGTTTACCGATGGCGCGGGCCTCGTTAATCAGCGCGATCATCAGCGTGCGGCCAATGCCTTTTCCCTGATGGTCCGGGTGGACGTAGACCGAATGCTCAACCGTATGACGGAAACCGTCGAAGGCGCGCCAGTCGCCAAAAGAGGCGTAACCGGTGATAACGCCGTCTTCCTCGCTCACCAGAACCGGGTAACCCGCGAGCGTGCGCGCCTCAAACCAGGCGATTCGGTTATCGGTATCGACGGTTTTATCGTTCCAGATCGCGGCAGTATGCAGCACCGCGTGGTTGTAGATTTCTCCTATCGCGGCGCAGTCTTCCTTGCAGGCATGACGAACGATCATGATTAACCCTCTGTGTGTTGTTCACTATAGTATTACGCTACTCCTACGATATTACACAATCGTATCGCCCGATCGCTACGGCATAAGCCATATTTTTTTGTTATCAAAAGCCCATTGAAATGCCGTTCATACACTATAGTATGACGTCATGAACACCATAACAGACACGATGAATCAACGGATTAGCGCAAGAATTCGCCTTGAACGCGAATCTCGCGGATGGTCCCTGAGCGAGCTTGCTGACCGGGCAGGGGTCTCGCGCGCGATGATCCACAAGATTGAACGCGGAGACAGCAGCCCGACGGCCACCTTGCTTGCCCGCCTGTCCGGCGCGTTTGGCATCAGCATGTCAACGCTTATTGCCCGGGCCGAAATGCAGGAGGGCAAGCTGCTGCGCCTTGCAAACCAGCCCGTCTGGCGCGACCCTCAGACGCACTACCTCCGCCGCCATGTTTCTCCACGCACCGATCTGCCCATCGACCTTGTTCAGGTTGAACTGCCGCGGCAGCGATGTTCCGATGCCTGCATCTTCTTACGCGCTGGCACGTCAGCTTATCTGGCTTCAGTCCGGCGAGCTGGTGTTTCAGGAGGGCGATACGCGCCACGAGATGCGCGCCGGAGATTGTCTCGAGCTGGGGCCGCCAAATGACTGCCGGTTCATCAACGAAACGAATGAAACCTGCATCTATCTGGTCGTACGGCTTAACCAGTCTGCCTCGTAATGCTAATGCGATAACGCCGATCGTGAGCCAGGCTGTAATGACATTTGTACCAGAAGGAGATCCCGATGAATCAACCTGTTTCGCAAAATCGCCGCTGGGTACTGGCCTCTCGTCCTCAGGGTGCGCCGGTCGCGGAAAATTTTCGTCTCGAAACGCAGCCTGTTCCCGCCCCGGCTGAAGGGCAGCTTTTGCTGCGCACCGTCTGGCTGTCGCTGGACCCGTACATGCGGGGGCGCATGAGCGATGCGCCATCCTATTCACCACCGGTTGAGCTGGGCGCGGTGATGGTAGGGGGGACGGTTAGCCGCGTTGAGCAGTCAAATCATCCCGACTTCAAAGCCGGTGAGTGGGTGCTGGGCTACAGCGGCTGGCAGGAGTATGAACTCTCAGACGGCAGCGGCCTGGTGAAGCTGGGCGAAAATCCGTCACATCCTTCCTGGGCGCTGGGTATTCTGGGCATGCCGGGCTTTACCGCCTATATGGGATTGCTGGATATCGGGCAGCCAAAAGCGGGCGAAACGCTGGTGGTCGCCGCGGCGACAGGCCCGGTAGGCGCGACCGTCGGGCAGATCGGCAAAATTAAAGGTTGCCGGGTGGTCGGCGTCGCCGGTGGGGCTGAAAAATGCCGCCATGCCGTTGAAGTCCTCGGGTTTGACCTGTGTCTGGATCATCACGCGGCCGACTTTGCCGAACAGCTGAAACGCGCCTGCCCGCAAGGAATTGACGTCTATTATGAAAACGTCGGCGGGAAAGTATTTGACGCCGTGCTGCCGTTACTGAATACCTCCGCGCGCGTGCCGGTGTGCGGCCTGGTGAGCGGCTACAATGCGACGGGCCTGCCCGAGGGGCCGGATCGCCTGCCGCTCCTGATGGCGACCATCCTGAAGAAACGCATTCGTATGCAGGGCTTTATCATCGGCCAGGATTACGGTCACCGCATTAAGGAGTTCCAGGAAGCAATGGGACGCTGGGTGCAGGAGGGCAAAATCCACTATCGTGAACAGATAACGGACGGGCTTGAGAACGCGCCCGAGGCGCTGATTGGCCTGCTCGAAGGGCGTAACTTCGGCAAAGTCGTGATTCGCGTCGCGAGTGACAATAAATAAACAGCACTATGGCGGGGTTTCCCGCCATATTTATTTGTGAAGATACGATATATTGTCTTTAATTAATGGACATGGCATTTCGCGCCCGCTTCCCGGATGGGCCCGAAACCAATAAAAAAAACAAACTTTGCTTTTTTGATGTTTTTACGTACTTCCCACCACCAGGCATGACGATACAGGATATATCGGACCAGCGTCGTTTTATTAAAACTGGCGTTTAAAAATAGCATTAAGTTTTAGCTACAGGAATTGAACATGCTTGATTTGGACCACTTAGAAAAAGCCCAAAGGGTCAGTCTTACCATGCAAGTTGAACACAGTTTGAAAGGGGCGTTAATTACAGGCTCACTCAAACCTGGGGCACGACTGATTACGAAAGAGATCGCCGATAAATTAGGAACCAGTATTACCCCGGTTCGCGAGGCGCTGTTGCGCCTGGTGTCATCAGGGGCGTTACACGCCACGCCGGCGCAGGCATTTCTGGTTCCGGAGGTCACGCTGGAGCGCTATAACGAGATTAACGCCATTCGCAAGCAGCTTGAGCCGATGGCGGTCGCCGCAGCCTGTCAGAATATGTCTGATAGCAAACTGGAGGCGTTGCGCAAATTGTCGGATGCCTTTCATGAGGCCATGCGCAACGGGAACGTCCAGCAGGCATTGCATGCGAATCGCGTCTTCCGGTTTACGCTTTATCAGTATGCGGAAATGCCTACGCTTAATGCATTAATTGAGCAGCTGTGGGTGCGCATCGGGCCCTGTATGAACTATCTGCATCAGGAGCTTAACGACATCAAAGCCTCGACATATCACTATGACGAACTGCTTTCCGCCCTGGAGCGAAGAGATGTTGTTGCCTGCCAGAAGGCGATTGATAAGGTGATTGATGAAGCGAATTTGCTTTTACAGCGACAATATTTTAACTAAGAGATTATTTAGCAGAGCGACTATATTTCGCCCCTAATTATTTATCTGGTGAATAACTCCTGATGGTTTATTGCCATCAGGAGCGTTATTTCATTAATTAAATAAACTTTTCTTATCGCTTACTCGAAGCGATAAGAGACTGACAGCCCGACCCCGTAGTTACGGCCTGGTGCAGGCTCGTAATAACGACCGTTAGACTCGTTGACAATAACCGAGCCCGCGTACTCTTTATCGAACAGGTTATCGACGCGGCCAAAGACGTCCATGCCCCAGCTGCCGTAGTTGAATTTGTACCCGGTGTTCAGCCCGACCACCGTATACGATGGCGCTTTCGCCGTATTCTCGTCGTCGGCCATAATGTCGCTCATGTAGCGCACGTCAGAGCCCGCGTACCAGCCTTCCTCCGGCTGCCAGCCAAACGAGGCGTAACCCATGTTGCGGGCAATGCCCGGCATGCGGTTACCGTTACAGTCTGCGTCGCTGCAGACGTTAGTCCGGTAGGTGGCATCCAGATACGTCCACGCCATCTTCAGCTTCCAGTTCTCGGCAAACTGCTGGTCGAGGGAGACTTCCACCCCCTGACGACGGGTTTTACCGGCATTTTTATAGCTGGTACGCCCGCCAGAGCTGGCATCCACCACGATCTCATCATCCGTATCGGTGCGGAACAGCGCCGCGGTCAGCAGACCATTGCCGATGCGGGTTTTGCTGCCCACTTCATACGTGTTGTTGGTGGACGGCTGCAGGCCGATGTTCAGGCCGCCCTGGTTATCGGCGCGATAGGAAAGCTCGTTGATGGTTGGCGTTTCGAATCCACGCCCTGCAGCAGCGTACAGGTTCCATGCGTCCGTCACCGCATACTTCACGGAACCGGCCGGGAGCCACTTGTGATAGCTCGCGTCACCGCTGTCATCGCCGTTGCCCGGCGTAACGTAATGGTCGTTGGAATCAAACCAGACCGAGCTGTAGCGCACTCCCGCATCCACCGACAGTTTCTGCGTCAGCTGCCAGCTGGTTTGCAGGTAAGGGTCAACGTTCCACATCAGGTTACGTTCGTTTCGACGCTTGTCACCCTTCACGCCGTAATCCGGCACGCCGTTGTTCATCACGAAATTCTCGTATCCGCGACGATCTTCGCTCAGGTTTTCGTAGTTCAGGCCGGTGGTAAACGTTACCGGCACCAGCAGCTCGCCGCGGTGCGTCCAGCGGGTATCGATACCCTGATAATGACGCTGCATATCAATCACGCCGCCGGAGTGGGAGGCTTTCAGCTGCGGCTGATACGGAATCGACTGGTACTGCGTCATTTCACGTTCGCCGGCGTACATCATCACGCTGAGGTCGTCCTGAGTGCTGAGCTGACGATCGTAGCGCAGACCGGCCTGGGTCTGCTTGATGGTCTTGCGGGTGTTGTACTGATCGCCGCGCGGAGACTGACGCGGATTGTTCTGCCACTCCTGATAGCTCAGCCCGCCCGGATCGTTGGCCTTCATGTCCACGCTGTTGAAAATCAGCGTCAGCTTGCTGACGTCATCAATGCGCACGCCCAGTTTGGCGTTAGCGAGGTTTTTGCGCGCGCCGCTGTGGTCGCGGTAGCCTTTGGTGGTGAAGCGGGTGGTAGAAACGGTGTAATCCACATCGCCCGCGTGGGTGCCGTCACCCATCGCGCCGGTGGCTTTCATGCCGTAGCGCCAGGTACCGTAGCTGCCGTAATAGCTGCTGGCTTCAATGGTCGGCGGCTGCTGCCCGGTCTGGGTGTTGATGTTAATCACGCCGCCGGAGGCGTTGCCGTACAGGGCAGAGAAGGGGCCGCGCAGCACTTCAACGCTCTCCACGCTGGAGAGATCGATGTTGGAGGTCTGGCCCTGTCCGTCCGGCATGGTGGCGGGGATACCGTCGACATACATACGGATACCGCGCACGCCAAACGTTGAGCGGGCACCAAACCCACGCATTGAAAGCTGGAGATCCTGGGCATAGTTCTGGCGGTTCTGAATTTGCAGTCCCGGGACGCTGCCCAGAGATTCAGACAGGTTGATGCGCGGCGCGGCGTGGCGCATGTCATCGCCATTGACGACGCTGACCGCGGCCGGGGTATCCAGTTCCGATACGGTTTGCGGCGTGGCGCTGACGATCATGGTCTGTTCCTCCGCGCTCATTGCGGTTAGCGGCGCGAAAATAACGGGAACCAGCAGCAGCGGGAGAGAAGCCTTACGGGCAGAAATGATTTTCATGAATAAAACCGGTTGTGGTGTATAAACGAACCAAATGGAACATGACCATACATGTTAAAGGTTTTGTAAATGTTTTGAAAACTATAACCGCACATTGCGTTAATGAAAGGCGAGACGCGAAAGAAAAACTCCACATTCAGTTCATTAATGATTACTATTCTCATTATCAAAAGGCAATGCCATGACGTTGCCTGCCGGAAGTGATGTCAGCCCAAACCCCTCTTTTCAGAAAAGGAATTGTTATGTCTTTACGTCATCTGTGCTCGCCGCGTCTGAGCCTGTCACTGCTGTCTGCCACTTTACTGCTTGCCGGGACGTTCCAGGTGCATGCCGCCGAAGAGGTGCTGCGTAAAGCGGTGGGCAAAGGGGCGTATGAAATGGCGGTCAGCCAGCAGGAGAATGCGCTGTGGGTGGCGACCTCGCAAAGCCGCAAAACCGATAAGGGCGGAGTTATCTATCGCCTTGACCCGGTCACGCTGGACGTGACGCAGGCGATTCATAGCGATCTCAAACCCTTTGGCGCCACGCTCGACGGCGCGACGCAAACCCTGTGGTTTGGCAACACCATCAACGGCGCGGTGACGGCCATCGATGCGAAAACGGGCGACGTGAAAGGGCGTCTGGTGCTTGATAATCGCCAGCGCAGTGAAACCGTCAAACCGCTGCAGCCGCGCCAGCTGGTGGCGGATGACGCGAGCAACACGATTTACATCACCGGCGTCGGCAAAGAGAGCGTGATTTGGGTGGTGGATGGCGCCACGCTGAAGCTGAAAGAGACCATTGCCAATACCGGTACGTACAGCACCGGTCTGGCGCTGGATGCGCAGGCAAAACGTCTGTACACCACGAATGCGGACGGCGAGCTGGTAACCATTGATACGGCCACCAATAAAATCCTGAGCCGCAAAAAGGTGCAGGATGACGGTAAAGAGCACTTCTACCTGAACCTCAGCCTCGATACCGCCGGCCAGCGCGCGTTCCTGACCGATTCAAAACAGCCGGAAGTGTTGGTGGTGAGCCTGAAAGACGGCAGCGTGATGGAGAAGATCGCCGCGCCTGAATCACTGGCCGTCCTGTTTAACCCAACGCGCAATGAGGTTTACGTGACGCACCGTGAAGCCGGTAAGGTGAGCGTGATTGACGCGAAAACGTATAAGGTCACAAAAACCTTCGATACGCCGGTCTACCCGAACAGCCTGGCGCTCTCTGCGGATGGCAAAACCCTGTACGTGACGGTGAAACAAAAATCCACTCGCCAGCAGGAAGCCACCCAGCCTGACGACGTCATTCGTATCGCGCTGTAAATAAAAAAGGGAAGGCATTTGCCTTCCCTTTTTAATACTTACCGGATGCTTAACGCGAGGTTTCTTCCACCAGCGGTGCGTCGTGTTTTTCATCGTCGTGATGAACCGGCGCGGTGCTGTGAATTTCGTGAACGCGCTTACGCACGCCGAACCAGCCGGCAATCAGCAGTACGGCCAGCAGAGGAATGGTCGCGATGGTGTAGGTACCGTTCGGGTAGTCGAACGCCATCAGCACCAGCACGCTGAACAGGAACAGCAGGGTGAGCCAGGAGGTCACCGGTGCGCCCGGCATCTTGAAGCTCACATCAGCCGCTTTGCCTTCTTTGATCGCTTTGCGCAGACGCATCTGGCAGACCACGATGAAGGCCCAGGAGGCGATAATCCCCAGTGCAGCCACATTCAGAACGATCTCAAATACGCGGGACGGCACCAGATAGTTCAGGAACACGCCAAAAACGTAAACCACCAGCGTTGCCAGAATCCCCGCATAGGGAACCTGCTGCTTGCTCATCTTCGACATGAACTTCGGCGCAGAACCGCCCATCGACATGGAGCGCAGGATACGACCGGTAGAGTAAAGACCGGAGTTCAGGCTGGAGAGCGCCGCCGTCAGGACCACGATGTTCATGATGCTGCCAACGTAAGGCACGCCGAGCTTAGAGAAGAAGGTCACAAACGGACTCTGACCTGCCTGATAGGCAGTCCACGGGAGCAGCAGAACCAGCAGCACCACGGAACCGACGTAGAACAGACCGATACGCCAGATCACGCTGTTAATGGCTTTTGGCACCATGGTCTGCGGATCTTTACATTCACCTGCTGCGGTACCCACCAGTTCGATGGAGGCGAAGGCGAACACCACGCCCTGAACCAGGACCAGCGCAGGCAGCAGACCGTGCGGGAAGAATCCGCCGTTATCGGTTATCAGATGGAAGCCGGTGGCATTGCCGTCCAGCGGTTTACCGCTGCCGAGGAAGACGGTACCCACGACCAGGAACACCACGATGGCCAGCACTTTTACCAGCGCAAACCAGAACTCCATCTCCGCGAACCACTTCACGCCGATCATGTTCATGGTGCCGACAATCGCCAGCGCGCCAAGCGCAAAGACCCACTGCGGCACATCGCCAAACGCGCCCCAGTAGTGCATATACAGCGCAACGGCGGTGATATCGACAATACCGGTCATCGCCCAGTTGACGAAGTACATCCAGCCCGCAACGTAGGCCGCTTTTTCACCGAGGAATTCACGGGCGTAAGAGACGAAGCTTCCGCTGGAAGGGCGATGCAGTACCAGTTCGCCCAGCGCACGAAGAATGAAGAAAGAGAAGATCCCGCACACCAGATAGACCAGGGCGAGAGCCGGGCCAGCCATTTGCAGACGCGCACCCGCACCTAAAAACAGCCCCGTTCCGATAGCGCCGCCGATGGCGATCATTTGAACCTGACGGTTGCCCATCGCTTTGTGGTAGCCCTCTTCGTGGGAGTTCAACCAGCGACGTTTAGCAGCATGATGATCGGCTGCGCTTTTATTGCTTGTTTTCATTGAGTTACCTGTTTGCCTGTCTGAACCATTATCGTGATAGTCCTGCCTGGCAGAGCGCAATACAAACGATTGCTTCTGCGCAAACACATGTCGCCTTCCCAGTCATTCTGCGTATGGATAAGGCGAAACATGGCGAGGCATCCTACCTGCAATTCATAAGCGACGCAAAATATAACCGTGCCGAAAGTGATGCACGTCGAAGGAAATCGTGTGGTCAGAGCAGACGGCGATCACAACACGCTGAATCGTGATGAGTTTTTAGACAAAACATTTGGCGGGTTGATTATTTAATCATCAGAATCTCTTAATTATTACCAGGTGGTAAAGATTTTGATTGTTACAGAGCATCCGCCTGTAACCTGAAAGCGGTAACAGGCTGACGACGGCTCTGCGATAACGCACTAAAATGGGCTCAGACTTCAAAACTCCAGCGGCTAACCGCCAAAAACGGCAATCGCCTGCTGCAGGCGCGTCGTGCGCTGCGTCAGGTGATTCGCCGCGTGAGTGACGTTATCCACCATCCCCGTATTGTTGTGGGTCATTGCGCCGATACGGGAGATGGATGCGTTGATGAGCGTCAGCGCCTGGGTTTGCTCCTGCGTGGCGTGGCCGATCTCCTTAATCAGGGAGGAGACCCGCAGCACGTTGTCGATCATAACCGTCAGCTGCGTTTCGGTTTGTTCTACCTTCTCCACGCCAGCGTTGACGCTGGCGACGTTTTTCTCAATCAGCGCTTTGATCTCTTTCGCCGCCGTCGCGGAGTGCTGCGCAAGATTGCGCACCTCGGCCGCCACCACGGCAAATCCGCGCCCGGCTTCACCTGCGCGCGCCGCTTCTACGGCCGCATTCAGCGCAAGAATGTTGGTCTGGAAGGCGATACGATCGATAACGCTGATAATATCGACGATCTGGCTGTTATCCTGCGACACGGATTGCATCATACCGATGGTTTCTTTCATCATCGCTTCACCGCGGTGGGCGCTGTCGCGGGTGCGATCCGCCATCTCCGTGGCTTCTTTCGCGGTTTCTGCCGTCTGCTCCACCGCGCTGGCGATCTCTTCCACCGCGGACGCGGTTTGCTGCAGGAAGTCTGCGGTCTCTTCTGAACGCGTCTGCAGCGCCGCACCTTCTTTCGCGACCTGCTGGCTGATGGTGCCAATCCCGCTGATTTGCGCCCCGACATCGTCAACCAGCGAATTGAGGTTCAAGCCTGATTGATTCACCAGGCGCATCATCAGCCCGATGTCGTCGATCCTGTCAAAATGGTAATAGTCCGTTTTACGTCCTGAAACCACGCGCTGCATCTGTTGCACAATAGATTTTACCGGACGGGCGATCTGCGCATGAAGATAATAGGTCAGGGCAATAAACAGCAGCGCCAGACTTCCCGACTGCACAAGTTTATCAGGGAATAAATACACCGCCAGGCAGGAGAGTAACGCCGTCGTCGCAATACCCAGATGGATACGTTTACTGGTGCTGAGACATTTAAAGAGCGACATAAACGAAAATAAACCGCGCCGAACCAGTAACCCTTTATAAAAGCGGTAATGTTTTAATTCGTTATTACGCACTTTTGCATACAGTTTTTCACTGGCCGCAATCTCTTCCCGTGCGGGTATATTTCGCACGGAAATATACCCCGTCAGGGATCCACCCAGCCAGACAGGCGTTACGTTTGCCCGCACCCAGTAGTGGTCGCCATTATGACGACGGTTCTTCACCAGCCCCGTCCAGGTCTCACCTTGCTGCAGGGTAAACCACATGTCGCCAAACGCTTCGGCAGGCATGTCGGGATGGCGGATGAGGTTATGCGGCTCACCCAGAAGATGTTCTTCTTTATATCCGCTGGCTTCAATAAAAGCGGAATTAGCATAGGTAATATGGCTTTTGGTATCGGTGGTCGACATTAACGTCGAACCATCGTTAAGTAAATACTCGTTTTGTGTAACGGGACTGTTACGCCTCATGAGTAACTCCATGATGATGTGCAAGAATAAAAAATGCCCGGAAAATGGTCCGGCAAGATTAATGTGTTTATTTTTATATAACGGCCTGCTGCATATTCTCTCTGAAATTCTGACTGCCTGAAATACCCGTTGTTCATTATTTTTAATCTGTTAATGCTGGCAAATGTAATAAAAATGAAAATATTTTCAGGTGCGTTTTTTTGAATCACTGCAAATAAACGACATAACCCAAACTGAAAGAGGGAGATCGTCTCTCAGGAAAAATTGCCATGCTGAAATAGCGTTTCGTTAACAGGATGAAAACGCTATGATTTGGTCAATTTTCGTTAACACAGTGAGGCTGAGGTGAAAATTAACGTCATCGGGACCAGCGGGAGCGGAAAAAGCACGCTGGCGAAGCAGATTGCGACCGAACTGGCTATTCCCTATATCGAGATGGACAGACTCTACTGGCGACCTGACTGGCAGGGAACGCCGGACGATGTGTTTCAGGAAAAGCTGGAGCAGGCGCTACAGGCTTCGCCAGACTGGGTGCTTGACGGCAACTATAACCGCACGCGGCCGGTGAAATGGCGTGATGTCGACGTTGTGGTGTGGGTAGATTATGGCTTTGCCCGCACCCTCTGGCAGGCCGTCATCAGGGCAATCAAACGGGCCTGGCATAAGCACGAGCTTTGGCCCGGCACCGGGAACAAAGAGAGTTTCCGGCGCGCGTTTTTCAGCAGAGAGTCCATTCTCATCTGGACGATGAAAACCTGGCGTAACAACCGCACGCGTTATGAAGCCGATCTGCAAAACCCGCAGTATGGGCATATTCGCTTCGTCCGTATTACCCGGCGCGAGCAGGGGAAAACGCTGATTGCCGACTTAAAGTCTTATTCTTAGCATGGTTTTATATATCTGATTTCCGGCAAACTAAATGTAAATTAATTGTTTCTCAGTGGTGAAATGCGCCTTTAATAATGTCGACATGTTAAGTCAAACGAGAACGCAACATGTCATGGCGAATCAGCATTCTGGATAAAAGCCCCATCGCTGAAAACGAAACGGCTGCCGATGCACTGGCGCGTACGCTGGCGCTGGCCCAGCAGGCAGAAAATCTGGGCTATCACCGCTTCTGGATTGCCGAACACCACAACACTCCCCACCTTGCCAGCCCCTCGCCGGAGCTGCTGATTGCCTGGATCCTCGGGCAGACAACGCGCATCCGCGTCGGATCCGGCGGCGTGATGCTCCAGCACTACAGCCCTTATAAAGTCGCCGAGAATTTCAATGTGCTGGCCGCGCTGGCGCCCGGCCGCGTGGATCTCGGTGTCGGAAAAGCCCCCGGCGGGCTGCCGCTCTCAACCCGCGCGCTGCAGCAGGGGCTGAATCAACAGGAAAAGGGCAGCTTCGCCGAACAGCTGGCCCAGCTCGATCGCTGGATCCGCCCTGAGCATCAGTCTCATGAAGAGGCCGTTCGCGCCACGCCGCTGCCGCCGCTGCCAGCAGAAGGTTTTCTGCTTGGCGCGAGTACCGATAGCGCGCTGCTGGCCGCCGGGCTCGGCTGGCACTTTGTATTTGCCGCGCATCTGAACGGTGACCCTGATCTGCTGCGCGAGGTGGTATCGACCTGGCGTAAGAACAGCACACGGGACGTGATTGTGGCGGTACAGGCGATTGTCGCGCCGACGCAGGCCGAGGCAGAAGCCCTGGCGCAGAAGGTCGAAGTGTGGGGCGTTGAGCTGGCAAACGGCCAGCGTGTCACCGTGGCCAGCGAAGAGCAGGCTTATGCCTTTGCGCGTCAGGCGGGTAGCGAGCCGGTGCGCATTGCGCGCCGGGCGCAGTCGCTGCTGGCGGGTACGGCTGAGTCGGTACTGGAACAGCTCAACGCGCTGCACCAGCAGTGGGGCATTGACGAATTTATCATCGACACGCCGGTAGCGGAGGGAGCAACGCGCGTCGCGTCGCTGCGCCTGCTGGCCGAGGCGCGTCTTAACAGGGAGGTTACCGTATGAGCTTTGGCGAACAGCTGATTGCCTGGCGTCGCGAGCTGCACCAGAACCCGGAGTTGTCCGGCCAGGAGGTGGAGACCACAACGCGCCTGCGCCAGTGGCTGACGAATGCCGGGATTACCCCGCAGCCTTACGACCTGTCTACCGGACTGGTGGCCGAGATCGGCTCGGGCAACAAACTGATTGCGCTGCGGGCGGATATCGACGCTCTGCCGATTGAAGAGCGCAGCGGCGTGCCGTTTAGCTCGCAGCGTGCAGGCGTAATGCATGCCTGCGGACACGATATCCACACCAGCGTGATCCTCGGCGCCGCGTTAAAGCTGAAAGAGCGGGAAGCGTCGCTTAACGGCCGGGTGCGGATCCTGTTTCAGCCTGCCGAAGAGAACTTTGGCGGTGCGAAGAGCATGGTGCGGGCCGGTGCCCTGCGTGACGTCAGCGCCATCTTCGGCATGCATAACGAGCCCGGCCTGCCGGTCGGTGAGTTCGCTACCCGCGGCGGGCCGTTTTATGCCAACGTCGATCGCTTTGTGATCCGCATTACCGGTAAGGGCGCGCACGCCGCACGTCCGCACGAAGGTAACGACGCCATCGTGCTGGCGAGCCAGCTGGTGACGGCGCTGCAAAGCGTCGCCAGCCGCAACGTCAATACGCTGGATTCGGTGGTGCTGAGCGTGACGCGCATTGCAGGCGGTAACACCTGGAACGTGCTGCCGGAAAGCGTCGAGCTGGAAGGCACGCTGCGCACCCACCGCACGGAGGTGCAGCAGAATGTGAAAGCCCGCGTGGGCGAAATCGCCGCCGGGTTTGCCAGCGCCTTTAGCGCGCAGATTGATATCACCTGGTATGCCGGGCCCACCGCGCTGGTGAACGACGAGCGCTGGGCCGATTTCGCCACCTCGGTCGCCAGAGAAGCAGGCTACGAAACCCGGCACGCCGAGCTGCATATGGGCGGGGAAGATTTCGCGGTCTATCTGCAGCAGATCCCGGGGGCGTTTGTCAGCATCGGCAGCAACAGCCCGTACGGTTTACACCATCCGGCATTCAATCCGGATGAAGCATTAATTGAGCCCGCTGCCCGCTATTTTGCACAGCTTGCGGAAAAAGCCCTGCAACACGTTTAATTCTGGAGAGGTGAATATGTCTGCACATCGTCAACTGCGGCTCGGGACCATTTTGCATGGTGCATCGGGAAATATGTCCGCCTGGCGTCACCCTGAGGCCGTCGCCGATGCCAGCATCAATTTTGATTTCGTCAAAGCGACGGCGTTAAAGGCGGAGGAGGGCAAACTCGATTTTTTATTCGTTGCCGACGGTCTCTATATCAACGAGAAATCGATCCCGCATTTTTTAAATCGCTTTGAACCGCTGACGGTGTTATCCGCTCTCGCCAGCATCACCTCGCGCCTGGGGCTGGTGGGAACCTTATCCACCTCCTACAGCGAGCCCTTCACCACGGCGCGCCAGTTCGCCAGCCTCGACCACCTGAGCAACGGTCGCGCGGGCTGGAACGTGGTGACTTCCCCGCTGGAAGGATCAGCGAAGAACTTTTCCCGTGAAAAACATCCCGAGCACGCGCTGCGCTATCGCATTGCGGATGAGTATCTCGACGTGGTGAAAGGGCTGTGGGATTCCTGGGAAGGCGACGCCTTTGTGCGCAATAAAGAGAGCGGTCAGTTTTTTGACCCGGCAAAATTGCATACCCTGGACCACCACGGTGATTTCTTCCAGGTCGCCGGGCCGCTGAATATTGGTCGAACGCCGCAGGGGCGGCCGATTGTCTTTCAGGCGGGCGCGTCGGACGACGGGAAAAAGCTGGCGGCGAAACATGCCGACGCCATTTTTACCCATCACGAGACCCTCGATGAGGCAAAAGCGTTTTATCGCGACGTGAAGCAGCAGCTGGAAAGTAACGGACGCCGCGCGTCAGATTTACATATTTTCCAGGGCGTCAGCGTGATTGTGGGTAAAGACGCCGATGACGTGGAAAACCAGTATCAAACCACGGCGGCGCTGGTGTCGATTAACGATGCCCTCAACTACCTCGGACGCTATTTCGAACATCACGATTTCAGCCAGTACCCGCTCGACGAGCCGTTCCCGGATATCGGCGACTTAGGCAAAAACAGCTTCCGCAGCACCACCGATGAAATCAAGCGTAATGCCCACGAGCGCAGCTTAACCCTGCGTCAGGTGGCGCTGGAAGCCGCATCACCTCGTCCGCGCTTTTCCGGTACGCCGGAAGAGGTGGCCGACGGTCTGCAGGCCTGGTTTGAAGGCTATGCCGCAGACGGCTTCATCATTCAGGGCGGCACGCCGGATACCTTCCCGCGCTTTGTTGACCGGGTGGTGCCTGTTTTACAGGCGCGCGGCCTGTTCCGTACCGACTACCCTGGCACCACGCTGCGCGAAAGTCTCGGCTTAGACGAACCTAAAAACCAATTCACACAACAATAAAAGAGAACCCCGCTATGCAGAAAACAACGCTTATTCTGGCGCTCGCGCTGGCCTTTACCCCTGCCGTCTGGGCAGAGAACGTGAATATTAACGGCACCGGCGTGAGCATTGAGGCCAATAAAACGCCGGTTAATACCGCCAAAAACAACGATGCGGTGGCACAGCTGCCTAAAGACTATCGCTTCGCCGTGCCGGGCAAATTTACCGTGGCGGTGGCGGGCCTCAATCAACCGCCGCTGACGGTTTTCTCCGACGACAACAAAACGCTGCTGGGAAGCGAGGTTGACGTCGCCCGTCTGGTCGCAGACAGCCTCGGGCTGGAGCTGAACGTGGTGCCGACCTCCTGGGAAGACTGGCCGCTGGGCGTGGCCTCCGGGAAATATGATGCCGCCATCAGCAACATCACCGTCACCAAAGAGCGTAAAGAGAAGTTTGATTTCGCCACCTACCGCAAAGATTCCCTCGGGTTCTACGTGAAATCAACCAGCCCGATCAAGTCGCTGCAGAAGGCGGAAGACATCGCCGGGCTCCGGATTATCGTCGGCTCCGGCACCAACCAGGAGGCCATCCTGCTGGCCTGGAATGCCGAAAACCTCAAGAAGGGGCTGAAGCCCTTTACCCCGATCTACACCAAAGACGATGCGGCGCAAACGCTGGCGCTGCAGTCCGGGCGCGCGGATGCCTACTTTGGTCCGAACGTGATTGGTGCCTGGAAAGCGGCGCTGAACGGGAAAACTAAGCTGGTGGGGAGCGTCGACGGCGGCTGGCCGAAGGCGGCGCACATCGCGGTCACGCTGAAGAAAGGCAGCGGGCTGGTTGAGCCGGTGCAAACCGCGCTGAACGGCGTCATCAAAAACGGCGACTACGACAAAGTGCTGAACCGCTGGGGGGAAGGCGTTGAGCGTATTCCTCAGTCAGAAGTGAACCCGGCTGGCCTGGGCGATTAAGGAGGCGTGATGAGCGAACGATTTCGTGATGTTTCACCGGAAGACGCCGAGCTTCAGCCCATTATCGAAGGGCTGTTCGGTGAATATGCCGCCCGCTACGGGGACTACTTCTCCAAAGACGCGGAGGTTGAGCTCACCGAATGGTATTTAGCGCCGCAGGGGCTGTTTATCGTGCTGGAGCGCGACGGGAAGATTATCGCCACCGGCGCGTACAAACCTTTCGACGAACGCACCGCGGAAATCAAACGCATCTGGACGGACAAAACCCTGCGTCAGCAGGGGCTTGCCGGGCGCGTGGTGCAGGAACTTGAGCGCAGGGCGGTGCTGGCAGGATACAGCCAAATTTATCTGACAACCGGCTTTCGCCAGCCGGAAGCGGTACGGCTCTATCTCAGCCAGGGCTATCAGGCGCAGTTCGATCTGAACCGCGATCCGGAAGAGTACAGCCAGCCGCCGTTTGACGGCCGGCTGCGTTTCACCAAAACGCTGGTACGCGAAGCGTTCAGTAAAACCGCATGAGGAACGACGATGAGCAACGTTGAAACCATTAAGGTGGTCCCGGCGCGTTATCCGCTGCGGGCCGTCGGCGCCGCGGTGGCGCTGTTTGTCCTGGCGGTCGTGATTCAGTCCGTGGCCTTTAACCCGCGCTGGGAGTGGGCGGTGTTTGCCCGCTGGTTCTTTGACCCGGTGATCCTTGAAGGTGTCGGGCAGACCCTGCTGCTGACGCTGATCGGCACCGCGCTGAGCGTGGTGTTTGGCGGCATGCTGGCGCTGGCGAGACTGTCCTCGTCATGGCTTCTGAGCAGCCTGGCCTGGGGATACATCTGGCTGTTTCGATCGCTGCCGCTGATCGTGGTGCTGATCATTCTCTACAACTTTTCCTATCTCTACGACACGCTCTCGCTCGGCGTGCCGTTCACCGGGATCACCTGGGGCAGCTTTGAAACCATCAACGTGCTGGGGCAGTTTTCTACCGCCGTGGTGGGGCTCACCCTGGTGCAGAGCGCCTATACCGCCGAGATCGTTCGCGGCGGATTCCTCGGGGTCGATCACGGCCAGTATGAGGCCGCCGCCGCGCTCGGCCTGCCGGCCTGGAGACGCACGGTGCGCATCATTTTGCCTCAGGCGCTGCGCACCATTCTGCCGTCGGGGTTCAATGAAATCATCAGCCTCGCCAAGGGCACGGCGATGGTGTACGTCCTGGCGATGCCGGAACTGTTCTATACCATCCAGATGATCTACAACCGCACGCAGGAGGTGATCCCGCTGCTGATGGTCGGTGCCGCGTGGTATCTGGCGATCACCACCGTCCTGTCCGCTATCCAGTATGGCGTCGAACGCGCGCTTGCCCGCAGCGAACGCCGCTCTGCCGTTAACCAGAACCGTGCCGCCCTTCGTACCCGTTCTGTCACCACCACGCCAGCACAGGAGCCCGTCCATGCAAGCCTCTCCTGAAGGACATATTTCGATTACCGGCGTCAGCAAGTTTTTTGGTCGCCATAAGGCGCTCGACAACGTTTCTCTGGAGATCCCCCCCGGGTCCGTGACGGTGATCCTCGGGCCGTCCGGCTCCGGTAAATCGACGCTGCTGCGCACTATTAACCACCTGGAGCGCGTCGATGAAGGCTTTATTCAGATCGACGGAGACTACATTGGCTACCGTCGTCAGGGCGACAGGCTGTATGAACTGAAGGAGAAGGAGATCCTCAAGCAGCGCGTCAACGTGGGCTACGTGTTCCAGAACTTCAATCTCTTTCCGCACCTCACGGTGCTGGAAAACCTGATTGAGGCGCCCATCGCGCATAAAAAGCTCAGCAAAAAAGAGGCGGTGGAAAGGGCGTACAGCCTGCTGGACGTGGTCGGGCTGCGTGATAAAGCCGATGCCTGGTCGCGCCATCTTTCCGGCGGTCAGCAGCAGCGTATTGCCATTGCCCGCGCGCTGGCGCTGCGTCCCCGCGTGATGCTGTTTGATGAGCCCACCTCGGCGCTGGATCCGGAGCTGGTGGGGGAAGTGCTGGACGTGATCAAAAAACTGGCCCGGTCCGGCACCACGCTGGTGGTGGTGACGCACGAGATCGGCTTTGCCCGGGAAGTGGCGGATCAGGTGGTGTTTATGGTCGACGGAAAAATTGTCGAGCAGGGAAGCAGTGACGAGGTATTAAACCGTCCGTCACATGCGCGAACGCGCCAGTTCTTGTCAAAAGTGCTGTAAGGAGCGCCAATGAAATATGGACTTCTGGCGGGGTTGGTCTTCACGACGGTGAGCCACGCCAGCATTGATTTGAAAGCCAACGAGCAGCCGCTGCCGGTGACGGTGGATCGGCAGGCCGTGGCGAAGATCCCCGCCAATTACAAATTCGTTGAGCCGGGTACGCTGACGGTCGCCGTTTCGGCGCTGAATTCTCCGCCGCTGGCGCTGCTGGCCAGCGATAACCGCACGCGCATTGGCAGCGACCCGGATATCGCCCGCCTGCTGGCGGGCAGCCTGGGACTAAAGCTGAAGCTGGTGCCGACGGCGTGGGAAGACTGGCCGCTGGGGATCGCCTCCGGGCGCTACGACGTGGCGCTGGTGAACATTGCGGTGACCGAACAGCGTAAAGAGAAGTTTGATTTTGCGACCTACCGCGTCGATTCGCTGGCGTTTTCGGTGAAATCCACCAGCGATATTCAGTCAATCAAAAGCGCGGAAGATCTGGCCGGGAAAAAAGTGATTGTCGGCTCTGGTACCAATCAGGAGCGCATTCTGCTGGGCTGGAACGAAGAGAACAAAAAGGCAGGGCGGGCGCCTGCGCTGCCGGTCTATCTCCACGACGATGCCTCGGGCAATCTCTATATTCAGTCCGGCAGGGCGGACGTGTTCTTTGGCCCGCAGTCGGTCTCGGCTTATAAAGCAGCGCTCACCGGCAAGACCCACGTGGTCGGTTTAGGGCCGAAAAAAGCCTATGTCGCCACCACCACCAAAAAGGGCAATGAGCTGGTGTACGCGCTGCAGGCCGCGCTGGACGGCGCGATTAAGCGCGGAGATTACCAGAAGGTGCTGGCGCGCTGGGGCGAGCAGGGCGAAGCGGTGGCGCAGTCGGAGGTCAACCCGCCTGGGATAACCTACTAATGTTGCTCTACACTTAGGGTTTTCATCCCGCAGGGGGCAACATGATTAAACTCTATGGCGTACCCGGCTGGGGCTCGGCAATCGGTGAAGTGCTGCTAACCCTGGCCGATATCCCTTATCAATTTATCAACGTGGACGGGTTTGACCAGCCCGGCCCGCAGCGTGAGCTGCTGCAAAAGCTCAACCCGCTGTGTCAGGTACCTACGCTGGAGCTGGAAAATGGCGCCATCATGACCGAAACGGCGGCGATTGCCCTGATGGTGCTCGACAGATGTCCCGATCTTGCGCCGCCCGTGGGGCAGGCCGAACGCCAGCAGTTTCAGCGTCTGCTGATCTGGTTTGTGGCCAACGTCTATCCCACGTTTACGTATGCAGACTATCCCGAACGCTGGGTGCCGGATGCGCCGGAACAGCTGCGGAAAAACTGCATCGAATACCGGAAATCCCTCTACTTGTGGTTTGAAAGCCAGCTTAAGGCTGCCCCGTTTGCACTGGGGGAACGGCTGACGCTGCTGGACGTGTATATTGCGGTGGCGCGCACCTGGGGGCCACGCCATGACTGGTTTGCAACCAATACGCCGAGGTTTACGGCTATTGCGGACACCGTATGTCAGCTGCCGGAACTGCACAAGGTGTTAAAGGCCAACGGTATTATCTGATAACGTGGAGCCCTGAATCACAACTGGAAGCCTGCATATGCCACACGTAGATATCAAATGTTTTCCCCGCGATTTGAACGACGAACAAAAAACCGCACTGGCCGAGGATATTGCTGAGGTCATTATTCGCCATTTCAACAGCAAAGACAGCTCGGTGTCCGTTGCGTTGAATCAGGTGAACCAGGAGGACTGGAAAGCGCAGGTCTGGGATACCGAAATAGGACCGAAGCTGGACGAATTAATCAAAAAGCCAGGCTATTCAATGTAAGCACAATTGCCGGGGGGAACTCTCCTCCCCGGTTTTTCCCGTCTCGTCTTCCCGCTTTTTCGCAAAAATCGATAAAAATGCGTTTTATCTTCTCCGTTACACTTTACGTTTCTGACTGACATTTCATACATCCTTAGGAAAGATCTCAAACAGAATCAATTAAGGACAGACACGCTAAAGGATAATTTCCTCATGACAAAATTACCCCGTTTTTCACTCGCCTTTCTTCACCCTCGTTACTGGCTAAGCTGGGCTGGCATCGCCGCGCTGTGGCTCATCATGCTGCTCCCTTATCCGCTGCTGTTCCGAATCGGCCACAGTCTTGGACGGCTGGCGATGCGCCTGCTTCCGCGCCGCGTTGAGATTGCCCGCCGCAACCTGGAACTCTGTTTTCCGGAGATGAAAAAGGCGGAGCGAGAGTCGCTGCTGCAGCGTAATTTTGAATCGGTAGGAATGGGGGTAATCGAAACCGGGATGGCATGGTTCTGGCCTGCGTGGCGGGTGAAGAAATGCTTTACCGTGACGGGTTATGAGCACATGGAAAAGGCGCGGGCAAAGGGCAATGGCGTGGTGCTCGTTGGCATGCATTTTCTCACCCTTGAGCTGGGCGCGCGGATCTTTGGCATGCTTAATCCCGGCATTGGGGTGTATCGTCCGAATAATAACGCGCTGCTGGACTGGCTTCAGACGCGCGGACGCCTGCGCTCCAATAAAACCATGCTCGATCGTCATGATTTAAAGGGCATGATCCGCTCGCTGAAGCAGAATGAAATTTTGTGGTACGCCCCGGACCATGACTATGGCAAATCCAATAGCGTCTTTGTGCCGTTTTTTGCGGTTCCGGATGCCGCCACGACCGCTGGAAGCTATATGCTGGTCAAAAGCGCTAAGCCTGCCGTCATTCCCTTTGTGCCGCGCCGCAGGGCGAACGGTACCGGCTACGAACTGATTATTCTGGAGGATATCAGCGAGTCGCTGCAGGGGGGCGATAAAGAATCTGTTGCGACGCAGATGAACAGGGCGATTGAGCAGGCGGTACGGATGGCGCCAGAACAGTATATGTGGCTGCATCGGCGCTTCAAAACGCGTCCTGAAGGTCAGCCTGACCGGTATGCCCGCCGCAAGAGCGTGGCACCACGGACTGATATCCTGTCTACCGCCGATCTCTCTGACCGGTCAGGCGTCCAGCACTGAGGCAGCAATCCTGCCCTCACCGTGCAGTGAGGGCAGGGTCGAGGCTTACAGCGCAGACCTGCGGTACGGCGCATAGTCCGCCTGCCACCAGGTCTTCTCAATACGCGCCATCAGCGTCTCATCATCTATCGCCGGAGCCACGCCCTGTTCAATCGCGGCCCGGGCGACGGCGACGGCAATCTGGCGTGAGACCGTCTCAATCTGATCTACCGGCGGCAGCAATCCGCCTTTTTCCGTGGTGACCAGCGGAGACTGCGCGGCCAGGCTGCGGCTTGCTGCCATCAGCATCTCTTCCGTTACCCGGCGCGCGTTGCAGGCCAGCACGCCCAGCCCCAGGCCCGGGAAAATATAGGCGTTGTTACACTGGGCGATCTCGTAGTGTTCATTCTCCCAGAATACCGGGGCGAACGGGCTGCCGGTGGCCACCAGCGCGGCACCCTGGGTCCAGGTGATAAGATCCTGCGGCTGGGCTTCCGCCCGCGAGGTCGGGTTCGAGAGCGGCATGATGATTGGGCGCGGACAGTGGCGATGCATCTCTTTGACAATCTCTTCGCTGAACAGCCCCGGCTGGCCTGAAACGCCGATCATCACCGTAGGATGCGCGTTCTTCACCACGTCCAGCAGGGAAATATTTTGCGAGTCTACCTGCCAGCTGCAAACGGCGTCGCGCGCGGTAAGCAGGTTTTTCTGGAAATCGAGCACATTGGTCATGTCGTCGGTCAGCAGGCCGAAGCGATCGACCATAAAGATCCGGCTGCGCGCTTCCGGCTCGGTCAGGCCGTCATCCACCATCAGCGCCACAATTTTTTCAGCTATTCCGCATCCGGCAGAGCCGCTGCCCAGGAAGACCACGCGCTGGTCGCGAATGCGCGTGCCCGCGGCATGGGCCGCCGCCATCAGCGTACCGGCGGTGACGGCAGCCGTGCCCTGGATATCATCATTGAAGCAGCACAGCTGGTCGCGGTAGCGCTGAAGCAGCCTGGTGGCGTTTTTCTGCGCAAAGTCTTCAAATTGCAGGAGTACATTGGGCCAGCGCGCTTTAACGGTGCTGACAAACATATCCATAAACTCAGCGTACTGATCGTCGCTGATGCGCGGGTGGCGCCAGCCCATGTACATCGGGTCGTCGAGGTGCTGCTGATTATTGGTGCCGACATCCAGCATAATCGGGAGAGTAGAGGCCGGATGGATCCCTCCGCAGGCGGTATACAGCGACAGCTTGCCAATTGGGATACCCATTCCGCCGATACCCTGATCGCCAAGCCCTAAAATACGTTCCCCGTCCGTCACCACAATCACGCGAACGTCGTTGCGCGAAAAGCTTTGCAGCATCTCATCAATACGATGGCGATTAGGCCATGAAATAAACAGGCCGCGCGCGCGTCGATAAATCGTGGAGAAATGCTCGCAGGCTTCACCGACCGTCGGGGTATAGATAATCGGTAGCGTCTCTTTCAGGTGCGAACGCAGGAGGTTATAAAAGAGCGTTTCATTGGTGTCCTGAATATTTCGCAGGTAAACATGACGCGAAATATCGCTTTTAAAATGGCAGAACTGCACCCAGGCGCGCTCGGTTTGTTCTTCAATGGTTTCAACGTTGTGCGGCAATAACCCATGCAGGTTAAAATTGTCACGCTCTTCTTTAATAAATGCGAGCCCTTTATTAAGCAGCGGGTTTTCCAGCAATACGGCCCCGTTATAGGGGGTGTACAGAACTTCTTTCCGGGACATGGTTAACTCCTGAATTTTTTATATAAAGCAGATTAAGAGATGAAATAGATCATAATGCCTTCGGTCACGACCCCGACGGCAGTGCCAATTAATATGGAAGAGGATGCGGTATCAATATAGGTATCGCTGCGTAAGGCAAACATCCCCGCGGCAATCGCGGAAGGCGTTGCGCCAATAATGACGACCTGTTGCAATAAGGTATGGCTCAGGCCAAAGGCGATCCCCGCGGCGGCCATCATTGCCGGCTGAATCAGGTTTTTAATACTGATATTGGTAAACGTCTGCACGTTCAGTTTTGGACGCTCACCGTAAAACAGCAGGCCGAGGGCAAACAGGGACAGTCCGCCTGAAACCTTGCCAACCATCTCAATAGGCATGCTGAGAATGGAAGGGATTTGCACGCCGGCCAGACTGAGCAATACGCCGGAGACCGGGATCCAGACGATAGGATTGCGTGCCGCCTTGATGAGGTTTTGCACGATCATCGCGCCCGGGTGCAGTGCCTCCAGGCCATCTTGACCGTTTTTATCACCCATACGAATCAGGACGATAGTCAGGGGGATCATGATAACGCTGGTAATAATATTGCCAATCAGCACGCCGATAAATCCTTCCGGCCCAATCAATACCGCCAGGACCGGTGCGCCAAAGTAGGCCATATCAGGAAAGGCGCAAACCAGAGACTGAATGGCGCTGGTTTTGATATCGTGGCGAAAAACGTAGCGAGAAATAAATAGCGTCAGTAAATACGACCCCATTAAACCGACAACTAAAACGGCCATAAAGGTCAGGTTCTTAATTTTATTGGGATCGGTATGCAATGCACCGATAAAAAGATGGAAAGGAAGGGCGAAACGAATCACCACGGTTGCCATAACGTTTGCATCTTCACGCCGGGAATATCCCAGCTTTCCACTTAGCCATCCAAGTAACATTATAAAGACGAGCGGAAACAGTGACTGTAATAGTAATGAAGGCATAGTATTTCCTGTAGGGTATTATATGTGTTTTATTGCAGCGCTAATCTAGCGCTTAGAAAGCAGGGCAGGAGTGACAAGGGTCACACTCTCTCTGGTTTTATTAATTTCAAAAAGATTGCATTAGTTGGATAAGTAATACTTCCGTCAAATCTTGATAAGACGCAAAAAAGCAGTGTTAGCCGTTATAAATAACTTTAGTTACTTAATGCTGAATTAAGTTATTTAAAAGCAAAGAGCCGGATTGTTCACATTTCTCCCGGCAGGCTCGTGTTAATTTCATGTTGAGCCTGTTTTTAGAAAAGGCCATCTAAGCCTTTATTTATATTTAAAAACATTTATTCGTATCAGGAACAGTTTCAGTTATTCCTTTCTCTGTTTATCCGAACACAAATTCAGGTGATTATATGAAAGATAATCCTGTACCGACTTCTGAACTGTCGACCTCGCGTTTTGCCTTTGGGCTCAACAATACCGAGGTGGGCACGGTCCCGTTGATGCTGTTCGTCGGGATTGCCGCGATTGTGGCGACGTCCGCCTGGGCAGGGCTGCTGCCAAAAAATATGATTGGTGGACTCGCGGTCATCATGACCCTCGGCTTCGCGTTTGCCAAAGTAGGACGTCAAATCCCGGTGCTGAAAGATATCGGCGGCCCGGCGATCCTGTGCCTGATGGTCCCCTCCGTGCTGGTCTATTTTGGCGTATTCGGGAAACATACCCTTGATACCGTGCATCTGCTGATGAAAGAGGCGAATCTGCTCTATTTCGTCATCGCCTGCCTGGTGGTCGGCAGCATTCTGGGGATGAACCGGTTGCTGCTGATCCAGGGGATGATGCGCATGTTTGTTCCGCTGGTGGCGGGAACATGCATGGCCGTGCTGAGCGGCCTCATTGTGGGCTCACTGTTTGGTTATACGCCTTACCACACCTTCTTCTTCATCATTGTGCCCATCATCGGCGGCGGGATCGGCGAGGGGATTTTGCCGCTGTCCCTGGCCTATTCGGCAATACTGGGGCAGACGCCGGACGTCTACGTTGCGCAGCTGGCACCCGCTGCGGTCGTCGGGAATATCTTCGCCATTATTTGTGCGGGATCGCTGGCGCGTCTCGGCGCGAAACGCCCTGCGCTTTCGGGAAATGGCATGCTCACGCGGAGTAAAGACGACGCCAGCCTGTTTGCCGGGGCGCAAAGCACGCAGCAGACGGATTTTCATCTGATGGGGGGCGGATTGCTGATGGTGTGCGCGTTTTTCATCGTCGGCGGATTGTTTGAAAAACTGGTACACATTCCCGGCCCGGTGCTGATGATCCTGATTGCCGTCCTGTGTAAATACTTCAGGGTTATCCCGGCCTCAATGGAGCAGGGCGCGCACAGTTGCTATAAATTCGTCTCGGCTGCGCTGGTCTGGCCGCTGATGATCGGCCTCGGGATGTTATACGTGCCGCTTGAAAGCGTGGTGTCGGTCTTCTCGGTGGGATACGTGGTGGTATGCGGTTCGGTCGTGATTGCGATGGCGCTGAGCGGCTACTTTATCGCGTCGCGACTGAATATGTATCCTGTGGAAGCGGCCATTGTGACCTGCTGCCACAGCGGGCTGGGCGGAACGGGGGACGTGGCCATTTTGTCCGCGTCTAACCGGATGTCGCTGATGCCGTTCGCGCAGATCGCCACCCGCATCGGCGGCGCGTCGACGGTGATTTTCGCCACGCTGCTGATGGGCTGGATTATGGCGCACTGATCCGAAACGTCAGGATGCTGAATCGCAACGACATTTTCAGGGTGCCGCTGCGGTTCAGTCCTTTATAAAACTCACCGCGCTGTATAGAATTACCGCACCCACAGCGACGGGATACCACACGATGACCGGAAGAGTTGATTATCAGATTGAAAAATATCTCCTTACCGAAGCCGCCGAGCCGGAGCGCCTGACGCGCCAGTGGGCAGAGGTGATGGAGGAGTGTCGTGAGCAACAGTCCGGTGCAGAGGAGCGGCTGCGCCTCGCGTTGCTCAATGTGGATTACGTCACCAGCTTCGAGCTGCCCTTCAGGCTGCTCCTTACCCGTGCGCCCCAGCTGATAGACGTTGTTAGAAAAGAGCTGCAGCTCAGTCAGAAAAATGTTCTGTTTAACGGCAAGCGCTTTGGCTGCGTCTATAGCCTGAAAAGGGATCTCGACGGAATACCTGACGAATTTACCTATCAGCTGAAAACGCGTATCCAGCGCAGTGACGCGACAGGATGCAATGAAGTGCCTTACCGGCAAATTGCCCAGCAGGTTAAAGCCCCGAAGGAACGACTTAAGCTGGCGCTGGAAAACGGGCTGTCGGTGACGGCACTCGACGGGCTTTTCTGGTTTGGCATTCAGCGCATCGCGGCCGATGTGCAGAGATTACGCAAAACGGGGATGAGGATCGTGACGTCCGACGCCGAGGTGTTTGATACGCTCACCAAAACAACCCGGCGGATCCCTGTTTATAGCCTTGCTCGCCCGGAATGAGTATTCGCCGCTGACCGGTCGACGGCATCAAACATGACGGAAAATTGCGGCTAGTTTTTTTACAGCGTCTTCTATTTCCCTTTCCGTGTAAGCAGCAAATCCCATCAAAAAACCGGTGGACGCGGGGGGACCTGCATATAAATTGGTAAGACCAAGTATATCAACACCCGCGCGGCGGGCGGCGGTGGCTATTTCTTTCTCGGATATGCCGTGCTTCAGGTGACAAGGCATTTGCATTCCCCCCGCAGGCGTTTCACAGGTAACATATTCGGAGAGATATTCGTCCATCATGCTTGCCAGCGTGTCGCGACGAGCAACATAAATACTCCGCATCTTACGAACATAGGCGCCAAAATGGCCTCCCTCCAGAAATTTAGCCAGCGTCAGCTGGGTTATTGAGGCGGTGTGACCATCCATTAACGTCCTCGCCATGGTAAAGGGCTCTGTCAATTCTGAGGGAACGATGGTGTAGGCAATACGTAGCCCAGGGAACAGAGACTTGGTGAACGTGCCGATATAAATTGTCCGATTGGAAGTATCAAGCCCCTGAAGACTGGCCATAGGCTTACCTTCGTAGTGAAACTCGCTGTCATAGTCATCCTCAATAATCCAGGCTCCGTAACGGTTTGCCCATTTAACAACTGCCAGTCGTCGGTCAAGAGAGAGCGTCACCCCGGTGGGGTACTGATGAGAAGGCGTAAGGTAGATCGCCCTGGCAGGCTCGATCAGAGAATTAAGCCCGTCAACCGAGATGCCTTTTTCATCAAGAGGAACCGGAATACAGCGAAGCCCTGCAGCGCTGAACGCTTTGTGTGCCCCTTGATAGGAGGGATCTTCAATGACAATGCCATCCCCGGCGTCCATCAGCACGTGGGAACAGAGCGCAAGCGCCTGTTGAGAACTTGTCAGAACGATGACCTGTTCTGCCCTCGCACGCGTTCCGCGCTCAAGGTTGACATATTCCGCAATTGCCCGTCGCAGGCGCTCTATACCCTGGGGTGGACTTTGCTCTAACGCCTGGTGCTGAAACTCCTTCAGTACCTGTCGCTGAAGACGCTCCCAGATCGGAATGGGAAACATGCGGGTTTCAGGAATGCCGGGCGCAAGGGGGCGAGGTGAAGAAAACTCGCGGATCCCGCCGCTTTCATAAACGATCTTTCCCCGGACGCTGAGTTTTGCTTTTCGTATCTCAGCGGTTGGCTGATGCTGTCGAGGACGGGGTTTTAAAAAACGCGCGCTGGAAGAGACGAAGCTCCCTCTGCCTGTTTGTCTCTCAATAAAACCTTCGGCATGCAGGCTGGAGTAGGCCGCTTCAATGGTGTCCCGGGAAACGCCGAGAGAAGCCGCCAGCGCGCGTGAAGCAGGAAGGGCCTTACCGTGAGATAATACCCCTTCCAGTATCAGCGTCCGTATTGCTCTCTGGATCCTTTCATGAAGCGGTAGCGATCCGTTAGCGGGATCGATAATCCATGCCTTAACCGTTTCTAGCTGCGCGTGCTTAAACATTACGTTGTCCACTTTCCCTCTGTATCTCTTGATTCTAAAGCAATAGTGCACGCAGCAGGATGAAAAATTGGTCTGCCTTGATGGCGAGAATTGGCGGGGAAAAACGTGCCATTCAGCGAATACACTCTTCCTGAAACGAATAAACGGATAAGCAAAGAGGCAATATGAATAATACGAGCGTGATAATTGAGGCAGTTAAAGAACGTGATTTTGAAAGCTGGATGCCGCTATGGGGAAAATATCAGGCGTTTTACAACGTCGATCTGTCCGGGACCATTACTGAACGAACCTGGCAACGATTTTTCAGCCCCGTTGAGCCGCTATTCTGCGTGGTGGCACGATGTAATGGAGACGTAGTAGGTTTTGCGCATTATCTTTTTCACCGTTCGACATGGGCTGAGAGCGATTACTGCTACCTCGAAGATTTATACGTCTGCGAAGCCGTAAGGGGCAAACACATTGGCAAACAGTTAATAGAATATGTTCAGAGAGAAGCCAGAAAACATCATGCCAGTCACCTTTACTGGCATACGCATGAAGCCAATTATCGCGGGCAACGATTGTACGACTGGATTGCGAAGAAAAGTGGAATGATTGAATATCGTATGCACGTAAGATAAATCCCTCTGCTGACATTATGCCCCTTACATCTTTAAGGGGCATTTTCCGGGCAAAACGGGCATGTCCTTACGATTTAGCCTGTAAAAGTATCGCCATCAGCCCCGGAAAGCGGGCATCCAGATCTTCTCTTCGCAACGAAATCATGTTCTCCCGCCCCTGCGGGCGCTGCCAGATAACGCCGCTGTCGCGCAGTACGCGCCAGTGGTGGGTCATTGTCGACTTCACTACATCTTCCGGGCGCAGAGCGTTACAGCTGAGTTCGCTGCCATCGGCCAGCCGGCGAATGATCGCAAGCCGGAGCGGGTTGCCGAGGGCAAACAGCACATTTTCCAGCAGTATTTGTTCAGTTTCAGGGTGGTTTGGGATCATCGTTTTCCTGCGTTTGGCGTCAGATTGAGCTATATCAACAATAGGTCAACCGTTAAAAAATAGTTCGATAATACTCGTACAATAGGACTATTATAGCAAACGAACGAATGCACGACCATCCTGGTCGTCACAGACAAGTCATAGTGACTAAGGAAATATCATGCCCCGACCCATCCCTCTCGAACGTTATCGCAACATCGGTATCTCCGCGCATATCGATGCCGGTAAAACCACCACCACTGAGCGCATCCTGTTTTACACCGGGATGAGCCACAAGCTGGGTGAAGTACACGATGGCGCGGCAACCACTGACTGGATGGCGCAGGAGCAAGAGCGCGGGATCACGATTACCTCCGCGGCCGTCAGCTGCTTCTGGCCGGGTATGGACAGAGGCTATGAGCCGCACCGGATCAACATCATTGACACCCCGGGGCACGTGGATTTCACCATTGAGGTGGAACGTTCCATGCGCGTGCTCGACGGCGCCGTGATGGTGTATGACTCCGTGGGCGGCGTGCAGCCGCAGTCGGAAACCGTCTGGCGTCAGGCCAATAAATATCACGTTCCGCGTCTGGCCTTCGTCAACAAAATGGACCGTCCGGGTGCCGATTTCTTCCGCGTCGTGCGGATGATGCAGGAGCGCCTGAAGGCCAATCCGGTGCCGATTGTCATCCCGGTGGGTGCAGAAGATCATTTCACCGGCGTGGTGGATCTCATCAAGATGCGCACCATTCTGTGGGACGACGCGACGCAGGGCATGGTGTTCACCTATGCGCCCGTGCCGGACGATTTGGTCAGTACCGCCCAGGAATGGCGGGAAAAAATGGTCTCTGCGGCGGCGGAAGCCAGCGACGAGCTGATGGACAAATACCTGGAAACCGGCGACCTGACGGAAGCGGAAATTATCAAAGGGCTGCGTATTCGCACCATCTCGGGTGAAATTCAGCCGATGCTGTGCGGCAGTGCGTTCAAAAATAAAGGCGTGCAGCGCATGCTCGATGCGGTCATTGAGCTCATGCCGTCGCCGCTGGACGTGCCTGCCATTGATGGCGTGGATGAAAAAGGGCAGCACGCGGAGCGTCATCCAAGCGATGATGAGCCGTTCTCGGCCCTGGCGTTCAAGCTGATGAGCGACCCGTACGTCGGTCAACTGACCTTTATCCGCGTGTACTCTGGCGTGCTGCGCAAAGGCGACGCGGTGTACAACCCGGTGAAAGAGAAGAAAGAGCGCATCGGGCGTATCGTGCTGATGCATGCCAACGATCGCCACGAGGTGGACGAACTGCGCGCCGGAGACATCGCGGCCTGCGTGGGGCTGAAGGATGTGACCACCGGCGACACGCTCACCGATCCGAATGCCGTGATCACGCTTGAACGCATGGAGTTCCCGGACCCGGTTATCTCGCTGGCGATCGAGCCGAAAACCAAAGGCGACCAGGAGAAAATGGGGATCGCGCTGCAGCGTCTGGCGGCGGAAGATCCCTCTTTCCGCCTGCATACTGACGAAGAGTCCGGCCAGACCATTATCTCCGGGATGGGTGAACTACATCTTGAGATCATCGTCGACCGCATGAAGCGCGAGTTTGGCGTCGAGGCGAACATTGGCCGCCCACAGGTAACCTACCGTGAAACACTGCGTAAAACGGTGAAGGATATCGAAGGTAAATTTGTTCGTCAGTCCGGCGGTAAAGGGCAGTACGGCCATGTGGTGCTGAGCCTGGAGCCGCTGGAGCCTGGAAGTGGCTTTAAATTTGAAGATGCCACCAAGGGCGGCGTGGTACCGCGCGAGTATATCCCGTCCGTTGAGAAAGGGCTGCGGGAAGCGATGAACAGCGGCGTGCTGGCGGGCTATCCGGTCGTTGATGTTAAAGCGACGCTGACGTTTGGCTCGTATCACGACGTCGACTCCTCGGAGATGGCGTTCCGCATGGCGGCGATCCTCGGCTTCAAAGAGGGCGCCCGCAGGGCGGATCCGGTGATTCTCGAACCGATCATGCACGTAGAGGTGGAAACGCCGGAAGAGTACGCCGGCAACATCATGGGCGATCTCTCCTCCCGGCGCGGCATGGTGCAGGGAATGGCAGAGCAGTACGGAAGCCAGATTATTCGCGCTGACGTGCCGCTGGCAGAGATGTTTGGTTATGCCACGACATTGCGCTCGATGTCCCAGGGACGCGCGACGTATACGATGGAGTTCCATCATTTTGCGGAAGCCCCGCGTAATGTTGCGGATGAGATTATTGCGCGGCGCGCGAAGTAATACGGTCACCCTCTCCCAATAGGGGGAGGGTTTTTCTCAATCCAGCGCCTTCACCATCTTCCCGCTCGCGACAAACGTCCCGGCACCAAGATGATGCAGCGTATTCAGCTTATCCCCGTCAAACTGCCAGCGCCCGGCGATAAACGCGCGTTCATCGGCTGCCGCTGAAACCACTTCACCAAACAGGGTATCGTATTTTTCTGCCGCGGAGGTGACGGGTAATAACCGACACTCCATCCACGCCAGACATTTTTCTTCTATCACCGGCAGGCCAAGTTCAGGACCGTTCACGACCGGGATCCCGTAGCAGTTGAATTTGTCTTCATCGCGCCCGCTGACGCTACCGACCGCGTATGTCCAGTTGGCCGCCGCCACGCCGGGGATGACGATGCCAAACTTCCCGCTGCGCTCAATCAGCTCGCGCGACCAGGTGCTTTTATCCACGACTATTGCGATGCGCGGCGGTTCAAACTCAACGGGCATTGACCATGCGGCGGCCATCACGTTGCGTCTGTCGAGGCTTTCATCCCGACTGGTGATAAGCACAGTAGGGCCGTGGTTCAGCAGACGGCTGGCATGACGTAATTCAACAGGGCGAAAGTAGCTCATAGGATCTCCTCATCTACACCGATGAGTATGACGAAAAAGCACGTAAATCAAAGTGGATGCGTAAAATTAGTTTATAAACAGAACATCTCAATCAAAGGAAACTGATGTATGTCCCCATTTCTGACCGCCTATTTTGCCCGCATCGGCTGGGCGCAACCGACGCGGGTGGATATCGATACCCTGCGCGCGCTGCATTTACATCACAACTGTGCGATCCCTTTTGAGAATATTGATGTCGTTCTGCCGCGCGAAATCCAGCTTGACGATCGGTGTCTGGTCGACAAGCTGGTCACCGCACGTCGCGGAGGGTACTGCTTTGAGCAAAACGGCCTGTTCGAGCGCGTCCTGCGTGAAGTCGGGTTTACGGTGCGTAGCGTGCTGGGGCGCGTGGTATTAGCGAATCCGCCGCAAATGCCTCCGCGCACGCACCGTCTGCTGCTGGTTGAGGTCAACGGTGAGCGCTGGATTGCCGATGTGGGCTTTGGCGGCCAGACGCTGACGGCGCCGATTCGACTGCTCGCTAATGAAGAACAGGTGACGCCGCACGGGCTGTATCGTCTGCTGAGCGAGGGGAACGACTGGGTGCTGCAGTTCCGTCACCACGAGCACTGGCAGTCGATGTACCAGTTTGACCTGACGACGCAGTATTTCAGCGATTACGTGATGGGGAATTTCTGGTCGGCGCACTGGCCGCAGTCGCATTTCCGTCATCACCTGTTGATGTGCCGCCATCTGCCGGACGGCGGCAAGCTGACGCTAACCAACTTCAACTTTACCCACTGGCAGAATGGTCACGTAGAAGAACAGATCCATCTGCCGGATGCTGAGGCGCTTTACCAGCTGATGCAGGAGCGCTTTGGGCTGGGGGTTGACGATCCGAAGCACGGCTTTACACTGGCGGAGCTGACGGCGGTAATGGCGGGCTTTGATACACATCCTCAGGCCGGGAAATAATGCGCAGGCCGGGTAAGGCGTCGCCGCTACCCGGCAACATCACTGCTTAGACGGCGTATTAAACAACTCGAGCGTGATTAATTTATCAAGATGGTTGTTAAAGGCGGCTTCGTCCATTTCGGGCATGTTTAAGATATACATTCCGTCAAGACCGCACACCAGACCAATCAAGCGCCAGGCAATATTTTCCGCCCGATCGCCCGGATTCAATGCCCCGGCCTCCGTTCCCGCTTTGATAAGCGCCACCGTTTCCTGATGCCACATCTCCATGGTCATCACATAGGCGCCCTTGATGTCGGCATCACGGCTGGCGAGGAGCTGCGCTTCACGCCACAGGCGAATATAGGGCTCAAACCTGCCGTCATCGCTGCCGAGCATGGCATGAAGCTGCTCCCGCCAGTCGGCCTGTTTACCCGCGACATCCGCATCCAGCAGCTCGCGAATTAGCCGTACGAAGGCCAGCGATTTTAGTTCGCCGCCGGACGTAAAATGATGATGCACCTGGCCGGTGGCGACTCCGGCCTCGGCGGCAATACGGCGTACCGTCATTGCAGCCAGTCCTTCAGCCAGCGCCACGCGCATGGCGGCCTGTAAGATGGCTTCCCGCCGTTCATCCTTGCTCAGATATCGCATGTTTACTCACTCTCAATGGGAATGAAACGAGTGTAACAAAAAGCTGGACATGCGTTCAACTTTACGTAGGATCGCATCCTGGACATGTGTCCATGTTTTAAAAGAAAAGGAAATTTATGTTTCGTCAGTGGTTAGCGTTAGTGATTATCGTGCTGGTGTATATCCCGGTGGCGATCGACGCGACGGTGCTGCACGTGGCGGCGCCGACATTGAGCATGACGCTGGGCGCCAGCGGCAATGAATTGCTGTGGATCATCGATATTTACTCGCTGGTGATGGCGGGAATGGTGCTGCCGATGGGCGCCCTGGGCGACCGCATTGGCTTTAAACGACTGCTCATGATTGGCAGCACGCTGTTTGGCCTGTCGTCGCTGGCGGCAGCGTTTGCCCCGTCAGCAGGGTGGCTCATTGCGGCGCGCGCCTCGCTGGCAATCGGCGCGGCGATGATCATTCCGGCTACGCTGGCAGGGATCCGCACGCTTTTTATCGACGCGCGGGATCGTAATATTGCGCTCGGCGTCTGGGCTGCGGTGGGGTCCGGTGGCGCGGCGTTTGGCCCGCTGATTGGCGGTATGCTGCTCGAGCATTTCTACTGGGGCTCGGTGTTTTTAATCAACGTGCCGATCGTGCTGGTGGTGGTTTCGCTGGCCGCGCGTTTTGTGCCTCCTCAGCAGGGCCGCCCGGAGCAGCCGCTGAATATCAGCCATGCCATTATGCTGATTGTGGCGATTTTACTGCTGGTCTACAGCGCAAAAACAGCCCTCAAAGGCGCACTGTCGCCGTGGGTGGTCGCGTCCGCGCTGGTGACCGGCTCGGTGCTGCTGTTTATCTTCGTGCGTATCCAGCTCCGCGCCCGCGTGCCGATGATCGACATGCGTCTGTTCTGCCATCGCATTATTTTGAGCGGCGTGGTGATGGCGATGACCGCCATGATTGCCCTGGTCGGGTTTGAGCTGCTGATGGCCCAGGAGCTGCAGTTTGTTCATGGCTTTACGCCGTTTGAAGCGGGAATGTTCATGCTGCCGCTGATGGTGGCGAGCGGGTTTAGCGGCCCGATCGCGGGTGTGCTGGTGGGACGTCTCGGTCTGCGCATTGTGGCGGCTGGCGGAATGGGGCTCAGCGCCGTCAGCTTTATCGGCCTGTCGATGCTTGATTTCAGCACGCAGCAGCTGCTGGCTTCTGCCCTGATGGTGCTGCTCGGCTTTAGCGCCGCCAGCGCGCTGCTGGCCTCGACCTCGGCGATTATGGCCGCCGCGCCGAAAGAGAAAGCCGCCGCTGCGGGGGCCATTGAAACCATGTCCTATGAACTGGGCGCCGGGCTGGGGATCGCCATCTTTGGTCTGCTGTTGACCCGCAGCTTCTCGGCGTCGATTGACCTGCCGCAGGGGCTGAACGCCTCGCTCGTCGATAAAGCCTCGTCATCCATTGGCGAGGCGATGAAGGTGGCGCAGGATCTGACCCCGACGCTGGCGGAGTCGGTGATTGAGGCGGCGAAAAGCGCGTTTATCACCTCGCACAGCGTCGCGCTGGGCAGCGCGGGCGGAATGCTGCTGTTGCTGGCAGTGGGGATCTGGTTCAGCCTGGCGAAGGTCGAGCCGCAGTAATACAGGGCGCGCGGTTGGCGCGGGTGGGGCAGATGGGCTATGTTTTTTAAAGGATTATCTGACTCTCGCTGGAAAATATGCTCCCTCGCCACAGCAGTGAACCGTCCCAACCGCTCTCCCGGTTAACCCTGCTTGCAGGGGGCGCGCTGGGCGTCGTTTTTGGTGATATCGGCACCAGTCCGCTTTATACCTTCCGCACGGTGCTGTCGCTCTCTGAGCATGACCCTACGCCCGGCGTCATACTGGGCCTGCTCTCCCTGATTACCTGGACACTCATCCTGGTAACGTCCATAAAATATGCCGCCTTCGCCATGCGAATTGATAATCATGGCGAGGGGGGCATCATGGCCTTAATGTCGCTTCTGGTGGAGAAAGGCAAAGGCGCGCGCTGGGTTATTTTTTCCGCCCTGATCGGTGCCGCTTTAATTTACGGTGACGGCGCGATAACCCCGGCAATCTCCGTGCTTTCCGCTCTGGAAGGGCTGGAGATGGTCATTCCGGAGTCTCAGCCGTACATATTACCCCTGACGGTGGCGGTGTTGCTGGCGCTGTTCCTGATCCAGCCTTTTGGTACCGCCCGCATAGGGAAGATTTTTGGCCCGGTGATGGCGCTGTGGTTTCTGGCGATTGCGGCCCTGGGCGTGCGGGGGATCGTTCAGCACCCCTCGGTATTGCTGGCCCTCAATCCTGCGTACGGCATCGCGTTTTTGTTTTCGAACGGGTACACCAGTTTCCTGGTCCTGGGCGGCGTATTTCTCTGCGTGACGGGGGCCGAGGCGCTGTATGCCGACATGGGGCATTTTGGTAAAAAGTCCATCTGGCTTGCCTGGTACGGCATCGTCTTTCCTTCGCTGCTGCTCAACTATGCTGGCCAGTCAGCGCTGATTCTGGCCGGTGCCGACAGCAAACAAAACCTTTTCTATACGCTCTGTCCGCCGGTGCTGCAGGTTCCGCTCATCATTCTTGCCGCGCTGGCGACGATCATCGCCAGTCAGGCGATTATCACCGGCGCTTTTTCCATGACGCGCCAGGCCATTCAGCTTGGCTGGTTACCCCGATTGCGCATCAAGCAGACGGCGGCGGAAAGCTACGGCCAGATTTATATCGGGATAATCAACTGGCTGCTGATGGGGGTGACCATCGGGCTGGTGGTGTTCTTTAAATCCTCCGATAAGCTCGCCGCCGCGTACGGCATTGCCGTGTCGTTAACCATGCTGATGACCACGGGGCTGCTGTTTGTGGCGATGCGTGAAGTGTGGCGCTGGAGCCTGGCCAGCAGCGCGGTGATTGCCCTCTGTTTCCTGGTGATTGATGCCACCTTCTTGTTTGCCAATCTGATTAAGGTCCTGGAGGGCGGCTATATTCCGCTGCTGATGGCCGCCGCTATTTGTACGGTGATGCTGATCTGGCACCGCGGCGTTAAGGCGGTATCCGCATCGGTGGGCGAGAAGGGCGTCAGCGTTGATGCGTTCTTTGCCCAGCTTCAGCAAAAGACGGTGCCCAGAGTCGCGGGCTCCGCCGTCTTTTTGACCCGGACACAGAACAATATTCCGCCGGTCATGCGCTGGCACGTCGCGCGAAACCGGGCGCTACAGCAGGATGTGTTGTCGCTTACCATTGATATTCTGAATGTGCCCTACGTGGGGGAAGAACAACGCATCAGGGTAGTGCAGCGCGCGCCGGGCTACTGGCACGGCGTGGCGCAGTATGGCTTTATGGAACACCCGGACATCCCGCGTTTGCTGCAGGGTGTCAGCGAGATTAACGCGCTTTTCGCCACGGATGACGCCACCTGGTATGTCGGACATGAAACCATTGTGGCAGGCGAAGGTGGGGCAGGAATGGCGGCCTGGCAACGGCACATCTTTGCGTTCATGAAGCGCAACTGCACGCACGTCATCAACCACTATCACCTTCCCAGCGATCGGGTTGTCGAAATCAGCCGACGCGTTGCCGTGTAGATTCTGGCGAAAGCAGAGGTCCTCTGCTTTCGCACAGTTTTATCTCTCAAGGGACGCGGACAGGACGCTATGCAATAACACATTCGCCCCTTTCGCCGCCCATTCTGGCAGGATCCTTTCCGCTTCGTTATGGCTGATGCCTTTCACGCAGGGGATAAAGATCATGCTGGCGGGCGCAATTTTGCTGACATAGCAGGCGTCGTGTCCCGCCCCGGAGACCATCGGTTTCGACGAATAGCCCAGTTCCGCCACGGCCTTCTCCGAACGCGCCAGGCATTCGGCATCAAACGCGATGGGCGCGTAGTCAAAAATGCGCTCTACGGCAGCCGCGACGCCGCGCAGGCTGAGGCTTTCAGCCACCTTATGCAGCGCCGCTTCCATGGCTTCCAGCGCCTGCTGCATAGGATGGCGAAACTCAACACTGCATTCCACGCGGGACGGCACAACGTTGCGCGAGTTTGGCGTAACCTTCGCCATACCGATCGTCGCGCGTCCGTCAGGCGCATGCCGGTAGCCAATCTCTTCCACCTTCAGCGCCAGCTCGGCGAAGGCGGTCAGCGCGTCGCGGCGGCTGTGCATCGGCGTCGTGCCCGCGTGGGCGGCGAATCCGTCCAGCGTCAGGGTAAACCAGCGCTGGCCCATTGCCGCGCGGACTAACCCGATCTCGATGGCTTCATCTTCCAGGATCGGGCCCTGTTCGATGTGCAGTTCGTAGCAGGCGTGAACGGGAAAGGCGCGGGTAGGGGCTTCACCCCGGTAGCCAATGCTCTCCAGCGCTTCGCCCACGGTGATGCCATCGTTATCCGCGCGGGCATGCGCGTACGCTTCGCTAAACTGTCCCGTCCAGACCCCTGAAGAGAGCATGGCTGGCGCAAAGCGCGCGCCTTCTTCGTTGGTCCAGTTCACCAGCACAATATCGCGCTCCGTCTCAACGCGATGGTCATTGAGAGTGCGCAGCAGCTCCAGCCCGGCCAGCACGCCGTAAACCCCGTCGTAATTACCGCCCAGCGGCTGGGTATCCACATGTGAACCCGTCATGACCGGGGCAAGCTGCGGGTTTTTCCCCGCGCGACGGATAAACATATTGCCCATGCTGTCGACGTCGCAGGTGAAACCCGCATCCAGCGCCCAGTCGCGCAGCAGGTTACGCGCAATACGATCTTCCTCGCTCAGCGCCAGACGGGTCACGCCGCCGGCGGGCGTGCCGCCGATCTGCGCCATCATCTCAAGCGTTGACCACAGCCGTTCGGCGTTGATGCGGATCATGTCTTGTCCTTACTGCTGCGGTAGCGAAAATCACAGCACGAATCGCCCTGCATGATGGTAGTCGTGCGGGTCAGCTTCACGTCAGGCGCATAGCCAACGATGAATTTTTCATCGCGCGCGCAGGAGAGCAGATGACCAATCTCGCCCAGCCCCATTTCGTGATACATCTCCGCGTAGCGGCAGCGGGTCACGTTGTAGTTGTACTGCTGGTCGTCAGCGTCGATCACCTTCACGTCCAGGGCGTTATCTTTCTCCCACAGATACTGCAGGGCGATGAAGCTCTTGACGTCCGCGCCGTTGGGTTCTTTGCTGGCAAACGCTTTGCCAGCGTCAATCGCGGCCTGCTCAATGGCCTCGCCAATCACCGCCTGGGCGCGGGTTTTCCCTATCTCGCGCACCAGGATTTCATAAATTGGCTTTATAATTTCTGCTTCAATTTTGCGGCGGGCGAGAATGCCCAGCTCGTTATTATCACTCATCACATTGCCCTCGCTGCGTTACTTCGCTTTTGCGCCACCCAGCACGGTCTGCGGCTGCCATTTGCCGTCGACAACTTTGTAAACGGTGAAGGACGGCGATTTCAGGTTACCTTCTTTATCAAACGCGATCTGTCCGGTGACGCCGGAGTAGCTGATGGCGCGCAGGGCGGGCAGATAGTCGGACGGCTCAACGGAGTCTGCTTTTTCCATAGCCGCAACCAGCACGCGGGTGGCGTCATAGGCGAACGGGGCGTGCAGTTCGATATGGGTGTGGTAGCGCGACTGATAAGCCTGCTCGAACGCTTTACCGCCCGGCATCTGGTCAACGGGCAGACCCGGCTCCAGCGCGACCACGCCTTCGCCTTCTTTCTGCGCCAGCTGCAGGAACGTCTGGCTGACAAATCCGCCTGCGCCCATCAGGGTGGCGTTCATGCCCAGCTGTTTGATACGACGCGCCAGCGGTGCGGCCTGGCTGTCGACGCCGCCGAAGAAGATCAGATCGGCGTTTTTACTGCGGATGGCGGTCAGCACGGCGCTGAAATCCACCGTTTTGTCATCAACGTACTGACGATCGACAACCTTCACGCCCTGCGCTTCAAGCGATTTAATAAACTGGTCCGCCAGACCCTGACCAAAGGCGGTGCGGTCGTCGATCACCGCAATGCGTTTGGCTTTCAGCGTATTAACCGCGTACTGGCCGGCTAGCTGACCGCCGTCGTCGTCGTGGCCCATCACGCGGAAGCTGGTATCAAAACCCTGTTTGGTATAGGCGTGACCGGTCGCGACCGGTGCCACCTGTGCGATGCCCGCGTCGTGATAAACGCGTGCGGCAGGAATGCTGGTACCGGTGTTCCAGTGGCCGACGACGCCCGCCACGCCGCTATCCACCAGACGCTGCGCCACGGCCACGGCGGTACGCGGGTCGGACTGATCGTCTTCGGACTGCAGTTTGAAGGTCACCGCTTTGCCGCCGATGGTCGGGTGCTGCTTGTTAATGTCGTCAATGGCCAGCTGCGCGCCGTTCTCCAGATCCTTACCGATACGGGCAGACGGGCCGGTGAGCGGGCCTGCCAGACCGATAACCACGGTTTCACCGTCGGCGGCCCAGGCTCCGGTAGAGGCAAAGCTGCCGAGGAGGATAGCGGCGCTGAGCGCACTGATTTTTACTGTTTTCATTGTTTTCCCTGATGTTGGCTGGTGTTGTTAAACGGGCATTTCGCCCAAATAAATCTGCGCAATCTGGTCGTCATTGAGCAGGGCTTTCGACTCGCCATGATGGACGATGCTGCCGCTGTCCATCACCCACGCGCTGTCGGTGACTTCCAGCGCGAGACGGGCGTTTTGTTCGATGAGCAGCAGGGCAACGCCGCGCTCGCGCAGGCCAGCAATGACGGCAAAAATGTTTTCTACCATCTTCGGGGCGAGGCCCATCGAGGGTTCGTCGAGGATCAGCAGGCGCGGGCGGCTGAGCAGGGCGCGGTTAAGGGCCAGCAGCTGTTGTTCTCCGCCGGACAGCAGGCCAGCGAGCTGATGCTGGCGTTCTCCCAGGCGCGGGAAGCGCTCGAAGATCTCGTTCATCTCGCGCTTAACGGTGACAGTGTCACGCCTGAGCCAGGCGCCCATCTGCAGGTTTTCCAGCACCGTCATTCGGGAGAAGATCCCCCGGCCTTCCGGGACCATCACCAGTCCGTCACGGAGCAGGGTTTCGGACCTGTGCTTACGCACCGCTTTACCGTTGAATTCAATACGGCCGCTAAAGCTTTCCAGCCCGGTAATGGCGCGCACGGTGGAGCTTTTCCCCGCGCCGTTAGCGCCGATCAGCGTAGCCTGTTCGCCCTCGTGCAGGGTAAAAGAGACATCGCGTACGGCCTGAATGCCACCGTAATGCACGTCCACACGTTCCACCTTCAGTAATTCAGACATGGGCGTTGCCTCCAAGCCAGGCGGCGATCACTGCCGGGTCGCGACGCACGCTCTCCGGCGTGCCGCTGGCGAGCGTTTTGCCGTAATCAAGCACCGTCAGGCGATCGCAGATGCCCATCACCAGCTTGACGTCATGTTCAATCATCAGCAGGGTTTTGCCGTCGTCGCGAAGGCGGATAAGCAGCTCGCCGAGCGCCACTTTTTCCGCTGCGTTCATTCCGGCGGCGGGTTCGTCCAGCGCCAGCAGCAGCGGATCCGTTGCCAGCGCGCGGGCAATCTCCAGACGGCGCTGATGGCCATACGCCAGATCGCAGGCGCGGTAGTGGGCGAACTTCGCAATGCCGGTGTACTCCAGCCAGTGCCAGGCCAGCTCCCGGGTCTGTTTCTCTTCTTCGCGAGCGCGTTTGTGGCGGCTCAGCGCGGCCCACAGGCCGTTGCGGGTGCGCACGTGGCGGCCCACCATCACGTTTTCCAGCACCGACATGTCGTTAAAGAGGCGCACGTTCTGGAAGGTGCGCGCGATCCCGGCGGCGGTGACTTTCTCAATGTGCTTTGGGAAATAGGGCTTATCTGCAATGGAAAATTCACCGCTGTCCGCCGGATAAAGCCCGGTGATCAGGTTAAAACAGGTGGTTTTTCCCGCCCCGTTAGGACCAATCAGGCCGTAGATCTCGCCCTTGTTCACGCCGATCGAAACGTCATCCACGGCGGTAAGCCCGCCGAAGCGTTTGGACATGTTGCGTACGGTTAACAGACTCATGTATTCACCTCCTTGTGGCGTACCGGCCAGATCCCGGCAGGACGCACCAGCATGACCAGCACCAGCGCCAGGCCGTAGAACAGCTGACGCAGCACTTCCGGGTCAATCAGTACCGTACCGAACAGCGCCTGCTGAACCGGGGCTGCCTGACTGCGCAGCAGTTCCGGCAGGGCGGTAAGCAGTATCGCGCCGAGGATCACGCCCGGAATGTGTCCCATCCCGCCCAGCACCACCATCGCCAGCACGGCAATGGATTCCTGTAACGTGAAGGATTCCGGGGAGACAAAGCCCTGGAACGCGCCGAACAGGGCACCCGCCACGCCGCCAAAAGAGGCGCCCATCGCAAAGGCCACCAGCTTATAGTTACGCACGTTGATGCCCATCGCGCGGGCCACATCCTCATCTTCACGGATGGCGTGCCAGGCGCGGCCAATACGGGAATGCTGCAGGCGCAGGCAGACAAAAATAATCGCCACAATCACCAGCATCAGCAGGTAGTACCACAGCCACAGGGCGGGCACTTTGAAACCAAACCAGTGGTATACGCCGCTGAACTTCAGGCCGAACAGATTCAGCGTATCCACCCCGCTAATGCCCTTTGCACCGTTGGTGATGTTCACCGGACGGTCGAGGTTGCGCATCAGGATGCGGATGATTTCGCCAAAGCCGAGGGTCACTATCGCCAGATAGTCCCCGCGCAGCTTCAGCGTGGGAGCACCCAGTAAAATGCCGCAGACCGCAGCGACGAGCGCCGCCAGCGGAATAATCAGCAGATATGAGGTGTGCAGCCCGTCCGGGAACCAGACGTTGAGGATCGGGAAAACCTCCAGCAGGTGTGGGGAGGCCATCAGCGCGGCGAGATAGGCCCCGACCGCGTAAAAGGCGATAAACCCCATATCCAGCAGGCCGGTATAGCCCACCACAATGTTAAGCCCCAGCGCCAGCATGATGTAGAGCAGGGCGAAGTCGATAACGCGCACCCAGTAGTTGCCGCCAAGCTGCGTGGCCACCACGGGAGCAACCAGCAGCGCGAGGCAGAACAGGACCATGCCTGACCAGAATTTGCGCGTCGCCGCCGGGGTTTGTAGTTGAAGCGTTGTCATTGTTTCCCTCACGCCCTGTGCGCTACGCGCTCGCCCAGCAGGCCTGCCGGACGGAAGACCAGCACCAGAATCAGAACCATGAAGGCAAAAACGTCCTGATAGTTGCTGCCAAAGACGCCGTGGGTCAGTTCACCCAGGTAACCTGCGCCCAGCGCTTCGATAATGCCGAGCAGGATCCCGCCAATCATGGCGCCACGAATGTTGCCAATGCCCCCCAGCACGGCGGCGGTAAAGGCTTTGATGCCGGGCAAAAAGCCCATCGAGAAGCTGGCGTTGCCGTAGTTGCTGGCCATCATGACGCCTGACAGCGCGGCAAATACGCCGCCAACGGCGAACGTCAGGGTAATAATGGCATTGGGGTTCACCCCCATCAGCGTGGCAACGCGCGGGTTTTCCGCCACGGCACGCATGCCGCGGCCCAGGCGGGTGTATTCCACCAGCAGCCACAGCCCGGTCATCACCGCAAGCGCCAGCGCCACGGTAACAATGCCGGTGACGGTCACAATGGCCGGGGGATGCAGTTCGCTTCCGGACGTCACGGCGATCGGCTCCATGGGCAGGATCTGCGGGAACATCAGCGGGTTGCGCGTCCAGATAATCATCGCCACGGTTTGCAGCAGGACCGAGACGCCGATACCTGAGATCAGCGGCGCCAGGCGCGGGGCGTTGCGCAGTCGGCGGTAGGCAAAGCGCTCCACGGCCATTGCCAGCAGGGCGCAAACGGCCATGGCAATCACCAGGGCAACGCCAAGCTGCAACAGCAGCGGCATGTGCGGAAAGGTGGCGTTCAGGGCGTTAATGGCGGAAAGCGTGGTGAGCGCGCCGACCATCAGAATATCGCCGTGAGCAAAGTTAATAATGCGCAAGATGCCATACACCATGGTATAGCCCAGCGCGATCAGCGCGTAAATGCTTCCCAGCATCACACCGTTGATCAGTTGTTGTATGAGTGTATCCAACGTTTGTACCCGCAAAGTGCTCTTTCTGCGGCTACCATCCGATAAATGAATTAAATTGTAAAATACACATATATTATTTCTTATGATAAACCGCTATTGCTTTATCTTCATGATTTGTATAAAGATAATGTAATCTCGCTTCCGGTTAAAAAGCCTAAAGAAATCAACATATGAATAAAACAGAACAGTCGGCGGGTTTGTCCGCGTATGCAGACAGTCGCCTGGCAAACGATCCGCCGCTTCGGGCAGTCCGTGCCTTTGAGGCCATCGCCCGGCTGGGCAGCGTCACGCTGGCCGCGCAGGAGCTGGATATCTCCCCGTCGGCAGTCAGTCATCAGCTCAAGGTGCTCGAAGGGTATCTGCAAATGCCGCTGACGGAGCGACAGGGGCGCAGGCTGGTGCTGAGCCAGCACGGACGGGAATATTACCGCTCGATCCGTGCGGCGTTTAACGTGCTGCGCCAGGCAACGGAGCATCTGGCCGGGCAGGCGCAAACGCGTCAGGTCACCATCAGCCTGATCCCGCTTTTCGGCATGGGGTGGTTTATCCCGCGTCTGCCTGATTTTATGCGTGCTAATCCGCAGACCGAGATCAACGTAGTGTATGCCAACCACCGTAACTATCTGAGCGATGCGTCGGATATGTCGATTCGTTTTGGTAACGGCCAGTGGGCGGGCTATCAGAGCGAAAAGCTGATTTCCGGACAGATGGTGCCGGTGTGCAGCCGCGCGTTTTTGCGCATTCATGGCCATATCGACACGCCTGAGCAACTGCTGCAAATGCCGCTGCTGCATGATGAAGAGCGCACCACGTGGCCGCAGTGGTTTCTGCTGCAGGGGGTAAAACGAGCTCTGCGGCGCAGCGGCCCCCTGTTTGAAGACGGGCTGTTAACGCTGGCGGGCGTGCAGGCCGGGCTGGGCTGTGCGCTGATGCGCGAGCCGCTGATCGCGCCTTATCTTGAGAGCGGCGAGCTGGTGAAGATATTTGACTTACCCATCGATGACGGGCGCGACTATCACCTCTGCGTGCGTTCGGATTCGGAGATGACCGAGGACGGTAAGTTGCTGCAAAACTGGCTGCGTCGGGCGGCGAGCGGGGAGCCGTCAGCCGGGTAAAAGTGACGGATAAAAAAAAGCCAGCTTATTCAGCTGGCTTTTGTACAGACAAGATTTAGAACTGGTAGGTCAGACCCAGCGCAACGATGTTGTCGGTACCGATGCCTGCCTGGCGAGTGAACTGGTTGTCGTCGAGCAGGTTGATTTTGTAATCCACGTAGGTGGACATGTTTTTGTTAAAATAGTAGGTCGTGCCAACATCGATGTATTTAACCAGATCCTGGTCACCGAAGTTTTCGATGTCTTTACCTTTGGACTGCAGGTAAGCGATGGATGGGCGCAGGCCAAAGTCGAACTGATACTGAGCCACAACTTCGAAGTTTTGCGCCTTGTTTGCAAAACCGTAGATGTCGCTGCGATTACCGTTAGAGGTACCGAAGCGGGTTGCGTTATAGGTCTGAGAGTACTGTGCAGCAAGGTAAATGTTGTTCGCGTCGTATTTCACGCCACCGCTGTACACTTCAGCGCGGTCGCCTTCACCGTATACGCCAGCCGCATTCTGGTCAGCGGTACGACGTGAAGAGGACATTGCGCCACCCACGCTGAAGCCTTCACCCAGATCGTAAGTCAGGGACGCGCCGTAACCGTCGCCGTTCTGGTTCAGAAGGCTGCGACCGCTGGTGTTTTCACCGCTTACGCTGCCGTTTTTACCCTGGTACTGCAGAGCAAAGTTCAGGCCGTCAACCAGACCAAAGAAGTCCTGGTTACGGTAGGTCGCAACGCCGTTTGCACGAGACTGCAGGAAGTTGTCGGCACCGTATGTGTCGCCGCCGAATTCTGGCAGAACGTCGGTCCAGGAGGTCACGTCGTAAATTACGCCGTAGTTACGACCGTAATCAAAGGAGCCTGCTTCAGCAAACTTCAGACCTGCAAACGCCACACGGGTCCAGGACTGGTTGTCGCCTTCGTCTTTATTACCCTGAATCTGGTATTCCCACTGGCCGTAGCCGGACAGCTGGTCGTTAACCTGGGTTTCGCCCTTGAAGCCGATACGCATGTAGGTTTTATCGCCATCTGCGCCAGCGTCATCAGAGAAATAGTGCAGACCTGTTACTTTACCGTACAGATCCAGCTTGTTACCGTCTTTGTTGTAAATTTCGGCAGCGTTAACAACGCCTGCTGCCAGCATGGAAGTGACTGCCACTGCAACTAATTTAAGTTTCATCTTAAATGTTCCTTATAATTTTTTTGAGTATTTCCTGAACCACTGTGAACGATTTCTAAACGAGGCTGCTCGTCAATGGCATGCTATTTTTAAAAATCTCGTAGTCTTATTTCAATAATAAGTTTCAAAATATTAGAGATAATTTCAATTAGTGTGATCTCGATCGTGCAAAAAGGCGATTATTCAAACAATGCGATCGAGTTTCATACGATTAATAATTATGTGTTCTGCGGGACTATTGCTATCGCTATAATTTCTGCGTGTTTTAGTCTATTACGTTAGATTTCGGTATTATCGATGCTTTGAGGGGGTTGTTATTACTGTTTTGACTTAATAACAGTAGGTTAGGGGTAGATCACGACGTATATTGCGAATATTGCCATGAACACGTCAGAAATGAATTATTGCACTTAATGCTATCCATGACGTTAATATTCGCAGTTAATTAATTCCATAGTGTTGTCAGTTTTTGTCAATTATCTTTTCTGCCGTTTACAGAAGGCGGCAAATATAAACCGAATTTAAACGGAAATGCGATAATTATGATAAATATTCTGAGGAGCGATCACACTTTAAATTTATGTTAATTATGTTGCCGGACTGAAATTCGCCCGGCCGTTAGAGAAGCATTATTTTCTTGTTGCGTACCAGCAGAGCAACGACCCGGCGCAGACCATCAGCGCGCCTTGCCAGAACGAGAATGAGAGGGGCGAACTCAGCACTGCGGCGGCAAGCGCGGCGGAGAGGACAGGGGTAAAATAGGATACGGCAGCGAGTACCGTGACGTTACCGTGAAGGATGCCAATATTCCATGCGGCGTAACCAAACCCAAGCGCAATACCGCACATGACGAGTTTCACTACCACCGGAATCGTGAACACCATCTCGGGCTGATCGCTCAGGAAATATTTCACCCACAGGCTCAGCGCGGTCAGCAAAACAAACAGGGTAATGCCGTTTTGTCCTTTCGCAAATTTGCTGGTGACCGTGCAGTAGGCGGCCCAGATAAATGCCCCGGCAAACGCCAGCGCGTAGCTCAGCGGGCTGGAAACGATATTGCGGGTTATTTCATCGAGATGTAAACCCTGTTCACCGCCCAATACCCAGCATACGCCCAGCAATGAGACGGCTAAGCCGGGGATCACCCACAGGGTCGATTTCTGCCCGTTGAACAAGATGGCAAACACAATGGTCAGGCTCGGCCAAAGGTAATTGACCATGCCCACTTCAATAGCCTGCGATCGCGTTGCGGCATAGCCCAGCGACAGCGCCAGGCATATTTCGTAGCTGACAAATAAAACGCTGCCGGCAATAAGATAGCGGGGTGAAAACCGCCTGATATCGGGAAATCCTACCGTCACCAGACACAGTAATCCGCTGAGGGTGTAAATCATCGCCGCACCGCCTACCGGGCCCAGCCCCTCACTCACGCTGCGAATAAGGCCGACCATGGTGCTCCACAACAGTATTGCCGCCAGCCCAATAAGCGTTGCTCTCTTTCTGTCCATTACGTAGCCATTGCAATAAAAATCAGAGGAAAAATGTATCGCATTCAACCTGACGCTGTCGCCAATTATTCTCTTAAACCGTTAATCAAAAAGGAGTATTTAAAGGTTCCGGGGGTGACTATTAAGGGGGTGAAGGGAGATGACCTTGATTTGACGCAAAAAAAACAGGGGCTTTGCTGTTAGTTTGCGGCGCGAAGTCTTATATGAAAACGAGGACAACAATGGACGTCAGCCGCAGACAATTTTTTAAAATCTGCGCGGGCGGTATGGCCGGAACAACGGCAGCCATGCTGGGATTTGCTCCCAAAATGGCGCTGGCTCAGGCACGCAACTATAAGCTGCTGCGCGCAAAAGAGATCCGTAACACCTGCACATACTGCTCCGTAGGTTGTGGGCTTTTGATGTATAGCCTGGGCGATGGCGCGAAGAACGCCAGAGAAGCGATTTACCATATTGAAGGGGATCCGGATCATCCGGTGAGCCGCGGGGCGCTTTGCCCGAAAGGGGCGGGGCTGCTGGACTACGTTCACAGCGAAAACCGCCTGCGCTACCCGGAATACCGCGCGCCGGGTTCCGACAAGTGGCAGCGTATCTCCTGGGATGAGGCCTTCTCCCGTATTGCCAAATTAATGAAAGCCGACCGCGACGCCAACTTTATTGAAAAGAACGCCCAGGGCGTAACGGTTAACCGCTGGCTTTCCACCGGGATGCTGTGCGCGTCTGCGGCGAGTAATGAAACCGGCATGCTGACGCAAAAATTTGTGCGCTCTCTCGGCATGCTGGCGGTAGACAACCAGGCGCGCGTCTGACACGGACCAACGGTAGCAAGTCTTGCTCCAACATTTGGTCGCGGTGCGATGACCAACCACTGGGTTGATATCAAAAACGCTAACGTCGTGGTGGTGATGGGCGGTAACGCCGCGGAAGCCCATCCGGTGGGGTTCCGCTGGGCGATGGAAGCGAAAGATAACAACGATGCGACGCTTATCGTCGTTGATCCGCGCTTTACGCGTACGGCATCGGTGGCCGATATCTATGCGCCGATCCGCTCCGGTACGGACATTACGTTCCTGTCCGGCGTGCTGCTGTACCTGATCGAAAACAACAAAATTAACGCGGAATACGTTAAGCACTACACCAACGCGAACCTGCTGGTGCGGGATGATTTTGCCTTCGATGACGGGCTGTTTAGCGGCTATGACGCCGAAAAACGCCAGTACGATAAAACGTCCTGGAACTATCAGTTCGATGAAAACGGCTATGCGCTGCGTGATGAAACCCTGACGCACCCGCGCTGCGTGTGGAACCTGCTGAAGCAGCACGTTTCTCGCTATACGCCGGAGGTGGTGGAAAACATCTGCGGCACGCCGAAAGCGGACTTCCTGAAGGTGTGTGAAGTGCTGGCCTCCACCAGCGCCGCCGACAGAACCACGACGTTCCTGTACGCGCTGGGCTGGACGCAGCACACCGTCGGCGCGCAGAACATCCGCACCATGGCGATGATCCAGCTGCTGCTCGGCAACATGGGCATGGCGGGGGGCGGCGTAAACGCGCTGCGCGGGCACTCTAACATTCAGGGCTTAACCGATCTCGGTCTGCTCTCCACCAGCCTGCCGGGCTACCTGACGCTGCCGTCGGAAAAGCAGGCGGATCTGCAAACGTATCTTGAGGCCAATACGCCGAAAGCGACGCTGCCGGACCAGGTGAACTACTGGAGCAACTATCCGAAGTTCTACGTCAGCCTGATGAAATCCTTCTACGGCGACGCGGCGCAGAAGGAGAACGACTGGGGCTTTGAGTGGTTGCCGAAGTGGGACCAGGCGTACGACGTCATCAAGTATTTCAACATGATGGATAAGGGCGACGTCACGGGGTATATCTGCCAGGGCTTTAACCCGGTGGCCTCTTTCCCGGACAAAAATAAAGTCGTTCGCAGCCTGAGCAAGCTGAAGTACATGGTGGTTATCGATCCGCTGGTGACCGAAACGTCCACCTTCTGGCAGAACCACGGGGAATCGAACGATGTCGATCCGGCGTCGATTCAGACCGAAGTGTTCCGCCTGCCGTCCACCTGCTTTGCGGAAGAGGACGGTTCGATTGCCAACTCCGGCCGCTGGCTGCAGTGGCACTGGAAAGGCCAGGATGCGCCGGGCGAAGCGCGTAACGACGGCGAGATCCTGGCCGGGATTTACCATCGCCTGCGCGAAATGTACCGCACCGAAGGCGGCAAGGGCGCTGAGCCGCTGCTGAAGATGGGCTGGAGCTACAAGCAGCCTGACCATCCTGAGTCAGAGGAAGTCGCCAAAGAGAACAACGGCGTGGCGCTGGCGGATCTCTATGACGCCAGCGGCAACCTGGTGGCGAAGAAAGGCCAGCTGCTGAACAGCTTCGCGCTGCTGCGCGATGACGGCACGACGGCATCGTCCTGCTGGATCTACACCGGCAGCTGGACGGAGCAGGGCAACCAGATGGCCAACCGCGATAACGCCGACCCGTCGGGCCTTGGCAATACGCTGGGCTGGGCATGGGCGTGGCCGCTGAACCGTCGCGTGCTGTACAACCGCGCGTCTGCGGACGTAAACGGCAAGCCGTGGGATCCGAAACGCATGCTGATCCAGTGGAACGGGGCGAAGTGGGCGGGGAACGATATCCCGGACTACAACACCGCCGCGCCGGGCAGCAACACCGGGCCATTCATCATGCAGCCGGAAGGGCTGGGACGCCTGTTTGCCCTCAACAAGCTGGCGGAAGGGCCGTTCCCGGAACACTACGAGCCGATGGAAACGCCGCTGGGCACCAACCCGCTGCATCCGAACGTGGTCTCCAGCCCGGTGGTGCGTATCTACGAAGACGACGTCCTGCGCTTAGGTAAAAAGGACAAGTTCCCGTACGTAGGGACGACCTATCGCCTGACCGAGCATTTCCACACCTGGACCAAGCACGCGCGGCTTAACGCCATCGCGCAGCCGGAACAGTTTGTGGAGATCAGCGAGACGCTGGCGAAGGCGAAAGGCATCGCCAACGGCGACCGCGTGAAGGTGAGCAGCAAGCGCGGCTTTATTCGCGCGGTGGCGGTGGTGACCCGTCGTCTCCAAAGCCTGAACGTGCACGGACAGCAGGTAGAAACCGTCGGGATCCCGCTGCACTGGGGCTTTGAGGGCGTGGCGCAGAAAGGCTACATCGCCAACACCCTGACGCCAAACGTCGGCGATTCCAACTCGCAAACGCCGGAGTACAAGGCGTTTCTGGTCAACATCGAGAAAGCGTAAGGAGCGATTCAATGGCGATGGAAACACAAGACGTTATCAAACGCTCCGCGACAAACCCGATTACCCCCGCGCCCCGCGCGCGGGACTACAAGGCAGAGGTCGCCAAGCTTATCGACGTCTCCTCCTGCGTGGGCTGTAAGGCCTGCCAGGTGGCCTGCTCGGAGTGGAACGATATCCGCGACGAGGTGGGGCACTGCGTGGGGGTCTACGACAATCCGGCGGATCTGAGCGCCAAATCCTGGACGGTAATGCGCTTTAGCGAAACCGACCAGAACGGCAGGCTGGAATGGCTCATCCGTAAAGACGGCTGTATGCACTGTGAAGATCCGGGCTGCCTGAAGGCGTGCCCGTCTGCCGGCGCAATTATCCAGTACGCCAACGGTATCGTCGACTTCCAGCAGGACAACTGCATCGGCTGCGGGTACTGCATCGCGGGCTGTCCGTTTAATATCCCGCGCCTCAATAAAGAGGATAACCGGGTATACAAATGCACCCTGTGCGTGGACCGCGTCAGCGTCGGGCAGGAGCCTGCGTGCGTGAAAACCTGTCCGACAGGGGCGATCCACTTCGGCACCAAAAAAGAGATGCTGGACGTGGCGCAACAGCGCGTGGATAAGCTGAAAGCGCGCGGCTACGAGAATGCGGGCATTTATAACCCGCAGGGCGTGGGCGGTACGCACGTGATGTATGTGCTGCACCATAACGACCAGCCGGAGCTGTACCACAACCTGCCGAAGGATCCGGCGATCGATACCTCCATCAACCTCTGGAAAGGGGCGCTTAAGCCGCTCTCGGCGGCGGGCTTTATCGCCACCTTTGCCGGGCTGATTTATCACTACATCGGTATCGGGCCAAACAAAGAGGTGGATGAGGACGAGGAGGAGCATCATGAGTAAGTCGAAAACGATCGTGCGCACGAAGTTTGTTGACCGCGCCTGTCACTGGACGGTGGTGATCTGCTTCTTCCTGGTGGCGGTATCGGGGATTTCGTTCTTCTTCCCGACGCTGCAGTGGCTGACCGAAACCTTCGGCACGCCGCAGATGGGGCGCATTTTGCATCCGTTCTTCGGCGTGCTGATTTTCGTGGTGCTGATGTTTATGTTCGTGCGCTTTGTCCATCACAACATCCCGGACAAGCAGGATATCCCGTGGGTGAAAGGGATCGTCGAAGTCCTGAAGGGCAACGAACATAAGGTCGCGAAGGTGGGGAAATACAACGCCGGGCAGAAGATGATGTTCTGGACCATCATGAGCATGATTTTTGTGCTGCTGGTGACCGGCGTGATTATCTGGCGTCCGTATTTTGCGCACTATTTCCCGATTCAGGTGATTCGCTACGCGCTGCTGCTCCACGCCACCTCGGCCATCATTCTCATCCACGCCATCCTGATCCATATGTATATGGCGTTCTGGGTAAAGGGATCGATTAAAGGGATGATTGAAGGGAAGGTGAGCCGCCGCTGGGCGCAGAAACACCACCCGCGCTGGTATCGTGATGTGGAACGACTGGAAGCGAAACGGGAAAGCACGCAAGGAATGAAGTAAGACCTGCGCCGTCGGCTTTGCCCGGCGGCGCTGCGCTTGTGCAGACAGGGCAAATGCCTGACCGGCTGGCGTCATGTGTTAGTCAATAAACGATCAACTGCCGCTATAACGTCATGACGTGCGTTGCGTAAATTACAAACAAAGTCTTTAGGATTTATTTTGTTATTGTTAAGGTTGGTTATCATTGGCGAATGAATCAGAAATGTTTCAAAATCGATATTTACGCCTGGAGCCAGATGGCTCTGCCATAACGGTGATTTATTATTTCTCGCGAGCGGCACAATGACGCGCGTGGCAAGATCATCATAACAATCATCCTGAATAAGCATATAATAGGGAAGCTTATCCCGGGTGGGCGCAGATGTATTTCGGAAAACATTAAATTGTCTCAGCATTAAAGCACCCTGAAAAACTCATCATCAGTAATGGTTCCATGTTTTTCGACAAACTCATTCATTGAGCGAATAAATGAACGATCCGCTTCTGATGGCTGACGCGGGTCAGCGGAGTCTGGTGCGGTGTTGCTCGACGGTTTTGTCGATTTGGTGCGTTGGGAGGGGGTGTGCTCTGCTGGGTATGTCATAGTATCTCCTTTGTTGGTGCGGTCATTATCAACCGCAGCCAACAAAAAACAATACCGTATCCCCTGGTAATCTACATTCTGCGAGGCGTATTCCAGTAATTTCAGAACCGCTCCTCCACATACCGGAACGGATATTTTGTGGGTTTGACTTTGCCGATTTTACGTTTCGGTAAATCCACTTTTTCGACGTGAATTTCTTTATAGGGAATTTGGGTGAGCAGGTGCGAAATAATATTCAGGCGCACGCGTTTTTTATCTTCTGAACGCGCTACAAACCACGGCGCCCAGGCGGTATCTGTCGCTTCAAACATGGCGTCGCGCGCGAGGGTATACTCGTCCCACAGGTTAAAGGATTTAATATCCATCGGCGACAGCTTCCAGATCTTACGCCCATCGTTAATACGGTCGCGCAGGCGGCGCTCCTGCTCTTTAGGCGTGACCTCCAGCCAGTACTTCAGCAGGATAATCCCGGCATCCACCATCGCTTTTTCCATCACCGGCGCACCATCAAGAAACTTCTCAACCTGCTCGGGGGTGCAGAATCCCATTACCCGCTCGACACCCGCGCGGTTGTACCAGCTTCGGTCGAAAATGACGATCTCCCCGGCGGCAGGCAGATGGGGAACATAACGCTGAAAATAGAGCTGGGTTTTCTCTTTCTCGGTGGGTGCAGGGAGGGCAACAACGCGAAACACGCGAGGGCTGACGCGCTCGGTGATCGCTTTAATGGTGCCGCCTTTACCCGCTCCGTCGCGTCCTTCAAAAACAATACACACTTTTAGCCCTTTGGCGACGACCCACTGCTGGAGCTTAACCAGTTCAACGTGGAGGCGACGTAGCTCTTGTTCATACTCTTTGGTCTTTAACGGAGCATTCTTTACGACATCAACAGCGACACTGGTTTTCTTTTTGCTTCCCATGATGGTCATCCTCAGATTGTCCGGCGCGGAAAAAAGCGAGGCCGCACTATGAAGTGTAATCCACCTGATATTATACGTATTGTTTTTAGGTAATTAATTTAGCAACACTTTTTCAAGCAGTTACTTAGGTATTAACGAAGGTGCTTAGCACCCGTTCCCCTTTTAGAACGTCACGGATGCGAAAAATCAGCACGTTTAATCCCACACGCTAAATGTGGTTAGCGTGATAATTTCGTTCTTATTTACTTAAAGGAACTAAGAATGAGTTGGAATAAAGAAGCTGCTGTTTCACACCTCCGATCACGCGCTCTCGGTCGTTCACATAACGAATGTGCAACGTTTACCAGGGAAGCAATAAAAGCAGGTGGCGTCAGGCTGGAGAGAACGCTAAACGCAAAAGATTACGGGCCATCATTACTGCGAGCGGGATTTCATGAAGTTCCGCCGGGTTCTACATTATTAAGTGGCGATGTTGCTGTCATTCAACCCTATCAGGGCGGAAACTCAAGCGGACATATGACAATGTATGACGGCACACAGTGGATTTCCGATTTCCGACAACACGGCATGTACCCTGGACCGGGGTATCGCGCGGCTCAACCGTCTTTCAAAATTTACAGGAAGAATTGATGCGAGCTGCAATGGTGTTGTTTGCGTGTCTGCTTTCCGCATGTACTGTTAAGCCCGATATCAGCGCTTCAGACCGCGTCCGAGCTTTCTACGCAGCATATCTACCGACCCTTACCAGTAGTGACAGAGAATTCCCACTATCGGAAATGAGCGAATATGTCTCTGCAGACACGCTCAAGAGACTGGACGATATAGAGTCGATACCCGAACAAGATTTACTTGGCTCTGATTACTTCGCTTACGCGCAGGATTATGACCCGTCGTGGATATCGGCGCTCACTGTCGGTACCTCGAAACCCCTTTTGGGTGGTGAGGTAATGCCAGTTTGGATTGGTAAGGAAAACGGCGGGAAGTTAGAACTGGAAGTTTTCGTTCGGCGTGAGGCTGATAAATGGAAGATATACAGGGTTCGTGATGTAAGCGATAACTATGAACATCCAATATTTAACTCGGGTGCAATAACTCGCGTGAAGTCTGCTGCTGAAAGCGGCCTGTAAAGAATAAACCTCACAAGCCCTGGCAGCTGCCGGGGCTTTTTATTGCGCGCGTACCAGGTGTACGGAGCGCGCCCGGTCGTGCTTTCGGCACATCCAGTTAAGGCCCACCATTAGCAATTTAAACAAGCAGATAGAGAGATGTCTCATGTAATAAAATAGCGGTGTATTAAATGTAAAAGGACGAGTTTTTCTTACGAATCCCCTCGTCCCTTTGCTTCAATTAAGCTTTACTTTGCTTCACTTGGGAAAAAACTGCTCCAACATTTTCGCTAGATCTGGCTTTCCTAACGAATTTAACTCGCTAAGTAAGTTATCGCGGCAATCTTGGGTGAGTTTTGTAGCAATCAAGCCAATAAGTAATTTGATTGCAGTAATTTCTCCGTTAACGTCGTCAAAGGTTTTAGTGCTTGTGTTTAGCTTAATATTCACATCATGATGCGGCATAAAAAAAATTCCTTATCAAGAGGTTATCAGCCATTCCTCTTTGCTGATTGCACCCATGTTGCTGCATGGGTGAGCTGAGGCTTGATGGTAACTAAGCACGCTAATAATAACCTTGATCATAATGCGGATTTTCAATGTAAGTGACCTTATAGTGCGTCCTACGGGACGCATTCATTAAGACCGCTGACAGGTTTTTTGCTTAACGAACAATCACGAGCAACCAATTTTCAATGCTGGCGCTATTACACGCGTTAAATCGGCGGCAGAAAGCGAACTGTAAAAGCTCAACCATAAATCCTTTGAAGCCCTGACACCAGTCGGGGCTTTTTGTTTGCCATTCCCGCCGCGTAGCAATGGGAGAAAACTCGTGAATTAATGGATTAACCTGCCAGCCATCGGATTTGAACTGGCTCACCATACAGGATTATTCAATAATGTCCGTCGCGTGTGATTAACCCGTGGTTGAAGTATGAAAAAGACAATTTTTTCGTTGGCGCTTGGCACATTTGGCCTGGGAATGGCCGAATTTGGCATTATGGGCGTGTTAACCGAGCTGGCACATGACACCGGTATTTCGATTCCCTCCGCCGGGAATATGATCTCGTTTTATGCGTTCGGCGTGGTGATTGGCGCCCCGATTGTGGCGCTGTTCTCAGGCAAGTTTTCGTTAAAGACCACGCTGCTGTTTCTGGTGGCGATGTCCGCTGTCGGCAATGCCCTGTTCACGTTTTCCACGTCCTATTTCTGGCTGGCGGTGGGGCGGCTGATTTCCGGCTTTCCGCACGGGGCTATTTTTGGCGTCGGGGCGATTATCCTGTCTAAAATTGCGCCTCCGGGTAAGGTGACGGTCGCGGTGGCTGGGATGATCGCCGGCATGACCGTGGCCAACCTGATGGGCGTTCCGCTGGGGACCTGGCTCGGTCATCAGTTCAGCTGGCGTTATACCTTTTTTCTGATTGCCGTGTTCGATGCGCTGGTGATCCTTTCGGTTCTGCTCTGGGTGCCGGACATCCGCGACACATCAGAAATCAAATTGACCGAGCAGTTCCACTTTCTGAAAAAACCAGAACCCTGGCTGATCTTTGCCGCCACCATGTTTGGCAACGCCGGGGTGTTCGCGTGGTTCAGCTTCGTTAAGCCGTTTATGGTCAACGTCTCCGGTTATTCAGAAGGGATGATGACGGCCATCATGATGCTGATGGGGCTTGGCATGGTGTTGGGCAATTTGTTGAGCGGTAAACTCTCGGGGCGTTTTAGCCCGCTGCGCATTGCGGCTACCACCGACATGGTGATTGTCGCCTCGCTGCTGCTGCTTTTCGCCTTTGGTGAACTGAAAACGGCCTCGCTGGTCATGGGCTTTATCTGCTGTGCCGGGCTGTTCGCGCTCTCTGCGCCGCTACAAATTCTGCTTCTGCAAAATGCGAAGGGCGGTGAGATGCTGGGGGCGGCAGGGGGACAGATGGCGTTTAATCTCGGCAGTGCGATTGGCGCGTACTTTGGCGGAATGACGATCGTCCTCGGCTTTAGCTGGCGTTACGTCACGCTGCCGGCGGCAATACTCTCTTTCTCGGCCATGAGTGCACTGCTGATCTACGGCCACCTGCGGGCCAGACGGGCTCAGGCTAACGCTCGCGCGCTAGCCTGACAGGTTTCAGGCAAGCCAGGGCTCACCCAGGGTTAGCATCAGGCGGTTGGCCCAGGCGAAGAACGCGGCGGACTGCACCAGATCGAGCTGCGCTAAGGTATCCAGCCCCTCTTTTTCCAGCGCGGCAAGGTGCAGCGGCGTGGCGGCAGGCGGCGTGACCGACAGCGCCGCCGCAAAATCGATTTCCGCCTGCCAGCGTGCGGATTGCCCCTCGCTCAGGGACCGCCCCGGCCGCACGGCCAGCAGGGCCTCTACCGCCGCGTCATCCTTTGACAGCTGGCTGGCTTTACGCGCATGGACAGATGCGCAGTAAATGCAGCCGTTGATTTTACTGGCGACCGTTGCGGCCAGCTCGCGCTCGGCGCGCGGTAATCCCCCCGATGTATAAAAAATGCCTTTATCCGTTAACGTGCGCTGTTCAAGCACCGGCAGGTTGCGCGCCAGCAGGCGGAAGTACTCGGAATCGGTATGGCCAAATTTCGCCAGGATGGCAACCTCATCGTCACTGAAATCCGCCAGCGGTTTGGCCGCTATCCACGGTTCCCATCCCAGCTCCTGCTGGGTGAACGCGACGGGGGCCGCCTTTCCGGTGACCGTTGTTGCGGTCGTGTGCCAGACGCCTGCCGCCACCGGCGCATCGCTTTTGGCGACGGGCCTGTCATTCAGCAGCCGCAGCCCGGTGATGAGTCGGCTCTGGAAGCTCACAAACGCAATAAGCTGCGCCAGGGTAACAATGCCTTCCTTGCTCCATCCCGCCTGGGTCAGCGCCCTTAACGCTGCGGGCGTCGCTTCGACGGGGGAGAACGTCAGCAGCCGCGCGAAATTCAGCGCCGGCGTCAGGCGTTCTGAGGTGGGATCGGCCAGGCCAAACCCCGCATAGTGCGCGGCCAGCGCCTCCGCGCTGTGCCATCTGGCGACTTTTGCCGCCACGGCGAAGCGCTCGTCGAGTGCAAAATCAGCATTCTGCTGGCTAAAGAGAATTTCGTAGCTGCCCTGCGCGTGGCGCGTGGCGGCATCACGCGTGGCGCGCGCCTCTGCCAGAGGGGAACCGGGTTTAATTTCCGCCAGCTCGGCGAGAATGTCGTGACTTAATGACATAGGTGTCTCCTCAAAGGATGTGGGGGGCAATATGTTCGGCGATCAGTTCGATAGAGCGCAGCGTGTCGCGATGGATGGGCTCGACCGAATGGACCTGGAATGAGATGTCCGTGGCGCGCCGGAGAACGGAATCGGCCTGCAGCGAACGCAGCACCGTCTCGGGCGAACCGATGTGGGCGTCGAACTGGCGACGAAAATCTGTGACGGTGTCACCTTTAACCGCGTGTCCGGCAGCGCGATGCTGCTGTGCCTGTTTCGTGAGGCCCGGCGTCGCAACCTTCAGCGCATAGTCATCGCTGTCGGCGACGAACGCGGTACGTGAGGCAAGAATGCGCGGTGCGATGCCCGCAGGCAGCGCCTCAAGGTAGGCATCCACAATCGGGTTCTGGATCTCGTCGAGCGTTAAATCCAGCCGGTCTGCCGGGCGCGGCTGCGTGCGGGAGAGCATTAAACCGTGTCCGGCCCGGGCGGCGCGAACGGCTCCGTCAACAGAGAAGGTGGCAATCCAGATACGGTCGGCAAGCTGTGGCGCAGGCGGGTAAAGGTGGTTATCCGGATGGGTAAGCGAATCCCCGCGCCAGGCGCTCTGGATCACATGCAAATGGTCAGCAAAGGCCGCGCCGCGCTCCTCGAACGTCAGGCCGAACGGCAGAAATGAGGTCGGTGTGCCGCCCGAACCAAAACCGACCTCAAGACGGCCATCGGCGAGTAAATCGAGCACGGCGGCATCTTCCGCGACGCGCAGCGGGTTTTCCATCGGCAGGGTGATGATGGCCGTGCCCAGACGGATGGTTTCGGTATGCGCGGCTACGTGCGCCAGAAACAATAGCGGCGACGGCAGGCCGCCTTCACTTTCGTGGAAGTGGTGCTGGGCAATCCAGGCGCTGTCAAAACCGTGGCGTTCGGCGTGGCGGATCTGTTCAGTTGCCAGACGATAGCGCTCCTTCGGCGCAGCGTCGTCAAGCAGGCGGGTGAAAAATCCCAGGCGTTTTCGCGTCATGCGAACTCCTCCGTAGCGGGTGAAAAATGGGGAATGGCGTCAATCAGCTCGCGGGTATAGTCGTTCTGCGGCGACGCGAATAAGGTTCCGACGTCGCCCTGTTCGACCACCTGCCCGCCGCGCAGCACCGTGACGCTGTGGGCGATCCGGCGGACGGTTGACAGATCGTGCGTGATAAAGAGGTAGGTCAGTCCCAGCTGCTGCTGCAGCTGCTGAAGCAGAGCCAGGATCTGCGCCTGCACGGTGACGTCCAGCGCGGAGGTGGCTTCGTCCAGCACAAGAATGGTCGGCTCCAGGATCAGCGCCCGGGCGATGGCAACGCGCTGGCGCTGTCCGCCCGAAAGCTCCCGGGCGGTGCGGGTCAGGAGTTCGACGGGCAGGGCAACCCGCTGCGCCACGGTCTCCACCCGGAGCTTTCGCTCCGCCTTACCGAGGCGAGAAAAGTTCTTCAGGGGCTCTTCGATGATGTCAAACAGCGTCTGACGCGGATCGAGAGAGGCAAACGGGTTCTGGTAGACAAACTGGATCTTCTGGCGCAGCTGACGGCGGGCCTCGCGGCTGAGTGCGGTGGCATCAATATCATCAATGATGACCTGTCCGCTGTCGGCCTGTTCAAAACCCAGCAAAATACGGGCGAGGGTGGTTTTCCCGGAGCCGGATTCACCGACCAGCGCATGCGTGCTGCCGCGCCTGACGTCAAACGTCACCCGATCCAGCGCCTGAAGCTGATGACCTTTGCCCAGGGAGAATTGCTTGCTGATGGCGTGGGCGCGAATGGCCGGGGACGCGAGCGGGCGACCGGCTACCGGGGCGATGGTCAGGCGCTGGCCCTGGAGATCGCTCAACAGCTGGCGGGTATAGGCGTGCTGCGGCGTGCGGACGATATCGCCGGTGTTCCCCTGTTCCTGAACCTCGCCATCGCGAAACACCAGCAGCCTGTCCGCGCGCTGTGCGGCCAGCGCCAGATCGTGGGTGACAAACAGAACGGCGGTACCCGATTCCTGGCGCAGGATATCCAGCAGATCGAGAATACGTTTTTGCACCGTCACGTCCAGCGCGCTGGTGGGCTCATCGGCAATGATGACGTCCGGACGCAGCGCTATCGCGATGGCAATCAACACGCGCTGTTTCATTCCGCCGGAGAGCTGGTGCGGATACTGCTTCATGCGCTGTTCGGGGTGGCTCAGGCCGACCTTTGTCAGCAGGGCAAGCACCAGCTCGTCGCGTTGGGCGCGAGTTACCTTCTGGTGCAGCTGAATAATTTCCCCGACCTGACCACCGATCGTCTTCACCGGGTTGAGCGAATTGCCCGGATCCTGCGGTACCAGGCTAATTCGCGCGCCGCGAAGGGTATCGAGACGCTTCGCGGACCATCGGCTAATCTCCTCGCCGTTGAGCGAGATTTTTCCCGCATCGCGCCGGGCGTTATCGGCCAGCAGGCCAATGATCGCCTGCGCCGTGGTCGTCTTGCCGGATCCGGATTCGCCGACGAACGCCAGCATTTCCCCTCGTCCGAGCGTGAAGCTGACGTTATGCACCACCTCTCGCCACTGGCGAGCGGTACGGTAGCTAATCGTCAAATTTTCCACTGAGAGAACGGTCATTAGCGACCTCCGCTGAACTGTTGGCTGATACGGTTGGTGGCCAGCACCACGGCGATGACGACGACGCCGGGGAAGGTGGTGAGCCACCAGGCGGTAGAGAGATAGTTACGGCCTTCGGCAATCAGTAAGCCCCATTCCGGCACCGGCGGCGGGGTGCCGTAGCCGAGAAAGCTCAGCGTGGAGAGCGCCAGGATGGCCTGACCAAACTGCAGCGTGGCAAAGGCGAGGACGGCGGTTAACGCGTTGGGCAGGATGTGTCGCCACAGCACGGCGAAAAACGTCCCGCCGCTGCCAAACGCCGCTTCGACGTAATCCGTATGGCGGATGCGCACCACTTCACCGCGCGCGAGGCGGGCGAAGCTGGCAATGGAGGCCACGCCGACGGCAATGGCGGCGTTAACGGTGCCAAACCCGAGCAGAATAATAACCGTCAGCGAGAGCAGCAGAGACGGAATGGACAACAGCACGTCGACGAATCGCATCAGGAAAGACTCGACGCGTCCGGCGAACGCTCCGGCGATGACCCCCAGACCTGTGCCGACCACCAGCCCCATTGTGACGGCAGCCAGCGCCGCGCTCAGGGAGTGTGACGCGCCATAAACGATACGCGTATAAACATCGCGGCCAAGCTGATCTGTTCCAAGCCAGTGACCCGCCTGCGGTGCCAGGCGCTGTGCCCCGGCGATGCCCTCAATCGGGCTGTAGTGGGTTAACAGGCCGGGCGCTACGGCGGCAAAAGCGGCGAGAATAATCACCCCCCATGCCAGCCACAGTCCCGGCTGCCATTCCACTCCCTGCCAGGCAGGAACGCGTTTTCGCGCGGCGGCCGCGTAATCGACCAGGCTCATGAAGCACCTCCGGTAACGGTTTGCAGACGGGGATCCAGCAGCGGCATCAGCAGATCCACCAGCAGATTGATCAGGACAAAACCGAGGGCGGAAATCATGACCACCGCCTGAAGCACGGCGATATCCTGATTATTCACCGCCTGCTGGGTCAGCTGCCCGAGCCCGCTGCGGCCAAAAACGGTTTCGGTGATCAGCGCCCCGGCAATCAGCTCGCCCAGCAGCAGCCCGGCAATGTTCAGGACAGGCAGCAGGGCGTTGCCGGTCACGTGACGCCACAGGACGGCGGTTTCACTCAGCCCTTTGGCACGGGCGACGGCGACAAACGGCTGCGTCGCCACCTGGTCCAGACTGCGCATCAGAATTTGCGCCAACGGGGCGGAGATCGGGATCGCAACGGTCACGATCGGCAGGATCAGCCCCTGCAGCGGCGTCGGGTTAATCACCGGGATCAGCCGCAGCTGAAAAGAAAAAAGCTGGATGAGGGCAATCCCCAGCCAGAACGTCGGTAAGGAGATAAACAGGACCGGCAGAGACTGAAGGGTATTGCTCAACCAGCGCAGACCCGGCAGACGCGATGCAAAGGCCAGCGCAAAGGCCAGCAGGACCGCGAGTACAAACGCGGGCAGGGCGAGGCTCAGGGTATCCGGCAGATTGCTGGCAATCAGCTCGCTGACCGGCACGCCGGCCTGTAGCGAATAGCCGAAATCCCCGCGCAGCATCGCCAGCAGCGTGTGGCCGTATTGCTGCCACAGCGGGCTGTCCGCGCCGTAGGCCACGCGCATCTCCTCGATTTGCGCCGGGCTTAAGCCCAGGTCCGGGTTCTGAAATTTAATCAGCACCGCGTCGCCCGGCAGCACCTGGAGCAACACGAACGAGAGGGTAAAGGCGGCCCACAGTACCAGCAGCCCGTGCCCAAAGCGTTGAAGAAGTGCGTGGCGCATCGTCAGCTCCTCAGTGTTTCTCAATCCACGCGCCGTAGAACGACGGGCGGCCTACCGCTTCAAAATTGACGCCTTTCAGCCACGGCGCACCGGCAAAGACCTGCGGCTCCTCGAAAATCGGAATGACGTAGGCGTTATCCAGAAGGTAGCGCTGCGCGTCTCCCGTCAGCTGCAGGCGTTTTTGCGGGTCGACCTCAGCCGAAATGTTCACCAGCAGTTCATTCAGCCTGTCGTCACGGAAGTTTTTGACCTTGTCGCTGGATCCGCCTTTTTGCAGCAGCGCGTCGCGGTTAGCCGGGTAGAACATGCTTTTCACCACGTCAGGATCGGCGCGGCCTACTTCGGAGACGGTTAACGGGGTTTTCAGCGGGTCAAGGTTATCCAGCGTGCGGCTGCCTGCGTCACCGGCTTTGACGCTCAGCGCCACGCCCACCTGGCGCCACTGCTGGGCAACCAGCTGCAGCACCTCTTTATTTTGCGGCTGCGGCAGGGATTCATACACCGTCAGCGCCAGCCGCTGGCCGTCTTTGGCGCGGATCCCGTCGCTGCCCGCTTTCCAGCCCGCCTCGTCCAGCAGCCGGTTGGCTTTAGCCGGGTCAAAGGTCAATTTGTCGCTGAGATCGACAAAGCCGGCGGCGGAATCGGCAATCACCGACTTCGCCTGCGGATAGTTGGCCGAGAAGAGCGTCTCGACCACCTGTTTTGCATTGGTGGCATGCAGCAGCGCCTGGCGGACGCGAATATCAGAGACCAGCGGGTTATCCGGGCGGAAGCTAATACTGTCGTTCACCCCGCGGGTCGGGGCGGCGTAGATTTTATAGCCCCGATCGGTCGCCTGCTTTTCGTCATACGCCTGTACCTGGCGAATAAAGTCGGCCTGACCCGCCAGCAGAGCGCCGACGCGCACGCTGTCTTCCTGGGTCACGATAAACTTGATGCCGTCCAGATTGGCCGGCCCCTGCTGCGCCAGGTTTTTCGGCCCCCACTGGTAGTCTTTACGCGCTTCCAGCGTCACTTCGCGACCCAGCTTCTCGTCTTTCACCACAAACGGGCCCGAGCCAATGATATGCCGGGCGTCACCCAGCTCTTCAAAGTTGCGCTTCAGCGTGCTGAGCGAAACCAGGCCCGAGCCAATCGTGGCGGTGCCCTGCAGGAACCCCGGCGACGGTTTTTTGAAGTAGAACTTCACGGTCAGCGGGTCGATGACTTCGCTGCGATCGTAGTTATTGATCACTTCTGACACCGGAAGACGCTGCGCTTTGTTGCCTAAGCCGTAGGTATCAAAGTTCTTCGCTACGGCGTTGGCGTCCAGCGGCGTGCCGTCGGAGAAGGTGATGCCGGGACGCAGCTTAAAGGTGTATTCGGTTTTATCGGCGTTGGTGGTCCAGCTTTCGGCTACCCAGGGCTCCACCTGTAACGTTTTCGGGTTCTGCCACGTCAGTTTGTCGGTGATCTGGTTCAGAATGCCGCCGTTCGGGTAGAAGCCGCCGGCAGGCGGGTAAAGGTTGGTATGCGCCTGTTGCTCCAGATAAATCAGCGTTCCGCCTTTGACGGGCGCATCTGCTGCCCACGCTGCGGTGGTCGTCAGAATCAGCGCCGTCAGCAGCGGCAGACGAAATGGGGTTTGCATGGTGAATTCCTTTGTTATCTTCTTGTTAGCGTCGGATTCATCATCGGGCGCGGGGGAAAACAAGGGAACAAAGGAATTAAGATAAGGATTGCCGGAAAATGGCTATAAAAAAACCGCCCCTGTCAGGAGCGGTAATTGAACGGTGGGTGATTATGAACGCAGGTCAATCACCATACGGCCACGGATCTGGCCCTGTTCCATCTCTTTAAAGATGGCGTTGATGTCCTCGATAGGACGCATCGTGACTTTCGGCACGACCTTGCCTTCAGCGGCGAACTGGAACGCTTCCTGCAGATCCTGACGGGTGCCAACCAGCGAACCCACCACCTGAATACCGTCCAGCACCAGGCGCGGAATATCCAGGCTCATCGCTTCCGGCGGCAGGCCAACCGCGACCACGCGGCCACCGGCACGTACGGCATCTACCGCCGAGTTGAAGGCGGCTTTTGCGACGGCAGTGACGACTGCAGCATGCGCGCCGCCGGTTTTCTCCTGCACAATTTTAGCGGCATCTTCGCTGCGGGAGTTGATGGTGAGATCCGCACCCATGCTGGCCGCCAGCTTCAGCTGTTCGTCGTTAACGTCAAGGGCGATGACTTTGGCGTTAAAGACGTTTTTGGCGTACTGCAGCGCGAGGTTGCCCAGACCGCCCAGACCGTAAATCGCAATCCACTGGCCTGGTTTGATTTCGGACACCTTCACCGCTTTGTAGGTGGTGACCCCGGCGCAGGTGATGCTGCTGGCCGCCGCCGAATCCAGACCGTCTGGCACTTTTACCGCGTAATCCGCGGTGACGATGCACTCTTCCGCCATGCCGCCGTCAACGGAGTAACCGGCGTTTTTCACGTCACGGCACAGGGTTTCGTTGCCGGTATTACAGTATTCACAGTGGCCACAGCCTTCAAAAAACCAGGCCACGCTTGCGCGGTCGCCGACTTTCAGCGACTTCACGCCGGGGCCGACTTCTTTTACGATACCAATCCCTTCGTGGCCCAGGATAACCCCGGTTTTATCGCCAAAATCACCGTTCTTTACGTGGAGGTCGGTATGGCATACGCCACAGCACTCCATCTTCAGCAGGGCTTCTCCGTGCTTTAGCGGGCGTAAGGTTTTTTCGGTGATATTGACCTGATGATCCTGAGTGACAACAGCAGCCTTCATGTGTATCTCCTTGTTCATGATGAGTATCTGCATAGCAGGTGTAATACCCCTCAAGGATTAGTGGTTTGGCGCTGTAATGCAAGGCAACGGCAACATAATGTCATTATTTAATCCATTTTCAGAATAAGAATACGGCGTTCCTCTAATAATTTAGGGGGAAAATACTGGCCCGACGAGAGACTCGCCGGGCGCAGACTTACAGTTGTGCCTCTATCTCCTCAATCTCTTTACGCCATTGCGCCTGCAGCTGCGGCTTTTGATGCTTCGGCTTACGCGCCAGATCGTCTTCCAGCAGCGCTTCCAGCGCGACCAGCCGTTCGAGCAGATCGTCATACGGCGAGGGTTGAACCGTCGCCGCGTCGATGGCGGGCGCGGTGGATGTCGCCAGCCCCGCGCTTTCACGCAGGCGCTCAAACACCGCTTCTGCATCGTGCCACTCGCTCAGCTTTCCCTCTTCAATCAGCCAGAAACGGTTGCAGCTTTGGCTAATTAACTGACGGTCGTGGCTGACCAGCAGAACGCCGCCTTCAAACTGCTGGAGGGTTTGCGCCAGCGCCTCTTTGCCTTCCATGTCGAGGTGGTTGGTCGGCTCATCCAGCATCAGCAGGCTATAGCGGGCAAGCGTCAGGCCAACGAACAGCAGGCGCGAGCGTTCGCCGCCGCTGAGCGTGCTGACCGTTTGCCCGTGACGTGCCCACGGGAAACCCGCGCTTATCAGCGCCATTTTGCGGTTCTGCGGATCCGGTGCGAAAGGCTCCAGCGCGTCGAGCAGCGTGGCGTCATCCGGCAGCTGATTCAGCGTTTGATCGTAATAGCCTGGCGAGACGCGCGGATGGATTTTCAACCCGCTGTCTGCGGACTCATCAGCAAACTGTTGCCAGATAAGCCTCATCAGCGACGATTTGCCGCAGCCGTTACGACCGACAATCGCCACGCGATCGCCGCTTTTTAGCCGCGCCATTTCGATGTTAAACAGCGGCGGTAGCCCGGGCGCAGGCGGGACGCTGAGGTTTTCCATCTCCAGCAAACGGTCGGCCCGCAGCGCGTCGCCGCGCAGGGTTAACGTCCACGGGCTGCCTGCCGTGAGCGCCGTCTGGCTCTCCTTCAGCCGTTCGACCTGTTTTTCCATCTGTTTGGCTTTGCGGGCAAGATCTTCGTTGTCGTAAACCTTGCCCCAGGTCGCCAGCCGCTTCGCGCTGGCGGTTACGCGGTCGATCTCCTTTTGCTCCGCCTTGTGGCGCTGCGCGTCGCTTTCATCCTTTGCTTCTAGCGCCTTGCGGGCGTCCGTGCAGGGAAGGGCGAAGTAGTGCAGCGTTTTATCGCGCAGGATCCAGCTGCCGTTAGTGACGGCATCCAGCAGCTGTCGGTCGTGCGAGACCAGCACGAAGCTGCCTGACCAGTTCTGCAGAAAGTGTTCCAGCCAGAGCATGGTCGGCAAATCAAGGTGGTTGCTGGGTTCATCGAGCAGGAGCAGATCCGGCTCATGAATCAGCGCCCGCGCCAGCAGCAGGCGGGTGTGCTGCCCGCCGCTCAGCGTGGCGGATTGCAGCGCCATATCCTGCGGCGTGAAGCCCATGCCTGCCAGCAGCGTTTCGGCTTTCCAGCGCAGGCTATCGCGCTCGGCTAAAGGCAGCTGTGCGAGTACGGCATCCAGCATGGTAAGCGGGAAAATGGCGTCCGGGAGATGTTGCTCCACGCGCGCCATCAGGCAGTGCCCGGCCAGCGCGACCGTTCCGGCGGCGGGGGAGTCAGTGCCGTCCAGCACCTTCAGCAGCGTGCTTTTGCCGCAGCCGTTGTCGCCCAGCAGGCCAATGCGGTCGCCTTTTTTCAGCGTAAAGGAGAGTGAGTCGAAGAGCGTGCCAAACGCCGTATCAACGCGTAAAGATTGTGCAGTGAGTAAAGTGCTCATTGTTGCTTACCCAAGAGTTACAGGCATGTTTATGCCTCGTCAAACATCGCTGACGATAACTCAGTAAGCCCGAGAGAAGGGATTTCAGGGGTTGGTGTCTTCGCTCAAGCAGAAGTTATCGCAGCACGATACCGATAACGCTTGAGCTGGTGCGATCACCAAATGTATGTGAAACATTGAAAATTTCACGATACAGCATAATTGGCCTCCTTATATGTTATGAGTTTGTAGGTGACTATCACTATACAACGTTTTCCTGCATATACCAAACAGAGGGGCAGCAGTGCTGCCCAGAATTATTTTTTCCGTATAAGAACATACAGGGCTAGTGTGAGAACTGACGCAATGAATGCGGAAACACCTAAAAAAAGGTACAGAACGAAATCCATGATCAATTCGTCGCCATATATTTTAAAATGCTCCGCAAAAGAGTACTGCGCTTCCGGTGGAATAACTTTATATAGTGTGAGTAGTGAAAGAAACACTGCCGTACACCATAGCAGTGCCAGTAGTATCACCTTCATTAATAAACCTGCACAACGCCATGAGCAATCATATAGTTTCCCAGTTGTTGCCCTCCCGTTCGTAGCAAGGCTGATGCCAGAACCTTAAAATCGCCCTGACTGTAAAGCGTGATACATCCCTTACTTAATCCAGATGGTCCGATAGGGTGCAATCTGAATTCTCCTCGCCTTATACCGTTCACAAAAGTCTCATCATTTATCAATCCGTCATCGCGATATAAAGCAAACCACTCGCTCCGATTGGAACCCGTGAAAAATGCATTTACACTGTCCTTTGTTTGAGTATACCAACCACCTAATCCACGTAATAGTATGTAATATCGGCCCGGAGGGAGAGGGCCTATGTCGGGTAGAGACGCGCTTTCGGGACGATTTGTTGCATTGCCATTCCCCGAAAATGCTGGGAAAAAACCCACTCCGGGCACAGACAGTGTTGCGTACTTACCGCCGTTGAGGTGGAAATAGCATTGCAGGAGATTCATGAACGGTCATTCCATGAATCAGCGAAGATGATGTTACCGTCACAATGCCGCCACGTGATTTTCTCATAACGTAGGGAAATATTTTCAAGATGGTTATGTTTTTCCATCGCTGGATTTTTTACGTCATGCATTACCGGGCATATTGAGACAACTTTAACGTTCTCCAGGTACATGTTGAAGTATTCGACTTCCTGACCCGCGTCGTCGATCTTGTACCACTTAAACTCGGCACTTTTCAGCGTTTGGCCTTTTGCCACGGCCTTGTATAAGTAAGGGCTAGAACTGTCAAACTCCTTTTCAAATACCAGCGCACTATGAACGCGCGTACCCGTTATTTTTCCTGTCATGTTATCTGTTGGCAGATGCAGCCCATGACCGAACCCTAATATCTCGATACTTCCCTCGCGATCTTGTACATCAACAGCGCCTTTGATATCTGCGCCGCCGTCATCTTTAAGCCAAAGGTAAGCCGGAATTGCCATTTCAAAACTCCTTTTTCAATTAATGAATTTAGTGATGCGGAACGTTACTCAACCTTTAAAAGAAACTGTTTATTAGGCAAAAAATGTTATGCAAAATATTTATATTTCAATGAGATATGAATTATTGTCGGAGTATTGATTTTTTAAATAAAGGTCAGGGGAATACTGTAGAAGCGGCAAAGAGAATAAAGGGAGGAGGGTGTTGACATTCCCTCTCCCTTTTGAGGAGAGGAAACGGTCGTAGCGGATTAAATCGAGGTACGACGATAGCTGCGGTATTCAGGCTTCCAGAAGTTGTCGTCGATGGCCTGCTGCAGCGCGTCGGCAGAGGTTTTCACCGCCACGCCCTGCTGCTGCGCCATTTTACCTACCGCAAACGCGATAGCGCGCGACACCTTGTGAATGTCTTTCAGCTCCGGCAGCACCAGCCCTTCACCGTTGGTGACCAGCGGCGAGTAGCCCGCGAGGGTTTCGCTCGCCGACATCAGCATCTCATCGGTAATGCGGGACGCGCCGGAAGCGATCACGCCCAGCCCAATACCCGGGAAGATGTATGAGTTGTTGCACTGGGCGATCGGATAGGTTTTATCCTTCCACACCACCGGGTCGAACGGGCTGCCGGTCGCGACCAGCGCGTTACCTTCGGTCCAGGCGATGATGTCCTGCGGCGTCGCTTCCACGCGGGAGGTCGGGTTGGAAAGCGGCATCACGATAGGGCGCTCGCAGTGCTTGTGCATCTCGCGAATGATCTCTTCGGTGAAGAGGCCGGTTTGCCCGGAAACGCCGATCAGAATATCTGGCTTCACGTTGCGCACCACGTCCAGCAGGGAAAGGACTTCGTTGTCGGTATCCCAGTTTTTCAGGTTATCGCGCTTCTGCACCAGCTTGTTCTGGAACGGCAGCAGGTTCGGCATAGCGTCGGTCAGCAGGCCGAAACGGTCAACCATAAAGACGCGGGAGCGGGCCAGCTCTTCGCTTAAGCCTTCGCGCTGCGTCTGGGCGATGATCTGCTCGGCGATGCCACAGCCCGCAGAGCCTGCGCCCAGGAAGACGATTTTCTGGTAGCTCAGCTGGCTGCCGGCTGCGCGGCTGGCGGCGATAAGCGTACCTACGGTCACGGCTGCGGTGCCCTGGATGTCGTCGTTAAAGGAGCAGATTTCATCGCGATAGCGGTTCAGCAGCGGCATCGCGTTTTTCTGCGCGAAGTCTTCAAACTGCAGCAGAACGTCCGGCCAGCGGTGTTTCACGGCCTGGATGAAGTCGTCGACAAACTGATAATACTCGTCGTCGGTAATGCGCGGATGGCGCCAGCCCATATAGAGCGGATCGTTGAGCAACTGCTGGTTGTTGGTCCCGACGTCCAGCACCACCGGCAGGGTATACGCCGGGCTGATGCCGCCGCAGGCGGTGTAGAGAGAGAGTTTACCGATTGGGATCCCCATCCCGCCAATGCCCTGGTCGCCGAGGCCGAGAATACGTTCGCCGTCGGTCACCACAATCACTTTGATATTGTGGTTCGGCACGTTCTGCAGAATATCGTCCATGTTGTGGCGGTTCTGATAGGAGATGAATACCCCGCGTGAACGACGGTAGATCTCTGAGAAACGCTCGCAGGCCGCACCCACCGTCGGGGTGTAGATCACCGGCATCATCTCTTCGAGATGGTTCTGCACCAGGCGATAGAAGAGGGTTTCATTGGTGTCCTGAATGTTGCGCAGGTAGATGTGCTTGTCGATTTCGGTTTTGAAACCCTGATACTGGATCCACGCGCGCTCCGCCTGTTCTTCAATGGTTTCAACCACTTCGGGCAGTAAACCCAGCAGGTTAAAGCTGCTGCGCTCTTCCATGCTGAAGGCGCTGCCTTTGTTGAGCAGGGGGAATTCGAGTAAAACCGGTCCGGCGTATGGGATGTATAAGGAACGATGTTTTTTCAGTTTGTTGTCCATGTCACTCACTCTTTTTATGAAGATCCGTCCCTGACACTGCTGTTTGTCATCTTTCTGGCCTGTGCGATGGGGTGCGGTCAGGCGGTATTATAAAGGAGCTAAATATTAATTACCGCAACACATAAACAAAAACACCATCGGGATTACCGATGGTGTTCTGGATCTCAGTCTGGAACTTACTTGCCGGCGTGGCGTTTTCTGCCGGTGGCGTGCGTGACCTGCGTTTCGTGGTCGCCTTCAATCACCACTTTACGCTGATTTGAAAGCTTGTAGTTCAGTCCCAGAATATGGCGTGCCTGACGGTTCGATTTCATGTTAACTCCTCAATCCTGTTGATAGTTTTAAGGACCAGTTTGCTTACGCAAACGAAATGTAACCCCTTAGGTTGCAGATCCAGCTTAGCAGGTTTTTACAAGGGTGCGTTTTGCCCGCTGACGACGTAGTTAATAGTCTGCTGGTAGATGTCACTGAGGATGTCATTATCCGTGGATTCCACCCATTTGGTCAGTTCCATCAAAATGTCATCTTCAGTCACAGCACCGTGCTCGGCGTGAAGACCCTGCGCAATCGCGTTAACGAGTTCAGGTTGTGCTGCTGCGGTATTAGCCGGGTAATAAGTAAACATGCTGCCTCCGTGTCGTTGTCTGTTTAATGGTACGGCTCGCAAAAAATTTAATTCATAAACAGAATGGCAAATATTTTCCCGGTTGTGGTTCAGATTCATCTTAGAAATAAAAATGACATAAGTGCATGCTTTTATGCACTTTTAAAAGGTGTGGCTATATCGACGGGTAACGGCGGGGATATTTTGGCGGGGCTCCTGCTATCGCGGAAATATAGCAGGAGCCGTTTTTAAATTACCACTTCATTTCGCCAGTATTCACTTTGGCGCTTAATTCCAGCGAGCTTTCATCCGCCAGGCCCGGATACTGTTTTTTCAGGGTATTGATAACGCCTGCGGAATCTTTATGCGCGGCTAAAGCCTTTTCAAAGCGCTGCAGATAGTCGCGGGTAAACTCAATCGCGCCAGTGCCCGCTGGTGGGGTGCCCAGATAGTGGCCCGGGATTACGCGCTCAGGTTTATGCGCGGCCATATTCTCCAGCGTTTCCTGCCACTGCTTGCGGCTTTCCGGCGTCTGGGTGTCTGCCGTCCAGACGTGAATACCCCAGGCTACCCCGGTGCCGCCGAGGATCGTTTTTGCTGACGGGATCCACACATAGGCCGCGTAGCTGTCTGGCTGCTCGATATCGACCTTTTCCCCGTCAACCATGAACGTGGTGGAGGCAAGCACCTGCGGGACAACCAGCTCCGTTGGTGCGCCGTCCTTCATCTGCGGCCCCCAGAAGGCGAGCTTGGCATCTTTGGTGGCTTTAATATGGTCAACCACATGCTGCGTGGCCACCACTTTGGCATTCGGGAAGGCTTTGACCAGCGGCTGCAGGCCAAAATAGAAATCCGGATCGCCGGAGGTGATCACAATCTTATTCAGGGTTTTACCGCTGCGGCGGATTTTTTCTACCAGCGCTTCGCCATCCTTCACGCTGAACTGCGCGTCAAACAGCACCGCCTCTTTCGGGCCGGAAACCAGCGTGGAGGAGACCGGGAAAATGCCTTTTTCCTGCGGGTTATAGGTATCAATGGTTAACGGCGCGGCAAAAATCGCCGGCGTGAAAAGGGTGGAAAGCAGGGCAAGGTGAGTGAATTTCATGCTGTTGTCTCAGTTGTTCAGGAATGTGTCTATTGTACGGATATTCGCATTTGCCAGAATTCCTGAAACAAGACATGCTTAGTTTCATAAATCGAGCAAATGGAGCTTTTATGGATCGCGTTATCGCCGCTCAGGTCTACAACCGGATATGCGAGCTGGGCAGTTTGAGCGCGGCGGCCCGCGCGTTGGGCATTTCCCGACCGATGGTGAGCCGCTATCTTGAACAAATGGAGAAGTGGGCGGGAACGCGGCTGGTAAACCGCTCCACGCGCAAGCTGACGCTGACCGCGGCAGGGGAAAAGGTGCTGCAAAAAACGCGGACGCTCTCGCAGATTTCGCAGGAAATCGAGGGCCAGTCGGAGAAAGATCTGCCGTCCGGAACGCTGCGGGTGGCCTGCGCCCATTTTACCGCCATGCACCTGATTGCGCCGGTCCTGCCCGGTCTGCTCTTGCGCTACCCGCAGCTGCGCATCGAGCTGGACGTGAATAACCACCCGGTCAGCCTGGTGGGAGAGCGCATTGACGTCGCCGTGCGCATTACCGACAACCCCGAACCCGGCATGATTGCCCGCCGGCTGGGGGAGTGTCGCTCGGTGCTTTGCGCCTCGCCGGAGTACCTGGCACAGCACGGTATCCCCGTCAGCCCTGAAGAATTAGCGCAGCATAACTGTCTGCACTACAGCTTTTTCGCCGGGCAGTCCTGGCACTTTCTGACGCCGGAAGGGGAAAGCCTGAGCGTGGCCGTCAGCGGCAACCTGAGCGCCAGCATCTCTTCGCTGTTGATGGACGCAGCGATCAAGCACTGCGGTATCGCCATGCTGCCGGAGCGCGAAGCGTCTGCCGCGCTGGAACAGGGATTGCTGGTGCCGGTGCTGGAGGCGCTTGAGCCGAAAGCGCTTGCTATCCATGGCATTTATCAGTCCCGGGAATACCAGCCTGCCGCGCTGCGCGTGTTCCTTGACGAACTGTCGCGCTACCTGGCATAAGAAGGGATTACTTCGCCTTTAGCCAGGGAGACGTCGTGCTCCAGAAAATAATATCGGCACCGAGATAACTTTCGCCGAAGCGGACAAATTCCGCTTTGGTGAACGGTTTTCCGGTCTGAGGATCCTTATAGGTCAGGGTCGGCTCCTGAACCGCCATGGCGATGAGCGGCAGCGTCTGTTTATTTTTATGGAAGAAGGGATAGGCATTCTTCATGTGTGCCTTGCGGTTGGGAACAATGTCCGGCCCACCCAGGCCGATGTTGTTGGCGCTGGCATACGCAAACAGACGCCCCATGTAGTTGTGGTCGTTATCCCATTCGCACGGCCAGAAGTTCACGTACTGCACCACGTGTGATTTCTGAAAAGCCTTTCGCGCAAAGGCCAGGTTTTCCATTTCACCCGCGAAATAGCCGTCGCAGGTAAACCCGACGGGCGGATTTTTTTCGTCGAGATCAATGGCGGTTTCAGGCAGGTTTACCCCATACACCTCGCCATCAAAGCGTTTCGCGAGGGCGGCCAGCAGTGCCTGGTAGCGCTGGCGCACGGCGGGATCCCACTGACGTGCCACCCATCCTGAACCGACCGGCTTGCCTTCGCCGGGATTATCGAACTGCGGCGCAATCCCGCCACCGTACTGCGTGTCGTGCATCAGATAGTCCGGAACGTAGCGGGCGTCCGGCTCAAAGAAACGATCCTGGATTTGAATAAAGAGTTTTTTTCCGGCGGCCTTAACGCGCGCCAGATCCTGCTCAATCCGCGAGAAGTCATAGCTGTCCTTCTCGGGTTCCAGCAGGCGCCAGTTGTAAACGATCTGCACGCCGCCGATATCGCTTCGCGCAACGAGCGGAAACGCCGCGTCGAGATCGCCGGAGCTGGTATAGATAAAATTCTCCGGCGTTTTTGCCAGTGAAGAGAGCGACAGAGCCAGCGTGGTGACGGCAACGGCCATCCTGATTTTTAGCGCCATAGTATTATCCTTTTTGTCGGTACAGCAGGCGAAAGTCCTGGAATTGTCTGTGTTCCAGGGAGGGGCAGATGCGTAGTCTATACTTAACCCTTTGTAAGCCAAAAGGAGAGCAAGAATGACTATTCATAAGCACGGTTCGGCACACTGGTCTGGCGACATTAAGCGCGGAAAAGGAACGGTTTCCACCGAGAGCGGCGTTCTCAATCAGCAGCCTTATGGTTTCAATACCCGCTTTGAGGGTGAAAAGGGGACTAACCCCGAAGAGCTGATTGGCGCGGCACATGCGGCCTGCTTCTCAATGGCGCTGTCGCTGATGCTCGGGGAAGCGGGCTATACCGCCGATTCCATTGATACCACCGCGGACGTCTCTCTGGATAAAACCGACGGCGGCTTTGCCATCACTAAGGTTGCCCTGAAAAGCAAGGTGACCGTTCCCGGCATCGCCCCACAGCAGTTCGACGGCATTATTCAGAAAGCAAAAGCGGGCTGTCCGGTCTCGCAGCTCCTGAAAGCTGAGATTACGCTGGACTATAAGCTTAACTAAGCCCCAGCCGGGTTCGCGCCCGGCTACCCCTTCAGCGCGGCGGGGAACACCTCCGCCAGCCAGGCGATAAAAACCTTCAGCCTGTGCGTCAAATGCCGGTTCTGCGGGTAAACCACATGAAACGGATAGGCGGCAGGGCGCCAGTCGCCCAGGATCGCCGCCAGCGTTCCCGCCTGCAAATACGCCTTTGCCGAATACTCAAAGGTTTGAACGATCCCCAGCCCCGCCGCGGCAGCCGCCAGATGGGCATTACTTTCATTGACGCCGAGATAGTGCGGAATGTTGATTTCCAGCGCCTCGCCGTTCTGCCGGAAGCGAAACGGAAACGGCCGTCCGGTGACGGGCGAGAGATAGCTAATCAGCTTGTGGCCGTTGCGCAGCTCCTGCGGATAGGCCGGAACGCCGTGATTTTTCAGATAACCCGGCGTCGCGCAGGTGACCATTTCGGCGTTACCGAGATGACGGGCGATGAGGGTCGAGTCGTCCAGCGGCCCGCCGCGGATCACGCAGTCTACGTTACCGCTGATGAGATCGACCGGCCGGTCGGCCACGCCAAGGTCGATGCGGATCTCCGGGTAGCGCTGCATAAATTCCGGAAGCAGGGGGATGAGCACGTCCCGGGCGGTGGATCCTCCCACGTCAACCCGCAAATGCCCTTTTGGCGTCGCGCGGGAAACGCGAAACGAGGTGTCGATATCTTCGATATCTATCAAGACCCTGAGCGCTTTTTCATAGTATTCCGTCCCTTCAGGCGTCGCGACCACCCGGCGAGTGGTGCGGTGCAGAAGGCGTATCTCCAGGTGCGACTCTAGCGATTTAACCAGCTTGCTCAGCGTGGCGATCGGCATATTCAGCGAGTCCGCCGCGCGGGTAAAGCTGCCGGATTCCACGACCCGCGTAAAGGCGCGCATCGCCATGAGCTGGTCCATGATGACCTCTGATTATTTCTGTATGTGAATAGTCATTTTCATTTTTGCCCATTTTTCACTAATGCCGCAAGGGCTAAAGTTTGTTCAACGCGAGCGAAAGCGCGCACCGCAAACCCAACAAAAGGTAAATGACATGAACACGACTCTCTCAGGAAAAATCGCACTGGTCACCGGCGGCAGCACCGGTATTGGTCTTGCCACGGCGCAGGAGCTGGCGGCGCAGGGCGCGAAGGTGTACATCACCGGGCGTCGTCAGGCCGAACTGGACGCCGCGGTAGCAGAGATTGCTTCTGACGCCGTGGGTATTCGCGCTGACGTCTCAAAGCTTGCCGATCTGGATGAGGTTTATGCCCGGATAGCCAAAGATGAAGGCCGTCTTGATATCCTGTTCGCCAATGCCGGTGGCGGCGATATGCTGCCGCTGGGCGCGATCACCGAAGAGCAGTTTGACCGTATTTTCGGCACCAACGTCCGCGGGGTGCTGTTTACGGTGCAGAAGGCGCTGCCGCTGCTCTCCGCCGGATCGTCGATTATTCTGACCGGCTCGACGGTGTCCATTAAAGGGACGGCCAACTTCAGCGTCTACAGCGCCAGCAAGGCCGCCGTGCGCAACTTTGCCCGCTCCTGGGCGCTGGATTTGCAGGGCCGCGGGATCCGCGTCAACGTGGTGAGCCCGGGCCCGATCAAAACGCCAGGTCTCGGCGATCTGGTGCCGGAAGAACACCGTCAGGGGCTGTACGACGCGCTGGCCGCGCAGGTACCGCTGGGGCGCTTAGGCGCGCCGGGCGAGGTGGGTAAAGCGGTGGCGTTTCTGGCCTCCGACGCGGCCAGCTTTATTAACGCCATCGAGCTGTTTGTGGACGGCGGGATGGCCCAAATCTAATCCAGACTGCGCCAGCATCGGACGTTATGGCCCTCGCGTGAGGGCTGTAACGGTTGGGGACGCTCACACCCCTGCGTTGCCATCGGACAACGGTCGCGGAAAAAACAGCCTTCGGGCAGATGACGGTTGCCGGGAAGCTCCGTTTTGCGTAAGGCCAGATTTTCATCCAGCGGTTCACCGGTGCGGGGAACCGAGTCGAGCAACAGACGGGTATAGGGATGGCGCGGCTCGCCAAGCACCTGCGCGGCGCCGCCCAGCTCCACAATCTGCCCGAGGTACATCACCGCCACCCGGTCGCTCATGTGTCTGACTACCGAAACGTTATGCGAAATTAACACGTAGGTCAGATTACGCTGCTGCTGCAGGTTCACCAGCAGGTTGAGGATTTGCGCCTGCACGGAGATATCCAGCGCGCTGGTGGGTTCATCAAGCACGATAATATCGGGATCGGACGAGAGCGCCCGGGCGATGGCGATGCGCTGGCGCTGGCCGCCGGAGAAGGCGTGCGGAAGCCTGTCGAGGTATTCCGGGCGAATGCCCACCTGCAGCACCAGATCCTCCGCCAGCTGACGGCGCTCGCGCTCGCTGCTGCGTTTTTGCACCCACACCGGCTCGGTGATGATGCGCCAGACCGGCAATCGCGGATCGAGCGAGGAGAGCGGATCCTGAAACACCATCTGCATGCCGCCCGCGTGGTGCGCCCGCTGGCACGCGCCTGTGCTGGGCTTAAGCATGCCCATCAGCAGCTGGGCCAGCGTGCTTTTCCCGCAGCCGGATTCCCCGACGATACCCAGCGTTTCTCCCCGACGGATCTGCAGATCGAGCCCGTTGAGGGCATGGACCTGTTCCGTTACGCGCCCCAGCCAGTTTTTGCGCGCCGCAAAGTTCACGTGCACGCTATCCAGTTCCAGCAGTACATCAGACATGGTGTTTCTCCCGTTGTGGATACCAGCAGGCAGCCTGTTGGCCTTCTGCGCCATTGGGCTGTAAGCGCGGCGTTTCGCTGCATTTCGCTCCGACGGCAAAGCAGCGCTCGCGGAAGGCGCAACCCTGCGGAAGCTGGCTGAGGTTGGGCACCGTGCCGGGGATGGCGGGAAGCAGGTCGCGCGGCTGGCCGTTTTCCGGCGCGCACCGCAGAAGGCCGATGGAGTAGGGATGCACGGGTCGGTGGATCAGCGTTTGCGTGGCACCGCTCTCGATCACGCTCCCGGCATACATCACGTACATTCTGTCGCAGAGCTGCGACACCACGGCCATATCGTGGCTGATAAACAGCACCGAGGTACCGCTGGCCCGCGCCTTATGCTTCAGCAATCGCAGCACCTGGAGCTGGACGGTAACGTCCAGCGCGGTGGTCGGTTCGTCGGCGATGATCAGCTCCGGCTCGCAGGAGAAGGCAAGGGCGATCATCACCCGCTGACGCATGCCGCCGGAGAGTTCAAACGGATAACGCTCCATGACCTGCTTCGCGTCCGGGATTTGCATCTCTTCCAGCAGGGTAATCGCCTTCTGCTGCGCCTCGCGCCGCGAAAGCGGCTGATGCTGGCGGATCACCTCCACCATCTGTTTGCCAATCCGCCGCGTCGGGTTGAGGGCGGTCATGGGCTCCTGAAAAATCATCGCCACTCGTGCACCGCGCCACTGGCGAAGCTGCTTCTCGGACGCCGTCAGGACGTTTTCACCGAGTAACTTCACCTGACCGTGATGAATGCGGTAGCTTCCTTCCGGCAGCAGCCGCATGGCGAGCATGGCGGTCACGGATTTGCCCGACCCCGACTCGCCCACCACGCCGACAATTTCGCCCCTGCCGATCTCCAGCGAGACGTGGTTCAGCGCGTGGACCTCTCCGCGAAAAATCGGGAAGCTCAGGTGCAGGTCCTCAATACGTAATACCGGTTCGGTCATTACTGTTTTCCTCCCGATTTCGGATCCAGCAGATCGCGGATACCGTCGCCAAACAGGTTAAAGCCCACGGCGGTAATCAAAATCGCCGCACCGGGAAAGGCGCAGTACCACCACTGGTCCAGCACGTAGTTACGGCCAACGGCCACCATCGCCCCCCATTCGGCGGTGGGCTGCTGCGCGCCCAGGCCGATAAACCCCAGCGTGGCGGCCATCAGAATGGCGCTGCCGATGTCCAGCGAAGCCTGCACAATCAGCGGCGGCAGGGCGTTGCGCAGGATATGCCAGCGGATCAAATGCCAGCGGGACGCGCCAAACGTGCGGGCGGCCTGAACGTAGGTAAACTGGCGCACCACCAGGGTTTGCCCGCGCGCCAGGCGGACGTAAAACGGGATGCGGACAATCGCAATCGCCAGCATGGCGTTGAACAGGCTCGGACCGAGCGCGGCGGCCAGCGCCATGGTCAGCACCAGGGAGGGAATGGAGAGCATGATGTCCATCACCCGCATGATGATGGCGTCGCCGCGCCCGCCCAGTACGCCGGACAAACAGCCCAGCAGTGAGCCTATGCCGCCCGCAATCGCCACCACCGCCAGCCCGGCGGTAATCGACTGCTGGCTGCCCGTCAGCACGCGGCTGAACAGGTCGCGTCCCACCTCATCGGTACCAAACCAGTGTTGCGCAGAAGGCGCCTGCAGGCGGGCGGTCAGATCCAGCGCGTTCGGTTCATGCGGCACAATCCACGGTGAGGCCACCATCAGAAAGAGCATCGCAATCATAATGACGCCGCCAACGATCGTGAGCGGGCTTTGACGCAGCATCCAGAACAGCTTTGCCCAGTTGATGCGTTGTCCGGCGGTTTTAGCCGGGACGGGCGTTTCCTGCGTTAACATCATTCGGCACCTCCGCGCCCGATTCGCGGGTCAATCCACAGGTAAAGCAGATCGACCACCAGATTAACCAGCACGTAGGCCAGCGAAACGACGACGGCAAAGCCCATCACGGCAGGGAAATCGAGCGCCTGAATGGACGTCACCACCCAGGCGCCCATGCCCGGCCAGGCAAAGACGGTTTCGGTCAGCACGGCGCCGTAAAGCAGATCGCCCAGCGCCAGCCCGAGCACGGTAATGGACGGGATCATCGCATTCGGCAGGGCGTAGCGCAGGACGATGTACCAGCCGGGCAGGCCGCTGGCGCGCGCGGTGCGGATGTAGTCCTCGCTGAGCTGCTCCAGCATCGCCGAACGAACCTGGCGCGCCACGATCCCCAGGTGAACAAACGCCAGCGTCAGCGAGGGTAAAATCAGGTGCTGAAGCGCGTTGAAAAAGACCTCACCGTTGCCCTCCAGCAGCGCGTCCAGCAGATAAAACCCGGTGACGTGCGTCGGCGGATCGAGCCAGTCGTCCAGCCTGCCGCCGCCCGGGAGGATCTGCAGGTGCCCGTAGAACAGCACGATGACGCCCAGCCCAAGCCAGAAGGCCGGCGTGGAGATCCCGGTCATCGCCATTAAACGCACCAGGTGATCCAGCCAGCGGTTGCGGTACACCGCCGATAAAATCCCCAGCGGCACGCCGATGACCAGCGCCAGCAGCAGAGAACAAAAGGCCAGCTCCAGCGTGGCGGGGAAAAAGGCCTTCAGGTCTTCCGCGACCGGGCGTCCGGTGCGGATGGACGTGCCTAAATCACCGTGCGCCAGAGCGTCCACGTAGCGGCCAAACTGCACATACAGGGGCTGGTCCAGCCCTAACTGCAGGCGGATGTTCTGCACGATTTCGTCGCTGGCGCGGTCGCCGGCCAGCAGACGAGCCGGATCGCCGGGGATCAGGTGTGAAATAATAAAGGTGATAATACAGACACCGGCCACCACCAGGATTAACCCCCAGCAGCGCTGGCGCACTATGCTCCAGAACGTCATACGCTTTCCCCCGGCGAGAACCGTTATTTGCTCATGGTGGCGATGTTGAACACCTGCTCGAGCATCGGATTAAAGGTGAAGCCTTTGACCTCTTTGTTCATCGCCAGCTGGTAGTTTTTCTGGAACAGATAAACGTAGGCCGCCTCGTCGATAACCACCTTTTGCGCCTGCTGGTAATCTTTGGTGCGTTCCGCCTGGTCGGTGGTTTTCAGCGCGGCCTGCAGCAGCGAATCAACCTCTTTGTTCTCATAGAACGAGCGGTTGCCCGGCAGCCCTTTTTTGTCCGATTCGAACCAGTAGTTCATGAACATGTACGGGTCGGCAAAGTCCGGGCTCCAGTTGCCGATGGCAATGTCGTAATCGCCTTTTCCGACGCGGTCGCGCATGGTGGCGTTGGCCAGTTTTTCCAGCTTGACGCTAATGCCGATCTTGCCGAGGCTGGCCTGAGTGGAGAGGGCGATAGGCTCCCAGTTCGGATCGTTGTCCGAGTAGAGGAAGGTCAGGCTGGCGGGTTTGTCTTTTACCTTCTCCAGCGCCGCTTTGGCTTTGGCCTCGTCGAAGCTGTACTGCATTGCCGTGGCGTCAAAGCCCCACATGCCTTCCGGGATCGGGCCGCGCATCTGCTTGCCGTTGCCGCTCAGAATGCCTTTCACCATCCCCTGGTAATCCGTCGCCCAGGAGATGGCCCGGCGTAAATCCACCTGATTGAGCGGCGCTTTGCTGTTGTTGAGATAGAGGTAAGTCACGCGCAGGGACGGGTATTCCGCGACGGCGACTTTACCTTCCTGCTTCAGGGCCGCAAGCTGATCGACCGGCAGGGAGTCGGCAATGTCCAGATCGCCGCGGGAAAGCTGCAGTCGGCGCGAGGCGCTCTCACCGATAATTTTCACCGATACGCGCTTAAAGTGCGGCTTTTCACCCTGCCAGTGGGGGTTAGGCACCAGGATCAGCTGCTGGCCTTTCTGCCAGCTTTTCAGCATAAACGGCCCGGAACCGGCGGTGTTTTGCGCCAGAAAACCGCGCGCATCGTCCGCCGCGTTGGCCTTCAGCACCGCCGGGTTAATGATGGACGCCCCGTCGTTTGCCAGCGTGTAGAGGAAAGGCGCGAAGGGCTGGCTGAGGGTGAACTTCACCGTATGGTCATCGACGGCATCAACTTTCAGATCTTTCGGGAAGGCTTCAGACGGCCCCTGGCCGAGCTTCAGCAGGCGCTCAAAGGAGAGCTTTACCGCCTCGGCGGTGACCGGCGTGCCGTCGGAGAATTTCGCGTTATCCGCCAGGGTAAAGGTCCACTCTTTCTGGTCTTCAGACGCCTTCCAGCCCGTCGACAGATCGCCTTCCACCTCGGTAGAGCCTGGCTTGTACTTGACCAGACGCTGGTAGGACGGATAGGTGACGGTCCAGTCGTTGTTATCAATGGTGATGGCAGGATCGAGCGTTTGCGGGTCGGCGGCTTTACCGATCGCCAGCATATCTTTCGGGACGGCAGCCAGCGCCAGCGGTGCGCTCAGGGCCAGCGTGGCGGCGATCAGCGTCGAGAGAAGCGATGTTTTCATGGCAGTGCTCCAGGTTTAGAGAGAAGTGTGCGTCAGGGGAAAACAGGCAAAACGGTCGTCAAGCAGCGGGTAGCTGGCGGCGTTCGGCAGTTCGAAGTGCCACCATTCGCTGCTGATACCCACAAAACCACCGCCGAACATGATGGCGTTCAACAGCAGACGGTTGCGCTGGGCGTGCGGCGGCACGGAGGGGTGATACGGATGCGAGCGGTCGTGCATTTCGTCAAAACCGGCCCCCATATCCAGCACGGCGTTATATTCATCCATCAGGGTGACGTCGATGGCCGTACCGCGGCTGTGATTGGAGCCAATCGCCACGTCGACCACGTATTCCGGGTTAGGGCAGGCATCCCACAGCTGAGCCTGCGCCTGCTGCGGCCGATAGGCGTCGTACACCACCAGCTTCAGCCCGGCCAGCGAGGCAATGCTGATGGCTTTTGCCAGCGCGGTGGCCGCGTCGGTATGCAGCAGGCACAGCGACTCCTGATAGATCGGGCGGCCGGTGATGTTGTCGGCGGTGGCGTACTTCAGATCGATATGCAGCGTGGGAAACGTCTTCGCCACATCAATCAGTTCACTCTCTTCGGGCATAGCTCCGCTCCTTTAGCGTTCGAATTGACCAAACTCTTGTTGTAATTGCCGGTTTACCGCCAGACGCGCCGGGAGCGCATCACCCAGCGCTTCCACCACGCCCGACAGCAGCAGGTTGAACAGACAGCTCACGGGGGCAAGTGAATCCCAGAAGTGACCGGTATCGGTTTTCACCTGCAGTAAATCCATCGGGTAATCCCGCGCCCACGGGCACCAGATGTCGGTGATTAAGGCCAGCGGAATGCCTTTCTCGCTGGCGACGCGGCAGTACTGACGGGCCATCGCAGAGTAGGTGCGCGTGTCGGTCAGCACGACGTACGGGTGCGAAAACCCCGAGTTGAGGGATTCCACCCAGCTGCCGGAAGCGCCCTCCGAATAGCTCACGCGCGGGCGGAGGTACTCGAGGTGGCTGAAGAAGGCGTTGGCAATCCCGCGCGTGGACTGGATCCCCAGCACAAACACCGCGTCGGCGTGGGCGAGGTTGTGCACCACCTGACGGAAGGCGTCCGTTTGCGCCAGCTGGTACACCTGCGTGATGGCATCCACTTCCAGCGACAGGGCATGCTGAAGGCGGCTGGACAGGGGGCGCTGCTGCTGCCACGAGTCCAGCCGCTCGTTCATGCCCCAGGGCTGATACGGATCGCGCAGGCTCTTTTTGGCATCTTCCAGGTTGCGATACCCCAGCTTGCGCAGGAAGCGTCCGACGGTAATTCCGCTGGTCCCGCTTGCCTGACCGATGCTCTCCGCCGTTTCAAACGGGATTTGCGCGGCGTGCGCCAGCAGCCAGCTTCCGACCCGCTTTTCGCTGGGCGTGAGCTGGCTGAACGTTGCTTCGATACGGCTCAACATCTCAGGTTTCGTCGTCATACCGCCTCGCTGTTAACAGGCTGTCAAAGGCCGAATTTTTGTTACCGGGTTAACAATGCATGACGCGTGCCATGTTCACAGGACGGGTGTAACCCGCTGTGCAGTAAACTTCATGCAATATTTGCTTAACCAATGATCAACATTTGTGCATCGTAGTTCACTTTTGGTGCACTGTCTGACGCGGCAGGTATGAATTTGGTGAATACGTCAGTCCGTTCACATTTTTGATAAGATAGATGTACTGTGAATATAAAAGGGATCCCGGCATGGCAAATCTGCCCTGGCGAGTCAGCGTGCGCCTGATGGCGCTTGCAAAGAAAATAGGGATGGTCGTCGGGATCGTACTGGTCGTCCTGCTGGCGGTGCGGGTCTATCTCTCGCAGCAGGGACCGGAACTGCACCTCTGGCATACCTGGCGGGCCGATGAGATGTCAGTGCGCGAGATGGATAACGCCGATTTTGCCCGGTATATCGCCCGAGAAAACGCCATTTTCGCCGATCTTGAAAATGCGGTGACGGCGAAAACAGAGGGCGAGGAACGCACGCCGTTAAACCGCTATTATCGCCAGAGCCTGGTATGGCCGGGACAGTTTACGCCCGATGCCAACCGCTCCTTTGTGCTGATGCCTGCCGGAAAGCCGCGCGCGCGGTGGTGCTGCTGCACGGTCTGACGGACTCGCCCTACAGCGTCCGACGCCTTGCCGTGAACTATCAACAGCACGGCTTTGTGGCCGTGGTCCCGCGCCTGCCCGGGCACGGCACCGCGCCCGGCGCGCTGACGGACGTTGACTGGGAGATGTGGCTCGCGGCGACGCGTCTTGCGGTGCGGGAAGCCACGCGTCTGGCGGGCGAGGCTGCGCCTCTGCATCTGGTGGGCTACTCCAACGGCGGGGCGCTGGCGATGAAATATGCCCTCGATGCGCTGGACGCGCCTTCGCTGCGTAAACCGCAGCAGGTGATACTGCTCTCACCGATGATCGGCGTGACGGCCTTTGCGCGCTTTGCCGGTTTCGCCGGGTTACCGGCGCTGCTGCCGGCGTTTGCCAAAGCGGCGTGGCTGAATATCTCTCCGGAATATAACCCGTACAAATATAACTCGTTCCCGGTGAACGCCGCCCGCCAGTCATGGCTTCTGACGAAGGCCCTGCAGGAGCAAATCGGCCGCGAGGCGCGGGAGAACAGGCTGGCGAATTTGCCGCCGATCCTGGGGTTCCAGTCGGTCATGGATTCCACGGTCAGCACCCGCGCGGTGGTGACCGGCCTGTTTGACCAGCTTCCGGCAAACGGCAGCGAGCTGGTGGTGTTTGATATCAATCAGGCAGCCAGCTTCCGTCCGCTGTTCAAACCGTCGTCGTGGACGGCAACTTCGGCGCTGCTGCCGGTTGCGCAGAGGCGTTACGGTGTCACGATTATTACCAATGCCAGCGAGCACAGCGTCTCGACGGTGGCGAAAATCACTCCGGCAGGCAGCACCCGGGAGACGGTCGTGCCGCTTGCGCAGGCCTGGCCGCAGGATGTCTATTCCCTGTCGCATATTGCGGTGCCGTTCCCGCCGGATGACGATCTCTATGGCCGTGAGCCTGGGGTGAAAAACCGCTACGGCATCAGCCTGGGGACCATTGCGCTCTGGGGCGAAACCTCCGTGTTGAGTGTCGGGAAAGAGGCGCTGATGCGGGTCACCTCGAACCCGTTTTACGACTATATGCAGGAGAGGATTGACAGCCGAATTGGCAACGGGGAAAAGTAACGTTCCCCCTGTGGTGTGAATATGTTAGGTCGCATTGATTAAGTATGTTAAATAGTAGCTTCAAGGCACCTCTCTTTCTCATCGGAACCCATTTTTGTGCTGACGACTCTGATCTACCAAAGCCAGTTGAATTTATCCTGTCAGCCCTCCGCGCTGAGGGAGCTGGTGGAGCGCGCCCGGATCCGCAATGCCAATCTGAATATCACCGGGGTTCTGCTTGCAAAAGGCAGTGACGTGCTGCAAATACTCGAAGGGTCGGAAGAGAGCGTGCTTAAGCTGTTCCATAAAATCCGTGACGACAAGCGGCACAGTGGAGTGGTAGAGCTGATGCGGGACTATGGCCCGCGCAGACGCTTTGAAAACGTCGGTATGCTGCTGTTCGATCTGCAGACGCAGTCACCGAAAGAGGTGCTGCAGTCGGTTCTGAATTACAGCAAGCTGGACAGCTATCTCACATCCGATGACCGGGTGTTCAAATTTATCCAGACGTTTATCACGGGCAAACGTCCGGCCCTGTCGGGTACACGCTACGTACCTGAAAAATGGACGCTTTCACCCGAGGCGTTGCCCTTTGGCGAACACCTGGGTCTGATGGCCAACCAAACCTGTCAGTTTGCGCTCCAGCCCATCGTTGAGCCCTCGGAAGGGAAGATCAGTTCGCTTGAAGCCCTTATTCGCGGCAACGAAGGCGGCAGCCCGGAGCATTTCTTCAGCGCCCTCGACCCGGACAAAATCTACGAAGTCGATCTCCAGACGAAAGCGTATGCCTTCGCGCTGGCCGAAAAGCTGGGGATTGGCAGCCATAAGATTGCGGTAAACCTGCTGCCGATGTCGCTGGTGAATGTCCCCAACGCCGTGGAATTTCTGGTCAGCGAGATAAAAAAACATGGCCTTCAGCCGGAGCAGGTAGTCATTGAAGTGACGGAAAACGAGATGATCTCCGGCTTCAACCAGTTTAATAGCGCCATTAAGCAGCTTCGCGGTGAGGGGATTGGCCTGGCGATCGATGATTTCGGTTCCGGCTATGCCGGTCTTTCGCTGCTGACTCGCTTCCAGCCGGACAAAATTAAGATCGACCGGGAGATAGTCAGCGATATCCACCTCAGCGGCCCGAAGCAGGCGATTGTGCGCTCCATCGTCAGCTGTTGCTCCGATCTCGAAATTACCCTTGTGGCCGAAGGGATCGAGAAGATAGAGGAGTGGTGCTGGCTCGAGTCTGCCGGGATCCGGCGTTTCCAGGGCTTTCTGTTTGCCCGCCCGCAGCTTAATGGCGTCGGTAATATTCACTGGCCGCATCTGGTGCGTTAGCCAATTTTCCTCCCGCGTTATTTCCCCTTCATCCTGCCTGTGCTTAAATAGCTAAAACGGTTTAACATGGTTTAGCTAAGAGGATCACATGAAAAAAATCTGGGTACTTGGCGATGCGGTGGTGGATTTGCTGCCCGATGGAGAAGGCAGATTGCTGCAGTGTCCCGGCGGCGCACCGGCAAACGTTGCGGTCGGTATTGCCCGGCTGGGCGGCCAGAGCGCCTTTATCGGCAGGGTTGGCGACGATCCCTTCGGGCGCTTTATGGCGAAAACTCTTGCTGACGAAAAGGTCGACGTGAAGTTTTTGCGCCTTGACCCGGCGCACCGCACCTCAACGGTGGTGGTCGATCTGGATCACCATGGCGAACGCTCGTTTACCTTTATGGTGCGCCCGAGCGCCGATCTGTTTCTCGAATCCGCCGATCTGCCGACGTTCAGCGCCGGAGAGTGGCTTCACGTCTGTTCCATCGCATTAAGCGCAGAGCCGAGCCGTTCTGCGACGTTTGAGGCGATGGCCGCCATTCGCGAGGCGGGCGGTTACGTCAGCTTCGACCCCAATATTCGCCCGGATCTCTGGCCGGATGAGAACGAGCTGCGTCGCTGCCTGGAACAGGCCCTGCAGAGCGCCGACGTGGTGAAACTCTCCGTCGAAGAGCTGGCGTTTTTAACCGGAAATGTAGAGGTTAACGTCGGTCTGAACGCGCTGATGGCGCGCTGTCCGGCGCGTCTGGTGCTGGTCACCCAGGGAAAAGAGGGGGTGATCGCCTGGCATGACGGCGCCTTGGAGCACTATCCGGCAACGCCCGTTGAGTGCGTCGATACCACCGGCGCGGGCGATGCCTTCGTCGCCGGACTGCTCTACGGGCTGGCCGCCGGGCAGGATCTGACGCCGGTCATCGCCTTAGCCCAGCGCTGCGGCGCTTTAGCCACCACGGCCAAAGGGGCAATGACCGCATTGCCTTGGCAGCACGATCTGTAATTCCTTCCTTCACTGGCCGCCATTCGGCGGCCTGAATTGTCGCCTCGATCACACTTACTAAAACGGTTTAGCAAAAAAGATTGCCGATCCAAAATTCAGAGGTTTAGTATCAGCAACCTAAACCGGTTTAGCAATTTAGCACGTTTAATGACTTCTTTTAGGGATGCGACAAAATGTATAAAAAACGCAGACTTGCCGTGATGATAGGCATGCTGGCCGGAAGTACCTCTGTTTTTGCCCAGACGGATATGGCAAGTATCGAAGCGCGTCTTGCCGCGATGGAGCAGCGCCTCCAGGCTGCGGAAACGCGTGCGCAGGTGGCTGAAAAACGCGCCACCGATGCGGAACAAAAAACGCAGCAGCTGGTTGCCGCGCAGCAGCAGACGCAAACGACAGCCCAGGCGGTGGCGCAGCGCACTACCGCGCTGGAGAAGAAGGCGGATCAAAGCAGCGGGTTTGAGTTCCACGGCTACGCCCGTTCGGGCCTTCTGATGAACGATGCGGCCTCCAGCAGCAAAAGCGGTCCTTATCTGACCCCGGCCGGTGAAACCGGCGGCGCGGTAGGGCGTCTGGGTAACGAAGCCGACACCTACGTCGAGCTGAACCTGGAGCACAAGCAAACTCTGGATAACGGGGCCACCACGCGCTTCAAAGCGATGCTGGCCGACGGTCAGAGAACCTATAACGACTGGTCAGCCGATACCAGCGATCTCAATATTCGCCAGGCCTTCGCGGAGCTGGGCAACCTGCCTGATTTTACCGGCGCGCTGAAGGGCAGCACCTTCTGGGCGGGTAAACGCTTCGACCGCGACAACTTTGATATTCACTGGCTGGACTCCGACGTGGTGTTCCTGGCCGGTACCGGCGGCGGCGTCTACGACGTGAAATGGAACGATTCGCTGCGCAGCAACTTCTCCATTTACGGCCGCAACTTCGGCAGCGTGGAGCAGACCGACAATAACGTTCAGAACTATATTCTCAGCATGAACCACTTCGCCGGACCGTTCCAGCTGATGGTGAGCGGCCTGCGTGCGAAGGATAACGACGACCGTAAAGACACCAACGGCGATCTCATCAAAACCGACGCCGCCAATACCGGCGTTCATGCACTGGTCGGGTTGCACAACGAGAGCTTCTACGGCCTGCGGGAAGGGACAGCCAAAACGGCGCTGCTGTACGGTCACGGGCTGGGTGCGGAAGTGAAAAGCATCGGTTCCGACGGCGCGCTGCTGTCTGAGGCGGATACCTGGCGCTTCGCAAGTTACGGTGTCACGCCGATCGGCGGCGGCTGGAGCGTTGCTCCCGCCGTACTGGCGCAGAGCAGTAAAGATCGCTACGTCAAGGGCGATAGCTATGAGTGGGTGACGCTTAACACCCGCCTGATTAAAGAGGTGACGCAGAACTTCGCCCTGGCGTTTGAGGGAAGCTATCAGTACATGGATTTAAATCCGGAAGGCTATAAGGATCGCAACGCCGTCAACGGCAGTTTCTACAAGCTGACCTTTGCGCCGACGTTAAAAGCGAGCAAAATCGGCGATTTCTTCAGCCGTCCGGAGCTGCGCCTGTTTGCCACCTGGATGGACTGGAGCAGCAAACTGGATCATTACGCCAGCGATGATGCCTTTGGCAGCAGCGGCTTCAACGCCGGCGGGGAATGGAACTTTGGGGTCCAGATGGAAACCTGGTTTTAACCCATCACGCTCCCGCCCGGCGGGAGCGTTTCGCACATCATAAAAAGAAGTCAGGCAGAGGTATCTATGGATTTTAATCAAATCGCCCGCGAGCTTATTCCGCTGCTCGGTGGCAAGGAAAATATCGCCAGCGCGGCGCACTGCGCAACGCGTCTTCGTCTGGTGCTGGTCGATGACGCGCTTGCCGATCAGCAGGCGATCGGCAAGGTCGACGGCGTAAAAGGCTGTTTTCGTAACGCCGGACAGATGCAGGTGATTTTTGGCACGGGCGTGGTCAATAAGGTCTACGCCGCGTTTATTCAGGCGGCGGGGATTAGCGAATCCAGTAAATCGGAGGCCGCGGACCTGGCGGCGCGCAAGCTGAACCCGTTCCAGCGCATTGCCCGTTTGCTTTCCAACATCTTTGTCCCGATCATTCCCGCGATTGTGGCATCCGGCCTGCTGATGGGCCTGCTCGGCATGGTGAAAACCTACGGCTGGGTCAATGCGGATAACGCCATCTACATCATGCTGGACATGTGCAGCTCCGCGGCGTTTATCATTCTGCCTATTCTGATCGGCTTTACCGCCGCGCGGGAATTTGGCGGTAACCCGTATCTCGGCGCGACGCTGGGCGGCATTCTGACCCACCCGGCGCTGACCAACGCCTGGGGCGTGGCGTCCGGCTTCCACACCATGAACTTCTTCGGCCTTGAGATTGCGATGATTGGCTATCAGGGCACGGTGTTCCCGGTGCTGCTGGCCGTCTGGTTTATGAGCATCGTGGAGAAAAACCTGCGCCGCGCGATCCCGGACGCGTTAGATCTGATCCTGACGCCGTTCCTCACCGTCGTTATCTCCGGCTTTATCGCCTTGCTGATTATCGGCCCGGCGGGGCGCGCGCTGGGCGACGGCATCTCCTTTATCCTGAGCACGTTAATTGAACACGCGGGCTGGCTGGCCGGGCTGCTGTTCGGCGGGCTTTACTCGGTGATTGTGATCACCGGTATTCACCACAGCTTCCACGCGATCGAAGCCGGGCTGCTGGGCAACCCGTCGATTGGCGTTAACTTCCTGCTGCCGATTTGGGCCATGGCGAACGTGGCGCAGGGCGGCGCCTGTCTGGCGGTTTGGTTCAAAACCAAAGATGCCAAAATCAAAGCCATTACCTTACCGTCTGCGTTCTCTGCGATGCTGGGCATCACCGAAGCGGCCATTTTTGGTATTAACCTGCGCTTTGTTAAGCCGTTTATCGCCGCGCTGATCGGCGGCGCGGTGGGCGGGGCCTGGGTGGTGTCTGTTCATGTTTATATGACCGCCGTTGGGTTGACCGCTATTCCGGGCATGGCCATCGTGCAGGCCAGCTCGCTGCTCAACTATATTATCGGTATGGTGATTGCCTTCGGCGTGGCGTTTACCGTCTCACTGCTGCTGAAATATAAAACGGACTCTGAATAATGACGTTACCTTCCCGCTGGCCTGCGATCCTGCAGGCCGTTATGAAAGGTCAGCCGCGGGCGCTGGCGGATAGCCACTATCCGCAGTGGCACCCCGCGCCGGTGACGGGGCTGATGAACGATCCCAACGGGTTTATCTGGTTTGCCGGCCGCTACCACCTGTTCTATCAGTGGAACCCGCTGGACTGCGAGCATCGGTTTAAATGCTGGGGGCACTGGAGCTCAGCGGACCTGGTGCACTGGCAGCACGAGCCGCTGGCGCTGATGCCGGATGAAGCGTATGACCGCAACGGCTGCTACTCCGGTAGCGCCGTGGATAACGATGGCGTTTTAACCCTGTGCTATACCGGCAACGTCAAGTTCGATGACGGCAGCCGCACGGCCTGGCAGTGCCTCGCCGTGGAACAGCCGGACGGAACCTTTAAGAAGCTGGGGCCGGTGCTGGCGCTGCCGGAAGGCTACACCGGCCACGTGCGCGACCCGAAGGTGTGGCAGCACGACGGGGAGTGGTACATGGTGCTCGGCGCGCAGGATCTGCAAAAGCGGGGCAAGGTACTGCTGTTTAAGTCAGCCGATTTGCACGCCTGGGCGTCCTGCGGGGAAATCGCCGGTCACGGGGTTAACGGCCTGACGGATGCGGGGTATATGTGGGAGTGTCCGGACCTGTTCGCCCTCGACGGAACGCACATCCTGATTAGCTGTCCGCAGGGGCTGGCGCGCGAGCCGCATCGCTATCTCAACACCTATCCGGCGACCTGGATGAGCGGGGCGTTTGACTATGCAAACGCCGCGTTCGATCACGGCGATCTGCACGAGCTGGACGCGGGCTTTGAGTTTTACGCTCCGCAAACGACGCTGGCGGAAGACGGTCGACGCATTCTGATCGGCTGGATGGGCGTACCTGACGGGGAAGAGATGCTTCAGCCAACCCGGGCGCACGGCTGGATGCATCAGATGACCTGTCCGCGCGAATTACGCTATCGCGACGGCAGGCTCTGGCAGACCCCGGCGCGCGAGCTGGCGGCGCTGCGTGAAGATGAGCAGCGCTGGCAGGGGCGCGCCAGCGAGGCGCCGGACCTGGACGCGACGCGCCTGGAGTTTGAGCTGGGCGCATCGCAGGTGAATGTCGATTTTGGCGGCGCGCTGCGTCTCAGGGTCAATGAGCAGGGCATACGTCTTGAACGCGCGAGCCTGAAAACCGGTGAAACGCTGACCCGCTACTGGCAGGGCGACGTCACTCATTTACGCGTTCTCTGCGACCGCTCCAGCGTTGAAATCTTCATCAATCACGGTGAAGGGGTGATGAGCAGCCGCTATTTTCCTGACCATCCGGCCCGGCTGCGATTCGAAGGTGCGTCCGATATCACATTACGCTACTGGTCGCTGCGCGCCTGCATGATAGAATGAGGGTTTTGGCAGCCGGATCTAAGTCGTTGTGAGAAAAACAAAACGCGTCACCATTAAAGACATCGCGGAGCTGGCGGGTGTGTCAAAAGCTACCGCCAGCCTGGTCCTGAACGGGCGCAGCAAAGAGCTTCGCGTGGCGGAAGAGACGCGCGAGCGCGTGCTGGCAATTGCAAAAGAGCACCACTATCAGCCCAGCATTCACGCCCGGTCGCTGCGCGATAACCGCAGCCACACCGTTGGTCTGGTGGTTCCGGAGATCACCAACTACGGTTTTGCCGTGTTTTCTCACGAGCTGGAAACGCTGTGCCGCGAGGCGGGGGTTCAGCTGCTGATCTCCTGCAGCGATGAAAACCCGGGGCAGGAGACGGTGGTGGTGAACAACATGGTGGCGCGTCAGGTGGACGGGCTGATTGTGGCCTCCAGCATGCTTAACGATGCGGACTACCACAAGCTGAGCGAGCAGCTGCCCGTTGTCCTGTTTGACCGCCACATCAACGACAGCGCGCTGCCGCTGGTGATCACCGACTCCATTACCCCGACGGCGGAACTGGTGGCCGACATTGCGCGCCAGCATCCTGATGAATTCTATTTTCTCGGCGGCCAGCCGCGCCTTTCTCCGACGCGCGATCGTCTGGAAGGGTTTAAGCAAGGTCTGCGAGAGGCCGGCGTGGAGCTGCGTCCCGAGTGGATCATTCACGGCAACTATCACCCGAGCTCCGGTTACGAGATGTTTGCTGAACTCTGCGCCCGTCTGGGGCGTCCGCCGAAAGCGCTGTTCGCCGCCGCCTGCGGGCTGCTGGAAGGGGTGCTGCGCTATATGGGCCAGCACAACCTGTTGCAAAGTGATATCAGGTTAGCCAGTTTTGACGATCATTATCTCTACGATTCGCTGACGATCCCGGTGGATACCATTCGTCAGGATAACCGCCAGCTGGCGTGGCATTGCTTTGATTTGATTAGCAAATTGATCGAAGGGGAGACGCCGCAGCCGTTGCAGCGCAAGCTCAATGCCACCCTGCAGCGACGCTATAAGTCAGCGAAATAGCCCGGTTCGATACTTCAATAACTTTAATTAATTTAAGTTTTGGAATGGCCGATAACCATAAGGAATAATTCTCCTTGAGGTATTGGTTTATGTCGTTGAAAAAGTCGTCCCTGATCGTCCTGTTCTCGCTGCTTTTCTTCTTTGTTGTCAGCACCGTCACCAGCGTTGGCCTCATCATAAAAAGTAATAATTCGCTGGATAACGTCAACAAAGAGATCCAGGTTGTGCTGTCCATTATTGACCCCATCAACCACAGCCGTACGCTGCGCGTGCGGGTGATGGAGTATGTGAAGATGGTGGAAGCGGGCAACTCGGCGGACGGGGCTGCAAAGCTAACCGCCGTGAAGGAGGCGCTGACCAAAGCGGACCACGCCTTTGCGGCCTTTATGGCTTCGCCGCGTCTGACGGATGAAGCACCGCTGGTCACTGCCTATCAGGACGCCTGGCAAAATTACCGCAACCAGGGGCTGGCGCCGCTGATCGATGCCGCCGAGGCGCACGATGTGACCAAATTTAACGCGCTGATCCCGGAAGTCTCCCGTCTTGACCGTCAGTACGAGATCGTTCTCGACCAGGTCCTTTCCGTCCACCAGAAATACGCCAAAAGCCTGAATGAAGATGCGAGCAGCAATTTCGTCTCTGGCCTGGCGATCATTGCCGCTATCGCCAGCCTGTTTGTGGTGGTGATTGTCGCCGTCAGCCTGCTGATGAAGCGCTTTGTCTTTGCGCCAGTTAACCTGGCGCGCGAGCACTGCAGCCAGATTGCGGCAGGCAAGCTGGACGTTCCTGTGCCGGTGAAGGGGAGTTCAGGCAACGAAATCGACCATCTGATGGGCTCGATGGAGCAGATGCGTCAGGCTCTGCTGGCGACCATCGCCCAGGTGCGCGATGCGAGCCATACCGTAACGCACGCGGCGCAGGAGATTGCCTCCGGGAATATCGACCTGGCGTCACGCACCGAGCAGCAGGCTTCCGCCTTAACCCAGACGGCGGCCAGCATGGAAGAGCTGAGCGCGACGGTGGCGAACAATACCGATAACGTTTACCAGGCCGGAAAACTGGTGCAGGACGCGGTGAAAAATGCCCACACCGGTGAAGCGGTGACCCGTGAAGTCATCGACACGATGAATACCATCGCGGCGAACTCAAAGCGCATCGAAGACATTACCAGCGTGATTAACAGCATCGCCTTCCAGACCAACATTCTGGCGCTGAACGCGGCGGTTGAAGCGGCGCGCGCCGGCACGCAGGGACGCGGCTTTGCGGTGGTGGCCAGCGAAGTGCGCACCCTGGCGCAGAAAAGCGCCGTGGCGGCTAAGGACATCGAAAGCCTGATTGCGCAGTCGGTCTCCAGCGTGAAAAACGGTGCGGAGCTGGTCAGCCGCTCGGGGGAGGTGATTGACTCGATTATTTCATCGGTGAATAAAGTGAATACGCTGATGGAGCAGATCTCCGTCGCCTCCGAAGAGCAGAGCCGCGGGATCAGCCAGGTCGGCCAGGCGGTGACCGAGATGGATGGCGTGACCCAGCAGAACGCCGCGCTGGTGCAGCAGTCCGCCGCGGCAGCGGCATCCCTGGAAGAGCAGGCGCAGCAGCTTTCGCGGAGTATTTCGAGTTTTAGGTTGCCGGTGCAGGCTTGATAGATGGTGGGAGGCTCCCTAGGGGGCCTTTTTGTAACTGGTATATCTAGAAAGCTGCGCTGGATCACATTGCATGTTTTTATTCTGCCGCATCGACATTTGAACGAAGCGAATCATTACTATTCTTTGACAACAACAAAGAGTAGTCATAGTGCACAAACATTAATAGCAGTGGCGTGTTTGTCGCTACCGAAGTTCTTGCGTTGTTCTTCCTATAGCAAGGTTCGGTTGCACAAGCATCACAACACACAACACACAACACACAACAACATTAGGTTAACAATAAGTGCAGCGGTTCAGATAAATTGCAATTTCTGTATGGGGTCGTAATATTTACTTTAATTATCAATGACTAATATTATTTTATTCATCTTGTTGCATAATCTTGTGTTTAGGTTTTACAATCATTAGATTGATAAAAATTTATAAGTCTTTAAATACATATTTTTCTTAGGTGTCAGACTGTGATATTAGTCTGATAGAATGTTGGAAAATGCAAAAGGAAAAGCAATGTCGTCGCCCAAAGTATTCGTTTCTTATTCGCACGATACACAAGAACATAAAAAATGGGTTCTGGATCTAGCTACTCGACTTCGAAATAATGGAGTTGATGCTATTCTTGATCAGTGGGATTTAAAACCTGGAGGTGATCTTACCCATTTTATGGAGAGAGGTTTACGTTCCGCTGACCGTATCCTTATGGTTTGCACTGATAAATATGTTGAAAAAGCAAATTCGGGTGCTGGAGGGGTGGGATACGAAAAAATGATCGTCACTGCTGATTTATTGAAGGCGATAGACTCAGAAAAAGTCATTCCACTAATAAGGCAAAGTGGAAGTCACGATGTTCCAACTTTTTTAAGGACAAAAATATTCTTAGATTTTTCGCTTCCAGACCAATATGAATTTTCTTTTGATGAACTTATCAGGACATTACATAATGCCCCTTTATATGAAAAGCCTCCAATATCAAACAATCCCTTTGCACCTGTTTCGATGACTACCCCTAACCGTACAGGTGATGGGGTTCTTGAAATAATGAAACAAATTATTCCAATGTATGAGGGGCATACCCAAGATTATATTAGATATGATCTTTTGGTCACACACTCGACTATTTCTCGCATTATGTTGGATGTATATATCGAAGAAGCGAAGTCATTAGGGCTACTTACTCAAGATTCTGACAATGATGTTAGACTTACAGCGAAAGGAAAGCATTATGCAGTAATTAATAAACTCGTGGGCTAAATTGTTGAATGCTTAAAGGTAAAACATTTTTCTCGGCTTTACATTCAGTTGTTTAATTGAATTGGCCCTGCAACTGCGGGGCTTTGTAGTTTACATTATTAATATATGGGTTTAAAATAACCGTATTCATCCAGTTGACTTTTTATAAAATTATATGCGTGATCTTTCTTCGTGTTTATATGCTGTTTTATTTAACCTTGAATATCATTTTTATTATCATTGATCATGTTTGAGAAAGGGGCAACATCGAAAATGGGAAAGCGCAAGAGTGCTCTGGTTTATGTCCTGACCGTCATTATATTTTTGCTTATTATTCCTGAGATCATTTTGCGTGTATGCACGTCCGAGCAACTTGGCCGTATCAGCGACTTCACCAGTTTAGGTGGCTTGTTAAATCCACTATTGTCCTTGCTCATCTTCCTGGCAGTGTTGTCAATCATACTGGCAGTGTTGTCAATCATACTGGCCGTAATTGCTATCGCACTGGTTAAGCGAATTCTTCGTACGAGATGATTTGCCTGCAAGCGACTCATAGCGCCCGCCAGCCGTTATCGCTATGAGTCCAAAATCGTCAGCCCAAAAATTTTTATTACCCCAGCAATATTTCCCTCCCTCATCCGTCTACCTCATCACAAGCCATAATCAGTTACTGTAAACGAGGTAAACACCATGAGAGATTTTGAACTGCACGGCAGAGGTCACGGGCGCGGATTCGGTCGCCACCGTATGGGCAAGGGCTTAGTCATCGGCGCGGTAATTTTCATCGTGCTTGGCCTGCTGGTGATGACCCTGTGGAACGCCTTGCTCCCGGCCATCCTCGGCGTTAAGGCCATTGGATTCTGGCAGGCGCTGGGCATTCTGGTGCTGAGCCGCATTCTGTTTGGCGGGTTAGGTTTCCGTCCGGGGATGTTTGGCGCGCACCGCCGCATGCACGAGCGCTGGATGAACATGACGCCCGAGCAGCGTGAGGCGTTTATTCAGCAGCGCCGTGAAGGGTTTGGTCGCCACGGTCGCGGCCACTGCGGCTGGCACGGCCATCGTGACGATAAGCGCGACGACGCCACGCCAAAAGCGCCGGACGCAGAGTGAGCGAGATGAAAGCCGGGGAGGCGGGCGGATCCATGCTGGTGTCGGCGCTCAACGCCTGCCGCGCCCGGCTGACAGCCTTCATTCGCGGGCGGACATCCGTTCGCGATGATGCCGACGACATTTTGCAGGAAGTGACCTATCAGCTGATGAAAGTGGAGCAGCCGGTCGAAAACGTCGCCGCCTGGCTGTTCCGCGCGGCGCGTAACGAGATGACCGACCGGGCGCGTAAAAAGCGCGAGGTGTCGCTCTCCGGCTATTTTACGGGCGAAGACGAAGAGGGGTTCCCGGAGGACGAGCTGGCCGAAACCCTGTTTGGCGTGCCGCACACGCCGGAAGAGGAGTACCTCAAAACGCTGCTGTGGGAAGAGCTGGGGCAGGCGCTGTCTGAACTTCCGCCGCCGCAGCGCGAGGCGTTTGAAAAGACCGAACTCCACGGCTACAGCATTAAAATGCTGGCAGAGGAGACCGGCGCCAGCGAACAGGCGCTGTTATCCCGCAAGCACAAGGCGGTGCTGTTTCTGCGCACGCGGCTGCGGGACGTCTACGACGCGCTGACGGGCGAATAGCGGTGACAGACAAAACCTTACACTTCCGGCACTTGTAGATTCATCACTATCGTTTATGATCGGGGCGTCTTGTTACTCTGGAACGTTATGCGCAACCGTCAGCTCCTCGGAAAATGGCTTTTGATCGTCACCTGTCTCGCGATGGCGCTTTGCCTCGTGCAGCGCGCGGTGTACCTCAACCATTTTTTACAGGGACTGGATCCGCAGATTTCATTGAGTGCAGATGCCCCGGCTCAAAGCAGCACCACTGAACAGCCCGGCCCGTCGCCCTGTCAGCTGGGCGCACACTCGCTGCTTTGCGCCCAGCCGCTGTTCTTCGACGGCGCGCTGCCGGCCATTATCATCTTCTTCGCGCTGCTGCAGCTGCTTACGCAGGGGCGGGTATTGGCTCCCGCGGAACAGCCCGTTCAGGCGCCGCCTCCCCGAATACACCTTAAAAACTGCGTTTTCCGTGAATGAAAATCATCGTCCTCACACGATAATTTTCACTGTTCACGGAGTAAAACATGGTTAACCTCTTCAGGGGATTCGTCTTCCTGTGGCTGTCCTGCATCGGCATTGTCCATGCGGCAGACACCGGCTGGCTGGTTTCCCCACAAAACGATCACGCCCGCATCCGCTTTCAGGCGGAGAGGGAACAAACGCACGTTAAAGGCCTGCTCACCGTTGAGCTAAAGCCCGGCTGGAAGACCTACTGGCGATCGCCGGGCGAGGGCGGCGTCGCGCCAAAAATCAGCTGGCCGGAAGGCGTGACGGATAGCTGGTCCTGGCCGGTCCCGTCGCGCTTCGATATCTCCGGCATGACCACGCAGGGCTATCACGACAAGGTCACTATCCCGATTACGCTCGAGGGGGTGAAGGGCGACACGCTCGACGGGACGCTCACGCTCTCGACGTGCAGTAACGTCTGTCTGCTGACGGACTACCCGCTGCACCTCGATTTTACCCAGCCGGTAGATGAGGGCTTCAGCAGCGAGTTCGAGCAGGCGATGCGCGCCGTGCCCGGTACGTCAGGCGTATCCACGGATCTTGCCGCCTGGCTCGCTGGCGACAGGCTGGTGATTACCGTCACGACGGACGGGAGGTGGGATAATCCGGGGATCTACTTTGACCCGCTGGAGGGTGACATTCTTCCCGGCGAGCCGGTCATCAAACACGACGGCAATACCCTTCGGGTGACGGTACCCGTGACCGACGAATGGGGAGACAAGCCCGCCTCGCTGGAAGGCAAGAGGCTGTCGTTTGTGCTGACCAGTGGCGGTCACGCGCAGCAAACCACCATGACCGTTGGCGCGACGCCCGCAGCGTCCTCCGCGCCTGAAGGGACGGGTAAAATGGTGCTCTTTGCGCTGCTGGGCGGGCTGATCCTCAACCTGATGCCCTGCGTGCTGCCGGTCATGGGGATGAAGCTTAACAGCATCCTGCAGGCGGGTTCGGACAGGCGCGCGATCAGGCTGCGCTTTCTGGCCACCAGCGCCGGGATCCTCACCTCCTTTATGCTGCTGGCGGGGATGGTGACCGCGCTTAAGCTGGCCGGGGCGTCGCTGGGGTGGGGCATTCAGTTCCAGAACCCATGGTTTATTGGCCTGATGGTCGCCGTCACCTTCCTGTTTGCGCTGAACCTGTTTGGCGCGTTTGAGATGCTGCTGCCTTCCGCCGCCACGGGACGGCTGGCGACGGCAGGAGGATCCGGGATTGGCGGCAGCTTTTGCGAAGGGATGTTCGCCACGCTGCTTGCCACGCCGTGCTCCGCGCCGTTCCTCGGTACGGCGGTCGCCTTTGCCCTTGGCGCGCCGCTGCACTCCCTGTGGCTGATCTTCCTGATGCTCGGCGTGGGCATGAGCCTGCCGTGGCTGTTTGTCGCCCTGGTGCCGAAAACGGCCATGCTGCTGCCGAAACCCGGCCGCTGGATGAACACGCTAAAAGTCGTTCTGGGCCTGATGATGCTCGCCTCCAGCCTCTGGCTGGCAACATTGTTGAGCGTGCATCTGGGCGAGGCGGTCAGCCAGATTGTGATGCTGGTGCTTATCGCCGTCGCGCTGGCGCTGTTCGCGCTGAAGGGGCAAAAATCCTCACCGCTGTTCTGGCTCGTGGTGATCGCGCTGTCGGCGTTTGGTGGGTATCAGGCGCGCGGGCTGCTTAACGCGCCGCCTGCCGCTCCGGCACAAAATGCTGCTCAGACCATCCCGTGGCAACCGCTCAGCGAGGAGGCCATCCAGCAGGCGCTGGCGCAGGGAAAACGCGTGTTCGTGGATATCTCGGCGGACTGGTGCGTGACCTGCAAAGTTAACGAGCATCGGGTGCTGAATCAGCCGGACGTTATTGCCGCGCTGCGCCAGCCGGACGTGGTGGCCCTGCGCGGAGACTGGAGCCAGCCGTCCGCGTTTATCGCCGATTTTCTGGCGAAGCGAAACCGTTACGCCATTCCGTTTAACGCAGCGTATGGCCCCGGTCTGCCTGAGGGCGAAATCCTCTCGCCGCTGCTGGACAAGCGCACTCTGATCGCCACCCTGAATAACGCAAAAGGCTAAACGCATTATGAAAAAACTCCTTATTACGCTTCTGCTCCTGCTGGCGCCGGTTCAGGTGTTCGCTGCCCAGCCGCTGACGCCGGACCAGGAGCAGCGTGCGCAGAAGATGGTGTATGATTTTCTGTTTAACGATCCAAACTCCCCGCGCATCGGTGCGAAAAACCCAAAGCTCACCCTGGTGGTGTTTACCGACTACAACTGTCCGTACTGTAAAAAATTCGATCCGTACCTGGAGAAGATCGTCGAAAAACACCCGGACGTGGCGGTAGTCTTTAAGTTTTTACCTTTCCGCTCGGAAAGTTCGCTGACCGCCGCGCGCGATGCGTTAACGCTCTGGCGTCAGGAGCCCGGGCAGTTTATGAAGCTTAACCACACTCTGATGGCGAAGAAGGGCTACCACGATGACGCCAGCATTCAGGAGGCGCAGAAGCGGGCGGGCGTGAGCGTCGCGACGCCGGACGAGGAGAGCCTGATGACGATCAAGCGCAGCCTGATCGTCGCGGAAAAAATGGGGATCCAGGGCACGCCCGCCACGCTCATCGGCGAGGGATTGCTGCCCGGCTGGGTGCCGTTTGAACAGTTCGACGAAATGGTCAGTGACGCACTGAAAAACCGCTAACCTGAAGGGGGCGGAATGCCCCCGACAAACCGGAGAGGGAAATGAAAAAATTACTGTTACTTTCAGCGCTGACGGCGTCAGGGCTGGCGCAGGCGGCTGAAGCCATACCGGACGTGGTGAAGCACTTCAGCGAGCAGCAGAACATTAAAATTATCAAGAAGCTGGATGCGCCCGGCGGCGCACCGGCCTGGCTGGGGCAGTATCAGGACATGGGCGTGACGCTCTTTTTAACGCCGGACGGCAAGCACGTCATCTCAGGCTATCTGTACGATGACAAAGGAAAAAACCTCAGCGAGGGCTATTTCCAGAAAGAGATCTACGCCCCGATGGGCCGTGAGATGTGGAAGAACCTCAACGCGGCGCATCCCCTGAAGGAAGGGGCGGATAACGCCCCGCGTAAGGTCTTTGTCTTCGCCGATCCGTTCTGTCCGTACTGCAAGCAGTTCTGGGCCGAAGCGCAGCCGTGGGTGAAGGCGGGCAAGGTGCAGCTCAACACGCTGCTGGTGGCGTTTCTCAACCCCAACAGCGGACGTAACGCCTCGGCGATTCTGAATGCGAAAGATCCGGTTTCGGCCTGGCGCGAATACGAGCTTTCAGGTGGCAAAAAATTACCGAAGCCAGAGGGCGAGGCTTCCCGCGAAACGGTAGCGATCCTGCAGAAGCACCAGACGCTGATGGACAGCCTGGGCGCTAACGCCACGCCGGCCATTTACTATCTGAATGCGGAAAATGAGCTGCAGCAGGTGGTCGGTATGCCGGATGCGCAGCAGCTTGAGGCGATGTTCGGGCCGAAGCCGTAAAAAAACAGGCAGAAACGGGGCGTTTCTGCTGATGGCATTTAGCTTCCCCAGCGTCCTTTCAGGTAGTTCACCGCCTGCTGGGTCTGCGGCTGGTTCAGGTAATCTTCCCGGAACAGGATGGTGCCGTTGACGTTGGGCAGCGAATCGTTGAGATCGAGCTGCTTTTTCAGCTCCGGCACGCCGCCCTGAACCGTCCAGTCCGGCTCGTTTCTCGACGGCTCGCCCACCTTGTAGAACGCAATGCCGATATACAGGCGAGTGTGGGTCGGCTTCACGACGTCGGCCCACCATTTGGTCAGCACGTCGTAGCGCGCGGCGTCCCGGGAGAAGGGCCAGTAAATCTGCGGAGCGATATAGTCCAGCAGGCCCTGCTGAACCCACTGACGCGTATCGGCGTAGGATTCATCGTAGGCCGCGGCGCCGCGGGTGTCCGAGCCTGCCGGGTCAAACGAACGGTTACGCCACACGCCCGCCGGGCTGACGCCAAACTCAACGTCGGGCCTGGTCTGCTTAATCGCGCGGGAAACCTGGACGATCAGCTGATGCGTGTTGTGTCTACGCCAGTCAGCCTTTGAGGCAAATCCCTGCCCGTACTGCCGCCAGGTCTGCGAGTCATTGAGCGCTGATCCTGGTGATTCGGCGTAAAAGTAATCATCGAACTGCACGCCGTCTACCGCGTAGTTTGCCACCACTTCGGTCACCACTTTGGTTATCCAGTCGCGCACTTCCGGAATACCGGGGTCGAGCACAAAACGGTCGCCCGAGATGCGCACCCACTCAGGGTGCTGGACATAGACGCTGGACGGGGTCTGATAGGCGGTCCGGTTCAGGGCGGCGATGGTGGACGGTTTGGTGTTGGTCGACACGCGGTAGGGGTTGAACCAGGCATGCACCTTCATGCCGCGCTTGTGCGCTTCATCCAGCATAAACTGCAGCGGATCGTATCCCGGATACTCGCCGATGTTGCCCGTCAGCATATCCGACCACGGCAAAATTTTTGATGACCAGAGGGCCGTGCTGTCCGGCTTCACCTGGAAAAACACCGTGTTAATGCCGAGGCGCTTGAGGTTGTCGAGCTTGCTTGTCAGCGCCTGCTTTTGCATCGCGATGCGCTGGTCCGCGCTGCGGCCGTTCACCGAGGCTACCGGCGGCCAGTCGAGACGAGAGACGGTTGCCAGCCAGATCCCGCGCATCGGCTCGTTTGCCTGCTGCGTCGGTTTGCTCGCGGTGGGAAGAGGGGTAACCAGTGATTTCGGCGGTTTGGAGGAGCAGCTCACAAGTAAAAGCGCGCAGGCAGCCAGCGCACCAATCCGTTTTACGTGTCGCGTCATTTGCGTATTAGCTCTTGATAATCCGACTGTTGGCCCAGGGATTAAAGGCGGGCGCCGCCTGTTCTGTGCTTACCTCATCGTGGAGGGAGTCCAGATACAGGGCTTCGACTTCCGCGCGCGCCCACGGGGTGCGGCGCAGAAATTTCAGGCTCGATTTAACGCTGGGATCTTTTCTGAAACAGTTAATTTTGATTCGGTCGCCCAGCTCGCTCCAGCCGTATTTTGCCACCAGGGCATTGACCATCATCTCCAGCGTTACGCCATGCAAAGGATCTTTGGAAATATGTGCAGTCATAGGTGTCCGGATGTCTCAATGTTTGTGGGGGCAGGGTTTCCGGTGAAAGGGTACAAGAAAGCAGGGGAAGCGGCAATTTTCCTTTTCCCTCGCTCATTTTATGACGGACTCCGTGCGCTGATTTTCACCAACTCTTTTTCCCGCCTTGTTTTCAATCGTAAACCCGATCGATACCTCATCCTGACCCACGGGCGTGGCCGTCAGCGTTTTGACCATCGTTCCCGAATCTGCGGGGATCGTCATCGTCATCATGCCCTTTGCCAGCACCTTATCGCGCTGGGTGATACGCCATGACAGACGGCACTCGCTGCACGGTTTCCAGGCGTCGTTGATGGCCCAGAGACGCACGGTCGCCGCCGTGCCGGATTTCCACTGCGGGGTGACCGGTTCAATAGAAGGCAGAACCGGCTGGTATGCGCGTTTTAACGCGTAAAAACCGGCTTTAGGCTTACGGAGATAGTCCACCACGCCCCAGTTGATGGAGGGCCAGGTCTCGACAAACATAAAGTGGAAAAGGGCCGTCACCGGCTGGTAGCGCTGTCGGCGGTAGCTCTCGGCAGCCGTGGCGACGAGCCGCGCCTGATACGCCTGGGTATTGCGGATCATTTCCTGAATGTTGTTTCCGCGCGGGATACCGGCAAATTTAAACGTCTGAAAGGGCTGGAAGTTATGATATTTCCAGACGCTCCAGCCGGGATCGTCAGCAGCGGTGGTTTTTGGCCAGAGATGCGCAGCCGGGATGATGGTTTTTAGCGTGGACAAGCGGGGCAGCGCCTGCGCACCAAACTCGGTGATGATCCCCGTTTTGGCCGGCGTCAGCAGGTCACGTACGCTACCGAAATACCAGCCCGCCCAGTAGTGCTCCTCAACGGCGGAAAAGCGATGCACGATGCGGGAGGTATCTTCGGCAAGCGTATCCGCTACCCGCTGCGTGAGCTCGCGGTTGAGGTTTTTGTTCCAGTCCGGGAAGCGTTTTTCCATCCACGGCGAATTCCAGGGCGGTTCGTTATGGCCTCCCCAGACGATGATGGCAGGTGAGTTGCCAAACTGTTCGATCATCTCCCGCGTCTGTCGTACCGCATTTTTGGTAAAGGCGTCGCTGCTGTCGTAGCCCCACTGCAGCGGAACATCCTGCCAGATCATCATGCCCATTTCATCGGCAACGTCATACAGCGCGCGCCCGGCAACGTGTCCGTGCACGCGAATGGCGTTCGCATTCATGGCTTCTGCCAGACGAAGATCGCGACGATATTTTTCTCGCGTCATGGTGCCGAGCCAGGGAGAACCGATGTAATTGCTGCCCTTAACAAAAAGGCGCCTGTCGTTAATGAGCCAGCCTTTGTTGTCTGGCTGCTCAACGATCTTGCGCAGTCCGGTGCGGGTGACCGCCGTATCCATTAACCCTTTTTCATCCCGTAATGAGACGCGAACCGTGTACAGATAGGGTTTCCCGGTGCCGACCGGCCACCACAGTTTTGCCGCAGGCATGGGCAGCGTAACACGCGCGGAATGGGCGCCGTTTTTCAGGGTAACCGGAAAGTCTGCCTGGAATCGCTTGCCGCTGAAATTGGCGGGTGTGGCGGTGAGCCGCGCGGTTGCCGGGCCCTGACCGAGCGCGCGATAGCGAATCTCAGCCTTCAGTGCAGGGCTTTTCAGCCCCTGCGACCAGTCAGGCCGAAGGATGATTTCATCCAGGGTGGCGCCCCGGCTCAGATGCAGCCTGACCGGTGCCCAAATGCCGCCAGAGTTGGCGTCCTGTCCTTCCGGCGACCAGGCGCCGCCGGGGCGCGTGTCATGCTGATTAAGAATCCCCTTCATGACCGTTTTATGCAGCGGCCAGACCTTGTGCGGATCTTCGTAGGGGCTATCCACCCGAACCACTAATTGGTTGTGACGTTGTAACGCGGCGCTGGCGTCCAGCGAAAAGCGCTGAAAATAGCCCTCGTGCTTGCCCAGCGGCTGGCCGTTTAGCGTCACCTCGGCAAGGTAATCGACGCCGTCAAACACCAGGGTGCTCATCACGTCGGGCGGTTGAAGGGGCAGCGTAAATGCGTGCTTATACCACAGCGCGCCCTGACGATCGTACCCCGCGCTGTACCAGTTGGCAGGGACCTTCAGCCCGCGCCAGCCTGACGCGGGAGGAGGCGTGCCGTCGTTGGCATCCTGAACCCGCCAGGTGCCAGCAAGTGACCAGCTGACCGGCATCGGGTTCGCCGCCAGCGGTGGAATAAACAGCGCAAAGAGCAGCGCGCAGCTACGGGTCATGGTTCGTTTACCCCTCGCGCGTTGAGCCACGCCATCAGGCGCTGCGATTCCATTTGAAGACGCTCGTTTAGCGTCGCAAGCTGTTGCCTGTCCTGCGCGTGCGCCTCGTTCTCCAGCGCCTGCAGCTGACGGGCGAGCAGCCCGAAATCCAGCGTGACGGCTTCTCCGCGAAGCTTGTGGGCCGCGCGGCGCAGCGCTTCGCGGTCATCGTCGTCGATAGCCCGGGCGATCGCTCTTATGGCCTCCTCCAGCCCTTCGCCAAACAGGGCCAGCAGCTCCTGAACCAGGGCAGGGTCGTCAGCGCACTGTTTCAGCAGGCGCGCTTCGTCAGGAAAAACGGGGGAATCATCATGATGCTCGAGCACGCGAGCTATCTCCTCAGCGAGACGCTCCTGGCTGATGGGCTTGGCAATGTAGCCGTCGAAGCCCATGTTAAGACAGCGCTCCTTATCCCCCTGCATGGCGTGTGCGGTCATGGCGACGGCGGGCTGAGCCGGTCCAGGCCGGGAGCGTTCCTCCTCGCGAAGCAGGCGAATGGCGGTCTCCCCGTCCATCTCGGGCATCTGAAGATCGATCAGCAAAACGTCCCACACGCCCGTGCGCCAGCGTTCAAGCAGCGCGACGCCGTTGTCGACGATCTGACAGGTATGACCGAGGCGCTCCAGCAGGCGCGCGGCGACCTTCTGATTGACCAGATTATCTTCAGCCAGCAGGATCCGCAGCCCCGTAGCGCCCGGGGCGGCGACGGGGGCGGGCGCGGTTTCCCCCACGGTCTTCGGCGCACGTTCAAACGCCGCGGCAATCGCCTGATGCAGCTCGTCCTGAGCAATAGGCTTATGCAGATAGTTTTTGATGCCGATCCGCTTCAGCATATTGATATCAAAATGTCGGCTCATGGAGCTCAGCATGATGATATGGCTTTCAGAAATCTGCGGCAGAACCGAAAGCTCAAGGGCCAGAGACACGCCGTCCATATCCGGCATCTGCGCATCCAGCAGGATCAGCGGCCAGGCACTCGCTTTAACCCGGTTGATGGCCTCGCTGGCGTTGTTGACGCAGGTGGGTTTTAGCCCCATCTGGCTCAGCATGGCGGCCAGCAGACGAAGGTTGGTTTCGTTGTCATCCACCACCAGCACGGGTTCCCCGTTAAAGCGCTGGCTGCGCGGGCGTTCCTCAGGGATAAGACACTGTGTTGAAAGCGGCAGAACGAACGAAAATTCGCTGCCTTTCCCCGGCTCGCTGGTGACCGTCAACTCGCCGCCCATCGCCGCAACCAGTCGCGAAGAGATGGTTAGCCCGAGCCCCGTGCCGCCGTAGCGGCGGGTGGTTGAGTTATCCGCCTGGCTGAAGGCTTCAAAAATGGCCTTTTGCTTATCAGCCGGGATACCAATACCGCTGTCGCGCACCCGAAAACGCCAGTGATTCGGGTCATCTCCGGATTCAACAATCAGGATAACTTCTCCCTGGTGCGTAAATTTCAGCGCATTACCCAACAGATTGGTCAGAACTTGACGCAGCCGGGCACCATCGACCAGCAGCACGTCGGGAACGTCGGGTGCAATATCAACCAGAAGCTCGATGCCTTTTTCGCTTGCGCCCGGCATATGCGGGCGAATAAGCGACTGGATGAAGGGGCGGACAGGGACAGGTTCCGCCTCCAGCTCCACTTTGCCAGCTTCAATACGGGAAAAGTCGAGAATATCGTTGATGATATGCAGCAAAGACTGGGCAGAACTCATCACCAGCGTCAGGTAATCGCGCTGATCGGCGTTGAGAGTTGTGTCAAGGCACAGCTGGGTCATGCCAATAATGCCGTTCATCGGGGTGCGGATTTCATGACTCATGTTCGCCAGGAACGCGCTTTTCGCCTCATTGGCTTTTTGTGCCTCAAGGGCCGAGGCGAACGCCTGAATTTCAGCCTCTTTGCGCCGCGTAATATCCTGCAGCGTGCCAATAACGCGCTCGGCGTTTCCCTCAATGGAGAGTGTGACCACCTGGCCTGACAGCAGCATCCAGCGCAGTCCTTCGGTAGGATGATGTACGCGAATTTCACATTCAAAGACCGGACGATGATCCTGCTTCGAAGCGTGCAGCGCCTTGCGCAGCGCTGCACGATCGTCCACGTGGACCTGATTGAGCAGAAAACGAACCGGATATCGCCACTGTGTGCGCGACTGACCCAGCATGGCAAGCAGCGTGTCGTTAACCTGTAACGCGTCGCCGGAAACCTGCCAGTCCCAGATCCCAATATGAATGGATTCCGCCGTCAGCAGAAAATCGTCATGCAGCTGGTGACGCGCGCGCTGCGCCTCATCCAGCTCCGTAATATCGCTGTGCAGGCTGACAATTCCGCCGTCCGCCAGGCGCTGATGCTGGACGAAGATCCGCCGCTGGCCAACTTGCCGCACCTCACAGTGTTTATCCTGCCGACAGTTGCGCACGACCGACTCGCGCAGCGTCTGGCGCAGGCCGGGGTCGACGTTGTAAACAGCATCGATAAAGCGTTCCGCGAGCGCTTCAAGCGTTGTGCCCGCCTTCAGCCACGGGGTGATGACCGGATAAAAAAGGGCCACGTTGTGATTCCAGGCCTGCAGGCGCTCATCGCAGTCATAAATCATGACGGCGGCCGGCAGCGCGTTAAGATCGTACGTGAACGAACTCATCGTGATCCTCCCTACTCGCGGTAGTGCAGTTCTGCCTGTCGGCGCAGGTATTCCAGCCCGGGCGCGATAGCCATCGCCCAGGCCGTCAGGATCTCATCGTCGCACTGCGGGTCGCGCTCGCTCACCGCGTTCAACATCGCTTCGCGCCAGAGCGCGAAAAATCGTGGGGGAAGGTGCAGTCCGTCGTCGTTTTGCTCCCGCGCCAGACGCTCGAGAAAATCAGGGACGATCAGGGCGCCGTCGACCGCAAGCATGGCGAAGAAACTTTTAAACAGGGTTTGCTGACCCTCTCGATCCGGCAGGCGAGAAAAATGCTGCTCCGTCTCGGGTGACATATGGACGAAGGCGTCATAGAACGTCTGAAAAAACGCTGTTTTGTCATTATCCGGAAAGACGCGGTTCAGACTGGATTCAAACAGATCGCGGTAAAACTTCACGGCGTCCTCCTTACGGCGTTTTCGCCCGGCAGACAGTGCCCGACTGGCGTATATTCCTCTGCCACACGGCGCGTAAAGTAGCTCTCTTTCTTAGACCGGCGGGCGTCAAACAACGGCCCGGCGTTGTGCTTAAAGAAAAGGGCTTCCAGAACCGTGGCATTGGTAGAAAGGGTCAGGGAGGCGTTGGTATCGCCCGTGGCTTCAAGGCGGCCTTCGTACCAGCCTTTCTGCGGGTCGTTAAGGTGCTCGGTGACCGACATCAGCACGTCGGTGTAAGGGGTGTCCCACAAGGCCCACAGCGCAAAGACCGCTTTTGTCGACACCTGCGCGAAGCGGGTGTAATCCCGGCCATCATCGCCAACAGAGTTCCAGGCATAGCCATTTCCCCAGACCGTATCCTGTATATGCCAGGGTGCCTGAGGGAGTGAAAAATCCGCTCTGGCCGTCAGGATCTTATCGGTCTCCCAGCGGGTCTTCTGGCTTAGCCAGACGTTTTCCGCCTGCTTGCGCAGGCGCTTTTGCAGATCGGCCGCAACGCCTTCCGGCTCCCAGCCAAACTCCAGGCCCGGCAGCATATAGGGAAGGGTGGTTATCAGGGAGGGCTGCCACGTGGTGCGCGGATCGCGGGCGTCCACGGCAAGGCGCCGCTTGGCGATGATGACGTGGTGCGTCGGTGGCGTAAACGCTTTATCCGGGGAAAATCCCCACAGATGAAACGCCGTCGCGGCATATTCGCTTTCGCCCAGACGCAGTTCTTCCCGGACCACCGGCTGGCCGTTTTGGAGGGAAGAGGACCACAGTTCGCCTGCACCATCGATGACCGGGCAGAAGTTCCAGCGCAGAATGATTTTATCCAGATACTCGCTGTACTGCGGCTCCCGCACAGCGGTGAGGCGCAGGGCGAGCATCAGGCGAGCCATGTCTCGTGCGGACCAGCCATTTTTAGCGGGCTTGCCGCTAAAGTCGATCGGCGCCGCCGTCTGGCTGGAATAGAGCCGTCCTGGCGTTCGGGTCTCGGTCAGCATCAGGCGGTTGAGAGTGCCCATCAGCCGCGTCAGGCGGGCGTCATACTCGGCCTCATCAATCAGTCCCAGCTCTTTTGCCGCCAGCAGGGCGATAAGCGTATCGCCCATTTGCCAGAGCGTGACGCGGGGCTGTTTGTCGCTCCCGTTGACCAGTCCGGTTTGCGGCTGGGTATTGTTGACGAAATAGCGCCAGGCGATCGCCGCCCATTTCTGTTCCTCCGGCGTCAGGGCAGCGATACGCGCGCTGGAGTGCCAGCCGCCATTGATGAGCCAGCGCCAGCCAGCCCCCTGATGGCCAAACAGCGTAAAGATGACCACACCTGCGAGGAGTAATCCCGCGAGCCCTCTGGCTATGGTTTTAAGCATTGCGCAGTCACCGGAGGCAGTTTAACCGGCTCGTCCGCGCTGCATGACGCGCACTGACAGGCCTGGCAGGCGGGTTTGGTGCGCTGCGTGACGCCGGTCCGGTCGCACCAGCTTTTTACGGCCGGCGTGCTGGCAAGGAACGGGCGGCTGCGCAGGGCGTTGTTCTCTTCAAACTGATCGAGCAGCTTTTGATCCCACAGCGACGGCGCAAAATCCTTGCTTTTCGGGTTGTCGGTGTTGAAGGCCAGCAGTTTTCCCTCTTTTTTGAACAGCAGGGCCTCCAGCATGATGCCGTTATTGTTCGCGGTGAACTCCTTGATCGGCCCGTCGCCGTTTTCATACAGCCCTTCGTAGTAGCCTTTTCCCTCTTCGTTGGCATTCTCAATGGTGTTCAGCAGGCGGTCGGTATAAGGCGAATTCCACAGGACCCACATTCCCAGCGCCGCCTTCAGTGAAATGGCGGCAGCGTTAGGGACGAACTGGCCCTTGTCGGTGATGGTGTTCCAGTTGTATCCGTCGCTGAAGACGGTGTCATAGACGAAGTATGGCGCTTTATCGAGCTGGTGCTCAGAGCGCGCGGTGAGGACGCCGGTGATGGTATAGCGGTTCTCCTGAGCCTGATAAACGCGATCGGCAAAGTTTTTCATCCACGTCAGGGAGTAGTCGCGCGGGGCGTTATCCCGGTCGGTCGGCTTATCGAAGCCGAACTCCAGACCGTAGAGCAGGTAGGATTCCGTCACCACGTAGTTATGCTGAGACGTGTTGCGCGGATCGCGTGAATCATACGGAACCAGCACGCAGTAAATCTCGGCCAGCTCGTACGGCTGCGGACGGCTGGCTTTACAGGTATTGAACCCCCACAGCTGAAAACCTGCCGCGCCGTACTCTTCATAGCCCAGGCGGCCTTCCTGAACATACTTCGGCTGGCCGTTCTCCAGATAGGCTCCGTACAGCGTGCCGCAGGGGTCGATCGCGTGGCTGAAATCCCAGCCGAGCACCACGTTATCAATGCTGTTGCCGTATTCCGGGTAACGCTCTTTGATGATTTTCAGCCAGACCAGCATTCGCCCGATATCCAGGGCCGAGAAGCCAATTTCGCCGGGCTTGTTGGTGTAGTCCACCTTCTGGCCGCTGATGGTGTTATAGGCTTTGTTGGGCAGCTCGTTGCGGAACAGCACCAGGGTGTTAAGCGTGGCGAGAAATTTCAGCATCCGGCGATCGAACTCTGCTTTATCTATGATCCCCAGCTCGCGGGCTGCCGTCATGGCGGCGATATAGGAGGCGCTGTCCCACATGGTGGTGGAAGGATATTTGTTGACCGCATTCACCAGGCCCGTCGTGGGCTGATAGTTGGAGACGAAATACTGCCAGGCGTTTTTCGCAATGGTCATCTCTCGGGCCGTCAGCTCGCCGCTGCGCGGGGCGTAGCCTGACGCAGGCAGCCCGGTTTCCGCGCGCGCGGTCGAGAGCGCCAGCCAGCAGATCGTTATTCCCGTAAGCAGGTGGAAAAGGATCGGGGATCTTGGCTTCATGGCGTTGCTCCTGCGGGAGTGGATGAATGAGTGGCTGTGGAGAAGCAGGCCAGACAAAGCATCTGGCCGTGCGCGATATACGACAGACTTTCCAGCACGATGGCGTTGGTGTCGGCGTCCACGACGCTATTAACGCTGTTATTAAGATTGAAGCCGCGTTGCCAGCCTTTACCCGGCACCAGAAGCGGCAGAACCTGCTGGCGCAGCGCCTCGCTCCAGCCATTGCGGAACAGGGCATACCAGGCAAACGCGGTGCGGGTAGAGGCGATCGCCACCTTCTCCGGCACCTCTTCGCGCAGAGCGCGCGCCTGAACTGGCTGCCTGTTTGGCAGATCGGTAACGTAATCCGGTGCCGGTTCAGCATAATCCGTGCTGATGGGAGGTTTTGGTGAACGCAGGCCGTGGCGCCGCTGCTGGATCTGCATAATCCGCCACGCAATTTCAGCGCTCTGCGCGTCAAAACCCAGTTCGAGTCCGGTTAGCAGATAGGGCAGACTGATCAGGGAGGTCTGCTTGCCCCAGGGCGTGCGCAGGCCTTCATCAGGAACCATGATCCCATCCAGGTCGATCATCTTTTGCCCTTCGGGCGGATTGGTGACCGCCAGTCCCGCCGCACTGTCAATCAAGCGCAGCGTATGGCTGGCATAGAGCCGGTAGCCAAAGCTGTCTCGCTGCTCGTCGGCAGCCAGCGTCCAGTGATGGAGCGGTACCGCCGCCTGGCTTTGGGTGCTGTTTTCCATCAGCGCGCCGGTGCGCCAGACGCTAAACAGATCGCGGATAGCGGCCGCGTGCTGAGGATAGCGCCACAGAATGGTCTGCAGCGCCGTCAGCAGGCGGCTCAGGCCTATTGAGGAGGCGTCGGGTTTCCCCAGAATTTTGAGTGTGTCCGCATGGTAATACGCGGCAGGGAGGCCTTGTTCATTGAGCGGCAGCTGCCCCAGCGTAAACAGGGCCGCGCTGACCCTCTCGTCAAACTCATCGGTGGAAATGATATTGAGCTGCTCTGCGGCGGCGGTCGCAAACAGGTAGCTCCCTACGCTCCAGAGGCTCAGCCAGGGCTCACCGTCGCTGGCGTTCGCCAGGCCATTTGGCTGGGTATTGTTCACATAGTATTGCCAGGCTACCCGCGCCCAGATGGCCTCGTCATAGGTCAGCTCGCGTTTTGCGGGCAGCGGAGGGAAGTCTTTACTGAGCGCGATGCCGCCGCTGCTCTCCACGCGCGAAGGCATTTGTTTCTCAACCCATACCACAATGGCAAAGCCGAGCAGGAACCCCAGCAGAATAGTGAGATAACTGCGCGCGGAAAGCAGGGCATCACGTATTCTCATTGGGTGACCTCATCGTCTTCGGCTGGCGTCCACATGGCTGCGAATATCAGCGGCAGCATGGCGGCGATGTTCACTCCTCCCCAGAAAATATTGATGACGTAACCGGAAGGATCGTCGACCTGGCCGCGTGCAACCTGAATCCCTCCCCAGACAAGCCCTGCGAGGGTCAGCACCACGATGGCAATCTGCGGCTTCACCAGATAGAGAAAACGGCCCGTCTGCCGCTCTTTTGGCGTGACGTGAAATTTGATCTGCTCGCCCCGCAGCACCGTATTGAGCGCGCGCAGGTTCATGGAAAAGAAGGAGAGGTAAGAGGCCCTGCCGTCCCAGGCCGAAATCCCCCATGTCCCGAACATAAAGGCCAGCTCGGAGAAAATAAAAAAGGGGAGAAAGTGGAGATAGAACGGCGTCGACCAGGCCGATACCGGCGGAATGCCGGTGAACAGATAGATAATGGGCGAGATCAAAAATACCGTGTTCCACACGCAGGCCATATAGGACCAGAAGGTCGTGGCATACATCAGCGTCTGGGGGAGTGAAAGCCTGAAGCGACGACGGCTGAAGATGTTGTCATGGAATAAAATATCCAGCGAGCCGGCGGCGTACTTAAAGCGCTGGATCATCCAGGTCAGCATATCCTGCGGAGAGAGCATCTTCGACTCAACGCGCGGGTGCATGACCGAACGCCAGCGTCTTGCGGCGTCACCGTGCAGCAGCACCGAGGTGTAAATATCTTCGGAGACGTGGAATTTATAGGGCGTTAACTCAGTGTCAAATGCCACGTGCGGGCGCATCGCCTCCTGGAGCGCGCTCCGCGTTTCGTCATCGCGAATGTCGCGGGTATGGCGATGGATCTCCTCTTCGACGGACCAGACGTAGCTTCTCAGCGCGGCCTGCATAACCGCCTCGCGACGGTGGATGGACGCCGCGCCGCAGCAGAACGCCGCGTTCGCCCAGTTGCGCCGCCGCAGGATCACGTCATAGAACATGCGCGGATCGTTAAAAAACGGGTCGCGGCCAACCGTGACCGGGCCGACACACTTTTGAATCAGCCAGCCCAGGCCATAGCCCACTTTTCCCGCTTTCCGCTGGCCCCAGCGCGACAAACTTTCGCCTTCCGGGAGATCGAAGAACCACTGCGGCGTCTGCACCCAGGCCACGTCCGGGTCGCGGAAATAGCCCAGCGTATGGCTGAGAAGGGTGGGAAATACCCGGGTATCGGCGTCGCAGATGACAAGAAAATCGCCGTCGGTTTGCTCAAGACCATTGCGCAGATTACCGGCCTTAAATCCGATGTTGGTCTGGCGACTGATGTAATTGACGCCTTCCTCATCGCAAACGGCTTTCATCTCCGGGCGACGGCCGTCATCGAGGACGTGGATCCGGTAGTCAATCGGGTACGGGTAATCCATCTTGAGGGCGTCGCGAATGGACAGCCTCACCAGCTCGGTGTCTTCGGAATAGGTGGCAATGAACAGATCCACCTTAACGGGACGGGGTTCTACGGCCTCCTCCGGTGCCAGGCAGTCGTTAATCTCGCTCGGAGGCGGACTCTGGGGAGGATCCTGTTCTTTCCACAAGTTGATGGTAAACAGCACGGTTCCTATCCACGCCAGGGTTTCGGCAAGTACCAGCGGTATGGCGTACCATAAGGCGTCCGTATTCAGGGAAGCGGTCCAGCGCCAGTAAATATAATTTGCGCCCAGAATAAGCGCCGCGACCGCTAACACCTGCCAGGTCATCATTACCCAGCGCGGCGTTTTTAACGGTTCCGGAGGTCGACGATGTTCAAAACGGGAAAAATAAAAATCCATAGTTCCGGCGTTCCTGATTCCGTGAAAATGCAGACCCATTCTGCTGCGCAGGCAGTTGCCCAAAAGCGAAAGAAAATAGCGATTAAACAAGATTTAAGATAAGTGTAGAACGCCGAATAAAAGTGTCCAGCGCCGTTTTTATTAACATGTAGCAGCAGTTAATTCGGGTTTAATTCTGCTTAATACACCTCATCTGCCGGCGATAAATTGCAGTTACTATTCCTTTAGTCTATCTACTTTATTTAGACCTTGATTTTCGTTTTCAGGCAAAGGACACCCTATGAGCCATGTTGCGCCGCCGATCGCGCAAGCAGATATAGTGAAATCAACATCATGGCGGTATGCCATTGCAGGTGCCCGGGACCTGAGAATTGACTTTATGCGCGGCATTGCTCTCGTCATGATGGTCGTGGCGCATACGGAGGTTATGTCGGTATTTAATATATTCTCCTGGGAGCGTTTTGGATTAACCACAGGTGCAGAAGGTTTTGTCATTCTCTCGGGATTTATGTTGGGGATGTTGAATCGCGCTCGTCTGCAAAAAGTCGTATTACTCACGGTTTCGTGGGGGCTTTATCTCAGAGCGTGGAAAATATATCGTGTAAATATCATTATCATAGTGTCGTTTATTCTCCTGGCATATATCCCGCATATTAATCTTTTCGAGGTCACTCATTTTACCGACCGCTTTTCGGGTGAAAGCTGGTCGCTTTATCCGGTCACGCCGCAAATAAAAGAGACCTGGTTTAACATTATCCTCTATTTGCAGATTGGCCCTCATCAGACCCAAATTCTGGGGCTGTATATCTTTTTGCTGCTCTTCAGCCCACTATTTTTGGGGATGCTACAGAAGGGTAACGTCTGGTGGCTGCTGGGGGCGTCTCTGCTGGTATACGGCCTGTGGCAGCGGTGGCCGCTCCGGCTGACGCCGTCGGAGTTCGAATTTGCCTTTCCGCTGCTGGCCTGGCAATTCATCTTTGTTCTGGGCATGGCCAGCGGCTGGTATAAAGCCGAACTGATCTCTTTCGCACGCACGCCTGCAGGTAAAGTGGTGGTGGTTGCGCTGGTGACAGTGGCGCTCATTCTGGGGTTCATAGCACAGAACCATACCAACCCGTTTATGCCCCCCGCGCTGCTGATGCATGTGATTCCGCCTGACAGCTTCAACACCTTTTATCACACCTGGGCGGCGAAAAATGGGCTGGGCCCGGTGCGGGTATTGAACGATATCGCCCTGATGGTTACCGTCTATCTGGTGCTGACATACTGCTGGACGCCGCTCAACCGCCTGCTGGGATGGTTTCTTATTCCGTTAGGCCAGCACTCGCTTTATACCTTCATTTTGCATGTGTACGTGGTGCTGCTGGTGAGTCAGTTCATCACCTTCGATTTGTGGCGTCATGCCTGGATAGAAAATACGTTAGTGCATGCTGCGGCACTGGGCATTTTGTGGCTCATGGCAAAATACAACGTCGCAGCACGCTGGATACCTAACTAAGGATGGCGGTTATGCGCGAAAAATGGCTCCTGGCGGGCGTCTTACTCGCTGCAATACCCGCGGCGGGTGCGGCGCAAAGCAGTGAGAAAGAGACGTTGCGCGATAAGAACGGCGAGCCCGTTCAGGCAGGCGTATTTACCAGCCGGTGGGGGCGCCTGTTCTCAGGAAATGACAAGAAATTTTCAGGCGCCCTGAGCTTTAGTTCTGGACTGAAAGAGCAGATGGTGAGCGTGCCCAACAGCTCGGACAGCGCCGCCCAGGCGAAAAAAATTAACCAGACGCTGAATCTTAGCCTGCAGTATTCCCCCTACAGCTTCTGGTTTGCCAACATCACCTCCCGGTTGCCGGTCAGAGATACCACCCGCTATACCGCCGATTTTCGCTACAGCTTCGGCTATGACGATTGGCATGCCAATACGTTCAGCCTGGTCTACGGTAACTACGGCGATAACCACTTCTGGACGTCGGGTAGCCGGAGACACACCTATTTCGAACAGGGAGCTTTTACGCTGGCCTACAAGTTTTCGCTACCGAAACCGGTTGAAAACACGCTCCTGATTAATAAAGGCGACTCTATCATTTGCCAGGTCGGGTACAGCTGGGTTCCGCGCTACTACGACCTCAGCAGCGATGACATCCGCAAAAATAAAAATGTTATGCTCGGCGGCTGCGGCTATACCTTCAAACAACATTTCTTCGTTCGCGCAACGGCATTCTGGTTCCCGGACAGCAGCCAGCAGCAGCCCTGGAACGGCGATTACAGCTACAGCTTTGGCTATGCGGGCTATACGCCGGGTTCGTTCTCCATCCAGTACGCAAACTATGCCGGGACGCGCTATCCGGGGCACGGCAACGGTAACGCAAAATTCAGGGAAGGGACCGTGAGCCTCATCTGGTTCTTACCGCTATAGGAGGGATGCATGTCAGCGCTGCACGTGTTAATCGTTGAAGATTCGCTGATTTATCGTCGGTTACTCTCCCGAATGCTCGCCCAGTGGGGGTATATCGTGAGCGAGGCGGAAAATGGCGTCGCCGCGCTGGAAATATTGTCCAGCCAGCCGATCAGCATGGTGATAAGCGACTGGGAGATGCCGGAAATGGACGGGCTTACGCTCTGTCAGACGATCCGCAGCCGTCAGTTTGGCCACTATGTGTATATCATTCTGCTCACGGCCCGCGAGAATGCCGGAGATTTAACGCAGGGTTTTGATGCCGGGGCGGATGATTTTTTAAGCAAACCCGTCGAACAGGCTGAGTTACGGGCGCGGCTCCATGCCGGGGTACGTATTTTGACGCTGGAAGCGACCCTTGCGGCGCATAATAAGCGCCTGAGTGAAGCGTTACGCCAGATTGAACAGGATCTTGAGCTGGCGGCGCGCGTTCAGCACTCGGTGCTGCCTTCACACCGCCTGCGCTTCGGGGACTACTTTTCCGACTGGCTTTTCTTACCGTCTGCCTGGGTATCGGGCGATGTCTTCAATATTTTTCCTCTGGACTCTCATCTGGGGTTCTATTGCGTTGACGTGTCCGGTCACGGCGTGGGGGCCGCGATGATGTCCCTGGCCGTGGCGCGTCAGTTCCTGCACGGCCGGGTGGTGGACCGTTTTTTGTTTACCGTAGAGGGCGGAATTCAGTCGCCTGCCGAGGTCGTCAGAATACTGAACAGCCGCTTTTGCAGTGAAGAAAACGACATCACCAGCTATTTCACCATCATCTACGGCGTGATCGACCCCGTTAGTGGTCAGGGACTGTTGTGTCAGGCGGGGCATCCTACTCCCGTGATTGTCAACGCAGAGAGTGCCGTCACTTACGTTGGTGAGGGTGGACCGCCTGTCGGACTGATGCCCGACCTGAGCTGGGAGGACGTCGCTTTTACCCTCAATCCAGGGGATCGCTTATGCTTATTCAGTGACGGCATCACGGAGTGTGAGAACAGCGATGGCGAGCAGTTTGGCCCGCAACGTCTGGAACGCTGGCTTCATGAGCATGCCCATCTGCCGGTTGACGAGCTCCTGCCGCGGTTCGGCCAACACCTGACCGGCTGGCGCAATGCAAATAGACATGAACCGACCGCCTTAACCGATGACGTTTCACTGTTAGCGATTGAGCGTCAGGGAGAACAGAATGATTATTAACACTGAACGATTACCGCATGCCAACATTCTTACGCCAGCGGTCCGGCGGCTGGATGCGTCCATTGCCGCGACGTTTAAGGCTACTGTCACGGAAGAAATTGGCAGCGATCGTAAAGCCTTAATTGTCGATTTTAGCAAAGTGGACTTTATCGACAGCAGCGGGCTGGGAATGCTGGTGTCGTTGTTTAAGCTGATGAACGGGAAAGGCGAAATGGCGCTGTGCTCCCTGAATCCCGGGATCATGAACATGTTCACCCTGACCCGAATGGATCGCATCTTCCGCATCTATCCGGATAAAAACAGCGCGCTTGCGCAGCTGGGGCAGTAGATGCAGACGCCGGAGTATGCGGAATTTCCGGCGGAGCTCGGCTCCCTGACGCCGCTTGCTGGCTGGCTGGGAGACCGTCTGAGCGCGCTTGCCGTTGACGATGAGTGGCGTTTCGCGCTCGATCTGGCCGTCTGTGAAGTGGCGACGAATATCATCCGGCACGCGCTGCATGAGGATGCCTCACGCGCATTTAGCGTAGAGTTCGACATCCGGGACCATAATGTCCGCGTTGTTTTTACCGACGCGGGCGATGCATTCCCGCTGGAGCGGCTTGAGGCCGCCCGACGAGACCGCTTCTGCGAAATCTCGCCGCTGCTGGAGAGCGGCAGGGGACTGATGCTCATTTTGCTGAGCGTCGATCGTTTCTCGGTGGAGCGAAAGGCGGATAAAAATATTGCCACGCTTGAAAAGAAAATCAGCGTATGACCTGCGGGCCATACGCCCAAACTTCCCTATTTCTTATCAGCGAACAGCTCCGGCGCCCACGGACGCGGATCCACCTCCATAAACGGCGCGCGCTCGAAGCGGTCCTTCAGCGCCCACGGCACCGTGCAGTCGAAGATGGTCTTGCAGGAGATGCCGTTTGCGCGAATTGAGGTGCTGTAATCCGGCGACTGGGACGGATCCAGCTGGTGGCCGCGGATCCCCGGAATATTGGTGATGCTGACATCGCCCTGCATGCGGGTGGTCATCGCCCACAGGATGTCGTCGCTGTCGAAAATATCCACGTCTTCGTCGACAAGAATGATGTTCTTCAGCTCCGAATAGGTGGCTAAGGCAATGAGCGCCGCCTGGCCCTGACGGCCTTCGTCTGACGGCTGGCGTTTTTTCACCTGCAGGATCCCGAGGAATTTACCGCCGCCCGCGGTATGCGCATAGACGTTTTGCAGGAAGCCCGGAATCGCCTCTTCAACGGCATTGCGGATGCTGGCTTCCGTCGGTAAACCGGCCAGGGTGGTATGCTCTTCTCCCGGTCCCACCAGCGTTTGCAGGATCGCGTGGTTTCGCATGGTCACCGCTTTCACTTTGATCACCGGCAGGGACGGGTTCGCCTCGCCGCAGTAGCCCGGGAACTCCGGCATCGCGTGGCCGGTATTGGTGTGCTGATCTTCTCTTACGCGCACGCCCGGAAGCAGTTCGCCCTCGATGATGATTTCCGCCCGCGCGATCGCTTTCTCTTTTACCGCCACGCCCTGCACCAGTTCGACCGGCTGCTGGCGCAGCGCCCCGGCGACGCCCAGCTCGTTGTAGCCAAACGGCGTGGTGGGCGCCTCAAAGCACGCGCCGATACAGATGGCAGGATCGAGCCCCATATTGATCGTCACCGGCAGCGGTTTTCCGGCCTCTTCCGCCTTTTTGCGGAAGACTTCGATATGCCGACCGGCGGCAAGGAACATAGAAAGCTCGTCGCGCTCCTGAACGCAGAGGCGGTGGATGGTGACATCCGTCAGCGAGCTGTCTTCCGGATCGCTCGCCAGCACCAGCCCCAGACAGAAGAACGGGCCCGCATCAATCGGCGTGTTTGTGGGGGCCGGAAGCAGCTTGCGCAGGTCGAAGTCAGGGTCGTCTGCGTAGAAAACCTGTTCCTGGCAGGGCGCCTGCGAGGCCGGAACCACAACCGGCGCAACCGGCTTTTTCACCGCCTGGCCGACGTGTTTTGCCAGCTCCGAGGGCTCGCAGCCCAGAAGCAGCGCCGCGCGCTCGCGGCTGGCGTGCATGCCCACCAGGATGCGGGAGCCCGGATAGCCCTTCACGCTGTTGAACATCATGGCCGGGCCCGTACGGGTGGGACGTTTTACCGTGCCGCCCGCGCCGATATGGCGGTAGACTCCCGCCAGCTCCGCGTTGGGATCGACCGGATAATCGGTTTCAAGATACTGCCCTTCGTGGCGCTGAAGCAGGGCGATGGCGCTGCGGAGATCGTTGATCGGGTTTTCCATATTTTCCTCCCTCGTTTGAATACCTCCATTTTTATGGCAATGACCAATAGCATCAATTGCATCATTACTGCTAAATTGATAAGTAAATTCATATCAAAAGGAGGCGTTCCGTGCAGTTTCGTCAGATGCGCCATTTCATCGTGGTGGCTGAAGAGCTCCATATGCACCGGGCCGCTGAGCGTCTGAACATGGCGCAACCGGCCCTGAGCCAGCAGATAAAGGCGCTGGAAGAACGTTTAGGCGTCACGCTCTTTAGCCGGGCGAACCGCCGCTTAACCCTGACGCCCGCGGGTGAAGCGTTTCTGGTGAAAGCCAGGCTCGCCATTTCCCTCACCGAGCAGGCGGTTCTGGACGCCAGGCAAACGGCAAGGGGCGAGCAGGGGGTATTAAACCTGGGGTGCGTGTCGAGCGCGATGTTCGACGGCAGGCTGCCCGCCGCGTTGCGCCAGATGCACACGCGCTGGCCGGCCATTACCATGTCGCTGGTGACGGGAAACGTGCAGACGCTCTACGCGGCCGTGCAGAGCAACCAGCTCGATGTGGCCATTATCCGGGCGCCGCTGCCGTCGCTGCCTGACGATCTGCAAAGCCGCCCGTTCACGTCAGAGAAAACGGTACTTGCGCTGTATCGTCAGCACCCGCTGGCGGGATCTTCCGCGCTGACGCTTTCGTCAGTGAAGGACGAAAAATGGATCTCCCTGCGCGACCCGGAGGGAATGGGGCTGGAACAGTACTTTTATGACGCCTGCAGCGGGGCGGGCTTTCAGCCGGACGTGGTGCAAAACGCGACCGACGTGCCCACGGTGATAAGCCTGGTCTCGGCGGGGTTTGGGCTGGCGCTGCTGCCCGCCTCGGCAAAGGCGGTGAGCGTTGAGAACGTGGTTTACGTGGACATCCTCGACCGGCTCCGTGAAAGCGAGCTGACGCTGGTTTGCCACCGGATTATTCGCTCAGAAGTGCTTAAAAAATTCCTGATTACCCTCGATCACACCTGACGCCCGGCGGCCTGCAGCAGCTGCTCGCGCAGCCAGGCATTTGCCGGATCCTGGCTGTTTTTCGGGTGCCAGTACATGTAGATGGTAATCGGCTGGAGCGGCAGCGGCGGCGCAAAGAGATCCAGCGTGCCGGCAAACTGTTTCAGCATCCGTTCCGGGAGGGTGCACACCAGGTCGGTACCGGCAACAAGCGCAGGCGCCATGGCGTAGCTCTGCGTGGACATCGCGACGTGCCGCTGGTAGCCCAGCCCGGCCAGGGTTTGATCGACAAAGCCGGTAAACGGATCTCCCGCCGATGACACCACCAGATGAGAAAGCGCGCAGTAGCTTTCCAGGTCTAACGCTCCGGTACCGCGCGGATGGCCTTTACGCTGGGCGGTGGCAAACGCATCGTCGAGCAGTTTGCGCCTCACCCAGCCGTCATGGGCGCCCGCGCTCACGCCGATGTAGATATCTACATCACCGTTTTCAAGCTGCTGCGGCAGTTCGGACATCTGTGGCAGGGCGAAGCGCAGGCGAATACCTGGAGCTTCGGTACCCACCTGGTTAAGCAGCCCGGTGCCCAGCATCAGCGCCGGGTTTTCGTGTAGGCCGATAACAAAGGTCCGGGTGCTGGTCTGGGCATCAAACGTGGAAGGAGAAAACATCGCGCTGATGCCGCGCAGCACGCTCTCTACCTGCGGCTTAAGCGCTTCCGCTCGCGGCGTGGGCAGCACCCCACGTCCATGTGGGGAAGGAATAAACAGCGGTTCGCCAAACAGCGTTCGCAGACGCGCGAGACGGGCGGACAGCGCGGGCTGGCTGATGCCAAGCCGCGCGGCCGCATGGGTGATATTCCTGTCCTGAAGCAGGGCGTCCAGGGTCAGGATCAGGTCTATGTCCATGCCAGAGAGGGGCGTCATTTTATTTCGCGCTGCCGGCGTCCCGGTTGGTATAGGTCACAGGGACCCAGGCATAGCCGCCGTTTTCGCCTTTGGTGACATACCCGATACCCGGGAACGGCAGATGGGGCGCGGCGACCAGGTCTTTATTTTTCACAAAGTCCGCAAACGCGTGTTCGCGCACGCTTGCCGCTTTGTTCTGATCTTCATCGTAGGTAATGGTCACGTCAGGCTGCGGGAACTGAACCGCCGCGGCATGAATGATGTCGCCGACAAAGGTGATCTTCTCGCCGTTGCTTGTCAGCGTGTAGAAGGCTGAACCCGGCGTATGGCCGGGATGAACCGTGCCGGTCAGCCCAGGGAGAATCTCAGATGTGCCGCTAAACGGCACCACTTTACCGGCGTCAAGATAGGGTTTTAAGGTCTTCTGCGCGACGTCAAAGTAGTTCTTGCCGTAGCCGGTTTTTTTCTGATTCTCGTCGTTAAAGAAAAAGTCGACGTCCGGTTTGCCAACGAAAACGCGCGCGTTGCTGAACACCACCTTGCCGTCTTTCACCAGGCCGCCCGCGTGATCGGAGTGGGCGTGGGTCAGCAGGACTTCAGTAATGTCCTCGGGTTTAATCCCCTGGGTGGCGAGGCTCTCAATCAGACGTCCGCCGTTGCCGGGGCCAAAGAGCTGGCCTGAGCCCGTATCCACCAGAATTTTATGTCCGGGCATCGCAATCAGGAACGCGTTGATGGACACTTCAGGCGGGTTGGTCTGGAAATTTTTCGCGAGCAGCGCATCGATTTTTTGCGGCGTTGTCCGGCGCAGCAGCTTGTGCAGATCCTGCGCGACGGTCCCGTCCGTAAACGAGGTCACCAGAACGTCGCCGACCTGAACGCTGTATCCGCCCGCCGGTTGTTTAACGACATGCTGGGGCGTCTCCGCCGCCGCCTGCAGCGCAGGGTAGAAAAGCAATGAACTGGAAATAAGCGTAGAAAGAGCAAGTTTTTTCACGGTAAGCATACGAGTCTCCTTTGAAAGCGCTCATCTTACTTCTTCGTAAAATTATAAGAACCTGCCCAGAAATGATAGGACCTATAAACGCAGTGGATAGCACAGCGCAGAAGCCGGGTGGCGATGCTGCCTTTCCCGGCTCGTAACACGTTATTTTTTCAGCGGCGCGTTCCAGCTGTCCGGCGTGGCTTTGGACCAGGAGCCATAAGCGGCATTAGGCAGCACAATCCAGTCGTTTCCGAAGTGTTCCGCGCTGGCCTCAACCAGCTCACGCTGCTGTTCGCTCGGCTTTTTATTTTTAAACTGCACGGCGAAATCCGGCAGGCTGTCGCCAAACAGCATCACGATCTGCTGCTTTTTGAGGATGCTCTGGCGACGCTCTTCCTTGCTTACCGTGTCCAGAAGCACGCTTTCATCGGACACCTGCGGAAGTCCCAGGGCTTTTAACGTCCTGAGCGTATCGGCTTTATTTTCCTGCATGCGGTCCGAGACATAATAGATACGGACCTTGCTTTGATTCACATGGTCAAGAAACGCCTTCGCTCCCGGAATTAAGCCGGGTTTTCCCTGTTTCTCCCAGTCGCTCCAGGTGTCCCATTTGGTAAAGTCGTGACACTGCTCCGTGTCGCGCACCAGCAGAGGGGTGTTATCCAGTACCGTTTCATCCAGGTCCATTACCACGGCGTAATTTTCAGGCGTTTTCAGATCTTTTAACTTTTCGTTGAAACGCTCGGTGGCAAACCGATACGTCTGTAGCTGAAGAGCCATAATCTCTGCCGATTTCTGCTGATAGCGCAGCGCCATTTCGTACGCTTTGGGTTCACACAGATCGCCCCCGGCGGCCGTCGCCGCTGCCGTTGCACTCAAAACAGGTAATGCCAGCAGTAATGCCTTAGCCATTGAATTCACACTTTTTTCCTCAACACCCTGGTTAAAATCCCGAAAGCGTAATGAAATTCAATGACAGAAATATGAAGGCCGCGCCGTTAGACCAGCATGTAATACCAGAACAGGGCGATCTCGTCCTTTTCCGGTAAGGCGTTGTAGAGAAAACGATCGTATCCGCCCAGGGTGAACCCGTAGTTACGGTAGAACAGACAGGCAGAGACGTTCACATTTTGTGTTTCAAGCCGTAATCCCGGCGCGTTTACGCTGCGGGCCCAGACGTGCGCGGCGGCCATTAATTTTTGCGCGGCGCCGGTTCTGCGTTTCGTGCGCTCCACGGCAATGTAATCCACCGAGATAAACTTATTCCAGCCGATCGACGCGGTAATAAATCCCGCAATTTCCCCGTCATCCGTTTCGGCAATAAGAAAGATGGCGTCCGGATTAACGCAGTGGTTTTCAAGGGTTTGGATATCGAGCTCGTAGGTTTTAATCCAGGGCTCGGTGACGGCTTCGATATGCAAATCACAGTGAAGAAAGGGTTCTCGCGCAATGTGGGTAATGGTGAAAGAAAAGTCACAGCATTCAAGACGTGCGAGGTCAGTATTTAATCCTTTTCGAATCTGCATAATTTTCCCAGTAGTGAGTTATTTCATAAAGAATAGACGAAGCGGTTAAATTCGCTGGGCTAACACACTTTTGATCCTGAACTAAGCTTGTACTTCGTTCCGCATAAAATGTGGGTCATTCGAGGACAATGAATGGAATTCAGGACATTTCAAAAGCAGTGGGGTGCTGAGTTTATTTCCGATGACGTTGTTCGTTTTCGCGTCTGGGCAGAAGGACAGAAAGAACTTACGCTACGTCTGGCGGCCGCCGACGTGCCGATGACGGCAGCTGGCGACGGCTGGTTTCAGGCAGACGTACCCGGCGTCACGCACGGTGCAGAATATCAGTTTGTTCTTCAGGACGGCATGACGGTGCCCGATCCCGCCTCCCGCGCGCAAAAGGGCGACGTTAACGGCCCCTCCGTCGTAATCGATCCCCGACGCTTTCAGCCGCTCAACCGGGACTGGGCAGGGCGGCCGTGGGAAGAGACGGTCATTTACGAACTGCACGTCGGCACGTTTACCCCGGAGGGCACCTTCCAGGCGGCCATCGACAAGCTGCCGTATCTGGTAGAGCTCGGTATTACCCAGCTTGAAGTGATGCCCGTCTCCCAGTTTGGCGGAACGCGCGGCTGGGGGTATGACGGCGTGCTGCTGTACGCCCCGCACTCTGCCTACGGCACGCCGGAGGATTTCCACGCGTTGATCGACGCCGCGCACGGGCTGGGGCTTTCCGTGGTGCTGGATATCGTGCTCAACCACTTCGGCCCGGAGGGGAACTATCTGCCTCTGCTGTCGCCCGCGTTTTTCGATGCGGATCGGATGACGCCGTGGGGTAACGGCATCGCTTACGAGCGGGAGCCGGTGAGGCAGTACATCACCGATGCGCCGCTCTACTGGCTGACGGAGTATCGCCTGGACGGGCTGCGCTTTGATGCCATTGACCAGATTAAAGACACCTCGGAGACGCACATTCTGGAGGAGATTGCCGCAAAAATCCGCGAGGCGATCCCGCACCGTTACGTTCACCTGACCACGGAAGACAGCCGCAACGTGATTTTCCTGCATCCGCGCGATGAACAGGGCAATACGCCGCTGTTCACCGCCGAGTGGAATGATGACTTCCACAACGCTGCCCACGTGTTTGCCACCGGCGAGACCCACGCGTATTACCAGGATTTTGCCTTTGAGCCGGAGAAAAAGATCGCCCGGGCGCTGGCGGAAGGCTTTGTTTACCAGGGCGAGATTTCGCTGCAAACCGGCGAATCCCGCGGAGTGGAGTGCCAGACGCAGCCGCCGCAGTTCTTCGTCGATTTTATTCAGAACCACGATCAGACCGGGAATCGCGCCCAGGGCGAGCGTCTTATCACCCTGGCGGGGGCCGATAAGACGCGGGTGCTCCTTGCCGCGCTGCTGCTTTCCCCCCATATCCCCCTGCTGTTTATGGGCGAGGAGTTTGGTGAAACGCACCCGTTCCTGTTCTTCACCGATTTTCACGGCGATCTGGCAAAGGCGGTGCGGGAAGGGCGCGCGAAAGAGTTTACCGGCCATGCCGGGCACGATGAAACCGTCCCGGATCCGAATGACGTGAACACCTTCATCCGTTCAAAACTCGACTGGAATAAGATTGCCACCGACGAAGGCAAAACGTGGCTGCGCTTCACGCGCCACCTGCTGACGCTGCGTCATCGCCATATCGTTCCGCTTCTGCGTCACGGCGGCGCCGTTCATGGCAAGGTAATCAAGACCGCGCCCGGCATGGTGGCGGTGAGCTGGCATTTCCCGTCGGGGACGCTCTCTCTGGCGCTGAATATTGGTAATAAGCCCGTCGCGCTGCCCGATCTCGCGGGTGAGACGCGCTTTGCCTGGCCGGAAGTCACTGACGTTTTACCGCCGAACGGTATTGTCGTTCGCTTTGCTGATGGAGAAGCATCGTTATGATCCCTTCCGCCACGTACCGTATTCAGTTCCGTAATGGCATGACCTTCGACCGCGTTGCGGCGCTGGTGCCTTACCTGAAAGATCTCGGCATCAGCCACCTCTACGCCTCGCCCGTATTTACCGCCACAGCGGGTTCCACCCACGGCTATGACGTGACCAACCCGAATGAAATTGACCCCGCAATCGGCGGACGAGACGGTTTCGACCGCATGGCCGCGGCGCTTAAGCAGGCTGGCATGGGGCTGATTCTGGACATTGTCCCGAACCATATGTCCACCTCGCTGGAAAACGCCTGGTGGCGGGACGTGATTGAATACGGCCAGCAGAGCCGCTATTTCCGCTATTTCGATATCGACGGGTCGCGCCCGCTTACGCTGCCGTTCCTCGGCGACACCTTTGAGGCGGAGCTGGAGAAGGGGGCCATCACTCTAAAACGTGACCCTGTCACGAACAAGGCCGCGCTGGTTTACTATGACGCCGAGTATCCGCTCAACCCCGGCACGTACAGCGAGGAGAAAAGTATTGCTGAACTACATGAAGCGCAAAGCTGGCGGCTGATGTCCTGGCGGGAAGCGCCGAAGCAGCTCTCGTGGCGGCGCTTCTTCGAGATCACCGGGCTGGTCGGCGTTCGGGTTGAAGACGACGCGGTTTTCGACGATTCGCACCGGCTGATCCTTGAGCTGGTTCACGCCGGCGTGGTGGACGGCCTGCGCATCGACCACGTCGACGGCCTGGCCGATCCGCTGGGGTATCTGCAGCGCCTGCGGGAGAAAACCGGGCCCGACTGCTACATCACGGTTGAAAAAATCCTCGCTAAGGGAGAACAGCTCCCCGCCGACTGGCCGGTATCCGGCACCACCGGCTACGAGTTTATCGCCTCGCTGGCGGAAGTGCTGGTCGACGACGATAACCTGTCGCGCCTGGAGACCATCCACGACGAAACGCTGGGGATAACGGTCGATCGCCACGCGGAACTGCGCGATGCCAAGGGCCTGATGACCGATCGCAATTTTGAGGGTGAATTCACTACGCTGCTTAATCTTGCTGACGATCTGGCCCGCCGCAATGAGGTTGCGCTGCCGCGCGAGGAGATCCGCCACGCGCTGCGCGAGCTGCTTATCGCCTTTCCGGTCTACCGCACCTACGGCACCCGGGAGGGATTAACCCCGCCTGACGTGGCGCTGCTTAACCGCGTGGTCGCCAGCGTGGAGACGTCTGAAGCGGCGCTGAGCCTGCTTGTGCGCATTCTTACCGGCGACCTGCCGGAAGATTGCCGCGAGTCCGCCGCGCTGTTCAGAACCCGCTTCCAGCAGCTTACCGGGCCGCTGATGGCGAAGTCCGTTGAAGACACGCTGTTCTTCCGTCACAACCTCGAGCTGGCGCTCAATGAAGTGGGCGCCGACCCGACGCCGCGCGCGTTTTCATTATCCCGCTTCCACCAGGAGATGCGCATTCGTCTCGCCCGTCAGCCCGACGCGCTGCTGGGCACCTCCACGCACGATACCAAGCGCGGGGAAGACGCCCGGGCGCGACTCTACACCCTGACGGAAGCGCCGGAACGCTGGGGTGAGAACCTGGCCCGCTGGCGACAGATGAACCAGACCCAGGTGCGTTTTCTGAATGACGGCACCGCGCCGAACGCCGCCGATACCTGGATGATCTATCAGGCGTTGGCGGGCGTCTGGCCCGCCACGCTGTCTCCGGACGACGCTGAAGGGCTTGCATCACTGGAAGCGCGTTTTATCGGTTTCCTTGAGAAAGCGCTGCGCGAGGCAAAACAGCGCACCGACTGGATCGACAGCAACGAGAGCTATGAGAGCGTGGTGTTGAGCTACGCGCGGCATCTGCTTTCGCCGGACAACGCGCTGTTCCTGCAGGATTTTAGCGAGGCGATGCAGCCCTTTATCCGGGCCGGGCTGATGAACAGCCTCAGCCAGACGGTAATCAAGCTGACGGCTCCCGGCGTGCCGGATATCTATCAGGGCAGCGAGGCGCTCAACTTTAGCCTGGTCGACCCGGATAACCGGCGGGAGCCGGATTTCAACGCGCTGGTGCACAACCTCAGCGCGGCGGATGCCTCGGTGTTTGACAACCCGGCCTGCTGGCGAGACGGGCGCGTTAAGCAGTTCGTCACCGCCACGCTGCTGCGGCTTCGACCACACTACGACGCGCTTTTCCGCTACGGCGACTGGCTGCCGCTTAAGGTCTCCGGCGAGCGCGAGGAGAACCTGATTGTCTATGCCCGCGTTAAGGACGACGAGGCGCTGATTGTTGCCGTGCCGCGTCTGGTTTTTGATGTCACCGATAATCATCAGCTGTGGGTCAATACCACGGTGGCGATACCCGACGAACTGGCCGGGAAACGCTATCGGGATCTGTTCAGCGGTGAGAGCCGCATTCTGCAAGAGACGCTGGATTTAACGTCAGAAAAGGGATGTGTACTGGTTCTGCTTACCTGCGAATAATCGTGGAGAACGAAAATGGCAAAGGATACTACGTTTGAAATTCGGGCCGGTCATGGCCAGCAGCTGGGGGCGAATTATGACGGGAAGGGCGTCAACTTCGCGCTGTTCTCCGCTCACGCCGAGCGGGTGGAGCTCTGTCTGTTTGACCCGTCCGGGAAAAACGAAATCGCCCGGCTGGAGCTGCCGGAATATACCCATGAGGTCTGGCACGGCTATGTGCCGGACCTGAAGCCCGGCGCGCTGTACGGCTATCGCGTCTACGGCCCTTACGATCCGGAAAACGGTCACCGCTTTAACCCGCACAAGCTGCTTATCGACCCTTACGCCCGCGAACTGGTGGGCGATATCGACTGGAACGACGCCCATTTCGGCTATGAGCTGGGGAATGATGAACTGGATCTCAGCTTTGACACGCGCGACAGCGCGCCGTTCACGCCGAAGTGCAAGGTCATCGACCCGAACGCCTTTGACTGGCAGGACAACAGCCGGCCCAACGTGCCCTGGCCGCATACCGTCGTCTATGAGAGCCACGTGAAGGGCTTTACCCAGATGAACCCGGCCATTCCGCCGGAGCTGCGCGGCACGTTTGAGGGGATGGGACATAAAGCCTCGGTCGACTACATCAAGAGTCTTGGCATCACCTCGGTGGAGCTGCTGCCGGTGCACTGGTTCCCCGACGACCAGCACCTGCTCGACCGCGGCCTGAAGAACTTCTGGGGCTATAACACCCTCGGCTTTTTTGCTCCGGCGTCGCGCTACTACGGCCCGGCGGGGATTCAGGGCTTTCGCGACATGGTGCGCGCGTATCACGATGCGGGCATCGAGGTGATTCTGGACGTGGTGTACAACCACACGGCGGAAGGTAATGAGCTTGGCCCCACGCTCTCGTTTAAGGGGATCGATAACTACAGCTATTACCGCACCCTGCCGGACCAGCACCGGTACTACATCAACGACACCGGGACGGGAAACACGGTCAATACCTCACATCCGCGCGTGCTGCAGATGGTGATGGATTCGCTGCGCTACTGGGCGGAATCGATGCATATTGACGGTTTTCGTTTCGACCTGGGGACGATACTGGGCCGCGAGCCGGAAGGGTTTGATCCGCGCGGCGGTTTCTTCGACGCCATATCGCAGGATCCGGTGTTATCGAGACTCAAGCTGATTGGTGAACCCTGGGATATCGGACCCGGCGGGTATCAGGTCGGCGGTTTCCCGCCGGGCTGGGGTGAGTGGAACGATAAATACCGCGATACCGTACGCGAGTACTGGAAGGGCGATAACGTCTCCACCGACTTTGCCGCACGCCTGCTGGGCTCCGGGGATCTGTACGATCTGCGCGGGCGTCGTCCGTGGGCCAGCGTTAACTTCATCACCGCTCACGACGGCTTTACGCTGAATGACCTGGTGTCGTACAACGAGAAGCACAACGCCGACAACGGCGAGGACAATAACGACGGGCATAACGATAATCGCTCGTACAACTATGGCGAAGAAGGGCCGACGGAGAACCCGGATATTATTGCCACCCGCGAACGGCAGAAGCGTAATTTCCTGACCACGCTGCTGTTTTCGCACGGCACGCCGATGCTGCTGGCCGGGGACGAGTTTGGCCGCACGCAGAAGGGCAACAACAACGGTTACTGTCAGGACAGCGAGATCTCGTGGATCGACTGGAACGGAATAACCGAAAACGACGCTGCGCTGCGCGAGTTTACCCGACGGCTTATTGCCCTTCGCGCGCAACAGCCGCTGCTGCGCCGTGAAAGCTGGCGCGACGGGCTGGAGATCCACTGGTTCAATGCCGGAGGCGGCCCGCAGCAGGCCGAGCAGTGGGATGAAGGCTCGACGCTCGGCGTCTCCATCAGCAGGCCGGATCTCAGGCAGGAGGACGGCATCTGGCACGACGTGCTGATGCTGTTCAACCCGTTTGAAGGGACCGTGCCGTTCCAGATCCCGCAGTTTGGCGAAGGGGGATGGGTGCTGGAGCTGTCTACGGCAGATGGCGCTGCTACCGGGACAGCGTTCACCGACACCGTAGAGTACGAACTGGCCGGACGCAGTATTACCCTGTTCAGACGTCCTTAGCCCTAGAGTGATGCCGCCGCGCGGGCGGCGGTGTCATACAGGGAGGAGATCGTGCGCAACAGCTGAGCGGTTTCGCCAATCGACTTCCCGGCAATGCCGCTCTCCGCGTGGATTGCGATCAGACACGCCTCCCGCACGTCCCGGTACTTCATACACAACGCTTTCCCTTCCTCGGTAGTCGAGAAAAAGAGCTCTTTTCCCGCTTTCTCGCTCGTCACGTAGCCCGCTTTGACCAGCTTTTTCAGGGCGTAGGTCACCACGTGGGTATCTTCCACGTTAAGAACGAAACAGATATCGGCCAGCTTTTTCTTGCGGTCGCGGTGGTTTACGTGATGCAGCAGCGAGACGTCAAATGCGCCCATATCGGGCTCGCCGGCTGCGGTCATGCAGCGCACCATCCATTTATTGAACGCGTTGCTGGTCATGATCAGCGCGTACTCCAGCTCTGACAGTTCCGCGCAGCGCTCGGACACCAGATGGCGGGACGAGACGATCCGGCCGTCGTTGATATCGTCGTGAGGGGGTGTAGCACTCTTTTCCGAGGTCATAACGTTCCTTAGCCAGAAATGTAAACTCATCGATAAAATAAGAACATTTTATTGATAATTTGTTTACATGTTTTTGAGGTTCAGATATAGCTTTTTAGCGCAGGTTTTCCGAAACCTGTCGGAAAACACAACATCGCTCGCCGCAAAATAAAAAAATAGCCGTCGGCGCGCAACGCTCACTTTGGATAGGGTAAACGTTATGGACGGTACTACGCTGCTGCCGCTGATCGGGATACCGATCGTGGTTATTGGTTTTGCACTGCGCTTCAACCCGCTGCTGGTGGTCGTGGTGGCGGGGCTGGCTACGGGTCTGCTGGTCGGGATGGATTTCGGGATGCTGCTGGAGACCTTTGGCGAAAAGTTCGTGAATAGCCGCTCGCTGGCGACCTTCATTCTGATCCTGCCCGTGATTGGTCTGCTGGAATATTACGGGCTCAAGGAGCGTGCCCAGGCATGGGTGGCGAAGATCGCCAGCGCGACCTCGGCGCGCATTCTGATGCTTTACTTCGTGGCGCGTGAAGGCACGGCCGCGCTGGGGCTGATGTCGCTTGGCGGTCATGCCCAGACGGTGCGTCCGCTGCTGGCGCCGATGGCCGAAGGAGCGGCGCTGAACGAATACGGCGAGCTGCCGCAGCACATCCGCGACAAAATCAAAGCCCATGCCGCCGCGTGCGACAACATTGCGGTCTTCTTTGGGGAAGATATCTTCATTGCCTTTGGCGCGGTGCTGCTGATCGACGCGTTCCTGAAAGAGAATGGCATTCAGGGCATCGAACCGCTGCATATTGGCCTTTGGGCCATCCCAACCGCCATTGCGGCATTAGTTATTCATATGACGCGCCTGCTGCGCCTGGATGCCAGCATCCGTCGCGACGTCATGGCCTGGCGCGCGGAGCAGGGCACTCAGGGGGCCGCGCAATGATGACGCTTATCACCATTAACCGCGTGTACTACCTGATCGGCTTCGTCGTGATGCTGCTGGTTGTGATGACCCTGCGCGATCGCGCCAATCCGAAGCGTTTTACCACCGCGCTGTTCTGGTTCTTATTCGGCGGGATCTTCCTGTTCGGTGACCTGATGGTGCAGGAGCTGGGTAAATCGCTGGCGTACCGGATCGTCGGCGGCGGCGTTATCGCTATCGCGCTGCTGGCGGGTTTTGGTCTTGTCGGAAAAGGGCACTATAAAATGTCCACCGAAGACGAACGTCTCGCGTCGTCAAACCGCCTTAAAAACTGGCTGTTTCTGCCCGCGCTAATGATCCCGGTGGTGACGGTTATCGGGACGCTGTTCCTGAAGGGCGTGTCGATTGGCGGCGTTTATCTTCTCGACCAGAAGCAGCTCACCCTGGCGGCGCTGTGCGTGGCCTGCGTCGCGGCGATCCTCACCGGATGGTGGCTGACTAAAGGCACGCCGCTGCACGCCATTCGTCAGTCTCGTCGTCTTGTCGATACCATCGGCTGGGCGGTGATCCTGCCGCAGATGCTGGCCATGCTCGGCGGCGTGTTTGTGGCGGCCAATACCGGTGATTCGGTGCAGAAGGTGGTGAGCCTGTTCGTTAACCCGGATAACCGCTTTATGCTGGTGGTGATTTACTGTGTGGGGATGGCGCTGTTTACCATGATCATGGGGAATGCGTTTGCCGCCTTCCCGGTGCTTAGCGCGGGGATCGCTTTGCCGTTTCTGATCAACGTGCATCACGGCAACCCGGCGCCGCTGCTGGCGATTGGCATGTACGCGGGCTACTGCGGCACGCTGATGACGCCGATGGCCGCGAACTTCAATATCGTTCCCGCCGCGCTGCTGGAGCTGAAAGACAAATATCAGGTGATCAAGATCCAGATCCCGACCGCGTTAACCCTGCTGGTGGTGAACGTGTTCCTCATGTTTTTCCTCGTGTTTCGCTAAGGAGCTGTTATGGAATTAACGCAACATCAGGCTGACGCGTTTGCCCGCATGCCTTTGACCTATTTGCGCCAGGAATACCCGAACCACATCATGCACCTGCTGAATGATGATGGTGACGTTCTGCCGCCGCGCGAACTGCACCCCATTTTCTACGGCTGTTTCGACTGGCACTCGGCGGTGCACGGCTACTGGCTGCTGCTGCGCTGCGTGCGTCTCTATCCGGCGCTGCCGAGCCGTGACGCGATCGTCGCGCTTGTCGACGAGCACCTGACGGAAGAGAACGTGGCGAAGGAGCTGGCCTATTTCACCGCGCCGTTCCGCGCCTCGTTTGAGCGCCCGTATGGCTACGGCTGGCTGCTGGCGCTGGCCCAGGAGCTAAAGCAGTCGGCGCTGCCGCAGGCCGCAGGCTGGTATCGGACGCTTGAGCCGTTAACCCAGGATATTCGTAACCGGCTGGTGGATTACCTCAGCAAGCTCACCTATCCGATCCGCGTCGGGACGCACTACAACACGGCGTTTGCCCTCGCGCTGGCGCTCGATTACGCGCGAGCCGTGGAGGATAGTGCGCTTGAGCAGGCGATTGTCACGGCGGCGGAGCGGTTTTATCTCGCCGACACGCGCTATCCTGCCCACTACGAACCCGGCGGTGATGAGTATGTTTCCGGCGCGCTGACGGAAGCGCTGCTGATGAGCAAGGTGCAGAAAGACTTCCCGGCCTGGTTTGACGCGTTTCTCCCGGAGGTGGGCACCATTGCGGCGCTGATGAACCCGGCGGAAGTGAGCGATCGTACCGACCCGAAAATCGCCCATCTCGACGGATTAAACCTCAGCCGCGCGTGGTGTATGAAGCATATTGCCAAAGCGCTTCCCGCAAACCATCCGGCGCAGCAGGCGCTGCGCGAGGCGGTGGCGAAACATCTGACGGCAAGCGTAGAGCACGTGGTGGGCAGCCACTACAGCGGCGGGCACTGGCTGGCGAGCTTTGCGCTGCTGGCGCTGGAGTAAACGAACGGCGTCTAGCAGGAAAAATATTACACGCCTAATATAATAAAAAAAACGTTGTGCCGTAAGGGTACGGCACAACGTTTAGATTGTCTGGCTTATATTATTTCACACAGACATATAAGGTACCCGCAATTTCATTAGTTGTACCAACTGCAGTAGCCGCTGAATGGAAGTCACCTGATACTGTTCCCCATGAACCAGACAGTAAGTACCAGTTGTTTCCGTATTCGCCCGATACCGCCATCTGGGCAAAATCACCGTTATTCGCTGCAAAATCTTGCAGGTCCGTAAGGGTCGTCGTTGTACCTCCGCCATGAGTAGCACAGTAATTTTTGGCCGTGCTTTCAGTTGTCGTCGAATAGTCGGTATACATGGTCCAGTAATATTTACCACCGGTCCGCATAACTGCTCGCACCGTCACATTCGCAGTTTTAGTTCCAGCGATAGCTGATGCCGTTACTGCAGCAGTATCGTTGGCGGTTGCGACAAGCTCTGCTGAAAGATCGATAGTTGCGTTACCACTGTCATTCGTAGAAGACGATGTCCCACTTAAATCACCCTTAGTGGTGCTCCAGGTCACCGGATAATTTGCTAAAATATTACCGTTAGCATCTTTAACAACCGCAGTCAGTGTCGATTTTTCTGCGCCAGTCCCGGTAATTTTTGCAATTGACGGTGTTACGCTGATTACCGTTGCGGTGGTGACATCACCAATCAAGGTAACCGCTGCGGCAGGTTGAGATGCACCATTAACTGTTGCATTCACCGTTGCATCGCCCGCTTTAGTCCCTTTCAGCGTTATCGTCGCTTTACCATCAGCACCGGTATTGCTGGTTGCTCCAGACAGAGTGCCCAGATTTGTTGTCCAACTGACTGCAATGTTCGGTACCGCATTACCGTTGGCATCTTTAACCAGCGCTGTGTAAGTGGCGACATCGGTATCGTTAGCCACCACGCTGGTTTTATCTACCGTTAAATCCCCTGAGCCAATTGAGGCCGTCGTGGTATCGGCAGTGAAGGTCACATTACTGGCGTTGACAGGCGTGCCGTTAACGGCCGCGGTAACCTGTGCATTACCGGCAACGGTACTTTTAAGCGTGATGGTTGCCTTGCCGTCCGTGCCCGAAGTGCTGGTCGCGCCAGACAGCGTCCCGAGGTTGGTGGTCCAGCTGACGCTTATGCCCGGAACTGGGTTACCGCTTGCGTCCTTCACGATTGCCGTATAGGTAGCTAACTCCGTATTGTTGGCCACAAGGGAGGTTTTATCGACGCTCAGATCGCCGCTGTTGAGAGTGGCGCTGCCGGTATCCGCACTGAAGTTGACCACGGGAGCGTTTACAGAGCCGGAGGTGCCCACCTGAGCGGTGACCTGTGCCGCTTCTACCGCCGTGTTTTTCAGCGTGATGGTCGCTACGCCATTAGTATTGGTCGTGCTGCTTGTCCCGGAGAGAACGCCTTTATCGGTGCCCCATGTTACGGTCATATTGGGTACCGGGTTCCCGTTAGCATCTTTTACTAAAGCACTAAAGGTTGCCGCATCGTTGCCGTTAGCAATGACGGTCGTTTTATCAACCGTAATACCACCTTCGCTGTTAATCGCGGCAGTCGCTGGGTCCGCAACAAAGTGTGAATCGACGGAGCCTGTATTACCGTTGGCGAGCGTGGCGGTGACCTTCACCGTTTCAGCAATTTTATTGACGTATGCCACGGACACTACGCCTTTATCATCCGTTACCGCCTTCAGCGCGGAGCCCGCCGCCACGGTCGCCGAACCGCTGAGAGAGAAGGTGACAGGGACATTTGCCAGGATGTTACCTGCAGCATCCGTGATGGTGGCCGTCACGGTATTGATTGCAGTGTTGTTAGCGACGCTGTTATCAGTGGTCACGATCATGGCGTCAGACGCGATGCGCCCGGTGCTGCTATCCGCCTGCTGGGAAATGGTGACTTCCGGTAAAGCGGTATCGTTGAAGGTTGAGACGACGGTGACGGTGCCCACGCGCGTTCCGGCAGTGACAAGTGCCTGATACACGCCCGGAGATGTCTCTTCAACCGCTGAAATGGTCGCATCTTTTGTCGGCAAATTCGCCGCGGAGGCGGCAACGGTCTGGTTTTCCTTTACGGATACTGACAAGGATTTTGCCATGCCCGGTACCGGGTTACCGTCGGTATCCACAAGATGAATATCAATGGTAGAGGTGCTCTTACCGTCAGCTGGCAACGTGGTAGGAGATGCCGTTACAGAGGAGGAGTCAACGCTCACGTCACCCGCCTCAACCAGGATGTCTGTAGTGGCGCTGCCGCTGTTGCCTTTGGTGTCGTAAGCCACTCCGGCAATGCGGTACGTATTGCTTCCCGATGCCTGGTAAGCAGGCAGGGTGACGTTCAGGCTATTGTCACCGACCTGAGTGATACTGCCGCCTGCGGCTATGAGGGCTGGCGCGTCCCAGTCGATGCGCTGGAGCGTATTTTTAGTTTCTACGGAGAAGTTCAGGGCGACGGTTCCACGGCTTTTGCCCGTCGTTTTTTCCGGCAGCTTCAGCGTCACAGTCTCCTGTTTGCGGTAATCAAGAACGATGTTGTTGTTACGTTCTACGAGATCGTAGCGGGTACCGGCCAGCGTGCGGGAGGCCCCGACGAGATCCGGATCGAGCTGTTTATTCCAGGACTCACCCAGACGGTAGTTGAGTTCCAGGGAGAGCTGAGAATCATTCTGCCCGTCTTTACCCGCGCGGTGCTGGGCGCCAATGGTAAACAGCGGAACAGGGGTATAGGTAATACCGCCGGTAAAGGCCCACGGATCTTTCTGACGGTTATCTTTGCCAAACAGGGCAACTTCATCACCCTGGTATTGCTCATACATCAGCTTTGCGCCCAACTGCGGATAGGCCGGTAACCAGCCCTCAGCCCGAAGATCGTAACCGTTGGCAGGGCGTTCATCGTAATCGGCGAAGTCGCGGGACTGATGCCAGTCGCTCAGGCGGAAATAACCGTTCGCCGACAGCTTGAGAAAATCGCGCCAGGCTTCTGCACCCAGGCCGAGACGGCGGTTATCGCCGGTGAAGTCATTGTCATAAAAGGTATTGACGCCAAGCATCCAGTCACCCGCAAAGTGGCGGGCACCTAAACCGACGTTACCGGTATTACGATCGTCCTGGTGACGGAAACCAAGCTGGGTGAAGTAAATAGTTGATTTGTTGTCGTACAGAGGAACCAGCAGGTCAGCTTCACTACCGTTAGTATTAAATTTATCGTCAAGATTAAGCTGTACGCGTGCGGTACCAAACTGGCTCAACCACCCCTCGACGCTATTATTTAGCGCATCGGTGGCAGCAGAGCGTGCCAGACCTGCTGCCGCTCCGCCAGAATCGCGTTGCGACAGTGCTGAGCCGACTGCGGCGAGAGAACTCGCATTATCATCGAAGATCGACGGGTTATTATTCCCCGACTGATACAATTTGGTTTCATCGTCTTTTACCGCAGCCTGAACCAGCGGGCTATAAGCAAAACACAAAGGGAGACGAGAGGGAAGTCAGAATTTTTAACGTAATGATTTATCACTTGCTGGAAGTGCGACAGGAACTTCCTGACCATCACATATGATTTAACATAATATACATTATGCGCACCAATGTGGAGCCATGTGAAATCTGGCGTTTTGTGGGCATCCTTGTGGTTGCTGAAGACCTCTGAGTGTGTCTTCTCAAGTGCTGCTATCGTCACGCTGATCATCTCACAGTGCATGGCTTACCGTTTTGCCCTGTTGATATAATCCTGTAAACCCTCAGCAAGAAAATCAAAAACCGTTTTGCAGGCCTGACTGTGGCGTAAATCCTCATGCATCACCAGCCAGATTTGCGGATATGCATCCTTTATCTGTGCAATCACGGGAGGCAGAACCTCCGTGCCGATGATTTCACTGGCGGCGACGCGCACCAGGCCCCGCAACCCGGTTGCGCTGGAGCTGAAACTGGCAGCCGACCGCTCAATCATCATGGCCGTATTTTCCATCGCCTGCGCATGGCCCTTCAGCTCAACGGCTGCATCCGTGGCCTGTAATCCTGTCTGCGAACGGATAAATAAAACAAGCCCCAGGGCTGATTCAAGTGCCGCAATGTGGCGTCCGGCGGTTGGCTGGGTAATGGCAAGCCAGCGTGCGGCCCCTGACAGAGACCCTTCCTTCATCACGGCCAAAAAGGTGCGATACCATTCCCACGGGATATTTAGCGTCATACAAAAATGCATACCTGCTGGCTTATATTATGCAATTACATTTAGCCCGTGCGGCCCTTAAGATGTCAAATCTCTGGGAGCAGACAATAGAGATGGATAATTCAAAACTGATCGCCTTTTTAGGCCATGAACCGCAGACCCCTCTTACCGAGGCCGTGCGTTCTACACTAGCGGGCCTGGGCTGTATTTAACATAACCTGCAGTTTAGAAAGGGTTGAAAAATGTCTGATATACTTCAGCTTTTGATAAACACAGTCGTAAGCAAATGGAAATTGAATTAAATAAAAGTGTTAAAGAGAGAGTTTTCCATGCTGTCATTTTTGAAGTGACGGCCAACGTTATCATCGCGCTGTCACTCGCCTGGCTGATGAACGTGTCGGTACTTCAGTCAGGCTCGTTGTCCGTGATATCTGCACTTACCGCAACGGTCTGGAATTTTATTTTTAATAAGCTCTTTGATTCCCTGCAGAAAAAACATCAGTTTCAACGTACATTTCTCGTTCGCGCAATCCATGCGGTTGGTTTTGAAACGGGACTTATCATCTCCTTAATCCCTGTGGCAATGGTTATGCTGAACCTGACCGTGACGGAGGCATTTTTTGTTGAGATTGGCCTGGTGCTGTTTTTCCTGCCCTATACGATGCTGTTTAACTGGCTTTACGACTACCTGCGCTGGACGTTCGTTGGACGGAAGCGTTCGGCGTTATAGCTAAGTGGAATAAGGTAAAAAATGAATACAACCCGCGGGACAACAGAACCGGATTGGTCTATTTTTCCAGCTCAAACCCTGACGTTTTAAATATGCCATTTTTCCGCTTCGGCATCGGAAAAGACTGCATAAATTGATGACTGTCACATTGACACGTTCTTTCGTATGGTCGCCCCACTCTCCTTCTATACTGGTTATTTCTCCATCTCATAAAGGAAGGAACCATGTTCGATCATGTGAAATTCGGCGTCAGTGATTATGAAAAAAGTAAAACCTTCTTCCTCCATGCGCTTAAGCCGCTTGGTGTAGAACTCATCGATGAAGGCACGCCAGACTACGGTGTCGAAATGAGTTCAGGCGATGTTTCGCTCTGTCTTTTTCAGACAAATGAAAAACCTGCCCTTTTGCATCTGGCGTTTGTGGCCAACACGCGCCAGCAGGTCGATGCGTTTTACCATGCCGCCCTGCGCGCCGGTGGGCGTGATAACGGCGGGCCGGGGCTGAGGTCATATGGTGAAAATTACTATGCCGCGTTTGTCATCTCGCCCGATGGCCACAATATTGAGGCGGTGTGCCATGCGCCGGAGGGCGTGTAGCACAAGGCTTTTTCAGTCACTCTCTGAGGTCAACACGACGGATACCCCTTTTTCCGATACCGCGCGGATCCAGTCCCGATCGGTATTGTCTTCTACGACGATGGTGTTCACCGATGACACATCGCCAATCACAAACGAAGACGCTGTGTTGACCTTTTCCGGAGAAGCCAGCACGACCGTCTCCGCGGCTCTGCCGGAAAATGCGCGTTTGATGCACGCTTCTTCGAAATCGCCGGTTGTCAGCCCCGCCTCAGGATGGATCCCGGTCACGCCCATAAAGAAAAGATCTGCATGAATATTTTCGATGCCTTCGATGGCCGCAGCGCCGACCGCAACAATGGAGTGCTTATACAAGCGACCGCCGATCAGAATCACCTCGATGGACGGATGATCCACGAGCCCCAGGGCGATGCTCGGGCTGTGCGTAACCACCGTGATGCGCAGGTCTGGAGGGAAAAACGTAATCAGCTCCGATGTTGTCGTGCCACCGTCAACGATCACCACCTGCCCTGATGAAATCAGCTGTGCCCCTTTCCGGGCGACCCTCTTTTTTGCATCCATCTTCACGGATTGCCGTTCGGAAAATGGCGCAATAGCAGAAGATGACGGCAGAGCGCCGCCGTGAACCCGCTGTAAACGCCCTTCTGCCGCCAGCTCGCGTAAATCACGCCGAATGGTGTCTTCAGAGACGTCAAAGAGCATGCTGAGTGCTTTTGACTGGACCTGACCTTCGGCGCCGAGCTTTTCGAGGATCAATTGTTTTCGCTGACTGGTGAGCATCATGAATTCCTGATGTTGCATGTTTTATCTTGAAAGTGCACGGTAATGCTGTTTATGATAATTACTCTACGTAAGGAGGAACAAACGTGCAATCAAAACGTGCAGATGTGCGCATCATTGACAGTGAAATCCTGTCAGATAACTGGTACAACCTTAAAAAATACACCTTCGACCTGCAGCGCCGTGACGGCGAATGGCAAAGGCAGCAACGGGAGGTCTACGACCGTGGCAACGGCGCGACTATTCTTCTCTACAACCGTGAGAAAAAAACGGTGATCCTGACGCGCCAGTTCCGCTTCCCTGTCTTTATCAACGGCCATGAGGACGATTTAATCGAAGCTGCGGCGGGACTGCTGGACAACATGGATCCCGAAAGCCGCATAAAAGCTGAAGCGGAAGAAGAGACAGGATTTCACGTTTCGAGGGTGCAGAAAATCTTTGAAGCCTATATGAGCCCGGGCTCCGTCACGGAAAAACTCTATTTTTATCTTGCCGAGTATCAGCCGAAAGATAGAACCGGCGCAGGCGGCGGGATCAAGGCTGAGGGAGAAGATATCGACGTGCTGGAAATGACGCTCGAAGAGGCATTACGCGGCATAGAAACAGGCAAGATTGTCGACGGTAAAACCATCATGCTGCTTTATCATATTGCTCTTAAAGGCATTATGTAGACTGCTGGTTAAAATCCTGATTTTGAATCTGGGTCGGTACGCTTGTCCATTACTCAAATGTAAAGCGGAAAACCTCCTAAATTTTGCAGCCTACTATATTTAGTGAACTATTTCGGGATTTCACAAAATCTTCAAAAATTCGCCGAGTCATCTGCATTTACCAGTAGAAATGCCACACGCTGGCCAGGCTACCAGTTGAGGTAGCCTGTCTTATCTGTTGGCTGGATTAAAATGCGACTCGCTACAGATAACGAAGCATATTATACTTGCTCCTCCATTCGAACAGGAGGCAAGCAACTCACGTGAAGGATACATATTACAACGACATAGCGATCAATACGCTAATTCAGAGTGAGCTGGACGCGTTTTTTGAGGATTTCAAAGGGATCGTCTTCGCCTACGCCATTATGAACAAGAAAGATCCTTCCCAGATGCGGATAATCAATAACAGCCCCGAGTGGTTTGATATCTACCTCGACAGGAAATACCAGTTCATTGACCCTGTTATCATTCGGGCTTTGCGCTGTGTTGAAGATTTTTTCTGGGAAAGTGATGTCATTCTGTCGGATGGTTATAACCTGACGCGCATTTTCAACGAAAGCGTCCAGTATGATATCTACCAGGGACAGACTTTTCCTCTGCATGACTATCTGAATAATCTTGTCGTCTTATCCGTCATCAGTCCTAAGCATTCTGGTATTGATATAGAAAAATATCGGCCACAATTTCTAAGCTTCCTTGTTCAACTGCATCAGAAGACACTCAATCTGTATAGCCAGCATCAACAGAAAAAGAATGTTTTTCTGTCTCCACGTGAGCGACAAATCCTTAAATGGGTCAGCGCCGGGAAAACCTACGCAGAAATTTCTGTTATTTTGTCTATTGCTGAACGCACCGTTAAGTTCCATATGGGAAATGTAATGAAAAAGCTCGGTGTGAATAATGCCAGACACGCAATAAAGCTTGGAACAGAACTACGCTTACTGGACGACTGAGCCTCATCCACGGGTTATAAGTGGCGTAAATGCTCCAGCATTTCGCGAAGCCAGTGACTGGATTTGTCTTTGCTAATAATGTCTTCAATAATGCTGGTGCTGGCAGGCATATAAATATAGTAAATAACCTCCCCTTTTTCAGAAACACCGCGTTGAATAACTTCAACTTTCCAGTTCGCATGGCGAAATATGGCATACATACCGCGACTGGCGACTGCGTACATTCCATGGTATTTTTGCTTTATGCAATACATATTCATCGCAAGAAACAATGCCTTACTGGCGGGCACGCCCTGCAGACTTGCGGAGTCTCGTGTTTCTTTATCTAAAAATAAACGGCTAATTTCACAGCAGGGAACATCTGCCGGGAAAATAATGGCTTCGTCAAAATAATTATGAAAGATTTCGCTTATCATCGTCGGATGCGTCGAGTTAATGAATCGCGCGCCGCATAACAACTGCCCCTCGTACATACCCAGCAAGTATGTCGTGTTTGGGTTGTCAAACTGATCCTTTTCCATATCTTCAACGCATTCAACTTTCCAGTCGAGTCGGTCCCGAAAGGTTTTTCTCCTGAGTCGAAAAAGTTCGCGGGCTAATGCTGACGGTAAATCATCGTAATCATGCAAAAAAAACTCAATAACAGAATTCATTGCTCTTATTCCTGATAATAACACCTGAAACTATTATCCCCTGTCTTTTAGGACAGCTTTCATTGTGCATGGTATTCCTTATACTTAAAAAGTACCCGGCCACTAAGTCCTCGTGAAACTCAGTGGCCAGGAGGTCAAAGACCTACGAAACACCAGGGATATATCCATTCATGATTATCTAATATTTATAGTTTCGGGTACAGAGCGTAAGAAGCACTTAGCCGATAAAATATTAAAAAACGATAATCATAAAATAATTACAATTGAAGTATTGCCCCTTAAGAATTTAAGGGGTAATATTTCCTTTTCCTATTTTTTCTCCTATTATCTCTGTTCTTACTGCTGTGCTACTCTTGCAGAAGCATGCTAAACGGAGAACCAAAATGGCCGACTGGAATCCCTCTCTTTATCTGCAGTACGGCGCGGAAAGAACGCGTCCTGCCGCTGAACTGCTCGCCAGAATTCCTCTGGATGAGGTCTCCACCATCGCTGATTTAGGCTGCGGGCCGGGAAACAGCACCGCGCTCTTGAAGCATCGCTGGCCTTCGGCGCTCATTACCGGGGTCGACAACTCCCCTGCAATGCTCGAGGAAGCAAGAGCCGCATTGCCTGACTGCCATTTTGTTGAGGCCGATATCCTCCAGTACAAGCCTGGCCAGCCGCTGAGCCTGATTTATGCCAACGCTTCGCTGCAATGGGTTCCTGACCATTACGATCTCCTGCCTCATCTCGTTTCTTTACTCACGCTTAACGGCGTATTAGCAATCCAGATGCCTGATAACTGGCTTGAACCTACTCATGTGGCGATGCGTGAAGTGGCGCTGGAACAAGACTACCCTGACCGCGGCCGCGAACCTCTCCCGGGTGTGCATGCCTACTACGATATCTTGTCCGAGGCGGGCTGTGACGTGGATATCTGGCGGACAACCTATTTCCATAAAATGAGCTCGCACCAGGCCATAATTGACTGGGTAAGCGCCACCGGCTTGCGCCCGTGGCTCCAGGAACTGAATGAGAGCGAGCAGAAACGTTTCCTGAAACGCTACCATGAACTGCTGGAAGAGCAGTATCCGCTCCAGGAAAATGGGCAGATACTGCTCGCTTTTCCGCGGCTGTTTATCGTGGCGCAACGCCAGCCCTGACGGGTTATGACCGGGCTTCTTTCAGCAGCTGCTGAATGACCTTTTCCTGCTGCGCATAATCTCCTTCGCCAAAGGCGGTATAGCGTAGCTGGCCTTTGGCATCGAAATAGTAATGCGCTGGCCAGTACTGGTTCCCGAAAGCGTTCCAGATTTGATAGTTATTATCCGTCACCACCCGGTACGGCAGCTGCCATTTATTTACCGCGTTTTTCACCGAGGCGAGCGGTTTTTCCCAGGGATATTCCGGCGTGTGAACCCCAATCACGACCAGCCCCTGCGACTGATACTTCGTGGCCCAGTCCCGCACGTGCGGGAGCGTATGCTGACAGTTAATGCAATCCCACGTCCAGAAATCAATCAACACCACCTTCCCTCGCAAGGATTCAGACGTGACGGGGTCACCGTTAATCCACCCTGTCCCCCCGCTTAATGAAGGCAGCTGGCTGCTGGGCTCTGTCATCACGACCGGCCGGAGCTTCACCGGCGCGGCTGTGGGTCTCGCCAGCGTCAAAAGTGTTGTCTCCAGACGATCCGCAACGCCGTTTGCTCCTTTCAGAAGCGAAGTCATTCCTGTCGCGTTAAATACGACTGCCGCCAGCATCGCCACGCCAGCCCCCTGCCGCAGCCTTTCCATCAGCGCCGATTTTGCTCTTAACGGCGCCATCAGCGTGCGGCCGCCGAAAACGAGCAGGCTCAGCATCAGCGCGCATCCGCTGCCGTAGGCCGCCAGCAGCGCGCCCGTCGTAATGGCCGAATGGCCCGCGATATTAATGCTGAAAATGGCGCCCAGTATGGGACCGGCGCAGGGAGACCAGAGCAGCCCCACCGCGAGCCCTGCCAGAAAAGCCGATGCCATACCGCGCGTTTGCCCGCTTCGGGTGTTCAGGACATTTCCCGCGCTGACGGCCGGACCCGCAATACGCTGGGCGAATGACGGAAAAATTAAGGCCAGCGCGGCCGTGGCCAGAATGAAGAGAGCGATCCAGCGCCCGACGATGGTTGCCTCTGCGATCCACTCGCTGGCGACGGTGACGGCCATCGCCACCAGGGTAAACATCACGATCATTCCCGCCAGCAGGGCCAGAATGTGTCGTCGCTGTCCCTGAAAACCGGCGAACAGGAGCGGAATAACCGGGAGCGTACATGGACTGAGCAGGCTTATCATCCCGCCCAGAAAAGCGATTACCAGAAACATAGACACCTCACAATACAAGTCCTGCGACGCTGCAGTGAGGCTATTTCATCGTGCGGATGTGTTCAGGATATGTGTAAAAACGCAGGTTTTGTCTGGCTCTGTATCACCCGGGCCGGGAGATACAAAGCCGTACAATTAACGGCGCGGTAGCGTAATGGAGACATCCAGTCCGCCTCCGGCCCGGTTCGTCAGGTTGAGCTTTCCTTCCAGCTGAGCGGTGAGCTGCGCGGCAATCGCCAGTCCGAGTCCTGTTCCGCCGGTATCGCGGTTGCGCGATGTTTCCACCCGGTAAAACGGCTGTAATACCGCCTCAAGTTCGTCATCGGGTATTCCCGGTCCGCCGTCAGTGATGTGAATCACCACCTCTTCGAAAGACGAATTATCAATGGCAATAACGGCATACTCACCGAACTTAAGAGCGTTATCCAGCAGGTTGGTCATCACCCGACGAAGCGCCTGTGGACGCGTAACGATCGGTAAGCGAGTATCGTTTGCCTGAAGCTGCACGTTTTTACCGATGTCCTGATAATCGCAGGCGATGCTGTTGACCCAGGCGTTCAGCTCCAGCTTCAGCGGGGTCTCTTCCAGGGATTCTGATGACCGGGCATACGCAATGCCCTCGCGAACAAGACGCGTCATGCTATCGAGATCGTTCAGGAGCTTGTCGCGAAGCTCAGGTTCCCCTGCCATCTCGACGCGCAGCTTCATGCGGGTAATCGGCGTCTGAAGATCGTGAGAAATGGACGCCAGGATCTGCGCACGCTCCCGGAGATAAGACTGAATGCGCGCCTGCATCGCGTTGAAGGCATGCGCTGCACGCTGCACCTCCAGCGGCCCTTTCTCCGTCATTGGCGTGCTGGCCGCCGGATCCAGCGAATCCACCGCGCGGGTAAATTGTGAAAAAGGCCGCACCACCTGCCGCACGGCAATCCAGGCGCACGCAGCCAGCAACAGCAGCTGCAGGATCAGCACTACGGGCAGCCAGCTGGCGACCGGCGGCATGCGTGGGATCAGGTCAATGGTCAGCGGCGCGCCGTCGCGTAACGTCAGATGCGCCTGGATGTGTGAAACGGCACCGGGAACGGCGGTGAAGCTGAGCGGGTACTGTGTCGCAAGCGTCGCTTTTAAGGTTCGGATGGCGTCCTGCGAACGCTTATCCGTCGGCGCGTTGCCGGGCTCTCCCGGCCCCAGAATATAGCGATAGTTGCCCCGTTCGAGGCGCGGAAGCCAGGCCGCGCGCTCGCTGGCCGGTAAGCGGTCTAAAATGGCGACGCTGGTTGCGACGTCGTTTTCCAGATTACCGAGCATCACCGTTCTGGCGCTGTGCATTCGTTCAATCATGACCAGCGTCAGGCTCAGGGCGTTGGCCAGCAGCAGGCCGGACAGCACGACGAGCAGCAGGCGGGCCAGCAGCGAGCGTGGCCAGAGCGTCATTCGTTAGCCTCTTTGATGGTGACCGGCATGGTAAAAACGTATCCCTCGCTGCGCACGGTCTTGATATAGGCGGGCGTGCGGGCATCTTCATTCAGGCGCTGGCGGACCCGGCTAACCAGCAGATCGATAGAACGTTCAAACAGCTCGGCGTCTCGCCCCTGCGTCAGGTTGAGCAGCTGATCGCGGGTCAACACCCGCTGAGGATGGTCAAGGAAAACGCGCAGCAGGCGATACTCCGCCCCGCTGAGCGCCACGATCACCCCTTCCGGATCGATTAAGTGACGGGCAACGGTATCGAGCTGCCATTCACCGAACATCACCAGCCGCCCGGCTTCTGTCACCTGCAAATTGGGCGGCATCGTGCGAAAGCGTCGTAAAATCGCTTTGATACGCGCCAGCAGTTCGCGGGCGACAAACGGCTTCACCACGTAGTCATCCGCGCCCATCTCCAGACCCAGGATCCTGTCCGTCTCCTCGTTGCGGGCCGTCAGCATCAGAATGGGCAGATCTTTATATTTCCCGACACGTAGCTCTCGACATAACGTAAGCCCGTCGTCGCCAGGCATCATGACATCCAGCACAACCAGGTCGATATGCTGTTTATCCAGCACGACGCGCATCTCTTTGCCGTTGGCCGCGCCCGTCGCGCGATAGCCAGACTTAACGAGATAATCGACAATCAGTTCACGAATATCCCTGTCGTCATCGACGACAAGGATATGATCAATATGCTCCACCGAAATCTCCAGACCGAAGGGTAACGTACTGAAAATAGCACATTTCAGAGCTTGTCCGCGTCAACGACGGCCTTGACGAAATCCTGCGGATCTTCCTGAGGCGGATTGTGCCCCACGTTTGCCCCGAAGGTGCGGTGCTCATATTTACCGGTAAATTTACCCGCGTAGGCCTGCGGTGCTGGATGCGGCGCACCGTTGTTCCCGCCTTCGATGGTGATCGTTGGAACGGTGATATTCGGCAGCGTAGCGAGTTTTTGCTCGTAGCTGTCGTATTTGCGCTCACCTTTTTCCAGCCCTAAACGCCAGCGATAGTTGCTGAGCGTCACCGCGACGTGATCCGGGTTATCGAGAGATTTGGCGCTGGCGTTGAAGACAGCATCGCTAAATTTCCAGTCAGGCGAGGCCTGAGACCAGATCAAACGGGCGAAGTCATGCGTGTTTTTGGCATAGCCTTCCGCACCGCGCGCGGTAGCGAAATAGAACTGATACCACCACTGCTGTTCCGCTTTTGGCGGCAGCGGCTGTTTGCCAATCTGCTGGCTGCTGATGAGATACCCGCTCACCGACACCAGTGACTTAACGCGCTCTGGCCACAGCGCCGCAACGATATCCGCCGTACGAGCGCCCCAGTCATATCCTGCAAATACCGCCTGCTTAATATTCAGGGCATCCATCAGGTTCACAATATCCTTCGCCATGGCTGAAGGCTGGCCGTTGCGTGGCGTTTTGGCTGACAGGAAGCGCGTGGTGCCGTAGCCGCGCAGAGAAGGCACAATCACCCGATAGCCTTTTGCCGCCAGCGCGGGGGCGACGTCGGCGTAGCTGTGAATATCGTAAGGCCAGCCGTGCAGTAAAATAACCGGCTGGCCGTTTTTCGGGCCGATGTCGACATAACCGACATTCAGATCGCCGGCGTTAATTTGCTGCGGATGATCAAAGGCTGCCGCGAAATTTGTGCCGGTGACTTCAGCCTGACAGGACATCACGGTGCCAAGAGAAACAGTCAGTGCGAGAGTTGAGTACGCGAGTTTGCTAAACATGTTGGTATCTCCGGTTGAGTACAGTTCACGGGGATATAACAACACGGCAATGTATAGCGGATATGTGCGAAAGCGGGTTTATTGCAAGCCTGTGTATGTATCAGCGACGCAGATACAGTGTGATACAAACCCAGGCCTTGTCGCCTTAAAGGGTGATGCGATAGCGGACGTAATCGTCGGCTTGACCGTATTTGTCATAAAGTTTGCGCGCCGGGTTGTTCTCCCGGGTGACCCAGTACAGTTTTGACCACCCTTCGCGCTTGCCTTCCTCAATCAGAGCATCAATAAGCGCCTTACCGGCTCCCACCCCGCGTTCGTCGGCATCAACAAACAGATCTTCCAGGTAGCAAACGGGGGCCGTTGACCAGGTTCCTTCGTGCAGAATGCACATCGCGAAACCGATGACCTTTTCATCCGTTTCTACCACGCGGCAAAACATCGAGGAATGCGCTGAGAGCGCCCTTTCCCATGTCGATGCGGTGACGGATTCCTCGAGGTAACAATCATAAAAATGGGTATAGCCATCCCACAGCGGTCGCCATTGGGAATAATCGTCTTCACGTAGAGGTCTTACCGTGACAGCCATGTGTTCCTCACATTACAAGTCGATCGCCATTTCAAAACAGCGTAAATCAGCTCCCTCCATACGCGAGTGATGATAGTTTTCGCGCAGCGTGACAAACCCCAGCTTCTGATAAAACGACTGGGCGTTAGGAGTTGCATCCAGCCTCAGACGGGTTATGCCCCGGCTACGGGCTTCATTTTTGAGCGCCTCGATAATCCGGGTCGCCATGCCTTTACCGAATGCCGCGGGCAAGGTGAATATCGCCTCCAGACAGTGGGTATCCAGATCCAGATAGCCGGTCGCCGCAACGCCGCCCGTTTCATCTTCCACCACGTAAAAAGGGTATTCAATGACCATCTGCCGATAGTGTTCGGGCATGAGATCCGGCGTCCAGCGCGCAATGACGTCGGCGTCGTAACTGGTTTTACAGCCGTGACGAATCGCCTGATTGCGAATATTCCAGAGTATTTCGGCTTCCTGCGGGTTGGCCCGTCTTAATGCCATGCTGACCTCTGCAATTGTTAGTAGTATGGGAAAAGTGCTCGCTGGGATAGAGTGCCGTTAAGATGAAAATACCAGAACGCAAACAAAAGCATAACGCTTAAATATGGAGATCCGCGGATGACGATACCGACGCTCACGACAGAACGCTTACTGCTACAACCGCTGGTTGCTGAAGATGCGGCCCAGATACAAAAGCTTTATCCGCGTTGGGAGATTGTCCGCTATATGGTCTCTTCCGTGCCCTGGCCCTACCCGGATAACGGCGCGGAAAACTATGTCAAAAACGTGGCGCTGCCGGATATGGCGAAAGGGATCGCCTGGTTCTGGAGCATCCGTCGTCGCGAGGTGCCGGATGAGTTGATGGGTATTATCTGTTTGTATGACGTTGAAGATAACAACCGAGGATTCTGGTTGGCCCCGGAGTTTCAGGGCCAGGAATACATGCGAGAGGCCAGCATTGCCGCGACGGATTACTGGTTCAATACCCTAAACAAAAACGTATTACGCGCCCCGAAAGCCGCCGCCAACAGCCGCTCACGGCGTATTTCAGACAGTAGCGGCATGCGGCTTATCAGAACGGAACAAAAAGCCTACGTCAGCGGCATGCTGGATTCTGAACTGTGGGAAATCACCCGCGACGAGTGGAACGCCCGTCAGGTCAGCTGATAATGCTTATCCGGCATCAGCCTTTCCGGAATGTTATCTTCATCGTTCATCTGCAGCAGATCGCGTTCCATCATGTTGCAGATGGCGTCCAGCGGCAGATCGTTATCTTCTGTGCCGAACGGGTCTTCCAGCTCTTCTGCCAGGGTGTCCAGCGAGATAAAGGTGTAGGAGATCAGCGCCGAGACAAACGGCGTCATGTAGTGCAGATCTACAACCAGCGCGAAAGGCAGCATGATGCAGAACAGATAGACCGTTCGGTGCAAAATCAGCGTATAGGCAAACGGCACCGGCGTAGTCGCAATGCGTTCGCAGCCGGAGAGGACGATGGACATATCGTTCAGACGGTTGTTCAGGCTGTGGAACAGGATGTCTGAAAGCTGCCCGTTACGCCGCCGCACGGCCAGCCACTCCCCCATGATCAGTAAAATACGGTTCGCCGGCGAGTTGGCGCTCATCACGTGACGCAAATCGTCCGGAGCAAGATAGCGAGAGAGCTGTTCGGCGTTCAGGTCCCGGCGCAGGGTCATGCGCAGGCAGTTGGCAAAAGCAATCTGCAGGCGGACAAATTCCCCCAGGTGCTTATCGTCAGGCAAGGTGTTTTTCACCTCGCGAAACAGCGAGCGTGCCGCTATCATCAGCTGCCCCCAAAGCAGGCGAGCCTCAACGTAGCGCGAATAACAGGCGTTGTTTCTGAAACCGAGAAAGATAGCGATCGCCACGCCGAGAATGCTAAATGGCGCCACGGTAAATTTGATGCCCAGCGAGGTATACCACGGCAGCATCAGGATAACGGCGATTGAAAGCAGGAAGTTGAGCAGCAGTCGGGTGTAAATTTTGGGAAGTACCGAACCGTGCCAGACAAAAATCAGTTGTAGCCAGTGCTGTTTAGGACGAACAATCATAGTGAGTTTCAGGAAGGAAAAGAGCGTGGCTATTAAACGTGATCTCCCTCACGGTTGCAAGCATGTTAACGGGACATTGAATTTTATGACCTGCTTAGCGATAACCGCACGGTGCTGCATGCGGTTTTAAAAAAAGAGCACATAGTATGTTGTAACTAAATTAAGATGTAATTAAACCCGGCCGAAACCGGGTAACGTCATTAGCAAAGGGGTTTCACCGCTGCGCGCATTCCCTTCAGGAGAATCGCGTCAAGATCCAGGGTGACCTGGTCGACAAGCCCGGAGACCTGCGTGAGATCCAGTTCCCAGTGCTCGCTCACGCTCAGTACGGACTGCACCAGCTCACGGGTGCTCAACTGCTGGTCGCGGTGCTGCGCCCAGAGCTGCTGATAACGTTCCAGCCAGAAAGCATCATCCTGCACCGGATAGTTCTCCCCGTTACGCTCCCCGCGATAAAACGCTATCAGTGCAGCCAGCGCGAACGTCAGACGTGCAGGCAATTGTCCGCTTGCGTTCTGCCCTGCCAGCAGCTGCGGCAGAATGCGGGTGCGGTATTTGGTCATGCCGTTAAGCGCAATGGAAAGCAGCTGGTGTCTGATATAAGGGTTGCGAAAACGCCCTGTTACCGCGCTGGCGAATGATTCCAGCTCGTCACGCGGCAGATCGAGGACCGGAATGATCTCCTGATAAATCGCTTTTTCGACAAACGCGCAGATCTCTGCATCGTTCATCGCCTCGCCTACCGTCTCTAACCCAGCCTGGAATGCCACCGGCACCAGCGCCGTATGCGCGCCGTTCAGGATAGCGACTTTGCGCTCTTTGTACGGCCTGATGTCGTCGACAATCAGCACATTCAACGGGTACTTATCCAGACGGAGTTCCTGCGCAAGAGATGCCGGCCCCTGGATAACGAACAGATAGAAATGTTCAGCGGTGTCGAGGAACCCATCGTGATAACCCAGCTCAGCCTCCAGCGTGGCCGCTTCGTCGCGCGGGTAACCGGTCACGATACGGTCAACCAGCGTCGAGCAGAAGCTGTTGGCCTCGTTAAGCCACTGGATAAAGGCTGCAGGCAGCGCCCACTCCCGGGCATAGCGCAGAACGAGTTCACGCAGCGCATCGCCGTTGTAGTCAATCAGCTCGCACGGAATAATGATCCAGCCTTTATCCGCTGCACCGTTGAAGCGGCTATAACGCTCAAACAGCAGTCGCGTCAGCTTCGCCGGGTAGCTCACCGCAGGGGCATCGTCGAATCGGTCACCCGCGTGGTAGCTGATACCCGCTTCGGTTGTGTTCGAGAAAACAAAGCGCATGTCCGGATTGTGCGCCAGTTTCAGGAACGCATCATACTGGCCGTAGACGTCGATCTCCCGGTTAACCGAGCGGATAAGACGGCTCTCACTCACCGCTTCACCCTGCCCGTTCAGGCCGCGAATGATTGTGGTATAGAGACCATCCTGAGTGTTCAGCGACGGCGGGAAGTCGCTCTGAATAGGACGGACGATAACCACACCGGCGTTAAGATCGGTATGTTCATTTAGCAGGTCAATTTGCCAGTCGACAAACGCACGCAGGAAGTTGCCTTCGCCAAACTGAATAATGCGTTCCGGGTATTGAGCTCCGGGAAAATCACGACGGTTGAGCGTGTTCACATGAGGGTTCCTTTATGATTAGTCATACAGCCTGATAAGATTGGTACGATAACTTATCAAAACTTAACGACCAGAAACCCTGTTTTGATCAATCCACGGCGTAGTTGTACAAAATAATCATAAGAACTTATAGAACACGGACGTGGCCGTCATGGCGCCGTCCGGCATCAGGGCATAGCGCGGGATCTCCCCCACCTTTTGCCAGCCGGCACGCTGGTAGAACGTCTCGGCGCCGCTGCCGGTGGAGGTATCGAGCACCAGAACCGAAATATCTCTGGCCCGCGCCTCCGCTTCAAGCGCTTCCATCAATGCCATCGCGGCACCTTTGCGGCGCGCTTTCTCGTGAACCAGCAGCTTCGCCACATCGGCGCGATGCGGTTGGTTTTCCGGCTGGTCTGTGATCAGCTGCACCGTTCCGATGACGCCTTCCTGCGGGTCGATACAGGCCAGCACCAGACGCTCGTTGCGCCCTACGCTTTCAGCGATGCCGCGCCAGAACGAACGAGCCTTATCCAGACTAAAGGGAAGCATAAAGCTGACGGATGCCCCGCCGCTCACACAGTTTTCGAGGATCCCGGCCAGCGCATCAAGATGGGTGAGAATTTCGTCTCGGGTGAGGTTTTTGATTTGCAGTGAGGTATTCATTGTTTTTCCTTACGTTGAATACCGTCACTGTGCATTTAACATCTTCTTAACGCAAACGGTTCGGACATACGCTTTTGTTATGTTACCGGGCTCGCTGGCGCTGCTGTTTCATGGCATACATCTTTTCATCGGCATCTTTTAACCACTGCTGCAGGTCGTTGCCGTTATGATCGAATTCACTGAGCCCCCACGAGAAATGGAGCGACCAGGGATGTAGCTTGCGGGCGTTATAGTTTTCTACCTGCTCGGCAAGATACTGCATGGCAATCCAGGCGCCCTGCTCATCCGTATCCGCGAACAGCACGGCGAACTCGTCCCCGCCAAAACGCACCAGCAGATCCGCTTCACGGAAAGAGGCGCGCATCAGCTGCGCCATCGCTTTCAGCGCCTTATCCCCCTCTTCATGACCAAAGCGATCGTTAATTTCCTTAAAGCGATCCAAATCCAGCCAGCCGAGCGTGAGCGGCTCAGCGCGACGCCGGGCAACGGAAAGCGTGAACCGCACGAGCTGATTAAAGCCCCGACGGTTGAATAGCCCGGTTAATTCATCCGTGGTCGCCGCGCTGATGGCAGCAAATTCATCCTCTGCCAGCGCGCCAAGGTCCCCCAGCACGGCGAGGTCGGCGGCAGAAAACTCGCGGGGAGCGTAATCAATCAGGCACAGCGAGCCAACGCTTGCGCCGTCGCGCAGGCGCAGCGGGAAACCCGCGTAAAAACGCACGCGAGGCTCACCGGCCACCAGCGGGTTATCCGCAAAGCGATCGTCCTGAAGCATATCCCCCACCACCAGCGGCGCTTCGGTGAGGATCGTATGCCCGCAAAATGAGATATTGCGCGGAACGCTGCCGGGCGCCTGACCGTCAGCCGACTTCACGATTAGCGAATGCTCATCAATGAGATTGACCATCGCCAGCGGCACCTGGAAGAAGCGTTTTGCCAGACGCGTTAAGCGGTCAAACGCCGGGGAACTGTCGATCTCAAGCAGACCTGATTCTCGTAGCGAGTTGAGTCTGTCTGTTTCATTTTCAGGGGTTGCAGGTGCTTTCATAATGTCTCCTGACGTAAAGCGTTACTAAAAGCGTAGCTTAAACAGAGACATTGTCAGTGTTCTGACATCCTGTTAAGCCGCTTACTATTCACGTCAATGCCTTATGACGATTAACGCAGCTATGTTTCACTCCCGGAGGACGCGGCAATTTGCTCGTCCGCAACCCGGGCGCTGGTACGGTTTCGACCCGCTTTTTTGGAACGATAGAGATGATCGTCCGCTTCGGCCATAAGCTTGTTGAAGACCTCGGTCAGCTGCCAGGACTCAGCCTTTCCGCTGCCGAGGCCAATGCTGACCGTCAGATAGAGCGTCTGGTGGCGCCATGTAAAAGGATGACCGGCAACGGTGGATCGGATACGTTCAGCCAGTTCAAAACCATGCTGCGCGTCGCCTGAATTGACCACCACGGCGAACTCTTCCCCGCCCATGCGCGCCACCATGCCGTCTTCGCCGACGACCTGCTGAACCTGTCGGGCAAACGACGCCAGCACGCGATCTCCGCACTCGTGGCCGTAGTTATCATTAATGCTCTTGAAATAATCAATATCCAGCAGCATGACTGTCAGAAAACGCGTGTGCCGGTACGTCTCTTCATGCTTTAACGCCTCATAAAGCCCGGAACGCGAGTAGACGTGCGTTAAAAAGTCATAATCCGCCCTCAGTGAAACCTGGCGGATCAGGGAATTAATCGCCGCCATGCTGACGGATACCATCACCGGGCAGATCGCCATCGTTGCGATCCCCAGCCGGGCTGAAAACATCATTGGCGTCGTAAACGGCGTCGCCACGGCGATATTAATAATCGAGTTGGCGACCAGAATGATTTCAGTGGCCCCGGTGATAAACGTCAGCAGACAGGTGGCGGGCAATGAGTAACGAACCGCACACCAGATAAGCGCAGGCAGAGGAAACGAGAGGCTCCCCGCTCCGCCAATCACCACCGACGCGACCACCGAGACGATCAGCGCCATCACCGGCAGCAGCTGCTCCAGACGGAGCCTGAGCTCACGCCCGGGCATACGTAACGTGAGCATACAGGGCACAACAAGCACGCCGGTTGAGAACTGCTCGCTAAACCAGTCGGCAAACAGCGGCCAGAAGGTATGACTGTCAATCCCGACCGACCCTACCGCGCCGAGCAAGGCGCAAAGCAGCGCGGCAATCAGACAGTAGTTAAACAGGCGCAGTGCGTTAAGCGGATCGGGGGTTTTCTTCATCAGCCGCTTGTCGCGCTGAACCAGCACGGCGACGACGACGATAAAGATCATGTTTGACAGGTTGATCACCACGGAGGCCATACCCCAGTTGGTCGTTACCGCGTCGTACAACAGCATCGCGACATAACATACCGCGTAGTAATGCAGGCGATTCAGGTAAACATAGCGGGCAAAAATCCCTGCCATGACGCCATTCAGCGGCCAGAACAGCGACAGGGCCTCAACGAGCCGTAATTCCGCGCCCACAAAATAGAATAAGGTGGTGAGGATGAAGATCGTCGCTGCATTTCGCAGCGGCGTATCAACCTGGAACGGCCTGAAAGCGGTAAGAGCAGAACGCATTAAATATCATTCCATATGAAAGCTTATGGCAATTATTGCGGTCGTCAGCATGATCGGGACTAACTTGGGATGCATCTATAACACAAATAACACAGGAGCATAACTCGTCAAATTTAGGCGTTCATCTGCAGCACCAGCCAGTGGTGGATAACGCTGACGATATAATTTTGTTGCTGCGCCGTGAGCGTTACGCCCTGTGGAATGTTATGCCATTTTGCCAGACAGCCACGACAACAGGTGGCGGTGGCATGCTGGGCGATAAACACCGGGTGACCGCGCATGGGCGTCTGCTTACCGTCGTTGGCGGGGTGTGCGGGCGCAAGGCGCTTTTCGACAAAATCCGCGGCGTGCCGATCAATGGTTTCGGGGCCTTTGTCCCAGCAGTACTGTCGTTCCTTATCGCCTAAGCGAAAGCGCGAGCGAAATGTCGATCGCGCCAGGCGGGAAAAGAGAGGCTCCAGATCGGACATCAGTATACGGAACGTCCCAGGCGCTGGGTCAGTTTCTCCAGAACCGCCACGCCGGCAAGGGAATTTCCCGTTTCATCCAGTTCCGGGCTCCAGACGGCTATCGCCATTTCATGCGGCACAATCGCCACGACCCCGCCGCCAACGCCCGATTTAGCCGGAAGCCCAACGCGCCAGGCAAACTCACCGGCGTTTTGATACATCCCGCTGGTGGCCATCAGCGCGTTAACCTGCCGGGCCTGAAGCGAAGAAACCACCTCCTGATCGAGATGCGGCGCGTGCCCCTGGTGCGCAAGGAACAGGAACGTCTGGGCCAGCTCAACGCAGCTCATTTTCAGGGCGCAGTAATGGAAGTAGTTTTGCAGCACGGTCGCCACGTCGTTGTGGAAATTACCGAAGGATTTCATCAGCCATGCGATAGCCGCGTTACGGGCGGAGTGTTCAAACTCCGAGCGTGCCACCACTGCATCATAGGCAATATCGTCAACGCCCGAGAGCTGGCGAACAATCTCCAGCATTCGCTGGCGCGGTGCGCTGAGGCGACTTTGCAGCATATCGCAGACCACCAGCGCCCCGGCATTGATAAAGGGATTCCGCGGTTTACCCTGCTCAATCTCGAGCTGAAGCAGCGAGTTGAAAGGCTGGCCGGAAGGATCTTTACCGACACGCTGCCAGATCTCTTCTTCTTCATACTGACGCATCGCCGCAACCAGACTCAGCACTTTCGAAATGGACTGAATGGAAAAACGCTCAGTCGCATCGCCTGCCTGGTATCGCTGTCCGTCGATGGTACAGATAGCAATCCCCAGCTTATTCCCGCTCACCGAGGCAAGGGCCGGAATATAGTCGGCAACCTTCCCCTTTCCAATTAACGGACGAACCTGCGCCAGAATCTCGTCCAACATCTCATTATGGATGACCGCAGCCACACTTTGCTCCTTGCCCTCAGGCTAAAACGGGCTGCGAGTATAACAGAGGCTTATGTATTGCGTCAGGCGCTAAGACGAAAACGCGAAACGGCCTGCAATAAAAGATCGGATTGCTTTTGCAGCCGCTCAGAGGCATCCGAGGCGTCTGAGACCAGCAGGTCCGTCTGCCGGGAGACCTGATTCAGCGCCTGAAGCTGGCGCGTCATCTGGTGAATACTGTCTCCCTGGCTGAGCGTGGCGGTTGAGATCTCATTAAGCAAACTGCTTAAATTGCCCACCAGACCGGTGACCTGCTGCAGATTCTCTTCCATCAGGGTAACGGCGCGGGAACCGTCTTCAATCCCCTGCAGCGAGCGGTTGATGAGCTCCTGAATGGTCTGCGTCGAGTGGCTGCTTTTTCTGGCCAAAAGCCCGACTTCCCGCGCGACGACGGCAAAGCCGCGCCCCTGGTTTCCGGCATGGGCCGCCTCGATAGCGGCGTTCAGCGCCAGGATGTTGGTCTGAAACGCCACGCTGTCGATCATCGCCACGATCCCGCGCATCTCAGAAGATCGGTCGACGATCGCCTGCATGGACGCATTCACGGTAGACATCATCCGGTCGCCCCCCACGGCGGCCTGACGCGCTTCATCGGCCCGCGAGCTGGCAAGCCTGGCATAGCCGGTATTCCCTTCCACATGGCTTTCCAGCGCCGCGATATGCGCCGTTACATCCTCAAGCTCTTTCGCCTGGCGCGCTGACTGCTGATACAGCTTCTGGTTACCCTGCGCAAGGGAGTCAATGTTCTCCACCATCGTTGCGGTGGCATGGCTGACCTGCGTCACCAGCTGCTGCAGACCGTTCTGCATCGTCGCAATACTGTCGCTAAGCTGACCTATCTCCCGGTTGAAGCGCATGACCTTCGGCGGCGTGCCGGAGAGATCCCCTGCCGCCAGCCGGTTAATATGCGCAATCAACCGACGCAGCGGCGTAATCACCCATCTGGACATGCCGAACCAGACGACAGCCGCGATGGCAAGCAGCAGCACCGGCGCAAACAGGAACAACGTTTGCAGGCCGGAGAGCTGCGCCATTAGGCTCTGACGCCCCTGCATGGCCTGCTTCTCGCTTGCCTGCTGATAGCGCGCATAGTTGTCGTTAAAATCAGACTGAAACGCCTGAGCCGGTACGGCAAAAAACGCGTCGATCGTGTTGGTCTTGAGAAGCCCTTCAGCCTGCTCGTTGATCGCGCCGTAGAAAAGCTGATAGCTGTTCACCAGGGCATCGTCTTTCGGCGGATTCAGCGCCAGCCAGGCCTTCCACGCCTGCTGAGAAACCGCCAGCGCCTTTTGCGCATCGTCCATCAGGCTGTGCCAGCTTCCGTCGGAGCCGGTCTCTTTATCCTGCATAAACCAGACGCCGGACCGGTTAAGCAGGTCGCTTGCCGCCAGCAGGGAAACGCGGGCCAGATCCAGCTTGCTCTGCTGCTGCCAGGCCAGCAGGTTTTGCTGCTCGTTGCGCTGGGCGTCGTTCAGGGAGGCGTTAAGCAGAAATGAGGAGGAGAGCTGCAGCGCGGAGAAAAGGCCAATAATGCAAAAGATACTCGTCAGCAGGCCAAAGTGACGAGGGGTGAGACGCTGCGCAATACGGCGAAAAATTTGCGTTAGGTTCATAATTATCTTCATTAACAATGCGTTAGACGCGAGCGAGTCTACGAAATGAAAATGACAGAACCATTGCAGATAAATGACAACGGCCCTCGTGATGAGGGCCGAAATCACAGGCGGGCGATAAATTACACGCGATCCTTCCAGACCGTCTGCACGTTGCAGAACTCGTGCAGCCCAAAGTGGGAAAGCTCGCGACCAAAGCCGCTTTTCTTCACGCCGCCGAAGGCCACGCGCGCGTCGCTGGCGCTAAAGCCGTTGATAAACACCCCGCCACACTCCAGTTCGCGGGAGAATCTATCCGCAAGCGCTGCGTCAGCGGTAAAGACGGTGGCGGACAGGCCAAAGTCGCTGTCGTTGGCAAGCGCCAGAGCGTGCTCCGCGTCTTTTGCGACAGTCACGGCCGCGACCGGACCAAACAGTTCCTGGCGGAACGCCGTCATCGACGGGGTGACGTTGGTCAGCACGGTTGGCGCGTAGTAATTGCCCTCTCCGCTGATTTTCTCTCCGCCCAGCAGCAGCGTTGCCCCTTCGGCCAGGGTGGCCTGCACCTGCTGATGCAGCTCATCGCGCAGGTCATAACGCGCCATCGGGCCCAGGTAGTTCTCTTCTGCTTCCGGCGCGCCCATCTTTAACGCGGCGACAGCGTCGACGAAGCGGCGGGTAAAGGTATCTGCAATCCCCGCTTCCACAATGAAGCGTTTGGCCGCCGCGCACACCTGCCCGGTATTCTGGTAGCGACCCGCCACCGCCGCCTTCACTGCTAGATCCAGGTCGGCATCGTTAAGGACGATAAACGGGTCGGAGCCGCCCAGCTCAAGAACGCATTTTTTCAGCGCGGCTCCTGCCTGCGCGCCAATGGCCGCACCGGCACGCACGCTGCCGGTGACGGTCACCGCGGCAATACGGCGATCGCTAATCGCCTGGCTTACGCCGTCATTGGTGGCGTTCACCCAGCCGAATACGCCTTCAGGGAAACCGGCATCCGCAAAGATCTGCCCAATAAGTTCCGCAGAGCCGAGCACGTTTGGCGCATGCTTAAGCAGATAGCTGTTACCTGCCAGCAGAATGGGCACCGCGCCGCGCAGCACCTGCCAGAGCGGGAAGTTCCAGGGCATTACCGCGAGAATCGGCCCCAGCGGACGGTATTCGATAAGAGCGTTGTGGTTTTCCACCAGCGTGGATTCCGCACGCAGCATCGCCGGGCCATGCTCGGCATACCAGTCGCACAGACCGGCGGATTTTGCCACTTCCGCCCGCGCCTGCAGGATGGGTTTCCCCATTTCACGGGAGATGGTCTGCGCCATCTCTTCTGCGCGGTTTCGCAGCGCTGCGCCGAGATCCCGCAGCTTCTGCGCCCGATGGGACACGCTTTCGCGTCGCCACTGGCGATACCCCGCATCAGACTGAGCAATCGCGCGTTCAACCTCTTCCGCCGTCGCCCAGGCGAAGGCACCGAGGGTTTCCCCCGTTGCCGGGTTAACAGAGAGGGCATGTGTAGCAGATGAATATTTCATGATGTTCTCCACGCATTTCGGTTGATTCATTGTGGCTCACTCTGCTATTTCTTAAAAATGAATAATACTAACCACCTTATTCACGAAACGAGAATGCCATGGACTTAACCCAGCTTGAAATGTTTAACGCCGTCGCGTTGACGGGCAGCATCACCCAGGCGGCGCAGAAGGTGCATCGCGTGCCGTCTAACCTGACGACCCGCATCCGCCAGCTGGAAGCCGATCTTGGCGTTGAGCTGTTTATTCGTGAGAACCAGCGTTTGCGCTTATCCCCCGCCGGGCATAACTTCCTGCGCTACAGCAGGCAGATCCTCGCCCTGGTGGATGAGGCGCGCATGGTCGTCGCGGGTGATGAGCCGCAGGGGTTATTTGCCCTCGGCGCGCTGGAAAGCACCGCCGCGGTGCGCATTCCCGAAACGCTGGCGCAGTTTAACCAGCGCTATCCGCGCATCCAGTTTGCCCTATCTACCGGGCCATCCGGGACGATGATTGATGGCGTACTGGAGGGAACCCTCAGCGCCGCCTTCGTCGACGGGCCTCTGTCGCACCCGGAGCTGGAGGGCATGCCGGTCTACCGGGAAGAGATGATGCTGGTCACGCCTGCCGGGCACGCCGAGGTCGCCCGCGCCGCGCAGGTCAGCGGCAGCGACGTTTACGCCTTTCGCGCAAACTGCTCGTACCGTCGACATCTGGAAAGCTGGTTTCATGCGGACAGAGCCACCCCCGGCCGCATTCATGAGATGGAGTCCTATCACGGCATGCTCGCCTGCGTCATTGCGGGCGCGGGCATCGCGCTGATGCCGCGCTCGATGCTGGAGAGTATGCCGGGACATCATCAGGTTGAAGCCTGGCCGCTGGCGGAAAACTGGCGCTGGCTCACTACCTGGCTGGTGTGGCGGCGCGGGGCGATGACCCGCCAGCTGGAAGCTTTTATAGCGCTGCTAAACGAACGTCTTCAACCAGCGCCTTCTCCATAAACAGGCTGAGCGGATCGTCAGCGTACGGGGCAAACGCCGGACGCAAATCATATCCGCACTGCTCGTACAGGCGAATCGCGGCGCGCTGTTTGATGCCCGTCTCCAGCCTTACCGTGTGGCAATGGCGGCTCAGGGCCTCATCTTCCAGGGCGGCCAGCAGCGTCTCGCCGAGATGCTGCCCGCGATGGGCCGGATCGATATAGACCCGCTTCATCTCCCCCGTTCCGTCGCCGTTGAGCACGATGGCTCCGCAGCCTACGGCGTGCAGCTGCTGGTCACGAATGACCATCAGGATCAGCGAGGTTTCAGGCAGCGCAGACAGGTCGAGCAGATGGTTGCTTTCGGCGGGATAGAGTTCGCTCTGATAGCGGTCAAGCGCCGCGATCAGCGTGAGAATGTCCGGATGACGTGCAGATTCAGAGGTAATGGAATACATGGCAGGCTCCTTGCTGTTTTTATATCAACATAGCTCAGGCCTGCCGGGGTGGTTCATAGTATTAACTTATAGCGCGTCACTCAGCTAGCGCAGGAAGATTCGCCCTTTCAGATACAGGGTCGCCTGGCCGCCAATCAGCACGCGGTCGCCCTTCAGCTCGCAGCGCAGATCCCCACCACGGTATGACACCTGGCGAGCATTGAGTGACGTTTTGCCCAGCTTTTCGCTCCAGTAAGGGATCAGCATGCTGTGGGCGGATCCGGTGACCGGATCTTCCGGCACCCCTTCGCCCGGACAGAAGAAGCGGCTGACGAAGTCATATTCTTCTCCCGGCGCCGTCACGCAAACCATTTTATCCAGCGGAAGCATGGCCCCAATATCCGGCGTTAACGCTTCAACCTGCTGCTGGCTCTCCAGCACCACCATGTAATCGCGTCCGACGCGCACCTCTTTTGCCGCCGTGATGCCCAGCGCGCTAAACAGCACCTCAGGTGGGTTTTCGACGACTTCCGTCGACCACGCGGGGAAGTTCAGCGTCAGCCAGTCGCCGCTGCGTTTGACGGTCAGCTCGCCCACGAAGCGCGTGGTGAAGGTGATTTCGGTATGCGGATAATCAAGGTATTCGAAAATGACGTGCGATGCGGCAAGCGTAGCGTGACCGCACAGGTTAATTTCATCCAGCGTGGTGAACCAGCGCAGCTCAAACCCGCCGTCGGTGCGCACGAAAAAGGCCGTCTCAGACTGGTTATGCTGCTGCGCCATTTTGAGCAGCGTTTCGTCCGGCAGCCACTCTTCCAGAGGACATACCGCTGCGGCGTTGCCGCCAAAGGTTTTATCGCTGAAGGCATCCACCAGATAAAAATCAATTTCCTGCATTGTCTCTTCCTCTCTTGTTATGGGTTTTTAGCGCAGAAAAACTGTGCCTTTCAGATAAAGCGTGGCCTGTCCGCTCATCAGCACGCGCGAACCTTTCAGCTCACAGCGCACATCTCCGCCGCGCGCTGAAACCTGACGGGCGAACATCGTGGTTTTGCCCAGCTTTTCGCTCCAGTAAGGGATCAGCATGGTGTGCGCGGAGCCGGTGACCGGGTCTTCCGGGACGGAAACGCCCGGTGAGAAAAAGCGGCTGACAAAATCATACTCCCCCTCACCGCGCGCCGTAACGCTCACCTTATGCTCGCCTGGCGTCATCGCCGAGAAGCGCGGCGCAAGCGCTTCAACCTGCTGGCGATTCTCCAGAACGATCAGCCAGGCGCGCCCTTTACGGGCTTCAACGTAGCGGCTAATACCCAGCGCCGAGAGCATCTCCGGCGGGGGTGTCTCTTCATGGGTTGGACATGCCGGGAAGTCCAGCGTCATCCACTCCCCCTCCCGGCTGACCGTCAGGCGGCCAGAGGCGGTTTCAAAGTGGATCCGCGAATCCGGGTAATCCAGCTCGGTAAACAGCACGTGCGCGGCCGCAAGCGTAGCGTGGCCGCAGAGATTGACTTCGGTAAGCGTGGTAAACCAGCGTAGCTCAATGCCCCCTTTACTGCAGACGAAAAAAGCCGTTTCCGACTGGTTATGCTGCTGCGCCATTTTCAGCAAGGTCTCATCGGGTAACCATTCCTTGAGCGGGCAAACGGCGGCCGGATTGCCGCCAAACGAGGTATCGCTGAACGCATCTACCAGATAAAAATCAATCTCCTGCATTGTCTTACCGCCTGTTTTTATTGTGTTGTTCTTTTATATTCAATGAAAACGGTGTTCCCGGCTACCGCTTTCATAAGGTAAATATTGAGATCTGCGTCACATAATGGTTGAGTTTTCGCCGTTCGACGTTTTAAGATCGTCCCCTCTTCTTTTCAGCAACGAATCTCCGACATCCCTATGACAACGAACACAGTTTCCCGCAGGGTTGCGTGGCTACGCGTGGTCACGCTGGCCATTGCCGCGTTTATTTTTAACACCACAGAATTTGTTCCGGTTGGGCTGTTGTCTGACATCGCTGAAAGTTTCCAGATGGAAACGGCGCAGGTGGGCATTATGTTGACTATCTACGCCTGGGTTGTGGCGCTGATGTCCTTGCCGTTTATGCTGCTGACCAGCCAGATGGAGCGGCGCAGGCTGCTGATCGGCCTGTTTTTGCTGTTCATCGCCAGCCATGTCCTGTCGTTTATGGCATGGAATTTTACGGTGCTGGTCATTAGCCGCATCGGCATTGCCTTTGCCCATGCGGTGTTCTGGTCGATCACCGCGTCGCTGGCTATTCGACTCGCCCCAGCGGGTAAACGCGCCCAGGCGCTGAGCCTGATTGCCACCGGTACCGCACTGGCGATGGTGCTGGGTCTGCCGATTGGCCGCATCGTAGGGCAATACTTCGGCTGGCGTACGACGTTCTTCGCCATTGGTATGGGCGCGCTGGTTACGCTGGTATGCCTGATTAAGCTGCTCCCCGCGCTGCCGAGCGAGCATTCCGGCTCGCTGAAAAGCCTGCCGCTGCTGATGCGTCGCCCGGCGCTGCTGGGTATCTACCTGCTTACCGTTATTGTGGTGACGGCCCATTACACGGCGTACAGCTACATTGAACCCTTTGTGCAGGTGGTGGCGGGCTTTAGCGCAAACTTTGCCACCGTCCTGCTGTTGATCCTCGGCGGAGCGGGCATTATTGGCAGCGTGCTGTTCGGTAAGCTGGGTAACCGGCACGCCTCGACGCTGGTGAGCTGCGCTATCGGTCTGCTGCTGGCCTGCCTGCTGCTGCTGATGCCTGCCGCAGGCAGTGAAAGCCATCTGGCGATCCTCAGCCTGTTCTGGGGCGTGGCGATCATGATTATTGGTCTGGGCATGCAGGTGAAGGTCCTGGCCCTGGCGCCGGATGCAACGGACGTCGCCATGTCGCTGTTCTCAGGGATTTTCAATCTGGGGATTGGCGCGGGCGCGCTGGTGGGAAATCAGGTAATACTGCACGTATCGATGTCGGCGATTGGCTATCTGGGCGCCATTCCGGCCCTGGTGGCGCTGGTCTGGTCAGTGCTCATCTTCCGTAAATGGCCGGTGGCGCTGGAGGAAAAGGGTCAGCACGGGTAAGCCTTCTTGCCGGGCGGCGGCTTCGCCTTACCCGGCAATCACATCAATGATAGGTCTTAATAATTTCCAGCACGCCGTTAATAATAAACTGCACGCCCATACAGACCAGCAGGAAGCCCATCAGACGGGAAATCGCCTCGATACCGCCCTTGCCTACCCAGCGCATAATGGCACCAGAACTGCGCAGCGACGCCCACACGATAACCCCGATAATCGCAAAAATCAGCGGTGGCGCAACCGTCAGCACCCAGTCCGGGAAGGTTGCGCTGTCACGCACCGTTGAGGCGGAGCTGATGATCATCGCGATCGTACCCGGCCCCGCCGTGCTCGGCATGGCAATCGGCACAAAGGCGATATTCGCAGTCGGTTCGGTTTCCAGCTCTTCCGATTTGCTGGCCGCTTCCGGCGACTCGTGCGCTTTTTGCGCCGGGAACAGCATGCGGAAACCGATAAAGGCCACAATCAGCCCCCCGGCGATACGCAGGCCGGGGATGGAAATCCCGAAGGTGTTCATCACCACCTGCCCGGCATAGTAAGCCACCATCATGATGGCAAACACATACACCGAGGCCATCATCGACTGATGGTTGCGCTCGGCGCTGTTCATATTCCCTGCCAGCCCGAGGAACAGCGCCACCGTCGTTAACGGGTTAGCCAACGGCAGCAAGACCACCAGCCCAAGGCTGATTGCTTTTATTAAATCCAACATAGTGCGTTGTTGTCCTTATCCATATTTAACACAGCAATTATAGGGTGAAAGTGTGACATTGAGCCATGGGTGCAACGCAACGATTATTTCCGTCCAGGAAAGATAACTGACAGTTATCTATATGATTTGAAAGACCTCAAAAAAAGTTCATGAAACGTTTTAGCAATTCGTGGCATCGGCTGACTCATTCAGTTGACTTATACTTGCCTGAGCAATAATATCTGCCGTGACTAACTACTTGCCAGGGCAACCATTGTGAAAAGCACCAGTGATATCTTTAACGACGTTGTTCCGCTGGGTCGTCTTATTCATATGGTAAATCAGAAAAAAGATCGCCTGCTCAATGACTACCTGTCACCGCTGGATATCACCGCAACACAGTTCAAAGTGCTGTGTTCCATTCGCTGCGAAGTGTGTATCACGCCGGTTGAGCTGAAAAAGGTGCTCTCTGTCGATCTGGGTGCGTTAACCCGCATGCTCGATCGTCTCGTCTGCAAAGGATGGATAGAACGAAGCCCTAACCCGAATGACAAACGCGGCGTACTGGTGAAGCTAACCAGCGATGGCGCGGCCATGTGCGAGCAATGTCATCAATTAGTAGGACAAACACTGCATCAGGAACTAACAAAAAACTTAACGGCAGATGAAGTGGCAACCCTTGAGCTTCTGCTGAAGAAAATCCTGCCGTAAACAGAAAAAAAGAGGTATGACGATGTCCAGACGCAATACTGACGCTATCACCATTCATAGCATTTTGGACTGGATCGAAGATAACCTGGAATCGCCGCTCTCCCTTGAAAAAGTGTCTGAGCGTTCAGGTTACTCCAAATGGCACCTGCAACGGATGTTCAAAAAAGAGACCGGTCATTCATTAGGTCAATACATTCGCAGCCGCAAGCTGACGGAAATTGCCCAGAAACTGAAAGAAAGCAATGAGCCGATCCTTTATCTGGCGGAGCGTTACGGATTTGAATCGCAACAAACCCTGACGCGTACGTTCAAGAACTATTTTGACGTGCCGCCTCATAAGTACCGAATCACCAGCGTGCCGGGCGAATCCCGCTACCTGTATCCGTTAAAACACTGTAGTTAATCATCGCCTGTAACAGACGTAACCGAGGAAATTATGAAAGTTACCGCCTCCGCCGCCCTCGCCTTGCTGGTGCTGTTCTCCAGCCAGACCTTCGCGGAGCAAACCCCTCGTGCAACGCAGCAAAATAATCCTGATACGATGATTTTGCCGTCAGCACATGACCAGTCGCCCTATGATTTCAACCATATGGGTGCTGGTAGCGACAAATCCGACGAATTAGGCGTGCCTTATTATAATCAGCACGGCCTCTGATTCGTTTTTGCCCCGCAGACGCGGGGCTTTTTTTATGCCTTTTCGCTTACCCGCGTCGCCCGACGAACCCGCAGACCAAACACGTTAATGTACAGCCCGGCCATGATCAGCACGGCGCCAAACAGCTGCAGCGCGCTCAGCGTTTCATCCAGCAAGAGTGCCGCACTGGCAAGCCCCACCACCGGCACCAGCAGGGATAACGGCGCCACGCGCCAGGTTTCATAACGCCCCAGCAGCGATCCCCAAATCCCGTAGCCCACAATGGTGGCGACAAAAGCCAGATAGACAAGAGAAAGGATTGTGGTCAGGTCGATTTCGACCAGACTGTTCAGCATCACATCCGGACCATCCAGAATAAACGACGCCGCCAGAAACGGGATTATCGGGATCAGCGCGCTCCAGACAACCAGGGACATCACCGCCGGGCGCGCCTCGTGCTGCATAATCAGCTTGTTGAAGATATTCCCGCAGGCCCAGCTCAGCCCCGCCGCCAGCGTCAGCATAAAGCCGAGCAGCGCCACATCCTGGCCGTTCAGGCTGGCTTCAATGAGCACCAGCACGCCGAACACCGCCAGCGTAATGCCCGCCAGCTGTTTGCCCTGTAAACGTTCGCCAAACACGAAGGCGCCGAGAATAATGGTAAAGAACGCCTGCGCCTGCAGCACCAGCGAGGCCAGACCGGCCGGCATCCCGAACTTGATGGCGCAAAAGAGAAACGCGAACTGGCCAAAGCTGATGGTCAGACCGTAGCCCAGCAGCAGTTTAAAGGGGATCTTTGGACGCGCCACAAAGAAGATGGCCGGGAATGCGACCAGCAGAAAACGCAAACCGGCCAGCATCAGCGGCGGCATGTTGTGCAACCCCAGCTTGATGACCACGAAATTGAGCCCCCATACTACGACCACCAGCAACGCCAGCAGCCCGTCTTTACGCGTCATACCCTGCCCCTGAATTATTAATTATTTGTTAACAGTTCAAGTTAACAGAAAAAAGCGCGCGGCGAGAAGATCATTAATTCTGGCAGTCAGGCGAAGCACTTACGGATAAATTGGGCGCTATACAAGCCCCTTATGTCGTGATACTCCTTTTAGGACACAACATAAAAAGCATAAGCAACTGTCGGGCAGGAATATGAAACCATCTCTCAGGCGCTCAACCGCAGCGCTGCTGGCGTCGTCATTGTTATTAACCATTGGTCGGGGAGCAACGCTGCCGTTCATGACCATTTATCTCACGCGCGTCTACAGCATGAGCGTCGAGAATATTGGTTATGCCCTGACGATTGCGCTGACAATCGGCGTGGTGTTCAGCCTGGGATTTGGCATTCTGGCCGATAAGTTTGATAAAAAGCGCTACATGCTGATTGCGATCGTGGCTTTTATCGCGGGGTTTGTCGCGATCCCGCTGGTCGATAACGTCACGCTTGTGGTGCTGTTCTTTGCGCTGATCAACTGCGCCTATTCCGTCTTTTCAACGGTGCTGAAGGCCTGGTTCTCCGACGTGCTCACCGCAAGCCAGAAAGCGCGCGTCTTCTCGCTTAACTACAGCTTTCTGAACATTGGCTGGACGATCGGGCCGCCGATTGGCACCCTGCTGGTGATGTACAGCCTGCAGCTGCCGTTCTGGCTGGCAGCCTTCTGCGCCGCGCTGCCGCTCGGATTCATCCATTTCTTCGTGCAGAAAAGCGTTACGCTGGATATCGCCGAGGAGAAGATGCCCTGGCAGCCGTCGGTGCTGCTGAAAGACCGCGCGCTGTTCTGGTATACGCTCTCTGGCCTGCTGGCGTCATACGTCGGCGGATCGTTCGCGACCTGCATTTCGCAATACGTTCTGGCCGCGCATGCAGACAGTAATTTCGCCGAAAAGGTGGTCGCCGTGGTATTGCCCGTCAACGCCGCCGTGGTGGTGACGCTGCAATATGCGCTGGGCCGCAAGATCTCTGCCAGCAATATTCGCCCGCTGATGACCCTCGCCACCCTGTTTTTTATCGTGGGGCTGGGTGGCTTTATGCTCTCCGGGGAAAACCTGGTTTACTGGGGCATCGCTGCCGCCATCTTTACCCTGGGTGAGATTATCTATGCACCGGGCGAATACATGCTGATCGACAACATTGCCCCGCCGGGGATGAAGGCGAGCTATTTTTCCGCGCAGGCGCTGGGCTGGCTCGGCGCGGCGGCAAACCCGATGATCACCGGTATTATCCTGACCAACCTGCCGCACTGGTCGCTATTTGTCATCATGATGGTTGCCATCGTCATGGCGTGGCTGATGATTTTGCGTGGGATGAGCGTGAAGGCGTGGTGTGAAACGCCCAACGTGGCGTAGCGCTTCCAGGCCGGGTGAGGCGTAGCCGCCACCCGGCAATAAAGCATCAGTGGTGCAGCATTTCCTCTACCACCTGCTCTTTGTACATCTCATTCGGATAATAGGTCGGCCAGTTATCCATCTCTTTCAGCAGCGCCTCGTGGGAGGTGTTGCCCATGAAAATGTGGAAGTGCGAAGAGGCCTTCGGGGCGATGGTGTGGTCGCTGAACTGAACAAACTTCGGAGCCTTGCTGCCGGCATCCTTACACTCAAACAGGTAGCGAACGCCTTTTTTGCCCGATGCGTAGGTCAGTATTTTGTAGCCGCTGTAATCATACTGACAGCGGCTGACCGCTTTGCCCTTATGAAATTCCATCACGTTGTTTTCGATGCCGATAGCATCCACGTCCGTCGCATATCCCTTGCGGTAGTACGCTTTCACCTCGTCAAAGGTTTTGCTTTTGTCTTTCTGCGCTTTCTGTTTAAACACCGGATCCAGCGAACCGTCCAGCAGGAACGGATAGACCGACTGCCAGGTCCCGTCCCAGTCTGACAGCGCTCTGTCCTTCACGTCCTTATCCTCAAACACGCCGTTCGCCGCCCTCTGTTCCGCTTCGGTCATCTGATGGCCGTGCGAGTGAGCAAACAGCTGGCCGCTGACCAGCAGCGCCCCCAGAGTCATGGCAAATTTCCCAAAATGTGCAGCCAAGATAACACCCTCATTCCGTTTTATAAGAATGCGGATGTTATATTATAACATTTTAAATCGCAACCAATCCGCGAACGCCCTCCTGCTCCATGTTTTCACCCCGGCCGCGCTGAATAATGGTGCCGCGCGACATCAGCAGATAGCTGTCGGCCAGCTCGGCGGCAAAGTCGTAAAACTGTTCGACAAGCAGGATCGCCATGTCGCCTCGGTTCGCCAGGGTGCGGATCACCTGGCCAATCTCTTTAATCACCGATGGCTGTATGCCTTCGGTCGGCTCATCCAGAATCAACAGCTGCGGACGGCTCGCCAGCGCGCGACCAATCGCCAGCTGCTGCTGCTGTCCACCGGAGAGATCGCCCCCGCGGCGGTGCTTCATCTCTTTAAGCACCGGAAACAGCTGCCAGATCTCATCCGGAACCTGCTTCGCCTCGCGGGCGGAAAAACGCGACAGCCCGAGCAGAAGATTCTCTTCCACGGTCAGGCGCGGGAAAATCTCGCGGCCCTGCGGGACGTACGCCACGCCAGAGTGCACCCGCAGGTGCGGTTTGCTGTGGGTGATCTTTTTACCCTGCCAGATGACCTCCCCGGTTTTCGCCGGGATCAGCCCCATCAGACACTTCAGCAGCGTGGTTTTCCCGACGCCGTTGCGCCCCAGCAGACAGGTGACCTCTCCGGTTGCGGCCTCAAAACTCACGCCGCGCAGGATATGGCTGCCGCCGTAATACTGATTCAGTTCGTTAACCTGTAACATCATCGCTCCTTAGCGCCCCAGATAGACCTCAATCACCTGCTCGTTAGCCTGCACCTCGCGAAGCGAACCTTCCGCCAGCACGCGTCCCTGATGCAGCACCGTCACGTGGTCGGCGATGGTCTCAACAAAGCCCATATCGTGCTCCACCACCATCAGGGAGTGCTTACCCGCCAGCGTTTTGAACAGCTCGGCGGTGTATTCCGTTTCCGCGTCGGTCATCCCGGCGGCCGGTTCATCCAGCAGCAGCAGGTGCGGGTCCTGCACCAGAAGCATACCGATTTCCAGAAACTGTTTTTGCCCGTGAGAAAGCAGCCCGGCGCGGCGGTCGCGCTCGCTGCTAAGGCGCAGCAAAACCAGCATCTCATCGATGCGGTCGCGCTGTTCACCGTTGAGTTTTGCCCGCAGGCTCGCCCAGACGGATTTATCGGTTTTCATAGCGATCTCCAGGTTTTCCCACACCGTCAGGGCTTCAAAAACCGTGGGCTTCTGGAATTTACGCCCGATCCCCTGGCGGGCAATGGCCGCAGGCTCCAGCGCGGTCAGGTCGATGGACTGATCGTAAATCGCCCTGCCGCTCTTTGGCCGCGTTTTGCCGGTGATGACGTCCATCAGCGTGGTTTTACCGGCGCCGTTGGGGCCAATCACGCAGCGCAGCTCGCCCACGCCGATATTCAGCGACAGATCGGTCAGGGCCTGAAACCCGTCAAAATTGACGTTAATGGCCTCAAGCTGCAGCACCGGGTCGGTCTGTTCACGGTAACGATCGCCGGGCAACTGGCGGGTAAATAACCCTTCGGCTGGCTGCATTATTTCTCTCCCTTTCGAAACAGACCGTAGACGCCGCGCGGTAAAAACAGCGTGACGGCGATGAAAATCAGCCCCAGAAACAGCTGCCAGTATTCCGGCATCGCGACGGTGAAGAAGCTCTTCGCCCCGTTCACCAGCGCCGCGCCAATCACCGGACCGACCAGCGTGCCGCGCCCGCCCAGCGCCACCCAGATTGCCGCCTCTATCGAGTTGGTCGGCGACATTTCACCGGGGTTGATAATGCCCACCTGCGGGACGTACAGCGCCCCCGCCAGGCCGCACAGCACGGCGGAGAGCGTCCATACCAGCAGCTTGAACCCGCGCGATCGTAGCCGCAAAACGTCAGGCGGTTTTCGGCGTCGCGAACGGCGGTCAGGATGCGGCCAAACTTGCTCTTCGCCAGCGCAAATCCGGTGCCTAACGCCAGAAGCAGCAACAGCACGGTCGCCAGAAACAGCGCGATGCGGGTGGTCGTTTCAGTTACCGAAAACCCGAGTAGCGTGGTGAAGCCGGTAAAGCCGTTATTGCCGCCAAAACCGGTTTCGTTGCGAAAGAACAGCAGCATCCCGGCATAGGTCAGCGCCTGGGTCATAATCGAGAAATAGACCCCTTTGATCTTTGAGCGGAAGGCGAACCACCCGAACACCAGCGCCAGCAGGCCCGGTACCATCACAATCAGCACCAGCGCCCAGGCAAAATGCTGGGTTCCCCACCAGAACCACGGCAGTTCGTTCCAGGAGAGAAACGACATAAACGCAGGAAGACCGTCACCCGCAGCCTGGCGCATCAGGTACATGCCCATCGCGTAGCCGCCCAGAGCGAAGAAGATACCGTGCCCAAGAGAGAGCATCCCGGCGTAGCCCCACACCAGATCCAGCGCCACCGCAACGATGGCATAGCAGAGGATCTTGCCAATCAGCGTCAGCATCCAGGTCGACAGCGCCAGCGGATGCGTCGCAGGCAGTAAGGCGAAAAACGGTAATATCAGCAGACACACCACCAGCAGACTACCTGCAAGTTGCGTTGTGCGCGGCGCTTTGCGCGCCAGCGTTAAGGTCAGCGGCTGGCTCATCAGTCAATCACCCTCCCTTTCAGCGCAAACAGCCCCTGAGGGCGTTTTTGAATAAACAGCACGATCGCCACCAGAATAACGATCTTGCCCAGCACCGCCCCCATCTGCGGTTCAAGAATTTTATTGAAGATACCCAGACCAAACGCCGCGGCCACGCTACCTGCCAGCTGGCCTACGCCACCGAGAACGACCACGAGGAAGGAGTCAATAATGTAGCCCTGGCCCAGCTCCGGCCCGACGTTACCGAGCTGCGACAGCGCCACGCCGCCTAACCCGGCAATTCCTGAACCAAGCCCAAACGCCAGCATATCGACGCGGCCTGTCGGTACCCCGCAGCAGGCGGCCATGCTGCGGTTCTGCGTCACCGCGCGCACATTGAGCCCCAGACGGGTTTTATTCAGAATGAGCCAGGTAAAGAACAGCACCAGCAGCACGAAGCCCAGCACCACAATGCGGTTCCACGGCAGCGTCAGGTTGGCAAAAACCTGCACCCCGCCGGACAGCCATGCCGGGTTGGCCACCTCCAGGTTCTGGGCGCCAAAGGTCATGCGCACCAGCTGGATGAGCATCAGGCTAATCCCCCACGTTGCCAGCAGCGTTTCCAGCGGACGACCGTACAAATGGCGGATCACGGTGCGCTCCAGCACCATCCCGATGCCCGCCGTCAGGCAGAACGCGACCGGAAGCGCGATAACGGGATAGAGCGCCAGCCACTGGGGCGCAAGCCCGGCCATTGCCTGCTGCACCATCCAGGTGGCATACGCCCCCAGCATCAGCATCTCGCCGTGCGCCATATTGATGACGCCCAGCAGGCCGTAGGTGATGGCAAGCCCCAGCGCCGCCAGCAGCAGCACCGACCCCAGGGAAAGCCCCATAAACGCCTGGCCCAGCAGATCGCCCCACATCAGTCGATGCTGGATCTGGCTCAGACTCTCCTGCGCGGCGGCGCGCACGCTGGCGTCCGGCTCGGTCTGCGCCTGAGTGAACGGGGTGAGTCTGGACTGAACGTCCGGATCGTCGGACTGTCCTAATAACTCGACGGCCTTGCGGCGCACCTCTGCCTGCGGGCTGGCCAGCTGGAGATTCGCCACCGCCAGTAAAAGCGCCTGGCGCGCCACCGCGTCCGTTTCATCGCTTATCCGCTTTTCCAGAAAAGCGAGCATTCCGGGCTGGGCATCCCGCTGAAGCTGACGAGCTGCCGCCCGCCTTTCGGTGACACTGTCACTCACCAGCTGATGCGTAGCGATGGCCGTGGCGGCCAGCACGCGCAGCCGGTTGGTCAAACGAACGGCTTTGGCTGCCCCTTCGGCCGACTTAGCGTCACCGAGCGAGACCATTTGTCCGCTGCGCTGCGCAAAGGCGTGCTTTTGACTGTCGGCATAGAGGTTTTCTTTTTGCAGTGCTTTCAGCAGCGGCAGCCGCGCTGCGTCCGGCGCTTCGGCCCACTGCGTCAGCAACTCCGCCTGCTGGCTGCGGCTGGCGGCAACAAAACGATCGGCATCCGATGCCTGCGCCATCCCTGGCAGCAGTCCGGAAAGCCATACAAGAGCGATGAACATGCGCATGGCGTTCATGACGTTTCTCCCTGGCGATGGCTTAGTTGCTGGCGGTTTTCATCGGCTGATCGGGCTTTTTATCGTTTCCGGCGATGAACGGGCTCCACGGCTGGGCGCGTACCGGCTGCTCCGTCTGCCACACCACGTTAAACTGACCGTTGCCTTCGATTTCACCGATCATGACCGGCTTATGCAGATGGTGGTTGGTGGCATCCATGGTGAGCGTAAAGCCTGACGGCGCCTTAAAGGACTGGCCGGCCATCGCCGCACGCACTTTATCCACGTCGGTTGTGCCCGCTTTTTCCACCGCCTGCGCCCACATATGGATCCCCACGTAAGTCGCTTCCATCGGGTCGTTGGTCACCACGGTATCGGCGTTCGGCAGCTTGTGCGCTTTGGCATAGGCTTTGTAATCCGCGACGAAGGCCTGGTTGGTCGGGTTATCCACGGATTCAAAGTAGTTCCACGCCGCGAGGTTGCCGACCAGCGGTTTGGTGTCGATCCCGCGCAGCTCTTCTTCGCCCACGGAGAACGCCACCACCGGCACGTCGGTCGCCTTCAGCCCCTGGTTAGCCAGCTCTTTGTAGAACGGTACGTTGGAATCGCCGTTGATGGTCGACACCACGGCGGTTTTGCCGCCCGCGGAGAATTTCTTGATGTTGGCGACGATGGTCTGGTAGTCGCTGTGACCGAACGGGGTGTAAACCTCCTCGATGTCCTTATCCTCCACCCCTTTCGAATGCAGGAACGCGCGCAGGATCTTGTTGGTGGTGCGCGGGTAAACATAGTCAGTGCCCAGCAGGAAGAAGCGCTTCGCCGCGCCGCCATCTTCGCTCATCAGGTATTCCACCGCCGGGATGGCCTGCTGGTTCGGTGCGGCGCCGGTATAGAAGACGTTTGGCGACATCTCTTCGCCTTCATACTGCACCGGATAAAACAGCAGACCGTTCAGCTCCTCGAAGACCGGCAGCACGGATTTGCGCGATACCGACGTCCAGCAGCCGAATACCACCGCCACTTTATCCTGACTTAACAGCTGGCGCGCCTTCTCGGCAAACAGCGGCCAGTTTGAGGCGGGATCCACCACCACCGGCTCCAGTTTTTTACCCAGCACGCCGCCTTTGGCGTTGATCTCGTCGATGGTCATCAGCGCGACGTCTTTCAGCGGCGTTTCGGAGATGGCCATGGTGCCGGAAAGAGAATGCATGATCCCCACTTTGATGGTATCGGCCGCCTGCACGCCAAAACTCATTCCCATCGCCACGACGGATGCGGATAACGCAAAGGCTTTTAATAAGGTACGACGCTGCATACTTTCACTCCTGAAAAAGAACGCTGTGCGAAAACGTCCGTTACGGCGTGGACGCGGAAAATAAAGATGTCAGCGAAGCAGGAGCAAAAAGGATGCCAGAATGGAGGAAGCGCTATTGCAGGCGGTGGAACGCAGGATGTAAAGAGAACGACTCAGAATGGTACAGCGCTGCACTTTTATAATGCAGCGCTGAGGTGGAAGTTTTACCAGACTTCGCTGGCGATCTGTGTGACCAGACGGACTTTGTCCCACTGCTGGGTTTCGCTCAGGCTGTTGCCCTCTTCGGTAGAGGCAAAGCCGCACTGCGGGCTGAGGCAAATTTGCTCTTTTGCCACGTATTTCGCCGCCTCTTCCAGACGGGCTTTAATCCCCTCCGGGTTCTCCAGCTCGCCGTTTTTCGTGGTGATCAGGCCCAGCACCACCTGCTGCTTGCCCGGGCGAATGAAGCGCAATGGCGCGAAATCCCCGCTGCGGTCGTTGTCGTATTCAAGGAAGAACGCGTCAACGTTGACCGTCCCGAACAGCACTTCCGCCACCGGCTCATAGCCGCCTTCGGAAATCCAGGTTGAACGGAAGTTACCGCGGCAGACGTGCAGGCCGATGGTCAGATCGTCCGGCTTGCCTTCCAGCGCCTTGTTCAGGACGCGGGCATAGATACGTGCCAGCTCATCGGCATCATCACCGCGCTCGCGGATCTGGCGGCGCTGATCGTCCGAACAGAGATAGGCCCAGACGGTATCGTCCAGCTGAAGGTAACGGCAGCCCGCGTCGTAAAATGCGCGGATGGCGTCGCGCCAGGTGGTCGCCAGATCGTCGAAATAGTCGTTCAGATCCGGGTACACCATCGCATCGATGTCTTTACGCCCGCCGCGGAAATGGAGCACGCTCGGGCTGGGAATGGTCATCTTCGGCTGAGCATTGCCGCTGATGCTTTTCAGGTAGCGGAAATCTTCGAGCATCGGATGGTCGCCAAAGCCCAGCTTGCCGGTCACGCGCACGCCGTGGGCTTTGGTTTGTACCCCGTTGAACTGAATGCCCTGCTGTGAATCGTAACGCTCAACGCCCTGCAGACCGTCAAAGAAGTCGAAGTGCCACCAGGCACGGCGAAATTCACCGTCGGTAACCACATGCAGGCCGCACGCGCACTGCTGCTCAACGACGTGGCGAATGGCATCGTCTTCCACCGCGCGAAGCTGTCCGGCGTCAATTTCGCCGCTGGCGAACTTCAGGCGAGCCTCTTTGATGGCATCCGGGCGTAAAAAACTGCCGACTACATCGGCGCGGTACGGGGCGTGCTGTCGTTGCATGGAAATCTCCTCAGTCTGCCGGCGATAATTGCCAGCAGTGATAATTCATCATTTGAATCTTTAGACTTCTGGATGTCTAAATGTCCAAAAAAGATGTCATACCTGTCCTGTTCCGGCAAACGAGAAAATTTCACGGCTGTTGAAAAAAATTCATCTTCACAGCGCGACGGCGGTTTCGCTGCTGGCAAAGGCGAACTTTTCATCCTCCCATCCGGCGATCCCCCCGAGCATGATTTTGACCGGCAGCCCGAGACGCGCCAGCTTCAGCGCGGCTCTGTCCGCGCCGTTACAGTGCGGCCCTGCGCAGTAAACGACGAACAGCGTGCCTTCAGGCCATTCGGCCATGCGCTCGGCGGTCATCTGGCTCCGCGGCAGGTGCAGTGCGCCCGGCACGTGACGGCGGGCAAACTGCTCCGGGCTGCCCACCACGTGCAGCAGCACGAAGTCCTGCTCATTATTGGCGATGGCGTGATGCACATCCGCGCAGTCGGTTTCAACGCTCAGGCGGCGCAGAAAATGGGTAACGGCTTCCTGCGGCTCGGCAGCCGGAAATTCAGTAACATAGCTCATGATCCTTCCTCATCTATGGCGTTTGTGTTAACACTACTCTATCCACAAATTCAGCCCGTGAATGCGTTCGCTTATGCCAGAAAACAGCAAAAAGATGACAAACTTAAGACAAATTGCCCGCCCGCAGGTGGTCGTGCTGGCGTATGACGGTCTGTGTACCTTTGAGTTTGGCGTAGCGGTGGAGATCTTCGGCCTGCCGCGTCCCGAGCTGGGCGATGAATGGTATCGTTTTGCGGTGGCGAGCGTGGACAGCGGTGAACTTCGGGCAACAGGCGGGATCCGCATCGTTACCGATGGTGATTTAAGCCTGCTTGCGTCTGCGGACCTGATTGTGGTTCCCGGCTGGCGGGGGCTGGATTCACCGGTTCCGGACGCGCTCTGCGAGGCACTACGCCAGGCCAGCGCGCGAGGATGCCGGCTGCTCTCAATCTGTTCGGGGGTGTTTGTGCTGGCCGCTACGGGGCTGCTGAACGGCCGCAAAGCCACAACCCACTGGCGCTACATTGACGCGCTTAAAGCCCGTTATCCTGACATCGACGTGGTTGAGGATGTGCTCTACCAGGACGAAGGCGATATTCTGACGTCTGCGGGCAGCGCGGCGGGAATCGATCTCTGTCTGCACGTTGTGCGGCGGGATTATGGCATGGAAACCGCCAACAGCGTGGCGCGTCGGCTGGTCATTCCCCCTCACCGGGATGGTTCACAGCCACAACAGCTGAGCCGCCCGGTAGCCCAGCTGCGGGAAAGCCAGCGTCTCGGCCAGCTGTTTGACTTTCTGCACACGCATCTTATCGAGGCGCACAGCGTCGACTCCCTGGCGCGTCGGGTCGGAATGAGCCAGCGCACCTTCCTTCGTCGCTTCGAGGCGGCAACGGGGACGACGCCCGCGCGCTGGTTAATCAATGAACGCCTGCTGAGAGCAAAAGATTATCTGGAAAGCAGTCGGTTAAGCATCGACAGCATCGCTGAACAGACCGGGTTTGGTCAGGCATCAACACTGCGTCATCATTTTCGCCAGCAGTTCGCGCTTTCCCCGGCTCAGTATCGCAAACAATTTTCACGTCCGGGTACTGCCCGCTGAGGCGTTATTTTTATGGCTACACTGGCACACGGAGCACCTGATGGTCACTACACACGTTTTTATCGCGGTTAGTCTTGATGGCTACATCGCCCGACAGAATGACGATATCGACTGGCTGCTGCAGCGCGATGATCCCACAGAAGATCATGGCTATGAGGCGTTCATCGTGGACAAAGAGTGGATCGTGATGGGCCGGGGTAGCTACGAGAAGGTACTGACCTTTGACGCATGGCCTTATGAACGGCCCGTGCTGGTGCTCTCCCGACAGCTGGCCGGTACGCCCGTGCCGGAGGCGCTGAAGGGAAAAGTGCAGTTCTCTTGCCGCACGCCAAAGGAGGTGCTGGACGATCTCGCTGCGCAGAACGTTCATCGGGTCTATCTCGATGGCGGACAGGTGATCCAGTCGTTCCTGCGCGAAGGGCTGGTGGCCGATATGGTGATCACGACCGTTCCTGTCCTGCTCGGAGCGGGAAAACCGCTGTTCGGAACCCTTCCTCAGGATATCGATTTAACGCTTGTATCAAGCCGCAGTTTCCCTTCGGGTCTGGTGCAGTCACATTATCGGCTGATGCCATAAAACCATCGCGACGGCCTGCGCAAAAAAAAACCGCCAATAACTGGCGGTAAATGCTTGCATGGATAGATTTGTGTTTTGGTCTCTACGTTCCGACACTCCGTGGCCGGGCTGCGGATCCCTTACAACCTAACACCTGTTGTCTTAACGAACGCTAAACAACCTTATTAACCTGCATGGGTATTGATCTGCAAATAACGCATAAGCCCCTGCTCAGCGCTCTGTTTTGCGTCGTCATTAAGGGCTTCAAGATAAAAGGAGCGAGCGACACCATAAGGTGCTTTTTCAGAGGGATACACCGCAAACTGGAATGTTTTTCCTCTTGCCTGATGAGTACAATCTAATTCCCAGCGTCGATCGTTTATTTTTTTGCTGGAGCAGGCAACTCCACCATAATCGCTGGTTAAATAGGAACCCACGCGAATTTCCGCAGAACGAATATATTCTGGTTCGTCATTACCTGCATAACGAATCCCTGCAGCGGCCACAACAGCAACCGCCAGAAGCGCAAGCGCTATTATTTTTTCATTTATAAATGACCTGTTCCTTAGCCCAAGATATCTATTATATAAGATTAATCCTTAATGCAAATATCCAATTGTGGTCCAGAAATGGAGCTTTACAAACATTCAGATGAATTTTAAGAAATGTCTTAACCGCTATTCCGAAACCACATTATTTGACATTTACTTTGCGCTAATTTTAATTTTTGAATAATAACCCTAAAAAATAATCGACATGATTATCCCGCATTCTTTTTTAGCGGTGAATCCATGATTAAAAAAGGGTTATCTTTCGTCATGCTTATCTGTGCGCTGTTTTCCGGCCAGCTTATGGCCGGGCACAAAGGACACGAATATTTATGGGTCAAGAATGTGGCGCATCAGCTTCGTCATGAAGCCGACAGCGATGAGTTGCGAAGCGCTGCGGAAGAGTCGGCGGAGGGTTTGCGCGAACACCACCTGTGGCAGAAGTCGCGCAAACCGGACACGCACGTTCGATAATTAGCTGCCCTTGCGTTTCGGCAGCGTTTTCATCAGATCGTCCGGACTGACGGACGCCACGATGCTGCCGGGCTGCGGCATTTTGAAGATGTGGTTTTTCATCTTACCAATCACATGCATTTCGCAAGGACGGCAGTCGAACTTGAGGGTCAGAACCTCATCGCCGTTTACCAGCTGCATGGGGGTGGCCTTCCAGCTCTTAATGTTCCCTTTCGCCTGCTTAGGACACAGGTTAAACGCAAAGCGCAGGCAGTGCTTGGTGATCATCACCGGCACATCGCCCTTCTCTTCATGCGCTTCATAGGCTGCGTCGATCAGCTGCACGCCGTGGCGATGATAGAATTCACGCGCTTTATGGTTGTAGACGTTGGCGAGGAAGGATAAATGGGTGTCCGGGTAGACTGGCGCAGGTACGGTTTCCGCTTTACGGCTTCCGCGCGGATACTGCGCCAGGCGCGCGGCATCCAGCATCTCTGCCGTTTCACGGCGGAACTGGTTAAGCAGGCTGTTTGGCACGAACAGCGCGTCCGGCAGCGCCACGTCGATCGCGCGCGCGTAGTAGATCGTCTGGCCCAGCTTCGCCACGCCGTCCTTAAGGCTGTTAAGCGCTTTTTCGGCGTTGTTTGCTACCTCGAAATGACCATCGAGCGTATGCGTCACGCTGATGCCGTCTTCACAGGTCATGGTCAGAATCAGCTGCTCTTCCCAGCCGCCCAGCTCAATATCCACGGCGATACGGCGCTCGCTGGAGGTTTTAAGCAGCGCCTGCTGCCAGTTATGATCCAGGTTACGGTTAAGGGCCGCGTTCGGCCGCGCCTTGTAGAGATCGGCGGGCATTTCATTCGGCCAGACGCGGTAGCGGTTCTCGCCGGTTTTCTCGACCGTATTGGCACGGAAGCCTACGACCTCACGCTTAATCATCACGTTAAGGCCATCGCCGTTCGCCAGCGGTTCCGTCACTTCGACATCAAGGTGATCCTTCGCCACTTTCAGCACTTCACCCACCGGTAAACCGATGAACTTCGGTGAGTCAAACGCGCCGATATCCCCTTTACGGGCATTCACAAAATAGTCCGTGCTGCCGCGGTGGAACGTTTTGTCCGTCGACGGAATAAAGAAATGCTCGGTGCGGCCGGCCGACGCGCGCGCCAGGTCGCCGCGATCGTCGATGATGGCGTCGAGCATCTGGCGATAGTGCGCGGTGATGTTCTTTACGTAGCTCATATCTTTGTAGCGCCCTTCAATCTTGAAGGAACGCACGCCCGCGTCGATCAGCGCGCCCAGGTTAGCCGTCTGATCGTTATCCTTCATGGAGAGCAGGTGTTTTTCGAACGCCACGACGCGGCCCCGATCGTCTTTCAGGGTATACGGCAGACGGCAGGCCTGAGAGCAGTCGCCGCGGTTGGCGCTGCGGCCGGTCTGGGCGTGGGAAATGTTGCACTGGCCGGAATAGGCCACGCACAGCGCGCCGTGGATAAAGAATTCAATCGTCGCGTCTGTCGCCTGGTGAATATCGCGGATCTGATTCAGGTTCAGCTCGCGCGCCAGAACGATCTGTGAAAAGCCGACGTCGGAGAGAAACTTCGCCTTCTCGACCGTGCGGATATCGCACTGGGTACTGGCGTGCAGTTCAATGGGCGGAATATCCAGCTCAAGCACGCCCATGTCCTGAACGATCAGGGCATCAACCCCGGCCTGGTAGAGATCGGTAATCAGACGTTGCGCAGGCTCAAGCTCATCATCATGCAGAATGGTGTTCAGGGTCACGAACACTTTCGCCCCGAAGCGGTGGGCGAACGGCACCAGTTCAGCAATATCGCTCAGGCTGTTGCTGGCGTTATGGCGGGCACCGAAGCCAGGGCCGCCAATGTAGACGGCATCAGCACCATGAAGGATCGCTTCACGGGCAATGGCGGCGTCGCGGGCCGGGCTTAAAAGTTCAAGATGATGGGATTGCAGGCGCATACTTCGTCGTTATCCGTTATGGTCAAAATGGCGGCTATTGTAGTCAGAAGTATGCGTGAGCGAAACAGTTTTGCGTAGCGTCAGCGGGGATAATGAATCAGGGAGTGAAAATGCACCGTCCGGTCGCTGCTGTTGCGGTAGGCGTGCGGTTTATCGCCGGCGAAACGGACGCCCGAATCGGCAGAAATCGTCTGCCAGGTGCCCTCAATCTTCATATCCAGCTCGCCGCTGACCACCACCACATGTTCAATCACCCCGGCCTCGTGCGGCGTGGATTCACTCAGCGCGCCGGGTGCCAGGGTAATGGAGAAATAATCAAACCCGAGCGTCTCGTCCCACGGAAAGAGCGGTTTGACCACCATCGCCTGCTGCTGCGGGTCAAACACCGCCTGCCGGTCCGCCTCTGGCGTGATGAACGCGGAAAACGGCACGTTCAGCCCGGTGGCTATTTTCCACAGCGTCGACACCGTCGGGCTGGATTCATTGCGCTCGATTTGCCCCAGCATCGCTTTTGACACGCCGGTCTCGTCCGCGAGCTTCGATAAACTCCAGCCGCGCGCCTGGCGCAGCGTTTTCAGCGTTGTTGCAAGGTGTAGTGTGATGTCCATAGTCCCTCCTGATGGCGATCAGCATACCACTTGTACGCTATAGCGCACAGTGTTACCTTATATCGGACGTTATAACGCACAACGGAGTTTTCATGCGCCCTTCCTCTCACCTTGTTCCAGTCGCCCTGGCTGGATTTGTCGCCGTACTGGTCGGTTACGCCAGCTCGGCCGCCATCATCTGGCAGGCTGCCGCGGCGGCTGGTGCCAGCGCACAGCAGATCGCAGGCTGGATGACCGCGCTGGGGATCGGGATGGGGGTCAGCACGCTGGCGCTTTCCTGGTGGTACAAAGCGCCGGTGCTAACCGCCTGGTCGACGCCCGGCGCGGCGCTGCTCGCCACCAGTCTGCACGGCGTGACGCTGTCGGAAACGATCGGCGTGTTCATCTTTGCTAACGCGCTCATTTTACTTTGCGGCATCACCGGGCTCTTCGCCCGTCTGATGAGGCTGATCCCCCATTCGCTTGCCGCCGCCATGCTGGCAGGCGTGTTGCTGCAGTTTGGCCTGCACGCGTTTGCGCACCTTGAGGGTCACTTTCTGCTGTGCGGCAGCATGATTGCGGCGTGGCTGATCGCAAAAGCGCTGGCACCGCGCTACGCCATCGTGGTCACGCTGCTGGTCGGCGGTATCGTGGCATGGGCGGGCGGTGACGTTGTCACTGATAAGCTCACGCTCTCGCTTGTGATGCCCGAGATTATTGCGCCCACGTTCACCTTCACCAGCCTGGTGAGTATTGGCGTGCCCTTCTTCCTGGTGACTATGGCCTCACAAAACGCGCCGGGGTTCGCCACGATGAAGGCTTCCGGTTACCCGCTGGCGGTCTCGCCGCTCATCATCGTTACGGGAGCGCTGGCGCTGCTGTTTTCCCCTTTTGGCGTCTTTTCTATCTGTATCGCGGCCATTACTGCCGCTATTTGTCAAAGCCCGGATGCGCATCCGGATGCCGATAAACGCTGGCTGGCGGCCATCGCAGCCGGAGGATTTTATCTGCTGGCGGGGATTTTCGGCGGTTCGATTACCGGGCTGATGGCCGCTCTGCCGCTCAGCTGGATCCAGACGCTCGCCGGTCTGGCGCTGCTGGGCACCATCAGCGGGAGTTTATATCAGGCACTGAGCCACGAGGCGGAGCGCGACGCGGCCATCGTCACGTTCCTGATGACCGCGAGCGGCGTCACGATCCTCGGGATCGGTTCGGCATTCTGGGGGCTGGTGCTGGGCGGCGTGTGCTATGCGCTGTTTTCACGCGCTCGCCGCGCGTAGCTGCGAAGGCGTCATGCCCGTCGCGCTGCGAAAGCGGTTGCTGAAGTGGCTGGCGGAGTTAAACCCACAGGCAAGGGCGATGTCAGTTAGCGGCGTCGCCGTGTTCTGCACAAGGGCCTTCGCTTTTTCCATTCGTCTCTGCATCACATACTGATGCGGCGCCAGCCCCGTCGACTGGCGGAACATGCGGGCAAAATGGTATTCGCTGAGGGCGGCCTGCGCCGCCAGTTCAGCCAGCGTCAGAGGTTGCCCGAGGTTCTCTTCGATAAAGGCCAGCACGTTACGCAGCACGAATGGCGATAGCCCGCCGGTGACGACCGGCAGCTTCCACTGAACGTTTGAGTAGTTTTGCAGCAAATGGGTCAGGAGCAGCGTAGAGGCCGTGCTCAGGGTGAGCTGATTGGCGTGCTGCTGCCAGTCGCAGCCGAGCAAAAACTGGCGATACAGCGCGGTGATCTTCGGATCGCTACCAAAAATGCGCTCGTCGAGCGTCAGCGAAAGCGGGCGCTTGTCCCAGATCTTTTCCCCCACGTCGCGCAGGTGTTCATCGGTGCAGTAGAGGTGCACAAACGACAGGTCATCACGGATATCCCACGTCGATTCGCTCTCTTTTGGCATCAAACAGAAGCGGTCCGGCCCCCCGCCGTTCTTCCAGCCGCCCGGCGTTTTTTGGTAGCTTTCGTAGCCATCCGCTACGTACAGGCTAAGGGTATGGTGGTTACTTTTTACCGTAATCGTATCGTGCTTGTTGTACCACGCTGCCAGCTGAATGCCCGAATTCAGCGAGACGGTTTCCCGCAGGACCGCATTCTGTTGGCAAAGCGTTTCAAAGGTATCGTAAGCGTGAGACATGACCGTAAGCGCGTGATTGACTGGAATATCAGTCTAAGAAGAGTTGTCTCCCGTTGCCAGCCCCCGGGAAAGAAAAAAGCGCAAGATTTTGCAAGTCGACCGCAAGCCGGTGAAAGCCCCTGACCGATCTCGGCGCCATACTGCGGGCTTCCGTGGTTTGAGAAGAGAAAAATATGAACGCATTATTATACGGACTGGTGGTGGTCATCTGGGGAACCACCTGGATTGCGATTTTCCTGCAGCAGGGTCCCGTAGCGGCGCCCGTCTCTATTTTCTGGCGTTTCGCCGTCGCCAGCCTCACGATGATGGTGGTGTTAATCGCCCTGCGCCGCTTGCGCAAGCTGGCGCTGCGGGATCACCTTTTTTGTATCCTCCAGGGATGCTGCGTTTTCTGCTTTAACTTCTGGTGTTTTTACGCCGCAGCCTCGCACATCAACACCGGGCTGGAATCGGTGATCTTCTCCATGGCCGTGCTCTATAACGCCATTAACAGCTTTATTTTCTTCGGGCAGCGCCCGCCCGCGCGTTTCTGGACGGCGGCGGCACTGGGCCTGACTGGGATCGTCACCCTCTTCTGGGACGATCTGCTGGCCAGCGGCTGGAGCGCGTCGCTCCTGACCGGGATTGGTCTTTCCGCGCTCGGCACCTACGGCTTCTCGCTGGGCAACATGATCAGCATGCGTCACCAGCGCAGAGGACTTGAAACCATGACCACCAACGCCTGGGCGATGCTCTACGGTACGCTGGTGATGGGCTGCATTGCCCTGTTCAGAGGCGACAGCTTCGCGCCAGAGTGGACCGTTAGCTACATTGGCGCGCTGCTCTATCTGGCTGTATTTGGTTCGGTGATTGCCTTTGGCGCCTACTTCACGCTGGTGGGGCGCATTGGTCCGGGCAAAGCGGCCTACAGTACGCTGCTCTTCCCGCTGGTGGCGCTGTCCATCTCTACGGTGTATGAAGGCTACGTCTGGCATATCAACGGTATCGTGGGGTTATTGCTGATTCTGGGGGGAAATATGGTGATGTTTACCAAACCAGAAACCTGGTTCAGACGCTTACGAATGGCGTAAATAAAAAGGCCTGCATTACGCAGGCCGTTTTATTTTATTTCGCGGTCTTTTTCACATCAAACATGGTGGCGTCCGTCGCCATGTCATCAACTACCTGCTTCAGCGTCGCAAAGGTCATCGGCGTACTTTCGTTGTTCAGATCTTTACCTTCGCCTTTACGCACCACCTTCATGACCGGTTTGTTGGTGGCCGCATCGATCAGTTCGCCTTCAAAGAAGAGATGCGTATCCATGGTGCGATGCCCGGTTGCCATCTGCGTACCTGCTACCACCAGCGCGACCGGCACCACTTCATAGAACTGCAGACCTTCTTTCTGCGAACTCACCCCGGTAATTGCACCGCGGAAAATCAGGCTGTGTTTACCCGGCGTGGTCACAACTGGCTTACGGGTACCAATAGCGGTTTTCATTTTGTTATTGGTGTAATTCAACAGCTCATCAAGCGTTTTTTGACCAATTTGAGTGGTCGGTTTAGGCGCAGGATAATAAGTAATCGGCGTCCAGAGAATACTGTCGTAATTAGCTTCGTTATAAGAAGGATCAACCCAACGCAACGTTGGTTTACCCGTCGCAGACGTCGTCTGCTGCAAGCCTGAATAGTCTTTTAAAAAGCCAGAATATTGTTCGGGAGCCGCGACTTTTGAAGAACAGCCCGCCAACGCCAACAGACCAGTAAGCACTGCAACTTTAAAAAAAGTTTGAGTACGCATGATAGTTTTCCATGTTATCTGCAAGTATGCATTTGAAGTTATAGCAAAAGACCGGCGGGTTTGTTGTGACAAAAAATGATGCGGAGAGCACAAATTGCGAAATGACTGCCCGGAAGCGTGCCGGGCAGTGAAAAATTACTGATTTATATCCAGTTGCCAGAACAGATGTTTGCCAAACGGGTCAATTTCATAGCCCGTCACCTCCTTGCGCACCGGTTCGAAAATGGTTGAATGCGCAATCATCACCGCCGGCATTTGATCATGCATCATTTGCTGAGCCTCTTTATACAACGCCACGCGTTTATCGCGATCGGTGGTTGATTTTGCTTCCACAATAATGTTATCGAAGGGCTTATAGCACCATTTCGCCGAATTTGAGCCACCGTTTGCCGAGGTACAGGTAAATAGCGGACCAAAGAAGTTGTCGGGATCGCCCGTTGCGGTCGTCCAGCCCATCAGCGCGGCCTGGTGTTCCCCGCCCTTCACGCGCTTAAGGTATTCGCCCCACTCGTAGGTGACGATTTTGGTCTGTACGCCGATTTTCGCCCAGTCGGCCTGAATCATCTCCGCCATGCGTTTCGCATTCGGATTATACGGACGCTGCACCGGCATCGCCCACAGGTCGACGCTCACGCCGTTGGCAAAACCGGCCTCTTTCAGCAGCGCTTTCGCCTTTTCAGGATCGTAATCGTAATCCTTAAGCTCGCTGTCTGCGCTCCAGACGCCCGGCGGCAGCAGGTTCTTTGCAGCGGTGCCGGTGCCGTGGAAAACCGCATCAATAATGGCCGGTTTATTGATGGCCATCGCCAGCGCCTGACGGACTTTTACGTTATCCAGCGGCGGCTTTTGGGTATTGAACGCCAGAAAACCGGTATTCAGTCCGGCTTTGCTCATCAGGTTGATGTCTTTGTTCGCCTTCATGCGCGGCAGGTCCGCCGGGTTCGGGAACGGCATCACCTGGCATTCGTTCTTCTCAATTTTGGCAAACCGCACGGAGGCATCCGGGGTGATGCTAAACACCAGCCGATCCAGCTTCGATTTCCCCTGCCAGTAGTCGGCAAACGCCGTAAACAGGATCCGCGAATCCTTCTGATACTGCGCCAGCTTAAACGGCCCGGTACCTATAGGCTCCATATCCACCTTTTCCGGCGTGCCCGCTTTGAGCATCGCGTCGGCATATTCCGCGGACAGGATCGAGGCAAAATACCATGCCAGATCGGCGACAAACGGCGCTTCCGGGTGCGCCAGGGTAAAGCGCACGGTGTGGTCATCAACTTTATCAATGCCGGTAATCAGGCTGCCAAACTCCAGACTTTCGAAGTTGGAATAGCTGCCGTTAGAGACGTTGTGATACGGATGATTCACGTCTTTCTGGCGCATAAACGAGAAAATCACGTCGTCGGCGTTAAAGTCGCGGGTCGGCGTGAAGGATTTATTGCTCTGGAATTTAACGCCCTTACGCAGATGGAAAGTATAAACCTTGCCGTCGTCGCTCACCTCCCAGCGCTCCGCCAGGCTTGGCACCAGCTCCGTGGTGCCGGGTTTGAAATCGACCAGCCGGTTATAGACCGGTACGGCGCTGGCGTCCACGCTGGTTCCCGAGGTGTATAGCTGAGGATTAAAGTTTTCCGGCGATCCCTCGGAGCAATACACCAGCGTTTTCGCGGCGACGGTGGAACTGACCGTGAGTGCAGCAAGCGCCAGCGTTATAGTTGTGAGTTTGCTTTTCATCATTTATTCCTGTCTTTTTAATTCGACGGCTAATTAATTCTTTTGCCATTTCATAAATAACATTAAAGTGATGTGGCAAACACCCGAAAAATAAATAAGGAACAAATCACTATGGGCTCGCCGCTTTCCAGACAATTAACGCACCGTTTTTTCCGCTATCTCGCGATCACCAGCCAGAGCGATCCCAAAGTCAAAACCCTGCCCTCAACGCCGGGCCAGCATGACATGGCGCGCGAGCTGGCGCAGGAGCTGGCACAGCTGGGGTTAGACGACATTGTGATTGATGAATTCGCCACGGTGACGGCGGTAAAAAAAGGCAACGTGCCCGGTGCGCCGCGCATCGGCTTTATTACCCATATTGATACGGTCGACGTGGGACTTTCACCGGATATTCATCCACAAATATTAACATTTACCGGTGAAGATCTCTGTCTGAATAAAGAGAAAGACATCTGGCTGCGGGTTAACGAGCACCCTGAAATTCTGGCTTATCCGAATGAGGAGATTATTTTCAGCGACGGAACCAGCGTATTGGGCGCGGATAATAAATCGGCGGTCACGGTCGTCATGACGGTGCTGGAAAACCTCACGGCGGAGCATCGGCATGGGGATATCGTCGTGGCGTTTGTGCCTGACGAAGAGATCGGCCTGAACGGTGCCAAGGCGCTGGATCTTAAGCGCTTCGACGTCGACTTTGCCTGGACCATCGACTGCTGCGAGCTGGGTGAAATTGTTTACGAGAATTTTAATGCGGCCGCCGCGGAGATCCGCTTTACCGGCGTGACGGCGCACCCGATGTCCGCCAAAGGCGTGCTGGTGAATCCCCTGCTGATGGCGACTGATTACATCAGCCATTTTGACCGCCAGCAAACGCCGGAGTGCACCGAGGGACGTGAAGGCTATATCTGGTTTAACGGCATTCAGGCCGGACAGAACGAGGCCGTTCTTAAGGCCAATATCCGCGACTTTGACAAGGACAGCTTTGCCGCGCGCAAGCAGCAGATTGCCGACGTGGCCGCACTGATTGCCGCCCAATATCCGACGGCCAGAGTGGACTATCGCATTGAAGATACTTACAGCAATATCAGCAATGCGATTGGTGAAGACCGGCGCGCTATCGATCTGATGTTCGAGGCGATGGAATCGCTCGGCATCACGCCGAAACCGACGCCGATGCGCGGCGGCACCGACGGCGCGGCGCTCTCGGCAAAAGGGCTACTCACGCCGAACTTCTTCACCGGGGCGCATAACTTCCACTCGAAGTTTGAATTCCTGCCGCTGTCGTCGTTCGAAGCGTCTTACAATACGGCCCTGCAGATCTGCCTGCTGGCCGCCCGTTAAGCGGGCTTGCGCGCCAGCATCGTGGCAAAGCGCAGCCTGATGCGGTTACCGTTTTCATCGGTGCGGTGCAGTTCGCCAACGTCTTCGTTGTATTTGAGCAACTCCCAGCCTTCATAGTAGTTGCTCAGCTCACCGCTCCTGAACGCAAACGGGAAGCCGACGGTGCACGGGTAATCCACCGTGTCCATCGCGGCAACAATCAGGTTGTAGCCGCCAGGCCTGGTGCAGCGCTGCATATTAGCGATAAGACCCGGGATGGTTTTTGCCTCCAGGAACATCAGCACCACGGTGGAGAGAATAAAATCGTACTCGCCGTCAAAACTCAGGTTGTTGAGATCTTTAATCGCCGCGTGGAGGTTATCGATCCCTTCTTCCGCCTTAATGCGCTCGATATTATCGATGCTCATCGGGTTCTTGTCCCACGCGGTGACATCGTGGCCGTTAGCTGCAAGATAGAGGCTGTTACGGCCGTTGCCGCAGCCCAGATCCAGCGTTTTACCGGGCTTCACAATCTCCGCGCTGTACAGCACTTCTGAATGGGTACGGGTTAAGCCATATTTCTCTGTGAAGTAATTCTCATCGACAGTCATTGTTTTCCTGCGTTCTCATAAAGTGAAAGTGCATCCTGGATGCTATTTTAAGGCGTTTACCGTCTGGTTGCCAGCCGCTCGAAAATCGAAAAATTTGCTACGTTTAGTTAAGACGCTTATCAGAGAAATAAAGATGAACAAATATCGCCTCAGCGACGAGACCCGACTCTGGCAATGGAAAAATGGCGAAACCACCCACGCCACCACGCTGCGGCAGATTATCGCCACGGCGGACTTTAACGACGTGACAGTCGGCACGAGAGGCGGCTGGATTGACGATGAGCGCGCCCTCGCGCAGGACGGCGACTGTTGGATCTACGACGAAAACAGCGTGGTGTTCGCCGGTGCAACCGTGTCCGGCAACGCGCGTCTTACCCTGCCGTGCATCGTTAGTCACGATGCGCATATCAGCGGCAGCTGCTGGCTGGACGCGGCAGAAGTCAGCCACGGCGCGCGTATAAGTGACAACGTCACTATTCAGCACTCCTGCGTAAGGGGCGAGTGCCATCTCTACGGCGACGCCCGCATCCTGCACAATAGCGTTATTATTGCCGCCAAAGGGCTAACGCCGGACCATGACCAGATCCTGCAAATCTACGATAAGGCGACCGTCAGCCAGTCGCGCATTGTGCACCAGGCGCAAATCTACGGCGAAGCGATGGTGAATTTTGCCTTTGTTGAGCACCGCGCCGAAATATTCGATAGCGCCATCCTCGAAGGTAACGACTTAAATAACGTCTGGGTCTGCGACTGCGCAAAGGTCTATGGTAACGCCCGCGTGATTGCCGGTTTTGACGAGGATGCCATTCCGACGGTGCGCTACAGCTCTCAGATTGCGGAGAATGCCGTGGTGGAAGGAAACTGCGTCATCAAGCACCACGTTCTGATTGGCGGTCAGGCCTGGCTGCGCGGCGGGCCGATCATGCTGGATGATAAGGTGGTGATTCAGGGACGCGCGCGGATAAGCGGAGATGTGCTCATCGAGCACCGAGTTGAAATCACCGATGATGCGGTCATCGAAGCGTTTAACGGGGAGAGCATTCACCTGCGAGGCGAAAAAGTGATTAACGGCAACCAGCGCATCACCCGCACCCCGCTGCTGGGGGCGCTATAGGGTAGCGGTCTTCCCGTAGATATTCACATCGTCAAAGCGGCCATTCAGGTATTCCGCTTCCCGCAGGCACCCTTCCAGCGTAAAACCGTTGCGCACGGCAACGCTGTTGCTGTGCTGATTCGCCACCCGACACTTAATCACAAAACGGCGGATCTCCCCGCGTTCGACGTAGTAGCGCATAAACGCCTGCAGTGACCGGGAAAGAATGCCCTGCCCCTGATGGCCTTCATCCAGCCAGTAGCCGATGTACCCGGCTTTGTTGGCAGGCTCAATCGTATTGAACGACAGCACGCCGACCAGTTCATCACTCTTGAATATCAAAAACATTTTTGCGTAGCCGCGCTGGTGCAGCATCTGGTTACTTTGCACGTTGCGGCGGGTATCGTCCTCGCTGCCCACGTGCTGCGCCCAGTCAAAGGCGGTTTGCAAAAAGGCTTTGTTTTTGACGACGAGATTATGCAGATCGGCGGTGTAGCGCTCTTCGACGGCGCGAAGCTCGAGAGCGTCAGATACCGGGATAATTTCGGATTTTGCTGCGGTCATTGCCCCTCACCCTAACCCTCTCCCGGAGGGAGAGGGAATCGATCGTTAACGCATTATCCGGTCGTCAACGTAATTACGTTTATCCGGCGCCGGTGGGAAATACTGGTACAGCCAGGTTTCGCTGATGGCATCGCCCTGGCAGCGCAGGAACAGGCGCATATCCACCGGCTCCGTCGAATCCGAGGTTGGGTACCAGTCAAACAGGATGCGATAGCCGTCAAACGGCTCAACGTAGAGGATCTCAACCTGCTTCGCTTCACCGCTGGAGAGCGTAATCACCGGCTCGATGCCTTTTGGCGCAGCGGCCTTCAGGTCGCCACCGACGAAGTCGATAGCAAAGCGACGGGCCCACACTTTCGGGTAATTTTCGCCCGGTGCCCAGCCTTCCGGGAAGCCGCCCATGCCGGTACGGGTGGCGAAGACGTTGGCCAGCGGAGAACGCACTGGCGGCATTGTGCTCCAGTACAGACGATATTTAAAGTCCAGCTCGTCGCCCGCTTTCACCGCTTTTTCCGGCTGCCAGAAGCAGACCACGTTATCCAGCGTTTCGCCGGTGGTCGGGATCTCCATCAGGCCAACCGCGCCTTTACCCCAGTCGTTACGCGGTTCAACCCACAGGCTCGGGCGTTTGTTATACCAGCCCATCACGTCCTGATAGTGCGAGAAATCGCGATCGAGCTGCAGCAGGCCGAACCCCTTCGGGTTTTTGTCCATATAGGCGTTAAACTGCAGCTTCTGCGGGTTGTTCAGCGGACGGCAGATCCACTCCCCGTTGCCGCGCCACATTGCCAGGCGGTCGGAGTCATGAATTTGCGGGTGAATAGTGTCACACATGCGGCGTTCGTTATTGCCGCAGCTGAACATGCTGGTCATCGGCGCGATTCCGAGCTGCTTGATGTCCTTCCGCGCGTAGAGATGGTTTTCCACCTCCATAATCACCTGGCTCTTCTCGCAGTGGATAACGAATTTATAGGCGCCGGTGATGCTCGGGCTGTCCAGCAGCGTATAGACGGTAAAGGTCGTGTCGCCGGGCTTGACGGTTTCAAACCAGAAGGCGGTAAAGTCCGGGAACTCTTCCGGCGTGTCGGTAAAGGTATCGACCGCCAGACCGCGCGCGGAAAGGCCGTACTGGTAGGTGTCATCTACCGCGCGGAAGTAGCTCGCACCCAGGAAGGAGACGATATCGCGACGCGCCAGTTCAGGGGCCTTAAAGGCGCGGAAGCCCGCAAAGCCGAGATCGCTTTGCCCTTCGAGCTGTTTGGTATCCACGCCCGTTTCACCGTAGCTGAACAGCTCCGGACGGAAGTGGATCTCGCGCGCCATAGAGGTCGACTGGTCCAGCGAGAACATCCGCACGCGGCGGCGGAACCCCATCCCCATGTGGAAGAACTGCACGTCCAGCTGACGCCCTTCAATGTTGTTCCACAGTGACTGCTTTTCATCGTAGCGGATGGCGTTGTACGCCTGCGGCGTCATGGTTGCCAGCGTGTCCGGCAGCGGACGCGGCGCGCCACCCCACGGGGTTTTCGCCAGGTCATGCGCCATGGATTGCAGTACGGAGAAGTCGAAACGACGGCTCTGTCCGTCAGCAATGTCAGAGTCGGCAGCGTATGCCGCTTTGGAAAACAGGGAAGCAAGGCCAGATGTGCCGCTCAGGGCTGCCACTGCCAGCGAGCCTTTTAGAAAACGTCTGCGATTCATGCCTGGAAAAACGTCCTTATGGTCGTGTGAATGTGTTTCGCGCTCGGCGAAATGACGGCAAGAAAGAACGCACAGCCTAAACAAAAATGGTTAAGAATCCAATTGTTGGCCGGTGATTATATGAACAAAGTGAGAAATATTTTCTGTCGACCAGAACGGCCCGAAAGTGGTGTAAAAAACAGTAAATACACAAAATCATTCATGCTGGATCAAGGCGGCAAGTCTGAGAATCCCCAGGAGCTTACTTAAGTAAGTGACTGGGGTGAACAGACGTAGCCAACGCAGAGGCAGCTTGAAGGATGAAGTGTATTAAAAATGCCCCGGCGCGACATCGTTCGCCGGGGCTAATGAGGCGGTTATTTTACGCTGACATCGATACCCGGGAAGTACTTATCAGCGAGTTTAGCGATCGTGCCGTCGGCACGTACTTTATCGATCGCGGCATCAAGCTGCTTTTTGGTGGCCTCGTCGCCCTTACGCAACCCAAAACCGATCCCACTGCCGAGGATAGTGTCGTCAGACACCGGTTTGCCGATGAAGCCAAACCCTTTCCCCTGCGGCTTGCTGAGGAAACCTGCCTGCCCGGCCGCGGACATGACCAGCGAGGCGTCGATACGGCCATTCAGCAGATCGCCCCATGCCATATTCTGATCTTTATAAGACACCACGGTGACACCCTGCTTTTCCCAGTGCTCTTTGGCATAGGTTTCCTGGATGGATCCCTGCAGCACGCCGATGGTTTTGCCCTTCAGCCCTTCTGGAGTTGCCTCAACCGCCGTGCCGGCCTTGCCGACCAGCTGCGACGGAATACGGTAGATCGGCTGGGTAAAATCAATGCTCTTGCGGCGCTGCTCGGTGATGTTCATCGCCGAGTTGATGGCGTCAAATTTCTTCGCCACCAGGCCTGGGATCAGCGCATCAAAGGAGGTTTCAACCCAGCTGCACTTCAGCGCTGCCGCTTTGCAGATGGCATTCCCCAGCTCAACGTCAAACCCTTCCAGTTCGCCCGCCGCATTGCGGCTCTCAAACGGCGGATATTCCGCTTCCAGACCGTAACGCAGCTCGGTGGCCGCGAATGAAGAAAAAGTACATAGCAATCCCATGCCGACAACTAACGCGCGTAATTTCATCTCATACTCCTCAGCGTGGTTTAACCCGACACAGGGCCTGGGCACCTGCCCGTAACGTCGCCTCATCTTTCGCAAAAGAGAGACGAATCAATTTATTATCCGTACCGTCCGCATAAAACGCCGACAGCGGAATGGTGGCAACACCGTACTCAACGATCAGCCGTTTCACCAGCTCGCTGTCCCGCTCGTCGCTGAACCGGCTGTAGTCCGCCAGCATAAAGAACGATCCGGCGCTCGGCAGCAGGGTAAACGGCGAATCGGCCAGCAGGCTGTGCAGCAGATCGCGCTTGCGCTGGTAAAACGCCGACAGCGACAGCCAGGTTTGCGGGTCGACCATATGCTCAGCAAACGCGTGCTGCATTGGCGTATCGGCAGAAAACATTAAAAATTGATGCACTTTACAAATCTCGTCCATCAGTACCGCCGGTGCAACACAGTAACCCACGCGCCACCCGGTGACGTGATAGGTTTTTCCGAAAGAGGAAATAATTACGCTGCGCTCCGCCAGCTGCGGGTGCGTGGCCATCCCGTGGTGCGGCTCGCCGTCAAAAACGACGTGTTCGTACACTTCGTCAGACAAAATAATGATGTCGGTATTGCGCGTAAGCGCGCCAGCTGCTGCAGGTCACTGGCGGAGAAGACCTGACCGCTCGGGTTGTGCGGCGTGTTGATGATGATCATGCGCGTGCGCGGGGTGATCGCAGCGCGAACCTCATCCCAGTTGACGGCAAAATCCGGCACGGTGAGCTTGATGGCAATCGGGGTTGCCCCCTGCAGACGGACAATCGGCGCGTAGCTGTCAAAGGACGGCTCAAAGTAGATCACCTCATCGCCCGGATGCACCAGCCCGCTTATTGCCGAATAGAGCCCTTCGCTGGCGCTGGCGGTCACCAGCACCTCGCTGGCAGGGTCGTACTGCGTGCCGTAGAGCGTGGCAATTTTATCGGCAATACGTTCCTTGAGCGGCTGCAGACCGGTCATTGACGCATACTGGTTATGCCCCGCCTCCATTGCGCGGGTGACGCCCGCAATCAGCTTCGGGTCGCAGGAAAAATTCGGTGCGCCCTGAGAAAGGTTAATCGCGTTATGCTGCGCCGAGAGCTGGCCGATAACGGTAAAAATGGTGGTTCCCACATCCGGCAGTTTGGAGCGCGTTTGCACAGGCGTTTGTAAAGTCATCCTCTTTCCCTTCTCATGGACATTGCATAACTATTCAAACAACATCTGTGCTGTCGGGACAATCGAATTGTTGTCATAATAGCCATGAGAAAAATGCATAGCTGAGGTGTTCTCTATGTCACGCCGTTCGCTCCCCCTTAATGCCATCGACGCATTTTTAGTCACCGCGCGTCACCTCAATCTTACCCATGCCGCGGCGGAACTGTGTCTGACGCAGGGGGCCGTGAGCCGTAAGATTGCCTCCCTTGAGGCGTGGTTTGGCTTTCCGCTATTTGAGCGCCACGCGCGCGGGCTGCGCCTCTCACCGCAGGGCAGCGCCCTGCTTCCGGAGCTGCAGTCCGCTTTCGAGCAGCTGCTGTCCGTGGCCGACCAGGCCCGCAGCCAGCACACGGTGATCCGTCTGAAGGCCCCCACCTGCGCCATGCGCTGGCTGGTGCCGCGCCTGCTGGAGGTGGAGCGCGAGCATCCGGATCTGCAGATCGCGCTGACCACCACCACCGATCACAACGTCAATTTCAAAACTGAATCTTACGACGCGGCCATTGTGTTCGGCACGCACATGAGCGCAGGCGATCTGCTGTTCGAAGAGGCGCTCACCCCGGTGTTCAGCCCGGTGCGGGCGGGTGCTGCGCTGGGTTCGCTGACGTTTCTGCACCCGACAAGGGATAAGACGGACTGGTCGCTGTGGCTGACGAAACAGGAAGGTCCGGGCTTTGCCATGCACAAAAATCAACACTTCGATACGATGGATCTCGCCATTACGGCCGCCATTCAGGGGCTCGGCGTCGCCATCGCCGACGAAACGCTGGTGGCAGAAGATATTCACGCTGGAAGGCTGGTACGGCCCTATGAGACAAGCATAAAAACCGGCGCAAGCTACCGGCTGGTGCTGCGCGAAACGCCAGGCGAGGAAAATGGACTGGCGGCGTTTCGCGCCTGTTTGCTTAATCGAGGCTGACGTGGTGCTTCATCACCCGCTTGAAGAGGCTCATGCGGGCGCGCATAAAGCGGTTTTCAAGCCTGAAAGCTGCATGTTTATTCACGCCAATGCGTAACAGAACGTCCCGCCCTTTACGGCACGCGGGCCAGTGCGTCGGCCCGGGCAGGATGTCGCGACGACCCGCGTCACGCGCAAAGCTCACCCAGTAATCCGCCACCTGGGCAGCAAACTGCAGATCTCGCTCATTGACGTACTGTCGTGAAGGCTCCACCTGACCGAGCGTATCGAAGACGTAGGGAACTTCGTTGCCGTGCCAGGCGCCGTTGATGTACGTGCCATGTTCCGCCTCTGCGACATAGTCAAACCAGTAACGCCAGCACAACCCACCGACGCGCTGCTGGGCCTGCATCACCACGTAGCCCATCGTGGTAAACGCCATGTCGCGACACACCTGCCTGCCCAGCTCTTCATCGCCTTTGACGCCAGGATAGAGCAGCTTAATCAGCCCCAGTCCGAAGCGGCGCTCCCGGCGAAGCTTCTGAATTTGTCCGGCGAGATCGATGCCAAACACCGCCATCACGCTGGCTTCATCGCTGTTGGAGCCAATCATTACCGGCACCGGATGCTGACGGGCAGCGAAAAAGACGTCCAGCATGGCTTCCGGCAGAACACAATCTCCAGCGATAGGCGCCGGGGCGACGTTCAGCGGCGCGGTGAGCGGCCAGAACGCCTCGGGCGGAATGGCGCGCAGCTGCCCGGCGGTCGCATTTTCCAGCCCGAAATGGGCGGCCAGCGCTTCCCCTTTTTGCAGCGCCTGCTCGCGCGGCGTGTCCGGCAAGGTGTATCCGCTTTGCACAATCGCCTTGTGGAATAATCCTGCTGCCAGCGGAGAGGCCAGCAGCGAGAGCACGCTGCGCGCGCCAGCGGATTCGCCAAACAGGGTCACATTGGCGGGATCGCCGCCAAACCCGGCGATGTTCTCCCGCACCCATTCGAGCGCGGCGATCTGATCCAGCAGGGCAAAATTATGCACCGCGCGCCCTTCCTCGCCTTCCAGCGCGGGATGGGCGAAAAAGCCGAGATGGCCGAGACGGTAGTTAATCGTGACCACAACCACGCCGCGCGTGGCCAGCCCTTTGCCGTTATACGGCGGTAAGCCACCAGCACCAATCGTAAACCCGCCTCCGTGCAGCCAGACCATAACCGGAAGCGGCCCGGCCCGCTCTGCGGGAGACCAGACGTTAAGGTAGAGGCAATCTTCGGAAAACTGGCCCGGATCGCCGCCGCCGAGCTCGTGACAATACTCGCTGCTTTGCCAGCTTGAGGGCGAGAATGCCGTGGCCTCGCGCAGCCCATCCCAGCGTTCAGGCGGCCGGGGCGAGCGCCAGCGCCACTCCCCCACGGGCGGCGCGGCGTAGGGAATACCGCACCAGACGTGGACGTTTTCGTCGGTTAAACCAGACAGTGCGCCCTGGCGCGTTTCAACCACAGGGGCGGAAGGATTTTGCATAACGACCTTTATTTTTCCATCACACCCCAGCAGAGTAACGATTTCAGAGCAAACCGCAACGCTGTTTGCTGCGCGTTTCAGCCTCCTGGTAGAGCGTAAACTCGTCATACACCGGGCATCCCAGCGCGTCTTCAAACGCATCGCGGCTGGCGTTACCGTGGCTGCGGGCCTGGGTTTCGTTCCCGAGGTTGGACTGGAAAATCCCCGCGGCGCTGACCGGGAGGAAATCTTCGTAGGTGATCGGCTGGGCAACCACCCATCCGCGCTCGATCAGCGGCTGCGGATCGTCTCCCGGACGAAACGCATGCCGATGCGCTTCCCCGGCTGGCGTCAGGCGGTAGCGGAAATAAGCCAGCTCCTGACGGCGCATGAGCATTTCGCTGTCCGGGAAGGCGCTAAAGATCTCCCGCAGATGCAGCTGATGGGTCAGGTTATCTTTTCCGGTACCGGCCTGAGCGAGGAGGCTATCGTACAGTTCACGGCCTTTCGGGGTCAGCGCCACGCCGCGCTGTTCAATCTCACCGAAGCGCGCGGTGTGGGTGCCTTTATGTTCACCGGCAAACAGGACCGGCTCTTCCAGCGCCTTGAAGCTGGTTTGACGCAATAAGACGGGCACCTCGCGACGCGGCGGACCTTCGATCAGAATTTTTGGCTCGATACCGTACTTCGGCATCAGCTCCTGCACCCGGTCAATGTCCAGCGTGCGCGGCGTGAGGTGGTTAATATGGCAGCCCGGGAAGCAGACCACGTCGGCAATCAGACGGTGCTCGTTGTGCAGCGCCAGATAGGTTTCCTGATCGACCGTCGCATGGCGGTGCCAGCGGAAGGTTTCTAACGCTTCCTGCACAAACTCATGGGCCTGTGCGTCAGTAAACTGCCCTTCCGACTCGTGGAGGTCGATCAGTTCCAGGCAGCGCGGGGTGAAGATGTTGCGGTGAGACAGGATCTCCGCGGCCCGCTCGCGCAGCGCGACGTTTTCAATCAGCTCAAGACGCAACAGCGAGGTAAAGATACGAAACGGATTACGGCACAGCGCCGCATCCTCTATCGGACGAAACGCCGTTGAGTGGACGGGCACCCCCGCCTGAGAGAGATCGTAATAGCTGACCGGGTACATGCCCATAATGGCAAACATACGGCGCAGGGTTGAAAGTTCCTGTGCCGTGCCGACGCGGATCGCCCCGTGACGCTCCACGTTCAGGCGCGCAAGCTCATCGGCGTTAGCCAGTTGTTCATGTAATAGTGGATTATTTTCCAGAACCGCCAGGTTTACGTCCGCAACCAGTTCAAGCAAGGTGCCGTACTGCGGAACTTCCTGCTGGTACATCGCCGACATAGCCTGCGAAAAGTGTTCCCGAATGTCATCAGCCGTGATGGTGTTCGCCATGATGTCATGCCTCCAGTGAATATTACCTGGAGTGTAGAGAAACCCGTTCCTTCCGGGGGGAAGAATTTCTGAATTGTGATCTTAAGACGACAGTGGTCAAACCGTGTGCTATCAGGCCCCTGAACAGCGCCGAACGGAACCGCCCTTTCAGCCTGAACGCTTTTATCCAGGATTTTCCTTATAATTATTTAGGGTTCCGCTTTCTATCTATAAAGGAGTATTTTTTGGCTCTCTTCTGAGTGCAAATTAACCAATTCGAGTACGCCATTATTTTTATCCTCTTCTTTCAAATTTTTAGCTCGAAGTTAGGATTAATCTGAATGGTTGTTTACAAGTCCTTCCTGTCTATCCATATTTCCTTTTTAAGCGAAGCGCAAATTTACAAATATTTAAAAATAACGCAACCGCAAATAGAAAAACGCATTTGACGGATGACGCACAGCGACTAGAGTTATTACTCGAACGACGAGTGATACGGAATATTTTCGTATCGTACTGACATAACCAATATATGAATATGAGGTTTAATATGGCAGAGCATCGTGGTGGTTCCGGTAATTTCGCTGAAGACCGTGAAAAAGCATCAGAAGCTGGACGTAAAGGTGGCCAGCATAGCGGTGGGAACTTTAAAAACGATCCGCAACGCGCATCTGAAGCGGGTAAGAAAGGAGGACAGAACAGTCACGGCGGAGGCCGTAAATCTGATAACTCCTGATCTTATTTAATACTCTTTTAATAAAACCAGAGAGCATGCTGCGGGCTGAAAAGCTCGCAGTACCCTTTCTTTATTTTACCGGAGCGTAATTATTATGAATATGAAAAGCGTCGAGGATGTCTTTATTCATCTTCTCTCGGATACCTACAGCGCAGAAAAGCAGCTTACCCGTGCGTTAAGCAAACTTGCCCGCGCCGCCTCCAGCGAGAAGCTGAGCGCCGCTTTTACCGCACACCTTGAGGAGACGCAGGGTCAGATCGAACGTATCGACCAGATCGTCGAGCAGGAAGACGGTATCAAGCTTAAGCGCATGAAGTGCGTGGCGATGGAAGGCTTAATTGAAGAAGCCAACGAAGTCATCGAAAGCACGGAAAAAAATGAAGTACGTGATGCCGCACTTATTGCCGCCGCGCAAAAAGTCGAGCATTACGAAATTGCCAGCTACGGTACCCTTGCAACACTAGCTGAACAACTGGGCTATAAAAAAGCCGTTAAGCTTCTTGCCGAAACGCTGGAAGAAGAAAAAGAGACTGACCTTAAACTCACCGACCTGGCCGTAGGAAATATTAACCAAAAAGCGCAGAAATGACGCAATAATACAGGTTAAATAAAATGAGCATCAGTCCCAGGACAATTAAACGGTGCCATTTAGCGGCAGCCATAATATGGTTCATTCTCGCCATTCCTTCCGTGATTTGGTGGAAGAACAGCGTGCTATGGGTCATTATCATCAGCATTTACGCCAATATTGTCGGCCATTTATCTGGCTACAGTGCCGCGCGTGCCGATCAGGCTGCTGAAAGTGAGACCAAATAAGCGAACCCCTAATGAGGATACAATGATGAATCACGTAGAACACTACCATGACTGGCTACGCGATGCCCATGCGATGGAAAAGCAAGCCGAATCTATGCTGGAATCCATGGCCAGCCGTATCGATAATTATCCTGATGTTCGCGCCAGAATTGAGCAGCATATTAATGAGACAAAACGGCAAATTACATTGCTGGAAGAAATCCTCGACCGTAATGATATTTCTCGTTCGGTTTTAAAAGATTCGATGAGCAAAATGGCGGCGCTCGGCCAGTCCATCGGCGGCATGTTCCCGTCGGATGAGATCGTGAAGGGTTCGATTAGCGGCTATGTTTTCGAACAGTTTGAAATAGCCTGTTATACCTCCCTGCTCGCGGCGGCTAAGAAAGCAGGCGACACGGCCTCGGTGCCTGCCATCGAGACGATTCTGGCGGAAGAACGCGAAATGGCCGACTGGCTAATTCGCCATATTCCGCAGACCACGGAACAGTTCCTGCTGCGTTCAGACGCATCGGGCGTCGAAGCAAAAAAATAATCCGGGAGAATCGCCATGTTCCGACACGTCAAACAGCTGCAATACACGGTTCGCGTTGCCGAACCGAACCCTGGCCTCGCCAACCTTTTACTGGAACAGTTCGGTGGGCCTCAGGGCGAACTGGCTGCCGCCTGCCGGTACTTTACGCAAGGATTGAGCGATGACGATCCGGGCCGTAAAGATATGCTGATGGATATCGCGACCGAGGAGCTAAGCCACCTCGAAATCATCGGTACCCTGGTCGGCATGCTGAATAAAGGTGCCAAAGGCGCGCTGGCGGAAGGGGTGGAAAACGAGGCCGAGCTGTATCGGTCCATGACCGAAAACGGCAATGACAGCCACATCACCTCCCTGCTCTACGGTGGCGGCACCCCGCTCACTAACTCGGCGGGCGTGCCCTGGACGGCGGCCTATGTCGATACCATCGGCGAGCCAACGGCCGACCTGCGCTCAAACGTGGCAGCCGAGGCCAGAGCGAAAATCATCTATGAACGGCTGATCAACGTGACCGACGATCCCGGCGTAAAGGATGCCCTGGCTTTTCTGATGACGCGCGAGGCGGCGCACCAGCTCTCCTTTGAGAAGGCGCTGCAGTCCATCCGTAATAATTTCCCACCGGGAAAATTGCCGCCAATCGAGGAATTCACTAACAAGTACTACAATATGTCTGAAGGTGGAGAGGTTCGCGGAAGCTGGAACAGCGATAAACATTTCGATTACGTTGAGTCCCCCCAGCCTGCGGTTGACGGCGGCGATGGCAGCGCAAGCGTCACGCTCACGACCGAACAGGCAACCCTGGTCAAGGCGATGTCTGCCCGCACGAAGTCCGATCCACATTCTGACCCGCTGACCGGTGCCGAGCTGGGTGCCGGTAAGACTAAACCGTAATCGGTTTTGCCGGGCAGCCATAAACTGCCCGGCAATTCTCGTGCCCCATCGTTTCAGAGGTACGGACCATGTTCGAACTCGACGCGTTCCATCTGGCCAGAATTCAGTTCGCTTTTACCGTCTCGTTTCATATCCTTTTTCCTGCGATCACCATCGGCCTCGCCAGCTATCTGGTGGTGCTGGAGGGCATGTGGCTGCGCACCAAAAACGACGTCTGGCGATCGTTGTACCATTTCTGGCTCAAGATATTTGCCGTTAACTTCGGGATGGGTGTCGTTTCCGGCCTGGTCATGGCGTACCAGTTTGGCACCAACTGGAGCGGGTTCTCACAGTTCGCGGGCAGTATTACCGGCCCTCTTCTGACCTATGAAGTGTTAACCGCCTTCTTCCTTGAAGCCGGTTTCCTTGGCGTCATGATGTTCGGCTGGAATAAGGTCGGCCCGGGCCTGCATTTCTTTTCGACCTGCATGGTGGCGCTCGGCACGCTGATGTCGACCTTCTGGATCCTCGCGTCCAACAGCTGGATGCATACGCCGCAGGGCTTCACTATCGAGAACGGACAGGTTATCCCGCAGGACTGGCTGGCGATCGTCTTTAATCCCTCTTTCCCTTACCGCCTGATTCATATGGCTATCGCCGCGTTTCTGAGCAGCGCGCTGTTTGTTGGCGCGTCGGGCGCATGGCACCTGCTGCGCGGTAACGATACCCCCGCCGTCCGCACCATGTTTTCCATGGCGATGTGGATGGCGCTGCTGGTCGCCCCCATCCAGGCGGTCGTAGGCGATATGCACGGCCTGAACACGCTTGAGCATCAGCCGGCCAAAATTGCCGCCATTGAGGGACACTGGGAAAATCCGCCGGGCGAGGCCACCCCACTTCTGCTGTTTGGCCTGCCGGATATGGAGGAGGAGCGCACCAAATACGGTCTGGAGATCCCCGCGCTTGGCAGCCTTATCCTGACCCACAGTCTGGATAAGCAGGTCCCGGCGCTCAAGGATTTTCCGAAAGAAGATCGCCCTAATTCGACCATCGTCTTCTGGTCGTTCCGCGTCATGGTCGGGATGGGGCTGCTGATGATTACCCTCGGGCTGATTAGCGTCTGGCTGCGCTATCGTCATCGACTTTTCCACTCTCGCCCGTTCCACTGGTTTGCCCTCTGCATGGGGCCTGCCGGGCTGCTGGCGCTGCTCGCCGGCTGGGTGACCACAGAGGTGGGCCGCCAGCCGTGGGTGGTCTACGGCTATCTGCGCACCATCGACGCGGTATCGCTGCACAGCACCCTGCAGATGAGCATCAGCCTGCTGGCGTTCTTCGTCGTTTACTCGTCGGTGTTTGGGGTGGGCTATGTTTACCTCATCCGGCTGATTAAAAAAGGACCGCAGCCTGTCGATACGCTGACGTCAAACACCTCGGGCACACCCGCCCGTCCGCTGTCTGCCGCTGAGTCTGTTCCTGAACAGGAGAGAACCTGATGGGCGTCGATATCTCAGTTATCTGGTTTGCCATCATCGTCTTTGCCACGCTGATGTACATCATTATGGATGGCTTTGATTTAGGCATCGGCCTGCTGTTTAACTTCGTGGGCGATGCGAAGGAGCGCGATGTGATGGTCAACAGCGTGGCGCCGGTCTGGGACGGCAACGAGACCTGGCTGGTGCTCGGCGGCGCGGGCCTGTTCGGCGCGTTTCCGCTGGCCTATGCGGTCATTATTGATGCGCTCACCATTCCCCTCACCGCGATGCTGATCGGCCTCATCTTTCGCGGCGTCGCCTTTGAGTTCCGCTTCAAAGCCACGCCGTCGCACCGCAAATTCTGGGACTACTCCTTTGCCGGCGGCTCTCTGCTCGCCACCTTCAGCCAGGGCGTGGTGGTGGGCGCCGTGATTAACGGCTTCGACGTTGAGGGGCGGCGTTTCGTCGGCTCGGCGCTTGACTGGCTCACCCCCTTTAACCTCTTCTGCGGTATCGGGCTGGTTGTGGCCTACACGCTGCTGGGCACCACCTGGCTCATTATGAAAAGTGAAGGCGCGCTGCAGGCCCGCATGCGCGATCTGACCCGCCACGTGCTGCTGGCGCTGATGGTCGTCATCGCCGTGGTGAGCATCTGGACGCCGCTCGGCTGGCAGTACGTGGCCGACCGCTGGTTTACCCTGCCCAACTTCTTCTGGTTCCTGCCGGTTCCGCTGCTGGTCGGGCTTTTCAGCGTGCTGATCTGGCGCCTCACCCGCAACCCGGCCAGCCACTCCCGCCCCTTCCTGCTGACGCTTGGGCTTATTTTCCTCGGGTTTAGCGGGCTCGGCATCAGCCTCTGGCCGAACATTATTCCGCCGCGCATCACCCTGTGGGAAGCCGCGGCCCCGCCAGCAAGCCAGCTGTTTATGCTGGTAGGCACGTTGCTGATTATTCCGGTAATCCTGGTGTACACCGCCTGGAGCTACTACGTCTTCCGGGGCAAAGTGTCGGATACTGAAGGCTATCACTGAGGAACGCTATGACGGACTGGCATACACGAGCCATTATTTATCAGATTGATACCGCGCTATTTTATGATTTGAACGGCGATGGCTGCGGGGACATCGCCGGGATCGCGGCCAAGCTGCGCTATATACGCCGCATGGGGGCGACGGTCATCTGGATCACCCCGTTTTACCTCACGCCCTTTCTCGATGAAGGCTACGACGTCAGCGACCACCTCCAGGTGGATCCCCGCTTCGGAAAGCTGGCCGATATCATCGCCTTTATCGAACAGGCCCGCGAGCTGGGCATGCAGGTCATTATCGAGCTGCTGATCCAGCACACGTCGGACGCGCATCCCTGGTTCCAGCAGGCCCGCCGCAACCCGGCGTCACCCTATCGTGATTACTACCTCTGGTCGGATAACGACGAGGACGATACGCCCCCCATGTTTCCCGGCGTGGAAAAGAGCATCTGGACCTGGGACGACGAGGCGGGACAATACTACCGGCATATGTTCTATCACCACGAGCCGGATCTGAACCTCACCTCGCCCGCAGTGCTTAAAGAGATTGAAAACATCATCCTCTTCTGGCTCAAGCTGGGCGTGTCGGGATTTCGCCTCGATGCCGCGTCCCACCTCACCACCCAGGCGGGAAATGGTGATGAAAAAAAGGGTCTGTGGATCCTGGAACATATGCGGCGTCTTATCGAAGAGCGCAATCCGGACGCGATCCTGCTGGGCGAAGTTGACGTAGACGTTGAGGCCTATAAAGACTACTTCGGCAATAACGACCGCCTGAATCTGGTGCTCAACTTCTGGCTCAACAAGTATTTCTACGTCAGCCTGGCCCGCAAAAGCGCCCGCCCGCTGCGCAATGCGGTGAAGAAGATGATCGTCCCGCCTGACTCCTGCTGTTTTGCCAACTGGCTGCGCAACCACGACGAGCTGGATCTGGAAGGCATCAGTCAGAAAGACAAACAGTTTGTCCTCGACACGTTCGCCCCTGATGAGGAGATGAACGTCTATCAGCGCGGGATCCGCCGCCGCCTGGCCCCGATGCTCAACGGCGATCGGAAGCGGCTGGCGTTCTGCCATGCGGTGCTGTTTTCCCTGCCGGGTGTCCCGGTGATGCGCTACGGCGACGAGATAGGCATGGGTGACGACCTGGATCTGGAGGAGCGTTATGCCGTCCGCACGCCGATGCAGTGGGCAGGTTCGCAAGGAGGCGGTTTCTCTGCAGCCGACCCGGAAAAATTTATCGCGCCGATTATCGACCATGGCCCTTACCGCTATCAGAAAGTCAACGTCTCCGATTCGCTGCTTCACCACAACTCGCTCCTGCACCGGATCATCGATATTGCCACTACCCGCTCGGAGTTCCCCGAAATTGCCGTTGCGCCCTTTCGCATTATCACAATCGATGATGACGCGGTGCTGGGGCTTTATTACGAGACCGACGAGCGCAGCATCCTGACCTTCGTTAACTTCAGTGACCAGCCGGTGCAGTTCACCGCAAAAGGGATCCGCAACGCCACCTGGACCGCCTGTCTCGAGGACAAGCGCTACGATGACGCGCTGATTTGCGGCAAAACCGTTCAGCTCAGTCTTGGCGGCTACGGCTATCGCTGGTTCTGGACGCACCGTAGCGCGCTGCGCTGACTACGGTTTCCGGCGGGTTATCAGACGCGTCAGCACTATTCCCGCCACCGCGAGGGCGCCCAGCGCCACCTTACCCGGCATGCCGGAGGTGACGGACGGCGCGCGGGTTTTCGCCTCGTCAGTAAAGCGGCCATGGATTTTATGCAGATCGTTAACCGGCTGGTCGAGATAGTCCCGACGATCCGGCGCGTTGAGATCGTCGGTCATCTGGCCTTCCCACGCTTTTTTCACCATCAGCCGGTCAAGAAAACCGGGGAAGAAAAATTGCCCGACGATGGACTGGATGGTGCTGCTGCCTACCCACAGCTCGCGCACCGGTTTTTGCGCCACCCTGAAGATGGCGCTGGCGGCCACCTCAGGCTCAAAGACCGGCGGCACCGGGCGCATCGCCCAGGCGAACTTATTCCTCGCCCATTCGAACTGCGGGGTATTGAGCCCCGGCATCTGGACCATCGAAAGCTGAACCCGGCTGTTCTCATGCATCAGCTCGGTACGCACCGCATCGGTAAACCCGCGGATCGCCGCTTTTGCACCGCAGTAGGCTGACTGCAGCGGAATGGAACGGTAGGCCAGCGCGGACCCCACCTGGATTATTACGCCCCTGTCGCGCGGAACCATTAGCTCGAGCGCGGCGCGAGTGCCGTTCACGTAGCCGAGGTACGTCACCTCAGTCACGCGCCGAAACTCGTCCGGCGTGAGGGTACGAAACGGTGCCAGGACGGCCCCCATGGCGTTGTTCACCCAGACATCAATCGCGCCGAGGCGATACTCAATTTCGTTAGCGGCATCCACCACCGCCTGGCTGTCGGCGACGTCCGCCTGCACGGCGTGGGCATTAACGCCAAAGCGCCGTAGCTCCTCCTGGGTCGAGTGCAGGCTGGCTTCATCGCGGGCGATGAGCCCCACGTCGTAACCCGCCTTTGCAAAGTGCAGCGCCGTGGCTTTTCCCACGCCCGCCGTCCCGCCAGTAATCACTATGACAGCCATAGAACCTCCACCTGAGTTTATCCGTTATTCCCGTCCGACAAGGTTGTCACCAGCTCAGCCAGCGAGTAATGCACCGCTTTTTCGACCACATCCTGACAGTCACCGGAGAAAAGCACGGTGCGGGTCTTCGTCTCGCCGCGTATGTTCCACGCGAAGCAGACCGTCCCCGCCGCCGTGCCGTCCTCGCCCCCTTCCGGGCCCGCGTAGCCGCTGATGGCGATGCTGATATCGGCCTGGGCGATGTCGCGGATACTGGCGGCCATTTCTGTTACCGTCTGCTCGCTCACGGCCGTAAACCGCTCAAGCGTCTCGGGACGCACGCCGAGGATCCGCGCTTTAGCTTCATCGCTGAACACGACAAGCCCAACATCATAAAATTCGGCGGTGTTTTCCTCTGCGCAAAGCGCCACCGAGAGCTTTCCGCCCGTGCAGGATTCCGCGGTGGTTAAGCGAAGCCCGAGATCGGTTAATTTGCTTGCCAGCTTTTTCGTCAGTTCACCCACGGTATTATTGCTGTCGTGAAAAAGATTGCTCATCTTGCCGCCTCTTATTTCTCGAAAGGAATGATTGAAATATGCCCATTACGCTCAAGTATGGCATATTTAATGTCGCTCATTTCCGTAATGCCATTATTTTGACGCGCTGACACCAGAATATCATCACAGGACACGTCGACTTTTTTTAGCTTATCCGCTAGCGGCACGCCGTTTTCAACCAGAATTACCGGCGTACCATCCAGAATATTCTCCACCGGCGAAAAATACTTCTTCATTAGTCCGAAAATAATATCTACTACCACCAGCGTGGTAATGGTAATCATCGCACCGGTAACGGAAAAATCCTGTCCGAGAAGCGCCTGCTGCGTGGCTTCACTAATTATCAAGAGCAGAATGAGATCGAAACTGGTCATCTGCAGCAGCGCGCGACGCCCGGCCACTTTAAATACCACCACCAGAAACAAATAAATAGCCAGCGCGCGAAAGACCATATCCATATCAGCCTCCTAGGGGTAAATAAATTGCCAGATGTTAATTTCCGGCTCGCTGTTGACGCGGATGACGGTGTTCCATTTACCGGCTCTGGAAGGTGTCGTGAAGAGTAACACGGAGAAGCTGTCTGTTTTTTTCAGATTGTTATAGACAAAAAAGAGGGTCTTCCCGCGGCTGAACATAGCGTCCGGCTGCGGCCAGACGCTGCCGGGCTCATACGCATCGCTGCTCTCGCTGGTCATACTAAGGACATACTTCCCCTCGCTCTGCACCGGAAACGCGAGCGCCATCCGCGTCTCTGTCTCCCGTCGTCCAAAGCGTTCATAGTCTATGGTCAATGATTTAGCGGAATTCGTTTTGACCGTGTCGCTGACGATTCCGCTGGAAAACAGACCGGCAATCGCCGCGACGATAATACCCAGCAGAACAATAAAACCCACCTGACGAAACGCGTATTCAAACGTCAGCAAACGGTAACTCTCATCTATCCCGGGTAACTTTTCATTTTCACGCTTCATGGCCATCGTCACCGTTTCGCTTATTATCCGATAATTTTGATTTCTAACGCGAATGTTTTTAGGACTTATCACATTTGCCACATAAAGGAATAGCAACAATACTTAATAAGTCAAGACACGCAAAATGAAGGATATCGGATGAAATTATCACTTATTTCCGCTTTATTGTTATTTCTGGTTCCGGCCGCATGGGCAGATAATAACGGGGGTTTACAAAAAGGCGAAGCGCCGCCGCCTCCCCACGCGCTTGATAGCGGATATCGCGGTACCGACGACGCGCGTATTATGACCATCAAGCAGGCAAAAGAATTGCATGATGGCGCGACAATTTCATTACGCGGTAATCTTATTGACGGTAGCGGCGATAAGTTTGTATTTCAGGATAAAACCGGAAAAATCGACGTTATTATTCCCCAGGCAGTCTTCGACGGCAGAACGGTAAAACCCGACCAGATGATTAGTATCAACGGTTCGCTTGATAAAAAATCATCTCCTGCCGTCGTCCGTGTCGATCGTTTGCAGAAATAATTCAGCGAAGCGTTAACGCTGCAGTTATCCATCAAATCTCACCCCTTGGCTTAAGGAGTCAGCTATGAGTGATACTAAACAACGTACGAACGCTTACCCGCAACCCCCGTTCCCGGAACAGCCGCAAACGCCGCCGGGACTGGCATCAGAAATGCAGCCCGTACCCGACCACGGGGAACAAAGCTATAAAGGGCATGGCCGCCTGGCCGGCAAAAAAGCGCTGATTACCGGCGGAGACTCCGGCATTGGTCGCGCGGTCGCTATCGCCTATGCTCGTGAAGGCGCTGACGTTGCCATTAACTACCTGCCTGAAGAGGAAAAAGACGCCTCTGAGGTCATCGACCTGATTGAAGCCGAAGGTCGCAAGGCTATCGCGCTGCCGGGGGACGTCCGGGACGAAACCTTCTGTCAGAATCTGGTCGAAGAAGCCGTGTCGAAACTGGGCGGGCTGGACATTCTGGTCAACAACGCCGGCCGTCAGCAGTTCCGTGAATCGCTTGAAGAACTGACCACGGAAGATTTTGACGCAACGTTTAAAACCAACGTTTACGCTCCGTTCTGGATCACCAAGGCGGCGCTGCGCCACCTGAAAGCGTCGTCCGTTATCATTAATACCTCCTCCGTTCAGGCGGTGAAGCCCAGCCCCGTGCTGCTGGACTACGCCCAGACGAAAGCCTGTCTGGCGGTATTCACCAAATCCTTAGCCAAACAGCTGGGTCCGAAAGGCATTCGCGTCAACGCGGTTGCTCCTGGCCCTTACTGGACGGTACTGCAGTCCAGCGGCGGGCAGCCGATGGAAAAAGTGAAGGAGTTCGGCGGCGACACCCCGCTGGGACGTCCGGGCCAGCCCGTCGAGATTGCCCCGCTGTACGTCACGCTGGCCTCGGATGAATGTTCATTTACGTCCGGCCAGGTGTGGTGTTCCGATGGCGGTGACGGCGTGATCTAAACCGGTAAACGATACCCCTCCGCAATGAGCAATAAATGAACAAGGATGTTCGCTTTTATTCCCCCGCCAAAAAACATGTTGTAACTCAAACAGATCAAATGTTAAAAATATTTTGCTATCAGGTTATCAAAATTAAACAACTTAACTTGTCACCCGCATCGCTCTGTTTTTAACATCGCCTATGGAAAAAAATGGTCTGTTCAGTCAGCGCATACGCTTGCGCCATTTGCATACATTTGTGGCCGTCGCTCAACAGGGAACGCTGGGGCGTGCGGCTGAAACTCTCAACCTGAGCCAGCCTGCGCTCTCAAAAACCCTCAACGAGCTGGAACAGCTGACCGGCGCCCGTCTTTTTGACCGCGGCCGGCTGGGGGCGCAGCTTACCATCGTGGGCGAACAGTTCCTCACGCACGCCGTGAAAGTGCTGGATGCGCTCAATACCGCAGGCCAGTCCCTGCACCGAAAAGAAGAGCAATCCAGTGAGGTGGTGCGCGTGGGTGCTTTGCCTACCGCGGCGCTGGGCATCCTTCCGCCCGTTATCGGCCAGTTCCACAAGCAGCAGCGGCATACCACGATTCAGGTTGCCACCATGAATAACACCATGCTGCTCGCGGGGCTGAAATCGGGCGAACTGGATCTCGGAATCGGTCGCATGTCCGACCCTGAGCTGATGGGCGGCCTCAACTATGAACTGCTGTTCCTGGAGTCCCTGAAGCTGGTGGTTCGTCCCAATCACCCCCTGCTGCAGGACACGGTCACGTTAAGCCGCGTGATGGAGTGGCCGGTAGTGGTTTGCCCTAAAGGGACCGTTCCCCGCCAGACCGCCGAAACCTTGCTGCAAATGCAGGGGTGTACGCTGCCCTCAGGATGTATCGAAACGCTGTCGGCCTCGCTTTCGCGGCAGCTTACGCTGGATTATGACTACGTCTGGTTCGTCCCCTCCGGTGCGGTGAAAGATGATTTACGTCAGGGAACGCTGATCGCCCTGCCGATTACCTCCCCCGGCCCCGGTGAACCTATCGGCATTTTGACCCGCGTAGACTCGCCGCTTTCAACGGGCGCGCAGACGCTGCTGAGCGCTATCCGTAAATCCATGCCGGTCTGACACTTTTCTCCCTTCACCCTAACCCTTTCTGAAAGGCTGAGGGTTCGCCATAAAATAATGCATGCACAGACGGCCCCCTCTCCCTGGAGGGAGAGGGCTGGGGTGAGGGGGGAACATACGGCTCTGGTGGTCATTCCGTTCACTTTATATTCTTTGCTACTCTGTAACGACATGGCCTGTGAACGTGCCAGGGTGGCTCAATCGCCACCACCCTGGCGACCCGGGCTCCCGGCGGTAAATCGCCGCTTCGCGGTCCCTTCGGCTTATTCCTTCCGGCTTATCGGGGACGGGCGGAGGTAACATCCCTGTAAAGCCCGCCCTCTCGGCGCATCCCTGCGCCTCGCCCCGGCCGGAAGGCAAACGCCTCAGCGATTTACAGCCGGACCAGGGCGTCGCTATAAGCCATTCATTTTCCTAAAGCAACATTCATCGCTTCATGTAGAGAAATTACAGGGGGATCCTGCAGCCCCGATAGGGCGAGCAAGCTGTTCCATCCGACCTCATTTCCTGCGCCCTAATCAATTAATGCGGAATAATCCATTAACAATTGCGTAAAACAATTTAACAGTTTTATCATAGCGCCGAATTCACCAAATGGTTCGCAAATCATTTTTCAACACCGAATTCACCCGTATTAATCATTCTTCCCTCCGTATTTATTACCCAACTGGTACACACCCAGCACGACGGGGGGATCTTAAGGAGACAGAAATGGCATTTGGCAGCGCGCCACGTGGGATACCGCGTATCCTGCAGTGGCTCCTTGCCGGACTGATGTTGCTCATCGGTCTGGCAGTCGGCGGGCTGGGCTTTAAGCTCGTCACCGTAGGCGGAAGTGGATACTTCCTGATAATGGGCGTGGTGATGGTGATTGCCGCGATCCTGATTTTCCTCAATCGCAGCAGCGGGATCCTGCTTTACGGCATCGCGTTTATTGCCTCGCTGTTCTGGGCGGTAGGCGATGCGGGCTGGGATTTCTGGCCGCTCTTCTCTCGCCTGTTTACCTTTACCGTACTGGCCTTCCTCTGCGCCATCGTCTGGCCTTTCCTGCGCGCGGCGAACCACAGCGCCGCGAACAAGGCGCCCGCTTTTGGCGTCGCGGCCGTGCTCGCGGTGGCAATGCTGGTGAGCCTGGGCTGGATGTTTAAGCCACAAACCCTCGTGGCCGCGAACGAGCCCGTTCCGGTGAAACCCGTCGCACCCGGTGAGCAGCAAAAGAACTGGGAGCACTGGGGCAATACCACCCACGGCGACCGTTTCGCCGCGCTGGACCAGATTAACAAGCAAAACGTCCGCGATCTGAAAGTCGCCTGGGTTGCGCACACCGGCGATATTCCACAGAGCAACGGCTCCGGCGCGGAAGATCAGAACACGCCATTGCAGATTGGCGACACGCTGTACGTCTGTACCCCGTACAGTAAAGTGCTGGCGCTGGACGTGGATTCCGGCAAAGAAAAATGGCGCTACGATTCCAAAGCCACGGCGCCTAACTGGCAGCGCTGCCGCGGTCTGGGCTATTTTGAAGACCATTCCAGCGTGACAACGTCACAGACAGAGACACAGCCTGCGGCATGCCCTCGCCGCCTGTTCCTGCCGACCACCGACGCCCGCCTGATTGCCATCAACGCGGATGACGGCAAGGTCTGCGAAGACTTCGGCGACCATGGCACCGTGGATCTGAGCGTCGGCATGGGCGAAATCAAGCCCGGGTATTATCAGCAGACCTCTACGCCGCTGGTCGCAGGCAATGTTGTCGTCGTCGGCGGTCGCGTCGCGGATAACTTCTCCACCGGCGAACCGCCGGGCGTGGTGCGCGCCTACGACGTGCACACCGGTAAGCTGGCGTGGGCGTGGGATCCGGGTAATCCGAACCTGACCGGCCTGCCGCCGGAAGGCCAAACCTACACGCGCGGCACGCCGAACGTCTGGTCAGCGATGTCCTACGACGCTAAGCTGAACCTGATCTACCTGCCAACCGGCAACGCCACCCCGGACTTCTGGGCGGGCGAACGTACCGCGCTGGACGATAAGTACAGTTCCTCCATCGTCGCCGTCGACGCGACCACCGGTCAGATGCGCTGGCATTTCCAGACAACCCACCACGACCTGTGGGACTTTGACCTGCCTTCCCAGCCGCTGCTGTACGACCTGCCCGACGGTAAGGGCGGTACCACGCCCGTGCTGGTGCAGACCAGCAAGCAGGGCATGATCTTCATGCTTAACCGCGAAACCGGCAAGCCGGTGGCGAAGGTAGAAGAACGTCCCGTTCCGGCGGGTAACGTTGAGGGTGAACGCTACTCTCCGACCCAGCCGTATTCCGTTGGCATGCCGATGATTGGCAACCAGACGCTGACCGAATCCGACATGTGGGGGGCGACGCCTGTCGACCTGCTGCTGTGCCGCATTCAGTTTAAAGAGATGCGTCATCAGGGCGTCTTCACCCCGCCGGGTCTCGACCGTTCCCTGCAGTTCCCTGGCTCTCTCGGCGGGATGAACTGGGGCAGCGTCTCCGTTGACCCGAACAACAGCCTGATGTTCGTCAACGATATGCGCCTGGGCCTGGCAAACTACATGGTGCCGCGCGCTAACGTGGCGAAAAACGCCAGCGGCATCGAGATGGGCATCGTACCGATGGACGGCACCCCGTTCGGCGCGATGCGCGAACGCTTCCTGTCACCGCTGGGCATTCCGTGCCAGAAGCCGCCGTTTGGCACCATGTCTGCCGTTGACCTGAAAACCGGCAAGCTGGTGTGGCAGGTCCCTGTCGGCACGGTGGAAGATACCGGGCCGCTGGGCATTCGCATGCACATGCCAATCCCGATCGGTATGCCAACGCTTGGCGCATCGCTCTCCACCCAGTCCGGTCTGCTGTTCTTCGCCGGCACGCAGGATTTCTACCTGCGCGCGTTTGATACCGCCACCGGGAAAGAGATCTGGAAAGACCGTCTGCCGGTCGGCAGCCAGTCCGGCCCGATGACCTATGTGTCGCCGAAAACCGGCAAGCAGTACATCATCATCAACGCCGGAGGCGCTCGCCAGTCACCGGATCGCGGTGATTACGTTATCGCGTACGCATTACCCGATAAGCAATAAGATGTGAAAAAGGGACCGAAAGGTCCCTTTTTTTGCCCGGTGACGACTCAGAACGTCTCCCAGTTATCCCCGGAAACCGTCGTCGCCGGACGCAGCGGTGCGTTCTTCGCCACTGGCGCAGACGTCACCGCGCGGCCCGACTTTGCACCACTCAGACGAAACGCCCCGACCGCCTCGGTCAGACGCGCGCCCTGTTCTTCCAGAGACGCAGCTGCGGCGGAGGCTTCTTCCACCAGCGAGGCGTTCTGCTGGGTCACTTTATCCATCTCAGAAATCGCCTGGCTCACCTGCACAATACCGCGACTCTGCTCATCGGACGCGGCGGCAATCTCCAGCATGATGTCGGTCACGCGTTTAACCGCTTCGACGATTTCATTCATGGTGTTACCGGCAGCCACAACCTCACCGGAGCCCTGGTCGATCAGCGAGACCGATTCGTTAATCAGGCTTTCGATCTCTTTTGCGGCATTCGCACTGCGGCTTGCAAGGGTTCGGACTTCGCTTGCCACCACGGCAAACCCGCGCCCCTGCTCGCCCGCCCGCGCCGCTTCTACCGCCGCGTTAAGCGCCAGGATATTGGTCTGGAACGCAATGCTGTTGATAACAGCAGTGATCTCAGAGATCTTTTTCGAACTGGTGGAGATATTGCCCATGGTTTTGACCACGCCGGAGACCATCTGGCCGCCGCGGCTGGCTTTCCCGGAGGCATCTTCCGCCAGCTTGCTGGCATGATGGGCGTTATCAGCGTTCTGTTTCACCGTCGCGGTGAGTTGTTCCATGCTTGCGGCGGTTTGCTCAATGGCGGCGGCCTGCTGTTCGGTACGCGAAGAGAGATCGGTGTTACCGGCAGAAATCTCGCTGGTGCCGCGGTAGATCTCCTCCGCCCCCTGACGTACGGTGCCCACCGTGTTTTCAAGCGAGTGCTGCATGGTTTGCAGATCGCGCGTCAGGCGGCCAATTTCGCTGCGCCCGGCCACGTCGTCCGGCATCGTCAGGTCGCCTTTGGCGATATTCTCGATACGTTTCGCTGCACGCTGCAAAGGATTGATTACCGTGCGGCGCAGCACGACAAAGGTCATCGCCGTCAGCACCAGCGCCAGCGCAAACGCGCCCACCATAAACATCAGGCCCAGCTGCGTGCGGCTGTGCGCCTGCGCCGTCAGCGCATTGGCGCGGTCGGTACGGATCTTAATCGCCTTCAGCAGAACGGCGTTGTAAGCGTCATCCAGCGGACGCGCCGTTTCATTTTCGTGGTTGATGATCGCCTCGAACATGCCGTTTTTGGCAAATTTGACCATCGGCTGCAGGCCCGCGATATAGGCGTCGTAGCGTGCCTTCAGGTCCGCATCCAGCGCTTCGTCCGCCGGGCTACGCACGGAACGATTCATATAGGCGGTAAAGCTCTCCTGGGACTGCTTAATTCGTGTTTCCGCCTCGCGGATGTTCTGCTTCATGGCCTCCATCTCCGCGATACGGCTTGCCGCCCCGGCGTGGATCATATTGATACGCGCGGTACGAAGATGGTTTGAGCTGTTCGACAGCCCCATACGCACCTGAATTTCGGACGTGACATCCTGCTGATCGTTATCGGCCTGCAGCAGGAAATACCCCGCCAGACCCGAGCTCAAGGCAAACAGAAGAATAATGCCACCGAGAATGGAGGAAAACAGCGGAACCAGCCTGATGTGATGCAAGAAGCTCAGCTTGCGCTGCGCCTGCATCGAAGTAGTGTTGTCCATGACCGTCGACTCTCTTGTAGGTAAGATGCGTAAAAATATGCGTGTTAAATAGTCATCGGCACGGTGGGGATTTAGATTACGGCTAAAAACGCCGCACTGGTCACACTTTAGAGAAGATTATTAAAGAAACGCCAGCGGCGAAAAACCGCTGGCAGAAGAGTTACTTGTCGCCGAAATGAATGACGGTACGGATGGATTTTCCTTCGTGCATCAGATCGAACGCGTCGTTGATCTGCTCCAGCGGCAAGCGGTGGGTAATGAACGGATCGAGCTGAATCTTGCCGACCATAGCATCCTCAACCATACCCGGAAGCTGGGTACGGCCCTTCACGCCGCCAAACGCGGAACCGCGCCATACGCGACCGGTGACCAGCTGGAACGGACGGGTTTTAATCTCCTGGCCCGCGCCGGCCACGCCAATGATGATGCTCTCGCCCCAGCCTTTGTGGCAGCATTCGAGTGCGGAACGCATCACGTTCACGTTGCCGATACATTCGAAGCTGAAGTCAACGCCGCCGTCGGTCATCTCAACAATGACGTCCTGAATCGGTTTTTCGTGATCTTTCGGGTTAACGAAATCGGTCGCGCCCATTTCACCCGCCAGCCTGAATTTCTCCGGGTTGGTGTCGACCGCGATGATACGACCGGCTTTCGCCTGCACCGCGCCCTGAATCACCGCCAGACCAATGCCGCCGAGACCGAACACCGCTACGGTGTCGCCCTCTTTGACTTTTGCCGTGTTATGCACCGCGCCAATGCCGGTGGTCACGCCGCAGCCCAGCAGGCAGACTTTATCCAGCGGCGCCTGCGGGTTTACCTTCGCCAGCGAGATCTCCGCACAAACGGTATATTCGCTGAAGGTGCTGGTGCCCATGTAGTGATAAACGGGCTCGCCGTTATAGGAGAAACGGGTGGTACCGTCCGGCATCAGCCCTTTCCCCTGAGTGGCGCGAACCGCCTGGCAGAGGTTAGTTTTACCGGATTTACAGAACTTACACTCGCCGCACTCCGCGGTGTACAGAGGGATAACGTGATCGCCAGGCTTCAGGCTGGTCACGCCCTCGCCCACTTCCACCACAATCCCGCCGCCTTCATGACCCAGCACCGCCGGGAAGACGCCTTCCGGATCGTCACCGGAGAGGGTAAACGCATCGGTATGGCACACGCCGGTATGGGTGATTTTGATCAGCACTTCGCCTTTTTTCGGCGGTGCTACGTCGATTTCAACGATTTTCAGCGGCTGGCCGGGACCAAATGCAACTGCTGCGCGAGATTTCATCATGTCTTCCCTTTTTGTCAGGTGTGTGGGTTTATTTTAGATAAGAGCGCAGCAAATGGCCGACTTCCGCCATGCGTACGGCTCGCTGATCCGGCGTGGTTTCCCCCGTCACCAGCTCATCTTTGAGGTGAATTTCAACCATTTCGCCCATCAGGCCATTGGCAGCCCCGCGCACGGCGGCGATTTGCTGCAGGATGGCCAGACAGGGGTCGCCCGACTCCAGCGCGCGTTCAAGGGCATCAACCTGGCCCCGAATGCGGCGGACGCGAGTAAGAATACGTTTTTTGTCTTCGGGTGAATGCGGCATACGCTCTCCTGATACTATAGGGGGGTATGGTATTTTACTTACCTGGCGATGTAAACCTTCTATTTCCGTTGCAAAATCAGCGTATCTACCGCATATCATCAAGCAAGAGAATGAAACCTAAAAATATATAACCATATGAAATATATAATTTTTTAATAACATTATTTGCCTAACCGAATTGAAGATCCCGTTGTTTAGTGACGATTTCATATACAACAGGAGTTAACACATGGCATGGAACAAACACGCTGCGGCCCTGCATGCACGCCAGAGTGCCGGCATTTCATCGCAAAAACGCTGTGGTGAATTTACTCGCAAGGCAATACGAGCAGGTGGCGTGGATATTGGAAATGCACCCAATGCAAAAGACTATGGCAGGGAGAAAATCCGGTAGGTCACATGGCGATTTATGACGGTACAACCTGGTACTCTGATTTCAGACAAAGAGATATGTGGGGTGGTCCGGGATATCGCTCCGCACGCCCTGCTTACAAAATTTACAGGAAAAGCTGATGCGTAACGTTCTTTTGATGTGCCTGTTACTGACAGGATGTGCAACACAGATGGATACGCCGGAAAAACGCACTCATGACTTTTATACGTTTTACCTCACGGCTTTCGTTACAGACAGCAAAGAAGATAATCTCGATTCCCCAAAAATGCGTGAGTATATCGCGCGAGACACGCTCTTCCGACTGCAGAGAATTTTCTCTCTCTATGAGCAGGAAATTATCGGTTCCGACTATTTTACCTATACGCAAGACTATGCCGCGGAGTGGATCCCTGACCTAAGCGTAAGCAACGCGATAAACTCTGCGTCCGGAAAACTTGTTAACGTCGAGCTGGGTGTGGGTCATGAGCAGAAGCTGCAGTTAAACGTGTATCTGCGCAATGAAGACGGTAAGTGGAAAATATATCGCGTCACCGATGCGAGCCATCATTTTGAACAGTATATTTTTGACGACAGGGCGATTGCTGCCGCACAACGATATGCCGCAAGTATAACGTCGCCCTAATCTCTCCTTTCTTGTGCCATGCCAGGGCGTATGTCCTGGCATTTGTGTTTTCATAATTTACCCGGCATTGACGAGCCCTTACTAGCACCCCGGCTGCGCGATCAAACCAAAACATCAAACACACCTTTAGATAAAAGCCACTTACTCTGACGAGCGTTCCCGGGTAGCCTTCTGAAACACGAAAACAGAGTGGTGAATTAAACATCACAATGATTGTTCTGTAGATAAACCAACCCACGGAGATAAAATGCTGTTACTTTCTACAATGTTTATATTTTCACTGACGCTTTCATTTTCTCCTGGCCCCGTTAATATGGTGGTTATATCGTCTGGTGCCGTTCACGGTTTTAGAAAGACCTTCTCATTTGTCTCCGGTGCAACGATAGGGTTTACGTTATTACTTATCTTTATATGTTTCGGCTTTTACGCTGCAATAGAAAAATATCCAGTGTTTTTCCGGTATCTTAATATTGCCGGTTCTTTAATTATATTGTATCTGGGCTATAAGATAGCGTCGTCCCGGCCCGATATGTCATTAACAAAAACGGATTCACCCGGTTTTGTTCAGGGTTTTGTCATGCAGTGGATCAACCCGAAAGCATGGACCGCGTGCGCCTCTGGGGCAGCGATGTTTTCCGAACCCTCTACCCCTGTGACAGCTCTCGTCTTTATCACGGTCTATTTTTTAGTCTGTTACCTGTCGCTTTCTGCATGGGCATTGATGGGAGAAAAAGTATCGGTTCTTCTCAGGAGCACACGGCAGCTCCGTACGTTTAACGTGTTGATGGGCGGGTTGTTATTTATTACGGCGTGTTACATGCTCTTTTTAACGTTTTAAACCCGTTATAACGTGTGATACTCAATTGCGTTATAAATATCATTAATCAATTTGTAGGCAATACTGCTGGTCGACATATTAGAAGGCCATACGGCATAGACTTTCAGCGGTTCCAATGACCAGTCAGGAAGTATTTCCTGCATTTCTCCGCGCTTAACATCCTCTTCGCTTAAATAGCGAGGAGGTGCTGCAAGACCAATTTGTTGTCTGGCAAGGGCATAAGCGGCTTCGACATTATCTACATACACCGTGGGCGTATACGTCACGACAGCCGCTTCCCCATTTTTATGTCGGAATTCCCGGTTATTCTGCCTCATATTGAGTCCAATCCATGGCAGTTTCGCCAGGTCATCAGGATGCGTAATCGTCGGGTAATGGCTGAGCAATTCCCGGGACGCAACTACCTGGCGCGGCAGCACAAAAAGATGGCGCGCTTTAAGAGAGCTGTCCGGAAGTTCGCCGATTCGAAATGCCACATCGATACCGTCGGCAATAATATCTCTGCGCGTATCGCTGTAAGAGATATTCAGTAAAATGCCCGGATGACGTTTTATAAAATCGGCCAGATGGCGGGTAAACGCACTCTTCAGAAAAACGGCAGGAAGAGAAATAGTCAGCTTATTGGCCGTTGAGATTGAACGCTGCTTAAATTCAATGACCCCCTGCTCATACAGCGCCAGCATCGATTTGGCCGTTTCCAGCAAATTGGCGCCATCGTGAGTCAGAGAGAGTTTGCGGGTGTTTCTGTACAGCAACGCGCAGCCAAGATTTTTTTCCAGCTTTGATAAATGGGCGCTTGCCGTTGCAGTTGTAAGCCCTAACGCTTCTGCCCCACCTGAAATGGATCCTGCCTCAGCAATCTTTGCAAACACTATCAGATAACGGATGTCATCAATCATTTATCGTCCTGTTGCGACGGCGTTCCTGCGAACTACGCGTTTAATCATAGAGTTACGATATCGTACTTTCCTTCCCGGTCGCATCTCATTTTATCGTGAGCGCTTGAACAATCCTACCAATTTTAGTGTAAAACAACAAATGTTTATTGTTTTACGATAAACACCAGGCTAGCCTGCACGCACTTCAACTTACCCTTTGCCAGGAGATGTATCGAATGAAAAGAAGTCTGCTGTATGGCGTTTCGCTCGCGGGGATCGCGCTTTGCGCCCCCTTACGCAGTGCGGAGCTGTCCGGTTACGCGGGACTGGGCGTCGCGGTCAGCCCCGTTTATTCGGGATCGCAGCATTACGCGCCCGGGCCGCTACTTAAAGGCGGCCTGAGTCTGAAGAGTAAAGACTATGGGCAGTGGGATCTCTCTACGGAAGGTCTTGCATGGACATACAGCCCCGACTCCCCGTTTGCCGTGAGCCTGCTGCTGGCCTCTGATGAGGGGCGAAAAGAGACAGTTAACTATCCCTTCTCCGCCCGAAAAAACCGCGACCTGCAGGGAATGGGCGATATGTCCGACATGCTGATGGCTGGCGCGGAGATGCGTTATCAACGCGAGGACTGGACGATATGGCTGCGCGTGTTAAGCGCAACGCAAAAACACCGGTACGGTGGCGAGACGCAGCAGCTGGCGAGGACCGTGAACAGCGGCGTAAAGTCCACCCTCTGGCGCGGGCAGGACGTCGAATTTTCGGTCGCAGGTGACATCACCTGGGCGAACAGCGGCTATCAGCAGCGCCATTATGGCGTCACCGCGAGCCAGTCTCAGCGCACCGGGCTTGATGCCTATTCCCCATCATCGGGTTTACAGGAAGCTGGTGTCGATAGCGAACTGGTCTGGCACATCAGCGAAAATCTCGCGGCTGGGGTGACCGGTCGCGCAGCCTGTCTGCTTGATGAAGCGGGTCAGAGCCCGCTGGTGAAAAGCCGCATACAGTACACCCTGTCATCCATGATCCAGTACGAGTTCTGAGGCGAAAACCATGAATAAACGGTATATGTACAGCCGCAGGCGACTCTTAGCCGCAGGGGTGGTTTTTGTATCGCTGATTGCCGCAGGCATCTACCTGCAGCCGGGCGTAAGCACGCCGTCCCCGCGCCAGACGGGAGATGCAACCATAGTCTCGTTCCTGACGCCATTACTCAGCGGTGCGCGAGGCAGCGTTGCCGTCGCATTCATTACGCCGAAAGGCGTGCAGTACGCTCTGTGGGACAGCGATTTTACGAAACAGTATGAAATCGCCAGCCTGACCAAAACCATGACGAGCAGCCTGCTGATTGAGGCGCAGCGACGCGGCGAAGCGGCGCCACAAACCCGCGTCGGTGAACTTATTCCGGAGATAGCGGGCCCGGCGAGCGATATTACCCTGGCGCAGCTGGCTTCGCACCGTTCCGGCCTGCCGCCGCTGGCGACGTCGTTACCCGAGAAAGTTCAGGTCATTAAAAGCATCATCCTGCGTGACAATTTCTGGAACTTCGATGAGGAGACATTAATAGAGATGGTGAATAAAGCCAGCGTCGAACGCCCGGCTGAATTTGACTATTCCAACACCGGCTACGCGCTGCTGGGACTGGCGCTGGCGCGTGCATCGCATCAATCCTTTGCTCATCTCCTGCAAAAGCGAATTTTCGCTCAGGCGCATATGACAGACTCCGTCGTCGCCAGCGATACGACGCCCGCCTCTTTCGCATTCAGCCGCGGTCGGTCCGCTTCCGGCCTGAGCGAAGCGCCGTGGGTTATGCACGCGTTTGCCCCTGCCGCAGGCGTGCGTTCAACCATTGTCGACATGGCCCATTACGCTCGGTCGCTGCTGGAAGGAAAGCTCGCATGGAGCGACGCAATGACGCCGCAGTTTGCAACTGACGATCCCGACTCACGCGTGGGCTATGGCTGGTTCACCACGCGCATTCAGGGGCGCGATATCACCTGGCATGATGGTGAATCGTCAGGGTTCGCTTCCGCTATTGCCTTCGACCGACAGCGTAAAAGCGCCGTGGTGATCCTCTCCGACACCGCGTGGCCGGTGGTTGTCCCGACCATACGGCTTCTGTTAGCCCAGCCATCTCAGGCAGCAGAGACGCATCATGAACTGGATTGATATTCTCTGGGCGATACTGACCTTCGTATCGGCCCTGCTGTTTGCGTGCGGAGCCTGGGCCACGCGGTATAAACTTCGGCTGGTGAACACAATGCTGACCGTCGGAATCATTCTCTATAGCATGGAGATGATGCAGACCATCACCCATCTGAACAGTTCAGGTTACTTTTTCAGAATGCTCACCTGGGTGATTCAGGCCTCTTATCTCGCCATTAGCGTGTATCACGTGTGGCCAAAACCGTGGATGAAACGCGGCGCTAACTGTCTGAACGGCGGCAAGATTGCCATCGCGCTGATGCTTATGTCATGCTTGAGCATGCTGGTTTTAAAATAATATGAAATATTCAGGAAGGTTCGACGTGAATGGTGCGAGAGATAAACTCAGTCTGGTGCTCATCGCAGGGGTGCTGCCGCTCTTTCTCATCCTGGTATTAATCACCCCTCTGTGGATCTATTTCACCGGCGAGTCGTTTTTTATTTCCACTCTCCTAAAGCTCGCTGAGGTTCAGAATGACGATCTGGCGGTTTCGACGGTTTCGCCGCTCCGCCAGATCCTCCTGCTGGCGATCCTTTATCTCCCGGCGGGTCTGTTTGCCTTTGCTGTCTGGCAGGGAATGAGCGTCACGCGACAGGTTCGTCAAAAGCAGATCCTCTCCCGGACCCTGGCAAACAGCGTTCGCAAGATTGCCATCGCGATGATAAGCCTTGGGATCGCACTGCCGGTCTGCCGCTTTTTGATCCCGCTGACGATCGCGTGGCCGGGACATTACTACCAGGTCACCCTTTTGCTTGGAGATTTTGTTCTGTTATTAACAGGCGGTTTGCTGCTGGTAACGTTTCACTCCCTGGTCGAAGGCATCAAAGCGGAAGAAGAAAATAAGGAGTTCATCTAATTATGGCTGTCGTGGTTCATCTGGACAAAATGCTGGTAGAGAAGAAAATGACGTCCAGAGCACTGGCAGCCTTTGTGGGGATCACGGAGCAAAACCTGTCGCTGCTCAAGTCCGGCAAGGTGAAAGGGATACGTTTTGATACGCTGGCGAAAATTTGCGAGGCGCTGCAGTGTCAACCCGGCGACATCCTTTCCTGGGAGCCGGACAGCCCGGAATGACGCGCCTGCGCCAGCGTTTGCAACTCCTCCTTAAGCCAGCGGGTCGCCCCCCGCTGGCCGCTGCGTTTATGCGAGTAAATTTTCACTTCAAACGTGCGTATCGAAAACGGTAAAAGAAAAATCCTCAGGTCCGCTGCCGCAACCAGCTTCTCAGCGGCAAAACGGGGGATTGCCATCAGCAGGTCGCTTTCGGCAACGATAAACGGCGCGCTCAGCATCGACGGCGTTTTGATCGCGATTTGTCGTGTATAGCCCAGTTGTTCGAGCCGCACGTCCAGAACGCCCTGCTTCTCATTCCATGGCGTCACCACCAGGTGTCGGGCCGCAAGATACTCCTCCAGCGTGAGACGCGTCCGCCGCGCGTTGCCGATGACCACATACTCATCTTCAAACCAGTCGATCTCTTCCAGATCCGGGTGCCGGATATCATCCTGAGTGCTGAAACCCAGCGCGAGATCCACTTCGCCCGCCAGCAGTTCCGTCAGCGCCGGGCTGTGCGGCAGATAGCGCAATTCGAAACGCAAACCCGGGGCAGCAAGCTGCAGTTTGTGCATCAGCGCCGGGAAAATGCACAGCGCGGTAAAGTCCGTAATCCCAATTTGTAAGCTTTCGGTACTGCTGGCCGGGTCAAACTCCGGCTGCGGGGTCAGCTCATGATTGAGGAACGACAATGCGGAAGCAATGGAAGGCGCAAGCTGAGTGGCATACACGCTGGGGGACATGCGATGCCCTTCGCGAAAAAAGAGCGGGTCATTAAGGGTGATGCGCAAACGCGACAGCGCATGGCTCAGTGCAGATGTGCTCATCGCCAGCTCGTCAGCGGCCAGCCGAACGGAACGATGGCGGTAAATCGCGTCGAAAACGGGCAGCAGGTTTAAATCAAGACGCCTCAGTACCGGATGCATAATATTCATCATTTGTTGATTTCATTGCACTTAATTCTTCGGACAATACTCCGTATGCTTAACGCCATCAATCGAAACACAGGAAAAACAATGAGCATTACCATTCGTCAGGCCCGCCCCGAAGATGCAGCGGCAATATACGCCATGATCTACGAGCTGGCGGTGTATGAAAAAGCGCCGGAAGAAGTGGTTACCACGCCGGAGGAAATCCGCGAAACGCTCTTTGGCGCAGGCACAAAAACCGAAGCGTTGATCGCGGAGTGTGACGGCAAGACTGCCGGCTATGCCGTGTTCTTCACCAGCTATTCGACCTGGCTCGGACGCAACGGGATTTATATGGAAGACCTGTACGTATCCCCGGAATATCGCGGTAAAGGCGCGGGAAGAGCGCTATTGAAACATATCGCGCAGCTCGCGGTAAAACGGCAGTGCGGCCGCCTTGAATGGAGCGTGCTGGACTGGAACCAGCCTGCGATTGATTTTTACCTGAGCATAGGCGCGCTGCCGCAGTCCGAATGGGTTCGCTATCGTCTTGATGGCGACGCGCTGCTGAGTTTTGCCGAATAGCAACACGTGGTACCCGAGATGATCCCGCCCCGCGGGGTCGCTCTGTCCTGCCTTGATCCCGCCTCAACAGATTCGGAATTTATGCTACCCTTCCATAAATTTCATAAACATATTGCAGAACGCCATGACGACAGCCCCTTTTATCCGCCCACAACTTTCCCTGCCAGACGGTGCCGACAGGCTGCTGTTGCACTCCTGCTGCGCCCCCTGCTCGGGTGAAGTGATGGAGGCTATCCAGGCTTCGGGGATTGACTACACGATTTTCTTCTACAACCCCAATATCCATCCACAAAAGGAATACCTCATTCGGAAGGAGGAGAATATTCGCTTTGCGGAAAAACACGGCGTGCCGTTTGTTGATGCCGATTACGACACCGATAACTGGTTTGAGCGCGCGAAAGGCATGGAATGGGAACCCGAGCGTGGCGTCCGCTGCACCATGTGCTTCGATATGCGTTTCGAGCGTACGGCGCTCTATGCGGCAGAAAATGGATTCCGCGTCATCAGCAGCTCGCTCGGGATCTCACGCTGGAAAAACATGCAGCAGATAAATGACTGCGGCCAGCGTGCTGCCGCGCGCTATCCGGGTATGGTTTACTGGGACTATAACTGGCGTAAACAGGGCGGCTCCTCTCGCATGATTGAGATCAGCAAGCGGGAGCAGTTTTACCAGCAGGAGTACTGCGGGTGCGTTTATTCGCTCAGGGACAGTAACCTGCATCGTAAGTCTCAGGGCCGCCCGCTGATTCGCATAGGGAAACTGTATTACGGTCAGGATGACAATGAGAAATAAGGGGTTCCCGGTATAGAGATATATCCGAAAACACCCCTTATATGTACCGAATTTGACCTTACGTCTCCCATATCCACAAAGAGCGGCTATCCTTTAATAATCAACAAAAGGAGGCAAAAATGTCTGATTTCGGTACTGATAAAAACACCCAATTTGCTGAAGATAAAGCTAAAAATAAATTTGATGAGCTGGCAGGCTCGGCGCAGCAGCAGTTTGGCGAATTCGTTGATTCACCAAAGCATCAGGTAAAAGGTGCGGCCAGAAAATATGCCGCGCAGGCCAGCGATGCCGTTTCCGACGTCACTGAAGCTGTCAGAAATAATCCCCTCACCGGCCTCGTCGCAGCGGGTGCGGTCGGTATTGTTCTCGGCCTGTTGCTGGGTCGAAAATAATAAAAGGCCCTTCGGGGCTTTATTTTTTCTTAGCTAAACATTCTGACCATGCGATCTAACTCCTCCTCTTTCACGGCTCGCGATAAATAATACCCCTGAAAATTTTTGACGCCCAGCGCGACTAATTTTTCAAACTTTTCTTCACTATCAACCCCCTCGGCAATACAGTCCGTTCCGGTCATGTCGCTATAAATCTGTATCGCTTTAATCAGGTTATAGTCATTGTCGTTTGCCACAAAATGCTCAACGATGTCGCGATCCAGCTTGAGTCCATCAAAATGCACCTGCCGCACCGGGAACATGGTTTGATGGTTAGAGAAGCAGTCATCCAGAAATAATCGACACCCCGTATTACGCAAATGCCGCATGGTTTCAGGGATCCTTTTGTCCTTCGTCACGTCAATATCTTCAGCAAATTCAAAGACCAGCTTTTCGGCCCACTGCGGCTTGAGCAGCATGTCGATAGCTTTCTTTGCCATATCAGGCAATGCATTTCCGGAAGCCAGACGAGGCGGAATATTTACAGAAAAATAGTATTTACCGTTATATTTATTAATCCCGGACACGGCGGCATGGATGACTAACGCCGTTATTTTCAACCATATCTCATGATTTGAAATATCCGTGAGAAAACTGGCCGGCTTGACAATTTTACCGTTTTTATTCCAGCGGATCAGTATCTCAAAGCCTACGCCTTTTTTGTGACGATCGGTAATGATCTGATAAGCGGGGAAGATCTCTTTTTTATATAATGCATTAAAAATTTCTGATTCTTTATCCGTAAAATCCGTATGTTGGCTCCGCCGCTTAATACGTCTTTCCGCGCTGAAATTGTGCGAATCGTTTAGCCACCGCTTAATTAAGCGTAATTTCAGCACGCCTTCCTTACGATGGGTATAAACCGTTTTATTAGAAAGCCCCATTTCGTCGCACATTTCTTTTACGGACATGCCGCGGTAGAAATTTAATAAAACGTCAATTTCTCTTTTTGTTAGCCACCTTACGGTTTCTTGCGAAGAATTATCCTTGTAGCGATCGCGTAATACGTACGAACGATCTTTAAAAACATGATGGTGTGTATGAATACAGGTTATGACATCTGAAACGCGGGCCAGTCGAATCAATGATAATTGATAACTATTATTTAAAAGAGTGCCCAGGGTGCGATATAGCCAGCTATCCGGCAGGTCGCCATACAGGGTGACGCGTCGAATAACGGGAAGTGCATTGAGTACAGACGCCAGTCTCTTCAGGCTCTCCAGGAGGCTGACGATACCTTTTCCGAGAAACACCACAATATGAGCACTCTGATTTATAAGGATATTTTCAAGATCCTGTTGGGATACCTCATCCCCCTCAAAGTGCAGATGCGAAGCCTGTATTCCGTACTGGCTTAGGATCAGACGATATCCCTGGAACGTAAAACCGCAGGCTGAAATGACAAATTTTTGTTCATCGCACGCCACATTTCTGTGAGAAATTTTGTGGGTCATAAACTGCTCCTGGGCACTGAGGCGCCATTTCCATTTGTGAATACGTAAAATTTAACGCACCTGTTATAAACATTAATTTTACAGTACCGCCTCAGGGTAAGAAACAGTTATCCGCTGAACTCACAGGAACATCTTTGCGTTAATCACCGTCGTTTAAATGTACTTTTCTTTGCAAATAACAACGGCAAATATCTTATTCTCAGGGTATAATGAAAATTCCGAAAAAGAAGAGTGGACACTTCATCTATCGGCTCATTCAAATACGAGAAAAATGCTATGGATAATCACATCTCATCCAGGGCCTTGCTACATCGAAGGGATGTTATAAAGAACAATCCGCGATTCGGTGAGGCAATATTAGAGCACTACACAATTAATGACACCATATACAAAAAACAACCTTTGTTCTACAAGACAATGCTGCAGGAATCACGGTTTAACATTATTCTCTCCATGTGTTGTTTTATTTTTGGAAATCAGGCCGAGTCAGTTTCAGAGATTAAAGAGCTATGCTCTCGCTATAAAATAGCCAGCCCCAACAGCGTGATTGCGATCATTACGATACTGAGAACCACCGGGCGCATCAGGACCTGGCGCTGCACGGATGACCGACGCAAAACGAGAATCGCGCCAACCGAAAAAGGACTCAATGAACTTAAGCGTTATATGTCCGGCGCTTTTTTGCCCGTCAGCATTCTTTATCCGGCATTTAATATTAATGTTAACCTGCTGGATAATGATATTTTGAGAAACAACTTTTTCCGCCGCGCGGCTGAATATCTTTTCCGGGGATTAACGTTCAGAAAGGTGTTACCTGAGGTGGGATTATTTATCGATAAAGATGGCGGCCGTATGATTATGCTTTATATCTATCTGCAGGCCATGAAAAATAAATCCGCTCATGGTGCGGTCATTGACTATTCAGCCAGCACGCTCGCAAAGGAATTTTTTGTTTCACGCATCCACGTCAACCGAATTATCAAATCGGCACAAGAGGCGGGTTATCTTAAAGATCGTGGTGATGGTCGGATGTCGATATACCCGGCGTTTATCGACCTTGTCGAAAATTATGCAGGTTTATATTTTGCGTATGTTACGCATTACATCAACGTTGTGCCTAAAGAGCGACGCCACGCTCACAGCGTGACGTCAACCGTATAATCCAGCAGGCGTTCGGAGCTCCGAACGCCATTCCCCTATCGTTCCCGCAGCGCCTCTTTTGCCTTGTTCAGCGGTTTCAGCAGATAATCCAGAATGGTTTTGCTGCCGGTTTTAATATCAACGGTGGCAATCATGCCCGGAAAGACCGGAAATTCCTGCCCCTGCTTATTGGTCAGATGGTTACTGTCGGTACGAATATAAACGCGATAGTAATAGACATCCCTTTTCACCTCATCCTGCAGGGTGTCCGGCGAAATCATGGTCACTTCCCCTTCCAGCCCGCCGTAAATGGAGTAGTCATAGGCCGTAATTTTCACCAGCGCTTTCTGGCCGGGATGGATAAACGCCACATCGCGCGGCGAGATTTTCGCTTCGACCACCATCTGATCGTCAAGCGGGACAAGGCTCATCAGCTTGCCGTTCGGCGGGATAACGCCTCCCACGGTCGTGACGTCAATATCCTTCACGATCCCGCGAACCGGGGCATTAAAGGTCAGCCGGGTCAGGGAGTCCTCACGCCCTTTCATCACCGAACGCTGGGCCTCAATCTCCGCATTGGCTTTTGCCAGCTCTTCACGGGCGCGAACGTAATACTGGTTTTTCATCTCGGTGATTTTATTCTCAAGCTCATTTTTTTGACGCTCAAGACGTAACACCTCAACCTTGCTGGCAGCTCCCTGGGTCACCAGAGGACGGGTTAACGACAGCTCGCGCTGCACCAGCTCGGCGCCCTGACGCAAGCCGGCCAGCCCTTTTTCGAGACTTTCACGACGGGACTGGTAGAGCGCCGTTTCCTGTTTGACCAGCTCAACGTCGTCATCCAGCTCGTCCGGAAACGCGAGCGCCGTGTCGTTCACCTCGGCCTTCAGGCGCGCAGCGGTCGCCAGCGCCGCATTCAGGCGAGACTCGCTCTCCAGCACGCTCGACTCGGTTTTTGTCCGGTCTAACTGCGCGAGCTGCTGGCCGCGTTCCACGATGTCGCCTTCGCGCACCATCAGGCTGTGAATGATGCCGCCTTCCAGAGACTGGATGACCTGCTCATGCGAAGACGGTATGACCTTGCCGCTGCCGGTCGTCACTTCATCCAGATGGAACAGGCTTGCCCAGGCGATAAACACCGCCAGCAGCGCGAACAGGGACCATGCCACCAGCGACGAGCGCGGCAGGCGCGGCTCCTTCAGTCGGCTATTGAAACGAGAGAAATCATTCATGCCGCGCCCTCCTCTGCAACCGCCGCTGGCTTCATGGTCACCGTACGCTGCGCGGCTTTCTGCGGCGCCATACCGTGCTGGTGCAGGATTGCATCGCGCGGGCCGTCCATCACCACCTTGCCGTTTTCCAGCACGATGATGCGGTCGACCAGGTCCAGGATCGGCAGGCGATGCGTCGCCACGACCAGCGTCCGGCGTTTACCCAGCCATTTGTGAAGATGCTGAATAAACTGCTTCTCGCTCATTTCGTCCAGCCAGGCGGTAGGCTCATCCAGCAGCAGAATATTCGGCGAGGTAATCAGGGCTCGCGCCAGCAGCAGCGCCTGACGCTGTCCGCCGGAGAGGCCCGTTCCGCCCTCGTTGATGATGGTGTTCAGCCCCATTTTCTGCTTGCGCACAAACTCCAGCGCGCCGCTGTTAACCAGCGCCTGATGTATCTCATCGTCGGTGGCTAACGGGTTCCCCATCAGGATGTTGTCCCGCACGGAGCCAAAGAACAGACGGGCCTGCTGGCTGAGCAGCTGCATGTCACGGCGCACGTCGGCCGGGTCCAGATGATTGAGGGCAATATCGTCGAGCAGGATGCTGCCCTGCTGCGGCTCCTGCATGCCCGCCAGAAGCTGTAACAGCGTGCTTTTACCGGAGCCGTTGCGCCCGAGCACCGCCACGCGCTCTCCGGCGCGGATCTGCAGCTTGCTGATGTTGAGCACGGTGAGTTTCTCTTCCTCGTCGTAATAAAACCCTACGTCCTCAAGCGCATAGTCGCCGCGCAGGTGGGCCTTGTGCACCTTCTTGCCGTGCTGCGGATCGTCAATCGGGCGCTGCATCAGGTCGTCCAGCCCCTTGCGGGCCACTTTTGCCGACTGCCAGCGCGACAGCACGCCTGAGATCTGCGACAGCGGCGCGATGGTGCGCGACGCCAGAATCGAGGTTCCCACCAGCGCACCGGTAGTCATGTCGCCGCTGATGACCAGGTAACAGCCCACCAGCAGTACCACCGCGTAGACGATGGACTGCACCTCCTGAGTCCAGGTGAGCAGCAGGCCCGTCAGCCAGCGCTGCTTCATGCCGACGCTGGCGGCAACGTCGTTGGTATTATTCCACTGGTTCTGGAAACGCTGTTCGGCGCGCATCAGCTTGATGTCTTCAATGCCCTGCACCGCCTCCACCAGCGTGGCGTTACGGATGGCGGATTCCCGCATCCCTTCGCTGGAGAGTTTCCCCAGCGGGCGCTGCACCAGCAGGCCGGGGATAAGCAGCAGCGGCACGGCGAGCAGGACCACCAGCACCAGCGGTCCGCCAATCATCCACAGAATAAAGACGAACAGCAGGAAGAACGGCAGGTCGGAAATCGCCGCAATGGTGGTCGAGGTGATGAGCTCGCGCACCGACTCCAGCTCGCGGATCTGCGCAATAAACGATCCGGTTGATTTGGAGCGTGCGCCGTTTTTAATCCGCAGCGCGTGGGCAAACACGCGTTCAGAGATACGCAGGTCGGCGCGCTTCCCCACCACGTCGGAAATATGCACGCGCAGCATGCGCATGATGAATTCGAACGCGATGGCGATCATCACGCCGCCAAACAGCACCCACAGCGTGGCTTCCGACTGCGACGGTACCACCCTGTCGTACACCTGCATGGAGAAAACCATGCCGGAGAGCGCAAGCACGTTGGCAACCAGCGCCACCAGCATAATATCGCTATAGCGTCGCCAGTCCTTCAGCGCCAGCTGCCAGAACCAGTTTTTCTCATAGGGTTTGATGTAGTCGTCCACGCGGGCATCCGGCGTGGATTCGAGCGGGCGCAACACCATCAGTCCTTTTAACCGCGCCCCGAGCTCGTCACGCGTCAGCGTGGTCTCCAGCCCCGCGTCGCCGCTAAACTGCAGGCTGACGTTGCCTTCGCTGTCCATGCGGTTAATGACCGCGATTTGTCCGCCGGTGAATTCCGCCAGCAGCGGAAGGCGCCACGGATCGAGGGATACCGCTTCAGCCGCCACCATACGCATCCCCAGCCCAAGCTGGCGCGCCATCTCCTCCAGCACCAGCTGGCGCGGAGACTGGCTTTCATGGTTAATCGTTACCCGAACATGCTCCGCTGAGAAATCCAGCCGGTAGTGCTTCGCGATGATGAGCATGCCCTGCAGCCAGGGTTCGTACTGTGGATGTGTCTTCATAATGCTACGTCCTGTCCAGAGCGGTAATTTCGCACTGAAATGATACCTTTACGGAATGATTAAAAATCGAACACTCTCTAAACGAGCCCGCAAAATAATCATGTGAAATATAGGGTTATCGCTATTCATGTAAAGAAACGCAAAAGGCCGCGGGGATCGCTCCCCGCGGCGTTGGTTTACGCAATTAACAGCTGATGGTTTGCCAGCAGCGTTGCCAGATCCGTCTGCACGCCGTTCAGGGTCACCAGCGTGGTTGGCGAGAACTGACCGCCCGTACCGTCCAGGTCAACCTGGATCTCGGTATTGCTGCCGTTCTGCACCACGCGGATGTAATCGCTGATGTTGCCCGCGCTGCTGTCCAGCGTGGCCACGCCGTTCACGTAGCTCGCCGAGCCCGTGCCGGTATAGCCGCTGCCGGAGAGCAGATCGCGCAGGTCAATGCGATCCGTGTCCGCGGTCCCTTCCCAGGTGCCGACCGTAAAGCCGTTCACCACGTCGTGGCCGTTACCGCCCGTTGCATCCGAGGCGTTGATCAGCTTGTAGAGCAACGTATCGTGACCGCCGCTGCCGATGTTGAAGGTGTCGTTCCCGCCGCGGCCTTCGAACTGGTTATCACCGCTGTTGCCGGTAATGACGTCGTCGAAGTTCGAGCCGTTAATTCCCTCAATGTTGAGCAGTCGTGACGTACCAAACCCGGTGTCCTGCGCGGTAGAAAGGCGCAAATCCACGGTCACACCGGAGGTCGCATTGCGGTAATCCACCACGTCCATCCCGCCGGTGTTGCTCCAGGTGTCGTAGTCGGAATGGGTATTCCAGCCGCCGGAGCCGTTGTAGGTATAGGTGCCGTTCTCTGCGATAAAGGTGTCGTTATACCCGGTCCCGGTTATGGTCCCGCTGTGGCCGCCGGTGGCGGCTTCGGCCGTCAGGACGTAGCCCTCTTTGCCGTTGCCCGCTTCAAGACCGCTCCAGGTGACGTTATCCGACACGCCGTTGGTGATCTTCAGGATTTCGGCCGAATAGGTTTCATTCGGATCCAGCCCGTAGAAGCTCACCAGCGCAGAAGTATCGTTCGACCCGATACCGGACTGGGCGTTGATGATCTGCGAGGCCACCAGCACGCCCGCGGCGTTGTACAGATTGACCGTGTTGCCGTAGTAGGCGTTGATGCCCTCGCTGTCGACAATGTGCAGGTGCATCGCGGTGCCGTCAGCAATGGTTTTGCTGTTTTGCACCAGCACCACCTTGCCGTTCTGCTGAGAGACCAGCAGATCCTGCGCGCCGTCCCAGTTGTAGTCCACCGCCGCCACGCCGGTCGCGTAGGCAATACCGGAAGCCAGCTGGCTGGAGGTCCAGGTGGAACCGTAACCGTTATTGGTGAACAGCGTTGCCGTCTGCGAGCCGCCGTAAGTGCTGAGCTTGATGATGTCCATCTGCCCGTCGCCGTTCCAGTCCACCGCCACCGACAGATACCCCGCCGTGGCGTTAGAGGCTTCCACCGCGCTCTTGGTGGCAGAGAGCTTACCGGTACCGTCGTTGTAGTAGATCACCCCGCCGTTGTTGTTGTAGCTGCTGCCCAGGTACAGATCCATGTAGCCATCGCCGTTGAAGTCCGCCCACGTCATGGACGCCGCCGTGGTGGTATTCGAGGCGTTGGCCACAAACACGTTGGTCAGGTTCTGACCGATAGAGAGCGTGCCGTTACCGTTGTTGTTGATCACGGTTAACGAGTACGCGCCGCTGCGGTTGGTGTGCTGAACGATATCCACCGTGCCGTCGTTGTTCAGGTCGACGCCGGAGATTTCACGCCCGGAATCGAACTGGCCGTAGAAACCGCCTTCGCCACCGGTGCCGTCCGGCGACAGAACGCCGTTGTTGTTCACCAGGTAGGTCAGTGAGTCCATGCCGGCATCGCCGTACGCCAGATCCAGATAGCCATCGCCGGTTTTATCGTAGGCAATCACGCCGCCGTACCAGATGGTGGTGCCCATCGCCAGCTGGCTGGCGTTATAGGTGCTGCCATCGTAGGTCCACATCACCTGCGTTGACCCGGCGTAGGTATTTTCCGTCGCGAAGATATCCTGCGTGCCGTTACGGTCAAAGTCGGCGGCGGTCTGGCTCACCACGTAGTAGCCGCGGGTGTTGGTCAGCGTATTTCCGGCATAGGTCGAGCTATCGCTGCTGGAGTATGACTGGCCGTTAGCAATGATATTCCACAGACCGCTGCTGTTCATGCCGAGGGTCATGGTGGAGTTGTTGCTGTTCCCCGCCGTGGTTGCCCAGTCGGTATTCACCGAGGTGGTATCAATCACCAGGCTGCCGGTCGCCGTACCGGTGGTATTACCGTTACCCGCGCTGCTCTTCACCTGCGCCGTCACGCTGTAGCTCGACACGCTCAGCGCATCGCCGTCCGGGATCTGCAGATACCAGGTGTTGTGGTCCGGATCGACCACCACCGCGCCGCCGGTCTGGGAGGTGTAGATCTTTCCGTTCACCGTTACCACCAGGTATTCACCGTTCACCAGGTCAGCGGAAACGGTCCCGCTGACAATCGGCGTGGTGTCCGACGTGGTCTGCGCGGTGATCGCCGCCGTGGTGGTCGGGATGCTGGTATCGACGTTCAGCACAAAGCCGTCCGATTCCGTGTAGTTACCGGCCCTGTCGGTAACGCGCACAATGTAGGTGTGGTTGCCGTCGCTGAGGCCGTTGTCCTGGAAGGACCAGCTTGCGCTGCCGTTCATGGTCACCTGGCCGAGCAGGACCCCGTCACGATAGAGCTGCACAATTTCACCGTCGTCCGGGGCACGGTTAAGCGTACCGTTAATCAGCGGGGAGTTATCGTCCGTCGCTACCGCACTGCCAAAGGTGCCCTGACGCTCGCCTTCGCCGTCGGTATAGCTCACTACCGTGCCTACGGTGGTTGGCGGCGTGGTGTCCACCGTCACCACCTGAGAGGCGGTTGAGCCGACGTTGCCCGCCTGGTCGATAATCCGCACCTGGTAGGTGTAGTCTCCGTCAGGCAGATCGCGGGTATCGGTGTAGCTCCAGCGCTGGTTGGTGACCGTGGTATCGAGCCAGGTATTTCCGCCGTCCAGGCTTATCTGTACGCGCTCGTCGTTTGCCAGCGCGCTGCCCAGCGAGCCGTTGATGGTCAGCGTGGTGTCCATGGTGATGAAATCACTCCCGGACTGGCCGGTATCTTCGCTGATGCTGTCGATGGTGACGCCGTACTGCGGCGCCTGCGTATCCACCGTCACCGCCTGCGAGGTGGTTGCCCCGACGTTCCCCGCCTGGTCAACGACCCGCACCTGATAGTTATGGCTACCGTCGGTCAGGGTACGGGTGTCGCTGTAGCTCCACTGCGTACCGCTGACGGTGGCGTACACCCAGGTGCTGCCGCCGTCCATGCTCACCTGCACGAATTCACCCGCGCCAAGCTCTGCGCCGAGCGTTCCGTGCAGCGTGTACGAGGTCGAACTGGTCAGGAAGTCGTTATTGTCGAAGCCGGTATCCACGGTGATGTTATCCACGGTCACCGTAATCGCCGCATCCGGGGCGACCGTATCGACGGTCACCTGCTGATGGGCGCTGGCCCCCACGTTGCCCGCCGCATCCACCACGCGAACGTAGTAGTCATAGGTCTGGTTACCCAGCGTGCGGCTATCGACGTAGTACCAGCTGTTGCCGGTGACAATCACGTTCTGCCAGGTGACGCCGCCGTCGATGCTGATCTGGGCATATTCGCCGTCGGCCAGCGTCGCGCCGAGCGAGCCGTGCAGCGTCAGGGACGTATCGTTGGTGATAAAGTCGCTGCTGCTCAGGCCGGTATCGTCGCTGATGCTGTCGATGGCGATGGTTTTGCTCGCGTCCGGCGCAACCGTATCAATAGTCACCACCTGGCTGGCGGTGGCGCTGATATTGCCCGCGTCGTCAATCACGCGCAGCTGGTAGTTGTAATCCCCGTCGGCCAGCGTGCGGCCATCGACATAGGTCCAGCTCAGGCCGCTGACGCTGACGTCGATCCAGGTGACGCCGCCGTCGAGGCTGATCTGCGCGTGGTCGCCGCTGCCCAGCGCCGCGCCGAGCGTCCCTTTCAGGCTGATCTGGCTGTCGCTGGTGATAAAGTCGCTGCCGGACAGGCCCGTGTCCTGGGTGATGGAATCCACCGTAATCGCCGCCGCCGCAGGCTTCGTCTGATCGATCACCACGTCCTGGCTGTCCGTCGCCCCCACGTTGCCCGCGTTATCGATAACGCGCACCTGGTACTGATACGTACCGTCCGTCAGGGTGCGGCCATCGGTGTAGCGCCAGGTGGTGCCGGTCACGGTCAGGTCAATCCAGGTGGTGCCGCCGTCAAGGCTGATCTGCGCCTTCTCGTTATTGCCGAGCTGCGCGGTCAGCGAGCCGTTGACCACGACCTGGCTATCGTTGGTGATGAAATCCGTCGCGCTCAGGCCGGTGTCGTTTTGCAGCGAATCAATCGTAATTCCCATCGATGGCGCGGTGAGATCCACGGTCACGGTGTGGTTATCGCTGCCGCTGTTGCCGATGGTGTTGCTGACCTGCGCGTTAATGACGTACGAACCGCCGTCCGCCAGCGCGGCCACGTCTGCGCTGCCCACCGTATAGCTCCAGCTGCCGTCATTCTGGACGGTCGCCGTGTAGGTTTTACCGTTCAGCGTGATGGTCACCGTCTGGCCCGCCGGGGCGTCGGTGGTGCCGCTGACAACCAGCGGCGTGCCGTGCTCGGCGGCGTTGACGATATCGTCCTGCGCAAAGGTGTTAATGGTGATGGTTGGGACATCGCCGTTCAGCGTCACGTCGTGCGTTGCGCTGCCCGGGTTGCCCGCCCTGTCGCTTACCGAAGCGGTGATGGTGTAATCCCCGTCGCTCAGGCCGAGGAAATCACGGCCCGGCACGAAGACCGACCAGGATCCGTCCGCCCCGACGGTCGCCTGATAGCTGTGCCCGTTGAAGGAAACGGTCACCGTCTGGCCCTGTTCCGCCGTGGTGGTGCCGCTGATGGTCTGGCCCGCCAGCTGCTCCGCGTTGTTGACGATATCGTCATCGGCCACGGTGCTGATGGTCACGGTTGGCGCGACGGTATCGACCGTTAAGGTGTGCGTGGTCTGGCCGTTATTACCCGCTTTATCGTTGACCGAGGCGGTCACCGTCAGCGCGCCCTGGCTCAGCGCGGCCAGATCGGCTGCCGGAACATCCAGCGTCCACGTCCCGTCGTTCGCGACGGTGGCAGTGTAGGTTTTGCCGCCCAGCGTCACGGTGACGGTCTGGCCCGCCTCCGCGCTGGAAGATCCGTGCACGGTCAGCGGCTGCTGCGCTTCAAGCGCGTTCAGCATGTCGTCACCCGACAGCGTCGCAATGCTCACGACCGGCGCGGTGGTATCCACGCTGATGCCGTGCGTCGCCGACGCGCTGTTGCCCGCGCTGTCCTGCGCCGACACGGACACCTGATAGCTCGCGCCATCGGCCAGCGCGCCCACGTCGGCGGCCGGAACGGTGGTCGTCCAGCTGCCGTCGCTCTGGATGGTGGCCGTATAGCTCTTGCCATTCAGCGTCACGGTGACCTGCGTCCCGCTGGCGAGCTGGGCGCTGGAGCCGTTAATCACCAGGGACGAACCGGCTTCCGCCGCGTTGATGACGTCGTCACCGCTAACGGAGTTCACCGTCAGCGCCACGGAGGCGGTGTTCACCACCACATCGTGGGTTTGGGTGCTGCTGTTGCCCGCGCTGTCGGTAATCGTCGCGCTGAGGGTCACGGTGCCGTCGTTCAGCGCGGAAATCACGCTGGCCGGAACGCCCACGCTCCAGTTACCGCTGGCGTCAACGGTGGTGGTGTACTGGTTCGAACCGATGGTGATGACCACCTTATCGCCGACGCTCGCGCCGGTTGCGCTGCCGCTGACAATCTGCGCCTGCCCGTGCTCCACGCTGTTGATGACGTCATCGCCCGCGACGACGTTAAAGCTGACGGTCGGCGGCGTGGTATCAAGCGTAATCGCTTTGCCCGCGCTGCCCGGGTTACCCGCGGCGTCGCTCACGCTGACCTGCACGGAGTAGCCGTTATCCGCCAGTGCGGACAGGTCGGCGCCCGGCACGTTCACGTTCCAGAGGCCGCCCTGCTGCACCTGCGCGGTATAGCTCTTACCGCCCAGCGTCACGGTGACAGTCTGACCGACTTCCGCCGTGGTGGTGCCGGAAATGGCCACGCCCGCAGCCGCTTCGCTGGCGTTAATCACGTTATCGCCTGCGACCGTATCGATGCTCACGGTTGGCGCGGTGGCGTCCACGCTGTACTCGCGGCCCGCCGAGGCGCTGTTGCCGTGCGCGTTGGTGACGTTCACCTGCACGCTGGCGTCGCCGTCTTTAAGGCCCGCGAGATCCGCAGACGGCACGGTGGCCGTCCAGTTACCGTCGGCATCGACCTTCGCGGTGTACGTCTTGCCGCCGAAGGTGATGGTAACGGTCTGGTTTTCCTCCACGTTCGAGGTGCTGCCGGACAGCACCAGATCCGCGCCCTTCTCCGCCGCGTTAATCACGTCGTCGGTGGCAATCGCATCGATGCTGATAGCCACTGCTGACAGATCGACGGTCACATCGTGGCTGATGGTCACCGGGTTGCCCGCCGCGCTCTGGCCTGCAGCGGTCACGGTGACCGTGCCTGCTGCCAGGGCTCCGACGTCCGCCGCCGGGATCGCCGCGCTCCAGGTGCCGTCTGCCAGCACGGAGGCCGCATAGGTTTTGCCGTTGACGGTCACGGTGAGCGTGGTGCCTGCCGCCAGCCCGTCGCTGGAGCCGGTAACGATCAGGTTCTGCCCGTGCTCGATGCTGTTGATCACATCGTCGCCAGCCACGGTATCAATGCGCAGACCCGGCAGGCTGGCGTCTATAACGATTTCGCGCTCGCCCGCGCCGGTGTTGCCGTGGCCGTTGGTGACGGATGCTGACACGGTCAAATCACCGTTGCCCAGCGCCGTCAGGACGGATTCCGGCACGTTCACGGACCAGGTGAGATCGCTCTGAACCGTTGCGGTGTAGCTGTTGCCGCCGATGGTCACGGTTACCGTATTGCCCGCTTCCGCGTTCGCTACCTTACCGCTGATGGTCTGGCCCGCGGCCACTTCCGCTGCGTTGATGACGTTATCGCCCGCCACGGTATTGATGGTGACGGTCGGCAGCGCGGTGTCGACCAGCAGGTTCGCCGTGTTGCTCACGCTGTTGCCCACGCCGTTGGTGGCGGTCGCGTTCAGGGTGTAATTGGCCTGGCCGAGACCGGCCAGATCCGCTGCCGGAACCGTCAGGCTCCAGGTGCCGTCTACCGCCGTGGTGGCCGCGTAGTTTTTACCGTTCAGGGTCACGGTCACCACGGTGCCTTCCGCGAGGTTGGCGCTGGTGCCGCTGACGCTCAGGTCCTGACCTTTCTCCACCGCGTTCAGCACGTTGTCGCCGCTGATAGCGTTGAACGCCACGGATGGCAGGCCGGTATCGACGATCACGTTATGGCTGCCGGTGCCGGTGTTGCCCGCCGCGTCGGTGACTGACGCAGTCACGGTCACGGTGCCGTCGCTGAGGCCGGAAATGACGCTGGCCGGGACGCCCACGCTCCAGTTACCCGCCGCGTCCAGCACGGTGGTGTAGGTCTGGCCGCCGATCGTGACGGTGACCTTATCGCCCGCTGCCGCGCCGGTGGCGGTGCCGCTGATGATGTGCGCCTGGCTGTGTTCTGCGAGGTTAATGACGTCATCGCCCGCCACGGTGTTGATGGTTACCGCAGGAACGGTCACGTCGACCGTCAGATTGCGATCCGCCGACGCCGGGTTGCCCGCCTTGTCGCTGACGCTCGCCGTCACGGTGACGCTGCCGTCGCCGAGCGATGCCAGATCCGCCGCCGGAACGTTCAGCGTCCAGCTGCCGTCCGCGCCTGCGGTTGTGGTGTAGTCTTTGCCGTTCAGCGTCACGATCACGGTCTGGCCCGCTTCGGCGGTGGTAGTGCCGGACACGGTCAGATCGGACTGCGCTTCTGCGGCGTTCAGAATATCGTCAGCCGCAAGGGCATGAATGGTCACGGACGGCGCGGTCGCATCGACGCTGTACTCGCGGCCCGCCGAGGCGCTGTTGCCGTTGACGTTGGTGACGCTCACCTGCACGCTGGCGTCGCCATCCTTAAGGTGTGCCAGATCCGCAGACGGCACGGTGTAGGTCCAGTTACCGCTGTCGTCCACGGTAGTTGTGTAGATTTTGCCGTTCAGGCTGATGGTCACGGTCTGCCCGGCTTCCACGTTGGTGGTCGCACCGGACAGCACCAGATCCGCGCCCTTCTCCGCCGCGTTAATCACGTCGTCGGTGGCGATGGCGTTGATGCTGATGGCAACGGTCGCCAGATCAACCGTCACGTCGTGGCTGACGGTAATCGGGTTGCCCGCAGAGCTGTCGCCGGTCACGCTGATTTTGACGGTGCCTTCCGGCCACGCGCTCACGTCGGTGGACGGGATCGCCGCGCTCCAGGTGCCGTCCGCCAGCACGGTTGCCGCATAGGTTTTACCGTTGACGGTGACGGTCAGCGCCGTGCCTGCCGCCAGCCCGTCGCTGGAGCCGGTGACGATCAGGTTCTGCGCGTGTTCGATGGTGTTGACCACGTCATCACCCGCGACGGTGTCGACGCGCAGGCCCGGCAGGTTAGCGTCGATAGCGATTTCGCGCTCGCCGGTGCCGGTGTTGCCGTGGCCGTTGGTGACGGTCGCCGTTACGCTCAGGCTGCCGTTGCCCAGCGCGGTCAGCACGTCAGACGGCACGTTCACGGACCAGGTGAGATCGTTCTGCACCGTTGCGGTGTAGCTGTTGCCGCCAAGGGTGACGGTGACGGTATTGCCCGCTTCGGCGTTCGCCACGGTGCCGCTCAGGGTCTGGCCTGCCGCCACTTCCGCCGCGTTGATGACGTTATCGCCCGCCACGGTATTGATGGTGACGGTCGGCAGCGCGGTGTCCACCAGCAGGTTCGCTGTGTTGCTCACGCTGTTGCCCACGCCGTTGGTGGCGGTCGCGTTCAGGGTGTAATTGGCCTGGCCGAGACCGGCCAGATCCGCTGCCGGAACCGTCAGGCTCCAGGTGCCGTCTGCCGCCGTGGTGGCCGCGTAGTTTTTACCGTTCAGGGTCACGGTCACCACGGTGCCTTCCGCGAGGTTGGCGCTGGTGCCGCTGACGCTCAGATCCTGACCTTTTTCAACGGCGTTCAGTACGTTGTCATCGCTGATGGCGTTGAAGGCCACCGATGGCAGACCGGTATCGACGGTCACGTTATGCGTGCCGGTGCCGGTGTTGCCCGCCGCGTCGGTGACTGACGCCGTGACGGTTACGGTGCCGTCGCTGAGGCCGGAAATCACGCTGGCCGGTACGCCCACGCTCCAGTTCCCCGCCGCGTCCAGCACGGTGGTGTAGGTCTGGCCGCCGATGGTGACGGTGACCTTATCGCCCGCTGCCGCGCCGGTGGCGGTGCCGCTGATGATTTGCGCCTGGCCGTGTTCTGCGAGGTTAATAACATCGTCGCCCGCCACGGTATTGATGGTCACCGCAGGCGCGGTGATATCTACCGCCAGGTTGTGATCCACGGACGCCGGGTTACCCGCTTTATCGCTGACCGATGCGGTGACGGTCACGCTGCCGTCGGTGAATCCAGCCAGATCCGCCGCCGGGACGTTCAGCGTCCAGCTGCCGTCCGCACTGACGGTTGTGGTGTAGTCTTTGCCGTTCAGCGATACGGTGACCGTCTGGCCCGCTTCGGCGGTGGTGGTGCCGGATACGGTCAGATCGCTCTTCGCTTCAGCGGCATTCAGAATATCGTCGGTCGCCAGGGTATTAATAGTCACGGACGGCGCGGTCGCATCCACGCTGTACTCGCGGCCCGCCGAGGCGCTGTTGCCGTTCACGTTGGTCACGCTCACCTGCACGCTGGCGTCGCCGTCTTTCAGACCCGCCAGATCCGCAGACGGCACGGTTGCTGTCCATTTTCCGTCGGCGTCCACCGTGGCGGTGTAGTTCTTGCCGCCAAAGGTAATGGTAACGGTCTGGTTTGCTTCCACGTTCGAGGTGGTGCCGGAGAGCACCAGGTCCGCGCCCTTCTCGGCCGCGTTAATCACGTCATCGGTGGCGATGGCGTCAATGCTGATGGCAACGCTCGCCAGATCCACCGTCACATCGTGGCTGATGGAAACCGGGTTACCGGCGCTGCTCTGGCCCGCAACGGTCACGGTAACCGTGCCTGCGGCCAGTGCACCCACGTCCGCAGCCGGGATCGCTGCGCTCCAGGTGCCGTCCGCCAGCACGGTCGCCGGATAGGTTTTGCCGTTTACGGTCACGGTCAGCGCCGCGCCCGCCGCCAGCCCGTCGCTGGTGCCGGTGATAATCAGGTTTTGAGTACGTTCGATGCTGTTGATCACATCGTCACCCGCCACGGTATCCACGCGCAGGCCCGGCAGGTTAGCGTCTATCACGATTTCGCGCTCGCCCGTTCCGCTATTGCCCACCCCGTTCGTGACGCTGGCTGACACCGTCAAATCGCCGTTACCCAGCGCGGTCAGCACGTCGGACGGCACGTTCACGGACCAGGTGAGATCGCTCTGCACCGTTGCGGTGTAGCTGTTACCGCCAATCGTCACGGTCACGGTGTTGCCCGCTTCGGCATTCACCACCTTACCGCTGATGGTCTGCCCGGCTGCCAGCTCCGCCGCGTTAATGACGTCGTCACCCGCAATGGTGTTGACAATCACGCCCGGCAGAACGGATTCCACGTTCACGGTGTGCGACGTGCTGGTATTGTTGCCGACGCTGTCCGTTGCTGAGGCGGTGACGGTATAAAGCGCCTCGCCCAGCTGACCGACCTCGTTCGCCGGAACGGTAGTCGTCCATTTTCCGTTATTGTCCACCTGCGCGCTGTACGCTTTGCCGTTCAGCATCACGGTCACCACCGCGCCTGCTGCCAGGCCGGAAGCCGTACCGGAGATCGTCAGATCCTGGGTTTTCTCGGCGTTGTTGATCGCATCGTCACCGGAAACGGTGTCAATGGTCAGCACCGGCGCGGTCAGGTTCACCTCCACGCCGTGCGTGGCGCTGTTGCTGTTGCCCGCTTTATCGGTCAGCGCCGCGGTGATGGTGTAATCCCCTGCGGCCAGGGCGGTTACGTCTGCCGCAGGCACGCCCACGCTCCAGTTGCCTGAGGCATCCAGGGTGGCGGTGTACGATTTGCCGTTGAGCGTGACGGTGACCACATCACCGGCCGCCGCACCGGTCACGGAACCCGTGACAATCAGTGCCTGCGCATGCTCGGCGCTGTTGATCACGTCGTCGTCGGAAACGGTGTGGATGGTCAGCTGCGGAACGGTGGTATCGACCAGCACGTCGCGATCCGCAGAGGCCGGGTTGCCCGCCTTATCAGACACGGCGGCGCTGATGGTGTAGTTGCCGTCGGCAATACCGCTCAGGTCCGCGGACGGCACGGTCACGCTCCAGCTGCCGTTTGCCTGCACGGCGGTGGTGTAGTCCACGCCGTTCAGCGTCACGGTGACGGTCTGGCCCGCTTCGGCGTTGGTCACGCCGTTAACAACCAGATCCTGCTGCGCCTCGGCAGCATTGATGATGTTGTTGTCGCTGACGATCTCGATAGACACCGTCGGCGCGGTCGCGTCCACGCTGTACTCGCGGCCTGCCGACGCGCTGTTGCCGTTGACGTTGGTCACGCTCACCTGCACGCTGGCATCGCCGTCTTTCAGGCTGCCCAAATCAGCAGACGGTACGGTCGCCGTCCAGTTGCCGCTGGCATCCACCGTCGCGGTGTACGACTTGCCGCCGAAGGTGATGGTGACGGTCTGGTTTTCTTCCACGTTGGTGGTCGAGCCGGACAGCACCAGGTCCGCGCCTTTCTCCGCCGCGTTGATCACGTCGTCGGTGGCGACGGCGTTGATGCTGATGGCAACGGTGGCCAGATCCACCTTCACGTCATGGCTGATGGAAACCGGATTGCCCGCCGCGCTCTGGCCGTCCACGGTCACGGTGACCGTGCCCGCATTCAGCGCGCTGACGTCTGCCGCCGGAATGGCCGCCGTCCAGGTGCCGTCCGCCAGCACGGTTGCGGCGTAGGTTTTACCGTTGACGGTCACCGTTAACGCCGCGCCCGTTGCCAGGCCTTCGCTGGAGCCGGTGATAATCAGGTTCTGCGCATGCTCAATGCTGTTGATCACATCGTCGCCCGCCACGGTATCGACGCGCAGGCCCGGCAGGTTGGCATCAATGGTAATGTCGCGCTCGCCGGAGCCGGTGTTGCCGTGGCCGTTGGTGACGCTGACTGATACCGTCAGATCGCCGTTACCGATGGCGGTTAAGACCGTGGACGGCACGTTGACCGACCAGCTCAGATCGTCCTGAACCGTCGCGGTATACGTATTGCCGCCAGCTGAAATAGTGACAGTGTCACCGCTCGCCGCGCCGCTCACTTTGCCGCTCAGGGTCTGCCCGGCAGCCACTTCCGCTGCGTTAATGACATCGTCCGTGGCGACAGGGTTGATGGTGACCTGCGGCAGCGCGCTGTCGACCAGCACGCTGTGGCCGGTGCTCGCACTATTGCCTGCGGCGTCGGTTACGCTCGCCGTCACGACGTAGCTTGCTTCGCCCAGCGCAGAAACGTTTGCCGCCGGAACGGTGATGCTCCAGCTGCCGCTGGCGTCGGTGGTGGCCGTATAGCCGACTCCGTTCAGGGTCACCGTAATGGTGGTTCCTTCCGGCTGGTTGCTGGTGCCGGATACCAGCAGATCCTGGCCTTTCTCGGTCGCGTTGATCACGTCGTCAACCGCCAGGGTATTGATGGCCACCACCGGCGCGGTCAGGGAGACGTCAAACTCGTGCGTCGAGGTGGTGCTGTTACCGGCTTTATCGGTGAGGGTCGCTGAGATCGTCTGGCCGCCGTTTGCCAGCGCGCCCACGTCCGTCGCCGGAACGCCCACGCTCCAGCTGCCGGACGCATCCAGCATGGCGGTGTAGTCTTTCCCGTTCAGGGTCACGGTAATCACGTCGCCCGCCTGCGCGCCCGTCACCTTGCCGGAGACGATCAGCGCCTGGCCGTGCTCGGCAATATTGATGACGTCGTCGCCCGCAACGATATTGAATGAAATCTGCGGTACGGTGGTGTCGACCAGCACCGAGGAGCCCGCGCTGGCCGGGTTGCCTGCCTTATCGGACACGGTCGCCGTTACCGCCGCGCTGCCGTCGGTGATGCCTGCCATGTCCGCCGCCGGAACGTCGAGCGTCCAGCTGCCGTCCGCCTGCACCTGCGCAGTGTACTGATTACCGTTGAAGGTCACGGTGACCGTCTGGCCCGCTTCGGCAGTAGAGGTGCCGCTCAGGGTCAGATCCTGCGCCGCCTCCGCCGCGTTCAGCATATTGTCACTGCTGATGGTGTTGATGGTCACCGTCGGCGCGGTGGTATCGACGCTGAATTCCTGCGCCGAAGACGCCGCGTTGCCGTTCACGTTGGTAACGTTGACCTGCACGCTGGCGTCGCCGTCTTTCAGGCCGCTCAGATCGGCAGACGGAACGGTCCAGGTCCAGTCGCCGTTGGCATCCACCGTGGTGGTATAGGTTTTACCCGCGAAGGTGATGGTTACGGTCTGACCCGCTTCCACGTTGGAGGTGGTGCCGGAAAGCACCAGGTCCTGGCCTTTTTCCGCCGCGTTGAGCACGTTATCGTCGGTCACGCTGCTGATGGTGATGGCGACAGGCGCGAGATCGACGTCCACGACGGTGCCGATGGTCACCGGGTTGCCGGAGGCATCTTTTGCGCTGGCGCTGATGGTGAGCGAACCGTCAGCCCACTGGGACACATCGGCCGCCGGTACCGCCGCCTGCCAGGTGCCGTCCGCCAGTACCGTTGCCGAATAGGTTTTGCCGTTGATGGTCACGGTCACGGTGCTGCCCGCCGCCAGATCGGTGCTGGTACCGGACACAATCAGGTTCTGAGCGTGTTCAATCACGTTAATCACGTCGTCACCCGCCACGGTATCAATACGCAGTCCCGGGAGCCGGGCGTCGATGGTGAAGTCGTGAGAAGAAGATCCGGTATTGCCGTGCGCGTTGGTCACGCTGGCGGAGACGGTGAGGTCGCCGTTGCCGAGCGCGGTTAACTGGCTCTCGCTTAACGGCAGGCTCCAGGTCAGATCGTCCTGCACGGTAGCGGTGTACATCTGGCCGCCAAGGATAATAGTGACAGTGTCACCTGCCGCCGCGTTCGTCACCTTACCGGTCAGGGTTTGCCCTGCCGCCACTTCCGCTGCGTTAACGATATTGTCGCCCGCCAGGGTGTCGATCGTTACTACCGGCAGCGAGCTGTCCACCAGCACATCGTGCGAGGTTGAGGCGCTGTTGCCTGCGCTATCCGTGACGCTCGCCGTCACGGTGTAATGGGCTTCTCCCAGCACGCTGACGGCCGAGGCCGGTACGGTCACGCTCCAGTTTCCGCTGGCGTCGGTGCTGGCGGTGTACTGAATGCCGTTCAGGGTCACCGTAATGGTCGTGCCTTCCGGCTGGTTGCTGGTGCCGGAGAGAAGCAGATCTTCGCCCTTCTCGGTCGCGTTGATCACGTCGTCCGCCGCCAGCGTGTTGATACCGATGACAGGCGTCACGGTATTCACCACCACATCCAGCGAACTGCTTCCGGTATTACCGGACCTGTCGGTCACGGAGACGTCGATGGTCCAGGTGCCGTCAGTCAGCCCCTGCACGACGGACGCCGGCAGGCCAAGGCTCCAGTTCCCCGCCGCATCCACCACGGTGGTGTAATCAACGCTGTTAACGGTGATGGTGACCAGGTCGCCCGCTGCCGCACCGGTGACGGAGCCGCTCAGGATCTGCGCCTGTGAATGGGCTAGCTGGTTAACGGTGTTGGTGTCGGTGACAAAGTCGTTAATGGTCACCTGCGGTACGGTGGCGTCCACCAGACCCACGCGATCGGCGCTGCTGGCGTTGCCCGCCACGTCGCTCACGGTGGCCGTCACGGTCACAATGCCGTCCGCCAGGGCACCCACGTCAGCCGCAGGCACGCTCAGCTGCCAGGTACCGTCCGCCTGGACCGTGGTCTGATACATTTTGCCGTTCAGCGTCACGGTGACCGTCTGGCCCGGTTCCGCACTGCTGCTGCCGCTTAACAGTAAATCCTGCTGCACTTCAGCGGCATTGATGATGTTGTCGGCGGTCAGGTTATCGAGCGTAATCGCCGGAGGCTGCGTATCCACCGTGACCACGCGCGCGGCGTCGGCGCTGTTGCCGCTGACGTTAGTGACGCTGACGCTCACCTGCGCGCGTCCGTCGATCAGGGTTTCCATCGCGCTGGCCGGTACGGTCAGGCTCCAGGAGCCGTCCTGCTGCACCTGCGCGGTGAAGGTCTGGTCAGCGAATTTCACCACCACGGTCTGCCCCGCTTCCACGCCCTGCGTCTGGCCGGAAAGGGTTAAATCACCGCCTTTTTCTGCCGCATTCAGAAGGTCGTCGCCGGAGACGGTATCAATGGTGACCGCCACGGCGTTCAGATCGAGTTCAATCGGATGTTCAGCCGCAACGGGATTGCCCCAGGCATCTACCGCGCTGACGCTAACCGTCATGCCGCCCGCCGTCCAGGCCTGCAGGTCCGCCGCCGGAACGCCAATCTGCCAGCTGCCGCTGGCGTTAACCGCGGTAACGTACTCTACGTTGTTGATGGTGACGACAATCTGCGTGCCCGCGGCCAGATGGGTGCTGGAGCCGGTGACGCTCAGATCCTGCTGCTGTTCGATGGCGTTGATCACGTCATCGCCGGAAATGGTGTTCACGCGCAGGCCCGGCAGCTCCGCGTTGATATTGATATCCCGCTCGCCGGTGCCGGTATTGCCGTGCGCGTTAGTGACGGACGCGGTGAAGGTTAAATCCCCGTCGCCGAACGCCTGAAGATCCGCTGACGGGATTTTCACGCTCCAGGTCAGATCGCTGCCAACCGTTGCGGTGTAGCTCTTGCCGCCTGCGGTGATGGAGACGGTATCGCCCGCCGCCGCGCCGGTGACGCGACCGCTGAGGGTTTGATCGGCGCCCGCTTCGGCGTTATTGACCAGATTGTCGCCCGCAAACGTATTGATAATGACCTGCGGAAGAACGGTATCCACCAGTAGATTAGCCTCGGCAGAACCGCTGTTACCCACGCTGTCGGTCCCGCTGACGCTGACGGTATAAAGCGTGTTCGCCAGATTCAGGACGTCGGAAACCGGCACCTGGACCGCCCAGATACCGTTTTCTACGGTGGCCTGATAGCTGACGTTGTTCAGCGTCACGGTGACGGTGGAGCTGTCCGGCAGGTTGCTGGTGCCGGTCAGGCTCAGCGGCTGCATCGCCTCCTGGGCATTCAGGACGTTATCCTTGCTGATGGCGTCAATCGTAAATTCCGGCGGGTGTCCGCTCAGCGTAATGCCGTGCGTGGCGCTGCCGGTGTTGCCTGCCGCGTCAGTGACAGAAACCGAAAGCGTGTGGTTGCCTTCACCCAGCGCGCCCAGCACGGACGCGGGAACGCCGACGCTCCAGCTGCCGTCCGCCAGCACCACGCCGGTGAAGGTCTGCCCGCCAAGGGTCACGGTGACCACATCGCCCGCGGCGGCACCGCTCGCCAGGCCGGAAATAATGTGCGCCTGGCCCTGCTCGCTGATATTGAGGATATCGTCGCCCGCCACGGTATGGATGGTGATGACCGGTGCGGCGGTATCCACCGTGAAATCTGCCGTCACGGACGAGCCGTTGCCCGCTTTGTCGCTCACGTTAACCGTCAGGGTGTGATGACCCTCACTCAGCGCCTGCACGTCGTTCACATCAAGCGTGACGGACCAGGTGCCGTCGCTGCCCACCGTGGCGTTATAGTTTTTACCGTTCAGCGTGACCGTGACGATCTGACCGGCTTCCGCATTCGTTTTACCGGTCAGGGTCAGCGGCTGGTTGTGCTCAGCCGCATTAATGATGTTGTCCTGCGCGAGGGTATCGACAGAGAGGGTTGGCGCGGTGGTATCCACCCCAATCGTCTGGCTTCCGCTGACGGTGTTACCCGCCGCGTCTTTACCGCTCACGTTAACCGTCCAGGTACCGTCGCCCAGCGCCTGCGCGTCCGCTGCAGGCACGTTAACACTCCACGCGCCGTCTGCCCCGACTTCAGCCGCGTAGGTTTTGCCGTTCAGCGTCACGGTGAGTGCGGTACCCTGCGCCAGGTTTTTGCTGGCACCGGAAAGCGTAAAGCCCGCGGATTGTTCGCTGGCGTTCAGCACGTTATCGCCCGCCGTGGTGGCCAGCGTAATGGCGGCATCGGCGGTAGAGACCGTCACGGTGATACTGCCCGCAGAGGTGGTTTTACTGCCGTCGATCTGCACGACGGACCAGGTGTGTTCCCCGTCCGTCTGGGTCGGTAATATTACCGTCCAGGTGCCGTCTTTACCGACCATGGCGCTGGCAATGGTGCTGCCGCTGCTGTCTTTGATCTGGATGGTCGCGCCCGGCTGACCGGTGCCGCTAAAGGTTGGGTTGCTGTCGTCCGTGATCTCGTTTGCGCTCAGCACGCCCTGCTTGTCACCCGCTTTATCCGACAGCAAGAAGGTCGGCGTGGCGCTTTCAACTTCTTTTGTATTATCAATGACTTTTGTTTTCGTTTCTCCGTCACCGCCGTTTGCCAGCAGTGCCCCGATGGCACCGCCGCCTAACGCAGCTCCCGCAATCCAGCCCCACGGCGCGTCGCTTAAAACACTTTCCTGCTCGAGGAAAGGTTGAATGCTGCTAATCGGTGTAGCCTGCGCGGTTAACTCGGTCACCGCAGCGCCTGACGCTTCCCCGGCATCGGCAAAAGAAATATGCGTCAGTTCCTGACGGTCGTTGAACACCAGCTCTGACTGATTATGCGTTTCTGGATCTTCGACAAAATAGTTATTGCAGCGAATAACGCTGCCATCTTTCATATAAATGAGGAGATCTTTACCCTGGCGGACATAACGCGCCACATCCTGAGCAGAGCCCTGGATTTCAATCACGCTCGGCGATGAAATAGAGACCGACAGATTTCCTTCGCCGGTTAATTTGGTTTTCTCCGCCGTTTTGCGAATGATGACATCAACAACTTTCATGTTACTCATATTCTTCTCCTTGCAGGTGTACGGATTCCTGTGGATATGTCCACCAGACGGATGTAGCTATCCCTGGGAAAAAACACCCATTATTTTCAGTCTTACTTTGCGCAACACTGCGCGTCTTTTATTAACTCAAGTCGGGTAATTTTGCGGCAGCGTTTTTCTCTATTCCAATAAGCGGCATTAAATTATCAACCGCGGAAGCATAATTAATTGCCGAACTCCAGCCGTCATACTCGGCGATTATTTTCGCTGAGGTGGCCTGCCAGACATCCTGCTCAACGCTGAGCAGATCGTTAATGCTCCGCTTGCTCAGGGTGTATTCATTTTTATAAACATCGCGGGCCCGCAGAGCATTTTCCAGCTGCTGCTTCCCCGCCTCCATTCGTCCCCGTGCGCCGGTCCAGTCAGCCTGCGCGACGGAGGCCTTTTGCAGGACATCGAAACGCGCCTGATCGACCTGAGAGGAGGCCATGGCCCGTGCGCCTTCCGCCTGCCGAACGCGCGCGGAAACCGCGCCCCCCTGATACAGCGGCGCGTCGATATTGAGCTGTATCTGGTCGTCCCAGTAGGAACGGTTGTCCGATTCATAACGGGTGCGCCCCCCCTTCAGGCTTAACGTAGGCCAGTGCTGGGACTTCGCCGTTTCCACGCCATACTGAGCCGAGCGTTCCATGTTCTGCGCGGCCATCACCGCCGGTATCAGGGAATAATCGATGCGGTTGAGCGAGTCCGGCTCCACGGCAAGATTCGCGGGCACCGGCGAATAGGCCTCTGCCTGCATTCCGGTTAATACCGCAAGCCTGGCGCGCGCGCTGTTTAAGGCGGCGTGATACTGCGCGACCGTCGCCTGCATGCCGGCAATGCGCGTGCGGGTCTGAAGCTCATCGGAGGTGGAACTCACCCCCGCGTCTGCGCGCAGCTTTGCCAGCTGCTCGACGTTTTTGAGCGCCTGAACGTTATCTTTTGCCGCCTGCAGCAGATCGGAATAGCGTTTGACCTCCACATAGCTCAGCGCCGTTTTTTCAGCCACGTCAGAAAGCGTGCCCATCAGCTGATAGCGGTAGCTATCGCGCTGGGCGGAGGACTGGCTAATGCTGTTATTGGTCTTGCCAAAATCGTACAGCAACTGCGTCAGGCTCAGCCCCCAGGCGGCTGAATTCTTCAGCGACCCGCTGGAATCGGTGGTCTGGCTGTGCCCCGTACTTCCGTTCAATGATATTTGCGGCATCCAGCCGCTGCGCGCTTCATCTATTTGTGCCTGGCCAATACCTAATTGCGCGGCCTGCTGGCTAATTGACGGATCGCGATCGATCGCAAAAAGAATACTTTCTTTTAAGGTTGTGGTTGCCACCGGGGCAATACCCACCTGATTACTATTGGCGAAAGCCGTATTTATGGCTAATGAAATGAATGCCAGTGCTGCTGTAAATCGGCGTAACATAGGCTTTCGTAATATCGTCATGTTATCTCCCTGACTCTGAGTGATACTCAAGCAAATACCCAAAAAGAGGTACAGATAATTAGACAAATATCTTATTTAGCTACCTTGCTGAATTTCAGGTAATACTCCCCATACCCATTTCCATCGGAGATGAGATCTGCCTGCGTCTTATTTCAATTAAGAATTTACTTATTTCTTAAACTGGTTAGCAGCATAACAAAATGTGTTATAGCCCACTACAGCCACAATGTTAATGCGGTGTTACAAGCAAGAAAAAATATGGGGTTTCTGGACAAAACTCTAAAAGTATCCTTTCAGATGAAACATATAAACCCTCTGTTATCTAAGGAAAATTCTTAATTCCCTCCGTGCACATTTTTGCGTTAATTTCAGCGCGAGTCAGACACAAAGATTTTCAAAGAAGTGTCAGTTTACGTAGCCAAAGGGATATATTTAAAATTAAAAACTTTTAAAAAACTAATTAAAGCAATTAAACCCTGAATAATTCCTATTAAACAGCATTTAACACCACCCAAAGGCGATGCACTGGTTACATAACCCAAATTGTTAAATAAAACATAACAATAACATCGTAATTAACATTCAAAACGGCTTACTTATACCTGCTTAATAAAATTTTAATAATCACCTATGTGAATCATCACGCCGCCGCACATCGTCCTGAGGACATTCCCCTTCTCTCTGCGTCAAAATGCTGTATTATGCAAACTATTGCGACATTTTGCAGGAATGTACTCCCATGCACAAAACCGCTCGTCAACGCTACGTCCTGGATATCCTCAGCGAGCAAGGCCAGGCAAGCATCACCGACCTGGCTGAAAAGCTGCAGGTTTCGGCAGATACCATCCGTCGGGATCTGACCGACCTGGAAAACCAGGGCCTTGCGCAGAAGAACCACGGCGGTGCCATCGCGCTCAACCTCTCCGCCATGAACCGTCAGGGCCGCAACACGCTGCTGCCGGAGACCAAACAGCGCCTGGGTAAACAGGTCGCACAGCAGGTTCCACCGGGCTCCACCCTGTTTCTGGATGCCGGAAGCACGGTGATGGCCGTCGCCACCTTTCTTCAGGGGCCGCTCACCGTTATTACTCCCTCGCTGGATATCGCCCAGCATTTTAGCGACCGGGAAGACATTGAGCTGATCCTGCTCGGCGGGAAATGGGACCACAAACAGCGACTGTTTGCCGGCAGCGCCACGCTGTCTTTGCTGTCCCGTTATCGGGCAGATATCGCCATTCTTGGGGCATGCGCCATTCATGCCGAACTCGGTTTGAGCGCCGGTAAAGAAGCGGATGCCGAGGTGAAACGCGCGATGCTCGACGCAAGCCATGCGCACTGGATTGTCGCCGACCACCTGAAAATTAACCGCTGCGAGCCGTATCTGGTGTCCGGGTTATCCAGCATTCAACAACTCTTTTTAGATCGTCCCTGGCCTGAGCTTGGGGACCATAGCGCACTTCAGGTTACGGTGTGCGCGAATTAACGTGGAGAAGGTCATGAGTAAAGTTCAAACAATCAACATTGCGCTGATCGGGTATGGATTTGTCGGTAAAACCTTCCATGCCCCGCTGATCCAGTCGGTGGACGGGATTAAGCTGGCCGTGGTCTCTTCTCGTGATGAAGAGAAGGTTAAACGCGATCTGCCGGATGTACAGGTAGTAGCGACACCGGAAGAGGCCATTCAGCATCCTGATATCGATCTGGTGGTGATTGCCTCCCCCAACGCCACGCACGCCCCGCTGGCGACGCTGGCCCTGAACTCGGGTAAACACGTGGTCGTCGATAAGCCTTTTACCCTCGACATGCAGGAAGCCCGCGACCTGATTGCGCTGGCGGATGAAAAGCAGCTGCTGCTCTCCGTCTTCCACAACCGCCGCTGGGACAGCGATTTCCTCGGCATTAAGCAGATTATTGAACAAGGCACGCTCGGCAAGGTTAAACACCTGGAATCGCACATCGACCGCTTCCGCCCGGAAGTGCGCGTGCGCTGGCGCGAGCAGAACGTCCCCGGGAGCGGCCTGTGGTTTGATCTGGGCCCTCACCTGATTGACCAGACGCTACAGCTCTTTGGCCTGCCGGAGTCGGTTCAGGGGAATATCGCGACGCTGCGCGACGGCGCAGAAATTAACGACTGGGCGCACGTGGTCTTAAACTACCCGGAGCATAAGGCCATTCTGCACGCCAGCATGCTGGTTGCTGGCGGTACGGCGCGCTTTACCGTCCACGGGGACAAGGGCAGCGTGGTGAAAGCCAGAATCGATCAGCAGGAAGCGCAGCTGCTCGCAGGAGTGATCCCCGGCAGTGAAACCTGGGGCGAAGACGGCGACAGCATGGTGTTCTTTGGGGCCGACGGCGCACCGCAGACGATCCCTACCCCGAAAGGCGATCAGCGCCAGTATTACGTCAACGTACGTGATGCGCTGCTCGGGAAAATCACCAATCCTGTCCACCCTGTTGAGGCACTGGCGGTCATGGCCGTGCTGGAAGCGGCGGTGAAGTCGTCGGAGACGGGGTCAACGCAGGCGCTGGCGTTAACTGCCGAAGAGCGTGCGCTGCTGGGTTAAAAAACAAGCCGGGTGGCGCTGCGCCACCCGGCAAGCGTTAAAGACTACGAACGCTTTTTCGGCATCATGCGCAGAAGAGTATTATCTTTCCAGAAATAGTGATGCATCAGCGCCGCCGCCGCGTGCAGGCCAATCACAAAGTAGCCCAGGTTCGCCAGCGTCTCGTGCCACTCTTTCAACATATCAACCAGGTCGAAATTGGACTCCGCCGCATGCGGCATCGCCAGGCCAAAAGCAAACCAGTCGCTGCCCCGGTTGTACATCATCACAATGCCAATCAGCGGCAGCGCAATAAACAGCAGATACACCACCAGGTGCCCCAGATGGGACATCCCCGTCACCATCGCTTTTGGCTTTGGCTGAATCGGCGGCGCGCGGAATTTCAGGCGAACCAGCAGACGCGTCACCATCAGCACCAGGATACTGATACCGCACGAGACGTGGATCATATTGATCGCTGGACGCGCGGTGCGCGGGAAGAAACCTTTGAACTCCATGGCGCAGTAGGCGACGATGATTAACAGAAACACCAGCCAGTGGATGCCGATTTGCAGGCTTGTATATTTAGTGCGCATGTGATTTCCCGATTAAAAACAGTTATCGCGCCAACATAATCTCCTTTCCTTAAAAATTCATTAACTTTTCTGTATGGTTTTTCAAATACTTCCTCCCGCATGAAGCATCTTCAATTGCCGCCCTGCCCGTGATGGTCTAAGCCTGGATGAGTTCAAACTGTCGCATCGACACGTCTACAGGAGAACACCATGAGTAAAATTGGCATTAACGGCTTTGGACGCATTGGGCGCCTTGTACTGCGTCGCCTTCTTGAAACCCAGGACAGCAATACCGTCGTCGCCATCAACGACCTCACCTCACCGAAAGTGCTGGCCTACCTGCTCAGGCATGACTCTAACTACGGTGGCTTCCCGTGGAGCGTCGATTTCACCGAGGATGCGCTGATTGTCGACGGTAAAACCATTGCGGTGTAGGCCGAAAAAGAGGCGAAGCACATTCCGTGGAAATCCGCAGGCGTGGATATCGTCGTGGAGTGCACCGGCTTTTATACCTCTGAAGAGAAATCACGGGCGCACCTGGACGCCGGCGCGAAGAAAGTGCTGATCTCAGCCCCTGCGGGTGAGATGAAAACCATCGTCTACAGCGTGAATGACGACACCATTGACGCCAGTGACACCATTATTTCCGTCGCATCCTGCACCACCAACTGCCTCGCTCCGCTGGCGAAAGCCCTGAACGATGCGTTTGAAATAAAAGTGGGCACCATGACCACCATTCATGCCTATACCGGTACGCAGGCGCTGGTGGATGGCCCGCGCGGAAAAGACCTTCGCGCCTCACGGGCGGCGGCAGAGAATATCATTCCCCACACTACCGGTGCGGCAAAGGCCATCGGTCTGGTGATCCCTGCGCTCAGCGGCAAGCTGAAGGGCCACGCGCAGCGCGTGCCGGTAAAAACGGGTTCGGTCACCGAGTTGGTGGCGATTCTGGGCAAGAAAGTGACCGTTGAGGAGATCAACGCCGCGCTGAAAAAGGCGACGCAGGGCAATAAATCCTTCGGGTATACCGACGAAGAGATTGTGTCGTCCGATGTGATTGGCTCGCATTACGGTTCGGTGTTCGACGCCACGCAGACGGAGGTGTCAGAAGCGGGAGAGCTGCAGCTGGTGAAAGCGGTAGCCTGGTATGACAACGAGTACGGTTTCGTGACGCAGCTGGTGCGGACGCTGGATAAGTTTGCGGCGCTGTGATTCTATGCCTTTATTCAGGGCTAATATGAGCAGTGAAGCATCCCCTCTCCCTGTGGGAGAGGGTTAGGGTGAGGGGAACATACGGGTGTGGTGGTCATTCCGTTCACTTTATGTTCCTTGCTACTCTTTAACGACATAACCGGTGAACGTGCCAGGGTGGCTCAATCGCCACCACCCTGGCAACCCGGGCTCCCGGCGGTAAATCGCCGCTTCGCGGTCCCCTCAGCTTATTCCTTCAGGCTATCGGGTCGGGCATGAGCCTGCATCCCTGCAGGCCACGCCCTCTCGGCGCATCCCTGCGCCTCGCCCCGGCCTTACGGAAACGCTTCGGCGATATACAGCCGGACCAGGACATTGCTGTAAGCCAAAGGTTATTCTGAAGCGGTTGTTATCGCTTCTGATTACACCCTTAAATCGAGCGCCTGGACAACGCATCCGCGAGGACCGGATCCTGCTGCAGCTGTTTCCACGCGGCAATCACCGCCTCAGGGAATTCAACGTGCGCGATAAAATCCCGCCCGGCCGGACCATAGCCGTTAACGTCATCGTACAAACGCGGCAGTTCCCCCAGAACCAGTGAAAGGTAGCGGTCAACGGGCCACAGTCCGCTATTGCCCGCGCTAAACTCCGCGCCCTCTTTGCCATTCTGCAGCGTTGGCGTAAACCCGGGATGGCTTATCCACTGCGGTGATACGGGCTCATCCCGACAAACGCGGGCAAACGTCGCCATCGTACGGCGCTGCATCGTCGGGTCCTGTACCACCAGCACCCGCCCGGTTGCTCGCTCATGCTGTTTTAGCATATTCCAGCTAAAACGCGCGTTCTCACCGCAGTTGGTTGATTGATCCTCAATCCACAGGCGCGCATCGGGGATCTGCCAGAACTCCCGCGCAATGTCGGCAAGAATGCTCGCTTCGGCCCGCCCTTCGACCTGTAAGGTGTGATAACGCGGATGACTGCCGATAGCTGAATATAAAAACGCGGTTGAATGGCCAATACCGCCGCTAATCAGGAGCGGGATTTCTCTCTGCGCGGCAATTCGACAGGCCGCCTCAATGGTCGGGATCACCGCATTCCCTGCCAGGATGACCGCATCGACGTCAGGGGGCTGGCGGTTGCCGCTCAGGTCGTCCTGCGCCAGCCATTCACCGACAGTATTGATGGCCGCCAGCGTGGCATCCGGCAGGATGGGAAAATGGGTCTGTTCCATGCTGAACTCCTTCTCTGTATCCCTTCAGGGTAGCGGCTTCAGATTCTCAACACAACGGCGACATCGGCCGCTCTTTTTCCTTAAACTTCCCTTCTACATTTGATTAACATGCGTAAATCATATTCACTTGAATTATCATTTGCGGCAGACGTAGAATCGCTAGCCCGCTAATTATTCAATTATTTCTAAGGTAAACGACGTTATGCGCCTGCCCGAACGCGACCCTTATGCTCCTCGCGAGTGGCAGCCACATGAGAAACCCGCCCTGCTGGGTTCGCCTTCCACACCCGAGCACAGTACGCCAAAACGCATTGCCTACGGCGTCGTTGGCCTGCTGGTGTGCCTGACGGGAGCGCTGGGAAATGCGGTGGTGACCGCCAACCTGCAAAACCTGCAGGGGACCTTCGGGGCCTGGTCGACCGAAATCGCCTGGCTGCCCGCGGTCTACGTCATGACCAACATCTCCATCAACCTGCTGCTGGTCAAGTTCCGCCAGCAGTACGGTCTGCGCGCGTTCACGGAAGGTTTTCTGGTGCTGTACGTGCTGGTGACCTTTTTCCACCTGTTCGTTAACGATCTCAGCTCGGCGCTGATGGTCCGCGCCGCGCACGGGATGGTAGCGGCCGCGCTCAGCTCGCTGGGAATTTACTATCAGATCCAGGCCTGGCCTGCGAAGCACCGCCTGAAGGCGCTCACCATCGGGATTACCGGGTCGTCGCTCGCCATCCCTCTGGCCCGCCTGTTTTCGACCGAACTGCTGCAGCTGGACGAGTGGCGCGGGCTCTATTTCTTCGAGCTGGGTCTGGCGCTGATCTCCCTGGCCTGCGTGATAGCCTTAAAACTGCCGCCGGGCGACAGGCGCAAGGTCTTTGAGAAGAAAGACTTTATCACCTTCTTTTTAATGGCCCCCGGAATGGCCCTGCTCTGCGCCGTGCTCTCGTTGGGCCGCCTTGACTGGTGGTTCGAGGCGCCGTGGATCGGCTGGTCGCTGGCGCTATCGCTGGTGCTGATTGTGGCCGCCATCGTCTTTGAACATAACCGCGCCAACCCGCTGCTGAACACCCGCTGGCTGTCGAGCGGCAGCATCGTCCGTCTGGGGCTCATCATGCTGCTGATCCGTATCGTGCTGGCAGAGCAAAACACCGGGGTCATCGGCTGGCTGCAGTACGTGGGGTTACAGAATGAGCAGATGACCCACCTGGCGTGGTCCATTTTCGCCGGGATCGTCTGCGGGATCGTCACCAGCTGTCTGACCATCAAGCCGACGAAACTTGCGTGGCCAATCATCACCTCTCTGGCGCTGATGATTGTTGCCTCGCTGCTGGACAGCCAGTCCAACAACCTGACCCGGCCGGACCAGCTGATGCTAAGCCAGTTTCTGCTGGGCTTCGGCAGCGCCTTCTTCCTGGCACCCGCCATGCTGGCCGCCATTGGCGGCGTGATCGCCGACCCGCGCAACCTGGTCAGCTTCTCGGTGATGTTCGGCATGAGTCAGAACCTCGGCGGCCTGCTGGGCTCCGCGATCCTCGGAACCTTCCAGACCTGGCGCGAGAAGTATCACTCCAGCCTGCTGGCGGACCAGCTCACCACGCTCAATCCGCTGGTCAACGAGCGTATCCAGCTTTACACCCAGATGTACCGGAGCCTGATTGGCGACAGTTCGCTGCTGGGAACGCAGGCGATAACGCAGCTGCAAACGGTGACGACGCTTGAGGCGAATATTCTGGCTTACAACGATACTTACCTGCTGACGGCGGGCATCGCTGCCGCCACGCTGGTCTGGATTTTATGGCGCTTGCTGCGCCTGCGCATTACTGCCCGTATGGCGCTTAAGAACGCCACCGGCAATAAATAATTGAAATATTTCTGGAGAGTTTATGAGTCAGCAGGATGCCGCCAAAGAGCAGGCCAACACCCGCAAAAATGTGCGCATTGTTTCCGTTTTCACCGCCGCTGCCATCGGTATTGTCGGCGTGCTGGTGATCCTTTACGCATGGCAGCTGCCGCCGTTCACCCGCCACGCGCAGTTTACCGACAACGCCTACGTGCGCGGTCAGACGACGTTCATCAGTCCTCAGGTGAATGGCTATATCACCGAGGTGAAGGTTCAGGACTTTGTTCAGGTTAAAAAAGGCGACCTGCTGCTGCAGATTGATGACCGTATCTATCGTCAGCGCGTGCATCAGGCCGAGGCACAGCTGGCGATGAAAATTGCCGCGCTCAATAACAACCTGCAGCAGCGTAAAAGCGCCGAAGCGACGATCGCCAAAAACGACGCGGCGCTGAAAAATGCCCGCGCCCAGAGCCTGAAAACCCAGGCGGATTTAAAGCGGGTGAAGGATTTGACGGCTGACGGATCGCTTTCCATTCGCGAACGCGACGCGGCGCTGGCCAGCGCGGCCCAGGGCAGCGCCGACATCGAGCAGGCCAAAGCCTCGCTTGAGATGTCGCGTCAGGATCTGCAGACGGTAATTGTGAACCGCGGCGCGCTGGAGGCGGATGTCGAAAATGCGAAAGCGGCGCTGGAGCTGGCGCAGATAGACCTGCAAAACACCCGCATCATCGCCCCGCGCGACGGCCAGCTCGGCCAGATTGCCGTGCGTCTCGGGGCGTACGTGACCGCCGGGACCCACCTCACCACCCTTGTGCCTCCGCAGCACTGGGTGATCGCCAATATCAAAGAGACGCAGCTCGCGGAGCTGCGCGTCGGCCAGCCGGTAAAATTCACCGTCGATGCCCTGAACAACAAAGCGTATAAGGGCCGCGTGGAGAGCATCTCGCCGGCAACCGGGGTTGAATTCAGCGCCATCACGCCTGACAACGCCACCGGCAACTTTGTCAAAATCGCCCAGCGTATTCCGGTGCGCATCGAGGTGCTCGGCAAGCCTGAGGAGTCCGCCCTGCTGCGTCCGGGCATGTCGGTACAGGTGACCATTGATACGCGGGAGGGCAAACAATGATCCTTCGCCCGATAGCCGCGCTGATGACGGCGGTCATGCTGGCCGGATGCCAGTCCGTTGACGTAAAACCGGCGCAGCCGACGCTGCACATCCCCACCCAGTGGCGTGCTGACGCCGGCCCTGCCAGCCCGGCGGAGCAGCTCTGGTGGCGCAATTTCCACGACAATAACCTCAACCGCTACGTGGATCGGGCGCTTAAAAACAACAGCGACGTGCTGATCGCCCGCGAACGAATTAACGAGTATCAGGCGCGGGCCTTTGCGGCCGACGGCAGCCTGTTTCCGTCGCTTGACGCGGGCGTAACGGGGACGCGCGCCCGTTCGCAATCCGCCGCGACCGGGCTGCCGGTCTACGGCACGCTGTACAGAGGCAGCCTGACGGCGAGATACGACGTGGATATCTGGGGCGTCAACCGCAGCGCAGCCAGTGCCGCCGAAGCCTCGCTGGAGGCGCAAAAAGCCGCCGCTGCCGCCGCGGATTTGACCGTCGCGTCTTCCGTTGCATCCGGGTATGTCACCCTGCTCTCGCTTGACGAGCAGCTGCGCGTGACCCAATCCACGCTGAAATCGCGCGAAGAGGCATTTAACCTCGCGAAACGTCAGTTTGAGACGGGCTACAGCTCGCGTCTGGAGCTGATGCAGTCGGATTCCGAACTCCGCTCAACGCGAGCGCAGGTTCCCGTGCTGCAGCATCAGATTGCACAGCAGGAGAACGCCCTCAGCCTGCTGCTGGGAAGCAATCCCGGTGCGGTAGCGCGCAGCGAAAGCTTTGAGACGCTAACGCCGCTGACGCTGCCGTCACAGCTGCCTTCTACGCTCCTGAACCGTCGGCCGGATATCGTTCAGGCCGAACGCCAGCTGGTTGCGGCTGACGCCTCGCTTGCCGCGTCGCGCGCCAGCCTGCTGCCGTCGATCAACCTGACCGCAACCGGATCGATACAGGATCGCACCCTGTCCGGCCTGCTGGACAACCCGCTTCAGCTCTGGAGCGCAGGCGGCAGTATTCTCGCCCCGCTGCTGAACCGCCAGGCGCTGAATGCGCAGGTGGATATTTCCCAGTCCCAGCGTAACCAGGCGCTGTACGCCTATGAAAAAACCGTGCGTAACGCGTTTGCCGAAGTGAACAACAGCCTTGATGCTATTACGCGCTATCAGGAACAGCTGACCGAGCTGCTTGCCCAGCAGGAGGTGGCGCAGGAGACGCTGCGCATTGCGCAGAACCGCAATCGCAACGGCTACTCCTCCTATCTGGACGTGCTGGACGCGCAGCGCACGCTGTACTCGGTTCAGACCAGCGTAGTGCAGGTGAAAAATAACCTGCTGCTGGCGCAGATCGATTTGTACAGGGCGCTGGGCGGCGGCTGGAAGAACGCGTGAACCCGGTTTGCGCGCGCTGATGCCCTCACCCCGGCCTTCTTCCGCGGGGGGAAAAGCCAAATTCATTGAAAAAACAGGAAAATTTAAATCAAAACGCCTTGTTTTCATTAAGTTTTTGAGGTTGTACAGGTAAATTTTGGTCATGAGATAATGTTCAGGAAATAATTTCTTTGAACTGGTTTTGAACTTTGAATCCGAATACCTATTCATAATTTATGCAAGGAACTGAATAATGAGCATCGTCTTTTCTTCAGGAGCACTCGATTAACTTACCCCAAAGATAAACCTTACATTGTCTATCATGCCAACGGGGAACGTGGCCTCGGGCATTCAGGATTGCGCATGTACCCTACAGGGATAAAGCACCAGGGTAAAATGAAGTTCGTTCCCACTTGTCTACCGTTTTTATACCCTATATTAGCCGCTTCCATTTGTGCCTTTTTTGATTGGGAAAGTGTTTTTGTGCAGTTTATTATTTGTAACTCAAATCTATAGTAAATACGCCCTTTACCTCGCCCATGCTTATGTTTTTCCGAGCTCTGATGTATTGCACACTTAAAGCAACCGTGTTATCTCCATTATACCCTGCGCAGCAGCGATATCATTTCCTATTTGCACATCATTATTATTAAAAAGTATCAGAGCCTACCGCGGCATTATTGTTCTCTGCACATTTGAGTGCAACAATAGCTTCCCTTTAAACATCCCAACTTTGACTTACTCTTATCGCCATATTTCTTTCAACATTAAAACCACATGAAACATACACATGCCAGTTTATTTTACGAACTTGTTAACCTATTGAATACAACATTGTATATGTTATCAATTTGTAATCGGTTGGACGTCCTGTCTATTTTTTCCTTTTCAGGACGATTATAGGCTGTACTGTTTATCTCTTCTGCTTTATTTTAATAAAAATATTATTTATTACATCCATTTGCAGCTGTACCCTGTGCGGCTTTTTTAGATATAAACATCCATGTTTCGTCGCAAGGCTGATTTGATAGGCTTACGCTTAAACTATACTCTCACAGCATGGTTGATTTCTTAGTAATCACCATGATTTCACATTATTTTCAGCCACTTAACAAAGTCCTGAAAAGGATGATTTTTATGTTCATGCTCAGATTACAATCACTGTATTATTAAATAATATTACTTTTGGTTATAATTAATCATGAAGCTACGCTCAGCAACTTTATCAATAGCCGCATCGTTCATCTTTTGTGTAACTGCACAAGCAAGCGACCCTGTTCAAATTACAGTCACAGGAAACATAGTTGCCAGTCCATGTACCGTATCGACTGCAAATGGAAGTCAAACTGTCAATCTCGGTGACGACTTACAGTCAGCTGATCTACAGAAAGCCGGGAGTGCTACGCCCTGGAAAAATTTTGTTATCCAACTGGATAACTGCCCTGACGGTACGACTACGGTAGATGCAACTTTTCATGGAACACCGGATGAATCCCTCCCTGAATATTATAAGAACTTGGGTAACGCAAAAAACCTTGCGATTCAATTAGACACTTCAGGAGGTGCATTTATGTTAATGATGGTTTTGTTTTGAGTTATAAAGTTGTTCATGGGTCTGTTACTTATAACATTGCTGCCAGAGCTTATTCCGAAAAAGGTGGTGTAACACCGGGTTCTATTTCATCCGTTATTACTATTGATTTTGCATATAGATAATTTTGAGGTGCCCGTGTCTGGAAGAATCATACCAGCACGGCTTTTCCCAATACTTCCCTAATGGTCAGTTGGTTATTCTCAGTCTGATAATTTTAAGTCGTTCTTTCTCTTTTCCATACTGCCTTTGCCACTCCTTAATTCCTGTATGTATCGCAGCACCGTACCCACTGTGTAGTGATGAAGGGGGCAAAGGGGGATCACGCCATAATCACTTGCTCGCCGTGCAGCTCCCGGACCTGTTCTTATGTGATGAATCCCGGAAAGGGTTTCCGGGTAGCCCTGCTTTCACACACAATACATCCCATTTGCGCCACGCGTTCCATGTATGCGCGTTTAGTCCTTATTGAATACGCGTGTCATTTGCTGAAAGTCCACTGGTAAACTTTTATTGGATGGTTGAGAACATAGTTAAAGTCTCCCGGTTCAGGCCATTTCACCGCCATCGTTTTTTTTTGCCAGCATGTTTCTGTTAGCGCATTTAAATGCTGCTATATGACTTGCGCCGTTGCTGTCTGAATCAGCTTAGATATAGAGATTTTAAACACCAGCGGGGACGGTGAACCTTTTCATGAAAGCCGTATTCAGTACCGACCATCACGCGCATCCTGATAGAGCCGTTTCTATCCCTTCTGCAATAGCTAGTATTGATGTGGTTTCAAAAAACCGACTTTCTGGAGTGGGCGCCGCACTACTCCCGCCCGGGCACGGTAATTATAGGCGATAACGTGGTGCGCGACGGGGAAGTGATTAACGGACAAAGCGACGACGCGCGCGTGCTGAGGGTACAGCGTTTTATCGAGATGATTGGCGATAACCCGCGCTTAACCGCCACCGCGCTTAAATCGGTGGGGGTTAAGGGATGGGATGGGTTTACGCTGACAATAGTGAACGGGTGAAAATTGTGCGGCCTGATGCCCTCACCCCGCCCCTCTCCCACAGGGAGAGGGAGAAACCGGGTTTTAAGCGGAAATCTGCTCCATCGCCTGCAGAATACGCTTATCCGAAATCGGATACGGCGTACCGAGCTGCTGGGCAAAGAAGCTGACGCGCAGCTCCTCGATCATCCAGCGGATCGCCTGAACGTCTTCATCGTCGCGGCGCGCCGGCGGCAGCTTGTTTAGCCACTGCTGCCACGCCTGCTGCACGCTCTCCACTTTCAGCATCTGCGCGCGATCGCGGTGCGGGTCGATAGCCATTTTTTCCAGACGTTTTTCAATCGCCTGAAGATAGCGCAGCGTATCACCCAGACGCTTAAAGCCGTTGCCGGTGACAAAGCCGCGATAGACCAGGCCCGCCATCTGCGCCTTCACGTCCGACAGCCCCAGCGCCATGGTCATATCCACGCGCCCCTTCAGGCGCTTGTTGATATTGAACACGGCGGTGAGGATCTGCTCGACCTGTTTGGCAATCTCCACCACGGTGTCGTTCAGCTCCGCGCGCACCTTTTCATGGAGCTGAGCAAAGCCCTCTTCCGTCCAGACCGGACCGCCCGCCTCGTGGATCAGCTTGTCCACGCCGCAGGAGATGCAGTCGTCAATCAGATCCAGCACCTTGCCGTACGGGTTAAAGTACAGCCCGAGCTTGGCCTTGTTCGGCAGCTTCTCGTGCAGATACTTGATCGGCGACGGGATGTTGAGCAGCAGCAGGCGACGCAGCCCGCGCCACATCATCTGCTGCTGTTCCTGCGGATTATCAAACAGCTTGATCGCCACGCTGTCGCGCTCGTCCACCAGCGCAGGCCAGGCTTTGACCTTATAGTTACCGCGCTTCTGTTCGTAGCTTTCCGGAAGCTGACCAAAGCTCCAGATATGCAGCCCGCTCTGTTCGATACCGTCGTCCGCCACCGCAGACAGCGTTTCCTGAACTTTGCCTTTCAGCGCCTCTTTAAGCTCACTCAGGGAGCGCCCTTCCAGCAGCTTTTTGTTTTTATCATCCACCACTCGGAAGCTGATTTTCAGGTGATCGGGCACCTGATCCCAGTTCCAATCTTCGCGGTCGATGGTGGTGCCGGTCATGCGTCGGAACTCGCGCTCCAGCGCGTCCAGCAGCGGCAGCTCCAGCGGCGTGACGCGGCCTAAAAAAGCTTCCGCATAGTTTGGCGCAGGCACAAAGTTACGGCGCACCGGTTTCGGCAGGGATTTGATCAGCGCAATCACCAGCTCGCGGCGCAGGCCGGGGATTTGCCACTCAAAGCCGCCCTCATCGACCTGGTTTAACAGCGGCAGCGGAATGTGGACTGTCACGCCATCCGCATCCGTGCCCGGTTCAAACTGATAGGTCAGACGCAGCTTGAGGTTGCCCTGATGCCAGAAGTTCGGGTAGTCGAGCTTGCTGACCGACTCCGCCCCCTCTTTAATCAGCATGCTCTTTTCGAAGTTGAGCAGGTCCGGCGTCTCTTTGCTGGCCTTCTTCCACCAGCTGTCGAAGTGGCGGGCGGAGATAACATCGTGGCTGATGCGCTGGTCGTAAAACTCAAACAGCGCCTCGTCGTCCACCAGAATGTCGCGGCGGCGGGACTTGTGCTCAAGCTCCTCCACTTCCGCGCGCAGCTTCAGGTTTTCGCGGAAGAAGGCGTGGCGCGTCTGCCAGTCACCCTCCACCAGCGCGTGTCGGATAAACAGCTCGCGGCTGAGCGCCGGGTCAATCTGGCTGTAGTTGACCTTCCGCGCGGCAACCACCGGCAGGCCGTAAACGGTCACCTTCTCGGTCGCCATCACCGCGCCCTGCGCGCGCTCCCAGTGCGGCTCGCTGTACGAGCGTTTCAGCAGGTGCTGCGCCACCGGCTCGACCCATTCCGGATCGATACGCGCGGCAATGCGCCCCCACAGGCGGCTGGTTTCCACCAGCTCGGCGACCATGGTCCATTTCGGCGGCTTTTTGAACAGACCGGAACCGGGGAAGATGGAGAAACGGGCGTTGCGCGCGCCGGTATACTCCTGCTTTTCGGCGTCCTTCATCCCAATGTGGGACAGCAGGCCGGTCAGCAGCGCGATATGAATCTCGCGGTACTCCGCAGGCTCGCTGTTGACCGGAATGCCCAGCTCTTTCACCACCTGGCGCAGCTGGGTGTAGATATCCTGCCACTCGCGCACGCGCAGGTAGTTGAGGAAATCCACGCGGCACTGGCGGCGGAACTGGTTCGAGGAGAGCGCTTTCTGCTGCTCGCCGAGATAGTTCCACAGGTTCACGAAGGCGAGGAAATCGGACTCTTTGTCGTGGAAGCGACGGTGCTTTTCGTCAGACGCCTGCTGCTTGTCCATCGGACGCTCGCGCGGATCCTGAATGGAGAGCGCCGAGGTAATGATCATCGCCTCGCGCACGCAGCCGTGCTTCTGCGCTTCCAGCACCATACGGGCCAGACGCGGATCCACCGGCAGCTGGCTGAGCTGGCGGCCGAGCGGCGTCAGCTTGTAGACCGTCGCCTGCTCGTCGGTGGTAATGGCGCCGAGCTCTTCCAGCAGACGCACGCCGTCCTGAATGTTGCGTTTATCCGGCGCTTCGACGAACGGGAACGCCGCGATGTCGCCCAGCCCCAGCGCGGTCATCTGCAGGATAACGGACGCCAGGTTGGTACGCAGAATTTCCGGGTCGGTAAACTCCGGGCGCGACAGGAAATCATCTTCGGAATAGAGACGAATACAGATCCCTTCCGACACGCGGCCGCAGCGGCCCTTACGCTGGTTAGCGGACGCCTGGGAGACCGGCTCAATCGGCAGCCGCTGGACCTTCGTGCGGTAGCTGTATCGGCTGATGCGCGCCGTGCCCGGGTCGATAACGTATTTAATCCCCGGTACGGTCAGCGAGGTTTCCGCCACGTTGGTCGCCAGCACGATGCGTCGCCCGCCGTGCGGCTGGAATACGCGGTTCTGCTCGCTGTTTGACAGGCGCGCGTAAAGCGGCAGGATCTCCGTGTGGCGCAGGTCGCGCTTGCTGAGCGCATCGGCGGTATCGCGGATTTCGCGCTCGCCGCTCATGAAGATCAGGATGTCGCCCGCGCTTTCGTTGCCCAGCTCGTCAACGGCGTCGAAGATAGCCTGCAGCTGGTCGCGCTCGGTATCGTCCGCCTCTTCCACAATCGGGCGATAGCGCACTTCCACCGGATAGGTACGGCCAGAGACTTCGATAATCGGCGCATTGTTGAAATGCTTCGAGAAGCGCTCCGGGTCGATGGTCGCGGAGGTGATGATGATTTTCAGATCCGGGCGACGCGGCAGCAGCTCTTTCAGGTAGCCGAGCAGGAAGTCGATGTTCAGGCTGCGCTCGTGCGCTTCGTCAATGATGATGGTGTCGTACTGCATCAGCAGGCGATCCTGCTGGATTTCCGCCAGCAGAATACCGTCGGTCATCAGCTTGACCATGGTGTTATCGCTAACGTGGTCGCTGAATCGCACCTTATAACCAATGCAGCCGCCCGGCTCCGTCTGCAGCTCTTCGGCAATACGGTTCGCCACGGTGCGCGCCGCCAGTCGACGCGGCTGGGTGTGGCCAATCAGCCCTTTTAGCCCGCGTCCCAGCTCCATACAGATTTTCGGCAGCTGGGTGGTTTTCCCCGAGCCGGTTTCCCCCGCAACAATCACCACCTGGTGGTCGCGGACGGCCTCAAGGATGTCCTGTTTTTTCTGGCTGACGGGCAGGTTTTCCGGATAGGTAATTGCCGGACGTGCGGCTTCGCGCAGCACAACTTTCCCTGCCGCCTGTTCAATCTCTTTCGCCATCTCCTGGTAAATGGCCTGTTGTGCATCAGGATTTTTAACCTTCTTCACACCGTGCAGACGGCGGGCAAAGCGCTGTTTATCGCGCAGCATCAGAGAATCAAGCTGTTGCAGGAGCATCGGGATGGTTAATTTTTGTTGTTCTGTCATAGCGTTAAAGGGCAGTACACGCCCTGATAAACTCTCTTTTTAATGATTGCTATAGAGTACCACATTGACGTCTTTCGCGCCTTATTCAAAAAATTCGAACATAGGCTTCGATATATTGCGCTATCTCTGTGGCAGGATTGTGAATAGAGTGTCAACAAGCAACGGGGCAACCCCCTTCAATCAAATGCAACAACAGGAATCACCCATGAGCAAAGTATTAGTTTTGAAATCCAGTATTCTGGCAGGGTACTCTCAGTCTGGTCAGCTGTCTGATTACTTCGTTGAACAGTGGCGTGAACAGCATTCCGCTGACGAAATCACCGTGCGTGACCTGGCTGCAAACCCAATTCCTGTGCTGGACGGCGAGCTGGTTGGCGCGCTGCGCCCTAGCGATGCACCGCTGTCTCCACGTCAGCAGGAAGCGCTGGCCCTGTCCGACGAGCTGATTGCTGAGCTGCAGGCGCACGACGTTATCGTTATCAACGCCCCAATGTACAACTTCAACATCCCTACCCAGCTGAAGAACTACTTCGACCTGGTGGCGCGCGCTGGCGTAACCTTCCGTTACACCGAGAACGGCCCTGAAGGTCTGGTGAAAGGTAAACGTGCGATCGTCCTGACCAGCCGTGGCGGTATCCATAAAGACACCCCAACCGACCTGGTTGCGCCGTACCTGAGCCTGTTCCTGGGCTTCATCGGCATCACTGACGTGAACTTCGTGTTCGCTGAAGGTATCGCTTACGGTCCGGAAGTGGCGACCAAAGCGCAGACCGATGCGAAAGCCGCCATCGACAGTCTGGTAGCAGCCTAAGATTTTGCCCTCTCACCGCCTGGTGGGAGGGTTTTTCTTTTCCCCGCATTTCGTTATCATCCGCTCCCACTCTCCAGCCGGGCGGCCTGATGTCTGCGATTATTGATTCTTTTATAGCCCCACCGTGTCACGATGACATTCAGATCCTCTGGCAGGATGAACATCTGCTGCTGATCGATAAGCCTTCCGGTCTGCTCAGCCTCTCGGGCAAAAATCCGCAAAACCTTGATTCCGTCCATTATCGTCTGGTCCAGACGTTCCCCGGCTGCACGCTGGTACACCGTCTGGATTTCGGCACGTCCGGGCTGATGGTGGTTGCGCGCAATAAGGCCATCAATGCGGCGCTGTGCCAGCAGTTCAGCCAGCGCAGCGTGGAGAAGGTCTACAGCGCCCTGCTTTGCGGCCATGTGGAAAACGACGAGGGAGTGATAGACGCGCCGATTGCCAAAGACCCGGCGCTGTTCCCGCTGATGTCGATCTGCGCCATCAACGGTAAACCCGCCCGCTCCCGCTATCGGGTAGTGGAACGGTTTTATCAGGGTACGGGACTGCCGTTAACGCGGGTGATACTGATACCGGAGACCGGGCGAACCCATCAGCTGCGTATTCACTGCCAGCAGCTGGGGCACCCTATTCTGGGCTGCGATCTGTATGGCGGTCTTGAAGCGCCGGGGGCGGAAGACGCGCCCCGGCTGATGCTGCATGCAAGCGAACTGAATTTTATTCATCCCGTGAGCGGAGAGCCGGTTAACGCCCGTCACGCCGCCCCGTTCTGAATCCGTTTTACCACATCAAATCGTCAGGGATTTTGAAGTCCGCGTACGGATCGTCTTCGTCCTGCTCTTCCTGGCTGAGCGCGCTGTTTAACACGATGCTGTCGGCATCGCGCTGGGCAATTTTATCGGCCACCACCGCCGGAATAATCGCGTATTCACAGTCGCCGCTGGCGTTGATGACCAGACGAGCAATCGCCAGACGGCCGTTGATCAGCTGAGCCTGAGTTTGCTTGTCAACCTCGATTTTTTTGATCAGATTACCGTCGGTGAAGTTAAAGGTGATGTTACCTTTCGCCACGGTGATGCGGTTCATCTCGATCAGCTGCTTCACCTGCGCTTTAAACTCTTTCGCCAGCACGGCCTGCTTCTGCTGCTCGCTCAGCAGCTTGTCGCGCTCGATCTGCGCTTTCTTGTTCTCTTCTACCGCTTCCCGAGCCTCGCGCGCCTGAACGCGTGATTTCTTTGCCGTGCGCTGCACTTTCGCCGCTTTTTTGCTGCTGACCAGGCCCGCTTTCAGCATCTGCTCTTGTAAGGTGAGTTTTGTCATGATTGTTTCTAAACCGGTTGGAAATTTTGGGGATTATAGCGGGAATTACGGAGAGTGTGCCAGAGAAGTAGGCATCGCGCTTTGTCGCCTGAGCCTTGTTTATTATTTATTCAGCGTTTACGAATGTTATAGCCGCAAGAATGATTAAAAATTGTCAGGTCATTTTCTTAAAAAAAAATGAGCAACTCATAAATATGATGTGAGTTGAATATCTCTCCCCGCTTCAGGCGTAGGCTGCTTTTCTCTTATTAAAACAGTAAGGAGAAAATATGGCCTTAAAAGGAACAATGCTGCTTAACGGTGCTGACTATGCGCCTTTTAACCTGCACGGCGTCGGCGTGTTTATGGCCCATTCCGGGCAGGGAATTTACAGAAACAATGGATTATGTGGTGCTGTTAAAGGCTCAGGTCCAATTCCCCCAGGGAAATACTGGATTGTTGACAGAGGGACTGGAGGTTTCTTTTCAGGGTTAAAAGCGAAGGTTCAGGATCGGTGGAACAAGGTTAGATCCGGGGCAGAATTTGGCCGCGATGAGTGGTTTGCTTTATACAAGGATGACTGGGGTATCGATGATGGCACCTGGATTGATAACGTCTATCGGGGTTTGTTTCGGCTGCATCCGGGTACGCTATCTGAGGGATGTATCACGATTGCCCATGATTCTGATTACGCATTGATCCGCAATGCTCTGATGAGTACGGAACTTATTCAGGTTCCCTGTATGCGTTCACTGATGGCACGCGGCTGGGTTGAGGTGATTGAAAGTGGCTACACCAACACTTGTCCGTAAATGGGGCATCAGGCTATTCAAAACGGTCTGGTTTCTATGCATCAGCATTATAGTAGGCCGCATATTGGGACCCGCTGAACGCTATCTTGATCATGACGTGGCCTCATCTATATGTGATTTTATTTATGGCGACGTGAATGCTGAAACTATATATGACACATATACCAATATCGATATTTTAATCGTACTGACCCTCGCCACGGTTATTTATCGCTTAACAACACTGCTACTCAAGAAAATAAGGAAATAAGGAAATAAGGAAATAAAGAATGCCAATTCCTCCCTACATGTGGCTAAAAGACGATGGTGGAGCAGATATTAAAGGTTCCGTTGATGTTCAGGACCGTGAAGGTAGCATTGAGATCATAGGGCTGAGTCATGGCCTTAACCTACCGGTAGACAGCGCTAACGGCAAGATCACCGGCACGCGTCAACACTCATCCATGCGGATTGAAAAGGAAGTTGATAGCTCCATGCCCTATCTCTATAAAGCAGCATCTACCGGTCAGGCGCTTAAAAGCGCTGAAATAAAGTTCTATCATATCAATGATGCCGGACAGGAAGTCTGTTATTACACCGTCTTGATGGAGAACGTAAAGGTTACGGGTGTTAACTGCAGCGTACCGAACGTGAAGATCGCTGCCAACAATAAAATGAACCATGTTGAAAGCGTAAGTCTGCAGTACGAAAAAATCACCTGGCGCATTGTCGACGGCAACATCATGCACAGTGACGCCTGGAACGAACGTCCTACAGCATAACGCTAAGGGGCGCGATGCCCCTTACTCTTACTATGCCAGCCTTTGCGCAATCCTGTTCATGAACTTCCCTCATGTTGCAGTGAAATTAAGTCACTTCCCCTGCGCCGCGGGCTCAGGCATAAATTATGCATTGGTAACTTCTTAGCAACATGAACTTAGGATGCATAACCACAATGAGCAAAGCTTTCACATATACCCTTAAGCGCAGTTGCTTCGATGAGAATTACAACCCGTCTGAAAATACGCGTACGACCACCAACTTTGCCAACCTGGCGCGCGGGGAAAAACGTCAGGAAAACCTGCGCAATACGCTGGTGATGATAAACAACCGCTTCAACGCTCTGGCGCGCTGGGATAACCCAAACGCCGATCGCTATGCGGTTGAGCTTGAAATCATCTCTGTCGATTTGAACATTGGCGCGGAAAAGCCATTCCCGGCTATTGAGATACTGCAAACCACCATAGTCGACAAGAAAAACAACCTGCGCATCCCTGGCATCGTCGGGAATAACTTCTCGTCTTACGTGCGGGATTATGATTTCAGCGTCCTGCTGCTGGAACACAACAAGAACCAGCAGCACTTCAGCATTCCGGAAAAGTTTGGTGAACTGCACGGCAATATTTTCCGCCACTTTGTGAATTCGCCAGAATACAAAGAGAACTTCAGAAAGGGTCCAGTGATCTGCCTGAGCGTCTCCAGCAAAGACACCTATCGCCGCAACGGTAACCAGCATCCTGTGCTGGGCATTGAATATCAGCCGGATGGCGAGTCGCTGACGGAACAGTACTTCGCGAAGATGGGGCTGAAGGTTCGCTATTTCATGCCGGAAAACAGCGTGGCGCCTTTCGCGTTCTTCTTTACCGGGGATTTGCTGAGTGACTACACCGATCTGGAGCTGATTGCCACCATCAGCACGATGGAGACGTTCCAGAAAATCTATCGCCCGGAAATTTATAACGCAAACTCGGCGGCGGGACTGTGCTACCGACCGGATCTGAACCAGCAGGATCACTCCTTAACAAAAATTGTTTATGACCGGGAAGAGCGTAGCCGACTGGCGATTGAACAGGGTCGCTTTACCGAAGCGTACTTTATTAAGCCTTACCAACACATTCTTGAGCAGTGGTCTGATAACTACACGCTTTAATTCATCAAAAAAGGTCTTTTATTATGAAAACATTGCTCCCGACTTCTACGGCTGGCAGCCTGCCTAAGCCGACCTGGCTTGCACAACCCGAAACGCTGTGGTCACCCTGGAAATTACAGGATCAGGAACTCCTGGCGGGTAAACAGGACGCGCTGCGCCTGTCTCTGGATGAGCAGATCCGCGCGGGTATCGATATCGTCAGCGACGGAGAACAGACTCGCCAGCACTTCGTTACCACCTTTATTGAACACCTGAGCGGCGTGGATTTTGAAAATCGCCAGACGGTGCGCATTCGTAACCGCTACGACGCCAGCGTGCCGACCGTGGTTTCAGCCGTAGCGCGTCAGAAGCCGGTATTCGTGGACGATGCGAAATACCTGCGTCAGCTCACGGACAAGCCAATCAAATGGGCCCTGCCCGGGCCGATGACCATGATCGACACCCTTTACGACGCGCACTATAAAAGCCGCGAAAAGCTGGCCTGGGAATTCGCCAAAATCCTCAATCAGGAAGCGCGTGAGTTAGAGGCCGCGGGCGTGGATATTATCCAGTTTGATGAACCGGCATTTAACGTCTTTTTTGACGAGGTGAACGACTGGGGTATCGCCGCGCTGGAGCGCGCCATTGAAGGGCTGAAGTGCGAAACCGCGGTACATATCTGCTACGGCTACGGCATCAAAGCCAATACCGACTGGAAAAAAACGCTCGGCTCAGAGTGGCGCCAGTACGAAGAGGCCTTCCCCAAGCTGCAGACCTCTAATATCGACATCATCTCACTGGAGTGCCACAACTCCCGCGTACCGATGGATCTGCTGGAGCTGATCCGCGGTAAAAAGGTGATGGTCGGCGCGATTGATGTGGCAACCAACGCCGTTGAAACGCCGGAGGAAGTCGCCGATACGCTGCGTAAAGCGCTGCAGTTCGTCGATGCCGACAAGCTTTACCCGTCAACCAACTGCGGCATGGCCCCGCTTTCACGCCAGGTGGCTAACGGCAAGCTGAAAGCGCTTAGCGCCGGCGCAGAGATTATCCGCAAGGAGCTCGGCGCGTAATTGCCTTACGTTTGCCAGTAGAGCGGCGTGCCGAAAAACGCCACGTAATAATCAATCACCGCCCTGACGTTCAGGGGCGGATGACGTGCGTTAGGATAGATCGCCGCAATATTGAGTTGCTCCGTGTTGATGGCGCACGCCATTTCCGGCATAAGGGCGACCAGTTCCCCCCGCTTCAGCCTGTCGCCAATCAGCCAGTCCGGAAACAGGACGATCCCCATCCCGCCCAGCGCGGCAATGAGCAGCGACTCCGCATTATTGGACGTCATCAGCGGCGCGACGGGATAATGCACCCAATTTTCCCCTTTGCGACGCACGAGCCAGCGGTTAGGCCCGGACGAACCGCGATAGACCAGACATTTGTGCTGGCTCAGTTCGGTCGGGTCGGCCGGGACGCCGTGTTGACGCAGATACGCGGGCGACGCGGCGAGGTGGTAGCGCTGCTGCCCAAAAACACGGGCGTGGAACGTCGAATCCGTCAGCGTGCCGATGCGGAAGATGAGATCGGCGGCATCCCGGTGCGGGTCGATAAAGTCATCGGTCAGCGTCAGCTCAATGGTTAACCGTGGATAACGCTCGGCCAGACCTGCCAGTCCGGGCGCAACGTGTCTCTGTCCAAAAAATACCGGCCCGTTTATGCGGACCGTGCCGGAGGGTTCGGTCGAACGTTCATCCAGCTCACGACGCGCCTCTTCGAAGTTATCGACCATCGCCCGGGCATAGCGGATAAACAGATGCCCGCTTTCCGTGGGGATCACCGCCCGGGTATTGCGATAGAACAGCTGCTGGCCGAGCGCGTCCTCAAGCTGATGAACAATGCGCGACACCTGCGAGGCAGAGATTCCCTCTCGTCGCGCGACGACGGAAAAGTTCTGCGTTTCATAGACGGCAATAAACAGCAGCAGTGAGCGAAGGTTCATGCTTCCGGCATCTGACATTAATGCATTTCCTGCAAAGGTGTTTCCTGCATTATGGCATTTTTCTCACTGGTCTACCGACGTAATCTTCTTCGCCTGAAAACGGAGGAAGCGTAATGCAGTTTGTTTTGATTTTACTGGTGATTGCCGGCGGAATGGGCCTCTCCGTCGAGGCGGGCCTGCTGGGTCCGCTGGGCGGCGAAGTGGGTGACTTATGGGCGACGTTCAGCATCTTCGGCGTGGGCGCCGCGCTGACGTTTCTGCTGATGCTGTTTTTCAGCCCGCGCAGCAGTCCGTCGTTTTTCGCCCAGCCCGGCTGGCAGCTGCTCGGCGGCGTGCTTGGCCCTGTTTACGTGGTCATTCTGACGATCGCCACGCCGACCATCGGAATCGCTCTGACGATGATTGGCATTCTGGCTGGTCAGGTTTTTAAAAGCCTGATCATTGACCACTTTGGCCTGCTGGGTACGCCGCACAGGAAGATAAACGCAAAACGTATCGTGGCGCTGGTTTTTATTATTGCGGCACTGGTACTGGTCGCACAGGGGTGATGATATGACGCTGATAATGATTCTACTGGCCGTCTGCGGCGGCGCAACGCTGAGCATTCAGGCCGCGATTAACGGGCAGCTCGGCAGCAATGTCGGGGTATTTAAAAGCGCGTTTCTGACGTTTTCCGTCGGCGCGCTGGTAACCGCCCTGCTCATTTTCTTCTTTGAACCGAAGCAGGCGGTCACGCTGCTGGACGTGCCGAAATGGCAGCTCATCGGGGCGATGTTCGGCGTGCCTTACATTGTGATCATGGTCGTGGCGGTGCAGCGCATCGGCACCGCCGTCGCCACGGTGGCGGTGATATTCGGCCAGCTCGCCATGAGTATGTTGATTGATAACTTTGGCTGGCTGGGCAATCCCGCCATTCCGTTTTCACCGAGCCGTCTGAGCGCGGTGGTGTGCCTGGGGATTGCCCTGTACTTCATCTACTCCAGCAGCAAAACCGGCAGCGTCCGCGACTAAGCTGAGGTCTTACGGGTAAAGAACAGCGTCACCGTGGCGACGGTGACGCCAAATTTCTTCATCTCGGTTTTGTTAAACAGATGCGTCTCATCCTGCAAATACATCCAGTCGTCGAAGTTCAGTAGCCAGGTGCTGCCGTTGGCCTTCACGTTCATGCTGTAATGCCAGTTAAAGGCGTTGCCTGCTGCCTGCCCCGTGGCAACGCCTTCAATGTCCCCTGCCGTTCCCTCGTAGCGGTCGTTCCCCACGCGCCGGATGTGCCAGACCCGCTGCTGCTTCTCGCCATCGTCGTAGACAAAGTGCTCATTCAGCGTCAGCGTATCGCCGATAACGTCTCCGGCAATCTCAACGTGAAAACGGCGGATCTGCTTGCCGCTGCGATCCTGCACCATCCCCCACGCTTCGGTTTTGCCCTGGAAGTAGTGGAAGATATCAAGCCGCGGCTGCTGCTGGCGATACTCGGCCACCTCAGTGCTACAGCCCGCCAGCAGCATCGTGAATGCCAGCGCCATCATCAGGATACGTTTCATTTTTGGCCTCCGATTAACTGCTGACGCAGCTCAGGATATTGCGTGCGTAGATCGAGCCAGATTGCCAGAAAACGGGTGCTGAACGCTTCCGACTGGCGCGGTCCGAGTGGAATAAAGGATGTTTGCGCCGCTGACGCGCGATACCAGAACTGCCCCTGCTTATCGTTGAGAACAAACGCCAGCTGTGAGCCCGGGCGGACATCCGGCCACAGCGACCGGAGCATCCGCAGCCAGGCTTCGCTTTGCGGCTCCTGGGCCAGGATCCCCTGCGCCTGCCACTGGTCGCGGGTCGCCTCAACCAGTTCATCGCGATCGATGTCGCGCGCATAGGTAATAATGAGCGCCTGATCCTGGTCCCGGCTGTAACGGCCGTCCGGGGTGCGCAGCTGGGAGGTGTAGACGGTGAAAGGTCCCCAGGTGAGCGTGGCGTCACCCACCTTCCGCCAGGCAAGCCAGTCGGCGGCCTGGGCAACCGGAACAACCAGCGTCAGCCAAAGCAGCAAAACCACAGATCTCATTTTTGTCTCCCCATCAGCAGGTGGAAAAACAGCATCAGTACCAGCCAGCCCGGCGCCATCCAGCTCACGACGATAAAGGTCGGCTCCAGAAACGTGATGCCCCCCAGCCGCTCGCCGAACAGGTAGGCCACCGGTCCGCCCACGGCGGCCAGCAGGGTCAGCAGCCAGCCGGGTAGCGTGGTGGTGCGCGTCAGCTGCGTCCAGACCGTGGCGAACATCAGCCATAGTGCCACCATCCATAACGGCATCAGGGACTCGCCCGTAAAGGCAATCAGCCCGGTCAGGGCCCAGAGTGCGTCCAGCAGACTGCCCGCCGCGGCCAGCCCAATGGCGTAAAACCGGTAAGCAGGCGGCAAGAGCAGGCACGCCAGGATCGCCAGCGCGAGCCAGATAATCAGGCCCTGTTCGCGAAAGAGCACCACCAGCGCCCAGTAGAGGTCGAACGCGACGGCGAGCAGGAAGACCTGAAGGTAACGTCTCATACGCGCTCGGCGGTCAACTGCACCACGCTGATGGTGCGAGCGTTAAACCCGGCCTCACAGTAGCCAAAGTAGTACAGCCACATGCGGCGGAACCGTTCATCGAAGCCGAGCTTTTCAATCTCCTGCCAGGCATGGACAAACCGCTGCCGCCAGTGGGCCAGCGTGCGGGCGTAGTCGGGGCCCATGTCGAAAAGATTGCGCACCACGAAATCGGTGTGGCGCGTCATCAGCTCGTTCATCGCGGTGATGCTCGGCAAGAATCCGCCCGGGAAAATGTAGCGCTGGATAAAATCGACGCTTTTGCTGTAGTCGCGATAGCGCTGGTCCTGAATGGTAATGGCCTGAATCGCCATCCGTCCTCCGGGGCGCAGCCGCGCCTGGCAGGTGCGGAAGAACGTGGGCAGATAGCGTTGCCCGACGGCCTCAATCATCTCGATTGAGACCAGCTTGTCGTACTGTCCGGTGAGGTCGCGATAGTCGCAGAGCAGTACCTCAACGCGATCCTGCAACCCGGCGCGGGCGATCCGCTCGGTTGCCCAGCTATATTGTTCCTGCGACAGCGTGGTGGTGGTCACCCGACAGCCGTAATGACGGGCCGCGTATTCCGCCATCGCGCCCCAGCCGGTGCCAATTTCCAGCAGGTGGTCACCCGGTTTTAGCGCCAGCTGGTCACACAGCCGCGCCATTTTGGCCCGCTGGGCCGCCGTGAGATCCTGCTCGTCACCAGTAAACAGCGCGCTGGAATAGAGCAGCTCTTTATCCAGAAAATGGGCATAAAAGGTATTGCCCAGATCGTAATGGGCGGCAATATTTTCGCGCGCCTGCATGCGGGAGTTACGCCGCGTCCAGTGGCGTATCCGCTCCAGCGGCCTGCCGAGCAGACGGAACCCGTTTTCCAGACGGCCAAGCACCTCGCCGTTTATCGCGAGCAGCTCCAGAAGCGGCGTAAGGTGCGCAGTTTCCCATTCGCCGTCCATCCAGGCTTCTGCCGCAGCAAGGCTCCCGCCCGTTAAGACGCGCCAGTAGACGCCGGGCGTGAGGATCTGCACGTCGGCGTGCAGCGCGGAGGATGACTCGCCAAAATGAAAGGTCTGCGCCCCTTCACGCAGCGTGAGCGAGCCGCCGCGGATACCGCTTAACAGACGAAACAGCAGCCATCGCGCGATGCGGACGTTGCGCGGAATATCGGGTTCTAACGCAAAGACGGGATCGGTCATGAGCGTTCACTCCTGCTGACGGGATGGTTATACAGCGGCACGCGCTTGAGCCACAGGCGCAGCGCCTGCCAGTAAATGGCAAAAACGGTTTTCAGGGTCATGAGCGGAATGCGCAGCAACAGCGAGCGCAGCGCGGAGCGCGTCAAAGGCTCCCGGCGCAGCGCCAGCGTGGCGTCAAAAACCTTCGCTTCCTGATGATTTTCAATGTGCATATGCAGCGTGTTATCCGGGTCGTTAAAGCGCCAGTGGTAGATCATGTCCATCGGGTTGAAGGGGGAAACGTGAAACGCTTTTTCCGTCGGCTGCGTATCCTGTCCGTTGACGGCATAGTAATGGCGTTCATTCCACGGCGTGTTGCGGACCTCCGCCAGAACCCAGCGCAGCGTTCCCTTCCCGTCGTAGCAGTAGTAAAAGTTGACCGGATTGAAATGAAAGCCGAAATAGCGCAGCTGCGTCAGGAGCATCACCCGCCCGTCCGGACGTTCCCCGGTCAGGCTCTCCAGCCTGCTGAGCACGTTCTCTTTAAGCGGCGCGCCGAGCGGATAGTCAGCGTCGTGGAACGATGCGCCGGCAAAGCGATTGCGCCGCACGCCGACTGACGGCAGCAGCGGCAGTTCATCGAGATCCAGCCAGGCCATAAAGACGCTGTAGCTGAATTCATGGGTTTTCGGCTGAAGGCGGCGGTGGCGTAATACGCCGTGGTAGAGGCAGCTGTTCATCTCAGTTCCCCTCCCCGGCGGCTATTTCATTGACCACGTCCAGCGCGCTGCGCACGCCGTCTTCATGAAAACCGTTGTACCAGTAAGCTCCGCAGAACCAGCTCCGGTTATGACCGTTGATCTCGCCGCGACGCGCCTGCGCCCGCCAGCTTTTCGGGTTAAACAGCGGATGCTCATAGACAAAGCGTTGCAGGACGAAGCGTTCATCCACCGGCGCGTCCGGGTTGAGGGTGACGCAGAACAGCGGACTGCCCGCAGGCAGCCCCTGCAGAATGTTCATGTTGTAGGTCACGCAGGCGCTGGCCTGTTCCTGCGCGCTCAGGCGGTAGTTCCAGCTGGCCCAAGCCCGCTGCCGCACCGGCAGCCAGCGCGGATCGCTGTGCAAAACGACCTCGTTGCGCTGCCAGCCGATATCGCCCAGCACCTCGCGCTCTGCGGGCGTCGGGTCCTCAAGCATTGCCAGCGCGCTGGCGGAGTGGCAGGCAAAAATCACCCGATCGAAGGTATGGCTGCCGTTTTCAAGCTGGAGCGTAACCCCGTGCTCGTGGCGGCTCACCCGCTGCACCGGTGAATTGAGGTGCAGATTCAGACGGTCGCCCAGCTTGTCGAGCATGGCGCGGATATACTCCCGCGAGCCGCCCGGCACCACGTACCACTGCGGGCGCTGGGTGATATCCAGCAGCCCGTGGTTCTGGAAGAAACGTAAGAAAAGCGGAAGCGGGAAACGCTTCATCTCCTGCAGCGACGAGGACCAGATGGCGGCCCCCATCGGCAGAATGTAGTGGCGCGCAAAAAACGGCGTGAAGCCGTGCTGATCCAGAAACGTTTGCAGCGTGGCGTTCGGGTCCACCTCCCCGTCCAGCGCCTGTTTCGCCAGACGATTGAAGCGAACGATCTCCCCGAGCAGCCGCCAGAATGCCGGATTCACCAGGTTTCGGCGCTGGGCAAACAGCGACGTCAGGGTGTGTCCGTTGTACTCCAGCCCCGTCGCCGGATTGTGCACCGAAAAGCTCATCTGCGTTTTTTGTCCGCTGATGCCCAGCTCGCTGAGGAGGCCCATAAAGCGCGGATAGGTACGATCGTTGTAGACGATAAACCCGGTATCGATCGCGTATGTGCCCTGTGGCGTTGAAACGTCAACCGTTGCGGTATGGCCGCCGGGCGTGGCGCCCTCTTCAAACAGGGTCACCTGATGGTGCCCGGCCAGGCGCCAGGCGCAGGTCAGCCCGGCGATGCCGCTGCCGATAATCGCAATGTTCATGAACGCACCATCCTGCGCAGCAGCGCGCGCTGAAGAAACGCAGGCAGCCCGGAGAGCAACCGCAAAATAAAGCCGAACCCGTCAGGAAACGCGATATGCATTTTCCCTGCCGCCAGCCCGGTACGGATCGCCTTGACTGCCTCGTCGACGCTCACCCTGCCCGGCATGGCAAAGTCGTTTTTGCGCGTCAGCGGCGTATCAACAAAGCCCGGGGAGACCACCGTGACGGCAATTCCCTTTGGCTCCCAGTCCAGCCGCAGGCTCTCGGCAAACCAGCTCAGGGCCGCTTTGGACGCGCCATAGGCCTCTGCCCGTGGGAAAGGTAGCCAGTGGGCCATGGAACTCACCAGCACTACGCGGTTGCCAGCCGTCAGCTGGGGCTGCAGCGCGTCAAGACAGTTCACCGGGCCGAGGAAATTTGTCGCCATAACCCGCTCCACCAGCGCCGCATCCACCACGCCTCCATCGAGATATTCGCAGGTACCGGCGCAGAGAATAATCAGATCGGCGTAGCTGCCGGTCAGCGCCTGGCGACAGGCGTCCCTGTCTGTCATATCGAACAGGCGAACGGTGAGATTGGGGCAGGTCTGATGCAGCGCTTCGAGACGCGCCGGATCGCGTCCGCAGGCAATCACGTGGTAGCCGTCTGCGGCAAAGGATTTCGCCAGCCCGGCGCCAATGCCCGAGCTTGCGCCGGTGATCAGCACCGTTTTCATGATTTGACCCTCCGCTTCACGCCGCGCACCGCCCAGCCCAGCAGAGGAAGATGTTCGTAGATCATCTCTCCCGCATCGTAGTAGTCGCGCTGGTGCGTGATGAGATCGTTTTCCGTGTCCACCACCGAACACCCCGGCAGTTCGAGCGGCTCTCCCCCGGCAATGCGCGGATGCGACCAGTGCATTACCCAGGTCACAGCAAACCGGTTCCCGCTGCACAGCGGCGTATCGATGGTAAAACGGCAATGCTCGACGTTGGCCAGCAGATGGGTGAAATAGCGCTGAAGCGCGAAAATCCCGTCATGCTCGCCGAACGGATCGATAAGCGTGGCATTCGAATGGTAAAGCCCCACCAGCGCGGACGGCGGCTGGCTATCCAGTGCGGCGTAGTACTCAACAAACCGACTCACGACAGAGGGCAAAGTGCTCATGGGTCACATCCTGGCTGTAAACAACGTGGCGTAATCGCATAATTAAAACTTACACAATTAATGTTATTTGTCCAAGTTTGTGATTATTTATTTTTTATTTTAAATATATATCAATAACTTAATAACAGTAAAAAAGTGAGTTTTGTAGACCAGGTAAGGAGTGGCCGCCACCCGACTTTAACTTTCAGGATTTCCTTAAGGCAAACTCGCCGGTCTTCTTCCAGGCTTATCCTTTTTATTCATAAGGATGCCCGCATGAAACGTTTCTTTCTCTCCCTTTTCTCCAGCCCGGAATCCTTACTGCAGGTGATGAGCCAGCAGGAAATCATTGAAGCCGTCGAAGATGGCGACCGCATCATTATCGACCAGGACGGGAACGCCTCGGTGAACTACAAAAGCAACGAGGTGCGGCAGGATTTTCTGCGTCACGTCACCATGCTGAAGAGGGCCTGACATGGGAACGGCGATATTTATGGTGCTGATGGTATGCGGGTATTGGTACACCAGCCGCGACCTGTCGACACGCTTTAAAATCAAGCGCTCCTTTGGCTGGGACGTCTATTTTCTTGTGGCGCTGTACGGCTGTATTTTCGTTCTGCAGGGCGTGATTGCCACCGGTCTGCTCTGGCTGCTCCTGCTCGCTCTTTCTGCAGCCAACAACGCTTTTCACTTTGCCTCGCCGAAATATACCGACTGGCAAATCGACTTTATGAACTGGAGTTTTTTAGGCATTCAGGCGCCGGTGGTCGTGATGCTGGCGTTTGCCATCCTGTTTTGCCTCTACCGCTCTAACTGGGCAGGCAGCGCCAGGCTGGACGGCGAAAGCCGGAAAAAGCTCTACAAACGTCTGGCGCAGTCGAGCGGTATCGAACAACTGCTGTACCAGTGTATGGAGCAAGGCGAACTGGCGCAGGTCACGCTCCGGTCGAGGCGGATTTACGTCGGCATGATCCATACCGCGACGCTGGAATATGAAAAAACGGCCAATATCGTGCTGATCCCGATGTTAAGCGGGTACAGAGACGCGAAGACGATGAACTTTCGCATCGAGAATAACTACAGCAAGTGGTATGCGGAGCATGACATCACGCTCGACTCCGAGCCCCGCAGCGCCATGTCATTCCGGAAGGTGATTTTACTCAATCAGATTGAGAGCCTCTCGCTGTTCGATCCCGCCAGCGCCAGCGCGCTATCGCTGGCACAGCGCGACGAGAGCTCTCGCCCTAAAGAGGCATCCCCATAATCCTGAGTATGCTCTGCTGTGAAGCGGTTTCGAAAAGGACGTTCTTAACGCAGAGCATGCCCTGCTTCTGGTAGAACCGGTACGCTCCCGCGTTCTGCTCAAGCACTTCCAGCCAGAGATAGTCTTTCCCCCTGCTCCGGGCCATGTCGGTGATGCTGTTGAACATCACCTGGCCATAGTTCTTGCCGGTCTCGGCGGGATCGAGGTAGAGCTTGTTGAGGAGAACGCCCTTCTTGTCCGTTTCCGGGAGCAGGGCTTCCCAGGTCACTTTCATAAACCCCACGGGCCGATCGGTCTCGGCCACATACCAGGAAACAACGTTCTCTTTCAGGCTCTGTTCAAGTACGGAAAGCGCGTACTCGCCGTCCAGAAAATCCTTCATCTCTGCGTCTGACACCCAAAGATGCTGAAAATGGGCGGGATAGATTCGGTATCCCAGCTCGCTTAAAAGCGTTGAATCGGCCCCGGTGGCCTGTCGAATTCGAAGAGTCATGTAAGGTATCCCTGGTAATCACCCGCGTTGGGCATTTTGATAGAGGTCCCAGCGGTTGCCGTAAATATCTTCAAACACCACCACCGTACCGTACTCTTCCTCACGAGGTTCTTCGCAGAAATGAACGCCTTTGTCTTTCATGGCACGGTAATCGCGCCAAAAATCGTCCGTCTGAAGGAAGAGGAAAACTCTGCCGCCGCATTGATTGCCGATAAAGCTTTCCTGCCGCTCGTTAGAAGCGCGAGCCAGCAAAATGTTGCAGTCGCTTTCCGGGTTGGGTGAGACGACCACCCAGCGTTTACCCGGTTGAGGCGTATCCTCTACGAGGGTAAACCCCAGCTTGTCGGTGTAGTATTCAATGGCACGATCGTAGTCATCAACCACAATAGCCACGCAGCCGAGGCATCGCTTCTGTGTTCTCATTTTTCATTTCCTTTGCATGAATGGGTTACGGGCACGCTATCCCATTGCAGCGTGCTAGCCGCCGGGTTTACTGGCTTGCGTAAGCCTCGCGCTTTTCTGCCCATTTCAGCATGGCATCAAGCGCCGGACATAATGCCTGCCCCCAATCGGTGAGGCGATACTCCACTTTCGGTGGCACTTGCGGGTAGACCATCCGCGAAACGATACCATCGGATTCAAGTTGCCTGAGCTGCTGCGCCAGCATCTTCTGGGAAATACCGGGGATCAGTTTTTCGAAATCAGAGTAGCGCTGCACTTTTCCGTCGAAAAGATGAAAAAGAATAATTAATTTCCAGCGGCCTTCCAGCAGCCGTAACACTTGCTCCACGCCGCTCGCGGCAGATTCCGGACTATATAACTTACTCATAATTCAGTAGCTCACTTTTTCGTGCGTACTTGTCAATTTCTCAGTCTATGTTGAATATACCTGTACTGCAAATAACGGGAGTGCAAGGTTATGTCATTAGATATTGATTTTAAAGGCAAACGCGTGCTTGTTACCGCTGGCACGAAAGGGCTCGGAAAAGCGGTCGTCGGGCTTTTAAAACAGCTCGGTGCAACGGTATTCACCACTGCGCGCCACGAGCCGGACGTAGATATCGCAGATACTTTCGTCGCCGCTGACCTTACGACGGTCGCTGGATGTGCCGCTGTCGCATCTGCGGTTCAGGAACAGATGGGAGGCGTCGACGTGATTATCCATGTTGCGGGCGGTTCAACCTCACCCGGAGGCGGTTTTGCTGCGCTTGGCGAAGAAGAGTGGCAGCAGGAGCTCAATCTTAATTTGTTGCCTGCAGTACGCTTAGATCGCGCCCTGCTTCCCGGAATGCTCGCGCAGGGAAATGGGGTGATTATTCACGTGACCTCTATTCAGCGCGAGCTGCCGTTACCGGAATCAACAACGGGTTATGCGGCGGCTAAAGCAGCCCTCTCAACCTACAGTAAAAGCCTTTCAAAGGAAGTCTCACCGAAGGGCGTTCGGGTGGTGCGCGTTGCGCCCGGCTGGATCGAAACTGAAGCGGCGGTTGCACTGGCGGAGAGGCTGGCAAAGCAGGCAGGAACAGACTACGAAGGCGGCAAGCAGATTATTATGAAGGCGTTAGGTGGAATACCGCTCGGACGCCCTGCCAGACCGATTGAGGTGGCCAACCTCATCGTCTTCCTTGCTTCATCGCATGCTGCGAGTATCACAGGTACTGAATTTGTGATTGATGGCGGCACCATTCCGACAGTGTAACGCGGGTGCTTAATCGGCTCGGTGCGAGAGTTGATTAAGCACCGGGGAATATCACCGATCGGACAGTTTCTCCAGGCCCTTTTTTAACGCATGTCTAACCGTTTCTGAATCCATGCCCATTTGTGCATGAATAATTGCGCCGTCAATGAGCAGCATGATTTCATTGACGACGCGCTCATCAGCACTCTTCGTCAGCAAGGCAATAATTTTCTTTGTTTCTGATTTATGACTGCGGCATATCTCTTTTATTTCGCTTTCAATATCTTCCGATTTTGCCTCTGCGCTGGCGTTAATAAACGCGCAGCCGTGGAACTCGGGCGAAATAAACCATTCGTAAAGCGTTTCGGATATCGCATCAGCAGGTATTTCGCCTTGATCGAGATGCCGACGCAGCGTGGTCTCAAACCAGTTAATCCATATTTCATGCCGGTAGTTCAAATAGGCAAGAATAAGCAAACTCTTGCTGGGAAAATGGCGATAGAACGTCACCTTGGTCACTTTAGACGCTTTAATCAGCGTATCCACCCCCGTCGCCCTGAAGCCCGTGGAATAAAACAGATCGTGCGCCGTGAGTAATATCTTATCTCTGACGCTGATTTTAGTATCGTTGTCTGCGGGTTCTGTTTTCACTTTTGGGTAGCCTCTAAAATAATGTTGACAGCGTTATTTTACAGGCATAGATTACCGCAAGTAGACAGACCTGTCTACATAAAATCACACTGAGGTAATCGCCATGAACACACGTCCTCCTTTACCGCCCTTCACTCGTGAAAGCGCCATCGAAAAAGTCAGACTGGCAGAAGATGGCTGGAACAGCCGCGACCCGGCGAAAGTCGCGCTTGCCTATACGCTGGATACCCATTGGCGTAACCGCGCAGAGTTCGCCACCAACCGTGAAGAAGCCCAGGCGTTTCTGGAGCGGAAATGGAAAAAAGAGCTGGACTATCGTCTGATTAAAGAGCTCTGGGCATTTACGGAGAACCGGATCGCGGTGCGCTATGCCTATGAATGGCATGATGATTCCGGCAACTGGTTCCGCTCCTACGGCAATGAAAACTGGGAGTTTGAGCCGGACGGACTGATGAAGCGCCGCTTTGCCTGCGTAAACGATATGCCGATCAAAGCCTCTGAGCGGCTGTTCCACTGGCCGCTGGGCAGACGCCCGGACGATCACCCTTCGCTGAGCGATCTTGGCTTATAGGATTTTCGCATCACTCCGGGCCGCCCCGGAGTGATGAATTTACAGCGCGCCCAGTTGTTTCATCAGCGTCAGGTTGTCCTCAATATGCCAGTTAGCCACAATTTTACCGTCACCCATCTCATAAATATCCGTGGCGATGAAATCTATTTTCTGCCCCTGTCCTTTCAGCTTGCCAAATGTTCCGGTGAACGTGCCGTGAAAATGTAAATGCGAAACCACGCGATCGCCTGAAATAATCATTTGCTCAACGTCACATCTTAAATCAGGCACGGCTGCACGAAACGCGCGGGAAGCTAAAATAGCGCCTTCCGGCCCCTGCTTACGCCCTTCCGGAGGCGTTTTATCAATAAAACCTGCCGCCAGGGCATGACGCGCCAGGGTTTCATTACCCGTGTTCCAGAACGAGGCATATTCTCTGGCGACTGCTTCATTCGCCTTTAATTGCGCCTGCGGCAGGCTGTTGTCCACAATAAGCTTTTTCGGCTGCAGCCATTCCCCCTGCGCGGAAATCGCATTGCCCGACAGACCTGCAAAAATAACCATCGCTACAGCCGAATGAAAATACGTCGTATATTTCATGATATCTCTCAATAGAGTATTACATTATCCGCAGTCGATTTCCTGCGGTTCAAATCAGCGAGGGTCAGTTAATTAACGCCCCGCCTTCAATATCAATGACCGACCCCGTAACAAAGGGATTATCAATGGCGAAAAGATACCCTTGCGCGATGTCCTCCGCCCTTCCCCAGGCTTTGGCTGGCAGGGTTTCCGCCGCGCCAGCGAGCATTTTTTCCCGCGCGGCGGCATCCATGCCCGCGTACGCTTCCGTGTCGGTCAGCCCCGGACTCACGACGTTGACGCGCAGCGGTGAAAGCTCTTTCGCCAGCACTTTTGTCGCGGCCTCAATGGCGGCATTCATCGTCGTTTTAACAATGGCGCCCGCCACTGTTCGACGCGCCACGAACCCGCTGGTGAACGTCAGCGTACCGCGGGGGGCGATGTTCCCGCTGAGATAGCGGGCAACATTGATGCTTCCCCAGAATTTTGTATCAAAGGCCAGCCTTGCCGCGCGGAGATCCAGCCCGGAAAGAAGCCCTCCCGGAGCCTGTGAACCCGCCGTAACGACGATATTATTGACCTCACCCAGCGTTTCACCGAGTGCGACAAGCTCTGCCTCACGGCTGATATCCAGCACGAGGGTATGAACAGACCCGGCGTGGGCGCTCAGCCGTTGCCGCGCAGCGTCCAGCTTCGCGCCGTCGCGGCCCGCAAGAATAATCTCCTCGCCGCGCCCGGCAAGCAGGCTGCCCACGGCAAAACCGATGCCGGAAGCACCGCCGATAATTAAGGTTTTACGGGTCATAACGTTTTCTCCTGCACGGTGTAAATGGGGTAATCGGTATATCCCGTCGCGGTGCCGCCAAACAGCGTAGCGGGGTCGCGCACCTGGGCCAGAGGCAGCTGGTGCGCCAGCCGGTGGGGTAAATCCGGGTTAGCAATAAACTGCCGTCCGAAGGCAATCAAATCGGCATAGCCGGCAGCAAGGATCTTTTCCGCTTTTTGAAGGTCATAGTTCCCCGCGACGATAAGGGTTCCGCTAAACGTCTCGCGAAGCGATTGACGGAACTGTTCAGGTACCTGCGGCGCATCGTCCCAGTCGGCTTCCGCCAGGTGGATGAACGCAATCCCTTTTTGTTCACACCAGGCCGCGAGAGCGAGTATGGCTTCCGTCACCTGCGGATCGTTCATCCCGCGCTGGGTAATAAACGGGGAAAGGCGGATGCCCGTACGCTCGCGGCCAATGGCCTCGGCAATGGCGCTTAACACCTCCTGAGCAAAGCGGATCCGGTTCGCCAGCGTGCCGCCGTACTCGTCCGTGCGTTTGTTGGAGGTTTGACGCAGAAACTGGTCGATCAGATAGCCGTTTCCGCCGTGAATCTCCACGCCGTCAAACCCGGCCTGAACGGCATTCAGTGCCGCCTGACGATAGTCCGCGATGATGCTGTGGATGTCCTTGCGCGAGAGGGTTCTCGGCTGCGGGCAGTCAACCATTTGGCCTTCGCCCTTTTCGTTCACCACCCACACCTGCGCGTCCGGCGCCAGTGCTGACGGGGCGACGGGCTGCCCATCCTGATGAAAGCTGGCGTGCGACATTCGCCCGACGTGCCAGAGCTGCGAAAAAATCACCCCGCCCGCCTGATGCACGGCGCCCGTCGTGAGCTGCCATCCTGAAACCTGCTCAGGCGAATGGATGCCGGGCGTCCATGAGTATCCCTGGCCCTGAGGCGAAATCTGGGTGGCTTCCGTGATGATTAATCCGGCGCTGGCCCGCTGCCGGTAATACTCCGCCATCAGCGCCGAGGGAATATTTCCCGGCTGCAGGGAGCGCGCGCGGGTCATCGGCGCCATGACGATACGGTTTTTCAGGACTTGCTGACCCAGCCTGTAGCGTTCAAAAAGTGAGGTACGTTGCATGTTTTCATCCCTTATGGTTTGGATGAAATCACTTTACAGGCGGCACCTGGTTTTGATAATTACGCTAAAAGCAGATGCACTTTTCGGAAAATATGAATAATGGGTAAACTCGAAGACATGGCGTTACTGGTGGAAGTTGCCGAGGCCGGCGGTCTTTCTGCCGCCGGGCGACGCCTGTCGCTTTCCCCTGCCACCATGACGGCCAGGCTGAAGGCGATTGAGGAGCGTTACCAGACGCGCCTGTTTCACCGATCAACGCGATCCATCACGCTGACCCGCGCCGGGGAAGAGTTTTACCATGCCGCGCTGCGCGTGCTGGAAGAGGTGCATCACGCCGAGTCGTTACTGACGCAAAAGGAAGGCGTGCTCAGCGGCAACATTCGCCTTTCCGCGCCCTCGGACTTTGGCAGACAGTATCTCAGCCCCGCCGTCGTGGAATTCTCCCGACGCCATCCCGACGTTAAATTTTTCATCTCGCTAAGAGAACACGTTGAGGACCTGGTCGCTAACCGGCTGGATATGAGCGTGCGTTTTGGCAACCTGCCGGACAGCAGCCTTGTCGTCAGAAACATCCGCCCGAACCATCGAGTGCTGGTCGCCTCCGGGGCGTATCTTAACGAACGCGGCATCCCCGCCACGTTTGCCGATTTAGCTCAGCACCGGTGCCTGGCGCTTGAGTCTCAGGGTGTGGTGATGAACGAATGGCGCTTTGAAAAAGATGGCGATGAAAGCGTCGTTCGCGTAGAGCCAGCCATGGTGTGCGACGACGGGGCTTTGCTTCGTCAGTGGGCTCTCAGCGGGGCTGGCATCGCGGGGAAATCGTGGTGGGACGTCAAAGACGATGTTGAAACCGGAAGGCTCACGGTACTGTTTGCCGACAGCTTCACCGGCTTTAGCCGATACGATCGCAAAGATGTCGGCCTGCAGCTTGTTTACCCCCAGCGCAAACTGCAGCCGCTTCAGGTCACGGCATTTAGCCAGTTTTTTCTCGACTGGCTAAAAAAACAGTAAAATTAAATCGCGTCAGGCATCTGCGGTTAATTTCTCGCCAAAATAAGAGATGGCGCGCATTTCGGTAGCAACCTCAGGACTACTCTGTGAGCGGTTTTCAGGAGGTACACAATATGAAAAAGCTTCTGATCTGTTGTTTGTTTGGTAATACCGCAAACTCTCTCGCCAAAAAAATGCAGTCTCTGGCAGAACGCGAAGGCTATCCGCTGATGATTAGCGCTGTTGGGCTGGATAACTTCGCCAGCGTCGCTCCCGCTTTCGATGGTTTTCTCATCGCGCCGCACATTCAGTACAAACTCGATGAGATAAAAGAAACGGTGGGCAATACGCGTTCAATCGCCATTATTGAGAGTCTGCCCTATGCCTCTCTCGACGCGAGGAAAGTATTGAATTTCGTGAAGGAACAGATGCCTGAACTGGCTGCCTGACAGATAAGGCCGCATCGGTTTTGCGGCCTCCTCTCACCCGGCGATCAAAACGTGTCGACACAAGGCTGGCCGACCTTATTAAGGGCGTTTTTCAACCTGGCTCTGAGTTCAATTAACGCCGCTTCTTTCTCTTCAAGCTGCTGCAGCTTGTGGCGCAGAGACGCCTGTTTTTGCTCAGCGGTAAATTTGTCGTCAACCCAGACAGCCAAAACCTCTGAAATTTCAGCTAAGGTAAAACCCAGCATTTTGGCATGCTTGATCATGTTTAAACGCTGTAAATCGACGGCGGAATAGACTTTATAGTTATTGCTGCGATTGGGTTGCGGGATATTCTCTAACAGCCCCCGTCGCTCATAGTAACGCACCGTCTCTTTCGACAATCCCGTTTTCGCACACAGTTCACCAATTCGCATCGCGTCGCCCTCACCTTGTAAAAATCACGCTTGACCCTGTACCTAAGTGCACGGTTTATGCTGTGCAGCATACATTAGGGAAACGGGATTAAACATATGAATTCTTTTGATTATACCGGAAAAACAGCGCTGATTACCGGAGCATCTTCGGGCATCGGTCGTGATTTTGCCCGGCAGCTCGCCGCCCGCGGCGTGGCCTTGATCCTGGTCGCCCGCTTCGAGCCAAGGCTGCAGGCGCTTGCCGTAGAGTTAGCCAGAAAGCACGGCGTCTCCATCACGATTATCGTGCAGGATTTAGTGAAGCCGGAAGCCATTCCCCACATTGTGGAACGGCTTGAAACCTTAAGACGCGTCCCCGACATTCTGATCAATTGCGCCGGATTTGCCACCTACGGGCCATTCGAAAAGATGTCGATCGACAGGCAGCGTGATGAGATAAACGTAAACTGCATGGCCCCCGTGGAGCTGACTCACGCCCTGCTGCCGGGAATGCTGCAGCAAGGCTCCGGAGTAATTATTAACGTTGCCTCAACGGCCGCGATGCAACCGGATCCCTATATGGCGATTTATGGCGCAACCAAAGCCTTCCTGCTCTCGTTTTCGAACGCGCTGTGGGGAGAATTTCGCTCCAGGGGCATTCGCGTCCTGGCGCTTTGCCCCGGCGCAACGGATACGGCCTTTTTTGATGTGGTGAATGCTGAGGAAGCCTCGGTAGGTAAACGAATGCCCGCTGACAAGGTGGTCACCCTGGCGTTGAAGGCCGTGGAGAGTAACCGTAGCTACCTGATTACCGGATGTGGTAACTGGCTTCTGGGGCAGCTACACCGGTTCGTGACGCGCAGGCGTCTGGTGCTTATCGTTGAAAAAATATTGCGTCCGCGCTCGGCTTAAGCAAAAACGGCTCTGTTCAGCGCAAGGGAGTTGCGCTGAAATGCTCGCTTATCGCAGGCAGATAGATGCCATAGTGCACGAAAAACAGTGATACACTTACCGCACCTGGTTGATCGTCCCGTCTGCAGGGCTCATGATGAATGACGGTAACCAAATCTCAAAATGGTCACTCGTTGTTAATCGTAGCCCGTCACGCTAAGCTTAAATAATGACTAAAAATATGAATCCCCCATCATCACGTGGTCCCCTTGACCACGCTGTCAGAGAGCAAATCGTCGAAGCGGCTTTTGAGCACTTCGGCCACTACGGCTATGAAAAAACCACCGTCGCCGAACTGGCTAAATCCATCGGCTTTTCAAAGTCCTACATATATAAGTTTTTCGATTCCAAACAGGCTATCGGCGAGGTGATCTGCGCTAACCGCCTGGAGCTGATCATGGCGGCAGTGCTTTCCGCCATCGAGGATGCGCCGTCGGCAAGCGAAAAATTACGCCGCCTTTTCAAAGCGCTCACCGAGGCGGGAAGCGAGCTGTTTTTCCATGACCGTAAGCTATACGACATCGCCGCCGTCGCCGCGCAGGAACAGTGGCCTTCCACGCAAAAGTACAGTGAAAGCCTGATGAAGCTGATCGAGAGCATCATTATCGAAGGCAGGCAGGCCGGCGAGTTTGAAAGAAAAACGCCGCTGGATGAGGTTACCAGTGCCGTCTACATGGTAATGTGCCCTTACATTAACCCCGTTCAGCTGCAGTACAACCTCGAAATGGCCCCCACCGCGGCGGTGCTTCTCTCTTCACTGATTTTAAGAAGCCTGGCCCCCTAATTTGTGACCATTGACAATTTTGGTCACCAGTCAGAGAATGCGGATACCGTCCTGTTACGTCAAAAAGGTTTCCCATGCTCAGGCTCACTTCAGCCCGCGTTGCCGTTTGTCTCCTGCCGTTTGCCCTGGTGGCGTGCGGCGATATTTCCGCGAGTGACGATCCGCGCACCAAGCCACCGCTCGTCAGATCCGCATCCGTAGAGCTAGCGAACAATAGCGCGCGCGCTTTCACGGGCGTGGTGGTCGCAAGAACGCAAAGCGATTTAGGTTTCAGAGTTCAGGGAAAAATCCTTGAGCGAATGGTCGATACGGGGCAGACCGTCAAACAGGGCCAGCCCCTGCTGCGCCTGGATCCGGTTGACCTGAAATTACAGGCTCAGGCGCAGCAGCGCGCGGTGGATGCGGCTCAGGCGCGCGCGCGCAAAGCCACCAGCGATGAGGCGCGCTATCGTGGACTTGTGGCGTCCGGCGCCGTGTCTGCATCGGAGTATGACCAGATCAAAGCGGCGGCCGATACGGCCAGGGCCGATCTCAGCGCCGCCCGGGCGCAGGCCAGCGTGGCGCAAAACGCCACGGGCTATGCCGTGCTGCTGGCGGATTCAGACGGCGTGGTCATGGAGACGCTCGCCGAGCCGGGCCAGGTCGTCAGCGCCGGACAGGTGGCGATCAGGCTCGCCAGAGCCGGGCAGCGTGAAGCGCTCGTCCAGCTTCCGGAAACGCTGCGCCCTGCCGTCGGCAGCGAAGCGCAGGCCACGCTGTATGGCAATGAAAAACATCCTGTCACCGCAACGCTGCGCCTGCTGTCTGATTCGGCCGATGCCGCGACCCGCACTTATGAAGCCCGCTACGTGCTGGATGGCCTGCTGGCGAACGCGCCGCTGGGGGCGACCGTCACGCTGAACATTCAGGACAATAAAGCGGAAGGTCAGGTCATGCAGGTCCCGCTGGCCTCACTCTATGATGCAGGAAAAGGTCCCGGCGTCTGGCGCATTTCCGCCCAGCCGGCAAAGGTCGCATGGACGCCCGTCAGGGTGCTGAGCGTGGGTGAAGATGCGGCGCAGGTCACGGGCGGCGTGAAGCCCGGTGAGAAGATTGTTGCGTTAGGTGCCCATCTTCTGCACGAAGGTGAGGTCGTCAGGCTTGCTAAGCAGCGCAATGCCGCCCTGGCGGAGAACACGCCATGAGCGGAAGCCGCTTCAACCTGTCGGCGCTGGCCGTCCGCGAACGTTCCGTCACGCTGTTTCTGATCGTTCTGGTCACGATTGCCGGAATTTACGCCTTCTTTGGGCTCGGGCGCGCGGAAGATCCGCCCTTCACGGTAAAGCAAATGACGGTGATAACCGTCTGGCCGGGCGCCACCGCGCAGGAAATTCAGGATCAGGTCGCCGAGCCGCTGGAAAAGCGCCTGCAGGAACTCAAATGGTATGACCGTACCGAAACCTATACCCGTCCCGGCATGGCGTTTATCACGTTGTCATTGCAGGACAAGACCCCGCCTGCCGAAGTGCAGGAGGAGTTCTATCAGGCGCGTAAGAAGCTTGGAGATGAATCGCAGCGTCTTCCGGCGGGCGTCATCGGCCCGATGATCAATGACGAATTCTCGGATGTCACCTTTGCCCTCTTTGCGCTGAAAGCGGAAGGCGAACCGCAGCGGCTGCTGGTACGCGATGCCGAAGGCCTGCGCCAGCAGCTTCTGCACGTTCCCGGCGTGAAGAAAGTAAACATTATCGGCGAACAGGCCGAGCGGATTTACATCTCCTTCTCCCATGACCGTCTGGCGACGATAGGGCTCTCTCCCCAGGATATTTTCAACGCCCTCAACAGCCAGAACGCGTTAGCCGCGGCGGGCTCCATTGAGACCCGAGGCGCGCAGATTTTTATCCGCCTGGACGGCGCGTTCGATGAACTGCAGAAAATCCGCGATACGCCTTTTGTGGCTCAGGGCAAAACGCTCAAGCTGTCCGATGTGGCAACGGTTGAGCGAGGCTACGAAGATCCCCCGACGATGCTGATACGCAATCAGCATGAGCCCGCCCTTCTGCTGGGCATCGTGATGCGTGAAGGCTGGAACGGCCTGGCGCTGGGTAAAGCGCTGGATGCGGAAACGGCGAAAATAAATGATAGCCTGCCGCTGGGCATGTCCCTGACCAAAGTCACCGACCAGTCCGTGAATATTCGCTCGTCGGTCGATGAGTTCATGATCAAATTCTTCGTCGCCCTGCTTGTGGTCATGGTGGTGTGTTTTGTCAGCATGGGCTGGCGCGTGGGTGTTGTCGTTGCGGCGGCGGTACCGCTGACGCTGGCGGTCGTTTTCGTGGTGATGGAAGCCGCGGGGATAAACTTTGACCGCGTTACGCTGGGCTCCCTGATCCTCGCCCTCGGCCTGCTGGTTGATGATGCCATTATCGCTATCGAAATGATGGTGGTAAAAATGGAGGAAGGTTACGACAGAATCAAAGCCTCGGCCTTCGCCTGGAGCCATACCGCCGCGCCCATGCTGGCCGGTACCCTGGTGACGGCCATTGGCTTTATGCCGAATGGTTTCGCCCAGTCGACCGCAGGGGAATACACCAGCAATATGTTCTGGATCGTCGGCCTCGCCCTGATTGCATCGTGGTTTGTCGCGGTGGTGTTCACGCCCTATCTTGGGGTGAAGATCCTGCCGGCGATCCCTAAAGTAGAAGGGGGTCATGCCGCCATCTATAACACGCCTCGCTATAACCGTTTTCGCCAGCTACTTGCCCGCGTTATCGCCAGAAAATGGCGGGTGGCCGGGTTGGTGGTCGCCATTTTCATCCTGGCCGTGCTCGGTATGGGGCTGGTTAAAAAACAATTCTTCCCGACCTCCGATCGCCCGGAAGTACTGGTTGAAGTGCAGATGCCCTACGGTACCTCGATTGAGCAAACCAGCGCCGCCACAGCAAAAATAGAAGCGTGGCTGGGCCAGCAGCCCGAAGCCAAAATTGTCACGGCCTATATTGGTCAGGGTTCACCCCGTTTTTATCTGGCGATGGCGCCAGAACTGCCCGACCCGTCTTTTGCGAAAATCGTGATCCTGACGGACAGCGAGACGTCACGCGAGGCGCTCAAGCTCCGGCTGAGAGAAGCGGTCGCCAACGGCCTTGCCTCCGAAGCGCGCGTGAGGGTGACACAGCTGGTGTTTGGCCCGTACTCGCCCTTCCCGGTTGCCTGGCGCGTGTCGGGGCCGGATGTCGAACAGGTGCATGACATCGCTGACAGGGTGAAAGCCGTGCTCCAGGCGAGCCCGATGATGAGAACCGTCAACACCGACTGGGGGTCGCGCGTTCCCGTCCTGCATTTCACCCTCGATCAAAACCGCCTGCAGGCGACCGGCTTAACCTCCAGTGCCGTTGCCGATCAGCTTCAGTTTCTGCTCTCAGGCGTGCCTGTCACCTCCGTGCGGGAAGATATTCGCTCGGTGGAGGTGATTGGCCGCGCGGCGGGAGATATCCGTCTTGACCCGGCAAAAATAGAGGGCTTTACCCTTGTCGGCAATGCGGGACAGCGCGTTCCGCTGTCTCAAATCGGCAAGATTGAGATCGGTATGGAAGATCCGATCCTGCGCCGTCGCGATCGCACCCCGACGATTACCGTGCGGGGCGATATCGCTAACCATCTTCAGCCACCGGACGTGTCGGTCGCCGTCATGAAGCAGCTCCAGCCGATTGTTGATGCGCTGCCGGCCGGGTACCGTATCGACATGGCGGGTTCGATTGAGGAATCGGGCAAAGCCACGCAGGCCATGATCCCGCTGTTTCCGATCATGATTGCCCTGACGCTGCTGATCATCATTTTGCAGGTGCGCTCAATCTCGGCGATGGTGATGGTGTTCTTAACCGCGCCGCTGGGGCTGATTGGCGTGGTGCCCGTGCTGTTGATTTTCAATCAGCCGTTTGGCATCAACGCGCTGGTCGGCTTGATCGCCCTTTCCGGCATTCTTATGCGCAATACGCTGATCCTGATCGGTCAAATCGATCATAACCAGAAGGAGGGCCTTGAGCCGTTCCAGGCGGTGGTTGAAGCGACGGTCCAGCGCGCGCGGCCGGTCCTTCTGACCGCCATGGCCGCCGTGCTGGCGTTCATTCCCCTGACGCATTCGGTGTTCTGGGGCACGCTGGCTTACACGCTGATAGGCGGAACGCTGGGCGGGACGATCGTCACGCTCGTCTTCCTGCCCGCGATGTATGCGATCTGGTTCCGGATCCGCCCTGCGGAACAACGCGTGCAGCACCCTGCAGAAAACGTGTAAACTACCATGAGTAGATAACACTTCTGAGGAAAGCATGGTTGTTAAGCGCTTAAGAAAAGAGGACCGCCGCGTGCAGCTGCTGGAGGTTGCGCGTGGAATCGTTCGTCAGCAAGGCACGGAGGCGCTGACGCTTGGCTACCTGGCCGAGCGGGCCAACGTGACCAAGCCTATCCCCTACGACCACTTTGGCGATCGTGAAGGGCTGCTGATGGCGCTGTATCAGGATTATAGCGATCGGCAGCTGGCGAAGTTCCGCGAGACGCTGGCGGTCGACAGCAAAACGCTGGAGAAGACGATCCGCTTTTTCAGCGCCGCCTATATCGACTGCGCCATTAGTGCCGGACCTGAAACCGGCCCAATCGCCGCGGCGCTGTCCGGATCCCACGCGCTGCAGACGTTTCGTGAGGCATGCGTGGCCGAATGCGCCGACTGCCTGCGTACCGCGCTTTCCCCGTTCGTCGCGCTGAAAGGCGTTCAGGGAGAAGCGGTACTGACGGCCATCATTGGCGCGGCGGACGCGCTCAGCACCGCCGCGGGCAACGGCGTGCTCGCCCGGAACGTGGCGGAAGATACGCTCAGCGGCGCCATGACCGGCGTGCTGGAGACCTACGTGAATAGCACAAAATGATCGCTGGGGGCGGATTGACACATAAGTTACCAATAGTAATATAGACGTCAGTTCTCACCCATCCGAGGTCGCTATGTCTGCTACAAATGCCATTAATAACGCACTGATCGTGACGGCTCATCCTGTCGACAATTCGTTATCCCATTCGCTGGCAGCCCGTATTGCCGGAAAATTACGCGAGCAAGGTACGCAGGTTGAGATTGCCGATCTGCATGCTGAAGGGTTTAATCCGGCGATGAGCCGCGCCGATCTCGATTTGTATCACGGCGATCCGAGCGCCCTTCCCGAGGATATTCTGCGCGAGCAGCAGCGCGTCGAGCGAGCGGATATGCTGGTGTTTGTTTTCCCCGTGTACTGGTGGTCGGTTCCCGCGCTGTTGAAAGGCTGGTTCGATCGCGTATTAACCCTGAACTGGGCGTATAAGGTGGCTGACGACGGCCGGATTGTGGGCAGCTTACGCGATGTTCCCGTCCGCCTGATCGCCACCGGCGGCAGCGATCTCACCGGATTCGACAAACACGGCTATTCGACGGCGATTCAGACGCAGATAATCGAAGGCGTGTTTGGCTTCTGCGGGTTGAAGAACGTTAAGCTCGATATCCTTTACCAGGCAGACACGGCAACGCCTGAGCAGGTAGAGGATTTTCTGCAGGGGCTTGAGGGCCTTAAATAATCCCGGCTATTCAGTCAGCAAAGGCGCGCCTCCTTCGCCAGAAGGAAGCGCGTGTCTCGTTATCACCTACCACCGTCAGGGGCGATCTTTTAATCCTGCTGGCTAACCGGAACTCTCTTTCCAGCGATTATTCAAAAAATAACGAGAAAAGGCCAATCGTCATCACTACGCTCATAATCACCTGAATCAGAATAATAAAAAAAGCGACCCCACCCAAGACTGTGATTTTTCGACGCAGAATGAAAGTAATGCCGGAAAGTACAGCACTGAACAGAATGGCTTTAAGGATATAGGAAAGCGGAACCATTGCCGGGTGACCGGTATGCACTCCAGCAAGCCCAATGAGACCCAGCAGAAAACCTCCGCAGAATCCCCATCCCCAGAAAGTCATTGGTAAGCTCATCTGCCCCGCGACTAATCTTTTCAACATACGCACATCCTTTTTGTGATTATTTTTATCAAAATTCACCGGTTTTACAGGGTAAAACCTCCGTCACCCACCTGCGCCTGGGCGTACCATTTCATCAGCTTCTCAGTGCCGGGCTCGTTTTCTGCAGGTGACCATGGGGCGGTATCGTGCTCAGGCACGGGCTGATAGCCGCCGTGTTTTACTTCGAAAATGACGCCGCCTTTATCCAGCGACAGCACGGCATGCCAGATACCGGCATCCATCTCCAGCACTTTGCAGTCTTCACCTAACACCACGCGCTGGGTCACGTTACCGCCGTCATCAAAATTCAACACCAGAAAGCGACCGCTCAGAGCCGTCAGCAGTTCAAACGTGTGCGGGTGACGATGAGGGCGAACATAGGTGCCTGGCTCCATCGCGATAGCCAGGCGCTGCACCGGGTCGCTCAGCTCGGGATGTAAATTGCGGTGCGCGCGTAAGCGAGGAGAATTGGCAGCCTGCTCGCTTTGTTGCTGCAGGTCACTGAACGTAATTTGTTTCATATACACCTTTGTGAATGGAGTCAGCGGACGGCAACCCTTTAGCCGCACGACGTTATACCATTCTGGACGGTCGATGAGCGATGGCATTTGTGAAACAAATCGCTGCAGCGTGAGGATGCGTGCGATCGCCCCCAAAGCGCAACGTTGAGTAAAACTCACATTGATTCCCACTATTTATCGTTTTTAAAAATTGACGCACCTGAAATACCATCCATTCACCCCTGGGATAGAAAAAATAAATAATACGAAGCCTGTATGGAGCACCTATGACACTCGATGTTTTATTCCCTGTATTGAATCTTATCTCGCCTCATAAATATAGCCCTGATGCAAATGTGCATGAGCTGATAACGTTACTTTCAGCAGAAAAGGAAAGCTCAGAAGCGCTATCGCCTTTCATACATAGACTGCATCTTTTGGCTTTCGCCCAAAGCAATCCGGGTAACGCCGAAGAGTTGCTCTCAGCGCATTTACCAAAAGAGGATGGGATCCTTCCGCTGCTGGACTTTGCGGACTGGCCAAAGGTGCGTTATGCCACGTCAGGCGAAGCTCAAACGCGTGAATCGCAGGAGTATTTCCGTGACATGACCTCGGCTGCCAATCTGTTACGCACTGCGCTGGTCGACGCCGAGCGAGCAAAGGGAACGCCTGCGCTTTATATTCTGGATAAATTACTCAACCTGAACAGCGCCCTGCCGGAGCGATATAAACAGATGGCGAATATTCCCTACGCATAAATACGTTCAATCTGCGGAATATCCCTCAATAAATATTCCGCTATTTACTAAACCCGCTTTTCGTTGTAATCAAGACAGACGATATCCAACGAAGGCAGCACCGGCGCATTAAGGTTAAGCCACGCCAGCAACTGTTCAATACTCTGTCTTCTGAGCGAATTTTTCGGCCAGACAAGGTAGTAGCCATCGCCGGTTGCGATAGCTTCTCTGAAGGGCAGCGCGAGCAGGCCGCTTTTCAGCGCGTCGAGCGTGAGGCGGAGGTCAGCCATTGCCACGCCATGACCGTGCATGGCGGCCAGGCTTCCCTGCTCCAGGGTGTCGAACACGATTCCACGACTCACGTCGAGCCCTGGGAATGACCCGGTTCTTTTCAGCCATCGCTTCCAGTCCCGTCTGTCCGGAGAGGGATGGATAAACTCGCACTGCGCGAGCTGATGCCGGGCTGAATCAAGCAAAGACGGGGTACAAACCGGAATGAGCCATTCACTGAAGAGCAGCCTGCTTTCCGTTGACTCGCCGAAATAGCCATTACCGAGGAGGATCGCACAATCATAGGGCTCACGGCTGAAGTCAACGGTGTCGAAGTCCATCCAGACGCTGGCAATTTCAATTTTTGGCTTCGCGTGGTTCTCGCGAAAGGATTTAAGCACATTCAGAAGCCACCGCATCGTCAGGGTGCTGGGGGCTTTGAGGCGCAGAAGGTGGTTTTCGCTTCTGAATGCGCGACAGGCCCACTCAATATTCGAGAAACTTTCGCTGAGCTGTCCGGCCAGAATACGTCCGGCATCACTGACCTCCACTCGCGGCCCCTGGCGTTTAAAGAGCTCACAGTCGAACCACTGTTCAAGCGTCCGGACATGCCTGCTGACCGCGCCCGGCGTGATATTCAGTGCTTCAGCCGCTTTGCTGAAGGAGTTCAGCCGCGCGGCAACTTCAAAAGCGCGCAGCGCATACAGTGGCGGTAAAGACATACGTTCCCTTTCAGTGAGGTTTAGCTATGCAGTTTTTGTATTATCGGCACCGAGTGGCTTGTCGCCCAGGTCCTCGGGCGGAAACGTCAGCAGCAGCTCCCTGAGCAGGGACTCAAGCTGCGCGCGCTGCGCGTCAGACAAGTTGCTCAGCAGCGCATTTTGCGTTTGCGTATGGACAATCAGCGCCTGTTCGATGCGCTCCTGCCCTTGCGGCGTCAGGCTTACGAGGGTGCTGCGCTTGTCATCCGGATCGGCAATTCGCCTGATAAGCCCAAGCTGTTCGAGATGGCTGAGCCGGTTCGTCATCGCCCCTGAGGTTACCAACAGCGATTTATACAGCTGCGTGGGGGAAAGGCAGTACGGCTCACCGGCGCGGCGCAGCGTGGCGAGCACGTCAAACTCGCCCTCGCGAAAACCAAACTGCGCCATCGCCTGCGCCCATTCTTTTCCCAGATGCTTCATCAGCCGGAGCATGCGGCCAAAAATTTTCATCGACGAGGCGTCCAGCTCCGGCATGGCGCGGCTCCACTGGCCGACAACGAAGTCTACGTGGTCTTGCATTTTCACCCCTGATGGCGTGCGAATTTATCCTGTTGTGCGGTACATCTTACGCAAAAACATATTTTATCTTAACGTTAAGATAAATGCTCGTGCGATTTGCCCGGGCCATTCACAACCGAAAAGGACTCCATGTTGAAACGCACGTCGCCTTTACTCTTCGCCGTTATCGCTTTTATCGTCGGGCTGAACCTGCGCCCCATTCTGGCTTCTGTCGGACCGCTGTTTTCCGTGCTGCAGCGCGAAGCGGGGCTGACCGCTACGCAATTCAGCCTGCTGACCACCCTGCCGGTCGCGATGATGGGGCTTGCCGCCTTGTGTGGACCCTGGCTTTTAGCCCGAGTCGGCGCCGTACGGGGCATTATGTTTGGGCTCTTCATCCTGCTTGTGGCCTGTTTATTACGCGGTTTTAGCGCCTCGCCGGAGAGTCTTATGGGCACCGCGTTACTGGGCGGGGCCAGCATAGGCACGATCCAGGCGTTAATGCCGGCCCTGATAAAAAAGGAATATACGCAAACGGCCAGCACGGTGATGTCGCTTTTCAGCACGGGCATTATGGCCGGTGCGGCAGTCGCCGCCGCCAGCGCCGAGCCGTTGTTTTCATGGCTGACGCTGAAGCCCGCGCTGGCAATGGCCGGGCTGTTAGCGCTGCTTGCGCTGATACTGTGGTTAACCCTGGTTAAGCATCATCAGGAGGAAAAAACAGCACGCGAAACCGTTACGCTCTCGTCCTCCCGAACAGCGCTACTGGCGATCTTTTTCGGCGTGGGAACGGGAGCCTACACGCTGGTATTGGCCTGGCTGCCCCCGCTCTATATTCAGGCGGGATGGTCCGCACGCAGCAGCGGCTACATGCTGGCCTGGCTGACGTTAACCGAGGTTGTCGCCGGGTTTGCCGTCTCCGCGCTGATCGGTAAATTCCCCGATCGTCGCGTGCCGCTGATCGCCGTATTGCTGTTGCTGCTGGCAGGATTACTGTGTCTGGTCTTTGCGCCGGGTACGACGCCTGTATTATCCACGTTGCTGCTTGGCACCGGGATCGGCGCCCTCTTCCCGCTGTCGCTCATCGTCACATTCGATCATGCACGAACGCCCGCGCAGGCCGGAAAGTTGCTGTCTAAAGTTCAGGGAGGCGGATACACGATCGCCGCGCTTATGCCGTTAATTGCGGGGATCGTTCGCGACAGTTCGGTCTCGCTGACCAGCGCATGGCTGATCATGAGTGCGGGAGTCGTGCTGCTGATCGTTATCGCGCTGAATTTTAAACCCGTCGAGGACGTGCAGGCACGGTGAGCGCAACACCAGAATTGAGAGTCGTATTTCCGCCGATCGTAAGATAAATTCAGGGTGAATTTCACCTCATTCAGGAGTGGATATGCCGCAGACGTTACCGGAAATTGATGTCTTGTTCGTCGCCGGGTTCGGGCCCATTTCGCGGGATACGGAGTCCAGCACCGCGTTTTATGTTCAGACACTCGGCCTTCCGCTGAAGCCGATGGACGGAAATACCGATTATCTGCTCTCTGAAGAGGGCCAGCTGGAAGGCGTGAAGCATTTTGCCGTCTGGCCGCTCGCACAGGCGGCTGCATCCTGCTTTGGAGAAGAACAGTGGCCCGCTGAGCACCCGATACCACAGGGATGGGTCGAGTACGAGGTTCAGGATCTGGACTCGGCTACACGCGTTCTGAGCGAGAAAGGCTATCGACTGCTGGTTGCTAACCGTTTGGAACCGTGGGGGCAAACCGTCACTCGCCTGCTCAGCCCGGAAGGCTTGCTTACCGGGCTGACCATTACGCCGTGGCTGCGGGGGTAATGGGGTTTTGGAAAGCAGCATTGTAGTGGGAAACGCCTGCTTTGAGCGAAAAGTGGGCATACCCTTATGCTATTTACACCAACGGTGTGAGTCTTTTTCAGGGTACTTCAGCCGGCACTGCGGGCAAGCTCATCTATTTTTGTGCCAAAAACCCGATGATAGTTAACACTCTTGATAACCTGAGCACCGAAAGACTCATAAAACTTTTGTGCCAATGGGTCTGCTGCCACAGATAACCAATCGAGTTGTAAACATCCCCGCTCTTGAGCCCGGCTGGCTATAAAACTCATCAGCTTTCTACCCACTCCAGCCCTCCTGAAAGGTGCTGAAACAAAAAGCTCTTTGATAAACATTTGTCCGCTGAAACGTGGTGAAGGGTACATCACTGAGACACATGAAAACGCAGCTATTACTCCTTCACAAACCACTTTGTGAACTTCAGTATGAGAGTCGACTGCAAGGACCTTATCCCTCAGATATGCGGTCATGTCACTCCTGGACAAGCAAACATCCTGGTTATAATAGTTTTCCATCTCGATAAAAATATCAACCAAATCAGGATATTCATCTGGTTTGCAGATGGTGATGTTCACGCATGTCTCCTTAAGCAAATAGTACCAATTTAAATTAACACAAAAGCAATAAAGCTATATCAATAAAGGTTTCTACCGCAAATTGTTAAATAACGCAGTTGTTTCATAATTGCTGGAGCAGTTTTGAGCGCGGAGCAGACACTCAATTTATAAGTGAAATAATTGCTGATTTTGCATTCAGGCCCTGTTAAGTTGAATGACGATGAAAACACACTCAGTCCTAACCTATTCAATGATTATTATGACCTGTCTGACTCAGGTGGGATAACGTTTGCCATTTTCCCGCCGGTAAGGCGGGCCTTACCGGTAACAATCCAGTGAGGTAAAGAATGGACACAAATGCAGTAACGACGCCTGAAAAACCTGTCTTGCACTTGTTATGTGGAAAAATTGCATCCGGAAAATCCACATTGTCAGCAAAATTAGGATCATCACCTGGGACTGTAATTATCAGCGAGGATCGCTGGCTGGCTGCCCTCTTTACCAATGAAATGCAATCCATATCTGATTATGTGCAGTATTCATTAAGACTAAGAAATGCCATGAAGCCTCATCTGGTGTCACTACTCAAAGCTGGTTTATCAGTAGTTCTTGATTTCCCGGCAAACACACAAACAAATCGTGAATGGATGATGAGCATTATTAAGGAGTCAGGTGCCAGTAATCAGCTGCACTATCTGAAAGTTTCTGATGAAGTATGTAAATCCCGCTTGCGCGTCCGTAATGCAGAAGGCGTGCATGAATTTTCTGCCTCAGACCAACAATTTGACATCATAACGCGCTATTTCGAAGAGCCAACGGCTGATGAAGGGTTTAATATTACCGAATACTGCTAAATTTACCTTCCTGCACAAAAGCCGCCAGTTGGCGGCTTCATTATTTTCCATCTCATACGGTTATAAACGGTACTAAAGCGAACTAAAAGTCCGCTACTGGCACAAAGCGGACCGAATGGAGTGCCACAAGATCTGCTGTGAGCGATCTGCGGACATTGCTAACACCATTCTGTGTGAATCACCTGGGGCAGGTCAATCACATGCTGGCCTCATTCACTACAACGAACCAGAGTAAAAGTATGGCAAAGCAGTATTCTCACGGTGAACGACAACAGCATCTTGAAGCTTGTCAACAGAGCGGATTATCTAAGCAATAATATTGTCAGCAACAAACGATCGCTTCAGGCGTCAAAGCGAAGACTTTCGAGGGGAACAACTTGTTTTTGTACATCTGCAGCCTGCAAAATATAATCTTTAATAACACTCAAGTAAACATTTTTAATAAAATCCCTCAAAGCCTGTTAATATTTATTGATTACTGAAATTAATACCCAGTGCAAACAACATGACATCTAATGATTTTAAACTCACTTAAGAAACACCTCATCTGCTTGTGTAGTTATCTTTTTCAATATTTCTTCAAAGACTCTATCATGAGAGCTCACAAACCAAATTATCGCATCAAGCAATAGCATTGTTTCTTCTCTAGATATAGAGAAATCATTTTTATTCTTTGGGTGCATTAAACGATTACGTATTTCGAAAAGTTTTTTTAGTTTATCGAACTCCCCAGTCCCGAAGACATAAGAGACATCGACGCCATATTTCCTAGCAAAACACTTCAATGATTCTTTGAAATTTTCCGCCCCAGACCCATTTGTAAATGAACCATTAATATAACTCAACTGTTTATTGCTAAATGGTTTTTGGCTAGGTTTATCGAGTGTAATCTTAAGTGCACTTTTAAGTACATATGAAAAACCATCAATACAAGCACATGAGCTGCGAATAGTATTTCGACTTACAATGGATCGTTTCTTTTCACTTTTCTTCATCACCTTCTTAAGTATCCGTAAATTTTCATCTATATCTTCAAACAAAACTCCAGTATGAATTGTGATATATTGAATCTCTTGATAGGCAGGAAATAAACAACTTCTACCAAACTCCATGACTTTTTTCATCTCCATTACCATATCTTTTATATCACTCATTTTAACCTCACAGGGATTTATATTTTAACAAAGGACCTTAAACACCCTTTATTTTATAAATTATCAATAGTTTTATACCCAACCATTGCTAAGTCTCTTTCAACGCCCTAGTCAATAAAGCTGGTTGCAGTCTTGATAGTTGACGCGAATACCAGTGCCATTCAGTCTATTATTACCACATGCCACCACTGCAATTGACTTAGTTGGTTTTTTACTAAAATGTCCAATGCAACGATTAGTTGAGTGCCACACACTATAACTCTAAGAACTCGAAGACGTCTTCATCAGACGGAGACTCTGCTGCAATCATTTCATTCATATCTGCTATTGGTGAACGAGGCCGAAGAGGTGGCATTACGAACTCTTCTCCGTCTAAATGTTTAAAAATCGCTTGGCTCAGCAGAACAATGTTTGTCCATCGATCCATTAAATGGAGGAATGGGACGAGCTTGATTGTTTCTATATCGATAGTATCACCCGTGTCTCCCCTTCGGACAGGCGAATTATCAAGAATTACCGATAGTACATCTGCCGTATTCGCTCGCTTGAGGGACCGCATTTCAATCTGAAGCTTAAATAATGCTTCATATATAGGTGTTTCGACGAAAGCATTAACATGGTGATCGAAATATAGAAAATAACTTGTCTCAAGTGCTCGGTCGACTATTTGGGTCTGAAACTGAGCAGACAACAGGTGAAAACCAAACATCGAAATTCTTTTCCAGTACTTACTGATAATCACCGACCGTTCGTTATTACAGCCTTCAAATGTAAGTCTATGCTCCCTGTGAAAGCTCCTAACAGTCTCTATCGGGGAATGAACGACATCCTCCTTGAATTTCACTAGCCCCGACTTAAGGATCTCAATTAGTTCCCGAGCTAAGAGCTTCCTGAATGCAAGGTTATCTACAGGCAGCCCCGTTAGCACTTGAGACTGGACAACGTCCCAAATATCCCGGAAGTTGGAAAACGTATGTATCCAATTACCCGTAGGAAGCGGGGCTCCATTCTCAAGCGCTTTTTTCGTTTCTGCGTTACGGCCAACTTCAGTGAGGAAACTCGCGAGAGCTTCTGCATCAGAGGCAAATTTGCTAGGAGCATTGAACAAACGTTGGCTAAGTGCGGGGTCAACAGCTTCCTCCTTCAAAAGCCTCTTCAATTCATTGCGCTGCTCACGGTATTGCCATACCTCGCTCCTAACAAAGCTAAGAATTTTCATTTTCCCTTGCTTGTGAAGCTCGTACGCTTGCCGATATTCCTGTTGGGTAATACTAATTTTGTTGACTTCGTCATACCAACCACCGACACGACTACCGATCAGAAGGACAAAATAGTCGGCTTTTTCCATGGCTGTCAAACATGCATCGTAGCTATGCTGATCCAACGGCTTCTGAAAGTCATTGAACTCAGATGCAAGGACAATAACCCCTTGCTCCTCTAGACAATATTTTAAGGCCGACCTTAGATCTCTGAAATCGTAAATAGTCGACGATATGAAAAAAGTAGGACGACTCATATTTATGCCCAATGCTCATGCCAAAGAAAGATCTGTATTAAAACACAGACTTTTATGCTTTTGTAACTTTAACGTAAAAAACCCTACATAATAAACTACTAATATTCTGGGGAATGGAATGTCTGCTTCTGGCACAAAGCGGACATCGGGTATTCCGGAAGTGCCCGACTCATGGTTAATTTCATTCACCAAAACTCTCACCTCCCCAAAGCCTCCACAATCGCCCTCTCCATTTTCTCTGGCGTGGTCATCGGTGCAAAACGCTTGAGTGGTTTACCGTCGCGGCCGATCAGAAACTTAGTAAAGTTCCACTTGATCCGCCCTCCCAGCACGCCGGGCAATTCGTTTTTCAGATAACGAAACAGCGGGTGCGCCGCATTGCCGTTAACCTCCAGCTTCTCAAACATCGGGAAGCTCACGCCGTAGTTGATGTAACAGGTTTTAGAGATTTCGTCGGCGCCGCCGGGTTCCTGTTTGCCGAACTGGTTACAGGGGAAGCCCAGCACCACTAACCCTTGATCGGCGTATTTCTTGTATAGGGCTTCAAGGCCCGCATATTGCGGCGTGAAGCCACACTGGCTGGCGGTATTGACGATCAAAACCACCTTTCCCGCATAGTCGGCCATTGAGATAAGGCGGCCATCCAGGCGGGTGGCGGTAAGTTGATAAAAGCGAGTCATACTGAAATCCCTCAAGGCTGGCCGAAAAGTCACGGTGACCATCAACAGGGCCGCCGCCGTTTAGAAAGTTTACATTCAGGCAGGCTATTTGTGATACATTCCTGGCGCGCCAATGACCACCACACTCGCTATCAGGTATGCAGAACATAACAAAAAAATTCGCTGGCTTCTGCTTACTCTCCCACTCCTCAGCGGCTGTGGCACGCTCTCACAGATGTCCTCCCCGGAAGGTACTCAGGAACTTCTCACCCATGATTCGCTGGATGGCGACGTTGACAGCGTGGTGCGTCACTATATGGCGCAAAAATCCGTTCCCGGGATGACGGTCGCGGTGATCCATAATCACGGCTCGCCGCAGTTTTACACATGGGGCGTAACCGATGCGGTCAGTCGCTATCCGGTCAGGCCCGACACCCTGTTTGCGCTCGGCTCGCTCAGCAAAGGGATCACGGCGGAAGTGGTGGCTTGTCTGGTCAATGAAGGGCAACTGAACTGGAACGATAGCCTGGCGACATTGCTTCCGCCGGGTACGCCGCTTAGCGCGGATGCACAAAAAATCACCCTGCTTGAACTGGTAACCCACACCTCCGGCCTGCCGCGTCAGAATATGGATGTTCCGATGCTTGGGAAATTCATCGGCTATTTAAGCACGGGCGAAAATTTCTATAGCGAGCTGGACAGCGATCACGTGCTGCGCTACCTCGCCGACTGGCGGGCGCCAAAGGATAAAGTGCCGCAATATTCCAATACCGGCTACGCCCTGATCGGCTATATCCTGAAGCACAAAACCGGCGAAGATATCCAGAGTTTAGCCTCGCGCTATATTTTCCGTCCGCTGCAAATGGCTAACAGCAGCTTTATTCCCCAGCAGCTAAAAGGCTACCCGCAGCGTGCGCTCGGCCACGCGGGCGATCAGCCGAAATTTATCCCGCGCGGCAGCTCACCCCGGACTGGCATTTTTCCAACAACATGGTGGCGGCAGCGAGCTTGTACAGTAACGCCGAAGATCTGGCGGCCTATGCCCGCTATCACGTCTCAACGACCCACAATCCCCTGCTGGACAATGTCTTTGCCGAAGTGAGAAATACCGATATTCAACGTCCCGACGGAGTACAGGGTATTGCCTGGACCACCGACTTTATCGGTCTGGAAAAAATCACCTATCAGGTCGGCTATATCGGCGGCTACTCCAGCTTTATCGGCTATGACAAAGAAAAAGGCAATGCGGTGGTGGTGCTGCAAAATACCTTTAACTGGAGTAATTACATCGGCATCGCGCTGTTGATGGATATGGCGAAAAAAGACGGTCTGAGCCCTACACCGCCGACTTCGGCCTTAAGTTCTCATCAAACGCCAGCCGTTTCCGGTCAGGCTCAACGTCTCGCAGCGGCTCCACCTGGTGCATAGTGAGCTTGCAGCGCTCCACCAGCACCTGATACTCCCGCGTGCCCTGCTGCTTCCACGCCAGCTCCTGTTCGCTGAGTTCGCGAATCGCTTTGGCCGGGCTGCCGATGATCAAATGGTTAGCGGGCATCTCCGCTTTCGCCTTCACGAACGCCGCCGCGCCGACGATGCTGTTTTCACCGATGACCGCCCCGTCCATCACCACCGCGTTCATGCCCACCAGCGCATTGCGGCGGATCACGCAGCCGTGGAGAATGGCGCTGTGGCCGATATGCCCGTCCTCTTCCACCACCGTGTCCTGCTCCGGGAAGCCGTGCATCACGCAGTTATCCTGAATGTTGGCGCCGTCTTTCACCACGATACGGCCAAAATCTCCGCGCAGGCTGGCGTTAGGACCGACGTAAACGCCTTTGCCCAGAATCACGTCGCCAATCAGCACCGCCGTCGGGTGAACATAGCTCTCGTCCGGTACGACCGGCGTCAGACCGTCAATTTGATAAACTGGCATCTTCGCTCCTTATGCGCTTGTAAGACCACCAAAGCGTTGATAGTAAAGCGTGCCGGGCACGGGCAGTTCGCCCACGGAGGTTTCGCCCTTCTCGCTGACAAACGCCAGCGCCCCCGGCGCGACACGCTGATAGATGTTAATGCAGAGCTGTCGGGCACTTTGCCCCGCCCAGTGCGCGGGCAGCAACTCTTCCGGCAGCAGCGGGTCTTTCAGCACCACGCGACGATAAAAGTGAATCAGCAGCAGCTGGATCTGAAAACAGCGTTCCGGCGTCAGCTCCTCGGGCGCGGCCTCTTTCAGCAGCGGCAGCAGCGGACGGAACGAATTGATAAAGGACTCGTACATCGCGTTTTGCTCAGTTAACTGCCAGCACTCTTCCACCCGCGAACGCAGCGCGGCGCGGGAGAGCGCCAGCGGCGAGTGGGCTTCAAAGAAAATCACGTTTTCCGCCACGCCGGCATCGTGAAGCAGAGACTGTACGTCCGCCAGATGCTGCGACGGCGAGGCCATCAGGCTCGGCGCCAGCGTGCCAAACCCCTGCCAGATCAGCTGTTTTTTGACGTCGGCAAGAGTGGTTTTATCCAGCCCTTCGGAAAGCAGCAACAGCCATTTGCCGTCCCAGGCGGGCAGTTCCGCACGGTAAATCTTATTCTCGGCGCGACGCGTCAGGCGAAGCCCCTTATCGCTCAGGCGGTAAAAGCTGCGACGCCCGATGCGGGAAACGTCCAGCCAGCCCTCTTTGTTGAGGCGAAACAGCGCGGTGCGCACGAAGCGCTCGCCAAACCCCATGCCTTCCAGCAGGGCGGCCAGGCTGCCGAGCCAAATCTCACCGCCGCGATGGGAAAGCGCGTCACCGTATAACGAGGAGATAAGCGAGGTTCCGCTGACGGGAACGGAGCTGACCGCGTGCTGGATAAAGGCGTCGAGTTTATTCATGTGATTCATTCTGTTGTTATTTTTTTCCTGGATGAATCATAGCACAGGATTCTGGGATAGCCCCTCACCCTAACCCTCTCCCAAAGGGAGTGGGAACTGTTTACACCCTCTCCTTTTGGGAGAGGGCCGGGGTGAGGGAAAACTTAGCCATTGGCCGCAGCTTTACGCAGGTCAAACACCCGGCAGGCTTTGCCCTCCGAGCGCGGGATGCTGCCGCAGTTAACAATCATTACGTCAGTGGAAATCCCCACCATCGACTTAATGCGGTGGCGCAGCTGGTGGCACACCTGGCAACGCTGCTCGTGGGTCAGCGTGAGGCTACTCTCTTTCAGCTCGACCTTCACAGAAAGTGAATCAAGATGCCCGCGACGGTTCACCTCCAGCTGGTAGTGCGGAGAAAGGTGTTCGAACTTGACGATCTCCTCTTCCAGCTGCGACGGGAAGACGTTGACGCCGCGGATGATCAGCATATCGTCACTGCGCCCGCTGATCCGGTCCATACGACGCATGCTGCGCGCGGTGGCCGGGAGCAGACGCGTTAGATCGCGGGTGCGGTAGCGGATCACCGGCAGCGCCTCTTTGGTCAGCGTGGTGAACAGCAGTTCGCCCTGCTGGCCGTCATCCAGCGGCGTGCCGTCGTTCGGGTTGACGATCTCCGGGTAGAAGTGATCTTCCCAGATGGTCGGGCCGTCGACGGTTTCGATACACTCCATCGCCACGCCCGGCCCCATCACCTCGGAGAGGCCATAAATGTCCAGCGCCGTAATGCCCAAGCGTTTTTCAATTTCGCGCCGCATGGCCTGCGTCCACGGCTCGGCGCCGAAGACGCCCACGCGCAGGGAACAGCCGCTGGCATCGCCGCCCATCTGGCGCTCCAGCTCCTCAATCAGGTTGAGGCAGTAGGACGGCGTCACCATGATCATATCCGGCTGGAAATCACGGATCAGCTGCGCCTGTTTCTCCGTCTGGCCGCCGGACATCGGGATCACCGTCGCGCCTAAACGCTCGGCGCCATAGTGCGCCCCCAGCCCGCCGGTAAACAGGCCATAGCCATACGCCACGTGAATTTTGTCCTTCGCGCTGCCACCCGCCGCGCGCAGGGAGCGGGCCACCAGATTGGCCCAGTTGTCGATGTCGCCCTGCGTATAGCCGACAACGGTCGGTTTGCCGGTGGTGCCGGATGAGGCGTGAATACGCACCACCTGCTCCATCGGCACGGCAAAGGTATCGAAAGGATAGTTATCCCGCAGGTCCTGCTTGGTGGTGCACGGGAATTTGCGGATATCCGCCAGCTCGTTGAAATCGTCAGGGTGAACGCCCGCGGCGTCAAACTTGCGTTTGTACATCGGCACGTTGTTGTAGGCGTGATGCAGCGTCCATTTCAGACGCTCGGTCTGCAGCGCCTGTAGCTCGTCAAGGGAGGCCGTTTCAATTGGATCAAGCTTTGTTGTATTTGTCATTGTAGGGTACTCACATTGTTTTTATGCTCAAACACGCTCAAGGATCATGGCAATGCCCTGACCCACACCGATGCACATCGTACACAGCGCATAGCGCCCGCCGCGTCGGTGCAGTTCATTGCTCGCGGCCAGCGCCAGCCTGGCACCGCTCATCCCCAGCGGGTGCCCCAGCGCAATCGCGCCACCGTTCGGGTTAACGTGCGCGGCATCATCCGGCAGGCCCAGCTGACGCAGCACGCCCAGCGCCTGCGAGGCGAAAGCTTCGTTAAGCTCGACAACGTCCATATCGTTAATGCTGAGTCCGGCGCGCTCCAGTACCTTGCGGGTCGCCGGGACCGGGCCGAGCCCCATCAGACGTGGCTCCACGCCCGCCGTCGCCATCGCCACGATCCGCGTGCGCGGGACCAATCCCTGCGCCAGCGCCATCTTCTCGCTGGCGACGATCAGCGCCGCAGCGCCGTCGTTGACGCCGGAGGCATTCCCCGCAGTGACCACCCCGTTCTTACGGAACGGCGTTTTGAGTCCGGCGAGCTGTTCGAGCGTGGTGTCCGCGCGCGGATGTTCATCCACGCAGAACTCAGTGACTATCCCTTTTTTGCCCGGCACCGGTACCGGCACAATCTCCTGCGCCAGAATGCCGTTCTGCTGCGCCTGCGCGGTACGCTGCTGGCTGCGCAGCGCGAACGCGTCCTGATCGGCACGGCTGATATTTAACAATTCAGCTACATTCTCTGCCGTTTCCGGCATACTGTCAGTTCCGAATTGCTGATGCATGAGCGGATTCACAAATCGCCAGCCGATGGTGGTATCAAAGATTTCCGCCTGACGCTGAAACGCGGCGGTGGCTTTGCCCATCACAAACGGCGCGCGCGACATCGACTCCACGCCGCCCGCAATCAGCAGCTCGCCATCGCCCGCCTTAATGGCGCGGGCAGCAAACCCAATCGCGTCCAGACCCGACCCGCACAGGCGGTTAATGGTGGTTCCGGAAACCGTCTGCGGCAGCCCGGCCAGCAGGGACGACATGCGCGCCACGTTGCGGTTATCTTCCCCCGCCTGGTTGGCGCAGCCGAAAATCACGTCGTCGATCCGCTCGAGGTCGAGCTGGGGATAGCGGGCCAGCAGCGCGCGCAGCGGCACGGCACCGAGATCGTCGGTTCGGACTGCGGCAAGCGCGCCGCCGTAGCGCCCCACCGGGGTTCGAACGCCATCACAAATAAATGCGTCACGCATCTGCCTCTCCTGTCACGCTGCCGCCGATACGGTGAGATTTTCCGCGAAAAAGGGCGACGGTTTTTTGTTGTTGGTTCTGGATTTCAATGTCGTATACGCCGGTCAGCTTGCCCTGATGCATCACCCGCGCGGTGGCGGTGAGCGTGTCCCCGGCAAAGCCCGGACGCAGAAAATCAATCGAGCAGCCGGAAGCGACCGCCGCCAACCCCTGGCTGTTGCAGGCGTAGGCAAAGGCGGTGTCTGCCAGAGAAAAAAGCTGTCCGCCGTGGCAGGTTTGGTGGCCGTTAAGCATCTGCGGGGTGATGGTCATGGTCACCACCGCATAGCCTTCATCCATGTCGACAATGTCCATTCCCATCGCCTGCGCGCAGGCGTCCCTTTCGTACATCGCGCGGGCGTTATGCCAGGCGTTATGACTCATAGCTACTCTCCAGAAGCGCGCGCTGGCGCAGCAGGGAACAGGGGCGATAGCGCTCTTCGCCGTAATGACGCTGCAGGTTCTCCAGCAGCGTCAGCAGGCGCTGCCAGCCCAGCCGCTCGCCCCAGGCGATTGGCCCGCTCGGGTAGTTCACGCCCAGGCGCATGGCGGTATCGATATCCTTCTCGCTGGCGACCCCTTTTTGCAGGGCATCCAGCGCTTCGTTGGCAATCATCGCCAGCGTGCGCCAGACCAGCAGGCCGGGATAATCGGCAATTTGCACCACCCGGTTACCCTGCTGTTGTAGGTAGCGGATGGCCTTTTGCGTCGCGGTGTGCGGGTTGCTGGCGGCCGACGCAATCACCGCCACGTCGCGCTCAATGCGGTCCACCACCACCACCGGGCCGTTGAGCCGCAGCGCCAGCGCCTGAGCGGTTTCGCCCTGCGTTTCGATCAGGTACACATCATCAATTTCTATGACACCGTCACGCCTTCTTTCCACGCGCATCGGGCTGTAGCTGTCGTTCACGGCCGGCACCCACTGCACGGCGGGTTTGTCACCCTGCCAGTCGTAGACGCCCTTCCCGCTCTTTTTGCCCAGCCTTCCCGCCAGCACCAGCTCCTGCTGCACCAGCGAAGGCAGAAAACGACGCTCCTGCCAGAAGGCGTTAAATACCGAGCAGGTCACCGCGAAATTCACGTCCTGACCAATCATGTCGGTCAGCTCCAGCGGCCCCATCGGGAAACCGCCGCCTTCGCGCAGGGCGGCATCAATCACCTCCGGCGGCGCGACCTGTTCTTCCAGCGCGCGCCAGGCTTCGGAATAAAACGGACGCGCGACGCGGTTGACGATGAACCCCGGCGTTGACTGACAGCGAACGGGCTGTTTGCCCCAGTTCAGCGCCAGCTCGCACAGCGCGTCGGCCACTTCCGGAGAGGTCGCCAGCCCGCTGACCACCTCCACCAGCTTCATCACCGGTGCCGGGTTAAAGAAATGCAGCCCTGCGACCCGCTCCGGGTGGTGGATGTCCGCCGCAATCGCCGTGACGGAGATGGAAGAGGTATTGCTGGTCAGGACCGTCTGCGGCGGCAGATCTCAGCCAGCTGTGCAAACAGCGCCTTTTTCACCTCCAGACGCTCGGAGGCCGCTTCAATGACCAGGTCGGCCGTGGAGAGCGCCTCGATATCCGTGACCGGAAGCAGCCGGGCGAGGATCTGGCTCCCGGCATCGGCGGAGAGTTTTCCGCGCGTCACCCGGGAGGCCAGACGCTGGCGAATCCCGTCAATGGCGCGCGATATCGCATCGCTGGAGATGTCGTAGATCAGCACCTGATGCCCATGGCTTGCCGCGACTTCGGCAATCCCTGCGCCCATCGTGCCGCTGCCAATCACGGCGACAGTCCGTATGTTCAGCATCTTATTTCCCCGTAAAGTTCGGCGCGCGCTTCGCCAGGAAGGCGCTGACGCCCTCGCGGTAGTCGTCGCTGCGCCCGGCCAGTCGCTGGTAGTCGCGCTCCAGATCGAGCTGGGCGTCCAGGGTGTTGGTTTCCGCGGCATTGATCGCCTGCTTGATCAGCCCCAGCCCGAAGGTCGGTTGAGAGGCAAAGTGCAGCGCCATCTGCTGCGCCGTAGCGGAGAGCTGTTCGTCATCCACCACCTGCCAGATCATTCCCCACGCCTGCGCCTGTTCGGCGCTGAGCTTGTCGCCGAGCAGCGCCAGCCCCATAGCGCGAGCGCGTCCGGCCACGCGCGGCAGCAGCCAGGTGCCGCCGCAGTCCGGCACCAGGCCGAGCTTGCTGAAGGCCATCACGAAGTTGGCGGAACGGGCGGCAATGACCATATCGCACCCCAGCGCCAGCGTGGCTCCCGCGCCGGCGGCTACGCCGTTAACCGCGCAAATCACCGGTTTCGGCAGCTTTGCCAGGCGACGCACCAGCGGGTTATAGAAGGTTTCAACGGACATTCCCAGGTCCGGCGCCGGGCCGTTGGGGTCGACGTTGCGGTCGTTCAGATCCTGACCGGCGCAAAAGCCGCGACCCGCCCCGGTGATCAGCAGGCAGCGAACGGTATCATCACGCTCGGCCTGTTTCAGGCACTCGGCAAGCTGCTGGTGCATCACGTCGTTAAAGCTGTTCAGACGCTCCGGACGGTTCAGCGTAATGGTCATTACGCCCTGCTCAACATGACTGAGAATAAATTCCACAATTAGCGTCCTTTAAAGTCGGGGGTGCGTTTTTGTAAGAAGGCATCGATGCCCTCCCGGCGATCCTCGGTGGCAGAAAGCAGCGTAAACAGCTGACGCTCCTGGGCCAGACCGGCCTGGAGCGGCACCTCCTGAGACTGGCGCAGCGCCTGTTTCGCCGCCTGCAGCGCCAGCGGAGAGTGGCGCGCCATCAGCGCCGCCTGCTTCAGGGCATACTCCAGCGTCAGCGCTGCCGGGAAAACGTCGCTCACCAGCCCGGCGCTCAGCGCCTGCAGCGCGGAGATACTCTCGCCGGTCAGCACCATTTTGCTGGCGAGCGATTTCCCGACGCAGCGGATAAGACGCTGGGTGCCGCCCGCACCGGGCATAATGCCCAGCGTGATTTCCGGCAGGCCAAAGCGGGCGTTATCGCCAGCAACGATCGCGTCGCACAGCAGCGCCAGCTCGCAGCCTGCGCCCAGCGCGAAGCCGTTCACGGCGGCAATCAGCGGTTTAGGAAAAGCGTTGATGCGCGCCCACAGCTGCGGGCGGATATCATTCAGCGTGGCGGGCAGGTCTTTCTCCGCCATTTCGTTGAGATCGGCCCCGGCGGCAAAGCAGCGCTCGCTGCCGTAAATCACGCAGACGGCGATGTCGGCATCTGCTGCGGCGTCCTCAAGCTGCTCGGCAAGCTGCGTCAACAGCGCGTTGTTAAGGGCGTTGCGCGCCGCCGGACGGTTCAGCGTCAGCTGCAGCACGCGGCCATGACGGGTAACAATCAGTTCGCTCATGCCATCCCCTTCGCGTCGAAGTCGACAATCACGTCGGCGGTTAACGGCAGCGACTGGCAGCTCAGCACGTACCCGGCGGCCAGCTCGTCCGGCTCCAGGCTGTAGTTGGTCGCCATGTCCACCTTCCCGCGCAGCACTTTGCATTTACAGGTGGCGCACACGCCGCCCTTGCAGGCATACGGGAGATCCGCCCCCTGACGCAGGGCGGCATCCAGGATGCTTTCGTCGTCCGCCGTCAGGGTGATTTCGCGGTCGCGCCCGTCCTGACGCACGGTCACTTTCTGTCCTTCCGCCTGGACGTGCACCGCGCGTTTAGCGGTGGTCCCCGGGGTATTAAAGCGCTCAAGATGAATGGATTTGTCCGGCATCCCCAGCGCCTTCAGCGTCGCTTCGGCGTCGTCCATCATCGCCGACGGGCCGCAGATAAACGCCTCGTCGTACTGGCGGAAGTTAATCAGGGTTTTCGCCAGCGCCTGCAGCTTTTCCCCGTCGATGCGACCAAAGAGCAGATCGCTGTCCAGCCGCTCCTGGCTGAAGATAGAGACCAGCTGCAGCCGCTGCGTGTACTTGTCCTTCAGGTCCGCCAGCGCCTGGCGGAACATCATGCTCTGGCTGCTGCGGTTGCCGTAGATCAGGGTGAAGTGGCTGTTGGGTTCGGTCGCCAGCGTCGCGGAGATAATCGCCAGCATCGGGGTGATCCCGGAGCCTGCCGCAATCGCCAGGTAGTGGCCTTCGCGTTCAGCCTGCGGCTGGTAGCCAAACTGCCCCTGAGGCACCATCACCTCCAGCGCCATGCCCGCTTTGATCTCATCCCGTGCATAGCGGGAAAAGCGCCCGCCGTCGATGGCTTTGACCGCCACGCTGATTTCGCCCGGGGCGGTACTCCGGCAGATGGAGTAGCAGCGGCGCAGCTCGTCCCCGTCAAGCTTCGTTTTTAACGTCAGGTGCTGGCCGGGGCGGAAGCGATAGGCGTCCTGCAAATCGTTTGGCACGGAGAAGGTAATGGTCACCGCGTCGCGGGTTTCGGGTTCCACTTTTGCCACTGTTAATGAATGAAACGTTGTCATGGCAGCCTCAAATACATTTGAAATAGTCGAATGGCTCGCGGCAGGTGTTGCAGCGGTAGAGCGCTTTGCAGGCCGTCGAACCAAATTCACTGATAAGCGAGGTGTCGGTGCTGGCGCAGCGCGGGCAGCTCACCTCTGCAGGAGCGTGCGCGTGGCAGCTATGCCCCACGGGCGGGCTGATGCCGTACGCCCGCAGGCGCTCGCGCGCGTCAGCGGTCATCCAGTCGGTGGTCCAGGCGGGCTCAAGCTGGAGCACAATGTGTACCGGGGTAAAGCCGCGCCTGGACATCGCATCGCGGATTGCCCCCAGCAGGTGCTCCGTTGCCGGGCAGCCCGAGTAGGTTGGCGTAAAGCCAATGACCCAGCCTTCCCCCTGCGCCTTCACGCTGCGCACCATGCCTAAATCGGTGATGGTTAATACCGGCACTTCCGGATCGGGGATCTGGCTTAACAGCGACCAGATCTGCGGGATTTGCGCGGGCGCGATGTCGACGAGGCGTTGCATAGCGTTCTCCTTTACCACTGCTGACCGGGATACGCGCGCTGGAGATACTGCATTTCCGCCAGCATCGGGCCCAGATGTTCGGTATGCAGCCCCTTCTTACCCCCGGTGCGGTACGCCACCTCTGCGGGCACCTGCAGGCAGGCTTCATTCAGACCGGCAAACACTTCGCTTTCCCACGGCTGGCGCAGGACGCGCGGGTCAACCGCCACGCCGGCGTCAATCAGGGCCAGCTCGACGTCATCGGCTTCAAACAGCTCCGCCGTAAAACGCCACAGGTTGTCGATAGCCTGCTGCATTTTTTGTGCGGACGTTTCGGTCCCGTCGCCCAGACGCACCAGCCAGCCTCGGCTGAAGCGCAGGTGGTAGCGCGCCTCTTTAATCGCTTTGGCGGCAATGGCGGCAAGCTGGCCGTCGCTGCTCCGGGTCTGGCGTTCGTACAGCGCCACGTTCCAGGCATCCATCAGGTACTGGCGGGCAATGGTGTCGGCGAAGCTGCCGTTCGGCTGCTCCACCAGCAGGACGTTGCGGAAGTGGCGCTCGTCGCGGCCAAACGCCAGCGTGTCTTCATCGCCCAGGCCTCCCCGCTCCGCGGCATAGGTCAGGAAATTGCGCGCCTGGCCCAGCAGGTCGAGACCGATATTGGCGAGCGCGAGGTCAATTTCCAGCTCCGGCGCGTGGCCGCACCAGGCGCCGAGACGCTGGGAAAGCACCAGACCGTTGTCGCCCAGACGCAGGGCATAGGCAGTCACTGAATTCATTCTTTGCCTCACATATGCTCGATGCCGTCGGGGATGGTGTAGAACGTCGGATGACGGTAAACCTTGCTTTCCGCCGGGTCGAAGAACTCACCGCTCTCTTCCGGCTGGGAGGCGACAATCTCGCTCGCCTTAACCACCCAGACAGAACACCCTTCGCTGCGGCGGGTGTAGGCGTCGCGCGCATTTTCCAGCGCCATGCGATCGTCGGCGGCATGCAGACTGCCCACGTGACGGTGGGATAACCCTTGTTTGCTGCGTACGAACACTTCGTACAGCGGCCAGTAGACGTTGCTCATCGTGATTCCTCTTAAGCCACTTTGCGGGCGTGTTGTTTTTCCGCGTGCGCCAGTGCGGCTTCGCGCACCCACGCCCCCTCTTCCCAGGCTTTACGTTTGGCGGCCAGGCGCTCGTGGTTGCAGATGCCGCGCCCGTTAATGACCTCGTCAAACTCCTGCCAGTCGATCTCGCCGAAGCGGTAATGACCGCTCTCTTCATCAAATCGCAGGTCGGGATCCGGCACCGTCATGCCCAGCATCTCCACCTGCGGCACCGTGTTGTCGACAAAGCGCTGGCGAAGTTCGTCATTGCCGAAGCGTTTGATTTTCCAGGCCAGGCTGCGGGCGCTGTTCGGCGAGTTGTCGTCGTTTGGCCCGAACATCATCAGCGCTGGCCACCAGAAGCGGTTGATGGCGTCCTGCAGCATCTGACGCTGGGTCTCGCTGCCCTGCGCCAGCGCCATGCAGGCCTCAAAACCCTGGCGCTGGTGGAAGCTCTCTTCTTTACAGATTTTCACCATCGCGCGGGCATACGGACCGTAGGAGGTCCGGCACAGCGCCACCTGGTTGACGATGGCGGCACCATCTACCAGCCAGCCAATCACGCCGATATCGGCCCAGCTCAGGGTCGGATAGTTGAAGATGGAGGAGTATTTCATCCTGCCGTCGAGCATCTTCTGGTAGATGTCTTCCCGCGCGCAGCCCAGCGTTTCCGCCGCGCTATAGAGGTAGAGCCCGTGCCCGGCTTCGTCCTGCACTTTCGCCAGCAGGATCGCTTTTCGGCGCAGCGTCGGCGCGCGGGCGATCCAGTTCCCTTCCGGCAGCATGCCGACAATTTCGGAGTGCGCATGCTGACCAATCTGGCGGATCAACGTCTTACGGTAGGCGTCAGGCATCCAGTCCTGAGGCTCAATCGCCGTCTCCTGCGCTATGCGCTGCTCAAACCGTTGTTCTTGCGTCACGTCATCACCTTTATGATTCGTTAGTTTGCAAATTAAGGCGTAATGTTGAATCACTTTGTTTTTTAAAAGTTACACACAGGTTAAATATAACCCCAAGAATTGTTTCCTGATTTTGTGATGCTGCTCGCAAGGCTTTTGCATCAGGCCTTTCAGAAAGCGTCTTCAAGCGATGCGATTCATCCAGCCAGATCACAACGTTAACAATTCATTAAAAACTCAGCTTGATTTTTATGATTCACGATCAAACTATTAATGAGTAAATCACGTAACATTTGGAGATAAGCGATGCAGCAGTTAGCCAGCTTCTTATCCGGTACCTGGCAGTCTGGCCGGGGCCGCGAGCGCACTATTCATCACGCCATCAGTGGCGAAGCCCTGTGGAGCGTGACCAGCGAAGGGCTGGACATGGCGGCCGCCCGTCGCTATGCGATTGAGCGCGGCGGGGAAGCGCTTCACGAGATGACCTTTATCGAACGTGCTGCCATGCTGAAGGCGGTGGCAAAGCACCTGCTTAGCGAGAAAGAGACGTTTTATGCCCTGTCGGCCCAGACCGGGGCGACGAAGGCGGACAGCTGGGTGGATATTGAAGGCGGCATCGGCACCCTCTTCACTTACGCCAGCCTGGGCAGCCGCGAGCTGCCGGATGACACCCTTTGGCCGGAAGATGAGTTAATCCCGCTATCAAGAGAAGGTGGCTTTGCGGCGCGCCACGTCCTCACCTCCAAATCCGGCGTGGCGGTACACATCAACGCCTTTAACTTCCCCTGCTGGGGGATGCTGGAAAAGCTGGCGCCGACCTGGCTTGCCGGGATGCCCGCCATCATCAAACCCGCTACCGCGACCGCGCAGGTGACGCAGGCGATGGTGAAATCCATCGTCGACAGCGGGCTGGTGCCGGACGGCGCCATCAGCCTGATCTGCGGCGGCGCGGGGGATCTGCTCGACCAGCTCGACAGCCAGGACGTCGTGACCTTTACCGGCTCCGCCAGCACCGGGCAAAGCCTGCGCGTCCACCCGAATATCGTGGCGAATTCGATTCCGTTCACCATGGAGGCCGACTCCCTGAACTGCTGCGTGCTGGGGGAAGACGTTACGCCAGACCAGCCGGAGTTTGCCCTGTTCATCCGGGAAGTGGTCCGCGAGATGACCGCTAAAGCCGGGCAGAAATGTACGGCCATTCGCCGGATTATCGTCCCGCAAAACCAGATTGACGCGGTGAGCCAGGCGCTGATTGCCCGCCTGGAAAAAGTGGTGGTGGGCGACCCGGCGCAGGAAGGGGTGAAGATGGGTGCGCTGGTCAACGCCGAACAGCGGGCGGACGTGCAGGAGAAAGTGGATCAGCTGATCGCCGCTGGCTGCCAGATCCGTCTGGGCGGCAAAGCGGATTTGCAGGCCCCGGGCGCGTTCTTCCCGCCGACCCTGCTGTTCTGCCCGCAGCCGGACGAAACCCCGGCGGTGCACTCAACCGAAGCCTTCGGCCCGGTTGCGACGCTGATTCCGTATCGCAACGCGCGCCACGCGATGCAGCTTGCCGCGCGGCGGCGGTAGCCTGGCCGGTACGCTGGTTACCGCCGATTCGGCAATTGCCCGCCAGTTTATTGCCGGTGCGGCGCGCGCCCACGGGCGCATTCAAATCCTTAACGAGGAATCATCCAAAGAGTCTACCGGCCACGGCTCCCCGCTGCCTCAGCTGGTGCACGGGGGCCCGGGCCGCGCGGGCGGCGGCGAAGAGCTGGGCGGCCTGCGCGCGGTGAAGCACTACCTGCAGCGCACCGCGATTCAGGGCAGCCCGTCGATGCTGGCCGCCATTGGCAAACAGTGGGTGCGTGGCGCAGCGGTGCAGGAAGATCGCGTGCATCCGTTCCGCAAATACTTTGAGGAGCTACAGCCGGGCGACAGCCTGCTGACGCCGCGCCGCACCCTCACGGAAGCAGACATTGTGAACTTTGCCTGCCTGAGCGGGGACCACTTCTACGCCCATATGGATAAGATCGGTGCGGCAGAGTCGATCTTTGGCGAGCGCGTGGTGCACGGCTACTTCCTGATTTCCGCCGCGGCCGGGCTGTTCGTCGACGCGGGCGTCGGGCCGGTGATTGCCAACTACGGTATGGAAAACCTGCGCTTTATCGAGCCGGTTAAACCGGGCGATACCATTCAGGTGCGCCTGACCTGCAAGCGTAAAACGCTGAAGAAACAGCGCACCGCCGAGGAAAAACCAACCGGCGTGGTGGAATGGTCCGTTGAGATTTTCAACCAGCACCAGCAGGCCGTGGCGCTCTACTCCATCCTGACGCTGGTGGCGCGCCAGCAGGGCGATTTCAGCTAAGGTCCCCTCACCCTGACCCTCTCCCCAATGGGGAGAGGGTATTGTTCTGCACCACCTTGTGATTTATCCCCGCTCTTTTTTTAACCTGGCAAGACTGGCAAATAATCTGGCAGATGCAGGCAAACGCTTTTCTCAGGCGCCTGTCAGGATAAGGCTGTCACAACACAATAAACACAACAAGATGAGGTCTACGATGGGAAGCAATTCTTCTTTTTCTGCCCGTAGAACGGCGCTGGCCATGGCCGTTGCGCTGTGTTGCGCCTGGCAATCCCCTGTTTTCGCCCACGGCAGCGAGGCGCATATGGTCCCGATGGACAAAACGCTGCAGGACTTTGGCGCCGACGTTCAGTGGGATGATTACGCACAGATGTTCACCATTGCGAAAGACGGTGCCTTTGTGAAGGTCAAACCGGGCGTTAAAACCGCCATCGTCAACGGTAAAACCCTCAGGCTTGAGGTGCCGGTGGTGATGAAAGGCAAGAAAGCCTTTATTTCCGATACCTTCATCAACGATGTTTTCCAGTCCGGCCTTGACCAGACCTTCCAGGTTGAAAAACGCCCTCACCCGTTAAACGCGCTAACGGCGGACGAAATTAAGCAGGCCGTTGAGATTGTGAAGGCCTCGGCGGACTTTAAGCCGAATACCCGCTTTACCCAGATCGCCCTGACAGAGCCCGAGAAAGCCAAAGTGTGGAACTTTGTGCTTAACGGTACGGCAGTAGATGCCCCGCGTCAGGCGAAGATCGTCATGCTCGATGGCAAGCACGTTATCGAAAGCGTGGTGGACCTGAAGGATAAAAAAATCCTGCGCTGGGAACCGGTAAAAGACGCGCACGGCATGGTGCTGCTGGATGATTTCACCGCGGTTCAGCAGATCATCAACGAAAGTACCGAGTTCGCCGAGGTGCTTAAAAAACACGGCATCACCGACCCGAAAAAAGTGATTACCACGCCGCTGACCGTCGGCTATTTCGACGGTAAAGACGGCCTGAAGCAGGAAGACCGCCTGCTGAAGGTGGTGAGCTATCTGGACGTGGGCGACGGCAACTACTGGGCGCACCCGATTGAAAACCTGGTCGCGGTTGTCGATCTTGAGCAGAAAAAGATCCAGAAGATTGAAGAAGGCGCCGTTGTTCCGGTTCCCATGACCCCGCGTCCCTATGATGGCCGCGACCGCATGGAGACGCCGAAAAAACCGCTCAACATCACTGAGCCGGAAGGCAAGAACTACACCATCACCGGCGATATGGTTCACTGGCAGAACTGGGATTTCCACCTGAGCCTGGATTCCCGCGTCGGCCCGATGATTTCAACCGTCACCTATAACGACAACGGCAAAAAGCGCCAGGTGATGTATCAGGGGTCGCTCGGCGGCATGATCGTCCCTTACGGCGATCCGGACGTGGGCTGGTACTTTAAAGCCTATCTCGACTCCGGCGACTACGGTATGGGCACCCTGACCTCACCGCTGGTACGCAGTAAAGACGTGCCGTCCAACGCCGTGATGCTCAATGAAACTATCCCGGATTACACCGGCGCGCCGATGGAGATCCCGCGCGCGATCGCCATTTTCGAACGCTACGCGGGGCCGGAATACAAGCATCAGGAGATGGGTCAGCCAAACGTCAGCACCGAGCGCCGCGAGCTGGTGGTGCGCTGGGTGAGTACCGTGGGCAACTACGATTACATCTTCGACTGGGTGTTTCATGAAAATGGCACCATCGGCATTGATGCCGGCGCGACGGGTATCGAAGCGGTGAAAGGCGTTCAGGCGAAAACCATGCACGACGCCACCGCAAAAGACGACACCAAATACGGCACGCTGATCGACCATAACATCGTGGGCACCACGCACCAGCACATCTACAACTTCCGTCTTGATATGGACGTGGACGGCATCAACAACAAGCTGGTGGCGAAGGATCCGGTAGTGAAGCCGAATACCGCCGGGGGCCCGCGCACCAGCACCATGCAGATCAATCAGTACGATATTGATACCGAGCAGCAGGCGGCGCAGAAGTTCGACCCGGGCACCATTCGGCTGCTGAGCAACACCAGTAAAGAGAACCGCATGGGCAACCCGGTCTCGTACCAGATTATCCCTTACGCGGGCGGTACGCACCCGGTGGCGACCGGTGCGAAATTTGCCCCGGACGAGTGGATTTATCATCGCCTGAGCTTCATGGACAAACAGCTGTGGGTGACCCGTTACCATCCGGATGAGCTCTACCCGGAAGGAAAATTCCCGAACCGCTCCGTACACGACACGGGCCTCGGACAGTACAGCAAGGATAACGAGTCGCTCAACGATCGGGATGACGTGGTCTGGATAACCACCGGCACCACCCACGTCGCCCGCGCGGAAGAGTGGCCGATTATGCCGACGGAATGGGTGCATACCCTGCTTAAACCGTGGAACTTCTTCGACGAGACGCCAACGCTCGGGAAAAAGAAAGACGAACAGAAATAAATAACGTACCGGGCGCAATGCCCGGTTTTTTTTGCCTCTGCATTTGAGGATCGCCCTGGCTTGCTTATAGTTACTGATATCTCACCTGCATGATTTATCCCCCGGACGGGAAAGGGCTTTATGGAAAAAAGAAAAAAACCGACACTTGAACGGGCAACCTGGCCAACGCGCCATGCTATGGTCATGCACGGGCTGGCGATGAACCTGCCGTGGCTGGCCTTCGTAAATATCAGCTTCGCGGTGATGATTCTGCTGCGACACGTTTTGCTTAATACCAGCGATCCCCTTTATCCCCATTCGCCGCAGCTGACGAGAATAGTTGATGCCTCCATGCTCGGCATTATCATCCTCTCAGCTGCGCTGATCCTGATGGCCTGGCGGCGCATCGCCGGCATCAGCGTGGTGTTGTTTATCTGCAGCGCCATCTGGTCGGTCTCCTGCTTCTGGTTTATCACCCAGCTGCTGCTCCCGCACGTCTGGCCGCTGTGCGTCATTTTATTACTCGCCGGCTTAACGGCGCTCTATTTTTACCCCGAGGGGCTACTCGCCTTTGTGTTCCCGCTCTGGATCACCCTGCCGGTAGCAAGCTGGATACGGAACGATGGCCTCAACCTTCACTTCATTGTTATCTGGAGCGTGTTTTCGCTGATCCTGATCTGCGGGCGTTTCATCCTGCTGAGCTGGTTTGACGAGGCCTGGCGACGTAACCAGCAAAATCAGCTGCTGATCTCCAGGCTGGATGCGCTGGCGCATCAGGATCCGTTAACCAAAACCGCCAATCGCCGGAAAATGGAAGTGGTGCTGGAGAACGCGGTTGAGCAGAAAAAAACCTTCTCGGTGATCATGCTGGATATCGACTATTTCAAACGCTACAACGACACTTACGGGCACCAGGCGGGTGACGACTGCCTGACGCGCGTGGCGCGGGTGCTGAAGCAGTCGGTGCGCACGCCTGACGATGTGGTGTCACGCTACGGCGGCGAGGAGTTCGTGGTGATCCTGTTTAACTGCCCGGAAAACATCGCTGAAAAGGTGGCCTTACGCATTCAGGACGGCCTGCGCACAGAAGCTATACCGCACAGCGCGTCAACCGTTAGCGATCGTGTCACCGTGAGCATGGGGATTGCGAGCATGGCGGAAGGGTTAGCGGGGACAGAGATCATCGCCCGCGCCGATGCGGCGCTGTATCGGGCGAAAGAGGCCGGGCGGGATCGGTGGTCGCTGTAAACATGTCGGGTGGCGGCTACGCCTTACACGACCTACAAAATTCGCCCGGTGCAGCCTGATGCCCTCACCCTGACCCTCTCCCACGGGAGAGGGAACAAACACTAAAAAGGCAACCTCCAGGTTGCCTTTTGCTTTTACTAGTAGCGCACGCACACCGATTTGGTTTCACACCAGCCGTCCAGCCAGTCCGGACCGAAGTCGCGTCCGGTGCCGGACTGCTTCATGCCGCCGAACGGCAGGTTGGCGTCAATCAGCGTATGGCTGTTCACCCAGACGGTGCCCGCCTGCAGCCTGTCGGTGTACCCCAGCGCCTTGCTGATATTCTGCGTCCAGACGCTGGCAGTCAGGCCATATTCGGTGTCGTTTGCCAGCTGGAGCGCCTCTTCCCCGTCGGCAACGCGCACCAGGTTGACGACCGGGCCAAACACCTCTTCGCGGGTCAGGCGCAGTGAGGCATCCGGGTTCACCACCAGCGTAGGCGAAACGTAATAGCCTTTGCCTTCCGGCCCCCGGTTACCGACGATCAGCTCCGCGCTGCGCGACTTCGCTTCATCAAGGAAGGTCTGCACCTTGTCGCAGTGCGCGCGCGACACCAGCGGGTTGATAAACGCCTCCGGCGACATGCCCGGCCCGACGCTCAGGGATTTCACCGCCTGCTCAAACCCGCTGACCAGCGTGTCAAACAGCGGCGCTTCAATATAGATGCGCGAGCTCGCCGCGCACACCTGCCCCTGGTTCAGGAAGCTGCCGGTCATCAGGCCTTCGATCACCCACGCCGGGTCCGCGTCTTTCAGTACGATAGCCGGGTTTTTCCCGCCCAGCTCCAGAGTCACCCCGGTTAGCGTGTCCGCCGCCGTGCGGGCAATTTGCTTACCCGTCGCCGTTGAGCCGGTAAAGCTCACCTTTGCAATATGCGGATGCGAGGTCAGCGCTGCGCCGCACACCGCGCCGCTCCCGGTCACCACGTTGAACACCCCGTCCGGAATGCCCGCTTCGCTGGCCAGTTCCGCCACGCGCAGCATGGTCAGCGGCGTGGTTTCTGACGGCTTGATGACAATAGAGCAGCCCGCGGCCAGCGCAGGCATCACTTTCCACATCCCGATCATCAGCGGGAAGTTCCAGGGCACAATCCCGGCCACCACGCCAACCGGCTCCTTACGCGTCCACGCCTGATAGCGGGCGCCCTGCGGCAGCGGAATGGAAAGGTCGAGGGTCTTACCCGAAATTTTGGTGGTCAGCCCGGCGGTATAGCGCATCCAGTTCAGGGTGCAGCCGACTTCAAACATGCGGGAAATGTTGATGGATTTGCCCTGCTCCAGCGTTTCAAGCTGGGCCAGCTCTTCGCTGTGCTGTTCGACCAGATCGGCGAAATGAAGCAGGACCCGCTCGCGTTCCGCCGGCAGTTTTCCGGCCCAGCTGCGGGCGACAAACGCGCGCCAGCCGGACATGACGGCACGGTCAACGTCGTCGACGCTGGCATCGGCAGTTGAGGCAATGACCTCGCCCGTGGCCGGGTTGAAGACGTTCAGCCGCTTTTCACTGTCCGACGCGGCCTGACGCCCTTCAATCCACAGGCCATGCTGTCGGTCTAAAAATTGTTGTACGGCAGGCTGAATGGCCACCTGTGATTCAGACATAGGATACTCCTTCGTTATTCTTCGCAGGGTCTCCATCCAGTCTAAGTGGGGTTTTGCGTTCTCGCTTTTGTCTCTGTGACATTCGCTTTGCCACCTGTGACAGGCTCCGCAAATCGCGATAATTGCCGCTTATATCGCTGTTACCGGTGAGTGTTCTTTCCTATAGTCAGCCTCATAGCTCTGACAAAATGCAACACAAATGCAACAATGCGAAAACGTTGACGGTGCAGTGAGAGAAACGATGGCGTGTGCAAGCGAGCAGGAACAGTATCAGCAGTGGCTGGCGCAAATTAACCAGGTTTGCGGGCGTTTTAACGCGCAGCCCACCGGGGGGAAATTCTTCGGCGAGCTGGAGACCAGCTATGCGCGCAGCCTGAAGCTCAGCACCGTGACCGCAGGCGGCGTTAACCTGTTCCGCTCCCGTCAGGAGATCGCTCAGAGTAATGATGCCTGGTTCTATACCGTGTTCCAGCTCGAAGGCAGCGCGGAAATTGAGCAGGATGACCGTCGCGCGCTGCTCAGAACCGGTGATATCACGCTGATTGACGCGTCGCGTCCCTGCTCGATCAACTGGCGGGAAAAATCTCGCCAGATTTCGCTGCTGGTTCCCCGTCAGATTATTGAGCAGCAGTGTCGCTTCCAGGAGATAAGCTGCGCAACCGCCCTTTCCCGCACCTTGCCCACGGTACAGCTGAGCCATCGCCTGCTGATGGAGAGCATGAGCAATGCCGACCTGAGTGACCGTGAAAGCGAAGCGGCGCTAGAGGCGATGATCTGCCTGCTGCGCCCCGCTTTCCAGCAGCGTGAAATCATTCAGCCGCGCAAGGAGCGCCAGTTCCAGCATGTGGTGGCGCTGATTGACGACCATATTCAGTCTGAATCGCTGCGCCCGGAATGGATTGCAGCCGAGAGCGGCATGTCCGTGCGCAGCCTTTACCGCATGTTTGCCGAGAAGGGGCTGGTGGTGGCGCAGTACATCAAAAACCGTCGTCTGGATCTCTGCGCGCAGGCACTGCAATCTACCGGTGATGATGAAAAGCTGGCGGGCATTGGCTACAGCTGGGGCTTTACCGACCATAGCCATTTTTCAACGGCGTTTAAGCAGCGTTTTGGCGTCTCGCCGGGTGAATACCGCAGGCGCTACCGCTAATTACTTTTTGAGCCATTTTCCGTTAATGCCCTTCACGTATTCGCCCGGCTGCGCGCGGGCAACCAGTTTCTGACCGGCCATTTTAGCCACTTCATCGACAGGCAAATTATTGCTGTCAGCCAGCTTCTGGTAGTTTTCCGCGCGCGCCGCATTGATACGATTGACCAGCGCCAGCGTTTCAGCGTCCTGTTGAATCGGGGCAAGATAGCCGCTGAGGGTTTCCCCCACGCGCCCCTGCGCCCGGGCATCGTTTAAGGTCAGCGCAGCCGCCTGCACGTTCATCCCCAGCGCCAGTAAAATCAGAGCTAATCGTTTCATGGCATCCTCAGAACAGATCGCTGCGCGATTTCAGCAGGGTTTCAACGTCTTTATCGACCTTAATATGGATTTCATGTTCGATTTTGACATTCATATTGATGGTAATCGGCTCCTTTGGCGCAGCGACTTCAATGCGCGGCGTACAGCCGGTCAGTAGCGCGGCAACGGCAACGGTGAGCACACCAGCCATCTTTTTCATTGTTGTTCCTCACTTTCCTTGCCAGTCAAACTGCGGGGAGCAGGTATCGCCGCATGTTGCTCAAACCAGGTTTGCAGGTTGTCCCCAAAGCGCAGGCTGCGCCAGAGGGTAAAGACATTCTCATCATGGGTATAGTTCAGGTTGACGGAGCTGCTTTTTCCATCCACCCGGCTGGTCCCCTTGATGGTCGCCTGCATGGTTAATTCACCCAGATTATCTAAATTGATTCTCGTCCACGAACGCGAAATTTCCATATAGCGGAGCCAGTTAATCGCCGCGCCCGCCACCATATTATCTTTCACGATGGCGTCGGCCGTATCTTTGTCGATGCGCAGCGTCATTGGCCCCGGGTTGGTCAGCCAGCCATCTTTAATGATCCATTTTTCATTGTCCAGCCAGAACGGCAGCGCCCCGCTCACCGGCCCTGACATGGCAAACTGTTTCGGATTAACGGCGCTGATCAGCTCGCTGGAGGAGATATTGTCCACGCGCAGCAGGGCCGGATCGTGCTGCGGCATCCGCAGCTGCTGCATAGTGATCTTCCCGCCGAGGGTTTCCACCTTCACGTTGGTGAGGAGCAGCGGATTGTCCTCCGTCCAGGGATAGTCCCCCTGTAGATCGGCGGTAATGTTGCGCGCGGTCACCAGGTTTTCCACTTCGCCAATACGCAAGGTGACCGGACCGCGCGTGCCGAGGGACCAGGTTCCCTCGCTGAAACGGAACGGCAGCACAAAATCGACGCCGTTAATCTGGTTATCCGGCATCCAGGCGCTGCCGGATTTCAGCACGCCGTGCCCACCGGCCTCAAAGCCCTGATCGGCCGCCGCCGAGAAGGCGACCTGCGCGTAAAGCTCCCCGTCGCGCAGCGTCATTTTCCAGTTCGGCGGGATCAGCGGCTGGAAGACGGTGAGCGACTGTTTTGGCCACCAGGCCTGCCCGCGAAGGCGCACGCCATCCCAGCGTCCGTTCACCTGTACCGGACCGATTTTGTCCGCATGGAGGTCGCCCTTAAACTGAAAAATGGTCGGGTCGGTGCCGTCGACGCTGAAGGTCAGGACCGAGGGCGGCAACGCGCTGCCGCCGGAGAACCGGGTCTGCCCGGCATTCAGCGACAGCGCCCCGCTGAAGGTCGGTTTTTCGGCATCGCGTAGCCAGCGTACAGGCTGATCCAGCACCAGACGCGGCTTGCTGACCTCCATCGTACCGTACTGGAGCTTGTCAAAACCGGTGGAGAGCGCCGTCAGCTCAATAAGATTGTCGCGCCACTCGCCTTTCCCGGCGACATCCCAGCGGGCATGCATCGGCGTAAAGCCGCCTTTCCCCCAGTAGCGCCACTGCCACAGGCCGTTATCAGGTAAAAAGTCGTTGGCCTGGCCGTCCAGATGGAGTTCAAAATCGCCCATCTCGTTTTCATGAGCGCGCAGAATCGCCTGTAAACGACCGTCCACGCCCTTCTGTGTTAGCTTCACGCCCGCCAGCGGCCAGCGGATTTCATCGATATCGAGTGAGTCAATGATGCGCCCGCGCGAGCGGAGCAGCGCGCCCGGCTCAAAGGCCAGCTGCGGTTCATACAGGCTGCCGGTCAGCGTGGCGGGCAATTTTGCGTAAAGAATGAGATCGTTTTGCTTCGCCTCGCCGCTCAGATGCAGGGGCATGTCGCTGTTTTCCATGCTGAGCCTGCCGGGCCCAATGTTCAGTACCGCGTTGCCTTTCCCCGCGTCCCCCTGGGTAAGCACATTCAGCCGTCCGGTCAGGGTGGTGTTATCCAGCCCCTGCTGCCAATTGTCGGCGCGAAGGGATACCCGCCCGCTCAGCGGCATACCCGAGAGATCCCAGTTCCAGCGCCCGTCGCTGATGTTCAGCTGCTCCGCGGTGATCTGCCACGGCAGGTCAAGCAGCGGATCGGGGGTGTCCCGCGCCATCACCACCAGCTGTCCCTGATTGTCTTCCCAGTCCAGATCGGCATCGACCAGAGACGTTAACTGTGGCACGTTAAAGGTCGCGACCGCGTGGCCCTTCACCGGCACGCCATCCGGCACCAGCGGCAAGGTAAACTCGCCCACCAGCTTAATCGGCTGCGGCTGGTCCGGGAGCTGGATATCGAACTGGCTGACCGAGAGCGTCTGACCGCGAAGCGTACCTTTAATGCTGACCTGCTCGCCTTTATAGGCGATCTCCTGAATGGACGGCGTCAGCGACGCATGCAGCTCGCCCTGCCACTGCTGCCAGGGCGACAGCGTCAGACGGTGAACCGTGATCCAGGTATTCGGTAATACCGCCTGCCACTGTGCCAGCGTTTTGGGGGCGACCGTTGAGGGTGCAGACTGGGGAATTTTGCTCAGACAGACGGAATTGAGATCCAGTGCGCCGACATCCAGCTTCCAGCGGCTCGGATGTGACAGCGTCACGTTATCGATGCGGGCAATTTCGCAGTCTTCAACCAAATAGCGAAGATCGGGGATCACCAGCGCGTGGCGGGTAAGTTTCGGACTCTCTTCGAAAGCGATGCGCGTCCCGACGGGCAGCCAAATCCCGGCGAGCGTCGGTACCCACTGGGCGAGCGTCATCAGCAGCGTCAGCGGCAACAATATGAACAGCAGTAAAAGCGCAAGAGCGGCTTTGTATTTACCCTTCATGGGCAGTTAATATCCTGATTTAGCGAAAGATTTAAGCCGGCAGTGCCGATCATTGTCGCATGTTTAGCGGTTGAGTTGAAGTTGACGCCAAGTTAAGAATAGATGCTGTAATAGTAAGCGGTAATTTTTTTGCTATGCGTAACCTAAAGAATATATTTTCGGTTCAATTGGTTACGCATAAGTTCAAGAATAATCGCAGAGCAGATTTGCGACATTAATACCTATTCCGTGGCATTGCCAGCAGGTAAAGCATGGCGAATATCAATGACCCCCAATACACCGAGTCGTACCGCCAGGGATCAAAATCAATATGTAAAAAACCGCTAACAAACTCATAGCCGTTGGCAAAAACGTTAATTTGAATGGCTGCTATGGCTATCACAAATAGCGTATAGGCAATGAACAGAGGATATTTATGAAGCCTGTTGACCTTGAGTTTCCCGAGGTACAACAAGAAAAAAACGACAATAGATACAATAAAATAGCATACGGCAGGTAGAATCGGGGGGGTTAATGACAACTCGAATTGTTCCGACATAATTAATTCTCTTTAGCTATCTGGTACATCTGCCAACCTGTGACGCTTCCACTGGTTAAATCCAGAGCCATCGCTGTTTTAGAAGCCTCTTGCCATCCTCTGATATAATCAGATTCAATGTTGCGAAACAGACTCCAGGATTTTTCTCGGGGAGCCAGTACTCTCCTGCCCGCGCCATAGGCTGATAAAGAGATATCAACTACTCCATAGACAATATCAGCTTCATTATTCCCATAGCCGAGTTTCGCTGCTACGTAACGATAAGCATCTCTTAGCGTGCCAGACCGATCTTCACGATAAAGAAGATAGTATCCATTTTCATACATGTTGTTTAGCCCATGAGTAATCATAGGTGCACCATACGCAGCACAGGCCAGACCCAGCGAACCGACGCATAAACTAGCGCCCCCATACACTTGCGCCCCACCGGCAACGAAACCGATCTGTTTAAGCGCTAAAGTCGTCGTTGTTGTTCGGTTTTTTTCAACAACAATAAATAACTTAGCTTTATTGAAGGTGAGTAAATCATCCTGTTCCTTAAGATGATGTATCTGTTCATCAAGTAATTGAATCCCGCCTGACCAGGTCAAGCAATGCGACTCGATCTCCCTTCTCAGGTGAGCAACAAGTTGTTGAGTTTCAAAAAACATACCAGCGGTACCATAAAGCAAATGCTTTGTGGCAATTCGCTGCGCAAGATTTTCAATCTCTAAGACTTTCTCTTCGAAATGACTTTTATCCCGATTATGGTTGTACATTCGGTCTCCCTGTCATTTTAAAATGATAGTAATAATACTACCTTCGATGTTAGGACATTCAAAGAGCTACGTCATTTTAACAGCTAAAGGTAGTCACATTTTCAAGCATTGGGAAACCACTTACCCAAACATACGCACTTGTTGTGACTTTAGTCTCCCCCATAGCCCCCTTAGAGTAAAACAAGCAGACATGTCGCTGGTGTCAGTCCCGCTTAAGAAATCGGTGGATATGAATATCATGGAGTTAGGGTGCACATATGCTCTAGAATAATTGATAGAACTTATTGAATTCAATAATATTTTAGAAATTGTAAGATAATTTTAATCATGCTAACGTGAATGCAAAATCACTGGAGAAAGTCTTATGAAACTCGCGGTATATAGCACAAAGCAGTACGACAAAAAGTATCTGCAACATGTTAACGAGGCTTACGGGTTTGAGCTTGAATTTTTCGACTTTCTGCTGTCCGAAAAAACCGCCAAAACGGCGCACGGCTGTGAAGGCGTCTGCATTTTTGTTAACGACGACGGCAGTCGCCCGGTGCTGGAAGAGTTGAAAAAACAGGGTGTGAAATATATCGCCCTGCGCTGCGCGGGCTTTAATAACGTGGACCTCGACGCGGCGAAAGAGCTGGGTCTGCGGGTGGTGCGCGTCCCGGCGTACTCCCCGGAAGCGGTCGCGGAACATGCGATTGGCATGATGATGTCGCTCAACCGTCGTATTCACCGCGCTTATCAGCGCACCCGTGATGCCAACTTCTCTCTGGAAGGGCTGACCGGCTTTACCATGTACGGCAAAACCGCGGGCGTGATCGGGACCGGTAAAATCGGCATCGCCGCCCTGCGCATTCTGAAAGGCTTCGGCATGCGTCTGCTGGCGTTCGATCCGTACCCGAGCGCCGCTGCGCTGGAGCTGGGCGTGGAATACGTCGACCTGCCGACCCTGTTCTCCCAGTCTGACGTGATCTCCCTGCACTGCCCGCTGACGCCGGAGAACTACCACCTGCTAAACCAGGCGGCGTTTGACCAGATGAAAGATGGCGTGATGATCATCAACACCAGCCGCGGCGGGCTGGTTGACTCTCAGGCCGCTATCGAAGCGCTGAAAACCCAGAAAATTGGCGCGCTGGGAATGGACGTGTATGAGAACGAACGCGATCTGTTCTTTGAAGACAAGTCGAATGATGTGATCCAGGACGACGTGTTCCGCCGCCTGTCAGCCTGTCATAACGTGCTGTTTACCGGACACCAGGCGTTTCTGACTGCCGAAGCGCTGATCAGCATTTCAGAAACCACGCTGGGTAACCTGCAGCAGCTGGAAAAGGGCGAAGCGTGCCCTAACGAACTGGCGTAAGCGTGACGCCGGGTGGCGGCTATGCCCCACCCGGCGTACTGTCTGTTTCCCAGGTCCGGTGCGCAAAGCACCACCACAGCAGGACGGCCACCAGCGCAATCGCGCTCAGAACACTGAATGCCGTGGCAAATGAGTAATGACCGGCAATCGTGCCGGTTAACGCCGGGCTCATGGATGCCCCAACCCCCTGCATCAGCATCACCACACTCTGCCCGGCATTGACGTGCCCGCTCCCGCGCAACAGCACCACGATAAACGACGGTACCGCGACGCCCAGGATCCCAGCGGCCAGCCCGTCGAGGATTTGTACCGGGATCATCATGAGCGGCGCGTCCGTAGACGCCGCCAGCGCCGCGCGCACCGGCATCACCAGCAGCGCCAGCATAATTAAGCGCCAGTAGCCGTAGCGGTCTATTCGGTTGGCGACCCAGATGGCGACGGGGATCATCACGGCCTGGGAGATGATAACGGTGCCCGCCGCGTACAAACCGGGGTTGATCGAGGCGGGCGCGGCGGCCACCCTCATGCTCAGCATCGGCAGCAGCGCGGCGTTCGCCAGGTGAAACAGCAGCAGCGTCAGTCCGGTCACGAACAGCGCCCGGTTTTTTATCAGCACGGCAAATCCGGGAACCGGCAGGCTCGCGGAAGAGGACAGCCCACGCGCCGCGTCGTTGTCGATATCCCCGTTGCGAATGGCAAGCAGCGCGCAGAGCGTTAACAGCGTGGTACAGGTCATCAGCAGGAAAATCCCGCCGACGCCCCAGTACCACGCAATGCCGCCTGCAATCAGTGCGGTAACAAAGTTGCCGCCGTGATTGAACGCCTCATTTTTGCCCATCTGCGCGCTGAATCCGCTCTGGCCGGTCAGCCCCAGGGTAATTCCGGCGATCAGCGGACCGACAAACGCCGCGCAGATACCGGAGACAATTTGCGAAACGGCCACAACAGCGCTCTGCTGGCTAAACCAGAGCAGGAGCGTGCTAAGAGTGATGAGCAGGCACACTAGCGCCAGCACGGTCCGCTTGCTGCGCGAGGTGTCGGTGATGAATCCCGCCGGCAGCGTGGCCAGTAGTCCCGCCAGCCCACCGGCCGTCATCAGGATGCCGATATCATCGGGGGTCCAGTGGCGTTCGGTCAAAAAAATACCGAGAAAAGGACCGAGGCCATCGCGGACATCCGCAATGAAAAAACTTGTCAGGCACAATGCCCGCAGCGAACGAAGAGACATACTTCCTGCCTTTGTCTGTTATCGCCTGTAAAAAAGAAAATGTAGTATACCGGGTATTTTTGAAAATCAGATGACGTCTTAAAAAAACATGCTTTCCGAACTTAAACAATTCATAACGGAGTCTGTTTTTTCGCTTTACTCATTATCGCCCCTGACTATACTGGCAATAAATTTTCACAGGAGTCCTTCGTTGGAAAGTTATTTTATCGTCGATACGAAGGTAAGCTAGCGCAATTTTCTCGCTGCTTACCTGAAACGGTGGGCAGCAATCCTCTTTAAGCGATTGTATCCCGAAATAGTAAAACCACTCAATTTGTGGGGCATCGCATGTTCATGTTTACTCATTCACTCTTTCCGCCACCGTTGTCCTGACACGCTTAGCATTTAAACGGCGTTATGATGTGCTTAGCAAAGCACTGACGCTTATTATTTAATAACGTTAACAGGCGACAGGCTGATGTTCCCTTATATCTCTCATCTGCTCGCAGCGATGCTGCTGGGCGCAATTATTGGCGCGGAAAGACAGTGGCGCCAGCGTATGGCCGGACTTCGTACTAATGCACTGGTTGCCACGGGTGCGGCAGTGTTCATTTTAAGTTCGGTATCGACTTCTCCTGATAGCCCGGGACGTATCGCAGCGCAGATCGTCTCCGGTATCGGCTTTCTTGGCGCAGGCGTCATTATGCGTGAAGGAATGAATATTCGTGGTTTGAACACCGCCGCAACGCTGTGGTGCTCGGCCGGAATTGGCGTACTGTGCGGATTAGGCCAGTTCTGGAATGCCGCCATGGCCAGCCTAATTATTCTCTGCGCTAACATATTGCTTCGCGAAGCCGCGCAGCGAATTAATCAACTGCCCGTGCTCCATGAAGGCGAAAAATGCTATGTACTTAAAATCACCTGCAATGATGAGCATGAAGATGCGGTGCGGCAGAGCGTCGTAAATATGGCGAAAGAGTTGACGTTAAGTCTGAAAGCGATTTATTCCGCTACGGCGCAAGCAGAAGGTAAAACCGAAATCCGGGCGGAGGTGATGACCCGGGAAGAATACCGAAAATTACTCGATATGATTATGGGGAATATGGGCGGGAGTAAAATTATCGCGTCCGTCAGCTGTCACGCAATATGAACAAGGTACCGGGCCTTGCGCCCGGTTGAGGCTTTGGCGTTTTGCAGAAAACGGACCGTGACGCGGAGAGACTCATCCCCGAATGCCCCTGATCGTTGTCACGCCACGTTGACGAGATCGGGGCAGGTTCGACTGTACGCCTATCACATAACCGAAATTTGTCCCCGTTATGACAGCTTGCTCTCTGTTTTCCTGAAATTAACGGTCTACCCTGAATTGTGTGAAAAACACTCAGGAGGGACAAATGTATAACTCAATTTTGGTTCCAATTGACATTTCGGAGGATAGCCTGACGCACATGGTTATCCCCTTCGTTCAGGCACATACAGCACTTAACACAGCTAAAGTTCACTTTCTTACCGTCATTCCATCGCTTCCGTATTATTCATCATTAGGTTTGGCCTATTCGGTTGAAATGCCGAAGCTGAAAGAGTTCCAGCACGCGGCCTTAGCGAAGCTGGATGAAATCGTTAAGCAATTCAAAATTCCTCCAGACAAGATACAGACTCACGCCGTGACGGGATCTCCTAAAGACCAAATCCTTAAGCTCGCTGACACGATCGATGCCGACCTGATTATCATCGCTTCCCACAAACCTGACATATCGACGTATCTGTTGGGTTCGAACGCTGCGGCAGTGGTGCGGCATGCGAAATGCCCTGTTCTGGTCGTGAGATAGAAAGCGGCGTTTACGCTCGTGGATACGAACAGATAGCGGATAACAAAAACCGGGCGAGAAGCCCGGTTTTTCATTTACGCTTTCCTGAGTGAAAGCGCGATTTAGAGATTTACTCTGTTGGCGTTTAAATTTAAGTCCGTAATGGCGGCCGGTTTTCCAAGCAGGTAGCCCTGAACTTCATCACATTTATTTTTTTTCAGAAAAGTCAGCTGTTCGACGGTTTCCACCCCTTCTGCGGTTACCGCCATGGAATAGGCTTTCCCCAGGTCGATAATTTTCTCCACGACTGACTGGTTCTGCGGCGAGTCACCGAGGGTAAAAATAAAGCTCTTGTCGAGCTTAAGCCCGTCAAACTGAAACTTCCGCAGATAGCTCAGAGAGGCATAGCCGGTACCGAAATCGTCAATCAGAATGCGGACGCCCATTTTTTTGAGAGACTTCATGGTCTGCAAGGTTTTTTCCGGGTCGGAAAGCGTAACGTTTTCAGTCACTTCAATTTCCAGCCGGTTGGATTCAAGCCCCGTTTCGTGAAGGATCTCTTTTATTCTTTCGGCAAGATCGCTTGCCTGGAATTCGATAGCAGAAATATTGACGGAGACCGATAATCCCGGCAATTTGTCTTTCGTCTCCGTACAGGCTTTTCGTATGACCCAGTTACTCAGGCTAATAATCAGCCCGGTTTCTTCTGCCAGCGGGATAAACTGATCGGGCATTATGGTCCCCCGAACCGGGTGCTGCCAGCGTACCAGCGCTTCGACGGCCTCAATTTTAGAATACCGGAGGTTATAACGCGGCTGGTAAACCAGGTAGAGCTGTTCTTCGCGAATCGCGGTCTTGAGTTCTAATTCCAGTTTCCTGCGTTCAGTCAACTTTTCCGACATATCCGGGCGATAATAGACCCATCGGTTTCTGCCGGATTGTTTCGCCTGATACAGCGCAATGTCCGCGTAGCGTAGAAGATCGTTTGCGCTGCTGCTATCCCGGGGAGCCAGCGCAATGCCCATGCTTACGCCTATCGCCACATCATTGCCCTCAATGGCGAAAGGACGGTTAAGTTCTTGCACGATACGACGACACACCTCCTCAATCTGGTCTTGCTGGCTGGTGTTGCCGAGGAGAAGCATAAATTCATCCCCTCCCTGCCGTGCGACAAAATCACCTCGACGAACGCAATTTTTAAGACGTGAAGCGACCTCGCCAAGCAGGGCATCGCCGGTGGAGTGCCCGAAAATATCATTGACGGGCTTAAACTTGTCTAAATCAAGGCAAATCATGGCAAAGGGATAATGGTTAAGGTCTTCTTTCGCCAACTGGCCAGCCAGAAATTCCTTAATATGATACCGGTTCGGCAGACCGGTTAATTCATCATGGCGTGACAGGAACTCCACGCGTTTTGTTGCTTCTACTTCCTGAGAGACGTCGGTTGCCGCGCCTCGCAACACCACCGTTCCATCAGGCTGAGCAGAAAACTTTGCCAGAAGCGTGCAATATGACGTGGTTTGTTGCGCGTTCGTATAAGGACAGTTTTTAAATTCAAAGCGTTCGGTTAAATCCCGCTGCCCGGCGCAGTCATGTGATAATCCGCTTGTCGCCGGAAAGAGTTCATCCAACCTGCGGCCTATCCATTTGCTATTTTCATATCCCGTTATTGTAGAAAAACGACCCGATAGCCACGTTATCCTTAACGATAAATCTGTTTCCCAGAACCAGTCGCTGGTTGTTTCACTGACGTCCCGAAATCGTTTTTCACTTGTAATAAGATTCAACCGCGCCTGCTCGAGGAGAAACGTATTTTCGTCAAGCATTCTCGCCTTGTGCATAATATGGCGCATTAATATCACCGTCATCGATACCGTCAGAACGACGGAGAGAATGAGTAATGGCAAAAAATAAATTATTAACGCCTGGCCGGGATTTTCACCGTCCCAGATAATTTGCACATCCCCATTTTGGGTGCTTAAGGTAAATTCCGTCTGATTATTTATTTGAGAAGTGGCTGGATCAGATGAAGTACGAACGTTCTGGATGCCGTCATCCTGACCAATCGTGAGGAGTTTTTTAGCCGTTAACTTGTCTATAAACACCATTGTCGAAGGTTTTCCAGGCATGGTTTGCACGCTCGCATCATCGCCCGTCGTTATCCATTGCGCTGAAACAATGGCCGGCACGGAATCGATAAGCGCTAGCACAGAAACCGGCACTCCCTTTTTTATACTCAACTTATGGAGTAAACGGTCTTTGGTTGATTTGTCTAACCAGCGCTCCAGCTCCTGAAGCTTCAGCTTCCCGTCAACCACGCTGTATCGCGTGCTCCCTTCCGGAGAGAGAACAAACACCCCTTCGTAGCCAAAGTTATCATACAGGGACTTACCCAGATTCTGCTTATCCCATGCCCAGTGAACGTCATTGTTCAGATGAAGATGTTTGTAGGCATCTCCCCACTCGGCATTATCTTTCAAATGACTTCGCATGCTCTCCTGGCGGGTCTCCAGGGCTTTCCTTAACAAAAATTCATCGTGCTTGTCGCTGATTTCATTCACATTATCTTTTATTATTAGCAGGGAAATTATTGCCGCAATAAAAATACTTATCAACAACGTTACAATATAGGTAAAGGTTTTATTTATCAGGCCTTTAGAAGGCTCGGTATCCGTGAAGCCCGGATTGTTCAGAGGTAGGGTCATCTTTCGCCTTCTTAACTGCTACTACGTCGATTTTTATGCCACTTTCATTTATCGGCACAAAATAACAAAAATTTATAGCTAAAATCCGAAGCTAAAGGCTTTTTATTTTTACAATCCAGAACAAACTATTAATCATTAATTCATTTAAAGCCTAACCCCGGTTAATTAAATATACTGTTCGAAGTAAGTTTTAATCACACCTGTTTTATTTATAAATAACGCGTATTAAAACTTTTTTTGCAGAAGACGTTACAAACACGTTGGAGCCTATAAAAAAACCGGGCGTAAAGCCCGGTTCTTTTTTCTGACGAGACTGACTCTATTCGCTCAACCCGCGATTTTCCAGCATCGGTTCAATTTTCGGATCGTGCCCACGCCAGTTGCGATACAGTTCAGCCAGATCCGTGCTGTTACCACGGGACAAAATCGCCTCGCGGAATTTTTGCCCGTTTTCACGAGTCAGACCGCCCTGTTCGACAAACCACTGATAGCCATCGTCCGCCAGCATTTGCGTCCACAGGTAGGCGTAATATCCCGCCGCGTAGCCGCCGCCGAAAATATGGGCAAAATAGCTGCTGCGATAGCGCGGCGGTACGGCGGGCAGATCCAGCCCCTCTTTTTTCAGTGCAGCCGCTTCAAACGCGTCTACGCCCGAAACGGCTTCGCTGATCCCGTGCCAGTTCATGTCCAGCAGCGCGGCAGCCAGCAGCTCCGTCATGTCATAACCCTTGTTGAAATGGGTCGCGTTGAGCATGCTTTCCCGCAGCGCGTCCGGCATCGGTTCACCGGTTTCGTAATGGCGGGCGTAGTGGGTAAACACCTGCGGATGGCTGGCCCAGTGTTCGTTGATCTGCGACGGGAATTCAACGAAATCGCGCGGCGTATTGGTCCCGGAGAGCGTGGCGAAACGCTGGCTGGCAAACAGACCGTGCAGCGTATGGCCAAACTCGTGGAACAGGGTGATCACGTCATCCCAGGAGAGAAGCGCGACGCCGCCGTTAGCCGGTTTTTGGTAGTTACAGACGTTGTAAATCACCGGACGGGCAGCAAGCTCGAAGGATTGCTCGACGAAATTCCCCATCCAGGCCCCGCCCTGCTTGGAATCGCGGGCAAAGAAGTCGCCGTAAAACAGCGCCATGCCCTCACCGGTGTGGTCGAAAATTTCCCAGACGCGGACGTCAGGGTGATACACCGGGATATCGAAGCGCTCCACAAAGCGGATGCCAAACAGCTGGCTTGCGGCCCAGAATACGCCGTCGTGCAAAACGGTATTGAGCGCAAAATAGGGTTTGATTTGCGATTCATCGAGGGCATATTTTGCCTGACGCACGCGCTCGGCATAAAAAGCCCAGTCCCAGGCCTGCACGGTGAAACCACCCTGCTCGTCGTCGATGACTTTCTGAATATCAGCCTGCTCGCGCTCAGCACGGGCACGGGCGGCGGGCACAATGCCGCGCATAAATTCCAGAGCGGCGTCCGGGGTTTTCGCCATCTGGTCGGCGATACTCCAGCTGGCGTAATCGTCAAAGCCCAGCAGGCGGGCCTGCCGGGCGCGCAGCGCCGTAAGGCGGAGGATCAGCTCGCGAGTGTCGTTTTCATCCCCTTTCTGGGTGCGCGTCCAGCCTGAGTTGAACAGGTTTTCACGGGTCTGACGATTGCGCAGCGCGGAAAGCGCGGGCTGCTGAGTCGTGTTCAGAAGCGGGATCAGCCAGCGATCGTTTAACCCTCGCTCCGCGGCAGCCTGCGCCGCGACGGCGATCTCGCTGGCGCTGAGCCCGTCAAGCTGGTGCGCGTAATCCACCACCAGCCCGCCCGTCTTATCGGCAGCCAGCAGTCGCTGATTAAACTGGCTGGTCAGGGTCGCCGCCTCGGTATTCAGCGCCTTCAGCTCGGCTTTTTCCGTTTCATTGAGACGCGCACCGGCCAGAATAAACCGTTGATACGTCTCCTCGACCAGCCGACGGGATTCGGCGTCCAGCGCGGCACGATCCTGCCAGACGCTCTCCACGCGGGCGAAAAGGGTGTCATTCAGCCAGATGTCGTTTGCCAGCGCGGCAAGCTCGGTGGAGAACTGCTCCTCAAGCTCCTGCAGATACGCATTGGTGTGTGCGGAGGTCATAGCGAAGAACACGCTGCTGACGCGCGAGAGCAAAGCGCCGCTTTTCTCCAGCGCCAGCACGGTGTTGGTGAAGTCCGGCGCAGCGGTTTGGGACACAATGGCGTCTACGTCCGCCCGCTTCTGGCGAAGCGCTTCATCGAAGGCCGGGCGATAGTGGCTATCGTTGATTTCATCAAAATGGGGGGCCTGGTAAGGCAGCAGGCTGATGTCAAAAAAGGGATTCGTGGCCGTCATCTTTCGCTCCTGAGTACGGGTATCCTCCCAGAGTAGGCCAGGCCGCCATCCCCTGCAACGCCGTCATACAAATGTTGCCTTAACGCACCCTCTGCGGCCGTGCTATGTTAGTACAACACAAAAAGCGTTGAGGAACAGTGAGATGATTATTTTAGTTACCGGGGCAACGGCAGGTTTTGGTGAAAGCATCACGCGTCGCTTCGTCGCCAACGGGCACAAGGTTATTGCCACGGGCCGTCGTCAGGAGCGCCTGCAGGAGCTGAAGGACGAATTAGGCGACAGCATCCTGACCGCGCAGCTGGACGTGCGTAACCGCGCGGCCATTGAAGAGATGATTGCCAACCTGCCCGCCGAGTGGCGCGCCATCGACGTGCTGGTCAACAATGCCGGTCTGGCGCTGGGCATGGAGCCCGCCCACAAAGCCAGCGTTGAAGACTGGGAAAACATGATCGACACCAACAACAAAGGGCTGGTCTATATGACCCGCGCGGTGCTGCCGGGCATGGTCGAGCGCAACCGCGGCCACATTATCAACATCGGCTCCACCGCCGGGAGCTGGCCTTACGCGGGCGGCAACGTCTATGGCGCGACGAAAGCGTTTGTGCGCCAGTTCAGCCTCAACCTGCGTACCGATCTGCACGGCACCGCCATTCGCGTCACCGATATCGAGCCGGGTCTGGTGGGCGGTACCGAGTTTTCCAACGTGCGTTTCAAAGGCGATGACGCGAAAGCGGGTAAAACCTACGAAAATGCTAACGCGCTGACGCCGGAAGATGTGACCGAAACGGTCTGGTGGGTGGCGACGCTGCCAAAACACGTCAACATCAATACCGTGGAAATGATGCCCGTCAGCCAGAGTTTTGCCGGACTTAGCGTCCATCGTGGCTGAATCTGCCCTTCCCGGCCTGCGGGCCGGGTCTGTTTCGGGTTATAAAAGAATGGTAGTATGTTCAGGCTAACTCTCTGAGAAATGACAACTCATGGCCGCTGAATCGCAACTCAATCCCACCCAGCCCGTTAACCAGCAAATCTATCGCATTTTGCGACGTGATATTGTCCATTGCCTGATCCCACCGGGAACGCCGCTTTCTGAAAAAGAGGTGTCCGTGCGTTTTGACGTTTCCCGTCAGCCGGTACGTGAAGCGTTTATTAAGCTTGCTGAAAACGGACTGATTCAGATCCGCCCGCAGCGCGGCAGCTACGTGAACAAAATTTCACTCTCTCAGGTACGCAACGGCTGTTTCGTTCGCCAGGCCATTGAATGCGCGGTGGCACGCCGCGCCGCAACGCTTATCAACGACAACCAGTGTTACCAGCTGGAGCAGAACCTGCACCAGCAGCGTATTGCGATTGACCGTAAGCAGCTCAATGATTTCTTCCAGCTTGATGATGAATTCCACCAGAAGCTGGCGCAGATCGCGGATTGTCAGCTGGCCTGGGACACCATCGAGAACATCAAGGCCACCATTGACCGCGTGCGCTATATGAGCCTCGATCACGTCTCCCCGCCGGAAATGCTGCTCCGACAGCATCATGATATTTTCAGCGCGCTGGAAAAACGCGACCCGGACGGTGTGGAAAAAGCGATGACGCTGCATCTGCAGGAAATTAGCGAATCCGTGCAGCTGATTCGTCAGGAAAATAGCGAGTGGTTTAGCGAAGAGTAATATGCGCCGCCCCTTTCGGGAACGGCGGCGTGATTAGCGAACGACTAACACCGGGATCGTGGCGTAGCGCAGAATAGATTCCGCATTTGAACCCAGCAGATGAGTGGTGATGCTCGGGTTTTTCGACCCGATGACAATCGCATCATATTCCCCCTCCTTGCTCAGCTTGATAATTTCATCCCGGACGTTGCCAAAACGCACCATGCTGTGAATATTCTCTGGGGCGATATCGAACAGTCTTTTTAACTCGTTCATTTTCTTACCGGATTCTGCGGTCATATACTCTTCAAACTTTTTTATATCGGCGTTGAACCCGCGCAGCAGAGACCGGCTGCTGGCTGGCAGAATATTGACCAGGGTAATCGACGCGCCCTCAGCCTTTGCAAGGTTTGCCGCGTGGCGAACCGCTTTGTCGCTCAAATCCATTTCAAACACGTCTACAGGCATCAAAATGCTCTTATACATAAGCCTGACTCCTTATTCCGATGAAGGGTTATTTCCTGCACACAGGATGACATCGGGAATATAAACCAACCCTCAACGCTTCCCTCTCGAAACTATCAATTAATGAAAATAATGGTCCACTTTGTAAATTACCGTCCTGAACCGTCAGCGCCCGACGAAATAAAGAAAAAAGTGTGAGTTTGATCAAAAACAAAAACATGAAGCGCGGACAGGCGTATTTATAGGCCCCGTGAACGGCAAAACCCGAAATAGCGCCGTAACGAACAGGTTAGAGAGGAGAAAATACCATGATGACATACGACCGTAACCGCAATGCAATCACCACCGGCAGCCGCGTCATGATTAGCGGCACGGGCAAAACCGGCGTGATTAAAGCGATCCACAGCGACGGGCTGGATGCCGCGCAGGTGCGCCGCAGCAAAACGGTAGAAGTGGAAGGATGCGAAGGTAAATTCGAACCGATTGAGCTGATTCGCCTGGGAATGCACTAAGCTGTGCGCAGACATGCCGCCGCTCACGGCGGCATGTGCTGAATTACCGTTGAGACACGTACTGCGCCACGGTCGCTTTCGCACCTTTTTGCAGCAGCGCCCGGTACGCGGCCATCACCGCAGCAACGAAGCGCGGCTCCTGCGGTAACTCTTTACCAAAGATGGCCTCAATGCCGAGCAGCGCGTTAACCCGACTTTCCCCTTCCGCACTTCCCTTCACCGCCGCCCGAATCACCGCCTGCTGCGGATCGCTCACGTCGATGGCGTTACCCTGCTCGTCCACGCCGCCAACATAACGCATCCACCCTGCCACGCCCAGCGCCAGCAGTGGGAAAGGCTTCTGATGCACCAGGTGCCAGCGCACGGAGTCCAGCATACGCTGCGGGAGCTTCTGGCTGCCGTCCATCGCGATTTGCCATGTCCGATGGCGCAGGGCCGGGTTGCTGTAGCGGGCAATCAGGAGATCGGCATAGCGGCCTAAATCAACGCCCTTCACTTTCAGCGTGGGCGCCTGCTCGTTAAGCATCAGCGCGTGCGCGGCGAAGCGGTAGTTCTCATCTTCCATACAGTCGTTGATATGCTGGTAGCCAGCCAGATAGCCCAGGTACGCCAGGAAGGAGTGGCTGCCGTTGAGCATGCGCAGCTTCATCTCTTCAAACGGGATCACGTCTGACACCAGCTCGGCACCGGCTTTTTCCCACTTGGGACGTCCTGCCACAAAGTTATCTTCGATCACCCACTGGCGGAACGGTTCACATGCGACCGCCGCCGGGTCACGCACGCCGGTCAGCTGCTCAATTTTATCCAGCGTATCGGGCGTAACCGCCGGCACGATGCGATCCACCATGGTTGACGGGAAGGTGACGTTAGCCTCGATCCAGTCCGCCAGCTCGCCGTCTACCGCCCGGGCGTACGCGCAGGTCACATTGCGCATCACGTGGCCGTTCTCCGGCATGTTGTCGCAGGACATCACGCTAAAAGCGGGCAGACCCGCCGCTCTGCGACGCGCCAGCGCCTCCACTACCACACCCGGCGCGGATTTCGGCTGGTGCGGGTTTTGCAGGTCGGCGACGATAAACGGGTGATCGAGCATCAGTTGTCCCGTCGCCGGTGAGTGGCAGTACCCTTTCTCGGTGATGGTCAGCGAGACAATCGCCACCTGCGGTTCGCACATCGCCGCCAGCACGCACTCCAGCCCGTCGACCTGTGCATGCAGCGCTTTTTTAACCACGCCAACCACGCGGGATGTCCATGCGTCGGCAGACATCTCCGCCACGGTGTAGAGATTATCCTGCGCCTTCAGATCGGCAATCTGCTGCTCGCCGCCAATCAGGTTAACCTCACAGTAGCCCCAGTCGCTGCCGTGTCCAGCGGCGAGGATGTCGGCGTATACCGCCTGATGCGCCCGGTGAAAGGCGCCAAAACCCAGATGAACAATGCGTGGTTGAAGACTGTCGCGATCGTACTGAGGCAGCGTCGCGTTGGCCTGTAATAAGGTGTTTTCCATGATTAAGACTCGTTAATTAGAAAGCTGTGGATCGCTGCCGCTCCTCTGAAGCGGCAGCGCCTGCTGACTACACCAACTAGAATGGTAGCTGGGGTAAAAAAATAACTGCCATCAACCATACTGATACTGCCGTTTGAAATTTTGATTTATATTAACTTTTGCTCATGTGGTGTGACATAAAGATAAAGTTATGTGACAGGTAACGTAAGTTATAAACCATTAGCGTCGCGAGGAGACCGCGCCGTAACCCACACTCTCCTCTGGCGCGGACTCCGCTGCGTCTTGCGCCGCGCTCAAATCACGGTCGCGCACTTCCGGCATCAGGATCGCCGAGACCAGCCCAATCACGGAATAGGCCACCAGCATGGCGACAATCGGCCACCAGGAGCCGGTCATATTGCAGAAGATCCCCGCCAGTACCGGACCAAAGCCCACCGCCACCAGCCCGCCCGCCTCTTTCGATATAGCCATGCGGGTAAAGCGATTTCGCGAGCCAAACATCTCAGCCATGGTGATATTTTCCAGCGCAAACAGCCCCAGCACGGCGAAGTTATGGATTACGATGATAGAGAGCATAATCGTCCCCGGCGCATAACTCTTATCGACGATGATAGAGAGCATCGGGTACGCGAGAAGAATGGCGGAGATATTGAGGATAATGTACGGCAGACGGCGCCCTACTTTATCGGAAAGCCAGCCCAGCAGCGGAATGGAGATAAACCCAAGAATGGAGCTTATCATCAGCGCATCGGTCGGGATGGCTTTATCAAACAGCAGCGTCTGGACCAGATATCCGGCGAGGAACGTCTGGATCAGACCCGAATTGCCCGCCTGACCGAAACGCAGGCCTGTCGCCAGCCAGAAGGATTTACTTTTCACCATTGAACCCAGCGAGGTGTCCGGCTGCACGGCTTGTGCATCGTTCACTTTCTCAAACACCGGGCTCTCTTTCAGGTTCATACGCAGCCAGATGGCGAAAATCATCACCACGACGCTGGCGAGGAACGGCACGCGCCAGCCCCAGGCAATCAGCTCTTCACGGTCAAGGGCAAAGAACATCACCGCCCAGATCGCCGTTGCGCTCAGCGTCCCGCAGTTAGTGCCCATCGCCACCAGCGAGGAGATAATGCCGCGTTTGCCTTTCGGCGCGTACTCCGCCAGCATGGTCCCGGCCCCGGAGATCTCAGCCCCGGCCCCCAGGCCCTGGATGATACGCAGCGTCACCAGCAGAACGGGAGCAAAAATCCCGATCTGCGCGTAGGTCGGCAGGACGCCAATCAGCGTGGTGCAGATCCCCATCATGGTGATGGTGATAAACAGCACCTTTTTACGACCAATGCTGTCGCCCATTCTGCCAAAGATAAAGGCGCCGACAATGCGTGCGATATAGCCTGCGCCGTAGGTCCCCATCGCGAGGATCAGCGCCATCGCGGCTGACTGTTCCGGGAAGAAGATCTCGTGAAAGACCAGGGCAGCCCCCAGCGAGTAAAGCTGAAAGTCCATAAACTCCAGGGCGGTGCCCAGCCAGCCGGAAACGGCGGCTTTCACCAGATCGGAGGTGGTTCTTTGAGGTTGTGCTTGCGTCATAATGGCTATCTCTGAAGGGTAAGATGCGTACCACATAGAGCCTGTCTGCGCAGGCTCTTAACCGCGTAAAGGATTATTGCCCGAACGTGAGCAAGACTTTGCAGCACTGCCGCTGGTCTTTCTCAAACAGTTCAATGGCGTCTGTTACATGGTGATAGTCAAAGGCATGAGTGATCAGTTTTTCCGGGTCGATCAGCCCTTTTTTCAGCCAGTCGATGACGACCGGGAATTTGTTGGCATTTAGGCGCGAGGAGAAGATCGCCAGCTCTTTGCCGGTGATGCCCTGCTGGACAATCTGGCTCGGCTCGCTGGAGAACCCCATCAGCACGATACGCGCCGCCGGAGAGGCCAGGGTAATCGCTTCCTGCAATATCGCCGGATGACAGGCGGCATCAATGATTAACGTCGGTTTGATGCCCCTTTCGTCCAGCGCGGCCTGCAGCGACTGCTCGCCGTTATTCAACACCCAGTCCGCGCCGCTGCGCTGGGCCATTTTCAGGCGTTCGTCGATGCGGTCAACCACGATAATCTGCTTCACCTTATAGACGCCCTTCAGCGCCTGCACGGTGACCAGCCCCATCGGCCCTGCGCCGTAAATCAGCGCGACGTCCTGCTCGATGGGGCAGGCCTGCCCCGTTACGTTGGCGGCGATGGTGAAAGGTTCCACCATAACGGCGTGTTTATCCGGAATGTCATCCGGGATAGGCCAGGCATTTTTAGCGGGTACCGCCGCGTATTCGCTGAAGCCCCCGTCGCGGTGTACGCCCAGCACCACCAGCGAGGTGCAGACGTTCGGTTTTCCGACGGAACACGGATAGCAGTGTCCGCAGCTGATCACCGGATCGACCGAGACGCGCTGGCCCAGACGGGCACTGTCGACCCCCTCGCCTACGGCGTCAATCACGCCAAAAAACTCGTGGCCGATCGTGCGTGGATATTTCGCAAACGGGTTATGGCCGCGATAGATGTGGCTATCCGAACCGCAGATCCCCGCCAGCGTGATTTTGACGCGAACTTCACCTGCACCTGGCGCCGGGAGTGGCCGCTCTTCAATCACCAGTTCGTTCGGCTGTTGAATCACTACGCTTTTCATCGTTCGCTCCTCGTTTACCAGTTCCACAGCGTGCCGTCCTCAAGACGGGCCACCGGCAGATAGGCTGGATCGTAGGGGTATTTCGCCGCCAGCTTTTCATCAAACTCGATGCCCAGACCCGGCCTGTCGCCCGGATGCATATAGCCGTTATCAAAGCGCCAGCTGTGCGGGAAGACCTCCAGCATCTGTTCGGAATAGCCCATATATTCCTGGACGCCAAAGTTTGGCACCCACAGGTCGAAATGCAGCGCGGCGGCGTGGCACACGGGCGAGAGATCCGACGGACCGTGCGAGCCGGTGCGCACCTGGTAGAGCGAGGCGAAGTCCGCGATGCGACGCATCCCGGTGATCCCGCCCGCGTGGGTAATGGTGGTGCGGATATAGTCGATGAGCTGCTCTTCGATGAGCTGCTTGCAGTCCCAGATGCTGTTAAACACTTCGCCCACGGCAATTGGCGTGACGGTGTGCTGGCGAATGAGGCGGAAGCAGGCCTGGTTTTCCGCAGGCGTTGGGTCTTCCATCCAGAACATGCGGAATTCTTCAATGCTCTTGCCGAAGCGCGCCGCTTCGATTGGCGTCAGGCGGTGGTGCATGTCATGCAGAAGATGTTCATTGAAGCCGAATTTACTGCGCACCGCGTCGAACAGCTTCGGTGTGAAATCGAGGTATTTTTCGGTGGACCAGAGCTGCTCTTCCGGCCAGTCGCCTTTGGTCGCAGGCTCGTAGGCCAGCCCTTTACCTTTGGCCATGCCGTAGGTGGTTTTCATGCCCGGCACGCCGCACTGCACGCGGATCGCCTTAAAGCCCATCTCTTTATGACGGGCGTAATCTTCCAGCACGTCGTCAATAGTGTGACCGGTCGTGTGGCAGTAAACCATCACGCCTTCGCGGGATGCGCCGCCCAACAGCTGGTAGAGCGGCATATTGGCCGCTTTGGCTTTGATGTCCCACAGCGCCATGTCCACGGCGGAGATGGCCGACATGGTGACCGGGCCGCGACGCCAGTAGGCGCCCTTATAGAAGAACTGCCAGATGTCTTCGATGCGGTGCGCATCGCGGCCAATCAGCTGCGGGCAGAGATGGTCTTTCAGGTAGGAAGCCACGGAGAGTTCACGCCCGTTTAGCGTAGCGTCACCGAGGCCGACAATCCCCTCGTCGGTGGTGATTTTAAGGGTGACAAAGTTCCGCCCCGGGCAGGTAACAAACACGTCAGCCGCGACAATCTTCATAATTCCTTTCCTTACATCATTCGTTGTGATGCTGGAAACTTACCCACCACCAGACTACCATACAAGTATAATGATCATAAAATCCGCTAACGATCACAAAACCGGGGGCTCAGGCCCGCCCCCATCCCGCCACAATAATCAGCATGCCGCACAGGGCAATCAGCGCGCCGGCCCAGTCGTACGCGCTGAGCTTGATGCCGTCCACCACGCGTAGCCATAGCAGCGCGGTACAGACATAGACTCCACCGTAAGCGGCGTAGACGCGGCCGCTCGCGGCAGGATGCAGCGTTAACAGCCAGACAAACAGGGCCAGCGCGACGCTTGCCGGGATGAGAAGCAATACGGATCCCCCCTTCTTCAGCCAGAGCCAGGGCAGGAAGCAGCCGATGATTTCGCAAAGCGCGGTGGCAAAAAAAAGCAGCGTCGTTTTGAGCATATTTCACGTCAGGTGAGGATTTATTTAGACATCATACCTGATGATATCTTTTGCTTTTCCATACTTGCACCGCGGGTATGACGTCTTTTCGCTTTGGTGTAGAATCTGTTCGGGGTAACTTGATTATCTGCACCCGTTTAAAAGGAAACGCTATGACCACATTAAGCAAACGCCTTTGTCTGACAGCCCTGCTGGCGCTGTCATCGTTCGCCTTTGCCGCCTCTGCGACAGCGGAAACCAGCAAGCTCATTATTGAGTCTGGTGACAGCGCGCAAAGCCGCCAGAACGCCGCTATGGACAAAGAACAATGGAATGACACCCGTAACCTTCGTCAGAAGGTCAACAAACGTGCTGAGAAAGAGTGGGATAAAGAAGATGTCGCTTTTGACGCGCGCGATAAGTGTCAGCAAAGTGCAAACGTCAACGCCTACTGGGAGCCAAACACCCTGCGCTGCCTGGATCGCCGCACTGGCCGCACGGTAGCCCCGTAATGTCGGCGCCCTGCGACGTTAAGCTTCGTCCGCTGGAGCGTGAAGACCTGCGCTTCGTCCACCAGCTCGACAATAACGCCAGCGTAATGCGCTACTGGTTCGAAGAGCCTTACGAGGCCTTTGTTGAGCTGTCCGATCTCTACGATAAGCACATTCACGATCAGAGTGAACGTCGTTTTGTGGTGGAGTGTGAAGGCGAAAAAGCCGGACTTGTGGAGCTGGTTGAAATCAACCATGTTCACCGTCGGGCGGAGTTTCAGATCATTATTTCCCCCGAGCATCAGGGAAAAGGCCTTGCCTCACGGGCAGCGAAGCTGGCGATGGATTATGGGTTCAACGTTCTGAATCTCTACAAGCTTTACCTGATTGTGGACAAAGAGAACGAGAAAGCGATCCATATCTACCGCAAGCTGGGCTTTATGGTGGAAGGCGAGCTGATTCACGAGTTCTTTATCAACGGTGAATACCGCAATACCATTCGCATGTGCATCTTCCAGCATCAGCACCTGGCCGGGCACAAGCCGTCAGGCGCCAGCCTGCTGAAACCGACCGCGCAGTAACCTGCGCGGTTTTACTCTCAGTAGTATTCAATCGTGTTTTTGATGGTGTATTTGTGCTCAACGGCAGGTTTGACGCTATCGTCCGTGATCGTCAGGTCGCAGCTCACCGGATTATTGTGCCGATCGTAGTCGCAGCTCTGCTTAACGTTGCCCAGCGGCTTGTCATTCAACATGCTCACTGCCGAGTAATCCATTCTTTTGCGAACGTCTTTAGACGGCGTCGACTGGACGGACAGGTGCTGATCCCCGGAGACGGTGGTTTTGCCCAGCGGGTAGCCATCCGCATCGTAACGATACTTCACTTCCATCTCTTTGCCGTGCGCCGCCACCACAAAACCGTTGTCGTCGGTATCCCACGTTATCCCGGCTGACGGCAGTTCGGCCAGCTGGCATTTCCCCTGCAGCTTCACTTTTCGCTGCTGGGTTTCCGCATCAAGATAGTAATTGGCATCCAGCACCAGCGCCACGCCGGTATTGGCCTCAAGGTCGTGCAGTTCCAGGGTATCGAAACACCCTTCCGCCGACACGGTGCCGGTCACCCGTTTGGACACTTCGCCCTTCTCGTTGAGCAGCGTCTGGGTAAAGTCTTTGACCGGGCCGCGCAGCGGGTCAAAATCAAATTCGTTCGAGAAACTCGCCATTTCGGGCGTAAACGACAGCGGCGCGGAGCTGTTGTCGCACCCCACCAGTGTTGCTGCCAGTAGCGTTATCGCTGCGTATTTCTTCACATTTATTACCGTACAGGGAGATTATTCCCAATCATATTAGCAAATACAGTTGTTTACACGAAGCCTGCTAAAATTAATCTCTACACAGAGAAAAGGAGCTACAGATGAAACGGTTACCCTGGATTACCGCCCTGCTGTTAATGAGTGCCTCAACGGCCGCGCTGGCGGCACCGGATTCCTGCGAGCGCGTGAAAAGCGACATTCAGCAGAAAATTATCAACAACGGCGTGCCTGAATCAGGTTTTACGCTGAGCATTGTGCCGAACGATCAGGCTGACCAGGCGGGCACGCAGGTGGTAGGCCACTGCGCCAACGACACCTTTAAAATTTTGTACACCCGTACAGGTAACGGGGCTGCTGAAGCGCAGTAATTTACCCTCAATCCCCTTTGATTTGATAAGGATTAAGATTTAATACCCCCAAATCAGTAACACTCACCCCATCATTAGCCCGGTTATCATTTCGGGAAAAATAATACGTAATTATAATGATGGGGTGAGCCATGTCCGATACTGAACATCACGGCGGGATTAGCCGTCGAACTCTCGTGAAATCTACGGCAATAGGTTCTCTGGCGCTGGCCGCCGGCGGGATCTCGCTTCCTTTCGGCTTAAAAAGCGCAGCCGCGGCGGTGAAGAACGCCGTCCAGCCTGCTGAAGATAAAGTGGTGTGGGGCGCCTGCTCGGTCAACTGCGGCAGCCGCTGCGCGCTGCGTCTGCACGTCCGTGACGACGAAGTGTATTGGGTCGAAACGGATAACACCGGTGAAGATATTTACGGTAACCATCAGGTGCGCGCCTGCCTGCGCGGGCGTTCTATTCGCCGTCGGATCAATCATCCTGACCGTCTCAACTACCCGATGAAACGCGTGGGCAAACGCGGTGAAGGCAAGTTCGAGCGCATCACATGGGATGAAGCGCTGGACGCCATCACCGCCAGCCTGAAAGACGTGGTCGACAAATACGGCAACGAAGCGGTGTACATCAACTACTCTTCCGGCATCGTCGGCGGCAATATCACCCGTTCCTCCCCTTACGCTTCGCTGGTGGCGCGCCTGATGAACTGCTACGGCGGTTTCCTGAGCCACTACGGCACCTACAGCACGGCGCAAATCGCCTGCGCCATGCCTTACACCTACGGCAGCAACGACGGGAACAGCACCTCTGATATAGAAAACACCAGGCTGGTGGTGATGTTCGGCAATAACCCGGCGGAAACCCGCATGAGCGGCGGCGGGATTACCTATTACCTGGAGCAGGCCCGCGAGCGATCCAATGCGCGCATGATCGTTATCGACCCGCGCTATACCGATACGGCAGCCGGACGCGAAGATGAATGGATCCCGATCCGTCCGGGTACCGATGCCGCGCTGGTGGCGGGTATTGCCTGGGTTTTGATCGACGAAAACCTGGTTGACCAGCCGTTTCTGGATAAATACTGCGTGGGCTACGACGAAAAAACGCTGCCGGAAGGCGCGCCCGCTAACGGCCACTACAAAGCGTACATTCTCGGCCAGGGCGATGACAACACGGCGAAAACGCCGGAGTGGGCCTCACGCATCACCGGCATTCCTGCGGATCGCATCATCAAACTTGCTCGTGAAATCGGCTCCGCGAAACCGGCCTATATCTGCCAGGGCTGGGGACCACAGCGCCAGGCGAACGGCGAGCTGACGTCGCGCGCCATCGCCATGCTGCCGATCCTCACCGGAAACGTCGGCATCAACGGCGGTAACAGCGGCGCGCGCGAGTCGACCTACACCATTACCATCGAACGAATGCCCATACCGGATAACCCGGTCAAAACGCAAATCTCCTGCTTCAGCTGGACGGACGCCATCGCCCGCGGACCGGAGATGACCGCCCTGCGCGACGGCGTGCGCGGGAAAGATAAGCTGGACGTGCCGATTAAGTTCATCTGGAACTACGCGGGAAATACCATCATCAACCAGCACTCCGATATCAATAAAACTCACGATATCCTGCAGGATGAAAGCAAGTGCGAAATGATTGTCGTCATCGACAACTTCATGACCTCGTCAGCGAAGTATGCCGATATCGTGCTGCCGGACCTGATGACCGTCGAGCAGGAAGACATTATTCCGAACGATTATGCGGGAAATATGGGCTACCTGATTTTCCTCCAGCCCGTGACCGCGCCGAAGTTCGAGCGTAAGCCGATCTACTGGATCATGAGCGAAGTGGCGAAACGCCTCGGGCCGGATATCCATCAGAAATTCACCGAAGGACGCACGCAGGAACAGTGGTTGCAGTTCCTGTATGCCAAAATGCTCGAGAAAGACCCTAAGCTTCCGTCCTATGACGAGCTGAAAAAAATGGGCATTTATAAGCGTAAAGATCCGAACGGACACTTTGTGGCCTATAAAAAATTCCGCGAGAACCCGGAAGCCAATCCGCTGAAAACGCCCTCGGGCAAGATTGAGATTTACTCCAGCAAGCTGGCGGAGATTGCGGCTACCTGGGAGCTGGCAAAAGATGAGACCATCAGCCCTCTGCCCGTCTACGCGTCGACCTTTGACGGCTGGGATGCGCCCGAGCGCGCACAGTTCCCGCTGCAGCTGTTTGGCTTTCACTTCAAAGCCCGTACCCACTCGAGCTACGGTAACGTCGACTTGCTGAAAGCGGCCTGCCGCCAGGAGGTGTGGCTTAATCCTGTCGATGCCGAAAAACGCGGCATTAAGAACGGCGATACGGTGCGCGTCTTTAATAGCCGCGGCGAGGTGCGAATTGAAGCGAAAGTGACGCCGCGCATTATGCCCGGCGTGAGCGCCATGGGCCAGGGCGCCTGGCACGATGCCAATATGAGTGGCGATCGTATCGACCACGGCTCATGTATCAACACGCTGACGACCCATCGTCCTTCTCCGCTGGCAAAAGGCAACCCGCAGCACACCAATCTGGTGCAGATTGAGAAGGTGTAGAGGGTGAAACACGAGACCCTGGTTTATTCTGTGGTCAGTATTATCGGTTAACACAGTCGCGCGGGCGTCATCCGCGCGAGCAAGGAAGGTTTAATGAAAGACGTCTCACATAGTGAATCGTTCGCGTTCAGCGCCCGGGTGCTGGGCGCGCTGTTTTATTTCGCTCCCGACAGCGAGCAGGCCGCGCCGCTGGTGAAAGCGCTCACCGCTGGCGAATGGGTTCAGGACTGGCCCCTGCCTCCGGAAACGCTGCAGCCCGTTGCCGATACGTTTGCCTCATCTTCCGATGAATCGCTGACGGACGCCTGGCAACGGCTGTTTATAGGTCCGTATGCCCTGCCCGCTCCGCCGTGGGGCTCCGTCTGGCTGGACCGTGAATCCGTATTGTTTGGCGACTCGACCCTCGCGCTGCGCCAGTGGATGCGTGAGAACAATATCGCGTTTGAGATGCAGCAGAATGAGCCGGAAGATCATTTTGGTACCTTGCTGCTGCTGGCAGCGTGGCTGGCCGAGAATGGCCGCGAAGCGGAGTGCGCTCAGCTTCTGGCGTGGCACCTGCTGCCGTGGAGCACCCGCTTCCTGTCGGTGTTTGTCGACAACGCCGGGCATCCGTTTTATACCGCGCTGGGCAGGCTTGCGCAGCTAACGCTCGCGGACTGGCGATCCGGGCTGCTTATTCCGGTTGCGGAAAAAACGCTGTATCGCTAAGGGATGTGGCTTGCTCGCGAGTGGCGGGCAAGCCTTTAGCTCATTACCTCGCCACCTGATTCACTCGCACTCTCTTTGCTTTGAATGAACCGAAGAGCCAGATAGAGGTCTGGCGCCAGAATCATGTCATCATCATTCATTGTTGGCCGGCTATCTTTAAACCAGCGCGTTAATTCCGTTTTTCTGCCCGCAAGGATTAACGTAATCTGTCGACTTTTCAGATCGCGCTTTAACTCATTTATGGTTGCCAGAACGCTGATGTCTGAATAGGTGAAGCAAGCAACGGCGTCAATGACCACCCATTTGGGTTGTAATGCTGCACCATCAACCAGGTTCAATACCCGACGTTTAAAATAAGCCACGTTAAAATAGGTCAACGGTGAGTTAAATCGATACATCAGCACGCCCGGGACCATTTTAATATCGGTCGTATTACCTAATGAGTGAATCATTCCATCGTCGTCAGTACCCAGTAAATGCTCAGAGGGACGAAAAACCGTACGCAGAAACTGTAACAGGCCAAGCAACACCGCAAGGCCGATCCCCTGGATGACGCCGATAATTAACACACAGCCAAACGTGAAGAAGGCCAGGCGAAATGCCTGTTTATTTCTTCGCCTCAGATTCCATAACCCGCGCAGATCAATTAATGACCAGGATGCGTACATCAAAACAATACCTAATGCAGATACCGGAATAAATTGTAATGGCTGAGTGAAAAACACCACTACGATACCGATGAGCAAGGCTGCGACGATGGAAACCAGCTGACTTTTCCCACCCACTGAATCATTAACCGCGGTCCGGGAATCGGCTCCACTGATAGCAAACCCCTGAGATAGCCCGGACATAATGTTCGCAATACCCAGCGCCCGGAACTCAGCATCAGCATTAATTTCATAGCCGTTTTTCGCGGCAAAACTGCGGGCGGTCAGCATCAGGCTTACAAAGCTGACCAGAGCCAGGTTCAGCGCCGGGATCACTAAATCACGCATCGGACCGGGCTGGAACGCGCCCCAGTTAACGACGGGTAAACCGGGCTGGAAGCCTTCCCCTCCAATAGTGGCAATACCATACTGTTGTGCAGATGTCGCCCATACCAGTAACGTTGTCATCACAATGGCAATCAACGGTGCTGGCCAGTGGCTGCGATACGTTTTGATCGCCATTAAAATAATTAACGTTAAAAGCGATATCCCAACGGTTAATAAATGGCTGTCGGAAAGTCGGCCTGGCAAGGCCATTATTTTCTCAATAACCTGCGCTTCATCGAGTTTTATCCCCAGCACCTTGCCTAATTGCCCGACAATAATCGTCACGGCGACGCCATTAAGCAATCCCGTAAGAATGGGATGAGAAAGCAGATCGGCAAGCGCGCCCAGGCGGAATTTACTGGCAAGCAGGCACCACCCGCCCATCATCAACGTCATGATGATGGTCAGCTGCCAGTGCAGTTCGGGATTTCCCGCTGAAAGAGGAAACACGACGGCCGCAATCACCGCGCAGGTCGTGGCATCAGGGCCCACAATAAGCTGACGTGAAGAACCAAACAGTGCATACGCTATCATCGGTAAAACGCAGGAATAGAGCCCTACTATTGCCCCAACACCCGCCAGCTCAGCATAAGCAATAGCCACCGGTAGCGCGACAGCCGCAACGGATAACCCGGCTTTAACATCATGTTTTAGCCAGCTTTTATCGTAGGCTAACAAAGTTTGTAAACCTGGCATGTAGTTTAACAATTGTTTTCCGAACACGTTGTTCTCCGGCTAGGGATATTAGCCACGCCATACTGGCACACTTCTCAGTGAGGTTCTGGCTTTCAAATGCGCTGGACTGAGGCCGCCACTGCTCGGAACCTAATAAAACGTCAACCATTTTATTATTCTGACTGGTGTTAAACATAGTGCAAAAACTACCGCTTCGCCGGAGTCGGCCCTGCCGGATGCTGCAGCGCTGTGCGCTGGGGAGGGATGGAAGGAGCCGACAGTCATAATGCCAAAAGGTCAGGAGGTCAGCTTCTCGCTGATAGTAGACCTTCAGAACCTATAAGTCCGCTTAGTGCCAAGAGCGAACGTCGCTGTTAATAGTTTGGCCCTCAACTATTAAGCAACACAATGACATTCGCTTCAGACTACAACATTATCTGGCCGGGATCTCAAAAAAATAGACAGAACTAAAAAGGATCTATTTATAGCAACGTGAACTGTTTACCATTCATCAATGTAAACACTGTAATATCTTTAATTCGTTTTTGTCGTATGTGTACCAGTATCTCCCCTCAAGAAAACTGTAGGCAGTTAACATTTCTTCTTTATTGAAGTCAGCGAGTATTTTATCCTGATTTGGCCCAAGAAAAATCACACTTACTTCAACATCTTGTAAATTTGAGCACGGATTTCTTTTGTTAAAATCCAATTGATGGGCTAATGAATATACTTTCTTATTAAGTACATCATCATTGAAATTACTATCAACCCACCCCAAAGCAAAGTAACTAAAAATGCATGTAAAGAATATATAAATGAGTGCCCCAAAGGGAAATTCAATATTACTATTACCGTCCCATTTCAACTTAAAGTAAGAAATAATATTTATTATGCAAAAAATACCTACAATAGCCAGTAGATAAACCAGAATAGAAATTTTTTTGAAGAAAAGATAAGCTACTAGAAAACTTCTTGTAAACGGGAAAAATGATGGATCAATATTAAATACATCATTTATTATTGCGGATGCCTCGGCGGTGCAATATACAACCAACCCTGTGAATGACAGGGATAGTATGATTTTTGCTGTTTTGAATCTCCAAAGCTCCTTAAATATCAATGTTCTTTCAATATTAATTCCGATCCATATTGTTGATAACATAATTGATATAATGTATGCAGGTAATTTCAGTGTTTCAATAAATTCGGAATCAGAGCTATTGGATGTAGAAAAGATAAATATTAATATTGCTACAACGGCTAATATGTTAAGCACAACGGAAGAGTTCCATTGTTCATTGTATTTTTTATCTTCACTTTCTCTTTTAATAAAAAAACAGCATCTCGTATATCTTTGATAATCTGCTTGGTAGATTTTTCACTCGAATATCTATAGTTAGCATTATCACTTGAATCAAACTCAGCTACAAGTTTGCTGAGGGATTCCGAATTAATTTTCTCATTAGTCATATTGAAGAACTCTTTTTCTAGTTAAGCGTAGGCTGGCTTTTGGAGAAAACCAAGATCGCTCTTCGTTCATTAACTCTGGGACCAGCATCACACCTCCATTTCATTCAATTTTCCGACTTCTATTTTCAGAGCATTTATAGCGAGACGTGTGCCAAATGATAGTCGTGAAAAAATACGCTCGCTAGTGTTGCTGTAAACAAAAAACATTATTGGGATAGAAACGTCAGGCGGATGTAAAGTCCTTCCAGGTTAATCAGAACATTCTCTCCAAAAATTTTCAATCAGTTTTACGTCCGCTCCTCGCTCATAGCAGACCTATACCACCACGAAGCGCTCCCTTCCTTTCACTTAACCATCTTCCAGCACTACCTCTGGCAAAAAAGGTCATCAGCCCACAGACCTGCATTACAAATATCCATAGCACTCAAATCATTAGCTGCAGCTGAGGATAACGCTCTAACCAACGCTTCTCTTCAACCCGTCGCTTAAAGACGTCATATTTTTCCCGCTCAAATGCGGGCGTCGGTCTTAAACACAGTTCAAACAGGTCATTAAGACCATAGGGTGCAATGACCTCAATAAGGTCGTTAGCGCCCAGCCTGACACCAACAGCCGTCGCCGTTTCGGGCCAGTGCAACAGCGCATTTTCCGTTGAGCAATAGGGATTATCACCATTACGCAGATGCATTCTGGCTTGATTCTTTACAGACCAGTCAAAAGCGGGCATTTGTTGTTTAAGTTTTTCTTCCAGATGACGTTCGTCGTCCGGAGTACAACATTCAGGATCGTACCAGACCACGTCAACATCGCCAGATAAGGAACAATGCCAATCAACATGCAGATGATCCCATACGGCATTCCTGACAAAACCCGCGCCAATCCAGCAATCACGAAGTTGCAAATCGCGGACCGCGTAAAGCACCTGCATTCGTGAAGGATCGACCGACAATATTCTCTGCAATGAATTTAGATAGTCCATCATTATTCCCGTTATCAAACAGCACCGCCCCGCCATCTTAACCGGAGCGGCTTATCTACATCGTTAGTGCACGCTCAAAACCGCAAGCTGCCGCTACCAACAATCAAAAACTGTACGTCACCTTCAAACTCCCCGTGGGTGCCGTTTTGCGTTGCACAATGGGACTATCACCCGCATCCCCCGTCAGCTGCGTCACGCCCGCAGAGGCAAGGACGCTCCAGCGCGAGGTGAGCTTGTGGGTCCAGTCAAGATTCATCGACCAGGCATAAATCCCGGCCCCGGCGTCATGTCGGGCAAATCCCGATGCGCTCGACTGAGCGGCGCTGACGCCGTAGTAGGTCTGCATATACTTGTCGGATCCCCAGCTGCCGGTCAGCGCCAGCGTCATCTCATTTTTGGGTGAGGTATAGAACGGGCTGGAAATGCCGAAATGCACCGCTTCACCGTTGTCTCTTTCTGAAACCGGTACCTCTGCCTGGAGCTGCAGGTGAAGCCAGTCGGTCACCCTGTACTCAAGCCCTGGCACAACGATTGCAGAGCCTTTTATCTCGCCCATCCCCCGCAGCTCGTCGCTTCCGGAGCTGATGGAATCGCTGCTTACGTCTTTATCTTTACGGCCAACTCGATAGCTCAGCGTGGCGCTGTAATCCAGGTTGCCGATGTTGTTGCCGTAACCGATCCCTCGCGTGGTGCCGATAAAAAAGCCGTTTGCCATGGCGTAATCCACCACCTGAGCCGCACTGACGCGGGTTTTATCGGAACCCGAGTAGCGCGGCGCGACGTCCACGCCGCCCCCCAGGGTTAAGACATTACCCTGACTCTGCTCTGCCGCCAGCGCAGGCGTGGCCAGTAACGCCAGAACGACGCCCGGCACGAAGTTTTTCAGGCTGCGGCCCGGAAGTAAATGAGGGAACGTATGACGAAGTTCGATGTTTCTCATTAAAGAAGCCCTTTTGGATTCAAATGACGACGATGCATGCGGTTAACCGCCAGAACGCCCATTTTGAATACCGACCCTAAGGTTCTTATGAGCCGAACATGAAGAAACACTGAAGCGCGAGCAGGCGCTGTAAACCGGGCAGGTTTCCTGATACCGTTTTTTTCTTAAGATGTTCTTCATTCACGGTTGATACAGTTACCAGTGTGAAAATTCTACTAATCGAAGACGACCTGGATCTCGGCAACGGCGTACGTATCGCCCTCTCCGATCAAGGATTTGACGTCATATGGGTACGCCGCAAAGAGGATGCGCTGCATCAGCTGGACGTCTGCGTGCCGGAACTTATTTTGCTCGATCTGGGGCTACCCGACGGCGACGGCATGAGCCTGATGACCCGTTTGCGTCAGCAGCTTAAGGGGATCCCGGTCATCATCCTGACGGCGCGAGGCACGCTGCAGGATCGGCTGTGCGGGCTGGATACCGGTGCGGACGACTATCTCGTCAAGCCTTTTATTCTCGCTGAACTGCTGGCGCGAGTACGAGCTCTGGCGCGGCGCAGCTACGGTTTTGAGAATGAGGCGATAGAAATTCGAGGCCTATCTCTTCATGTCCCGACGCGTCGCGTGACGGTAAGCGCGCGCCACATAGACCTGACGGCGAGTGAATATGCGCTGCTGGAAACGCTGATGCTGCGCGCTGACCGCGTGATTACGCGACGGTTTCTGGAAGAACGGATATTCGGCAACAAAGAGAACCTCAGCAATGCGCTCGACGTGCATATGGGAAATTTGCGGCGAAAAATCGGCGACGGCTATGTGCGAACGGTGCGGGGCGTCGGGTATGTCATTGATACCGTCTCAGTCCAGAAGGTGACCGGTTAATGCGAAACGTCTGGTATCACCTGAGGCGCCCGACGCTGGTACGGCGAATTATTATCGCCCAGATGCTGCTGCTTACCCTGCTGTGGTGTCTATTTTTAACCTTCATTCTGTGGGAGGACCTGCGCAGTCCTCCCATTATTACGGGCAGCAAGACCTACGAAACCCTTTTTACCCTGGTTGAGCGGATGGACGCCCGCCCGCAGGATCGCACCGCAGTGCTGGAAGCCTTCAGCAAGGCGCTGCGTGAGGGCTATGGCGGCGGGGAAGATCCCGTGCTGTCGATTAACCTCATCGTTCGCAAGAATAATGCCGTTATTTTTTCATCAGAGGGTGCCCCCGCAGGGGTAATCAATACCCGGCTGGGGGAAATGGAGCACGTGCAGAGTGAAGGTCGCGTCTGGACCAGCCGCACCCTCAAATCCGCCCACTCCGACGTGGAGGTTACCCTTTTCACCCCTGCCAGCGGCTGGAACTTCTTTATCTACCTGAACTCGCGCGGCTACTACATCCTGCCGCTGCTGGTCTGCTTCCCTTTTCTTCTGTTTCCGGCGTGGCTGTCGATCCGCATTGCGATGCGCCCCTGGAACAAGGTGGTCAATGAAATTACGCTACGCACGCCTGACGATCTCTCTCCCTTAAAAGCCGTTCCCGGACACAGGGAGCTTCGCCAGATGGTGGATGCGATCAATGACTTTCTTGCCAGGGTGCGCGAAAGCGCGGAAAGGGAACGGGTTTTCATTGCTGATGCCGCGCACGAGCTGCGTACGCCACTCGCGGCGATGCGCATCAACGTGGAAGCGCTGCAGTCCTGGGTCATTAGCGAGAGCCAGCAGGAGCTGCTTGCGGGGGTGATTCGCAGCAACAGCCGGGCAGCGCGCCTCGTCAACCAGCTGCTGCTGATGATGCACAGCGAAGCGCGCATTGATACAGAGATGGAGCCCGTGCCGCTGACGACGCTCATTCAGGAGCGAATGGCCGAGCTGGAACCGCTGGCGTCCGCGCGCAGAATTGAGCTGGAATTCTTCGCCGAGGATGACATCTGGATCCCCGGCGTCAGGGAACGCCTGGTGTCGCTTATTGATAACCTCATTGAGAACGCCGTGAAGTACAGTCCCGAGGGCGGGCGGATTCAGGTCGACGTTTGTACGTCAGATGGCTTCGCGCGGCTTCGCGTTTCAGATGCAGGGCCCGGTATTCCGGTTGAACTGCGCGAGCGCGTGTTCGACCGGTTTTTCCGCGACCCTAATCAGGTGCAAAGCGGGAGCGGGCTGGGGCTTGCCATCGTCAAAGCGGTGGCGCAGCAACACAACAGCAGCGTAAACCTGAGCACTTCCGCAGAAGGTGGCCTGATGGTGACGGTTGACTTCCCGAACCGCACGTTTTGCTAAATCAGAACAGGGGGTTCGATCGCAAATGCCGCAGATTGCTTCAAAATAATTACCGTATTTGTTATATTGTTGTTTATTGCTTATTCACCTCTGCGGTGCCAAAAAGAACAAGATTCACCGCAACCCAGGACAGAGAAATGTTAGATTACCGCTTCCCGACAGCTTTGCAGATGGTTCTCAGCGTAGCGATGGCGGAGCAATTGGGTGAACGTTCCACGAGTGCGATTCTGGCCTACGGCCTGGAAGCGAACCCGAGCTTCATCCGCAAACTGATGGTTCCGCTGACGCGTGACGGCATTATCGTCTCAACGCTTGGCCGTAACGGCTCAATTCATCTTGGTCGCCCGCCGGAAGAGATCACCCTGCGCGACATCTACCTTTCGGTTATCGAAGATAAAAAGCTCTGGGCGTCGCGCCCTGACGTGCCGGCCCGCTGCGTGGTCAGCGCTAACGCCTGCTGGTACTTCAAATCGATATCCGAAGAAGCCGAGGAGGCTTCGTTAGCGGTACTGGCCCGCCATACCGTGGCAAGCGCCCTGGAAGCGGTCAAAAACGCCGACAGCAGCGGATGGGATCCGCTCCCGGACCTTATCGCCCAGTATCAAAAAACGTCTTAACTATCTTGCCGGGTGGCGCTGCGCTTACCCTGCCTACATTCAGATGTAAAAAAACCGCCTTCACAATGAAGGCGGTTTTTTATTATCTGCAGCGTTCCTACGCGGGCAGAACGTCCCTTTCCTCTTTTTTCACGCGCGTCACGAACTTACGCAGCGTCACGTAAAACACCGGCGTCAGGAACAGACCAAACAGCGTCACGCCCAGCATCCCGGAGAAGACCGTGATCCCGGTGACGCCGCGCACTTCTGCGCCCGCGCCGTGGCCGAGGATCAGCGGAATAGTCCCGGCAATAAAGGCGATGGAGGTCATCACAATCGGACGTAAACGCAGGCGGCACGCCTCCAGCGCGGCTTCCATAATGCCTTTGCCCTGAATTTCCAGCTCGCGGGCAAACTCCACGATAAGAATCGCGTTTTTACACGCCAGCCCCATCAGCACCACCAGCCCCACCTGCACGAAGACGTTGTTATCGCCACCGGTCAGCCAGACGCCAAACAGCGCGGAGAGCATGGTCATCGGCACGATAAGGATCACCGCCAGCGGCAGCGTCCAGCTTTCATACAGCGCTGCCAGGACCAGGAACGCCAGCAGCACCGCAACCGGGAAGACGATCAGCGCCGTGTTGCCCTGCGTCGCCTGCTGGAAGCTCAGATCCGTCCATTCAATGTTCATCCCGTTCGGCAGGATCTGCTTAGACATGGCGTCCAGCTGCGTCATCGCCTGCGCAGACGAAAGCACGCGCGGGTCGGCATCGCCAATCAGATCCGCCGCCGGGTAGCCATTGTAGCGGATCACAGGATCCGGCCCGTAGGTGGTCGTGATTTTCACCATACTGCCAATCGGCACCATTTCACCCTGGCTGTTACGGGTGCGCAGATTCGCAATGTCTTCCACGCTGTCGCGGAACTGCCCGTCGGCCTGCGCCATCACGCGCCATGTACGCCCGAACTGGTTGAAGTCGTTCACGTACGACGAGCCCAGATAGGTTTGAAGCGTACCGAAAAGATCGGTCAGCAATACGCCCTGCGCTTTCGCCTTGTCACGGTCGACCTGCACGTCCAGCTGCGGAACGTTAGCCTGGTAGGTTGAGATCGGGAAGTGCATTCCCGGGGTCTGCATAATCGCGCCGGACATGGTGTTTACCGCATTTTGCAGCGCGCCATAGCCCAGACCGCCGCGGTCCTGAATGTACAGAGAATAGCCCGACCCCTGACCCAGACCTAAAATCGGCGGCGGCAGGATGGAGAAGCCAAAGCCTTCCTGAATTTGCGCGATTTTCGCGTTGATCTCAGCGTTTATTTCCGCCGCAGTGTGTTTACGCTGGTCGAACGGCTTCAGGCCGAAGAAGACCGTCCCGGTATTCGGCGTATTGGTGAACTGCAGCGCGTTCAGCCCCGGGAACGCCACCGCGTAGTCCACGCCTTCGGTATTCATCCCGATTTCGCTCATTTTGCGGATCACCGCGTCGGTGCGCGCCAGCGAAGAACCTTCCGGCATCTTCACGCCGCCAATCAGGTACAGCTTATCCTGCGTCGGAATAAACCCGCCGGGCACCGCTTTAAACATCACGCCTGCGGCACAGAGCAGCAGTAGATACACCACAAATACCGAGCCGCGTCGTCCCAGCGTTTTGCCCACCAGCCCCTGATAGCCGTTCGAGCTGCGGTGGAAAAAGCGGTTAAACGGACGGAAAATCCAGCCGAACAGACGATCGATAAGCCGGGTCGGGAAATCTTTCGGCGCGCCGTGCGGTTTTAACAGCAGTGCCGCCAGCGCCGGAGAGAGCGTCAGCGAGTTAATGGCGGAGATGACCGTAGAAATCGCGATCGTCACCGCAAACTGCTTGTAGAACTGCCCGGTAACGCCCGAGAGAAACGCCATCGGCACAAACACCGCGCACAGCACCAGCGCAATCGCGATAATCGGTCCGGACACTTCGCGCATCGCCTGATGCGCCGCCGCAAGCGGAGCAAGCCCCTCTTCTATGTTTCGCTCGACGTTTTCCACCACCACGATGGCGTCGTCCACCACGATGCCGATGGCCAGCACCAGCCCGAACAAGCTCAGGGTATTCAGCGAGAAGCCCAGCAGGTAGAGAATGCTGAAGGTACCCACCACCGAAACCGGCACCGCGATCAGCGGAATGATCGACGCGCGCCAGGTTTGCAGGAACAGGATCACCACCAGCACCACCAGCACCACCGCTTCCAGCAGCGTTTGCACCACCGCGCGGATGGAGTCGCGCACGAAAACGGTCGGATCGTAAGGTGCCGCCCACTTCATATCTGCCGGGAAGCGCGTGGACAGCTCGTCCATTTTCGCACGCACCGCGTTAGACAAATCGATGGCGTTCGCCCCCGGCGACTGGAAGATACCAATCCCGACCGCGTCTTTATTGTTCAGCTGGGAACGCAGCGCATAGCTGCCGGACCCCATTTCGATACGCGCCACGTCGCGCAGGCGGACGACCGTACCGTCCTGCGTCGTTTTCAGGACAATATTGCCGAACTCTTCTTCGGTATGCAGACGGCCCTGGGCGTTAATGGAGATCAGGAAATCGCTCTCTTTCGGCAGCGGCTCGGCGCCAAGCTGTCCGGCGGACACCTGCACGTTCTGCTCCTGCATCGCCGTGACCACGTCCGACGCGGTCAGCCCGCGGGCCGCCACTTTGTTAGGGTCCAGCCAGACGCGCATCGCGTACTCACCCGAGCCGAAAATCTGGATCTGGCCGACGCCCGGCAGGCGCGCCAGCTCGTCCTTCACCTTCAGCGTGGCGTAGTTACGCATATACAGGGAGTCGTACTTACCGTTGGGCGAAAACAGATGCACCACCAGCGTCAGCGTCGGGGACTGTTTCTGGGTGGTAATGCCCAGGCGCCGCACGTCTTCCGGCAGACGCGCTTCGGCCTGCGCGACGCGGTTTTGCACCTGCACCTGCGCCTGATCCGGATCGGTACCCGGACGGAAGGTGACGGTGGTTACCAGCACGCCGTCAGAACCCGCGACGGACTTCATGTACATCATGTTCTCAACGCCGTTGATCGCCTCTTCCAGCGGCGTCGCCACCGTCTCGGCAATCACTTTCGGGTTGGCGCCCGGGTACTCCGCGCGCACCTGCACGCTTGGCGGCACGACGTCAGGATATTCGCTCACCGGCAGCAGCGGGATGGCGATTAACCCTGTGATAAAAATCAGAATCGACAGCACCGCGGCAAAAATCGGCCTGTCGATGAAAAAGCGGGAAAAGTCCATGGATGGATTCTCAGGTCAAGGGATCAGTTGAGGGCGCTGGTGGCGGTCATGGCAACGGTTTTCGCGTTAACCGGCATCCCCGGCATAAACACTTTTTGTAAACCCTCGACGATGACTTTATCGCCAGGGTTCAGACCCTGCCGCACGATGCGTAAACCGTCTGCCAGGCGGCCCGGCGTGATGTCGCGGCGCTGCGCTTTCCCCTCTTTATCGACGATATAAACGTACTTACGATCCTGATCGGTCAGCACCGCTTTGTCGTCGATAAGCGTGGCTTTGAACTCCGCGCTGCCCGGCAGGCGTACGCGGGCAAAAAGTCCCGGCGTGAACTGACGCTGCGCGTTATCCAGCAGCGCGCGCATACGGATGGTGCCGGTACTCGGCGTCAGCTGGTTATCCAGGAAATCCACTTTGCCCTGGTGGGGATAACCCTCTTCGCCCGTCAGGCCAATCTCAACCGGAAGCGCCGTGTGGTTGCTGGACGCCCCCTGTCCGCTGCGGGCCAGATTCTGGTAGTGAAGGTAGGTTGACTCGTCCACGTCAAAATAGACGTAAACCGTCTTCTGCGAGACCAGCGTGGTGAGGACGCTGGCGGTATCGCCCGCGGTCACCAGGTTGCCGCTGGTGATCAGCGCCCGGCTGGCGCGACCGTCGATAGGCGCGGTGACTTTGGTGAAGTCCAGGTTGAGCTGCGCGGCGTCAACTGCCGCCTGCGCGGCGCGAATATCGGCCTGCGCCTGAGTGGCGGCCGAACGACGCTGCTCCCACTCTTCACGGGAAACAACGTTGGTATTGACCAGCTTATCGGTACGGTTAGCCTCGCTTTGCGCCAGGCTGGCCTGCGTTTTAGCTCTCGCCAGGTTCGCCTGCGCCTGTTCCAGCGCCGCGCGATAGGTTCGGTCATCAATCGTGAACAGCACCTCGCCCTTCTTCACTTCCTGGCCGTCGGTGTAATTCACTTTATCAATGTAGCCGGACACGCGCGGACGTAGCTGAACGCTCTCCACCGCTTCAATCCGGCCGTTAAAGCTATCCCACTGGCTAATGGATTTCACCACCACGTCAGCAGCGCTGACGGCGGGCGCAGGCGGCGCGGCGTTTTGCGCGACGCTGTTGTCGCATCCGACGAGCAGCACGGAGAGCAACATGGCCCCCAGCGCGTTCAGATGAAAGTTACCCCAGGTTTTTTGCAGGCTCATTATTTTTATTCCGGTAATTGTCGCCGCCGGGCAAGACGCAGCAGGAGGCACTGCGCCACTTCCTTTGTCCGGTGGCTGTCTCAAGGCCATTTGTGTCGTTCATCGCCACAAAACTGTAACAGTTGCGAATACACTATCGCGGCGATTGTAGGAAGGCGCTTAACTAAGTGCAAGAATAATTGTTGCACTTTATGTGCTATTTGAGCGGATGTGAAAAGACCCGTTACGGTCAGGGATTTAAATGCAACAATAAAACTTGCAATTAATACAAAAACGCGCCACCTTTTAATGCAACAGACAAAGATACCTTTTGACAGGCAGCGTGGGAGTAACCAGATGAACACTGGCGCATTTATGCATGATTTACTCGACTGGATCGACAACAACCTGGATAGCCGTCTGGACATTGAGTCCGTCGCCAGGCGATCCGGCTACTCAAAATGGCACCTCCAGCGCCTGTTCAAAGAGCATACGGGCTATCCCCTCGCCGGGTATATCCGCGCGCAAAAGCTGCAAAAATCGGTTGAACGCTTAACCCACAGCGATGAGCCGATTCTGAACGTGGCGATCGCGCTGGGCTTCGACTCCCAGCAGTCCTTCAACCGCAGCTTTAAGCGTCAGTATGGTCAGGCGCCTGGGGCATGGCGGCGGAGCATGGCTGGCCCGGAAACTCAGCAGCTACGCTAGCAATACATATTTTGCTGCAACGTCGATCTGTTGCTGCTATACTGTACATAAATACAGTAAAGCGAGGTGCACGATGGCTGTTGAAACAAAATTTGTTGTCGTAAGAAAAGGTGAAGAGAAAATGACATTTGCCAGTAAGAAAGAGGCTGACGCTCACGACAAGCTGCTCGATATGGCAGACGCGTTCACCGACTGGCTATTGCAAAGCGGAATGCAGATGGATGAAACGCAGGCTGAAAATCTTGGCCTGTATCTCGCCGAGCAGAAAGAGACCGTGCAGCATATTCTACGTACCAGCAAGCTTCCCGATCTCAACGCACCAGCTGCAACGGATAAAACAGAATCCGACGCAGCTGACACGAAAAAAATCAGGGCTGTGAAAGCGGCCTGATTGTCAGAAAAATCATCACCGACCCTGGAGCCGTAAGCAGCCATCTGCTTGCGGCTTTTTTTAGCCAGAATATGTAAAGAGTAAAGGAGATGGCGTGCGCCAAGGAATGAAGGAAAAAATCATCAGGATCTGTAATGCAAAAATCGCCTCTAAGGGAAGCGATGTTGGGCTTTCGTTCTATGCTTTTTTTTCTAATAAAAATGACGATCCTGAACTGCTTATGGAAGTGGCGCACTGGTGGATTATGGAGATGAAGCTGGACCATTTTGAAAAGGCGGAAAAGATCAAAAACCTTGTCTTAGCCCTGTAACACGCTAAAGCGGGATGGCCGGTAACATTGCGGGATTTCATCGCTCTGGCCGTCGCCTAACTCCTCTGAGACCAGTCTGCCAATCGTCGCTGCGCACGTAACGGCTGGGTGCATAGAGGCGACGTATACCGTCCTGCTCTCATCAGTAAAACCAAGCACCGGATACCCATCCTGAATAACAGGACGCTCTCCTGTTGAGTACTGGATGAGAGCAGCCGACTCTGCGCCCTTGAGCCTGCTTCTTACCGCACGTTGTGCAGCCTCCGCCGTTTCTCTTACATTGCCGCTTGCCGGGTAATCTTCTGCGGCTAATAAATCCCCGTTGTGCGCTTGCCGCACCTCAATATCATCACCGGAGACGATCGTGTTGACCACGTTATGGGCGGCCGCAAAGCGCAGTAATATGGCCGGCGATGACAAAACCGGAACAGGAATCCCCACCCGCTCAGTCAGCGCTGGAATACCTGTACCACAGGCCAGAACGACGCAATCTGCATCCAGTTTACCCTGAGAGGTCAGGACGCCTGTCACCTTCCCCTCCGTCATGCAAAGCCCTGTAACGGTTGTTTTGGTATTCAGCACGACGCCCTTCTCACAGGCTTTGTCGAGCAATAGTCGTGTTGCGCTGACGGCATCAATGGCACCATCTTTTGCAGCATAGCGGGCCTCTGAGGGAGGATTGTTCAAAGCAGGCTCAAGGCGGGAAATCTCCGCCTTGCTAAGGAGACGTTCGTCCTGCAGGCAGAACCCGGATGCTGCGCCGTAGGTTAACGAACCGCTCCATTTAATGTGAAGTTCCGGTATGTGTTCTTCCAGCCTGTGCCAGTCCGCAAGTGCAGCGCGCCGGATAAACACGTCGGCCGCATCATCCTTCACCACACCGGTCAGCCAGCCAAACGCGCTACCGGTTGCACCTGCCGCAGGCATATCCTGTTCAACGAGGGTGACGTCAAATTCACGCTGGGCGAGATGCCATGCGATGGATACGCCAGTGATCCCAGCCCCTACGACGACGATCCTTTTTTTATGGGTCACGGCGCCCTTCTCCTGTGTGGGGAAAATGTTCATGTCATGATGCGAAAGTAATCTCTTACAGGTTATTTTGTAGGATTGCAAAACTCGTGGATGCGGCGGTTAAGGACGGTGGGTTTAGGTGTCTGCTTCGGGCGGTCCTCATCGTATCAGAAGCGGACATCACATATGCTATGACTAGTTTGGTCAATTATTTAAAAGCACATTACACCCTGAAGACACGAAGGTTTAGTACGCTTAGCTCTAACGTCATCTGTAGTGATACACGGCTTCCAATTACCCAATGTACCCAAGTCCTTTTCTGTGATGGCTACTGATGTGATGACAGACAAATGGGAAATATCGGCTCGCAGTAAGAATTTTAGTCATCACGCATAGACAAAATATCTCGTAGAGAAAATGTCGCGGTAATATTTAACCGTTCATTTTTAATGAATATATCCCGAAAGGGGAAGATTGCCCTCTTAATCCTGCCAATAACTGGATTATCGAAGCTGAAACAATCCGCAGTCTTATTGCCGCGTTCTCTAACAGATCGTTGTGAACTGCGGATAAATCCTAAGTTTCATGTGGCTTAGGTGTCTTTAATCCTTTATCGTATTAAGCATCAAAACAAATTTTAAGGTTATGTATCATGTCGACGAAAAGTTGGCCTGGTAGCCCCATTCAGCAGGATCTGTCCTACACCGGGTTGCTCCATCAACATACATAGCCTGACTGATATATTCTCATTGGAGATGGAATTTTATGAGCCTAAAGGCATCTGTCAGTGTCGCCCATAAGCTGGGATTCACTTCACACCAAAATGCAGTTCCTCTGTTACGCGAACTGGTACTAAATAACGAATCTGACCAAATGTACCAGGACTTAACGTTGCATTTGCAGACAACACCTGCGGTGCTGGAAGCAAAACAGTGGAAAATTGATCGCTTGCTTCCTCATTCCACACTCGATATCCGCGATCGCGATATTAAGCTTGATGCAAAATGGCTGGCTGAGTTGACTGAAAGCGTGGTGTGCGAAATTACATTGTGTTTACGTCAGGGAGAGGATGAACTTTTTACTGTTAATTATCCGCTTGAAGCCCTGGCAAAAAATGAATGGGGCGGCGATGCGATGGTTGAATTGTTGCCGTCTTTCATTACGCCTAACGACCCTGCGGTTGATCGTCTGCTCAAAGCCACATCAGATGTACTTCGTAGTGCAGGAAAAAGAGAAGCCCTTGATGGTTATGAAAGCAAATCCAGAACTCGGGTCTGGGAGATAGCCTCCGCCCTGTGGACTGCCATTTGCAACATGAACATCAGTTATGCTCTTCCTCCAGCAAGCTTCGAACACAACGGCCAGAAGATTCGAACACCCGGAACCATAGCAGAGGCGAGGATTGCCACGTGTCTGGATACCACACTCTTATTTGCATCCGCTCTGGAACAACTCGGCCTGAATCCACTGGTCTTTTTAACGGAAGGTCATGCTTTTGTCGGCCTGTGGTTACAACCGCAAGAGTTTGCTCAACTTGTTACCGAAGATGTCTCAGCCGTACGTAAACGAATCGATTTAAAAGAGATGGTCGTATTTGAAACGACACTGGCAACACAAGCGCACCCGGCATCATTTACTCAGGCTTCCGTAGAGGCGCTACAGCATCTGACAGAAAATAAATTCTACGCCGCCATTGATGTACGCCGCGCACGAATGCAAAAAATTCGCCCATTAGCACTGGGAACATTGGGTGCGACTGGGCAGACTAACGATACGGAACAGATTATTTCTCATGGATTTGAAGATGCGCCACAGCTACCTTCATTTGATATTGAGCTCGACATCGCTGATGAAAAAGGTGCAACAAGCCGACTGGTCCAATGGCAACGAAAATTGCTAGATTTAACAACCCGGAACCGCCTGTTACATTTGCCGGAAAGCGCGAAAGGCATACGATTATTATGTGCTAACCCCGGGATGCTTGAAGATAAACTTGCGGAAGGTAAGCGTCTGCGTATTGTTTCTTTGCCAAATCTTGAAACGGGCGGTCGAGACGCAGAATTATACCAGCAACAGACGCATGAGAACTTACGTGATGAGTACGCACAAAATGCGCTGGAACGTGGCGAAGTTGTCTCCTCTCTTGAAAAAGAACGCCTTGAATCTTCTCTAATTGACCTTTATCGCAAATCCAAAAGTGACCTCGAAGAAGGCGGTGCCAACACACTGTTCCTGGCGGTCGGTTTCCTTAAATGGAAAAAAGCTGCCGATGACCCTAAGAGTTATTTCGCGCCACTCATTCTTCTGCCCATTCAGTTAGATCGGAAAAGTGCGCTCTCTGGCGTGACGATGCGTTTGCTGGAAGAAGAACCTCGCTTCAATCTGACGCTATTAGAGCTACTGCGAAACGATTTCGCGCTAACAATCAACGGGCTAGATGGCGAGTTACCAACCGATGAAAGCGGTATCGATGTTGATGGTATATGGAATGTTATACGCCGCGCAGTCCGTGATATCCCGGGCTTTGAGGTCACTCGCGATGTCGTGATCGGCACCTTTTCATTCGCCAAATATCTGATGTGGAAGGATCTTGTCGACCGCACACCGCAACTGATGGAAAGCCCGTTGGTAAAATACCTGATTGAGCGTGGGCAGGAAAATGCCACGTTGGACAAGAGCGGTGAAATCATAGATGTCGATGAACTTGATAATGAAATAGGCACACAGGACCTTTTTTTGCCATTACCTGCAGACTCCTCGCAAGTTGCAGCTGTAGTGGCGTCCGCAAAAGGTCGCGACTTTGTGCTTGACGGACCACCCGGAACAGGGAAGTCGCAAACTATAGCCAATATGATTGCGCACAACCTTGCGCTGGGCAGACGCGTACTGTTTGTGGCTGAAAAAAAAGCCGCTCTGGATGTCGTTTACCGCAGGTTGGAGGCGCAAGGATTAGGTGAGTTTTGCCTGGAGTTACACTCCAGTAAAACCTCGAAGATGGATTTTCTTAAGCAACTTGAACGCGCGTGGGATGTAAGAGACGTGTTGACCACCCAGGAATGGGATGAGGAAGCAAGCAAGTTACAAACTCTTCGTGACAAACTTAATGACGTTGTTCGTTTGCTTCATAAACGTTGGCCTAATGGTTTAACGCTACATTATGCAATGGGTCGAGTTATAAAAGATGCCAATGCAGCGACACCACGATTTACATGGCCAGCTAATACGCTGCATACAGCAGAACAAATGGACTATTTCCGACTGATAGCCAGACGCTTAGAGCTTAACCGTGCTGCTTTTCAACAACACGGTGAACATTTTGCCGCTATTGCACAAACAGACTGGACGAACGGATGGCAGTCATCACTTATTGTCAGCGCGAAAGCCCTACCTGGAAAAATAGAAGACCTGGAGCAAGCGGCTGATACGCTACTGGAGACAAGTGGAATTGAACTGGATTGCAAAGAGCCCGATAAACTGGCACAACTGCTCGCTTTTTGTGAACTCCTGACCAAAGCCGATGGAATCGATCTCAGTTTTATGTTCACACCCGATGCGGCAGCCCGTATTCAGGCAGCCCATACTGCAATCGCTCTGCTACAGGAGATAAACACCACCAAAGAACGGTTGTCGGTCAACTATCCTTCAGATAGCTGGCAACACATCAATGTGCCACAAATCCGTCAAGCACTAACACAAGCGGGTAAAAAATTCTGGTTCTTTGCCACCAGCGCGCGCAAAAAAATTATCCAGGGAGTAATGCAACAACATGCTCTCACTTCAGCACCGGATTTGGCTGCCGATTTACCTGTTATTGATCAGCTACAGCCATTGTCACAACGACTATCTGCGATAAGTAGCGAGACGGCAACGCTCCCGGGCTGGAACAACCTGGCAACAGATTACGAAAAATTAGCAGCGACACTGGCACTTGCAGAAGAGATCCGCAACAAACTCGGCACATTAGCGTCCTCACCACAACAACTTGCAAGGATTCGCAATGCCGTTAAAACCCTGGTTATTGATGGCAATGATTTACTGGGAACGGACGGTATGGTTGCGAATTCATGCCAGAGCCTCCGTACTGCACTTATCGGGTTTAGCGAAGCTAAAACAACCTTCTGTGGCCTGATAAAAACGCAAGAAGAAAATCCGTCGATCCCCACATTGCGAAACTGTGCGCTAAACATAATACAGAATTCATCGGCTCTGAAAGCATGGAGTGACTGGAGTCGCGTGCGAGAGGAAGCGATTTCACAGGGGATGATGCCCATGCTGGATGAGCTTGCTAATCTTGATACCTCAGAAACAAGTGCCTTAGAGATTTTCGAAACAGCCTACTGTCGCTGGTTCGCCTCATGGGTCATTGATTCGGAACCACTACTCCATAATTTTGTTCCTGCCGAACATATGAGTGACATTGAGGCCTATCGCAAGCATACCGATCGACTGGCAAAGTTAACAGTTCGTTATATTCGCGCTCGTCTGTGCGGCGTAATCCCCGCAAAAAATGAAATAGCCAAACAGGGAGGCTTTGCCTTACTGAAGCATGAATTACAAAAATCTCGCCGTCATAAGCCTGTACGGCAAATGGCAGCAGAGATGGGTGATGCAATGTCTAAACTTGCACCTTGCATGCTTATGAGCCCTCTTTCCGTAGCTCAATTTTTGCCTTCCAGCCAGGCTTTGTTTGATCTGGTGATCTTTGATGAAGCATCACAGATTTCCCCCTGGGACGCCATTGGCGCAATGGCGCGTGGTAAACAAGTTGTCGTGGCTGGCGATCCACGTCAGATGCCGCCAACCAGTTTCTTCAATCGAGGTGCAAGTGATGTCGACGATGATGTGGAAGAGGACATGGAAAGCATTTTGGATGAATGCCTTGCCGCCGGGTTATACAATCATAGTTTGAGTTGGCACTACCGTAGTCGCCATGAAAGTTTGATCACCTTCTCTAACCATCGTTATTATGATGGCAACCTGATCACCTTCCCTGCGTCTGAAACACGACAAAGTGCTGTTCAATGGTGCAAGGTCGCTGGCGTTTATTCGAAAGGTAAAGGTCGACACAATCAAGCCGAAGCCGAAGCCATTGTCGCAGAGACCGTAAAACGTCTAACTGATAAAAAATTTGTTGCTTCAGGTAAGTCGATTGGCATTATTACCCTGAACACTGAACAACAAAAACTAATCAATGACTTGTTGGATAGAGCCCGTCAGCAACATCCAGCAATCGAGCCCTTCTTTCAGCAAGAGCTTGATGAACCCGTGGTGGTTAAAAACCTTGAAACAGTTCAGGGCGATGAGCGAGATTTAATTATGCTCGGTATTGGATTCGGCCCTACCGAACCCGGTGCCAATACGATGTCTATGAGCTTTGGTCCTCTCAATCGTGAAGGAGGCTGGCGACGCCTCAATGTTGCCGTCACGCGTGCACGTCAGGAGATGATGGTATTCACCTCATTCGACTCTTCGATGATCGATCTCAATCGAACCAGCGCACGTGCTGTTGCCGACCTTAAGCATTTCATAGAATTTGCTCAAAGGGGCCCGGTAGCACTGGCGCAGGCTGTTCGTGGATCGGTTGGCGGCTATGACTCACCTTTTGAAGAAGCGGTTGCTAATGGCCTGAGAAGGAAAGGCTGGAATGTTGTTCCGCAAATAGGTGTATCCCGTTTCCGTATTGATCTGGGGATCGTTCATCCGGATAAACCCGGCGATTATCTGGTCGGCGTTGAATGTGATGGTGCCACCTATCATAGTGCAGCCACAGCTCGCGATCGTGATAAAGTTCGCAGCGCTATTCTGCAAGGCTTGGGATGGAAATTATTACGCCTCTGGTCAACGGAGTGGTGGATTGATAAAGAAGGTGCGCTTGATCGACTTGATTCGGCCATTCGCGACCTGCTTGAGGACTCCAGAGCTACTGATGCAATGCGCACAGATGAAGCAGAACAATCTGCTGCTATTAGCGATGAAACAACCGCGGTTACAGAGTCGGGTAATCTCCCCTTAACTAGCGTCAATGTGCAGGGAGCCAACGATGGAGAGATGTCCGCTTCTGTAGAAGTGATTAAGCAACCCAGTAAAAAGCCTGAAGACGACGATAGCGCAGAGACCGTTGTGTCAGAGCTAAAATACGCCTCATCATCGACCCAGGAAACTACCCTGCTCACTCAGGGCGCTAAATACATCGTTAATGACCTGCAAGAATGGAACAGCAGAGTTGATGCCGAACGCTTCTACATCGGTGGATATGACGAAACGCTAAGAGGACTCATCGACTCAGTAGTGAAAGCTGAATCTCCACTGCTGGAAACGACTTTGGTGCAGCGCATTGCACGCGTACACGGTTTCAATCGTGCTGGCAGACTAATTCGGGAAAGAGTAATGGAGTTAGTGGATCAGCACTATCATGTTGCGACAGATCATTTTGGTGAAAATTTTGTGTGGCAGTCAACAACCCAGCAGGCAGACTGGAATACGTTCCGTTTGCCTGCAACAGAAAATGATATTCGCCAGATTGATGCTATCCCTACAGAAGAGTTACGCGCATTGGTGCTGAGTATAAAAGGTGAGAACCAAATTGCAGATATCTCCCGATCGTTGGGCATTAAGCGGCTAACAAGCCAGGCACGACAAAAACTGGAGTCATTACTGTAGGTCAGACAGGCTATTCCGGGGTTATCGACAGGAATAGCCTTCATTAAATTTTTCAGTCCCTTGTTTTTCTCCACTAGTGCTATTTTGTCCCCCTTGGTCTGGAGGCGATGGATATTCGAAAAAAGTGGAACAGACAGCAGCATCCAATATGCGGTTCATTGCTGATGCTCGGATATATGGATTTAACGAACTTTGCCGGTGTCTGATTATTCAGGGATTCGTGACGCCGCGAGCAGCCCCTCACTGATTCATATCCAACTACGCTAGCGGCCCTAAAAAACATTTCAACGAATCCATAAAGTATCGCGAACTTCCGCTGGTCACTCACAGTAGACCTAACGTTACCTACCCCCTCAACTTTCCACCCACGCTACCCGCCACAAAACCTGGTAGCTATACAAACGCGCCAGACTGTTACGTTAATACGTGTTCCCCCCATCAACGAGGAATCGCGCATGACCCCACACCCGCTACGCCAGATAATCGAATCCTGCGACCGCGCCATCACCACCAAAAACTATGACGCGCTGATGGAGTACTACGCCGACGACGCGGCTCTGGTGGTTAAACCCGGCATGACGGTTAAAGGCAAAGAAAACATCCGCAGCGCGTTTATTGCCATCTCTGATTATTTTCAGGACCAGCTGATCGTCGAACAAGGGGAGATGCAGGTGATCGAAGGTGGCGGCAATGCCCTCGTTATCATGGAAACCGTTCTGCGTTTTCCTGATGGTCAGGGTGGGATAACGGAAATGTCGCGCCGCGCGACCTATGTTTTTCGGCAGGAAAGCGACGGTCGCTGGCTTTGTACCATCGACAACTCTTACGGTACGTCGCTGCTGGATAACGGGAACTGATCGCGTTATTCACGGCTTCAAAGGGGCGCTGCCGCCCCTCCACGCCAGCGCACTTAATGTGTAGTGATGCGCGGCTCCTTCACAAACTCAGCCAGCAGCCACACCATATCGTGCAGCAGGCCCGTCAGCTCTTTCGCGACGTGATCGGGCAGCGTTCCACCCATAACCGCTTGCGTCAGCGCCAGAACATAGTCCACCTGAGTGAGGGTGTCCTGCCAGCAGTCCGGCACGCAGGAGTTCAGTTTCTCACCCACGATCAGTTGCGCGATCAGGTCTGGCGGCAGATCGACATCGCAGAGTTCTCTTAGCTTACGCAGGGCGTGCAGCAGGCGCTCGCAGAGCGCAGTAAACATCTTCGCATCTTCGATTTCGACCAGCACGCTCACCAGCGCGGCGCAGTTGTCGGCGACGACAAACAGATCGGCATCAGCCGGAAGCGGCCGGGAGATAAGTTGCAGAATGACGCTTTCGTCAGACGGGAGATAATTCAGGGTTGGGATAGTAGCCATACAAGGCACCCTTCTATATGCAGTTCATTTAACCACCCAGTGAGTTCCTACGCTCGGGGGGTAGCGCTGACAGAGGTAGGAATACCGCCCATATAGAAAAACGGCCAGCCTTACGGCTGCTCCGCCAGCGCCACCGTAATTGTAACGGGATCGACACTGCCGCGACATACGAAATGTCACTATATGGTTGATACGGGTTCCTACGCCCGGTTGCGGATGTGCCGCAACGCTGGCACTTTACGACCCCGATCGGTTGAAGAAAAGACATAACCCTGAATTTCACACGGTTAATTTGCGGTTTGCGAGGCGCCTTCCAGAAACGTTCGGTTGAACCGGGCCAGTCACTGCCCACCAAATTTTGCTCCAACCTTCCCCGTGCAACTGGTGTATTGTTTTTAGACAATTCATTCCCCTAAAGGACACCTGCGCAATGATCACCATCCTCGGCAAAACCACCTCAATCAACGTGCGGAAAGTGCTCTGGACCTGCGAAGAAGCGGGCCTCGCATATCAACAGGAAGATTACGGCAGCGGTTTTGCCTCAACGGAAACGGATGCCTTCCGCGCCCTGAACCCCAACGCCATGGTGCCGGTGCTGATCGATGACGATTTCGTGCTGTGGGAATCCAACGCCATCTGCCGTTACCTGGCGCGCAAGGCCGGACGTCACGATCTGCTGCCCGCAGAACCGCAGGCCTGCGCTAACGTTGAGCGCTGGATGGACTGGCAGGCAACCGAATTTAACAACGCCTGGCGCTACGTCTTCCCGGCGCTGGGGCGTAAAAACCCGGACTTTAACGACCCTGAACGCATCGCGGCGGGAATAAAAGAGTGGAACCACTGCATCACCATTCTGGAAAACCAGCTGCTGCAGACCGGCGCCTTTGCGGCGGGCGAGACGTTTACCCTTGCGGACGTGGTGCTTGGGCTGTCGGTGAATCGCTGGAAAATGACGCCGTTTGATAAGCCCGACGTGCCCGCAATTGAGGCCTGGTTTGAACGCCTTAACCAGCGCCCGGCGTTTTTGCGTCACGGCAATAACGGCATGATATAAAGTATTTACGCCCCCATGTTGAGCAAGGATATTTTATTTAATTACTAAACCCTGAAAGTCGTCAGAGGGAATAATAATTAAGCCATATCCTGGACAGCCCGCTGCACCGCTTTGCTAGCCTGACTATTCAGGCAAAGCTCAACCCGGAGGTATTCTTGCTGATTAGACTCAAGAAAGAACGAACGCATAAGGAGGATCGCCGGCTTGCTCTCTGGCTGGCGACCTCGGCAGGTTTGCTCAATGCCATCGCCCTCGGGGCATTTGGTTTTTTCCCCTCACACATGACCGGCAACACCTCCCAATTATCCAGCGAAGTTTCTTCCACCGACCTGAGCGATATGATTTTCTTCGGCTCGATTATTCTCTCTTTTGTCGCAGGCGCCATTATTGCGCGCATGATTGTGATATGGGGCATTATCCATAACGTCAGGCTGGTTTTTTGCCAGATCCTGTTTGTCGAAGGGATATTGCTGACCGGCGTCTCTTTCTACGAGATGTATTTTCATGCCCTCACCAGCAACCGCGCGATTATTCTTTTTCTGTGCGGCCTGATGGGCATCCACAACTCCACCTCCACGCAGCTTTCCGGCGGACGGGTGAGATCGACGCACATTACCGGCACGCTGACGGACGCGGGAATATCTCTGGCCTCGGTGCTGGTGGCGATGCTGCGCAGGGATTACTCCAAAGATACGGCGGCACAAAAAAGTCAGCTGACAACCCACTTAACCACCCTTTTCTCGTTTATTACGGGCGGTATCGCGGGGCTGCTGCTGTTCAGGTGGATCGGATTTAACGCCATGCTGGCGCTCGGGTTGATGCTTGCCGTGGTCGCTATCGTTTCAATTATCACCGTCTCGACGCGGGTTCGACGGGTTCGTGCCTCTCTGTGAAGATAATGTCCGAATTTCGGCGTATGAGTTCTTTAGATGTGACACCGTCACATCTAAAAATTCGCTTTAGGACTATTCTGCCTGACCCTCAATCAGCCCTTATGCCATAAGGCTTAACCCAAGGTTGTCACTGTTTTCATAGGGTTACTGATTTTGCCCCTTCGCTGGAACCCTTCCCAAACGCTTGCTATAGGTGAAATACCCCTGCCGAAACATGGCATAACAACAGGCAACCGGTGGTTGCTATAACGCATGCGCACAGGGAGACACACCGCAATGCACCCATTACTCAAACGTTCGCTGCTGTTTGTCGGCGCCATTATCGTGGTTCTCGCCCTCCTCGTCTGGGGTATCGGGATGGAGACGATCAGGGCGCGCCAGGTTGACCTGGTCTATCTCGGGCAACAGCACATGATTCTGGTTTTCTCGTCGATGTTTTTTGCCCTGCTGGTGGGTATTCCGGCCGGTATTCTGTTGAGCCGTCCGGCCGCGCGGGGTATCGCCGAATATGTGATGCAAATCTTTAACGTCGGCAACACGCTGCCGCCGCTGGCCGTTCTGGCGCTGGCGATGGTGGTGATTGGCATCGGCGATACGCCCGCCATCATCGCCCTGTTCCTCGCCTCGTTGCTGCCGATCGTGCGTAACACCTACGCCGGGCTGTGCTCCGTCCCGCCGTCGCTGCTGGAAGCGGCAAACGGCATCGGGATGACCAAATCGCAGCGCCTGCGTCAGGTTGAGCTGCCAGCCGCCTGGCCGGTCATGCTCTCGGGGATCCGCATCGCTACGGCCATTAACGTCGGTACCGCACCGCTGGCGTTCCTGATTGGCGCCAGCAGCTACGGCGAGCTGATTTTCCCCGGCATTTACTTAAACGATTTCCCGACCCTGATCCTCGGCGCGGCGGCCACCGCCCTGTTCGCCCTGATCCTCGATACCCTGCTGGCGGCGCTGGGCCGCGCGATGAGTCCCCATCTCGCTCGATAACAATAACAAGGAGCTTTTATGAGACTGTTTTCCGGCCTGACGGCGCTGTGTGCCGCGGCGCTGTTCACCGGCCAGGCGATGGCGGCCCCGCTGATTCTGGCGACCAAGAGCTTTACCGAGCAGCACATTCTCTCGGCGATGACCGTGCAGTACCTGCAAAAGAAAGGTTTTCAGGTCCAGCCACAAACCAACATTGCCACGGTGATCTCCCGCAACGCGATGATCAACAAGCAGATTGACATGACCTGGGAGTATACCGGCACGTCCTTGATCATCTTTAACCATATCAACAAGCGCATGTCGCCGCAGGAGTCTTACGAGACGGTGAAACGCCTGGACGCAAAGCACGGTCTGGTCTGGCTCAAGCCCGCCGACATGAACAACACCTACGCTTTCGCCATGCAGCGCAAGCGCGCCGAGGCGGAACATATCAACACCATGTCGGAGATGGTGGCGAAGATTGAGCAGGTCCGTAAAACCAACCCCGACAAAAACTGGCTGCTGGGCCTGGACCTGGAATTCGCCGGACGCAGCGACGGCATGAAGCCGCTTCAGGCGGCCTACAGGATGGATCTGGACCGCCCGCAAATCCGTCAGATGGACCCCGGTCTGGTCTATAACGCGGTGCGCGACGGCTTCGTTGACGCCGGTCTGATTTACACCACCGACGGGCGCGTAAAAGGCTTCGACCTCAAGGTGCTGGAAGACGATAAAGGCTTCTTCCCGAGCTACGCGGTGACGCCGGTGGTGCGTAAGGACACGCTGGAGGCCAACCCCGGTCTGAAAGAGGCGCTTAACACCCTCTCGGCACAGCTCAACAACGACGTTATCACCGAGCTGAACAAGAAGGTGGATATCGACCATCAGTCACCGCAGCAGGTCGCCCGCGATTTCCTGCGTAGCAAACAGCTGCTGTAGGAGGCGCTATGGAGACGATTCACTACATTCTGGACAACTGGGATTACCTCTTAACCCTGACGCTGCAGCACCTGTGGCTGGTGGCGCTGGCCGTAGGTTTAGCCATCATCATCGGCGTACCGCTGGGTATTCTGATTGTCCGCCACAGGTGGCTGGCTACGCCGGTGCTGGGGATTGCCACCATCGTGCTGACCATTCCGTCCATCGCCCTGTTTGGCCTGATGATCCCGCTGTTTTCGCTGATCGGTCAGGGTATCGGTGCCCTGCCCGCAATTACGGCGGTGTTTCTCTACTCGCTGCTGCCGATTGTGCGTAATACCCATACGGCGCTCGACAGCCTGCCGCCGGGGCTGCGCGAAGCCGGACGCGGCATCGGCATGACCTTCTGGCAGCGTCTGCGCTGGGTTGAGATCCCGATGGCGCTGCCGGTGATTTTCGGCGGGATCCGCACCGCCGTAGTGATGAACATCGGCGTGATGGCGATTGCCGCCGTGATCGGCGCGGGCGGCCTGGGCCTGCTGCTGCTCAACGGCATCGGCGGAAGCGATATTCGCATGTTGATTGCGGGCGCGCTGATGATTTGTCTTTTAGCGATTGTGCTCGACTGGCTGCTGCACCGTCTGCAGGTGGTTCTGACTCCAAAGGGGATTCGATAATGATAAAACTGGAAAACCTCACCAAACAATTTTCACAGAAGCACGGCCAGACCTTTAAGGCCGTCGATAACGTCAACCTGACCGTGCCCGAAGGGGAAATGTGCGTCCTGCTCGGCCCGTCCGGCTGCGGGAAGACCACCACCCTGAAGATGATTAACCGCCTCATTACCCCAAGCAGCGGGACGATCCTGATCAACGGTGAAGACACCAGCGGGATGGACACCGTCACCCTGCGCCGCAACATCGGCTACGTGATCCAGCAGATTGGCCTGTTCCCGAACATGACCATCGAAGAGAACATCACCGTCGTGCCGCGCATGCTGGGCTGGGATAAAGCGCGCTGCAAAACCCGCGCCGAAGAGCTGATGGATATGGTGGCGATGGATCCGCACAAGTTCCTCAACCGCTACCCGCGCGAGATGTCCGGCGGCCAGCAGCAGCGTATCGGCGTGATCCGCGCCCTGGCGGCGGATCCTCCGGTACTGCTGATGGATGAACCCTTCGGCGCGGTGGACCCGATCAACCGCGAGGTGATCCAGAACCAGTTCCTCGAGATGCAGCGCAAGCTGAAAAAAACCGTCATGCTGGTCAGCCACGATATCGACGAAGCCCTGAAGCTCGGCGACCGTATTGCGGTGTTCCGTCAGGGAAAAATCGTGCAGTGCGCCAGCCCGGATGAACTGCTGGCGAAACCGGCGAACGAATTTGTCGGCTCGTTTGTCGGTCAGGACCGCACCCTGAAGCGTCTGCTGCTGGTATCGGCGGGCGACGTCACCGACCAGCAGCCGACCATTACGGTGCGGGGCTCTACTCCGCTTCCCGAAGCTTTTGCGACCATGGATGATAACGACATTCGAGCCGTGACGGTGGTCGACGAGCACGGTAAACCGCTGGGCTTTGTGAAGCGTCGCGAAGCGCGTAACGCCAGCGGTACCTGCGCCGACATTCTCCATCCGTTCCGCATGACCGGCAAGGCGGAAGATAACCTGCGCGTGGTGCTTTCACGTCTGTATGAGAGCAATACCAGCTGGATGCCGATCGTGGATGAGGACGGTCGCTACAACGGCGAGATTTCGCAGGACTATATTGCCGAGTACCTGAGCTCCGGGCGCACGCGTCGGGCGCTGAATATTCATAGCGACAGCTAACCTTTCTGGCCGGGCATCGCCCGGCTTTTTCGCACGCAGACCTTTTGCTAACCCCGCGATTTCCCGCCACAATATGGTATCGTCCCCGTTTAATCGCGACCCATGCTACGTCTTCATACTTACCCTGACATCCGCGCGATGTTTCGCCGACTGCTGATTGCCACCGTCACCGGCGTGCTGGCCGCGCTGGCCGTGGCGGTATTCCGCCACAGCATGTACCTGCTGGAGTGGCTGCTTCTCAGCAACGACAGCGGCAGCCTGGTGAATGCCGCCGCGTCGCTCTCGCCCTGGCGGCGCGCATTGACGCCTGCGCTGGGCGGGCTGGCTGCCGGGCTGCTGCTCTGGGGATGGCAGCGTCTGACCGCGCAGCTGCCTCATGCCCCCACCGATTACATGGAAGCGCTGGAGACCGGAGACGGCCAGTTTGACTACGGCGCCAGCCTTGTGAAGTCCCTTGCCTCGCTGCTGGTCGTGGCCAGCGGAAGCGCCATCGGGCGTGAAGGGGCGATGATCCTGCTTGCCGCCCTCGCCGCCTCCCTTTTCGCCCGGCGCTTTACGCCCAAATCCGAGTGGAAATTATGGATAGCCTGCGGTGCCGCGGCCGGGATGGCCAGCGCCTACCATGCTCCGTTAGCCGGAAGTCTGTTCATCGCGGAAATTCTGTTTGGCACGCTGATGCTGGCCTCGCTCGGCCCCGTGGTTATCGCGGCGGTGGTGGCGCTTCTTACGACGCAGCTCCTGGCACCGGGCGCGGGTACGCTCTACGCGGTCCATCTGAGCGGCATTCTCTCCGCTGCCGATTATGCTCTTCTCGTCGCGATGGGGCTGGTGGCGGGCCTTTGCGGACCGCTGCTGATGTGGCTGATGGACGTCAGCCACGGGCTTTTCCTGCGCCTCAAGCTTTCGCCGCCGTGGCAATTAGCGCTGGGCGGTGCGATCGTCGGGCTGCTGTCTCTCCTCACGCCGAAGGTGTGGGGGAATGGCTACAGCGTGGTTCAGGCTTTTCTGCTCGCCCCGCCGCTGCTGTCGGTGATTGCCGGGGTGTTTATCTGCAAGCTGCTGGCGGTACTGGCGAGCAGCGGATCGGGCGCGCCGGGCGGGGTGTTTACGCCCACGCTGTTTGTCGGGATGGCAACGGGGATGCTGTTTGCGCAGGTTTTCGCGCTTTGGCTGCCGGGTTCTGAGACGGCGATTCTGCTGGGGCTGGCGGGGATGGCAACGCTACTCGCCGCGACCACGCATGCGCCCATTATGTCGGCGCTGATGGTCTGTGAAATGACCGGGCATTATTTTTTACTGCCCGGCCTGCTGGTCGCCTGCGTGGTGGCGTCCGTGCTGTCGCGGACGTTACGCCACGACTCGATCTACGGTCAACACGCCACCGAGGGCAGAGAGATCGATGTACTGCGCTAGCTCGCGCTGTTCGGCGCGGGGCAGATAAGGCAGTTCACCCACCAGCGGCCCGGGCAGCTTTTTGCTCAGCACGTCGATGATCTCCGCGTAGTGCGCCAGGCCCGGATTGATGCGGTTTGCTACCCAGCCAATCAGCGGCAGGCCGTCATTGGCGATTGCCTGCGCCGTCAGCAGCGCGTGGTTGATGCACCCTTCCTGGATACCCACCACCATCACCACCGGAAGCTGCTCCTGCACGACCCATTCAGAAAGCGGACGCAGGTCGTTCATCAGGCTGCGCCAGCCGCCCGTCCCTTCCACCACCACGTGGTCCACCTTCTCGCTCAGGTTCGCCAGGCCGTCGGACAACAGGGGATAATTAATCAGGCCGCTGTGCGCTACGCTGCTCTCCTCTTCGCTTAACGCAATGGGATTGACCGCGTGATAGGGCAGTTCCAGCGACGAGACGCTTTGCAGCACCAGGGCGTCTTTATTACGCAATCCCTCTGGCGTCTCTTTACTCCCTTTTGCGACCGGTTTGTACCCTGCCACGCGTTTACCGCTTGCTGCCAGCGCCTGCAGCAATGCGCGGGATACGACGGTCTTGCCGACAGAGGTATCTGTACCAGTAACAAAGAAACGCTTAAGCATGACTCACTCCACCTCTTGGGTATGCTTCGAAATATAAACCAGGTAAATAATTCAGTGGAGGAAGTCTACGGGATGCGTGCGCTACCCGGCTTGAGATAGCGCAATTTTTCTTACATCTGCGGAAAAGAGTTAACCCTGCAACAGGCGGATCAACAGCGAGCCGTTATACATGGCGTCTTTGACCAGCGCCGCGCCGGCCATGGTTCCCTGGTTGGAAAACTGGGTGCTTTCTACCGCAATGTTTTTGCTGTAGGCGGGAAGCGACTGCTGATGGATACAGGCTGAGATCGCCGGGAAGAGGATCTCCGCCGCCTGGCTCAGCGGTGAGCCAATAAGGATTTTTTGCGGGTTGAAGAGGTTCACCATAATGGCCAGAATGCGGCCAACGTTATTACCCACGCCGGTAATAATGTCCTTCGCCAGCAGATCGCCCTGACGCGCGGCGGCGCAGAGGGAATCCACCGTCAGGGGTTGTCCGTGCAGCGAGGAGCTCATGGACTGGCTCAGCCGAACCTGCGCCAGTTCCAGCACGCTTTCCACGCTGGCAATGGTCTCCAGACAGCCGTGGTTTCCGCAGTAGCAGCGCTTACCGTACGGATCGACCTGGGTGTGGCCAATTTCCACCAGGCTGCTGCTTCCGGCGTGGAGAAGACGTCCGTCGGTGATCACCCCCGCCCCGACGTTATGGTCGATGACCACCTGAATCACATCCCGCGCGCCGCGCGACGCGCCAAACAGCGCCTCCGCCATCGTCCAGGCGCTGATGTCATGCTGAATATAGACCGGCACGCCGGTATGATTTTTCAGCACCTCGCCAAGCGGCATCTCTTTGACATCGTCGTAAAACGGCATGCGGTGAACGATGCCGTTTTCGGTATCAATAATTCCCGGCATGGTGATGGCAATCGCCGTTAAGCGCTCAAGCCGCTGCTGATGGCGGATAAAGAAGTGATCGATGTGCGAGACAATCGCGTCGAGGAGCGGTTCTTCTGCGTTGAGCGGCAGTTCAAGCCGGTCTTCCACCACCAGCTTGCTGCTGAGGTCGCGCAGCGCAAGGAAGATCTCCCCCCGGCTGATGCGCAGTGACAGGTAGTGCCACGCTTCCGTTTCAACCACCAGCCCGACCGCCGGACGGCCACGGCTGCCCGGCTCCTGAATTTCTGTCTCCTGAACCAGGTGCGCTTCCAGCATCTCGCGGACAATCTTGGTGATACTGGCAGGTGCCAGTTGTGCCAGGCGCGAAAGATCGATACGCGAAACCGGACCAAGCTGATCAATCAGGCGATACACCGCGCCAGCGTTGGTCTGCTTAATCTGATCGATATGCCCTGGCTGACTATCAGCAACCACCTCGTACTCCCTTATTTTCGAGCTTCGAAATAAACTGTTGGCTATGGTGAAGCACTTGCATGGCCGTCGTCAAATATTTACTTAGCCATGTGATTTACCGCACATTTTTACCCTATTTTCCGCGAAAATGTCGCCCGGCAGAGGCGCTCATTAGCTGCTGTTTGAAGCGCTGTGCGGCATGGCTCTGTTCACGGTGTTTTGACCACACCAGCCACATTTCGGAAACGGCATCCTCTTCGGCGATACTCACCCAGCGCATTTCGCGCAGCTGCACCCGCTTAAAGGAGGCCGGAAGAATAGACACGCCCAGACCGGCCGCGACCAGGCCGATAATGGTCATCGCTTCCCCTACCTCCTGGGTGATGACCGGAGCAAGATCGTAGCGGCGCATCAGCCCCAGGATATCGTCATACAGGCCCGTCCCGACCTGCGGGTCAAAAAAGACAAACGGCTCTCTTGCCAGCTCTGCCAGCGAAACCGCCGGACGCGACGCCAGCGGGTGATCGTGCGGGATCATCGCCATCAGCGGCTCGCGCAGGATCACCTCCCACGCCAGCGTGTCCGGCAGCTGGGTGTTACGCATCAGCCCCAGATCCAGCGCTCCCTCATTCAGCGGGGCAATCTGCTCGCGGGTGTTGATTTCGCGCGTCTGAATGTGAACATCCGGAAAGTGGCGACGGAATGACGAAAGGGTCTCCGAGACGGCGCTGATAAACGGCGCCGACGAGGTAAACCCGATCCGCAGCTCTCCGGCTTCTCCGAGATAGAGCCGTTCTGCCCGCGCGGCGGCGTCATCGACCATGCTCAGGATTTGTCGGCTGTCGATCAGGAACTGCTTACCCGCCGCCGTCAGGCTCACGCTGCGGTTGGTGCGGGCCAGAAGGCGCGCCCCGACCTGCTGCTCCAGGATCTGAATCTGCTGGCTTAACGGTGGCTGAGAGATATTCAGCCGTGCCGCCGCGCGCCCAAAATGCAGCTCCTCGGCGACGGCGACAAAGTAGCGAAGATGACGCAGCTCGATATTCATATTTTTAAAGTATCATTTGAGATTATTAATATATTAGACAGAATATTTACATTTTCCTACCCTGAACAGATGGTCATACCCGTCACCAGAAATCACGGGGATGTTTAAGCAAGGAAACAGTGTGAGCCGTACAACGACTATTGATATCGATCCGGCAAGAGATATCAATGATTTACCCGCAGCACCGCAGCCGGTCCAGTTCATTAAACGTGGTACCCCCCAATTTATGCGCGTCACGCTGGCGCTTTTTTCCGCCGGTCTGGCCACCTTCGCCCTGCTCTATTGCGTTCAGCCGATCCTGCCCGTTCTCTCTCATGAGTTTGGCGTATCGCCTGCCAGCAGCAGCGTTTCGCTCTCTGTTTCTACCGGCATGCTGGCGATTGGCCTGCTCTTTACCGGGCCCCTGTCCGACGCCATTGGCCGTAAACCGGTGATGGTAACCGCGCTGATGCTGGCGTCGGTCTGTACGTTACTCTCGACCATGATGACCAGCTGGCACGGTATTCTGGTGATGCGCGCGCTGATTGGGCTCTCGCTCAGCGGCGTGGCGGCGGTCGGGATGACCTACCTCAGCGAGGAGATCCACCCGAGCTTTGTTGCTTTCTCTATGGGGCTTTACATCAGCGGGAACTCGATTGGCGGAATGAGCGGCCGCCTGCTGAGCGGGGTGTTTACGGACTTCTTTAACTGGCGTATTGCGCTGGCGGTAATCGGGTGTTTTGCGCTGGCATCAGCGCTGATGTTCTGGAAAATTCTACCGGAATCGCGTCATTTCCGCCCGACATCGCTGCGCCCGAAAACGCTGTTTATCAACTTCCGCCTGCACTGGCGCGACAAAGGGCTTCCGCGCCTGTTTCTGATGGGATTCCTGCTGATGGGTGCCTTCGTCACGCTGTTTAACTATATAGGCTACCGCCTGATGCTCTCCCCGTGGCATCTGAATCAGGCCGTTGTCGGTTTGCTTTCTGTGGCCTATCTCACCGGCACGTGGAGCTCGCCGAAAGCCGGGGCGATGACCGCACGCTATGGACGCGGGCCGGTACTGCTGGTATTCACGGGCGTGATGTTACTCGGCCTGCTGCTGACGCTATTATCCTCGCTGTGGTTCATCTTTGCCGGGATGCTGCTCTTCTCCGCCGGGTTCTTCGCCGCCCACTCGGTCGCCAGCAGCTGGATTGGCCCGCGCGCGCGTCGCGCCAAAGGACAGGCATCATCGCTGTATCTGTTTAGCTATTACCTGGGTTCCAGCATCGCCGGAACCCTCGGCGGCGTGTTCTGGCATAACTACGGCTGGAACGGGGTGGGCGGGTTTATCGCGCTGATGCTGTGCGCGGCGCTGCTGGTGGGCACCAGTTTGCATAAACGTCTGCATTAACATTCCAGCGCCTTCGTGTTTAAATCAAGCCGATGCTAATTTTTGTCATCGGCTGATTCAGACACGAGGACTTCATGAAAAACAATAACTACCAACAACTCACCCGCACCTTCCAGCGTCTCTCCCGCTTCTCCCACCTCTCCTCCATCGCCAGCTGGGACATGTTCACGATGATGCCGCCGGGCGGCAGCGCCGCGCGCGGTGAAGCACTCGCGGAGATGAGCGTCCTGCAACATCAGATCCTGACCGATAAAAAAGTCGGCGACCTGTTAGCGGCGGCGGCAGGTGAAGATCTGAATGATGTCGAACAGGCCAACCTGCGCGAAATGACGCGCCACTACCAGCAGGCCACTCTGCTGCCGGAATCGCTGGTGGAAGCGAAATCCCTGGCGGGCAGCAAGTGTGAACACGCCTGGCGTACTCAGCGTCCCGCCAACGACTGGCAGGGTTTTTCCGCCAACCTGAAAGAGGTGGTCAAACTCAGCCGCGAAGAGGCTCGCCTGCGGGCCGAAGCCAAAGGCTGTACGCCGTACGACGCGCTGCTGGACATTTTTGAACCCGACATGACCAGCGCGCGTCTGGACGTTCTGTTCGGCGATATGAAGTCCTGGCTCCCGGACCTGCTGGCAAACGTGGTCGAAAAACAGGCTCAACGGTCGTTTATTCCGCCGCAAGGCCCCTTCCCGACGGCAACACAGCGTGAGCTGGGCCTGGAAGCCATGAAGATGCTTGGCTTCGATTTTAACGGCGGTCGCCTGGACGTGAGCGCGCACCCGTTCTGCGGCGGCGTCCCGGAAGACGTGCGCATCACCACGCGCTATGACGAAGATGAGCTGCTCAGCGCGCTGTTTGGCGTGATCCACGAAACCGGACACGCCCGCTACGAACAAAACCTGCCGCGCGCGTGGGCAGGACAGCCGGTTGCGCTGGCGCGCTCAACCGCGATCCATGAGTCACAGAGCCTGTTCTTTGAAATGCAGCTGGGGCGCAGTGAAGCCTTCCTCAGGCATCTTCTCCCTGCGGTACACGCCCGCTTTGGCAGCCAGGCGGCATTCAGCGAAGAGAACTTCATTGCCTGGAACCAGCGCGTGAAGCCTGGCTATATCCGCGTCGATGCGGACGAAGTGAGCTACCCGGCACACGTGGTGCTGCGCTATGAGATTGAGCGTGCGCTGATCAACGGCGAGATCGAGGTGGACGATATTCCCGCCCTGTGGGACGAGAAAATGCAGGCCTGGCTCGGATTATCCACCAAAGACAACTACCGCAACGGCTGTATGCAGGATATCCACTGGACCGACGGCGGTTTTGGTTACTTCCCGTCATACACGCTTGGCGCTATGTACGCCGCGCAGCTGTTCCATGCCGCCCGAACCGCACTGCCGGGTCTGCAGGCCTCCATCGCTGAGGGCGATTTTTCCGCACTCTTTGAGTGGCTGCGTCAGAACATCTGGCAGCACGGCAGCCGCTTCAGCACGTCGCAATTAATCACCCAGGCGACGGGCGAAGATCTGAATATCCGTTACTTCCGCGAACATCTGACCTCGCGCTATTTGTAATCTGTTTGGCCGGGGTGAGGGAGCTCCAGTAAAAGAACCGTATGTTCCCCCTCACCTCAGCCCTCTCCCTCAAGGGAGAGGGGGTCGTCCGTGCAGAACCCCGGCAATGTACATATGGTTACACGCCGATACCAATCACTCACGGAAACCTCGAATTTACAGGGATATAGTTATTTCAACGGCCCCGCAGTGGGGTTAAATGAAAAAACCAAATTCGAGGGTATGAGAATGAATAAAGTATTAGCTCTGGTTGTTGCCGCTGCTATGGGTCTGTCTTCTGCTGCATTTGCTGCTGACACTACCGCAACTGCTGCACCGGCTGCCGCGCCTGCTGCAACCACCACCGCTGCGCCAGCAAAAGCGGTTCACCATAAGAAACATCACAAAGCTGCAGTGAAAAAAGAAGCCGCTGCGCCAGCAACCGCAGCACCAACCGAGCAGAAAGCTCAGGCTGCCAAAAAGCACCACAAGAAAGCCGCTAAACCGGCTGTAGAACAGAAAGCTCAGGCTGCTAAAAAGCACCACAAAAAAGCGACCAAACCGGCTGTAGAACAGAAAGCTCAGGCTGCTAAAAAGCATCACAAAAAAGCAGTAAAACACGAAGCTGCTAAACCAGCTGCACAGCCAGCTGCGTAAGAGTACAAGCTTAACCGTGCCCTTCGGGGCACGTTGGTAAACCGGCGCTGAACCGGAACAGGTTCCGCGCCGTTTTTTTATTTCCGGAGGGCGTATGCTGCGACGCTATCGGTTTGAGCTGATTCTGATCCTGCTTATTTTATGCGCGCTCATCGCCAGCCATTTTTATCTTTCCTGATTGTAGCACGCTGATTTTACTCCCACTTTAGCGCTGTCCCGTCTATAGTATTTTCATAGGGTTCACTTTTAATAATCATAATTACCCCCACCAGAGTGTGATATGCGTAAATCTGTTGTGTTGTTACTGGGAACGTTTGGTCTTTTTTCTGGATTCTCACATGCGGATGATGGCGGTGATGACACCATTAGCGCGAAAGAGCTAAAGACGCTTTTTTTCGGTCATGACGATCGTACGCGCGTCGCCGATCCCACCCAGGCCCCCTGGGATGCTATAGGTCAACTGGAAACCGCCAGCGGTAACTTATGCACCGCGACGCTGATCACCCCGCAGCTTGCCCTGACGGCAGGCCACTGCCTGTTAACGCCGCCAAACGGCAAGCCGGATAAAGCGGTTGCCTTGCGGTTTGTGTCGCAAAAAGGGACCTGGCGCTATGAAATCCACGGCATTGAGGGACGGGTCGATCCGTCTCTCGGCAAACGCCTGAAGCCGGATGGCGACGGCTGGATAGTGCCACCGGCGGCCGCCTCATGGGACTTTGGCCTGATCGTTTTACGCTACCCGCCTTCGGGCATTACGCCGCTGCCGTTATTTGACGGCGACAAGGCCGCCCTCACCGCCGCGCTGAAAGCCGCCGACCGAAAGGTGACGCAGTCAGGCTATCCTGTCGATCATCTGGATACGCTTTATACGCACAGCGACTGTATTGTGACGGGCTGGGCGCAAACCAGCGTGCTTTCGCATCAGTGCGATACGTTGCCGGGTGACAGTGGTTCGCCGCTGATGCTGAAAACCGACAATGGCTGGCAGTTGATTGGTGTCCAGAGCTCTGCGCCGGCGGCAAAAGACCGGTGGCGCGCCGATAACCGCGCCTTGTCCGTTACCGGTTTCCGCGACCAGCTGGAAGCGCTGGCGCAGCAGTAAATCAGCAGCGTCTGACCTTACGTAACGCTTTGATTGACTCAATTGGCATCGGCTGGCTGAACCAAAATCCCTGGAGTTGATCGCAGCCAGCCAGCCGCAGCAGTTTCATTTGCTTCTCGGTTTCCACCCCTTCTGCCACCACCGCCATGCCCAGCGCATTGGCGATCCGCACCGTACCGCTCACCAGCGCGGCCGCCTGTTCATCGTTATCCACCAGCCCGGCCAGGGATTTATCGATCTTGATGGTATCGAAGTTAAAACGCCGCAAATAGCCAATGCTGGAATAGCCGGTGCCAAAGTCATCCAGCGCCACCGCCGTACCCAGCGCTTTAAGATTCGCTATCGCCATGCGGGCTCGCTCCGGATTTTCCAGTACATAAGACTCCGTAACCTCAAGCTGCAGCCGGTTGGCCGGGAAACGGGTGCTCTCCAGCACGCTGGCCACTTTTTCTTCGAAGGCAGGATCGCGAAATTGCGCGGGGGAGATATTCACGGAGAGCTTTAATTCACCGTACGGCTGCAGATCCTCACAGGCCCGCTGCAACACGAACTGACCCAGCTTGTAAATCAGACCGCTGGTCTCCGCAATGGCGATAAAGGTATCCGGACCCAGCGGCCCCTCCGGGCGACGTGGCCAGCGGACCAGCGCTTCGACGCTGCTCATTGTCTGACTGCGGGCGTCAACGATCGGCTGATACCAGACCTCAAACTCATCGCGCTCCAGGCCTCTGCGGATCTGATTTTCAATCGCCAGCTTGCGTTCCCGGACGCTGTTCAGCTCTGCGTCGTAGTGGGTAATACGCCCTTTCCCGCTCATTTTGGCGTGATACATGGCAATATCGGCACGGCGAAACAGTTCGGAACTGTTGCATTCCGTCAGAGTTCCGCTGGCGATGCCGATGCTGGCACCAATATGGATGGTGCGTTCCCCCAGCTGAACCGGGGTGGTGAGAAAATCCAGCACGGAAACGGCAAAGGCGGTAGCCTGCGCCTCTGCATCATCACCGCCGATGGTCATGGCAAACTCATCCCCGCCCATGCGCGCCAGCATCCCACCCGGCGGCACGCGTTCATTCAGCGTTTTCGCTATCGCCACGATGAGGTCGTCCCCCACGCTGTGGCCGTAGATGTCATTCACATCTTTAAAACCGTCCAGATCGATAAACACTACGCTTTTGACGTCGGTATCGCCGCGTAAACGCACCCGATCAAGCGTCTCGATAAGCGCGCGTCGATTCGGCAGATGGCTTAGCCAGTCCGTTCTTGCAACCAGACGCGCCTGGCTTTCGCCGCGCGCGAGTTTGTACAGCCCCACGCTGCTCACCAGAATGAAGAGCAGAATCAGCCCCGACACCAGCACCACAATCTGCCTGATATCAGACGATGCCGCCCGGGCGGCCTGTGCGCCCGGGAGCCGCGCCTGCCAGTTCAGATATCCGACTAACTCCCCTGCCGCACTGTGCAGCGGCATACTGCGATCGTTGATTTTGCCTGGGGTAAAATGGAGGTTATCGATCTGAAAGGTGCCGCCCAGGTCGGATAATATTCTGGCGTTCAGATGGCGGGTAATCACCAGATAGCGGCGCGTTCCGTCCTTGACCTGTAAGCTGCCGACCATCGGGCGAATCAGCCCAATGCCGACAAAGGCCACGCCGGTGCGCGTCTGGCTGATCCCGGCATAGATATTTTTTTCGCCCGCAAGCTCGCGCCCGTGCTGGTCAATAAGCGCTTTGAGGCCTTTACCAAAGAAGTCGAGGTTTTTTTCGTTAAAGGGCCGGCTTTGAAACGATCCCCAGAGGACGTTGAAATGCTCATCCAGCACGAAGGTGCCGTCATAGAGATTATTGATTTTAAAGCCAGTACCCCAGGTGTTGTACAGCCAGTCGGTATCGAGCGTGGGACGGTAGGCCTCCCGCACCGCATCGTCCCAGACGGCGTTATCAAGCACCAGAGAGGAGACGCGGTTAACCGAGGTCTGAATAGACCCCTGCACGGAAAGCGCCGTGCGGTGTTCATCAATTTCATTGGTTTTGGTGCTGATAAGATGCAGGGATAGATAGAGCAGTGCGACGATGGAGATGATTAAGCCGATGCCCGCCATGAAGACCAGGGCAAACAACGTTCTCGCATTGGGAATATTGCGCCAGCTTAATGTGCGATACATCAGCCATCCTCTTCATGTTTTGCTTTTCTAAGCGTAATACAGGCAGCGAATTTCGCTGCCTGTAAATCATGGCGAGAGGTCTGTCAGGCGAGTTTTATCATGATCATGCCGGCAAGCAGCAAGATGAGCCCCATCCAGCCCTTGTTGTTTAAGCGCTGGCCGAAGAGCACCCAGCCTGCGGCCAGCGTGGCGGCGATACCAAAACCGCCCCACAGCGCATAGGCCACCGACAGATCGATCCCTTTTACCGCCTGGGACAGGGCGCTGAACGCCCCCAGAACCGCGGCAATCGACATCAGGCCGTACAGTTTACGGCGAAAACCATCCGAGAATTTCAGCAGAACGTTCGCCAGGATCTCCAGTACGATGGCGAGACCGAGCCAGGCCGCATGAACCCACTCAAACTGCTGCATGGTTCTGCTCCTTCTGCTGTTTGCCAGGCTTACGGGTACCCGATTTAATCAGCACAATACCCGCGACCAGCGTCGTTAATCCGGCGACCTTCATTGTTGTTAATGTTTCGTCAAATATCAGCACGCTGAACAGCGTAATCAACAAAATACCGATCCCTTCCCACAGTGCATACGCGACGCCCAGCGCAATTTTTTTCACCGCAAACGAGAGGAAAATATAAGAAAGCGAAATCATCACCAGCATCAAAATAAAACCGGTGTTGCCATCGCTGACGCTTGCCCATTTCATAGACAGCGTGCCGGTAATTTCAGCGATGATAGCCAGCGCTAATAGGATCCAGTAAAACATGTTTTTCTCCTGCTTGAGAATATAATCCATCGTGGCCCGCTGCGTGCAGCAAACCCAAAAAATACGAATTGAAATCAGACAGCTAAGCGCGTTGCGCCAGCTCAGGCAGAAGAAATGACTATAGTGCGGTGCGCCAGTGTTGCTCACCAGAAAGCAGGCAGAAAGAAGTGGAGTATACAGCGGTATTGTTTGAAGAGTACGTCCTGAACATATTGTCCATAAAATTACAATTATCCGCGTTGTTGCTTCTCGTCTTTGCGGATGAAAATTGTCCTCGGTAGTTAAACACACCAGATTTGTACCATAAGCCAGGATTTTACTCAAAGTCTTTGCAATTCTTTACCCATCCCGTTTGATTTTGGTTAGTTTATTGCAACGCCTTTCGCCTTTATTATAAATATAAAGAAAATTTCGGAGTCACCATGGCTAAACCCATTATTACCCTGAACGGGTTAAAAATTGTCATCATGCTGGGCATGCTGGTGATCGTACTGACGGGCGTTCGTTTTGCCGCCGACATTATTGTGCCCTTTATTCTGGCCCTGTTTGTTGCGGTGATCCTTAACCCGCTGGTGCAGCGCATGACGCGGCTACGCATCCCGCGCGTGCTGGCGATTACGCTGCTTATCAGCATCGTCATTGTGGCGATGGTCTTGCTGGTGGCGTATCTGGGGACCTCGCTCAATGAACTGGCGCGAACGCTGCCGAAGTACCGCTCTTCGCTGGCGATACCGCTGCTGCAGCTGGAACCCTGGCTGCAGCGCGCGGGTATCGAAGTCTCGGTTGAGGAACTCCTGAAATATATCGACCCCAACGCGGCCATGACGATCGTTACCAGCCTGCTGGCGCAGCTTTCCAATGCCATGACCTCCATTTTCCTGCTGTTTTTAACGGTGGTGTTCATGCTGCTGGAGGTGCCGCAGCTGCCGGCAAAGCTGCAGCAGATGATGGTCCGTCCGGTTGAAGGAATGGGAGCGATTCAACGCGCGCTGGACAGCGTCTCCCGCTATCTGGTGCTGAAAACGGCGATTAGCCTGGTCACGGGCGGTGTTGTCTGGGGGATGCTTCTGGCGCTGGACGTTCGCTTTGCGTTTGTCTGGGGGTTACTGGCGTTTGCGCTTAACTACATTCCCAACATCGGCTCCGTGCTGGCGGCGATCCCCCCTATCCTTCAGGTGCTGGTTTTCAGCGGGCTTTATGACGCGCTGATCCTGCTGGCCGGATACCTGGTCATCAACCTGGTGTTCGGTAATATTCTTGAGCCACGCATGATGGGTCGGGGGTTGGGACTCTCCACGCTGGTGGTCTTTTTGTCCCTGATTTTCTGGGGCTGGCTGCTCGGCCCCGTTGGGATGCTGCTCTCCGTCCCGCTGACCATTATCGTCAAGATTGGCCTGGAACAGACGGCGGGCGGGCAAACTATCGCCGTGCTGCTGAGCGATATGAGCCATAAATAGCGCTGACAGGAGGGACGTACTGCCCCTCCTGTCTTCGCGATAAGCGCCCGGATAGTTACAGATTGAGAATCACGCCACGCGCTATCTCTGCGCGTCGACTACTCGCGCCAGCCCATTGCCGGTGCGACGTGTTTGAGAATGGATTCAATCACGTGCGCATTGTAATCCACACCGAGCTGGTTCGGCACGGTCAGTAATAACGTATCGGCTTCGGCAATCGCGTCATCCTTTTTCAGCTGTTCAATCAGCTTATCCGGCTCCGCCGCATAGCTGCGTCCGAAGATCGCACGCGTTTTCTCATCAAGGTAGCCCACGCTATCGCTGTCGTTGCGGCTGGCACCGAAATACATCCGGTCGCGGTCGTCCATTAGCGCAAAAATGCTGCGGCTGACCGACACCCGCGGCTGGCGCGTATGCCCTGCCTCTTTCCAGGCCTGACGGTACGCGCGGATCTGTTTTGCCTGCTGAATATGGAACGGCTCGCCGGTCTCATCGTCCTTCAGGGTTGAACTTTGCAGGTTCATTCCCAGCTTTGCGGCCCATACGGCCGTCGCATTGGAACCGGCACCCCACCAGATACGCTCGCGCAGCCCTTCAGAATACGGCTCCAGACGCAGCAGCCCCGGCGGATTCGGGAACATAGGCTGCGGATTGGGTTTGGCAAACCCTTCACCGCGCAGCACCTCAAGCAGCACCTCAGTATGACGGCGCGCCATATCCGATTCGTCTTCCCCTTCCTGCGGGACATAGCCGAAATGACGCCAGCCATCAATGACCTGCTCCGGCGAGCCGCGGCTGATGCCAAGCTGCAAACGACCGCCGGAAATCAGATCCGCCGCGCCCGCGTCTTCGGCCATGTACATCGGATTCTCATAGCGCATATCAATTACGCCGGTACCGATTTCGATGGTTTTCGTTTTTGCGCCAATGGCCGCCAGCAGAGGGAACGGCGAGCTAAGCTGTCGGGCAAAGTGGTGCACGCGGAAATAGGCGCCGTCTGCCCCCAGCTCTTCAGCCGCCACGGCTAAATCAATGGACTGCAGCAGCGTGTCTGCCGCCGAGCGCGTGCCGGACTGCGGAGAAGGCGTCCAGTGACCAAAGGATAAAAACCCGATCTTTTTCATAACCATGTGTCCTGATAATGCTTTGCGTCCTATACACTTTACGCATTACCCGGTAAGAATAAATGCCGTTTATTTAACGGAAAGCATCAAATAAATTGACTGAATAGCGGGGTTCGTCATTCCGCTCCATAATGCGATATAATCTTCCCCCTCTTTTCATGGCAGGTAAAACCGGCAATGGCTTTGATCCCCAAAAACTACGCGCGGCTGGAAAGCGGCTATCGCGAAAAAGCATTAAAAATCTATCCATGGGTGTGTGGACGCTGCTCGCGCGAGTTTGTCTATTCCAATCTGCGCGAACTCACGGTGCACCATATCGATCACGACCATACCAACAACCCGGAAGATGGCAGCAACTGGGAGCTGTTGTGCCTGTTTTGCCACGATCACGAGCATTCTAAATACACCGAGGCGGATCAGTACGGCACCACCGTTGTTGCAGGGGAAGACGCGCAAAAAGACGTGGGCGTCGCCACGTTTAACCCGTTTGCCGATTTAAAAGCGATGATGGACAAGAAGAAATAATCCTCTCGTCCACTCGTGCTCCTCGAACTTAAAATGTCCAGGTGATAGCGGCGGTTGCAGCTCCCTCATTGCGCCGCATCACGATCGGGCTGTTATTCGCACGATCGCCAAGCCAGGTATAGTCCGCGCTCAGAACCGTTCCCCAGTGGGCATCGAACTGATGGCTCCAGGTCAGGCTGGTGTCGACGCCATAGAATCCACCCGGCGCAGCATAGCGGCGATAGCCGGTGCGGCGGCTCTGCTGCTCGCTGACCCCATACCAGGTATTCAGATAACGGCTGTCGCCAAACAGGGCCGCAGACTGAAAGGCGACCGTGTCCTGATTATTTTGTACCGGGATTAGCGTAACGGAAGCCTGATAGCTTCCCCCCTGGCTGTCCGTTAACGGCAGCGTCGCTTTGCCTTCCATACTCAGCCATGGCGCCGCCTGCCAGCCGACGGCAAGGCCGGTATTCAGGGTGGCATCAATGTCTCCCATCCCTTTCAGATTGTTTGCGCCCTCACGCCAGCCAGAATTTTTATCAGCCCTTCCGAAGTCGTAGCCCAGCGTGTGTTCGAAATACCAGCCGGTGTCGTTTTGCAGGTCATATCCCCCCCCTTTTTGCGCATCAATAAAGAAAGCGCCTTTACGACCCTGCAGCACCGGAACCACCTGCCACACCTGCTTGTCTGAGCCTGAGTAACGTGGGGCATACTGTCCCCCCAGCCCGACGGTTAAGGAATCGGACGCGGCACCATCATCCGCCTGCGCGCCAGAACTCACGGCCATCAGAAGCGGGACGGACATATACAGGACTTTTTTTATCGCTATCATACTGCTCTCCATACGGACGCTGGCGCCTCCTGATACGGGGGCGGCCACACAACGTTGGCGCAGTATGATTTGGCTGAATCAATGAATCGTCGGGATAGTGTTAAGAAATTGTCAAGGTGAACGGATGTTGTCCAGAAGAGTGCTGATTATTGAAGATGACGCCGATGCGGCTGGCGTGCTCGAGGCCTATTTACGGCGGGAAAATTACGACGTGACCATTACCGGAGACGGTCATTCCGGGCTGGATATGGCGCAGCGGTGGAAGCCCGACCTCATCCTGCTGGACGTGATGCTGCCGGGGCTTAACGGCACCGAGGTGCTGGCTGGCCTGCGTCGTAAAAGCGATGTGCCGGTGATCATGGTCACGGCCATGGGGGATACCCCCGACCGCATTGGTGCCCTGCGGTACGGTGCCGATGATTACGTTGTGAAGCCTTATCATCCGGGGGAAGTGGTGGCTCGGGTGCAGGCGGTGCTGCGGCGCAGCAGTAAAAAAGAGACGGACGAAGCGATCCTTCGCTGGCAAACGCTCGAGGTGGACGTGGCCGCCATTGTGGCGAGCGTGGATAACGGCGGCGACGCGCCCGTGATGCTCGATCTTACGCCAACGGAATTCTCGCTTCTGGCAACGCTGCTGCGTTCTCCGGTGCACCCGTTCTCCCGCCAGTATTTACTGGAGCACTGTCTGCCGGAAAGCGAGGCGCTGGAGCGCGTGGTAGACACCCATATTTATAACCTGCGTAAAAAACTCGAAGCGGCGGGGATCTCCGGCGTGCTGATCAACGTTCGCGGCGTGGGTTACAGGTTCAGACAGCCATGATTAAAAATCAGCACTCCTCTCTGTGGCGCTGGATTTGCGCGCGCATCCTGGCGCTGGCTATCGGCAGCGTGATCGTCATTGCCACCTGCATGTGGCTGCGCTATGCGGTTCAGAACTACTGGATAATGGGCAAAATGCCAGCGGCGGTCCGCCAGGAGTTTCTGACGCTCAGCCAGAACCCGCAGGCCAATCCGGCCCGCTTCCACTCGATTGTGGACACCTGGTGGGGCCTGAGCTATTCCACGCCGTCTATCGCCTCAGCCGACTGGGCCACGGTGGCCCTGCTGGTGCTGGTGATGATCCCGTTTATCGTGGTGATGGGGCTCAAACACGCCCGGCCGCTGGCGCTGCAGTTCAGCCGCCTTCGCGATGCGGCAAAGGATGTCGCCGACGGGCAGTTTGGCCGCCAGGCGGAACTGATCGAGGATGCGCCGGCTGAAATGGTCAGCTTTGCAACCGACTTTAACTCCATGACGGGGCAACTCGCCCGCTATGAAAAAGAGCTCCGCGCCTCGCACGTCGCGATGGCGCACGAGCTGCGCTCGCCCCTGACGGCCGCCATCGGGCGTCTGCAGGGCATGTTAGACGGCGTGTTTGACGCCAGCCCGGCGCAGCTCGGCATGGTGATGAAACAGCTCCAGCACCTCAACCGCCTCACCGATGAGCTTCACCTTCTCTCGCTTGCCGACGCGGGTAACCTCGTGCTGGAGGACCAGCCGTTTTGTCTGGATGAGCTGATTCAGGAGCGGGCTGCCTGGATCATGCCCCAGGCTGACGCGCATCATTTCCGGATAACGCTTCGCAACCCGCGCACCAGCCCCTTCAGAGGCGATGCGTTCCGTCTTGGACAGGTCGTTACGATCCTCATGGAAAATGCGCTACGTTACGGGCGCGATGGCGGCCACCTTGAGGTGGCGCTGCACTACGCCAGCGGGCACTACACCCTCGAATTTAGCGATGACGGGCCGGGCGTCTCGCCCCAGTTCTTACCGGAAATGTTTAAACGCTTTAGCCGCGAGGAGCAGTCCCGCGCGCGGCATTCCGGTGGCAGCGGCCTCGGTTTATCCATCGCCGGGCGATTTGCGAGGCGCATGGGGGTGAAATTAGCGCGTCATTACCGGAAACCGGCGGCCTCGCCGTGCGCATTTTATTGCCCTGGCATCCGTCCGGTAATGAAAATTTCCACTCTTGATAAAGCCTTGACAGAACATCGAATCTTTCTCGACGTAGCGCGCATTTAATAACGCCATTCCCTTTATGGAGCGGCGTTATGTCAGACGAATTTTTTCTCTCCCTCCGCCACTGCCTGCATCATTTGTACGGCGTGGCGCGCACCCTTTCCTGGCTGCATTTTCTTCCCCTGGCCCTGCTTGCGCTGACGATTTTTCCGCTGACCGGCTGCGGTGATAAACACGAAAATAGGCCCGATCCTGCGCGAGCGGTACGCTACGTCGTCGTCGGGGCCGCCCAGATCCTTCCCGCGCTGGAAAGAACCGGTGAGATCCATGCCCACGATGAAACGACCCTGAGCTTTCGGACCGGGGGCCGGATACTGACGCGCAGCGTTGATATTGGCGACCGTGTCACTGCCGGACAGCTGCTGGCCACGCTTGACAACACGACCGGGCAAAACCAGCTCGACAGCGCGGCGGCCGACTATGAAGGTGCTAAAGCCTCGGCGCAGGTCGCCGCGCTTAACGTCAGCCGAATGCAAAAGCTCATGCCAACGGGCGCGATAGCCCGCACGCAGCTCGACAGCGCCCGTGCGGACTGGCTTGTCGCCCGCGCTCGCTTAAAAAGCAGCGAGGCCGCGTGGCGAAATGCCCGCGAAAGCCTCGGCTGGACGCGCCTGATCGCGCCGCAGGCGGGCGTCATCACGGCCGTGAACGCTTCTGCGGGGCAGGTTGTCAGCGACGGTCAGTCCGTGCTGACGCTGGCAACGGGTGAAGCCCGCGACGTGGCGTTTGATATTGCCACTCCGGATGCGATCCCGCCTCTGGATAAGGCGGAGTTGCGGGTTTCCCTGCTCAGCGACCCGTCGGTACAGGCGTCTGCCGCGCTGCGGGATATCACCCCGCAGGCCGATCCTCAGACCCGCACCTGGCGCGTCAGAGCCACCCTGCAAAACCCGCCGACGGTCATGGCGCTGGGTGCCAGCGTGACCGTCACGTTGCCATCGTCAGCCCCGCACGGGTACACCCTTCCCGCGTCCGCGCTGACCCGCATTGGCGACAAACCGGCCGTTTTTGTGATTACCCCGCAGTCGCGGGCGCAGCTGCGCGCGGTGGTGCCCGCGAGCTATACGGCCTCCTCCGTCATGATTGCCTCCGGCCTTGAGCCCGGCGATCGGGTGATTACGGCGGGCGTGAGCACATTGCGCACCGGCGAGCCGGTGGTTGCCGGAGAGGTTCAGCCATGAACACAGGACCGGAAGCCAAATTTAACCTCTCCGCCTGGGCGCTGAAGAACCAGCAGATGGTCAGCTTTTTCATGCTGCTGGTGATTGCGATGGGGGTGTTCTGCTATGAGAAGCTGCCGCGTAACGAAGATCCGGCTTTTACCATCAAAACGGCCGTCGTCTCCGCGCAGTGGCCGGGAGCCTCCGTGGCGGATACCACCCGCCTGCTCACCGATACGCTCGAAAAAAAGCTGCAGGAAACGCCCTGGCTGGACTATCTCGAAAGTGAAACCCGGGCCGGACGCACCGTTATCCACGTCAACCTCCGGGACGATACGCCCCCGCAACGCGTGCAGGATATCTGGTATCAGGTTCGCAAAAAAATGCAGGACATCGCGCCGTCCCTGCCTGCAGGGGTGCAGGGCCCTGCCGTGGACGACGAGTTTGACGACACGTTCGGCACAATTTACGCCTTTATTCCTGAGGGTTTCACCCTGCGCGAGGTGCGGGATCGCGCAGAGACAATACGGCGCGAGCTGATGTCCCTGCCGGATATAGGCAAAACCACCCTGCTGGGCGAACAGCAGGAGCAGTGGGTTCTCGCCTTTTCTCCGGCGCGCCTGGCCGGGATGGGGCTCGATATTCAGGAGATTGCCGACGCCCTCCGGGCGCAAAACGCCGTTGTCCCGGCAGGAACGATGCGTACCGAAAAAGAGAACATGGCGATCAAGGTCAGCGGAGCGCTCACGACCGAAGAGAGCTTACGCGCCGTCACGCTGCACGTGAACAATCGCTATATTCCGCTGACCGACATTGCCACCGTCACCCGGGAAATCGCCGAGCCGCCTGCCCCCGCTTACCGGGTAAACGGCAAACCGGCTATCGGGCTGGCGGTGTCGATGGCGCCAACGGGCAACATGCTGCGTTTCGGCGCTGCGCTGAATGCCAGAATGGCGGCCCTCAGCGCCGGGCTGCCGCACGGTATCGAGATGGTGAAAGTCGCCGATCAGTCAGCGGTGGTCAGTGACGCGGTAAGCGGGTTTATCCGGGTGCTTATCGAAGCCGTTGTTATCGTGCTGGCGGTTTCATTTGTCTCGCTGGGGTTACGGGCCGGGCTGGTGGTGGCGACGGCCATCCCGCTGGTGCTCGCCATGACGTTTGCCGGCATGATGCTCGCAGGTATTGGCCTTCAGCGTATCTCGCTCGGGGCGCTGATCATTGCGCTGGGCCTGCTGGTGGATGACGCTATGATCGCCGTCGAAACGATGGTCTCCCGGCTGGAAGCGGGGGATTCCCGTCGGCACGCGGCCACCCATGCGTTCAAAACGACGGCCTTCCCGATGCTCACCGGTACTCTGGTAATGATTGCCGGTTTTATTCCCGTTGGTTTTGCGGCCTCCAGCGCCGGTGAATACTGTTTTTCCCTGTTTGCGGTGGTGCTCATTGCCCTGCTCTGCTCCTGGGCCGTCGCGATCCTGTTTTCACCGCTGACGGGCACGTGGCTGCTGCCGGAAAAAGTCAGACATCACGCGGCGGGACCCGGAAGGATCGCGCGCGGATACGGACGGCTTTTACGCCTGGCACTGCGTCACCGGGTCGCTACCGTGCTGTTCGCCCTTTCCGCGCTCGGACTGTCCGTGTACGGCACGACGTTTATGCAGGGCGAGTTTTTCCCCGCGTCGGACCGGCCCGAGCTGCTGGTCAGCCTGACGCTGCCGGCCAACGCGTCGCAGTCGGAAACGCTAAGAGAGGTGGAAAAGCTGGAAAAGGCGCTGGCCGGCAACGGCAACATCGATCGCTATTCGACGTACGTCGGGTCGGGCGCCATCCGTTTTTACCTGCCGATGGACGTGCTGCTGGAAAATGAAAATATCGCCCAGATGGTCGTGGTGGCTAAGGATCTTGAGGCGCGGGATCGTCTGCATGCGCAGCTCAACAGGATCCTGGCGACGCAGTTTAGCGACATCATCACGCGCGTGTCGCCCCTTGAGCTGGGGCCGCCCGTCGGCTGGCCCATTAAATACCGGGTGAGCGGGCCAGACTATCTGCAGGTTCGGGCGTTTGCGAACCGTCTCACGGGCGCGATTGGCCGGTCTCCGTTCTCACGCGACGTTAACCAGACGGCCGGAGAGCCGGAGAGGGTCATCACCCTTAAGGTGAATCAGACGGCGGCCAGAGCGGCGGGAATATCGTCAGAAAGCCTCGCCCGCACGCTGAACACCGTCTGGTCCGGCAGCGTTGTCACCTCCATCAGGGATAACGACCGCCTTGTCGACGTGGTGCTGCGGGCCACGGACGATGCACGTCACAGCACCGCCACCCTCTCCTCGCTCACGATTCAGGGGAATGACGGTAAAAAAATTCCGCTCAGCGCCGTCGCGACGCCGGTCTGGGGCGTGGACGATCCGGTCGTCTGGCGTCGGCAGCGCGTGCCCTTCATCACGGTGCAAACGGACCTTGCTCCGGGGCTGAAGGCTGAAGCGGTATCCGCGGCGCTGCGTCCGGCGGTCGACAAGCTGCGCGCGAGCCTGCCCGCAGGTTACAGCATTGAAGAAGGCGGCGCGGTTGCCGAATCGGATAAGGGGAACAGCTCCGTCTTTACCGTTCTTCCGGTAACGCTGGTCATCATGCTGTTGCTGCTGATGCTTCAGCTGCGGCGTTATTCCCGGATGCTGCTGGCCCTCCTGATGGCCCCGTTTGGCTTGCCGGGGATCGTGCTGGCTATGCTGCCCGGCGGCACGCCTATGGGGTTTGTCGCGCTGCTGGGCGTCATCGCTCTGGCGGGGATGATCGTACGCAACGCGGTGATACTGATTAGCGAGGTTGACAGCAATCTTGCTCAGGGGATGGCAAACGATGCCGCAATTATGGCGGCTGCGGAGCACCGGGCCAGACCCATCTGCCTGACCGCCTGCGCCGCCATTCTGGGCATGATCCCGATCTCTCATCAGGTCTTCTGGGGGCCAATGGCCTATGCCATTATCGGCGGGCTGCTGGTCGCGACGCTGGTGACGCTGACCGTGTTACCCGCGTCGTTTAGCCTGCTGTTACAGTGGGGAGCTCACCGCAACGCCGCAGAAGACGGACTGCGCTAAGGCCCCCTCGTACCCCGACAGATTACGCGGCGGTCAGCGCAAAACGGTCTTTCAGGACATGGCGGATTTCATCCTCCGCCAGCTGCCGCGTTTCAGTGCCGTTCGCCGTGATGGTTTTCAGCATATCGCCCAGCAAAATCTGGCGTCCCTCCGGGCTGTGCTGCACCACCACCCGCTTCTGCACAAAGATGGCATCCGGGTGCGTGGAGTTAAGGTAGTTGGCCGGAACGAAGTCAATCCATTCCTGAGGGGTGAGATCAAAGCCGTACTGCCGGGCCCACTCTCCCTCCACCTTCGCCTCAAGCAGATACTCACCCTCCGCGCTGCGGCTCAGTCGGAACGTGTCGAAATCCTGCGTGATATCCACATCAAGCGTATCCAGCGCCATCGGCGCACGAATGCCGTAGCTGCCGAACCCGAGGTCGCAAAGCCACTGTCGGCTATCTACCTCAGCGACGATCGCCATGTGGGTTTTCGGCCGCCGCGCGGGGTAGAACATCGGGCGCGCCGCCACGAAGCGGTAAGGGATCCCTAACGCCTCCAGCGCCATGGCAAAAAGCCCGTTTACCTCATAGCAGTAGCCGCCGCGCCCCTGCGTTAACACCTTATCGGCGATATCGTCTGGCGCCAGCGAGACAATTTTGCCCGCCTGAACGTCCAGATTTTCAAAGGGGACTGAAAAGAGCTGATGGCGCATCAGCGCATGCAGGGTGGCCGTATCGGCACCCGCCGGTCCGGTGTAGTTTATGCGTTTGAAATAGGTGGAAATGTTGAAATTATCGCTGTGCATAATGCCTCCTTGTCCTGAACATGCCGGACACTATAGATGGCGCGCATCATTGGCTGTATAGTCAGTTTTATCGAAAATTAGCCTGAACAGTTACCCATGTCTGCCCCGTCCCAGTCCTCTCCTCACTATCGCCGTATTGCGGATATGCTGCGTCTTACCATTACGTCCGGCGCGCTGCGCGCCGGTGACAGGATGATCTCCGCGCGCAAACTGGCCGAACGCGAGCGCGTTAGCCTTCCGACGGCGCTGGAGGCCCTTCGCTGCCTGGAGGCTGAAGGGCTGATCGTTGCGCGCCCGCGTTCAGGCTATTACATCCGTCAGACCAGCCAGCCTCCGTGCGCGGAGCCCGCGCGTTCCACGCCGGGCCCGGTCCCCGTCACCCTGTCCGCCGTGGCCCGGTCGCTGTTCAGCAGTGCAGAAGCCCGGCTGATCCCGCTGGGCGCAGCCCTGCCCGATCCCGCGTGGCTGCCGGGAGATGCGCTGCAGCGGGCGTTGCACTCTGCGGGCCGTCGTCTGGACGCGCATGGACAGAGCTACAGCCTGCCTCCGGGAAGGCGGGATTTGCGAAGCAAGATTGCCGCGCGCTCTGCCCAGTGGGGAGCCCGGTTCGGCGCGGACGATCTCATTATTACCGCAGGCGCGACGCAGGCGCTGCGCCTGGCCCTTCGGGCCGTGTGCCAGCCGGGTGACGTCGTGGCGATTGAGCAGCCAGCCTACTTTGGCACGCTCCTGCTGCTGGAGGATTTAGGCCTTAAGGCTTTAGCGATCCCCACCGACCCTGTGGAAGGCCTGCTGCTGGAACCGCTGGCGGACGCCATTCGCTGCCACCGCCCCGCGGCCGTTCTGGCCTCGCCCACGGTGCAAAATCCTTTGGGTGCCAGCATGCCCGTCGCGCGCAAGCAGGAACTGGTTGCCCTGCTTGAAGAGGCTGAAATTCCTTTAATTGAGGACGATGTTTACGGTGACCTGGTCGGCGAGGGGCAACGCCCTCCGGCCTGCAAGGCGTTCGACCAGAGCGGGAATGTGATCTACTGCAGTTCCCTGTCCAAAACGCTTGCGCCCGGATGGCGAATCGGCTGGATCGCCGCCGGACGCTACTCCCCGCAGGTCTTACAGGCCCGCATGGCCGGAGAATGGGCTGGCGCCCCGCTGCTGGAAGCGGCGACGAGCGACGTTCTGGCGAGCGGCGACTACGATCGCCATCTGCGGCGGCTGAAGCGTCGGATCGCAGAGGGCGTTCGCGCCGTCGTGCCGCAGGTCAAGGCGAGCTTTCCGCCCGGTACGCGCGTTAACGTGCCCGCTGCCGGTTTCCTGCTGTGGGTTGAACTGCCTCAGCGGGTCAACGCGCTGGAGGTGCACCGTCGCGCGCTGGCGCTGGGCATTGGCGTCAGCCCTGGCCCCCTGTTTTCACCTGCCGCAGAGTTAACGCACTTTCTGCGGCTGAACTGCGCAAACGAACCCACGCCCCGCCTGCTGAACGCCGTGGAACAGATTGGCGCGCTGTGTCACGAGCTGGCTGATTTCACACCAGACTCTCCAGCCATTCGGTAAAGACCCGCACCTTGCGGGAGAGATGACGGTGTGGATAGAGCAGTGACAGCTTGCGGTCCGGCGAACGATAGTCCGGCAGGACTTCAACCAGAAGACCGCGGTCTATGTAAGGCTGGAGAAAGAGATTCATCCCCTGCATTAACCCCAGTCCGGCAAGGCCTGCCGCGATGTAGGCCTCTGAGTTATCCACGACAAGCTTACCGGGCAGGGTAATTTCCGCGATGCCTTCTGGCGTGGTAAACGTCCACGGATGAATTTGTCTGCTGCGGTTATTAATCCAGTTGATGGCCTGATGTTTGCGTAAATCATCCGGCGTTTCTGGCGTACCGTGTTTTGCCAGCCAGGCCGGGCTGGCGCAGGTCGTGATTTTGATGTTCCCGATTTTACGCGCGATGTAGTCACCGTCCTCCAGCTCTCCCACGCGCAGCACGCAGTCCAGGCCATCCCGCAGCATATCCCGACGGCGGTCAGAGCTGCTCAGAATGATGTCGATCTCAGGATGCTGACGATAAAAATCAGGCAGATTAGGTATCACCCGCAGCGTGGCAAAAGAGACCGGCATATCCACACGCAGCTGGCCGTGTATTGCCCGGCCTGTACCAAACGACTCCAGTAACTCGTCCGCCTGCGCCAGCAGGGGTTTGCTCCGGCGATAAAAGGCTTCCCCATCCGGGGTCAGGCTAATCCGACGCGTTGTGCGCTGCAGTAGCCGCGTGCCGCTGTGTTGCTCCAGAAGCTGTAACGCTTTGGTGACCGCCGGGCGATGGACCTGCAGATTCTCCGCCGCCTGACTAAGACTGCCTGACTCAACAATTTCAATAAAAATTCGAATAGATTCAAAGAGGTTTATTTGCATAAGGAATGTTTTTGTCGCGGGCCGCGATAAAATTATTGTTATTAAATTTATAACAGTGATGAATGTTTTTGGCTATTTTTCCTAACAATCCTGCGCCCTACACTCTTCCCCATTCAAACGTAAGGGAGAGTCTGCTATGAAAAATAACCGTATTTGTCAGATCCTGGGGATCGAAAAACCTGTTATTCAGGGGCCGTTATCCTGGCTCACAGATGCCCGTTTAGTTGCTGCGGTCAGCAATGCCGGAGGGCTCGGCGTGCTGGGGCCCAATGCCGGTTTAACCGCCGACACCACGGTCTCCACGCCGGAAGAGACCGCCGAAAAAATGCGTGAAGAAATTCGTAAAACCAAACGGCTGACCGAGAAACCCTTTGGCGTGAACCTGATCCCCACGGCCGTTAATGACGTCTGGACAGGTCCTATTCTTCAGGTGGTGAAAGACGAAGGCGTCAGGGCCGTGGTGTATACGGGCTACGGGGAAGGCAGCATTATTCCCGCGCTGTTCCGCGAGTTAAAAGAGGCGGGTATCGCCATTATCTACCGCGATATCAACCCAACGCCGGAGAACACCCGACTCGCAGAAGAAATGGGGGCTGACATTATCGTCGCCACCGGTTTTGATGAGGGTGGGACGTTACCCGCAACGGTGCTTGGCACCTTTTCCATCGTGCCGCTGATTGCCGATGCCGTGAAGTACATTCCGGTGATGGCCGCGGGCGGCATTACCGATAACCGCACCGCCAGAGCGGCCCATGCATTGGGTGCGGAAGGCGTGTTTGCCGGTTCGGTGTTTATCAGCACGGAAGAAAGCCGCGTGCCGCAGGGCGTCAAAGAGAAAATCGTTGCCGCCAACGGCCTCGATTTGCTGCTTTTCCGCACCGTGCCCCATTACTACCGCGCGCTTCCCGGCAAGCTGGCGGAAAAACTGGCGGCGATGGATAAAGCAGGCGCAAGCAACGACGCGCTGGGCAAGGCGATGGGAGGATTACGGGGCCTGCGCCTGGGCATGCTTGAAGATAATACCGATGAAGGCTATATCGCGCTCGGCACGGGGATTGGGAACATCCGCAGCGTGAAAAGCGTGGCCGAAGTTGTGAATGCGTTAACGGTTGAGTAAGCACCCGGCGTCCTGGCCTGCACCAGGACGCCCAGGCTCATCAGGGAATAATCCGCGCGTCTCTCAGCCGCGCGAACAGGCTGAAAAACATCTCATCGGTCGCCTGCATTTGCGTGAAGCCCGACCGCCGGAGTTTGCTCCCGTCACCAAACATGTCGTAATCCCAGCTAAAGACAAAATCGGCAAACCGCCCGTCGCTCAGCTGCAGAATATCCGCTTCCGCCAGCCCCTCTTCGGCAAGCTCGCGCCATACGCCGCGATAGCCGTTAAACAGCTGATGAAATGACAGCCTCACCGGCGGCGCAGAGTCCAGTTCAAACCAGCGTGCAATGCGCGGCCACAGCTCGCTCCAGCGCCAGATATCGCCATTGTTTACGTTGAACGCCTGATTCTGTGCCGCAGGTGACTCGGCGGCCCACACCGTGGCCTCGGCCAGCAGCCCGGCGTCGGTATGGTCAACGATGCTGTGCCAGGCCTGTTCCGAACCGGGAAAACGCAGCGGTAACCCCAGCGCCCTGCACAGGGAGGCGTACAGGGCGATGCTGAGCGCAAGGTTCATGGCATTACCCGGTACCGCGCTCCCCACCACGCCAGGCCTGATGGCATTCCAGTGCCAGCGTTTCCCCCGCTGAAACTGGCTGAGCCACGCGAGCTGCGCGGCGTTAAATTCGGCACCCGGTACGCCGGGATCGCTTTCCCGCGCCGGGGTTTTAAACGGTCCCAGATGCGCACCATAGACTTTGTACCCCTGCATCAGGCTTACCGTCTGCAAAGGCGCCGTTTTTTCGAGGGTGCTGACCAGATTACGCAGCATGGTGACGTTTGGCTCAACCATGTCCGTCCAGTTCGCCGCATTCGCCCAGGCGCTGTAAAAGATGTGGGTGACACCGTTCAGGTCGTGCAGCGCCCGCGCGGTGTCCTGCGCGTCCAGTAAATCGACGTTCACCACGGGAATGCCGTCCGGATGGGTTACCTCGCGGCGACTGAGGCCGATAACCTCCCACTGATGGTGCAGGAGCGTGTTGACCAGCTGTCTGCCGACAATGCCGCTGGCGCCCGCGACCAGGGCGACGTTGTGTTGCTGCATCTTATTCATGGCGTTTCTCCGGAAAGGGTGACAGACGCAGTGTGATCTATTATTTTTTCTGGAGATATCCCCTGAAACCGATGGCACTTATAAGCAGAATCATTAAATGAATAATAAGCTCACCGCCATTTCTACCTTTCTACGCGTCGCTGAAGCGGGCTCGTTTTCAGCGGCCGCCCGTCAGACCGGCATTAAGCAGTCCGCTGTCAGTCAACATATCGCGGCGCTTGAGGATGAGCTTGGCGTGGTGCTGCTGCACCGTACGACGCGTACGATGAAGCTGACCGAACAGGGTGAACGTTACCGGCGAGATATGCAGCTTGTGCTGGACGCTATGGGGGAAGCGGAAAGGCGTTTACATCCTGCCGATCATCGCGTTCAGGGACGCGTCCACGTCCAGCTACCGAGCGGCCTGGGGCAGATCATTTTGCCGCATCTGCTGGCGCTACAGCGCCTGCATCCCGAACTGCAGCTGATGATTTCCCTGGATGACCGCCTTGCCGACCTGGTGACGGAGGGCGTGGATGTCGCGATACGGCTGGGCAGTGAGCCTCCGCAGGCGCACGCGGCTCGCGTGCTGGCGCGTATTGAAGCCGCGCTTTTTGCCGCTCCCGGTTTTCAGGCGGTACACGCCGTCAGCGAGCTGACCACGCTGCCACACGTACGGTTCAGCGGTATTCCCCTGGATGCCCCCCTGCGCCTGATTGCCGACGAGGAAACGGTCGAGATCAACGTGCATACCGTTTTCCGTGCCAACACCAGCGACGCGCTGCTGCAGGCGCTGGAATCCGGCATCGGTATCGGCGGCATGCAGCGACCGCTCGTGGCCAGGGCGCTGCAGGCGGGCACGCTGGTACCGGTGCTGCCCGACTGGCGGTTACCCGATCGCTTCCTCTATGCCATCTATCCTGACGCCCGCTTTATTCCGCAGCGCGTCAGAAAGGTCGTCAGCGTGATCGAGCAGTTACTGCCTGAAATACTCAAGAAAAACTGATTGTTCCCCCGGAAATCACGTGCATTTTTTAACCGCCAGGAATAGAGTGTTTTTACCGTATCCCCTCTTTCTGGAGCACGTATGCCGGATTACCGTTTTTTCCAAAAAGGCCCGAACCTGATTGCGATCGAGAGCGCAAACACCGATGCGGCCGCTCAGCTCATCGCTCAGGGGTTTGAAAAACAGTTTGAGGAGATTGGCGCCGCGGATGAAAAAGAGGCGCTTACCCGCCTTGCCGATATCCGTAAAAATAACGAGATCGATCGCCATAACTTCCTGGCCGGTGCGGGCGAAATGCCGCTGATCGGCGCGCTGGCGGCTGCGGCAACCTGGTTGGTGCAAAAGAAATAACGCAACCATCCTCTACTTCGCCACCGGCAAATCGGCGTACCGCGTCGTATAGGCCGGTGACAGCATCTCACGCTTCATCGCCCAGGATTTCTCGATACCCTGCCCGGCGAACCATATCTTCCCTTTACCGGAATGATTTACGCTGTCCATCATCTCCATCAGCGCCGCGCTGTTGGCGCGCAGACGATTATCGTCAAACAAATTAAGCTGGGCGACGCCGCTGCTGAAAAAGTCCGCCAGCATGACCCCGGCTTTCATATAGCGATAGCCGTCGAGCCATATGCGCCCCAGCGCCTCCGTGGCGGCGCGGATGATATCGCGCGAGTCATTGGTGGGCGTCATCAGGGTGACAGAAGCCTGATTGCCGTAATAAATTTCGTTATCCGCGTGCGGGCTGGTGCGCACAAATACGCTGATAAAACGACAGTATTGATGCTCGCCGCGCAGTTTTTCCGCAGCACGTTCCGCATAGGCGCAAATGGCCTGGTGCATCTCTTCATATTGGGTAATACGGTGTCCAAACGAACGGCTACAGATGATTTGCTGCTTAGTGGGGGTGAACTCCTCCAGATCAAGACAGGGCTCACCGCGCAGCTCGCGGGCCGTACGTTCCAGTACCACGTTGAAATGTTTGCGGATGACCCAGGACGACGCTTCCGCCAGCTCCAGCGCCGTGGTGATCCCCATAGCGTTGAGCTTTTTCGTGATGCGCCGCCCTACTCCCCACACCTCCTCTACCGGAACCTTTTCCAGCAGCTTACGCTGCCGCTCGCGGCCTGAGAGATCGACCACGCCGCCAGTGCCGGACCACCGTTTCGCCGCATAGTTGGCCAGCTTCGCCAGCGTTTTGGTCGGAGCAATACCGACGCCAACGGTTAGGCCCGTATTTTTAAAGACCTCTGTGCGCATCTGGTGACCGAACGCTTCCAGCGACAGGCAGTGGCTGACCCCTGAAACGTTCACGAACGCCTCATCAATGGAGTAAATCTCGATTGCCGGGGCGAGATCGGTCAGCGTCTGCATGACCCGACTGCTGAGATCGGCATACAGCGCATAGTTCGAGCTAAAGACGTAAACTTTTGACGGGTATAGCTTTTCTTTGAATTTAAAATACGGCTCACCCATTTTTATGCCGAACTGCTTTGCCTCCCGCGACAGCGAAATAATGCAGCCGTCGTTATTAGACACCACCACAATGGGTTTCCCCTGCAGATCGGGGCGGAAGACCCGCTCGCAGGAGGCGTAAAAGCTATTTACATCAACCAGCGCGAACATGTTTATGCGTTTTGAGCGTGTGGGTGACGACGCCGAAGATCTGCAGCTCCTCTTCAGACTGAAAGGTAATTGGCTGATAGCGGGCATTATGCGGCAGAAGTCTCAGAACCGGGCGGGTCTGTAGCTCTTTCACCGTAAACTCACCGGCGACCGACGCCACGACGATATCCCCGTGTTCGGCATTTAACGAACGATCGACCACCAGCAGATCGCCGTCGCCGATCCCCGCCCCAATCATGGAGTCTCCACTCACCTTGATAAAATAGGTCGCACTGGGGTGTCTTACTGCCAGTCGGTTAAGATCGAGCCGATCCTCCACATAATCCTGCGCCGGGCTGGGAAAACCACAGGCAACGCGTTCTAAATACAAAGGTAATTCAATGTCTTGTTTTGGGTGATAAGAAAAGAGAGTGTCCATAATGCCTTTCTCGCCAGATGCTGTATATAAATACAGTATTACGGATTATGGACAAGGATCAAGGTCATTTCCAAAGGCGAACCCAAACGCGTTGAAGTTTGAGCGGTTTTAATTTAGCAACGTTGCCCGCCGTTAACAGGCCTGACAGCAAAAGTCATATAAAAGTCATCTAGTTTATGACTTATAAAAAAATAACATCACTATGCAATAACTACACATTGACTTTTGAATCAGATAAAAGCATATTTTACCGAGCGAATTAACAAGACTTACTGGAGAATATTTTCAATGCCAGCCCGTGACTATCCAGACAAGCGTGTTGCACGCGGTCTGGCAAAGGAGGCCGATCTCAGGATGTTGAGCGCCCGCATCGATCCCGATCTGATGGAGTACATCAGAACCACCGCCTTTGAGACGCGTAAGAGCAAGCAGGAGATTGTGGCGGAAGCGTTAGCGCTGCACAGGCAGAAAAGTCAGACAGGAGCCTAAGCGCGCAAAGCCGGAAGCACCCTCCAGGCTTTGCGCGTGTTACCTTTAATCCCTCAGCGAATTCAGCGTTTCCAGTGCTTCAGGCGGCAACCGCAGCTCCCCCGCCGCGAGGTTTTGCCGTAAATGCGCCACGGAAGATGTGCCTGGGATCAGCAGAATATTCGGGGAACGCTGCAGCAGCCATGCCAGCGCAACCTGCATTGGCGTGGCGCCCAGTGAATCCGCGACGGTCTTCAGCCCGGAAGATTGCAGTGGCGTAAAGCCTCCCAATGGGAAGAACGGCACATACGCGATCCCCTGCTGCGCCAGCAGATCCACCAGCGCGTCGTCACCCCGGTTCACAATGTTGTACATGTTCTGCACGCACACCACCGGGACCATCTTCTGTGCTTCCGCAACCTGGGTGGCCGTGACGTTGCTCAGGCCAATATGACGCACCAGACCCTGCTGCTGTAATTCGGCCAGGGTGGAGAGCGGTTCAGCAATCGACCCTTCCGCCGGCCCGTGCGCGCTAAACATGATCCGCAGATTCACCACGTCCAGCACGTCCAGCTGCAGATTACGCAGGTTGTCATGCACCGCCTGAGTCAGTTCCTGCGCGGAAAAGGCCGGCAGCCAGGCACCTTTGTCGTTGCGACGGGCGCCAATCTTGGTGACAAGCGTCAGATCGTCCCGGTAAGGGTGAAGCGCCTCGCGGATCAGCTGGTTAGTGACATGGGGACCATAAAAATCACTGGTATCAATGTGGTTCACCCCCGCCGCCACCGCTTCGCGCAGCACGTCCAGCGCGGCCTGCTTATCCTTCGGTGGACCAAAGACGCCCGGCCCGGCGAGCTGCATCGCACCGTAGCCCAGTCGTTTTACCGTTCGCGTCCCGAGCGCGTACGTCCCGCTTTTATCAATGCTGCTCATGTTAACCTTCCTCATAAAAATGATCCGGATTTACAACAGGTTCCTCACCGGAGCCCTTAGTTAAGCGCGAGTTAAATTAAAGTTTAAATTCTATACGACGATAGTATTGGTGTACCTCTGCATCCTTTCTAACGGACGACCGCTATGCTGAAAAATTTGCACGTGATTACCGGTATTATCTTTGCCCTCACCATATTCTGTCTGCTGCAAGTTGTCACGGGAGGGTTGTTCTACTCTGCCGTCAGCAACGATCGCCATAACTTCCAGAATTCCGGCGTGCTCAATGCCCAGCAGGAAAGCCTGAGCGACAGCGTGAACACGCTGGTGAAAACGCGCGTCACCGTCACCCGGGTGGCGATCCGCTACCTGAAAAACCAGCGCGACCCGGCTTCCCTTGCGGCGATCAATAAACTGCTTGGCACCGCAGCCGACTCGCTGGCAAAAGCCGAAGCCTATAACAAAGAGTGGCAGAAGCTGCCGCAGGTTAACGGCCAGGAGGCGACATTAACCGACGAGATGCAGAAATCCTGGAACCAGATGCACGAAGTGATGCGCTTATCGATTGAGTATCTACGTGCCGACAACTACCAGGCCTATGGCGATCTGGACGCGCAGCAGGCGCAGGACGAGATGGAAGCGGTCTATAACCGCTGGCGCGCCGAAAACAATACCCTGCTGAAGGCCGCAACCGAAGAGAACCAGAGCAGCTTCACGCAGATGCAGTGGACGCTGGCGGCTATTCTGCTGGCCGTTATCGCGGTTCTGGTGGTCATCTGGCAGGGTTTACAACATCTTCTGTTAAAACCCCTCCACTCCATTATGGACCATATTCGCGCCATTGCAGGGGGCGACCTGACGCAGGAGATCGCTATCTCCGGTCGCAATGAGATGGGCCAGCTGGCCGCGGGCCTGCATGAGATGCAGCAGTCGCTGGTGACCACCGTCAGCGCCGTACGGGGAAGTACGGATTCCATCTACACCGGCGCAGGCGAAATTGCCGCAGGGAGCAACGATCTTTCCGCCCGCACCGAGCAGCAGGCCGCCTCGCTCGAAGAGACCGCCGCCAGCATGGAAGAGCTGACCGCGACGGTTAAACAGAACTCCGATAACGCCCGTCAGGCCACGCTGCTGGCGAAAAACGCCTCTGAAACGGCCGCGCGCGGCGGTCACGTCGTGGATAACGTGGTTCGCACCATGAACGAAATCGCCGACAGTTCACAGCAAATTGCGCATATTACCGGCGTGATCGACAGCATCGCGTTCCAGACCAACATTCTGGCGCTTAACGCAGCGGTGGAAGCGGCACGCGCCGGGGAACAGGGCCGTGGTTTTGCGGTTGTTGCAGGTGAAGTCCGTACGCTGGCGAGCCGCAGCGCGCAGGCGGCGAAAGAGATCAAAGGGCTTATCGAGAACTCCGTCAGCCGGGTGAATACCGGTTCTGAGCAGGTCAGCGAGGCTGGCACCACCATGAAGGAAATTGTCGCCGCCGTGACCCGCGTGACCGATATTATGGGTGAGATTTCATCTGCCTCTGACGAGCAGAGCCGCGGTATTGAGCAGGTGAGCCTGGCCGTTTCGCAGATGGACAGCGTGACGCAGCAAAACGCCGCGCTGGTGCAGGAGTCCGCCACGGCGGCTGCGGCACTGGAAGATCAGTCCGAGCAGCTGCGCCAGGCGGTAGCCGCGTTTCGTCTGAACGGCAAAGAAAAAGCGGTCGCCCCGCGCCCGGCCAATCTGAAAACGCCACAGCTGCTGCGCCCGGCGACGACTACCGCCTCTACCGACAGCAACTGGGAAACGTTCTGAGTCACCGGCGGGCGGGGAGATCGCCCGCTAGCGGCTGCGCTTGGCGTGCCGCTCCCAGTTTTCCTGTTTTGCTTCATCCGATTTTCGCAGTGAAACATAACATGCCCCGCTGCCGCCGTGATGCGGCAGCGCCACGCAGAAGGCCTGCACTTCCTCGAACTCGGTTAACCAGCGCGCAAGATAACTGCGCACCACATTGGGATGCGAGTTCTGCTCGCGCCCTTTCCCGTGAATGATAATCAGATTGCGTAACCCGTCTCGTCCGGCCTGGCGAATAAAAGAATAGAGCATCTGACGGCAGCGTTCGGCGGGCTGGCGCAGGAGGTTTAAGCTGGCCTGGCGGGCATATTTCCCCGAGCGCAGCTTATCGATAACGCCCTGCTGTACCCCTTCGCGCTGGAACGCCAGCTGTTCTTCCAGGGGAAGCACGTCAAGAAAATCCAGCGTCAGGAAGTTATCCAGCTGTTCGCTATCCACCTCCTCGCGCGTCCGCGTATTGCGGCTGGGCTGCCAGTGAATATCCGCGCAGCGCTTCAGGGGCTGGACATCTTCCATGGCGTCAAGAAAAAATGATTTGTCGTCAGGGTTCATGGACATCCTCCGGCTACATCTGAGGACTGTACTATACCTGCGCCAGAGACCGGCCTCAATCACCGTTACAGGGCGATGCGCGGCAATAATATTAACCTGATGAATATATATAGTAATTATTAAATAAACTTAAATCAGACTTAACTAAAATTTCAGCAAAGGTAAAATACGTGATTTATGTTAAAATTTCATGAAATCAATCACTCGCCCGCCTTTCATTTTTCAGGAAAGGTGTTATACCTAAATATACCTGCCTCATGGAAATAATACTCAGGATTGGCGAAAGGACGTACTGCTGTGTGTACTATAGGGTCTGTCTGATGTCGGGCAGATCCTGTTTTTTTTAATCTGTATTTCACGCGACGACTATTTTCCTCACCTCCCTTCTGAACTGCGTAATTAATGACTCAGCAAGGGGCGTCTGACGTGAATCACGGCGCTGAATTAAATAATAGGTTGCTTTAGGAAGCGATTCGACAACCGGCAGCATGACCAGACGGTGTGCCAGCAGCGGGTCACAGCCTAGCTCCTGCGGCAATATGCTTAAAAAATCACTTTGCGCGACCAGGCTAATACAGGAAGAAAATGTTTCGCAAACCACACCAATTCGCGGTATTTGCGAACGATCGCTAAATACCTCCTCTAATTGCTTATAATAACTTCCCCGCGGCGTCGGCATTGTCCAGTTATAATGCAGAAGTTCATTAATTGACGTTGCCCCCATTGCCGGGTGACCTTCCCGACAAAATACCGCAAATGGTTTTTCGAAGAGCTTTTCAAACGTAAATTCCTGGTCGTAAGGTCCCTGATAATAGGTGTTGATGGTGAAGTCCAGCTCGCCCTGGCGTAATTCATTGATCATCGACACCAGCTGCCCTTCCATAATCCGCACCTTGACCTGCGGATGCTGCGCATGAAAGCGGGTGATAACGGCGGGCATCAGCGTGCGTGAAACGCTGGCCCCCATCCCGATGTTGATCTGCCCGGCCAGCTCCCCCTGCCGCTGACGGATATCATCCTGCGCCGCGCGCAGCTCTTCCAGAATCAACCTGGCGCGCTGGTAAAAGCCCTCGCCGCATTCGGTCAACGCGACGCCCTTACTCCTGCGCACGAAAAGCTGCGCCGCCATGCCCTCCTCCAGCTCTTTGATGGATTTGGTCAGCGCCGGCTGGGAAAGATTCAGCGTCCTGCTGGCACCGCGAATGCTGCCCTGACGCGCAACCTCAACAAACGCCCGGATTTGATGAAATTTAATCTGGAATGTCATAGCCCGACCGATAACCGTTGTTTATCAGAGTAAAGAAACTGTCATCTACTTTAATGGAAAGGGATGTGCGAGGGTAATTCCTGAACGGTTAAAACTGTGAAAAATCGGTTAGTGATAAGTAAAAACTATCACAGCGTGAAGCAGTTCACATATTTTAATGATGACAGGAACAGATATGGACACACTGGCGCAGTACATCCAGACGCTATCCCCGCAGCTAAGCGCATGGCGTCGCGATTTTCACCATTTTGCGGAATCCGGCTGGGTAGAGTTTCGAACGGCCGCGAAAGTCGCGGAAATCCTCGACTCGCTGGGCTACGAACTGGCGATGGGCCGCGACGTCGTCGATGCCGAAAGCCGGATGGGGTTGCCCGATGCCGCTACCCTGGCGCAAGAGTTTGCCCGCGCGCGGGCGCAGGGCGCGCCAGAGAAATGGCTGGCGCCGTTTGAAGGCGGGTTTACCGGCATTGTGGCGACCCTCAATACCGGGCGTCCTGGTCCAACCCTGGCGTTTCGCGTCGACATGGATGCCCTTGATTTAAGCGAAGCGCTGGATGAAAGCCATCGCCCGTTCCGCGACGGGTTTGCCTCCTGCAACGCGGGCATGATGCACGCCTGCGCGCACGACGGCCACACCGCTATTGGTCTGGGGCTGGCGCAGGTGCTTAAGCAGAATGAAGCGCAGCTCAACGGCACCCTCAAGCTCATCTTCCAGCCTGCCGAAGAAGGCACCCGCGGGGCGCGCGCCATGGTTGCCGCCGGGGCGCTGGACGACGTGGACTATTTCACGGCTATTCATATTGGTACCGGCGTCCCTGCCGGAACGGTGATTTGCGGCAGCGATAACTTTATGGCCACCACCAAGTTCGACGTGAGCTTTACAGGCGTTGCCGCACACGCGGGCGGTAAACCGGAGGACGGACGTAACGCCCTGCTCGCCGCCGCGCAGGCCGCCCTCGCCCTGCACAGCATCGCCCCCCACAGCGACGGCGCATCCCGGGTGAACGTCGGGGTGATGCAGGCGGGCAGCGGACGCAACGTGGTGCCCGCGAATGCCCTGATAAAGGTTGAAACGCGCGGCGAAAGCGAAGCGATTAATCAGTACGTCTTTGAACGCGCGCAGGCGGTGATAACCGGCGCAGCGGCGCTCTACGGCGTGCGCGCCGAGATGCGCCTGATGGGTGCAGCAACCTCCAGCGCGCCGACGCCGGCCTGGGTTGATTACCTGCGCGAACAGGCGAGCCAGGTTTCCGGGGTTATTCACGCCATCGATAAGGTAAAGGCGCCAGCAGGCTCCGAAGACGCCACGCTGATGATGGCCCGCGTGCAGGAGAACGGCGGCATGGCGTCCTATATGGTGTTCGGCACCGATTTGAGCGCCGGACATCACAACGAAAAATTCGACTTCGATGAGCAGGTCATGGCGATTGCCATTGAAACGCTGGCGCGAACTGCGCTCAATTTCCCGTGGACGCGAGGTGTGTAATGCAGGAGAACTACGCTTTTATTGCCGATGCGATCGACACGCGATGTCGGACGTTAACCGATATTGCCGACGCGATCTGGGATCGTCCTGAAACCCGCTTTGAAGAGTTCTGGTCCGCCGAACGGCTCGCCAGCGAGCTGGAGGCCGAGGGCTTCACGCTGACGCGCGAGGCCGGCGGTATTCCAAATGCCTTTATCGCCAGCTTCGGCAGCGGGAAACCGGTCATCGCCCTGCTGGGCGAATACGACGCGCTGGCCGGGCTAAGCCAGCAGGCGCACTGCGCGACGGCGCAATCCGCCACGCCGGGGGCCAACGGACACGGCTGCGGGCATAACCTCTTGGGCACCGCGGCGCTTGCGGGCGCGGTGGCGGTGAAAAGCTGGCTGGAGCAGCACGGCGGCAGCGGAACGGTGCGTTTTTATGGCTGTCCCGGCGAGGAAGGTGGCTCCGGGAAAACCTTTATGGTGCGCGAAGGTCTGTTTGATGACGTTGATGCCGCCGTCACCTGGCACCCGGAAGCCTTCGCCGGGATGTTTAACGTCAGCACGCTGGCGAATATTCAGGCCGCCTGGCGTTTTCACGGCGTGGCGGCACACGCGGCCAACTCCCCCCATCTGGGACGCAGCGCGCTCGACGCCGTGACGCTGATGACCACCGGCACCAACTTTCTCAACGAACACATCATTGAGAAAGCGCGCGTCCATTACGCCATCACCGACACCGGTGGGATTTCGCCCAACGTGGTGCAGGCGCAGGCCGAGGTGCTGTACCTGATCCGCGCCCCGGAGATGGCCGATGCGCAGCAGATCTACGAACGCATCGAGAAAATCGCCCAGGGCGCGGCGATGATGACCGAAACCACCGTCGAGTGCCGCTTTGATAAAGCCTGCTCCAGCTACCTGCCGAACCGTACGCTTGAAGCGGCGATGTATCGCGCGTTGCAGCACTACGGCACGCCAGAATGGACCGCCGAAGAATGCGACTTTGCCCGCGAGATCCGCGCCACCCTGACGCCCAACGATCTGCAAAACAGCCTGAAAAATATTGCCGCGACGGGCGGTGACGCGGGTAAAGCCTTTGCCCGGCGCCATCAGGAGACGCTGCTGGTGGATGAAGTCGCGCCCTATGCCATCACCGACAACGTGCTGGCGGGTTCAACCGACGTGGGCGACGTCAGCTGGAAAATGCCGGTCGCCCAGTGCTTCAGCCCCTGCTTTACCGTCGGCACGCCGCTGCACACCTGGCAACTGGTGGCGCAGGGCCGTACCTCCATTGCCCACAAAGGCATGCTGCTGGCCGGAAAAGTGATGGGCGCAACCGCGCTCAATCTGCTGCAGGACGCGGCGCTGCTGAAAAAATGCCGTGAAGAGTTCGAACAACAAATACAAGAAAAACCGTACGTGTGTCCGATCCCACAGGGCGTGACAACGTCACCTTTAAAATAAAAAAACACAACACAACAACACAACACTCCCGAGGAACGCCCATGAGTATGTCATCCATACCTTCGCATTCCCCATCCGGTAAGCTCTATGGCTGGGTTGAAAGGATCGGCAATAAAGTACCGCACCCTTTCCTGCTGTTTATCTATCTGATTGTGATTTTAATGGTCGCCACCGCCGTGCTCTCCGCCTTAGACGTGAGCGTGCGCAGCCCGGCTGACGGCAGCCTGGTGGCGGTAAAAAACCTGCTCAGCGTTGACGGGCTGCACTGGTTTTTACCCAACGTCATCAAAAACTTCAGCGGCTTCGCCCCGCTGGGCGCCATTCTGGCGCTGGTTTTGGGTGCCGGACTGGCTGAACGCGTGGGCTTGCTGCCTGCATTAATGGTGAAGATGGCTTCTCACGTCAGCGCGCGTTACGCCAGCTATATGGTGCTGTTTATCGCCTTCTTCAGCCATATCTCCTCCGACGCCGCGCTGGTGATCATGCCGCCGATGGGGGCGCTGATTTTCCTCGCCGTCGGGCGTCATCCCGTGGCGGGCCTGCTGTCGGCGATTGCGGGCGTGGGCTGCGGATTTACCGCTAACCTGCTGATCGTCACCACCGACGTACTGCTGTCCGGCATCAGCACGGAGGCGGCGAAGACCATCGATGCGGCAATGCACGTCAGCGTGATCGACAACTGGTACTTTATGGCCAGCTCGGTGATTGTCCTGACGATTGTTGGCGGGCTGATTACCGATAAAATCATCGAGCCGCGGCTGGGTAAATGGGAAGGCCGTAGCGATGAAAAGCTGGAAACCCTGAGCAAGGAGCAGCGCTTCGGCCTGCGCGTGGCTGGCGTGGTCTCGCTGGCCTTTATCGCGCTGGTGGCGCTGATGGTGGTGCCGGAAAACGGCATATTGCGCGATCCGGTTAAACATACCGTCCTGCCGTCGCCGTTTATTCAGGGCATTGTGCCGCTGATTATCCTCTTTTTCTTTATCGTTTCGCTCGCCTACGGTATCGCTACCGGCAAAATCCGCCGCCAGGGCGATCTGCCGCAGCTGATGATCGAGCCGATGAAGGAGATGGCGGGCTTTATCGTGATGGTGTTCCCGCTGGCGCAGTTTGTGGCGATGTTTAACTGGAGCAACATGGGCAAGTTTATGGCCGTGGGCCTGACCGACGCGCTGGAGGCGGCCGGATTAAGCGGCGTACCGGCGTTTGTCGGCCTGGCGCTGCTGTCATCCCTGCTGTGCATGTTTATCGCCAGCGGCTCCGCCATCTGGTCGATTCTGGCCCCGATCTTCGTGCCGATGTTTATGATGCTGGGTTTTCATCCTGCATTTGCCCAGATCCTGTTCCGCATCGCGGACTCCTCGGTGATACCGCTGGCGCCGGTTTCGCCGTTTGTTCCGCTGTTTTTAGGCTTCCTGCAGCGCTATAAACCCGAGGCCAAACTGGGTACCTACTATTCGCTGGTTTTACCCTACCCGCTTATCTTTTTAGGGGTATGGCTGGTGATGCTGGTGGCATGGTATCTTGTCGGCCTGCCGATTGGGCCGGGGATTTACCCGAGGCTGAACTAAAGGAATGAGGATGCTGAGATTACTCGAAGATAAGATTGCAACGCCGCTCGGGCCGCTGTGGGTGATAGCGGACGAGCAGTTCTGCCTGCGCGCCGTCGAATGGGAAGAGCACAGCGACCGCATGGAAGAACTGCTCAATATTCACTACCGCTTGCAGGGTTATGAGCGTGTCCGCGCCACCAACCCGGGCGGACTGAGCGACAAGCTTGCGGCCTACTTCGAAGGCGATCTCAGCATCATCGATACTCTGCCGACCGCCACGGCAGGCACCCCTTTTCAGCGCGAAGTGTGGCAGGCCCTGCGGTCGATTCCGTGCGGGCAGGTGATGCATTACGGCCAGCTCGCGGAACAGCTAGGCCGCGCAGGCGCCGCACGCGCGGTGGGTGCCGCTAACGGCTCTAACCCGGTCAGCATCGTGGTACCCTGCCATCGCGTCATTGGCCGCAACGGTACCATGACAGGCTATGCCGGCGGCGTGCAGCGAAAAGAGTGGTTGCTGCGTCACGAAGGGTATCTCCTGCTCTAGCTCCCAGGCTTTTTGTGCTTAATTTTCTACCGGTTAGGCTAAAAATCCATAATCAAGCTGTGGAATTTCAAGAAGATGGCGACAGGTTGCCGTCTCTTGTCCTTATTGAGGGTTTGTCAGGCTTACGTACTTACCAAAAAGATGTTAAAATTGACCAATATCAATTAAGGCTTGAGCAAACCTATGATCCCGGAAAAGCGAATTATACGACGCATTCAGTCTGGCGGTTGTGCTATCCATTGCCAGGATTGCAGCATCAGCCAGCTCTGTATCCCGTTTACCCTGAATGAGCATGAACTCGATCAGCTTGATAATATCATCGAGCGCAAAAAGCCTATTCAGAAAGGGCAGACGCTGTTTAAAGCGGGAGACGAACTGAAATCGCTCTATGCTATCCGTTCTGGCACCATCAAAAGCTACACCATCACCGAACAGGGTGATGAGCAGATCACCGGCTTCCATCTGGCGGGTGACCTGGTGGGCTTTGATGCCATCGGCACGGGCCATCACCCGAGCTTTGCTCAGGCACTTGAAACCTCAATGGTTTGCGAAATCCCGTTTGAAACCCTGGACGATCTGTCCGGTAAGATGCCAAACCTGCGTCAGCAGATGATGCGTCTGATGAGCGGTGAGATCAAAGGCGATCAGGACATGATTCTGCTGCTTTCTAAAAAGAACGCAGAAGAGCGCCTGGCCGCGTTTATCTACAACCTCTCCCGCCGCTTCGCCGAGCGTGGCTTCTCGCCGCGTGAATTCCGTCTGACGATGACGCGTGGCGATATCGGTAACTACCTGGGCTTGACCGTGGAAACCATCAGCCGTCTGCTGGGCCGTTTCCAGAAAAGCGGGATGCTGGCCGTTAAAGGTAAATACATCACTATCGAAAACGGTGAAGCGCTTGCCGTTCTTGCCGGGCACGCCCGCAACGTGGCGTAACTCTCCGCATGTTGATGACCAGACCATAAATTCTTGTGATTTATTGGTCTGGTATAATCACTTCTGTTTCAAGAAATTTTCACCGTAGCACGTCCCCACACAGCGCCCGAAAGGTTCTCGTTGAGGTTATGAATTGAGAGAAAGTTTGTTTTTCGTTTCAGTCGTGATTGCCTCTGTGACCTTTATCTTCATCTGGATCATGCTTGTCGGTCCGATGAAGGGGGAAGAAAAAACCTACGTCCAGGATTCCACGACCTTTGCGATAGCGGTGATGGTGCTGTTGTTTATTGCGTTTATCGCGGTGACGACGACGGTACTTTTCCTCTGATAAATTTTCATGAATTATTGATCTGGCAAAACCTCCCCTCTGTTTCATTCAGGATATATAGGTTACTCTTTTAATTACAGACTGTGGTGACAGTAGTAAGGAGACCTGTATGGCCAAGTATCAAAACATGCTGGTAGCTATCGATCCGAATCAGGACGATCAGCCGGCATTACGACGTGCTGTGTATTTACATCAACGGATTGGTGGCAAAATCAAAGCGTTTTTGCCGATCTATGACTTCTCGTATGAGATGACCACCCTTCTGTCGCCTGACGAGCGCACCGCTATGCGTCAGGGCGTCATCAGCCAGCGTACCGCGTGGATCCGTGAACAGGCGAAGTATTACCTGGAAGCGGGCGTGCCCATTGATATTAAAGTGGTCTGGCATAACCGACCTTTCGAAGCCATCATCCAGGAAATTGTCGCCGGTGGGCACGACCTGCTGCTGAAGATGGCGCACCAGCACGACAAGCTGGAATCCGTGATCTTCACTCCGACCGACTGGCACCTGCTGCGCAAATGCCCTTGCCCGGTCTGGATGGTGAAAGACCAGCCGTGGCCTGAAGGCGGGAAAGCCGTTGTGGCGGTAAACCTCGCGAGCGAAGAGGATTACCACAATTCGCTCAACGAGAAGCTGGTGAAGGAGACCATCCAGCTTGCCGATCAGGTGAATCATACCGAAGTACATCTGGTTGGCGCCTATCCGGTCACCCCGATTAACATTGCCATTGAGCTGCCTGAATTTGACCCTAGCGTCTATAACGACGCGATCCGTGGTCAGCATCTGCTGGCCATGAAAGCGCTGCGCCAGAAATTCAGCATCGATGAGAAAATGACTCACGTGGAAAAAGGCCTGCCTGAGGAGGTGATCCCGGACCTGGCGGAACACCTGCAGGCGGGGATTGTGGTGCTGGGCACCATTGGCCGAACCGGTATTTCTGCCGCCTTCCTCGGCAATACCGCCGAACAGGTGATCGACCATCTGCGCTGCGACCTGCTGGTCATTAAGCCGGATGAGTACCAGACGCCGGTTGAGCTGGACGATCCGGAAGACGATTAACGCCTGACGCCCGGCGGCGCAGGCTTGCCGGGCCTACAAAACCGTAGGCCGGGTAAGCGTCAGCGCCATCCGGCAATAAAAAAACCGCCGAATTCGGCGGTTTTTTCGTTTCAACGCAACTTACAGTGATTTCAGAATCGCGTCCACGCTGGCTTTAGCATCGCCGAACAGCATGTGGGTGTTCTCTTTGAAGAACAGCGGGTTCTGAACCCCGGCATAGCCGGTATTCATGGAGCGTTTAAACACAATCACGTTCTGCGCCTTCCACACTTCCAGAACAGGCATACCGGCGATTGGGCTACCCGGGTCGTCCTGTGCAGCAGGGTTAACGGTATCGTTGGCGCCAATGACCAGCACGGTGTCGGTGTCGGCGAAATCATCGTTGATCTCATCCATTTCCAGCACGATGTCGTAAGGCACTTTCGCTTCCGCCAGCAGCACGTTCATGTGGCCTGGCAGACGCCCTGCCACCGGGTGAATACCAAAGCGAACCTTGATGCCCCGCGCGCGCAGCTTCTCGGTGATTTCCGCAACCGGATACTGCGCCTGCGCCACCGCCATGCCGTAGCCCGGAGTGATGATCACGGAGTGCGAGTTTTTCAGCATGTCTGCGGTATCTTCCGCAGAAATTTCACGGTGCTCCCCCACTTCTTCATCCGCACTGGAAGAAGACCCATCGGTCCCGAAACCACCGGCGATGACGCTGATGAACGAGCGGTTCATCGCCTTACACATGATGTAAGACAGGATCGCACCGGAAGAACCCACCAGCGCACCGGTAACGATCAGCAGGTCGTTGCTCAGCATAAAGCCTGCCGCCGCTGCCGCCCAACCGGAGTAGGAGTTCAGCATCGAGACAACCACCGGCATATCCGCACCGCCGATGGACGCCACCAGGTGCCAGCCGAACGCCAGCGCGATGATGGTCATTACCAGCAACGCCAGTACCTGCAGGCCGATGCTTTCGGTACGCACGAAGACCACCAGCAGTACAAACGACACCACCAGCGCCGCCAGATTCAGCTTATGACGGTTTGGCAGCATCAGCGGTTTAGAGGAGATCTTCCCGCGCAGCTTGCCGAACGCCACAATAGAGCCGGTGAAGGTCACCGCACCGATGAAGATACCGAGGAATACTTCCGTCAGGTGGATGTTCACCAGAATCGGTTCCAGGCCCGGTTCGTGATACAGGTAGCTGTTGAAGCCCACCAGCACCGCCGCCAGACCGACGAAGCTGTGCAGAATAGCAACCAGCTCCGGCATCTCGGTCATTTCAACGCGTTTTGCCAGGCGAATACCAATCGCGCCGCCGATGATCATCGCCACCAGGATCCACGCCACGTTGCCGGTATCCGGCCCGAAGATGGTGGCAATCAGCGCAATCGCCATCCCGGCGATACCAAAGTTATTACCCTGCTGAGACGTTTCGTGTTTGGAAAGCCCCGCCAGACTGAAAATAAACAGGATTGCAGCAACAATGTATGCAGCTGTCACTAATCCTCCAGACATATGCTACCCCTTAGCCTTTACGAAACATTTTCAGCATGCGCTGAGTCACGGTGAAACCACCGAAAATATTGATACTGGCGATCAGCACCGCGATAAAGCTCAGGAAGCTGATCCAGCCGCCGTGACCAATCTGCAGTAACGCCCCCACCACGATGATCCCGGAGATGGCGTTGGTTACCGACATCAGCGGCGTATGCAGCGCATGGGAGACGTTCCACACCACGTAGTAGCCCACGACGCAGGAGAGCGCGAAGACGGTAAAGTGGCCGAGGAACTCTTTTGGTGCGACGTCAGCCAGCCAGCCGAACAGAATAATCACCAGCGCCATGATCGCGTATTTGCGCCATGGAGAAGCGGGTTTGGCGGGTTCTTTTGGCTCAGGCGCCGCTTTCGTTGCCGCCTGAGGCTGAGCAGAAACCTGAATAGGCGGCGCAGGCCAGGTAATTTCACCTTCACGGACCACCGTGACGCCGCGCACAACAACATCGTCGAAATCAACGGTGACGTTGCCGTCCTTCTCTTTGCAAAGCAGCTTCAGCAGGTTGACGAGGTTGGTGCCGTAGAGCTGAGAAGACTGCGTAGGCAGACGGCCCGGCAGATCGGTATAACCGATCACCTTCACGCCGTTAGCGGTCGTGGTTACCTGATTTGGAACGGTATATTCACAGTTACCGCCGTTTTGGGCGGCCAGGTCGACAATCACGCTGCCCGGCTTCATGGAGTCAACCATCTCACGGGTGATCAGCTTCGGCGCCGGTTTACCCGGGATAAGCGCGGTGGTGACAATAATGTCGACATCTTTCGCCTGGGCGGCGAAGAGTTCCATTTCGGCTTTGATAAAGGCTTCGGACATCACCTTCGCGTAACCGTCGCCGCTGCCTGCTTCTTCCTTGAAATCCAGTTCAAGGAATTCGGCGCCCATACTCTGGACCTGTTCCTTTACTTCAGGACGGGTGTCAAAGGCGCGAACGATAGCGCCCAGGCTGTTTGCCGCACCGATTGCGGCAAGGCCCGCCACGCCTGCGCCAATCACCATCACTTTCGCCGGAGGGACTTTACCCGCGGCGGTGATTTGACCGGTAAAGAAGCGACCAAACTCGTGGGCCGCTTCAACAATGGCGCGGTAGCCGGCAATGTTTGCCATGGAGCTTAAGGCATCCAGCGACTGCGCGCGCGAAATGCGCGGCACGGAGTCCATTGCCATCACGGTCACACCGCGGGCCGCCAGCTTTTCCATCAGCTCCGGGTTTTGCGCAGGCCAGATGAAGCTCACCAGGGTTGTTCCCGGATTCAGCAGCGCAATCTCACTCTCTTCCGGTGCGTTGACCTTCAGAATCACCGGCGACTGCCAGACGTCAGCACCGTCGACCACTTCCGCGCCGGCCTGGATAAAGGCCTCGTCATCGAAACTCGCCAGTTTGCCCGCGCCGCTTTCAACCGCGACCGTAAAACCCAGTTTAAGCAGTTGCTCCACCGTTTTCGGTGTTGCCGCTACGCGGGTTTCATTGGCTAACCGTTCTTTTGGTACCCCAATACGCATAGTTTTCCCTTCCATCGGTTTTTGATGATGGTTTATCGATAAATGCCCGCGGTTTGTATCAATTTTCGCCATCGCGCGAGCGACGAGAGATGATTAACCCCGGAAAATAAAACAGTAACAAACTGTCTATAACCTACTGAAAATAGCGCCCGTGATCTACCGCCAGAAAACACTATTTCTTACTTTATCTGTGAAAAATAAGCGATCGGCGTCACTGACAGTGATATTTACCTTAAATTCACTGCCAGAACCGATAAATCGCGCAAGCGAAGCGGTAAAAACATGATATAGCGCCATAAAAGAACAACTCGTTAACATTAAATTAACTTGTAAAAGTCATATGCTTTATCAGTTTTACTTGTCAAACGCGTGTTTTTTCAACATATCACTAAATGTTATCTAATTCGGTGATTCAGTAAGCACAGGCAGTGAAAAATGGCGCAGACAGCGACGGGTTTTAAATGCAATAATCGGGACCGTCTCAAATTAACAACAATACCAGTACATGGTTTGCGCAAGGCGAAGGATCATTTTTATGAAGCTTAAGAACACACTCCTGGCGTCCGCACTTCTTTCCGCGACCGCCCTGTCTGCGAATGCCGCAACAGAGTTAACGCCGGAGCAAGCGGCAGCGTTAAAACCTTTTGACCATACGGTCATTGTGGGTCGTTATAATTCTATTGGCGACGCCGTCGCCGCTGCATCAAAAGCCGCTGATAAAAACGGGGCGGCCTCGTTTTATGTCGTTGACCAGTCCGATTACGGCAACAGCGGTAACCTGCGCGTGACGATCGCGTTGTTCAAAGACAATGCGCCAAAAGCTGACGCACCGAAAAACCGCGTGATCAACGGTGTTGTTGAACTGCCGAAAGATCAGGCGATTGAGCTGGAACCTTACGACACCGTCACTGTTCAGGGCTTCTATCGCAGCCAGCCTGAAGTGAACGATGCCATCACCAAAGCCGCGAAAGAGAAAGGGGCCTACTCTTTCTTCATCGTGCGTCAGGTCGATGCTAACCAGGGTGGCAACCAGCGTATTACCGCGTTCATCTATAAAAAAGATGCGAAAAAACGTGTTCTGCAGAGCCCGGATGCCATCCCGGCGAATTCAGAAGCAGGTCGCGCGGCAATAGCGAAAGGCGGCGAAGCAGCGAAGAAAGTTGAAATTCCAGGCGTAGCAACGACGGCTGCCCCAAGCGCTGAAGTGGGCCGTTTCTTCGAAACGCAGTCCACGAAAGGTGGCCGTTACTCCGTTACGCTGCCGGACGGTACCAAAATTGAAGAGCTGAACAACGCCACTGCAGCGCAGATGGTGCCGTTCGACAGCATCAAGTTTACCGGCAACTACGGCAACATGACTGAAGTCTCTTACCAGGTCGCGAAGCGTGCGGCGAAGAAAGGGGCGAAGTACTACCACATCACCCGCCAGTGGCAGGAACGTGGTAACAACGTGACCATCAGCGCCGATCTGTACAAGTAACATCATCGTTTACGAAAGGCGGCGCAATGCCGCCTTTTTTTGTTACTTTTTTTGAATTTCTGCCTCACGTCATTGCATGCATTCGTTACACTCCGTAAAATCCCGCGCCTTAGTGTGATCCACCATTTTTATGCGCCTGAGCGAAATAATTATTCTGGATTTTGACCTTTCATAACAGGAAGCCAATGGAAAAGAAACTTGGCCTGAGTGCTCTGACTGCACTCGTTTTAAGCTCAATGCTGGGTGCAGGCGTATTCAGTTTGCCGCAAAATATGGCGGCCGTTGCCAGTCCATCCGCGCTCATCATTGGCTGGGGCATTACGGGTGTCGGCATATTGCTGCTGGCCTTCGCCATGCTGCTGCTCACCCGCATTCGCCCGGATCTGGACGGCGGCATTTTCACCTATGCGCGTGAAGGTTTCGGCGAGCTGATTGGCTTCTGTTCCGCGTGGGGATACTGGCTATGTGCCGTTATCGCCAACGTCTCCTACCTGGTGATCGTCTTCTCGGCGCTCAGTTTCTTTACCGATACGCCTGAGCTGCGCCTCTTTGGCGACGGAAATACCTGGCAGTCTATTGTGGGCGCCTCGGTGCTGCTGTGGTTCGTCCACTGGCTGGTGTTACGTGGCGTACAAACGGCCGCCAGCATCAACCTCGTGGCGACGCTGGCGAAACTGGTTCCGCTCGGCCTGTTTATCGTTCTGGCCTTTATTGCGTTCCGTATGGACATCTTTAAGCTCGATTTCACCGGTATCGCGCTGGGCGTGCCCGTCTGGGAGCAGGTGAAAAACACGATGCTGATTACCCTGTGGGTGTTCATCGGCGTTGAAGGCGCGGTCGTGGTTTCTGCCCGGGCCAGGAATAAACGCGATGTGGGCCGCGCCACGCTGCTGGCCGTTCTGGCAGCGCTGGGGGTCTATCTGCTGGTGACGCTGCTGTCGCTGGGCGTGGTGGCGCGTCCTGAGCTGGCTGAAATGCGTAACCCGTCAATGGCAGGCCTGATGGTGAAAATGCTCGGTCCCTGGGGCGACGTGGTGATTGCCGCAGGGCTGATCGTCTCCGTCTGCGGCGCTTACCTGAGCTGGACCATCATGGCGGCTGAAGTGCCGTTCCTGGCCGCAACGCACAAGGCGTTTCCACGCCTGTTCGCCCGTCAAAACCAAAACAGCGCGCCGTCGGCATCGCTCTGGCTGACCAACATCAGCGTTCAGGTCTGTCTGGTGCTGATCTGGCTCACAGGTTCAGACTATAACACCCTGCTGACCATCGCCTCGGAGATGATTCTGGTACCCTATTTCCTAGTGGGTGCGTATCTGTTAAAAATTGCCACACGCCCGGCGCATTATGTCGTGGGCGTCGGAGCCTGTATTTACGGCCTGTGGTTGTTGTATGCTTCCGGGCCGATGCATCTGCTGCTGTCGGTAGTGCTGTACGCACCGGGTCTGCTGGTGTTTATCTACGCCCGCCGCACGCATCAGCTGGAGAACGCGCTGAAGCGCCGTGAGATGGCATTAATTGGACTGTTACTGGTTGCTGCCCTACCGGCAACCTGGATGTTAATGGGATAGCATCGCCTTTCCCATTGTTGAACTGTTAAGGAGAATACGATGGGAAATGCACCGCTTCGCCCAATACTGATTACCGGTGGAGGCCGCCGTATCGGCCTCGCCCTCGCCCATCACTTTCTCAACCTTCGCCATCCGGTTATTGTTAGCTACCGTACGGAATACCCGTCGATAGAAGGGTTACGCAAAGCCGGGGCGGTCTGCATTCAGGCTGATTTTTCGACCGATGAAGGCATTCTGGCTTTCGCGGAAAAGGTAAAAGCCGCCACGACGGGACTGCGCGCCGTGATCCATAACGCCAGCGCATGGCGTGCCGAAAAACCCGGTACGTCACTCAGCGAAACGCTCTCCGCCATGCTGCAGATCCACGTCAATGCGCCTTACCTGCTTAACCACGCTCTGCAGGATCTGCTGCGCGGCCATGGGCACGCGGCGGGCGACATTATTCACTTCACCGATTATGTAGTTGAGCGCGGCAGCGACAAGCACATCGCCTACGCGGCCAGTAAAGCAGCACTGGATAATATGACGCGCTCGTTTGCCCGCAAGCTCGCGCCCGAGGTGAAGGTAAACGCCATCGCCCCGGCGATGATTTTGTTTAACGAAAACGATGATGCGGAGTATCGCCAGCAGGCGCTGAATAAGTCGCTCATGAAAATCGCGCCGGGCGAGAAAGAGGTGATCGACCTCGTGGATTACCTGCTCACCAGCTGCTACGTCACGGGCAGAACCTTTGCCGTGGACGGCGGACGCCCGCTGCGCTAGTGAAAGCGGCTCCAGAAGAAAATTAACACCCAGGCGCTGAGTCCCCAGCAGACCACCGCCCCGCTCAGCGCCAGGGGAAGACGCAGAAAACCGGTGAAATACCACAGCGAAAGCAGGTAGAGAAAATACGGAATGATAGACCACATGCCAAACACGATGGTCGTGCGTAACGCTTCCGTGCCCCGCTCAGAAGCCACGATATAGTGGGCAATCAGCGCAAAGGTCGGGAACAGCGGGATTAGCCCGGCAATGTAGTAGTTTTTCGTTTTTGCCAGAATGCCAATCAGTAACACCACCAGCGCGCCCAGTGCGGCTTTGATCGCCAACCCCATACTTTTCCCTATAACAATCAAATAACAATAAGAGCCAGAATAACGGAACCGGCGTTAATTTTGAAAGATTAATGGAAGGTTAAGGTTCCGCGGTGTATGTTGGCTTTTTTCACGAAAACAGACGCTGTATGAATAAGATTGTTTATGTTGAAGACGAACCCGAGGTCGGACAACTGATCGCCGCCTATCTGGGTAAACATGATATGGACGTCATTGTTGAACCTCGCGGCGATCGTGCCGAAGAGGTGGTCGTCCGTGAAAATCCGGATCTGGTACTGCTGGATATTATGTTGCCAGGCAAAGACGGCATGACGCTCTGCCGTGACCTGCGCGCCCGGTGGGAGGGCCCTATCGTCCTGCTCACCTCACTGGACAGCGATATGAACCACATTTTGTCGCTGGAGATGGGCGCCAATGACTACATTCTGAAAACCACACCGCCTGCCGTCCTGCTTGCCCGCCTGCGCCTGCATTTGCGCCAGCACGCCAGCATCGAACGCGAAGCGCCCGCGCCGTCTCTGACGCCGCACAAAGCGATGCGCTTCGGTACGCTGTCTATTGACCCCATTAACCGCCAGGTGCTGCTCTCTGGCGAGCTTATCGCCCTCTCCACCGCAGATTTTGACCTGCTGTGGGAGCTGGCAACGCACGCCGGGCAAATCATGGACCGCGACGCGCTGCTGAAAAACCTGCGCGGCGTGAGCTATGACGGCATGGACCGCAGCGTTGACGTGGCGATTTCGCGTCTGCGCAAAAAGCTGCAGGATAACGCTACCGAGCCCTACCGCATTAAAACCGTGCGTAACAAGGGTTATCTGTTTGCCCCGCACGCCTGGGAAACCTGATTCCGTTATCTGGTTAGCATAACGTGCGCGAAATGAAGGCATTACACGGCGATGTCCTCTCTTTCGCGCGTTTATTTTTACGTTTGCGCAACAATTAACTTGCTAAGCACGCGAACTATCCCATAATTAAATCTTCAGCCATCCTTTCTAAAGCCAGCACTGCCCCGGCGACATGCAGACTCTTTTTCACCGTGAAGCTCTCACGATACCTCTCCCATAAAATCTTGAAATGAGGATTTAAGCCCATGAAATATGTATAGCTACAGTCAGGTAGAGGCCATCAAAACCAATCTTGAATGGATTGTTAATCAGGCTGCGCTTAGCCATTCCTCCCCCTCACGCGCCGATCAAAAAGCGCTCTTTGATCTCCTTGAGCTCATCCAGACTTACGAAATACTGCTGGATTTGATTAACGAATTCGGTACCGATGTGATTGATATACACATTGCGGAAGGACTGGCCGTAACGGAAACATTCATCGCCAAGGTAAAAAACAGCGCAATTGCCATGTAACGCGCTTCACAGACATGAAAATATCGACGGTTTTTCATGTATATTCTGCACAAAGCGTTTCTTCGGTGAGACCCAATGAAAAAGCTGTTTGTGCAGTTTTATCTTTTGCTGTTTGTCTGTTTCCTGGTCATGACCATGCTGGTCGGGCTGGTCTATAAATTCACCGCCGAACGTGCGGGCAGGCAGTCGCTGGACGATCTGATGAAAAGCTCGCTCTATCTGATGCGCAGCGAGCTGAGAGAGATCCCGCCGCACGACTGGGCGAAAACCCTCAAAGAGCTGGATCTAAACCTGTCGTTCGATTTACGCATCGAGCCGTTAAAAGATTTTGAGCTGGATCCGCCCGCCATGCAGCGTCTGCGCGACGGGGACATCGTCGCGCTGGATGAGAAATACACCTTTATCCAGCGTATTCCGCGCAGCCATTACGTGCTGGCCGTCGGGCCAGTGCCCTATCTCTATTATCTGCACCAGATGCGTCTGCTGGACATGGCGCTGATGGCCTTTATCGCCATTTCGCTCGCGTTTCCGGTCTTTATCTGGATGCGCCCGCACTGGCAGGACATGCTGAAGCTGGAATCTGCCGCGCAGCGTTTTGGCGAAGGGCATTTTACCGAACGCATCCACTTCGACAGCGGTTCCAGCTTTGAACGCCTGGGCGTGGCTTTTAACCAGATGGCCGATAACATCAATGCCCTGATCGCCAGTAAGAAGCAGCTGATCGACGGGATTGCGCACGAGCTGCGCACGCCGCTGGTTCGCCTGCGCTATCGTCTGGAGATGAGCGAGAATCTGACGGAGGCGGAGTCTCAGGCGCTTAACCGCGACATCGGCCAGCTTGAAGCGCTGATCGAGGAGCTGCTGACCTACGCGCGCCTCGATCGTCCGCAAAACGAACTGAACCTCAGCACGCCGGACCTGCCTGCCTGGCTGCAAACCCACATCGATGACGTTCAGAGCGTGAACCCGCATCGCACGCTGTTAACGCGCGTCACGCCGGGTGATTACGGCGCACTCGATATGCGCCTGATGGAGCGCGTGCTGGACAATCTGATGAACAACGCCATGCGCTACAGCGAAAGCACGCTACAGATTGGGCTGGATTTGCAGGGCAATCAGGCCAGCCTGACGGTGGAGGATGACGGTCCGGGGATTGCCCCGGAAGCGCGAGAAACCGTGTTTGAACCGTTTGTCCGCCTCGACCCCAGCCGCGATCGCGCCACTGGCGGATGCGGCCTGGGGCTGGCGATTGTCTACTCTATCGCGCAGGCGATGGGCGGCACGGTGCATTGCGAAGAGAGCGAGCTCGGCGGCGCGCGCTTCTGCTTTAGCTGGCCGGTATACCATAACATCGCCCTTCCCGTCCCTGCCTGACTTCAACCGCACGCTGGCCTGACCCGGCGCGCTGTGCTATATGATAAGTATGTTGTAACTAACGAGAGTGCTTATGGCGACCTACGATCTCCTCGAACGGCTGAACAGCACGTTTCGGGAAATAGAACACGAGCTCCTGACCCTGACCGAACGTTTGCAGAGCTGCCGTCTGCTGGCCGCGCGCGTCTTTACCCTGCCCGAGGTGGCTAAAGGTGCCGAGCACGACCCGCTGGACACCATCGCGGTTGAACAGCACATCGGCAGCGCCGCCCTTGAGCTGGCGCTGAAGCACTATCGTCGCCTGTTTATCCAGCAGCAGTCAGAAAACCGCAGCAGTAAGGCCGCCGTGCGTCTGCCCGGCGTGATCTGCCTGCAAACCGATGCGACAACGCGCGACGCGCTGGAAAGCCAGATTACCCACATCAACACCCTGAAAGCGGCCTTTGAAAAGATCGTTACCGAAGAGTCCGGCCTCGCCCCTGCCGCCCGGTTTGAATGGGTGCACCGTCAGCTTCCGGGGCTGATTACCCTGAACGCCTATCGCACGCTGACGGTACTGCGTCATCCCGCCACGCTGCGCTTCGGCTGGGCGAATAAGCACATCATTAAAAACTTCACCCGGGATGAGATTCTGGCGCAGCTGGAAAAAAGCCTGAAGACGCCGCGCACCGTCGCACCGTGGTCGCGCGAGCAGTGGATTGAGCGCCTGGAGCAGGAGTACCACAGCATCGCCTCACTCCCGGCGGACGCGCGCCTCAAGATAAAGCGTCCGGTGAAGGTACAGCCTATCGCCCGCGTCTGGTATTCCGGCCAGCAAAAACAGGTTCAGTATGCCTGCCCTACGCCGCTGATTGCGCTCTATGATGCCGATCGGGGGGCCATCGTGCCGGATATTGGTGAGCTTTTGAATTACGATGCGGACAATGTCCAGCACCGTTACAGACCTCAGGCGCAGCCGCTACAGCTGATTATTCCGCGGCTGCACCTGTACGTGGCGGGATGATTATTTCAGGCTGCCGACCATCGCTTCCGGGCGCACCCAGGCGTCGAACTCCGCCTCCGTGAGATAGCCCAGCGCCAGGGCGGAGGCTTTCAGCGTCAGCCCCTCTTTATGCGCTTTTTTAGCGATCTCCGCGGCTTTGTCATAGCCGATATGGGTATTGAGTGCGGTCACCAGCATCAGGGATTCATTGAGCAACTGGCTGATACGTTCGCGGTTGGGCTCAATCCCTACCGCACAGTGTTCGTTAAAGCTCTCCATCCCGTCCGCCAGCAGACGAACAGATTGCAGCACGTTGTGGATCACCATCGGGCGATAGACGTTCAGCTCGAAGTTGCCGGACGCACCGCCCAGGTTGACGGCCACGTCGTTGCCCAACACCTGGCAGCAGAGCATGGTCATAGCTTCGCACTGGGTCGGGTTGACTTTACCCGGCATGATGGAGCTGCCCGGCTCGTTTTCCGGAATGCTGATTTCACCGATGCCGCAGCGCGGCCCCGAGGCCAGCCAGCGCACGTCGTTGGCGATTTTCATCAGCGAGGCCGCCAGCCCTTTCAGCGCGCCGTGGGTGTGGACCAGCGCATCGCAGGTCGCCAGCGCTTCGAACTTGTTGGGCGCCGTGACGAACGGCTGCCCGGTGATGTTTGCCAGTTCCTCCGCCACGCGCACCGCGTATTCTGGATGGGTGTTTAACCCGGTCCCGACCGCCGTCCCGCCGAGCGCCAGCTCCGCCAGGTGCGGCAGGCTGTACTCAATATGCTTCAGGTTATGTTCCAGCATCGCCACCCAGCCGGAAATCTCCTGGCCGAGCGTCAGCGGCGTGGCGTCCTGCAGGTGCGTACGGCCAATTTTGACGATGTCGCGGAAGGCCTGCGCTTTCTCGTTGAGCGTGGCTTTCAGGACGTTAAGCTGCGGGATAAGCTGCTCGCGGATAGCAATCACCGCCGCCACGTGCATCGCCGTCGGGAAGACGTCGTTGGAACTCTGGCTTTTGTTGACGTCATCGTTCGGATGGACCTTACGCTCCATGCCGCGCACGCCGCCAAGCAGTTCGCTGGCCCGGTTTGCCAGCACTTCGTTCATGTTCATGTTGCTCTGGGTGCCGGAACCGGTCTGCCAGATGGCGAGGGGGAATTCGTCGGGATGCTTGCCCGCCAGCACTTCGTCGGCGGCGTTGATGATGGCGGTCGCTTTGTCTGCCGTCAGCAGGCCTAAATCCTGGTTCACTTTCGCGGCGGCGCGTTTGGTGAGCGCCAGCGCCTGAATCAGCGAGACGGGCATTTTTTCGGTCGAAATACGGAAGTGCTCCAGCGAACGCTGGGTTTGTGCGCCCCAAAGCTTGTCGGCCGGGACGTCGATGGCGCCCATCGAGTCTTTCTCATGGCGTACCGTGGTCATTACTTTCTCCTTGATAACAAAAGAGGGATTGCTCACATGCTTAAGGGATAAGTATTGATGACTTCTGAGAAACGATATGGCGCTTTGTGCGCTCTTTTTGGTGTCGGGTTTCGGCTGCGCCTTACCCGAGCTACGAGAATATAGGCCGGGTAAGCGTCAGCGCCACCCGGCAATTTACAGAATTACTTCACGCACGCCGAACACTGGGACGACTGGATCTGCTTGAAGAAGTCGTTGCCTTTGTCATCCACCAGGATAAACGCAGGGAAGTCTTCCACTTCAATTTTCCAGATCGCTTCCATACCCAGTTCCGGGTACTCCACGCACTCCAGGCTCTTAATGCTGCCCTGCGCCAGAACCGCAGCCGGGCCGCCGATGCTGCCGAGGTAGAAGCCGCCGTGCTTGTGGCAGGCGTCCGTCACCTGCTGGCTGCGGTTGCCTTTCGCCAGCATGATCATGCTGCCGCCGTTGGCCTGCAGCTGGTCAACGTACGAGTCCATACGCCCTGCCGTGGTCGGGCCTAACGAGCCGGACGCGTAGCCTTCAGGCGTTTTCGCCGGGCCTGCGTAGTAGATCGGATGATCTTTAATGTACTGCGGCAGCCCTTCGCCGTTGTCCAGACGCTCTTTCAGCTTCGCGTGAGCGATGTCGCGACCCACGATGATCGTGCCGTTCAGCGAGAGACGGGTCGAGACCGGATACTGCGAAAGCTGCGCCAGAATCTCTTTCATCGGACGGTTCAGGTCAACGCGAACCGCTTCACCCTCACCCGCTTTGCGCAGCTCTTCCGGAATGTATTTGCCCGGGTTGTTTTCCAGTTTTTCGATCCACACGCCTTCGCGGTTGATCTTCGCCTTGATGTTGCGATCCGCAGAGCAGGAGACGCCCATCCCGACCGGACAGGAGGCACCGTGACGCGGCAGACGGATCACGCGCACGTCGTGGGCAAAGTATTTGCCGCCAAACTGCGCGCCGAGGCCCAAATTGCGGGCTTCTTCCAGCAGTTCCTGCTCAAGCTGTACGTCGCGGAACGCCTGGCCGTGCTCGTTACCTTCGGTAGGCAGGCCGTCGTAGTATTTGGTTGAGGCCAGCTTGACGGTTTTCAGCGTGCTTTCAGCCGAGGTACCGCCAATCACAAACGCGATATGGTACGGCGGGCACGCCGCGGTGCCGAGGGTGCGCATCTTCTCAACCAGGTAATTTTTCAGCTTGCCCGGGGTGAGCAGCGCCTTGGTTTCCTGGTAGAGATAGGTTTTGTTGGCCGAACCGCCGCCTTTGGCGATACAGAGGAATTTGTACTCGTCACCGTCGACGCTGTAGAGATCGATCTGTGCTGGCAGGTTGGTGCCGGTGTTGACCTCTTTATACATATCCAGCGCCGCGTTTTGCGAATAGCGCAGGTTATCTTCGGTGTACGTGTTGTAGACGCCGTGCGCCAGGGCCGCTTCGTCACCGCCGCCGGTCCAGACGCGCTGGCCTTTTTTACCGACGATGATCGCCGTGCCGGTGTCCTGACAGGTAGGCAGAATACCTTTCGCGGCGATGTCTGAGTTACGCAGGAACTGCAGGGCAACGTATTTATCGTTTTCGCTGGCCTGCGGGTCGCTGAGAATATCGGCAACCTGCTGCTGGTGCGCTGGGCGGAGCATAAACGAGGCGTCGTGGAAAGCGTGCTGCGCCAGCAGCGTCAGCGCCTGCGGATCCACCTTGAGGATCTCTTGTCCTTCAAACTCAGAGACGGAGACGTGATCGCGGGTTAACAGGTAATACTCGGTCCGATCCTTACTGAGGGGGAAAGGATCCTGATAATGGAAGGGTTTATTCGACATTGGTCTCTCACTTACTGCTTCGGTCTGTTTATTCAGGGCAGATGTTCCGCTGCCCGGCTTAAAAGCGAGTCAGCTTATCCTACACAATTTTTTAACAAAAACTGAGACTAGTACGACTTTTTACATCCACAGGTTACTTCCATGAGGTTTATTGCTTTAATACCCGGAGTTAATTCCACAATTGAATCAGGGCTTGATAATGCAAAAACTCATTAACTCAGTGCAAAACTACGCCTGGGGAAGTAAAACTGCGTTAACGGATCTCTACGGTATCGCGAACCCGAACAACCTGCCGATGGCAGAACTGTGGATGGGGGCGCACCCGAAGAGCAGCTCAAAAATTGAAGACGCCAGCGGCCAGGTTCGCAGCCTGCGTGACGTGATTGACGCCGATAAAGCCGCGCTGCTTGGCGACAAGGTGGCTCAGCGCTTCGGCGAACTGCCGTTCCTGTTTAAGGTGCTGTGCGCTGACCAGCCGCTCTCCATCCAGGTTCACCCGAACAAGAAAGCTTCTGAAATCGGCTTTGCGAAAGAGAACGCGGCGGGTATTCCGTTAGACGCCGCCGAGCGTAACTACAAAGATCCTAACCACAAGCCGGAGCTGGTCTTTGCGCTGACCCCGTTCCTGGCGATGAACGCGTTCCGCGAGTTTTCAGAGATCGTTTCTCTGCTGCAACCGGTCGCGGGTGCCCACAAGGCTATCGCCCACTTCCTTGAAAACCCGAACGCAGACGCGCTGAGCCAGCTGTTTGCCAGCCTGCTGAATATGCAGGGTGAAGAGAAATCCCACGCGCTGGCGGTGCTGAAAGCGGCCCTGGGCAGCCAGCAGGGTGAACCCTGGGAGACCATCCGTCTGATCTCCGAATTCTACCCGGACGACAGCGGCCTGTTCTCCCCTCTGCTGCTGAACGTGGTGAAGCTGAACCCGGGCGAAGCGATGTTCCTGTTTGCTGAAACCCCGCACGCCTACCTTCAGGGCGTGGCGCTGGAGGTGATGGCCAATTCCGATAACGTGCTGCGCGCGGGCCTGACGCCGAAATACATCGATATTCCTGAACTGGTTGCCAACGTGAAGTTTGTGGCGAAACCTGCCGCGGAGCTGCTGACTCAGCCGGTGAAAAACGGCGCAGAGCTGGACTTCCCAATTCCGGTTGAGGATTTTGCTTTTTCCCTGCACGACCTGAGCCAGGCCGAAACCGCCATCGCGCAGGAAAGCGCGGCGATTCTGTTCTGCGCCGAGGGCGAAGCGACGCTGCGCAAAGGCGAACAGCGTCTGGTGCTTAAGCCCGGTGAGTCAGCATTCGTTGCAGCCAATGAATCACCTGTCAGCGTAAGCGGTACCGGTCGTCTGGCGCGCGTTTTCAATAAGCTTTAAGCACTTACTGAATTTTTTAACAACTCTTGCTAAGCTAGTTGCAGGCTTAATATCTCCAGGCGGTTTTTACCGCCTGGTTTCATTTTAGGGATAGTCGCAATGAAAAAATCGGTCGTAGCGGTTGGAGTGATTGTAGCGTTAGGCGTGGTCTGGACGGGTGCCTCCTGGTTTACCGGGAAACAGCTGGAAGGCCGTCTGGCTGAGATGGTGGCGCAGGCTAACGGAGAGATTAAGCGCAGCGCGCCGGAGGCGGGCCTCGAGCTGAGCTACCAGAATTATCATCGCGGCGTGTTTACCAGCCGTATGCAGCTGGTGGTGAAGCCGGTTGCCGGTGCTGAAAACGGCTGGCTGAAACCGGGCCAGAGCGTGGTGCTGGACGAGGTGGTGAGCCACGGCCCGCTGCCGCTGGCGCAGCTGAAGTCCTTTAACCTGATCCCGTCGATGGCTTCTGTTCATACCGTGCTGGTGAATAACGACGTCACCAAACCGCTGTTTGACCTGGCGAAGAATGAATCGCCTTTCGACATTAATACCCGCATCAGCTATGCCGGTGACACGAGCTCCGATATTGCCCTGAAAGCGCTGAACTACGAGAAAGAGAATGAGAAAGTCGCCTTCAGCGGCGGCCACTTCAAACTCGATGCTGACCGCGACGGAAACGTGTTCTCCCTGACGGGTGAAGCGGAAAGCGGCCTGGTCAATGCCGTGAACGAATATAACCAAAAGGTTCAGCTCACCTTCAACAACCTGAAGGCCGACGGCAACAGCCGAATGACCGATTTCCAGGAGCGTATCGGCGATCAGAAACTCTCTCTCGACAAGGTAGCCATTGCGGTTGAAGGAAAAGAGATGGCCGTGCTGGAAGGCATGGACGTCAACGGCAAATCCGACGTTTCCAAAGACGGTAAAAGCATCAACACCCAGCTGGATTACACGCTGAAGAGCCTGAAGGTGCAGAATCAGGATCTGGGCACCGGCAAGCTGTCGCTGAAGATCGGCAATATCGACGGCCAGGCGTGGCACGAGTTTAGCCAGAAATACAGCAAAGAGAGCCAGGCGCTGCTGACCGATGCCGCACTCCAGCAGAACCCTGAAGTGTACCAGCAGCAGGCGATGGCGGTACTGTTCAACAACCTGCCTGTCCTGCTGAAAGGCGAGCCGGTGGTCACCGTTGCGCCGCTGAGCTGGAAAAACAGCAAGGGCGAAACCAGCTTTAACCTGTCTCTGTTCCTGAAAGATCCGGCAACCGCAACGGGTGAACCGCAGACGCTGGCGCAGGAAGTGGATCGCAGCGTGAAGTCGCTCGACAGCAAGCTGACCATCCCGATGGATATGGCGACCGAGTTTATGACCCAGATTGCGAAGCTGGAAGGCTACGGCGATGAAGACGCCGGCAAGCTGGCGAACCAGCAGGTGAAAGGCCTGGCAGCCATGGGCCAGATGTTCCGCATCACCAAAGTGGAAAACAACACGATTTCCACCAGCCTGCAGTATGCCAACGGCCAGGTCACGCTCAACGGCGACAAGATGCCGCTGGAAGACTTTGTCGGCATGTTTGGTATGCCGACGCTGGGGATGCCGGAACCGGCAGCACCGGCAGCACCGGCAGCACCGGCAGCACCGGCAGCACCGGCAGCACCGGCAGCACCGCAGCAGTAAACGTCAAAACCCCTCGCATGAGGGGTTTTTTATTGCCGGGTGGCGCTGACGCTTACCCGGCTTACGATCCCGAGCCGTTTTAGGCCCGTGCAAGCGCAGTGCCGCCGGGCGTGACCTCAGTGCGGCAGATAAGGTTCTCTGATAAAGTCAGCAAGGAGATAAACCAGGTCATGCAATAAGCCAGCAAGTTCTTGCGAGACAGCACTTGCCAGAGTCTGGCTCAACAATGCCTGATTAAGTGCCTGAGCATATCCCACCAGCATCGCTGTATCTTGCCAGCAATCCGGAACACAGGATTGCGCAGGTAACGCGGTACTCAGTCGCTCTACCAGATGAGGCGGTAAATCTTCATCGCATCGGTTTTTTAGCTCATCAAGAGTAAAAGCCAGACGGCCACACAGCGCTAAGCGCTCTGCTTTGTTTTGGGTTTCCAGCAGCACGTTAACAAAAGCGCAACAGCAGTCCGCCAGTTCGAAGAGATCCAGCATTGAGGATATCGGCAGATCGAGTAGTTGGCAGATAATACTGTCAGTGGATTGAGGGTTAGCAAGGGTTGGGATCGTAGCCATATGGCAGCCTCCGTGTGATGTTTTAAGGCCACCGTCTAAGTTTCCACGCTCAGAGGGTGGCGGCGCTGACAGGGGTGGAAACTGAATCACACGGTCTTCAGCCAGCCTTTCGACTGCCCTATCAGCGCCACCGTTGATTTTACAAGGATATGCGCTGCCCCGACACTAAAACTGTGTCGTCGTGTGACGGTTCAGGTTTCCACGCCTGACTACGGTTTTTGCCGCAGTGGGGAAACTGTAAGCGCGAAGAGGATACAAAGAAATCATCTTTTGAAGTTTACATGGTGTTTATGGCGGATTTGCGAGCATGCTTCCAACATAGCAAAAAGAAGCCGAGCTATTTCGGCTTTTACCGAATGCACTCAAACAGTACATTTTGTCTCAGCAATGAACATTCAATAATACAGCTAGTAATGAATGGACAGTCGAATAAGCATCGTCTCATTAGGTTGAAAATAAAATCCCATTAAAAAAGGGATTCTTGTCTTGATCGAAGTTCATTTTGATAACGAAGAGTAACGAATTTAGTTGCTCTTTCAATATCGGGAAATAAAGTCCTCTCGTTTATACCCAAGATAGCCAATTCATCACGTATTTTTAACTTCGAGTTTGCAGGGATTTTAAAATACTTCGCTTTTATCGGATTTTTTCTATCTGCTGGATTGTAATCTTTAGCTCCATATAATAGAAATGCGCCTGATTGAGCAATAATTCGTTTATTATTTAACTTTGGCTTAACATATAAAGGATAAAGTAGATCTCGAGGAATAACGAGTGGTTTGAAATGAGGCTTTTCCATACCAACTTGATAACATAGGTATTTTACGACGGGAGAACTATTAAACTTGCGTTTTTCTTTTACAGAACCTATGAGCTCGAAAAGCTCTTTTTTTTGATCAGACCTAAGACTTGCAAGATGAGATAAGCAACTTACAGTATCACTATCGTAATATTTTGAACGTTCCTTCGGAACATAAAAAGCGATTATACGTCCATCTTGTTCCTGTGGGACATCATCAATTTTTTTTGATGGAAGGACAACACTTTCCGTTGCAAACCATAATGCAATTAATGGATTCGTTGTGACATCTAACAATCTCGTAGGCAAGCCAAAATGTTGCATACGTACAAGTTTATCAAACATAGTTTTATCATTCGAAAATTCTGCTGGCTCTAAGGATATCACATCTCTTATGGCATTATCTTCATCATCATAAATTGCCACATCCTTCCTAAATAATTTTGGCTCAATTATCCAATTCATGTTAGCCTGACCGCGAAACGCAGTCGGACTTCGACCTGCATCTTTCCATTGCAAAATAAATTCAATATAATCGGCAACCGTCAAACAAGTCTCTACATTATTTTTTGTTTCGACTTCAGCTTTATTCATTTTCAACTCTCAACTCATTTAAGAATGATTGAATATTTCGATAAAGTGATATAATACTTTTTTACCAATTAATAACCAATCTTTATCATGCGTATGGTTCATTATGTCGATCCGTGCAAGCGCAGCGCCGCCGGGCGATGTGCAGCGGAGATTACTTCACCGTCACCAGCCGCGCCGCCACAATCTGGTGTCCGGCCTGAACGTCCGTGTTGTCGATGCGCTGCATGATCCTGTCCGCCAGCGTGTAGCCCATCTCCCGCGCAGGGGTGGTAGCCCAGACGATCGGCAGATCGTCGAGCGCGTTTTCACCGACGTCGGCGAACGCCCCGAGCGCCACCTGATGGCCGAAGAAGGTTTCCACCCCGCCCTCGCCGCTCTGACGCCCGGCGCGGATCAGGCCAAACCAGGCGCCCATGGCAATCACATCGTTGTAGCAAATCACGGCGCTGATCGTCGGACTGCTTCGCAGCAGCGCGCCTATCGCTTCCGCCGCTTTCTTCTGGCTCGATTCACACTCCACCACCCATTCGCTGTGGAACGGCAGACCGTATTTAATCAGCGTCGCGCAGTAGCCGCCGACCCGCTCGGCGCGGGTCAGGGACGAGCTTTTTCCGCCCAGCCAGGCGATGCGCTGATGCCCACGACGAATAAGATGCTCGGTCAACATTTGTGCGGCCTGCATGTTATCCGGGCGCAGCGTATCGGCCTCGTCGAGGTAGCTGGCGCGCGAAGCAAACACCAGCGGCACGCCTTTTTCGGCGGCGCGCTCGCACAGCTCGCTGCCCACGCCCGATGCCCCGGCGACGATTACCCCGTCAACACCCTGATTCAGCAGCATATCGAGCCGGGAAAGAAGCTGATCGGCCGCGCGACCGCCGTGCAGAAGAAAGACCATCCGCCCCTGCGCTTCAAGCGCTTCGGTTAACCCGGCGGTCAGCTCCGCATAGAAAGGTGACGTCAGGTCGCGGACAATCAGGCCAATCACCCCGCTTTGCCCGCCGCGCAGCGCCGACGCCTGACGGTTACGCACAAAACCCAGCTGCTCAACCGCCTCGTTAACCCGCTGACCGGTCGCAGGAGAGATGCGCCCTTTTCCGCTCAGCACCAGAGAAACGGTGCTGACGGAAACGCCCGCCGCCAGCGCGACATCGTTGATGGTGATTTTTTTCGCTACAGCCATGTGTTGGCGTGACTCCCTGAAATGAGATCGGTAAAACGTTTTATCAATACGTTATCTTTATACTACCAGTCAAAGCCTGAGAATGTGATTTAGCGCGCACTAAACTTTGATAAAACGTTTTATCTTCTCGCAGCATTGAAGCAGACAAACTGATTTTAACAATAAAGGAGTCGTTTTATGACGGCGAAAGCAGCACAAAAAATATCGCTGTGGGAATTTTTCCAGCAACTGGGTAAAACCTTTATGCTGCCCGTGGCACTCCTCTCGTTCTGCGGGATCATGCTCGGGATCGGCAGCTCGCTGAGCAGTAAAGACGTCATCACGCTGATCCCGTTCCTCGGTACCCCGGTGCTGCAGGCGATCTTCATCTGGATGAGTAAAGTCGGCTCCTTTGCGTTTAGCTTCCTGCCCGTGATGTTCTGTATCGCTATCCCGCTGGGCCTGGCGCGCGAAAATAAAGGCGTCGCGGCGTTTGCCGGGTTTGTGGGCTACGCAGTGATGAATCTGGCGGTTAACTTCTGGCTGACCGCGAAAGGCATTCTGCCGACCACCGACGCCGCCGTGCTGAAAGCCAACAACATTCAGAGCGTGATCGGTATCCAGTCCATCGACACCGGGATCCTCGGGGCAGTGATCGCGGGTGTGATTATCTGGATGCTGCACGAGCGCTTCCACAATATCCGTCTGCCGGATGCCCTGGCGTTCTTCGGCGGTACCCGCTTTGTGCCGATTGTTACCCTGGTCGTGATGGGTCTGTTCGGTTTAATCATTCCGCTGATCTGGCCGGTCTTTGCGATGGGCATCAACGGTATTGGCCGCATCATCAACGGTGCGGGAGATTTCGGTCCGATGATCTTCGGCACCGGCGAGCGTCTGCTTCTGCCGTTTGGCCTGCAGCATATCCTGGTGGCCCTGATTCGCTTCACCGAAGCGGGCGGCACCATGGAGGTGTGCGGTCACGACGTGAGCGGCGCGCTGACCATTTTCCAGGCGCAGCTGAGCTGTCCGACCACCCATGGCTTCTCCGAAAGCGCCACCCGCTTCCTTTCCCAGGGTAAAATGCCTGCCTTCCTCGGCGGCCTGCCGGGTGCCGCGCTGGCGATGTACCACTGCGCGCGCCCGGAAAACCGTCATAAAATTAAAGGCCTGCTCATTTCCGGCGTGATCGCCTGCGTCGTGGGCGGTACCACCGAGCCAATCGAATTCCTGTTCCTGTTCGTCGCACCGGTCCTGTACCTCATCCACGCCGTGCTGACCGGTCTGGGCTTTACCGTGATGGCGGTGCTGGGCGTGACCATCGGCAACACCGACGGCAACGTGATCGACTTCGTGGTGTTCGGGATCCTGCACGGCCTGTCCACCAAGTGGTACCTGGTGCCGGTCGTGGCGGCTATCTGGTTCGCGGTGTACTACGGCATCTTCCGCTTCGCCATCACCCGCTTTAACCTGAAAACGCCTGGCCGCGATACCGATACGGCGAGCAGCGTTGAACAGGCGGTTGCCGGAACCGTGGGCAAATCCGGCTATAACACCCCGGCCATTCTGGCGGCGCTGGGCGGCGCGGATAACATCACCTCGCTGGATAACTGCATCACCCGCCTGCGTCTGTCGGTGGCGGATATGTCAAAAGTGGATACCAACGCCCTGAAAGCCAACCGGGCCATCGGCGTGGTACAGTTAAATCAGCACAATTTGCAGGTGGTTATCGGCCCGCAGGTCCAGTCGGTGAAGGATGAGCTGGCTACCCTGATGCGAACAGTTGAAGCCTGATGCCTCAGCCCCCTCTCATGAGGGGGTTTTACTTTAAGGACTCACGTCATGTTTGATTTTTCTACCGTCGTGGATCGACACGGCACCTGGTGTACGCAGTGGGACTACGTCGCTGACCGCTTTGGCGCGGCCGACCTGCTGCCCTTCACCATCTCGGATATGGATTTCGCCACCGCGCCCTGCATTACCGACGCGCTGCATCAGCGCATCAATCACGGCGTGCTGGGCTACAGCCGCTGGAAGAACGATGAGTTTCTCGCCGCCATCGCGCACTGGTTCAAGCAGCGCTTTAACAGCCAGATTGATACGGAAACCGTCGTGTATGGTCCTTCCGTTATCTATATGGTGTCAGAGCTGATTCGTCTCTGGTCACACCCTGGTGACGGCGTGGTGGTTCACACCCCGGCATACGACGCGTTTTACAAAGCCATTGAAGGGAATGCGCGTCATGTGGTGCCAGTGGAGATGGAAAAGCATGCCGCAGGCTGGCAGGGAAATATGGCTGCGCTGGAAGCGGCCCTGGCGAAACCTGAAAACAAAATTTTACTGCTGTGCAGCCCGCAAAACCCAACCGGCAAGGTCTGGACGCGGGACGAGCTGACGCAGATGGCTGAACTGTGCGCACGCTATGACGTGGCGGTTATCAGCGATGAAATTCATATGGATATGGTGTGGGGAGAACATCGTCACACGCCCTGGAGCGCGGTGGCGCGCGGCAAATGGGCGCTTCTCAGCTCCGGCTCGAAAAGCTTTAATATTCCAGCGCTGACGGGCGCTTACGGCCTGATTGGCGATGAAGCGAGCCGTAACGGTTATCTTAGCGCGCTAAAAGGCCGGGACGGGCTCTCTTCCCCTTCCGTGCTGGCGCTAACGGCGCATATCGCCGCCTATCAGCAGGGAGCGCCGTGGCTGGATGCCCTGCGGGGCTATCTGGAAGAGAATCTGTTGTATATCGCGCGGGAAGTAAACCACGCCATTCCGAAGCTGAACTGGCAGCCGCCCGAAGCGACCTATCTGGCCTGGATTGATCTGCGCCCGCTGAATATTGACGATCGGGCGCTGCAAAAAGTGCTGATCGAGCAGCAAAAAGTCGCCATCATGCCGGGATATACCTACGGCAAAGAGGGAAACGGCTTTGTTCGCCTGAACGCCGGCTGTCCGCGCAGCAAGCTTGAACAAGGGGTGCAACGCCTCATTGCCGGGATTAACACGCTCCTCTAATCAATTTGCGCAACGGAATATTCCCTTGCGCAAATAGCTTTTTACCCCGTTTTGTTTTTATAATATGGCGCACTTTAACCAGAAAAGAGTGCGACCATGATTGATACACGCCTGCCTTTAACTGATATTCATCGTCACCTTGACGGTAACATTCGTGCCCAAACCATCCTCGATCTTGGCCGCCAGTTCAATTTAACGCTTCCTGCTCAGACGCTCGAGTCTCTGATCCCTCACGTACAGGTAACCTCAAATGAACCGGACCTGGTCAGCTTCCTGAGCAAACTCGACTGGGGCGTGAAGATGCTGGCCTCGCTGGATGCCTGTCGCCGCGTGGCGTTTGAGAACATTGAAGATGCGGCCCGTAACGGCCTGCATTACGTCGAGCTGCGCTTCTCGCCGGGCTATATGGCGATGACCCACAGCCTGCCCGTTGCAGGCGTGGTGGAAGCCGTGATTGAAGGCGTGCGCGAAGGATGTAAAACCTTCGACGTTCAGGCCCGTCTGATTGGCATTATGAGCCGTACGTTCGGCGAAGCCGCCTGCCTGCAGGAGCTGGAAGCGCTGCTGGCCCATCGCGATGCCATCACCGCCGTCGATCTGGCTGGTGACGAGCTGGGCTTCCCGGGCAGTCTGTTCCTCTCCCACTTCAACCGCGCGCGCGATGCCGGCTGGCACATTACCGTACATGCGGGTGAAGCGGCTGGCCCGGAAAGCATCTGGCAGGCCATCCGCGAGCTGGGCGCCGAGCGTATCGGCCACGGCGTGAAGGCGGTAGAAGATCGCGCCCTGATGGATTTCCTGGCGGAGCAGCGTATCGGGATTGAGTCATGCCTGACGTCTAACATTCAGACCAGCACCGTCGCAACGCTGGCGCAGCATCCGCTGAAAACGTTCCTTGAGCACGGCGTGCTGGCCTCGCTGAACACTGACGATCCGGCGGTACAGGGCGTGGATATCATCCATGAATACAACATCGCCGCACCGCAGGCGGGTCTGAGCCGCGAGCAGATCCGTCAGGCGCAGATCAACGGGCTGGAGATCGCCTTCCTGACGCCCGAAGAGAAGCAGGCGCTTAAAGATAAAGTGGCTCGCGGTTGAGCATTTGCCGGGTGGCGCTGCGCTTACCCGGCCTACAACAGCCCTTAAAGCTTATGCCAGACAGAGCGTGGCGCGATGTTTGGCAGATTCAATACCCAGCTCAATCAGCTCCATAATCTGAATCGCCTGGCTGGCCGGAACCGGATTTTCGCCCGTGCCGTTCAGCGCATCGCGGATGCCCGCATAATAGGCCGGATAGTTGCCCGGGATCGTCAGCAAGGTCTCCTCAACGAGTTCCTCACCTTCCACCCGCGTTATCACGCCGTCGCGCATATCATAGCCCCAGTCTTCCTGCGGCAAACGTTCACCGCTTTTCAGCCGGTCCTCCTGCGGATCGAGGCCAAACTTCACGTAGCTTCCGCGCGTGCCGTGAATAATGTAGCGGGCCGATTCCGCGGCCGCGACCATCGTGCCGTGCAGCACAATCCGCCGCTGCGGGTAGCTGAGCACAGCGTGGAAATAATCGGTCGTCTGCGCTCCGGGCCGGAGCTGGGCCAGATCGACCGTCATGCTCACCGGCAGACCAAAAAGATTGACGGCCTGATCCAGCAGATGCGGGGCTAAATCGTACCAGATGCCGCTGCCCGGACCGGCCTGCTCGCGCCAGCGGTTTCGTACCTGCGGACGGAAGCGGTCAAAGTGCGATTCAAAAAAGAGGATCTCCCCTAGCGTGCCTTCACTGAGAAGCCTTTTTACCGTCAGAAAGTCGCTGTCCCAGCGGCGGTTATGGAACACCGACAGCAGCCTGCCCAGACTCTTTGCCAGCGCATCCAGCTCGCGAGCCTGAGACAGGGTGACGGTAAAGGGCTTATCGACAACTACGTGCTTACCGGCCTCCAGCGCGGCCTTTGCCAGCGGGAAGTGGGTGTCGTTCGGGGTGGGGATAACGATTAAATCAATATTCGGATCGTTGAAAAGGTGTTTTGGCTCAGAGACAACCGGCACGGAAGGCCAGTCGGCATGGACTTTAGCGGCATCGCTGCTGGATACCGCAGCCAGGGTCATCCCCGGCGTTCCGGCTATCAGAGGCGCATGAAACGTTTTGCTTGCATACCCGTATCCGATAAGCCCAACGCGGATATTATCACTCATAGTGCCGTCCTCTTTTATGACGTTCTTATTTCACACTGGCTAGCCTGGCATTACCACAGATTAATAATGTGCCATATGACTTAAAATAGCAGGTTGTACGGGTTGTTTTTGTTACATAGTATTAACCCACTGATTTTGTTTAAGGGAACCGTTCCCAAAGCGCTTGCCGTCGGGGAAACGTCGCTGTAACATTTGCGACCTGTATTTATGGATAAAGTACAACTACGAATCATGACGTCAATTATTAATCGAATCATTGAATTAGCGGGATGGATTGTCCTTGGGGTTTCGGTCATTTTGCTGGGTGTTGCCAGCCATATCGATAACTACCAGCCGCCGGAGCCTGTCACAGTCGCCCAACCTAAGTAACCGGTTACTGCAATAAAGAGTGACATAATATGTCAGTTACTTATTGCCAGCCCTGGTGAACACGGTTAACCTTCTCTTCCAGGCATCGTCTGATGCCTGAATTTCAGCAAAGAAAACTCCTAATTTCGTCGCGTTACCTGAGTGGGCTGTTTACGTCTTTATTAATCCGTTTATTATTCGAACGAATTACCTTAACTGGTATTACTCACTTTTATATGGAAACTTATTAATATGACAGTTCAGGACTATTTATTAAAATTTCGCAAGATCAATTCGCTTGAGAGCCTGGAAAAACTGTTTGACCATCTGAACTATACCCTGTCGGATAATCAGGACATCATTAATATGTATCGCGCCGCTGACCATCGCCGTGCGGAGCTGGTTTCCGGAGGTCGTTTGTTCAACGTGGGTGAAGTGCCTAAGTCCGTATGGCGTTACGTTTTATAAGAAAGTAGCCATCCGCGCGAAATGTTATATACTCTCCGCCCTGCAAACTGGCTGTACAACATTTCGCGCAGATTATGGGAGAGTTCATGACCGCAACGCCTGGAGATCGCATTGGAGGCTGGTTAATCGCCCCACTGGCATGGCTGCTGGTTGCCTTATTAAGCGCATCACTTGCGCTGCTGCTGTATACCACCGCACTGATTACCCCTCACGCCATCCAGACTCTGATGTCGCAAAGCGTGCTGAATATTGCGATGTGGTTTGTGTCGTTCGTTTTCGCGATTGGAATGTGGTACTACACCCTGTGGTTGACCATCGCCTTCTTTAAGCGCCGCAAAAGTGTACCTAAACACTACATTATCTGGCTGCTGATTTCGGTTCTGCTGGCGGTGAAAGCCTTTGCTTTTTCGCCCGTATCAGACGCTCTGGCCGTTCGTCAGCTGCTTTTCCCGTTACTGGCCGCCGCGCTGCTGGTCCCCTATTTCAAGCGTTCGACGCGGGTGAAAAACACCTTCGTGAACCCGTAATAACCTTACAGATAACCTGTTGTCGCCTGCGTGGGTTTGTCCGATAATAGGCGGCTTTTTTATTTCAGGCTAAATAATGACCGATTACTTACTGCTCTTTGTCGGCACCGTGCTGGTTAACAACTTCGTTCTGGTGAAGTTCCTTGGCCTGTGCCCGTTTATGGGCGTGTCCAAAAAGCTGGAAACGGCGATGGGCATGGGGCTGGCGACGACCTTCGTCATGACGATGGCATCCATCTGCGCGTGGTTGATTGATACCTGGATCCTCATCCCGCTGGGGTTAATCTACCTTCGTACGCTGGCTTTTATTCTGGTCATTGCGGTTGTTGTGCAATTTACAGAGATGGTGGTGCGTAAAACCAGCCCGGCCCTCTATCGCCTGCTGGGTATCTTCCTGCCGCTGATCACCACCAACTGCGCCGTTCTCGGCGTGGCGCTGCTGAACATCAACCTTGGCCATAACTTTATGCAGTCGGCGCTGTACGGTTTTTCCGCCGCCGTCGGTTTCTCATTTGTTATGGTCCTCTTCGCGTCGATTCGCGAGCGTCTGGCGGCAGCGGATATCCCTGCTCCCTTCCGCGGTAACGCGATTGCGCTGGTGACCGCGGGTTTAATGTCTCTGGCCTTTATGGGCTTTAGTGGTCTGGTGAAGTTGTAATGAATGCTATCTGGATTGCCATCGCCTCTATCAGCGTCCTGGGGTTGGTGTTTGGCCTTATCCTGGGTTACGCCTCCCGCCGCTTCGCGGTAGAGGACGATCCCGTTGTTGAAAAAATTGATGAGCTTTTGCCGCAAAGCCAGTGCGGGCAGTGCGGCTACCCGGGCTGCCGTCCCTACGCTGAAGCGGTAGGCATTCAGGGTGAAAAAATTAATCGCTGCGCCCCCGGCGGCGAAGCGGTGATGCTGAAAATTGCGGCCCTGCTCAACGTCGATCCGCAGCCCGTTGACGGCGATGCGGAGGTGCAGGAACCGGTTCGCGCTCTCGCCGTGATCGACGAGGCCAACTGCATCGGCTGTACCAAATGTATTCAGGCCTGCCCGGTTGACGCCATTGTTGGCGCCACCCGCGCCATGCACACCGTTGTGGCGGATCTGTGCACCGGCTGTAACCTCTGCGTGGCCCCCTGCCCGACGCAATGTATTGAGCTGCGCCCGGTTGAAACGACTACCGAAAGCTGGAAGTGGGATCTTCAAACCATTCCGGTTCGCATCATTTCTGTGGAACAACATGCTTAAGTTATTTTCTGCTTTCAGAAAAGAGAAGATTTGGGACTTTGACGGCGGTATCCATCCGCCAGAGATGAAAACCCAGTCCAACGGCACGCCGCTGCGTCAAATTCCGCTGGCGACGCGTTACGTCATGCCGCTCAAGCAGCATATTGGCGCTGAGGGCGAGCTGTGCGTGAAGGAAGGCGATACGGTTCTTCGCGGTCAGCCGCTGACCTTTGGCCGTGGACGCATGCTGCCGGTGCATGCGCCAACCTCCGGTAAAGTGGTGGCGATTGCCCCTCATACGGTGGCGCATCCGTCCGCGCTGTCGGAGCTGAGCGTAATCATTGAAGCCGACGGCGAAGACCGCTGGATCGATCGCGACGGCTGGAGCGATTACCGCTCCCACAGCCGCGAAGCGCTTATCGAACGTATTCATCAGTTCGGCGTCGCCGGGCTGGGCGGCGCGGGCTTCCCGACCGGCGTCAAGCTGCGCGGCGGTGGCGATAGCATCCAGACGTTGATAATCAATGCCGCCGAGTGCGAGCCGTATATCACCGCAGACGATCGTCTGATGCAGGACTGTGCCGCTCAGGTGGTGGAAGGCATCCGCATCCTGGCGCACATTCTGAAGCCGCGGGAAGTGCTGATTGGTATCGAAGACAATAAGCCGCAGGCCATCTCGATGCTGCGCGCCGTGCTGGCGGGCAGCCACGATATTAGCCTGCGCGTGATCCCGACCAAGTACCCTTCTGGTGGTGCAAAACAGCTGACGCAAATTCTCACCGGCAAGCAGGTGCCGCACGGCGGACGCTCATCGGATATCGGCGTGCTGATGCAAAACGTCGGCACCGCCTATGCGGTGAAACGCGCGGTGATTGACGGCGAGCCGTTGACCGAGCGCGTGGTGACGCTGACCGGCGAGTCGGTTTCCCGTCCTGGCAACGTCTGGGCGCGTCTGGGTACGCCGGTGCGCCATCTGCTGGAACAGGCTGAATTTTGCCCGGCCAGCGACCAGATGGTGATCATGGGCGGCCCGCTGATGGGCTTTACCCTGCCGTGGCTGGACGTTCCGGTAGTGAAAATCACGAACTGTTTGCTCGCCCCTTCCCCAACCGAAATGGGTGAAGAACAGGAAGAGAAAGGTTGCATCCGCTGCAGCGCCTGTGCCGACGCCTGTCCGGCGGATCTGCTCCCGCAGCAGCTGTACTGGTACAGCAAAGGCCAGCTGCACGACAAGGCAAAATCCCACAACCTGGCCGACTGCATTGAATGCGGCGCCTGCGCCTGGGTCTGCCCAAGCAACATTCCGCTGGTGCAATACTTCCGTCAGGAGAAGGCCGAGATTTATGCCATTTCCATGGAAGAAAAACGCGCCGCGGAAGCCAAGGCACGTTTCGAAGCGCGTCAGGCGCGACTGGAGCGCGAAAAAATCGCCCGTCAGGAACGCCATAAGCAGGCCGCCGTTCAGCCTGCCGGGAAAGATCAGGATGCGATCAACGCCGCACTGGCGCGCGTTCGCGAGAAAAAAGCCGATGCCGCCCAGACGGTGGTGATTCAGGCCGGAGAAAAACCGGATAACAGCGAAGCGATTGCAGCCCGCGAAGCGCGAAAGGCCGCGGCTCGCGCGCGTCAGGCGGAAAAAGCGCAAACGGTTCAGGCAGATACTGAGGTCGACCCGCGTAAAGCGGCCGTTGAAGCGGCGATTGCCCGCGCCAAAGCCCGCAAGTCGGGTGAGCAAAGCGTGGTCGTCGAGCAGGATGCGGTCGATCCGCGCAAAGCGGCAGTTGAAGCAGCGATCGCCCGGGCCAAAGCCCGTAAGGCTGCGCAGCAGGCGCCAGAGGCAGTAGCAGTATCAGTATCAGAAGCAGAAGCACCGCCGGTCGACCCGCGTAAAGCCGCCGTCGAAGCAGCGATTGCCCGCGCCAAAGCCCGTAAGGCGGCGCAGCAGGCACCAGCGGCAGTATCAGAGGCAGAAGCACCACCGGTCGACCCGCGTAAAGCCGCCGTCGAAGCGGCGATTGCCCGCGCCAAAGCCCGTAAAGCGGCGCAGCAGGAAGAGCAGCCGCAGGCCGCCAACGATGACCCGCGCAAGGCCGCCGTCGCCGCCGCCATTGCGCGCGTTCAGGCGAAGAAAGCCGCACAGCAAGCCGTAAACGAGGATTAAATGGTTTTCAGAATCGCAAGTTCCCCCTACACCCATAACCAGCGTCAGACATCGCGCATTATGATGCTGGTCTGCCTGGCCGCGCTGCCGGGCATTGCCGTTCAGTGCTGGTTTTTCGGCTGGGGAACCCTGTTCCAGATAGCCCTGGGCTGCGCCAGCGCCGTCGCGGCGGAAGCACTCGTCCTGAAGCTGCGTAAGATGGCGGCGTCACGCATTCTGGCTGACAACTCCGCGCTGCTGACCGGCCTGCTGCTCGCCATCAGTATTCCGCCGTTTGCCCCGTGGTGGATGGTCGTGCTCGGTACCGTATTTGCCGTGATTATTGCCAAACAGCTGTACGGCGGGCTCGGCCATAACCCGTTTAACCCGGCGATGATTGGCTACGTGGTGCTGCTGATCTCCTTCCCGGTGCAGATGACCAGCTGGCTGCCGCCGCACGAGATTGCGGCCACGGTTCCGGGCTTTATGGATGCCCTGCACGTGATCTTTACCGGCCATACGGCGCTCGGCGCTGATATGAACGCGCTGCGCATGGGCGTGGACGGCATCAGCCAGGCGACGCCTCTCGATACCTTTAAAACGTCCCTGCATGCCGGGCATAGCGTTGAGCAGATCATGAAATCCGCGATTTACAGCGGCATGCTGGCGGGTGCAGGCTGGCAGTGGGTCAACCTGGCGTATCTGCTGGGCGGCCTGTTCCTGCTGCAGCAGAGAGCCATTCGCTGGCATATTCCGGCCAGCTTCCTCGTGACGCTGGCGGTCTGCGCCACGCTGGGTTGGGTCTTCTCTCCTGAATCACTCGCCAGCCCGCAGATGCATTTGCTCTCCGGTGCGACCATGCTGGGTGCCTTCTTTATCCTGACGGACCCGGTCACGGCGTCAACGACTAACCGCGGCCGCCTGATCTTCGGCGCGCTGGCGGGCCTGCTGGTATGGCTCATCCGCAGCTTTGGCGGTTACCCGGACGGCGTCGCGTTTGCCGTCCTGCTTGCCAACATTACCGTTCCGCTCATCGACTATTACACGCGTCCGCGCGTGTACGGCCATCGCTAAGGGTTTCGCCATGTTAAAAACGATGCAAAAGCACGGCGTCACGCTGGCTGTCTTCGCCGCGGTCCTGACCGGGCTGACGGCCCTGGTTAACACGTTAACCAAAACGACCATCGAAGAGCAGGCTTCAAAGCAGCAAAAGGCGCTGTTCGATCAGGTGATCCCGTCAGATTTCTACGATAATGACCTGCAAAAGAGCTGCTTTGTGGTAGACGCGCCCCAGCTTGGGAAAGGCGCGCACCGCCTCTTTATCGCCCGTAAAGGGAATAGACCGGTAGGCGCAGTGATGGAAGCGACGGCGCCCGACGGCTATTCCGGCGCCATTCAGCTGCTTGTCGGCAGCGATTTCTCCGGCACTATTCTGGGTACTCGCGTGACGGAACATCATGAAACGCCGGGCCTGGGCGATAAAATTGAAACCCGTCTGAGCGACTGGATTTTGCACTTCGCCGGTAAAGTTATCCATGGCGAAGGGGATACCGCGTTTGCGGTGAAGAAAGACGGCGGCGAGTTCGACCAGTTCACCGGCGCGACCATCACGCCGCGCGCCGTGGTGAACGCCGTAAAACGAGCCGGGCTGTATGCCGAAACGCTGCCCGCGCAAATCAACAATCTTCCGGCCTGTGGGGAGTAATCATGAGCCAGGTTAAAGAGGTTATTGTCCAGGGATTGTGGAAGAACAACTCCGCGCTGGTGCAGCTTCTGGGGATGTGCCCCCTGCTGGCGGTAACGTCCACCGCCACCAACGCGCTCGGTCTGGGTCTGGCAACCACGCTGGTGCTGACCCTGACCAACCTCTCCATCTCCGCCCTGCGCCGCTGGACGCCGTCGGAAATTCGTATTCCGATTTACGTCATGATCATTGCGTCTGTTGTTAGCGTCGTACAAATGCTCATCAACGCTTACGCATTCGGCCTGTACCAGTCGCTCGGGATCTTTATTCCCCTTATCGTCACCAACTGTATCGTCGTTGGCCGTGCGGAAGCGTTCGCGGTGAAAAACAGCCCCGCCATGTCGGCGCTGGATGGTTTTTCCATTGGCATGGGCGCCACCTGCGCCATGTTCGTGCTGGGCTCGCTGCGCGAGATCCTCGGTAACGGTACGCTGTTTGACGGCGCAGATGCGCTGCTGGGCGGCTGGGCCAAAGCGCTGCGCGTTGAAGTGTTCCACACCGATACGCCATTCCTGCTGGCAATGCTGCCCCCTGGCGCGTTTATTGGCCTTGGCATGATGCTGGCGATAAAATACCTGATTGATGAGAAACGTAAGCGCCGCGCGGCTGAGCGCAGCGTTCTGGAAGGGACACCCGAGAAGGCTTCATGAATAAAGAAAAGCGCATTGCGATCCTGACCCGTCTGCGGGACGAGAACCCGCACCCGACGACGGAGCTGAATTTTACCTCCCCGTTTGAGCTGCTGATCGCGGTGTTGCTCTCCGCGCAGGCGACCGATGTGAGCGTCAATAAAGCCACTGCCCTGCTCTATCCGGTCGCCAATACGCCAAAAGCCATGCTGGAACTGGGCGTGGAAGGCGTGAAGTCCTATATCAAAACCATCGGCCTGTTTAACAGCAAAGCCGAGAACGTCATTAAGACCTGCCGGATCCTGCTGGAACAGCACGGAGGCGAAGTGCCGGAAGATCGCGCCGCGCTGGAAGCCTTGCCGGGCGTGGGGCGTAAGACTGCTAACGTGGTGCTCAACACCGCGTTTGGCTGGCCGACCATCGCCGTGGATACGCATATTTTCCGCGTCTCTAACCGGACTAACTTCGCGCCGGGGAAGAATGTTGAGCAGGTCGAAGAGAAGCTGTTAAAGGTGGTTCCAGCCGAATTTAAGGTTGACTGCCATCACTGGCTGATTCTGCACGGCCGCTATACCTGCATTGCCCGTAAGCCTCGATGCGGCTCCTGCATTATTGAAGATCTCTGCGAATACAAAGAAAAAGTGTATCCCTGATCGTCATAATCCCTTACCAAAAGAAGGGCTACCAGACGCCCTTCTTTTGGCCGTTATTTGTCCGTCTTTCATTCCCCCTGACCTGTCACTTGTTCGGTTGTTTAACGCTCAAACAGGTTAATACTTTTTTCATAGCCAAAAATTTCTATATATCTGTGATCGCGATCACCCTGATAACTTCATGTTGAATTTTTGTTGTCAAAATCCGCCTAAACCCTTTGTCTTGCAAGATACCCCCCCTCCATCACCGAAGATAAGACCAGCTATTTTTCAGAATATGGGCTATATCACTGCACTAAGCGGCAAATAGCAGAACATATCGCCAAAGGCCGGTCAAAGTGGGTTACTGCCAGTCGAAAAAACTACCTTTAATCATCGTATGAAATTTAACGCTGAATAACATTTATATGAACCGACGATTATACCACTTCAGATATATGTAACAGATTATTACAAACGTATTGCCAGATGGGGCAGGATAGTGAACATTACCCGCCGTTTCTCCTCCCAATATAACTATAAGGCGTATGGACTACGGCCATCACGCTATGAACACCCCCGTTAATATGGGATGTAAAAAAAGAGGTATATGTGTCTACTGCAAACAATAAACCAACAGATGAAAGCGTAAGTCTTAACGCTTTTAAACAGCCTAAAGCGTTCTATCTCATCTTCTCTATCGAGTTATGGGAGCGTTTTGGTTATTACGGCCTGCAAGGGATCATGGCGGTTTACCTGGTAAAACAGCTGGGTATGTCCGAAGCCGATTCCATCACGCTGTTCTCTTCCTTTAGTGCTCTGGTGTACGGTCTGGTCGCTATTGGCGGCTGGCTGGGTGATAAAGTCCTCGGGACTAAACGTGTCATCATGCTGGGCGCCATTGTCCTGGCGATTGGCTATGGTCTGGTTGCATGGTCAGGGCATGATGCCGCTGTCGTGTATATGGGTATGGCGACAATTGCCGTCGGTAACGGTCTGTTCAAAGCGAACCCGTCCTCCCTGCTTTCTACCTGCTACAACAAAGACGATCCGCGCCTGGACGGTGCATTTACCATGTACTACATGTCCATCAACATCGGTTCGTTCTTCTCGATGCTGGCAACCCCATGGCTCGCGGCGAAATTCGGCTGGAGCGTGGCGTTCGCGCTGAGCTTCGTGGGTATGCTGATCACCGTGGTGAACTTCCTGTTCTGCCGCAGCTGGGTTAAAGACTACGGTTCAAAACCTGACTTCGAGCCTGTTCATATGGGCAAACTGCTGGCCACCATCGTGGGCGTTGTTGTCCTCGCGGCGATCGCCACCTGGCTGCTGCACAACCAGGGTATCGCCCGTGCCGTTCTGGGCGTGGTTGCGCTGGGTATCGTGGTCATCTTTGCGAAAGAAGCCTTCGCCATGCAGGGCGCTGCACGTCGTAAGATGATTGTGGCGTTCATTCTGATGCTTGAAGCGATTATCTTCTTCGTGCTGTACAGCCAGATGCCAACTTCCCTGAACTTCTTCGCTATCCGTAACGTTGAGCATTCAATCCTCGGTATCGCGTTCGAACCTGAGCAGTTCCAGGCGCTGAACCCGTTCTGGATCATGATTGGTTCCCCGATTCTGGCCGCTATCTATAACAAGATGGGCGACCGTCTGCCAATGCCGCACAAGTTTGCTATCGGTATGGTGCTGTGCTCCGGCGCGTTCCTGGTGCTGCCGCTGGGTACCAAATTTGCCACCGACGCGGGTATCGTGTCCGTTAACTGGCTGATCCTGAGCTACGCGCTGCAGTCTATCGGTGAACTGATGATCTCCGGTCTGGGTCTGGCGATGGTTGCACAGCTGGTGCCGCAGCGTCTGATGGGCTTCATTATGGGTAGCTGGTTCCTGACCACTGCCGGTGCGGCAATCATTGCGGGTAAAATTGCGAACCTGATGGCTGTGCCGGAAAACGTCACTGACCCACTGGTCTCCCTGAACGTCTACGGTACCGTGTTCATGCAGATTGGTATCGCTACTGCGGTTATTGCAGTTCTGATGCTGCTGACCGCGCCGAAACTGAATCGTATGACTCAGGACGACGACAAGACGGCTGAAGCGACCAAAACCGCTACCGCGTAAGATTATTGAGAAACGACGAGCCGCTAATGCATATTAGCGGCTTTTTTTTTATCCTTTCGCGCACTAACATAGCTGAAACCTCAGCAAAAAGGAGTTACCGATGAAACTGTTCTACAAACCGGGCGCGTGCTCTCTTGCTTCCCATATCACCCTGCGCGAGAGCGGCAAAGATTTCACGCTGGATGGCGTTGATCTGATGAAAAAGCGTCTGGAAAATGGCGATGATTTTCTTGCCATTAACCCCAAGGGACAAGTTCCGGCGCTCCTGCTGGATGACGGTACTCTGCTGACCGAAGGCGTCGCGATTATGCAGTTCCTGGCCGATAGCGTACCCGATCGCCAGCTGCTGGCACCGGTGAGTACCATTTCTCGCTATAAGACGCTGGAATGGCTGAACTACATTGCGACCGAACTGCACAAAGGATTTACGCCGTTGTTCCGCCCGGATACGCCAGAGGAGTTCAAACCGACCCTGCGTGCGCTTCTTGAGAAAAAGCTGCAGTACGTTAACGAATCGCTGAAAGACGAACAGTGGATTTGTGGTTCGCGCTTCACGATTGCCGATGCGTATCTGTTTACCGTGCTGCGCTGGGCGCGCGCGGTTAAGCTGAACCTGGAAGGGTTAGACCATATCGCATCGTATATGAAACGCGTGGCAGAGCGTCCTGCAGTGGCTGCGGCGCTGAAAGCGGAAGGGTTGAACTAACCTGGCGCCTGTGTTGCCGGGTGGTGCTAACGCTTACCCGGCCTACACGTTTTGGCCGGTTATAACCGGGTTGCGCTGAAATAGTGCTCCGGCTTCGCGATACGATCCTGTGCCGCAACCACCTGCAGTTCATATTCCTGCATCTCTTTCGTCGCAATCATGATTTCGTACACTGCTGCAGTAACGTGCTCCAGCGCATCGCGCATCGTCGCCCCCTGCAGCAATTTCACCAGCAGCAGACCGCTGGTGACATCGCCGACCCCAACCGGCTGGCGCAGGCCGAAATCCACCAGCGGACGGCTGATATGCCAGGCGTCATCTTTCGTTACCAGAAGCATCTCAAAACGGTCCTGGCTCAGCCCTGCGCGGGCGAGATGTTTTACCAGCACAACCTCTGGCCCCTGAGCGATCAGTTCGCGAGACGCGCTTACCGCCTCTTCTACGCTGTTAACCGGATGCTCGCAGAGAATTTCGAGCTCGACCAGGTTTGGCGCAATGATATCGCTGGCGGGCAGCGCGTGGCGGACGTGAAACTCTGCGACGCCTGGCGCCACGATACAGCCTTTCTCCGGATGGCCCATGACGGGGTCGCAAAAGTATTTTGCCGCCGGGTTTGCGGCTTTCACCTGGCGTACGATGCCGAGGATATGCTCCCCCTGCTCCGCCGAGCCGAGGTAGCCGCTCAGCACGGCGTCACAGCGTTTGAGCTGGTCGATATCGGCAATCCCCTGCACAACCTCGGTAAGGTGCGAAGGCGGCATTACGCAGCCGGTCCATTTGCCGTACTGCGTGTGGTTTGAGAACTGCACGGTATTAAGGGGCCAGACGTTGACGCCGAGGCGACGCATCGGGAATTCCGCGGCGCTATTGCCAGCGTGTCCAAAAACAACGTGGGACTGAATGGCGAGGATGTTCTTCATTTTTTTCTTACCAAACCCTGAAAAAACAAAAGGGGCGTGGTTTCCCACGCCCCTGGAGACTTTTATTTATTTCCAGCAGACAAGGCAGTAGTTTTTCTTACCGCGACGCAGCAGCGTGTAGCGACCATACAGACGGTCACCGTCAACGAAGGTGTATTCCGGGTCGGCCTGTTTCTCACCGTTGATGGTGATAGCGTTAGACGCGATGGTTTTACGCGCCTGACCTCGGGAAGGCTGGAGCTCAGAGTCCACCAGCGCCTGCATCAGGTCAGCCCCTTTTTCCATCTCAACCATTGGCACGCCGTCCTGCGCCAGCTGTTCGAAGTCCGCTTCGCTCAGATCGCTTAGGGTACCGTTGAACAGGCTTGCGGTAATGCGTTTCGCCGCAGCCAGACCTTCTTCACCGTGAACCAGTTTGGTCACTTCGTCAGCCAGCACGTACTGAGCGCGCGGCGCTTTACCGCTGTTTTTGTCTTCTTCTTCCAGCGCGTTGATCTCTTCGATGTCCATAAAGGTGAAGAACTTCAGGAAGCGGTAAACATCGGCATCCGCCGTGTTTATCCAGAACTGGTAGAACTTGTACGGGCTGGTTTTCTTCGGATCGAGCCATACCGCGCCGCCTTCGGTTTTACCAAATTTAGTGCCGTCTGCCTTGGTGATCAGCGGAACGGTCAGACCGAAGACCTGGTTCTGGTGCAGACGACGTGTCAGGTCGATACCGGAGGTGATGTTACCCCACTGATCGGAACCGCCAATCTGCAGTGAAACGCCGTGCACTTTGTTCAGGCATGCAAAGTCATAGCCCTGCAGCAGGTTGTAGGAGAACTCGGTAAAGGAGATACCCTGGTCGTCACGGTTCAGACGCTGCTTCACGGCCTCTTTGTTAATCATCTGGTTAACAGAGAAGTGCTTGCCGATGTCGCGCAGGAAGGTCAGCACGTTCATGCTGCCAAACCAGTCGTAGTTGTTCGCGGCAATGGCAGAGTTATCACCACAGTTGAAGTCGAGGAACGGTGCAACCTGTTTGCGGATCTTATCCACCCACTCCTGCACGGTATCTTCGGTGTTCAGTTTACGCTCAGCGGCTTTAAAGCTTGGGTCACCAATCAGGCCGGTCGCGCCGCCCACCAGCGCAACAGGCTTATGGCCCGCCATCTGGAAGCGTTTCAGGCATAACAATGGAACAAGATGCCCCAAATGCAAGCTGTCAGCGGTGGGATCGAAGCCGCAATAGAGCGCGATCGGGCCTTGCGCCAGTCGCTCTGCTAACGCTTCCTCGTCCGTCACCTGGGCCACGAGGCCCCGCTCTTGCAATTGTTTAATCAAGTTACTGCTTGCCATCAAATTCTCCATGTATAAACGACTGCACCTTTGCCGGTACACGACTTTTCGCCTGATGCGAAAGGACCATAGAATAAAGCGCAAGCGCGGTGTGCGCTAGCGCTTAAATCAACAAATTTCGGGGATTACGGTGCCAGTCTGTCGATTTTCCAGCCGCCATTCTCGCGCTGGTATAAAAAGCGGTCGTGCAGGCGATGTTCGCCCCCCTGCCAGAACTCCATCTGCTCAATCGGGATGCGGAACCCGCCCCAGAAACTTGGCAGCGGAATTTCACCCTGCTGGAACTTCTGTTTCAGCTCCAGGAATTTACTTTCCAGCACGCCGCGGGCAGAAATTCGGCTGGACTGTTTTGATACCCAGGCGCCAATCTGGCTGTCACGCGGGCGGCTGTGGAAATACTTCACCACTTCCAGCGTCGAGAGACGTTCCGCCTTGCCGGTGACCATTACCTGACGTTCCAGCATGTGCCAGGGGAACAGCAGGCTGATACGCGGATTGTTTTCTAAATGGTGCGCCTTGCGGCTGCCGAGGTTGGTGTAGAACACCAGCCCTTTCTCGTCATAATGTTTGAGCAATACGATGCGCTGATACGGTTGACCGTTTTCATCCACCGTCGCGACAACCATGGCGGTTGGGTCGGCGAGTTTCGCTTCGCAGGCCTGTTTCAGCCAGCGTTCAAAAAGCACGAGGGGTTCAGCGGGAAGATCCTGGCGACGCAGGCCGCCTTTAGTGTATTCACGGCGCAGATGCGCAATTTGCTGCAGTTCGTCGTTATCTGACATGGCGTTAGCTGACATTGAGAGTGGGTGGCGCTATTGTGCGCCGCCCCTGTAAAAATCTCAACGCTTCGGATTTTCGAGCTGGCAATTGTTCAGCACAATGCGGTCGCGTTTGTAGACCGTGGCGCCGTCGCCTTTCGACCAGAAGACGTAGATACCGTCGGAATAACGTGCGCCGGAGGCTGACATCCCCTGCTTCAGCGTCAGCAATTTATTGTCATAAACAAAACTGGCTTCCTGGCGTGGGTTATTCAGCTTTACGGTCAGCGGTTTTTCGTCACAGCGATACTCCAGCGTATCGGTCTGCATGCGCTCAAGGAGCTGGTTGTAGACGCTGCATCCTGACAGCAACAAAGGGGCGGCAATAAGAAGAAGTTTTTTCATGGGCGTATTCCGAAGACTTTCCTGGTCCTGGAGGGCATGGCTGCCCTCCTGTTTCGTTCCATTCTAACGATGACGCGCCGCGCTGAATTTCAGTTAACTCTGATTATGACGAGGATTTGCCGGGAAAATCGCCCCGAGGACGCTCGCCTCACGAGCGCCGGTTACCGACGGCAAGTTGCCCGGCAGTCCGGCAATGGTGCGCCAGGCAAGCCAGGCGAAGGCCAGCGCCTCCATATCATCCCCGCTGATGCCGGCCTCATCGGTCGTGGTCACTTCGGTACCCGGCAGTAGCCCCGCAAGACGCGCCATCACCAGCGGGTTGCGGCTTCCTCCGCCGCACACCAGCAGGCGTTCACATCCTCCGCTGAGCAGAACCTGTTCGGAGATCGACACGGCCGTCAGCTCGGCAAGCGTCGCCTGGACATCCTGCGGCGCGAGCGCCGGGAATGGTGCCAGCTGACGCTCAAGCCAGCCCAGATTGAAGTATTCACGCCCCGTACTCTTAGGGGCCGGCAGGGCAAAATATGGATCGCTCAGAATCGACTGCAGCAGCGGAATAATCACTTTCCCCCCGCTCGCCCACTCCGCGTTTTTATCATACGGATGTCCGCACTGACGCCAGATCCAGGCATCCATTAACATATTGCCCGGGCCGGTATCGTAGCCGCGTACGGGCTGCCCCGGGATGAGCATCGACAGGTTGGCAATCCCACCAATGTTGAGCACCATACGCCGTTCTGTAGGGTGCGCCAGTAACGCCTGATGGAACGCGGGTACCAGCGGTGCGCCCTGCCCACCAAGGGCGATATCGCGACGACGGAAATCGCCAACCACCGTCACGCCCGTTTTCGCCACAATCTGGTTGTTATCACCGATTTGCAGGGTATGCGGGGCATCGCCGCCGGGCTCATGCCAGACCGTTTGTCCGTGACAGCCGATGGCCACCACATCCTGCGGGCGAAGATGTTCTTTTTGCATCAAAGCCTGCACCGCATCCGCAAACAGCGCCCCCAGGCGAACATCAAGCTGTCCAAGCTGGGAGAGGGTCAGCTGCTGCCCCTGACAGATACTCAGAATATCCTCTTTCAGTGAAATGGGGATTGGCCAGGTCAGGCTCGCCTGCTGCGCCACCATGTTTTCGTCAATGGCGGCCAGAACGACATCTACCCCATCCAGACTGGTGCCTGACATCACACCAATGTAGCGACCCGATTTCATGCGCTTTCCTTACGTTGCGTGGGCTAAGAATATCCACTCAACCATAAACGGCGCAGCTTTGCCATCCGGCGATAATATTTTTTAACAATGTCAGACGGGTAACACGGGCGGATCCTGTTTATGTCTCGTTAAGTCAAATTCAAGTACAATTTTCTTATTGTTAGTGCAAAGATATGAACTATGGCCCCTTATGCCATATAATTTAGCCATAACGGATGCCCCCAATCGGGCGTTTTTGGTGAACAGGAGATTCAAATGATTTTACGTGTACTGGGCGTTTCGCTGATTGGTTTAACTCTGGCTGGCTGTGTGAATGACAGTTCACTTTCTGGCGACGTTTACAGCGCTTCTGAAGCGAAACAGGTTCAGAACGTGACTTACGGTACCGTTGTTAACGCACGCCCTGTACAGATCCAGGGTGGTGATGAAAACAACGTGATGGGCGCAATCGGCGGTGCCGTGCTGGGTGGTTTCTTGGGTAATACCGTCGGCGGCGGCACTGGTCGCTCTCTGGCAACGGCCGCAGGCGCCGTTGCGGGTGGTGTAGCCGGCCAGGGCGTTCAGGGTGCGATGAACAAAACCCAGGGCGTAGAGCTGGAAATTCGTAAAGACGACGGCAGCACGATCATGGTTGTTCAGAAACAAGGCAGCACTCGCTTCTCTGCAGGCCAGCGCGTTGTTCTGGCAAGCAACGGAAGTCAGGTGACCGTTTCTCCACGTTAATTAAAAATGGATGTGGCCATCAGGCCACATCCATTTACATTATTTATCACTCCCACAAATATATTTACAAAATACATTCACCCCACCCATTATTAACCACGCCATATATTGTTTCTGCGCAAAGTATTTAGCGTGCTAATTGATTACACTCTTCGCAACACCCTCACCTTAATTCATTATAAAGTCATTAAAACCATATATGTTTGCGAATCGCCGTTCTGTAAAGGGCCGTTATATCTCGTTCTGTCTAGGTTGTATTGCTGTTATCGGCATATTACACGCCCTGTTTTCAAAAATTGCCGAATGGGTTCCTACCTTTTCGTCTCACTTGTTCCCTACGCTCACCATTTTTTTACTGGTGTTTGACCTGTTTATTGCCTGCTTTATGGCAATGAAATACTGGTGCGACCGAAAACGGTTGTATCTGGTATCGCTTGCTTTTGCCTTTGCCGGGTCGGCATCGCTGATGGTCGGAACGCTGTGCAGCTTTCCCGCCTGGCTGGACCTCTATCAGTTCAACGCGGTGAACTACAACGATGCGATGATTTTCTATATGTTCCGCCATCTCTTAATGGCGGTGCTAATAATCGTTTCGGCAATACTTTATACCACGCGCAATTGTCCCCTTTCACGGCTGGCGCATATTGCTATTGTGAGCGGCGAGTTTCTGTTTACCATCTTTGCAGTAGGTTTGGCCTGGATGTATTCCAGTCATTCTTCCTTTTTATCCATTGATCTTGTGGATAATGAAACACGTGAGTTTATGGTTCTCTGGAGCCACTTTATTAATATTGCATTGATTGCACTCTGGGTGGTCACATTAGCCACGCTGATGTTTATTACGCGCATACGCAACTTATTCTGGGTGGGCGGTAATTTTCTGTGCGTCTGCTATATCGTCACGCTCTCAATGCTGTTAGTGGGTGGACATGTTGAAGATATCTCCTGGTATCGCGCTCGCTTATTTGAAACCGTCGCCACGCTGATGATCATTTTTGTTCTGCTCTACGATGTTTTCAGGCTGTATCGCGACTCGCACGTTAAGTATCAGCAGTCTTACCAGAACTCCATTCGCGACCCGCTGACGCGCCTGTATAACCGCAGTTATTTTTATGAAACATTAAAGCAGGCGCTGGATATCGCCAAACCCAGCCGCCCGGTTTCCGTCATCGTCAGCGATCTCGATCGCTTCAAACGCATCAACGACACCTACGGGCATCTTCAGGGTGACAAGGTCCTGCAGTTTGTCGCTAATCTACTGATGGATTCCGTGCGCCCCCAGGACATCGCGGCCCGTATCGGTGGTGAGGAGTTTGTTCTGATGCTGGCCAACACCTCATCAGACGCGGCGTATCAGGTGGCGGAACGCATACGGTTAAATCTGAGCAGCTTCGATAACGCCAGCAGCGGCGGTCAACTACCGGAGCCAATCACCATTAGCATGGGGGTGTTTACGGCAACCTCACCCGCAATAGCCGCAGAAACGTGCGTGGAAAATGCCGACAAAGCGATGTATGAAGCGAAGGAGACGGGCCGTAACCGCGTGGTCGTCTTTAAGTAAAAAAAAGGCCTTGCTGCTGCAAGGCCTTGTTGTTTGTCAGTCGCGCGACTGTAGCTCATGGATGTTTTGCTCAAGGCGCCCAATGAGGCTGATGAGCATTTCCAGCTCCGCCGGTGAAACGCCTGACAGGATTTCACCGCGCGTCCTGGTGATCACGGCTTCCATTTCCGTGATAATAGGCGCTGCTTTCTCGGTGAGTTTAATTCGCTTGGCGCGACGATCGCTGGCGCAGGTTTGCCGCGAGATCAACCCCTTCTCTTCCAGCTGGTCAAGCGTGCGCACCAGCGACGGTTGCTCAATCCCTATCGCTTTTGCCAGTTGAATTTGCGACTGATCGGGCGGCAGCTGATGAATGTTGTGCAGCGTGACCCAATGCGTCTGTGTGAGTTCCAGAGGTTTCAGGCGATGGTCAATCAGAGCACGCCAGACGCGTACCAACCTTGCCAGATCAGAACCTAATGGCGATTCCAATTTCATCTCCTTATAATTAGCTTGCTAAGTTATTATACTGATTTTAGAATAGTGTGCAGCATTTGTATTGCCAAAACAAATGCAATACTGCATTCATCGAACTTAAAAGTATGACTTACACTGAATTGTGATGCTTCATCATACTAAGACAAGCCAACGCGGCATTCTGTTCACTGCAAAGGATTTCTGCCCGTGACGTTTTTTCATCGCTCAGAGGGTTTACCCCTTCAGGACCTAATCTTCAGTGCGTCGGTCTACTTTCCTCCTCTGTTTAAGGCCGTTCTGGTGGGCTTTATCCTCTGGCTCATCGCGCATCGTCTGCTTCGCGACTGGATGTACTCCGGCGAAATCTGGCATCCCATGCTGATGGATCTTTCCCTGTTTGCCCTTTCCGTATGCCTGGGCCTTGCCGTTTTGACTGTGTGGTGAATATGTCCCTGAAAACGCTAAAGTACTTTTCCACCCTGTTAGTCCTCGCCCTCGCGCTGGTTGCGGGCTGGTGGATGTGGAATTTTTATATGCAGTCGCCGTGGACGCGTGACGGCAAAGTCCGCGCCGAGCAGGTCAGCATTACCCCTCAGGTGTCGGGAAGTATTACTACACTGTTGGTTAAGGATAACCAGTTCGTCAAAAAGGGAGACATTTTATTCCGCATCGACGACACCCCGTACCACATTGCGATCCTGAACGCCCAGGCGCAGCTGGCTAAAGCCCAGTCGGATCTGGCAAAGGCCAACAACGAGGCCAACCGCCGCCGCCACCTGTCGCAAAACTACATCTCAGCGGAAGATTTAGACACCGCCAATATCAACGTCAAGGCGATGCAGGCTAACGTCAACGTTGCGGAGGCGACGCTGAAGCAGGCGCAGTGGCAACTGACCCAAACCGTGATTACGGCACCTGTTGATGGATGGGTGACCAACCTCTCGGCCCGCGTGGGGAATTATGCCACCACGGGACAACCGATATTCGCCCTCGTCGACAGCCACTCCTTCTACGTCGTGGGCTATTTCGAAGAGACCAAGCTTCGACATATTCGCGAGGGTTCGCCAGCCGCAATAACGCTTTACAGCGGCTCGCAGAAGTTACAGGGTCACGTATCCAGCATTGGCCGCGCCATTTACGATCAAAGCGTTGAGACGGATTCAGGCCTGGTGCCGGACATAAAGCCGAACGTTCCCTGGGTGCGTCTGGCCCAGCGCGTTCCGGTTCGCGTGGAGTTTGACCGCTTGCCGGAGGACATTACCCTGGTATCCGGCACTACCTGCACTGTCTCCATCGGAAACCGGTGATGAAGCTGCAGGGTCTCTCCTGGCAAAACACGCCGTGGATGAAAGCGACGCGTCCCCAGTGGCGCTACGCGCTGCGTAACGGCATTGCCATGTGTCTTGCGCTGACTGTGGCTTATTACCTTAACCTGGATGAGCCCTACTGGGCGATGACGTCTGCGGCGGTAGTCAGTTTTCCGACGGTAGGCGGGGTGATCAGTAAAAGTCTTGGCCGCATCGCAGGCAGCCTGCTGGGCGCCACCGCGGCGCTAATTATCGCTGGCCATACGCTGAACGATCCGTGGCTGTTCCTGCTGAGCATGGCCGCATGGCTGGGCTGCTGTACCTGGGCCTGCGCCCATTTTACCAATAACGTCGCCTACGCGTTCCAGCTGGCGGGCTATACCGCCGCCATTATCGCCTTTCCGGTGGTTAACGTGCTCGACACCACCGAGCTGTGGGATATTGCGCAGGCGCGCGTCTGTGAAGTGATTGTCGGGATCCTCAGCGGCGGCTTCATGATGATGATCCTCCCCAGCACATCCGATGGCACCGCGCTCATCACTGCGCTGAAAACCATGCATACCCGGTTACTGGAACACGCTAGCCTGCTGTGGCAACCGGATACCAGCGACGATATCCGCCTCGCGCATGAAAAGGTGATCGGGCAGATCCTGACGATGAATCTGCTGCGCATTCAGGCGTTCTGGAGCCACTACCGCTTTCGCCGCCAGAACACACTTCTTAACTATCTGCTGCACCAGCAGCTGCGCATGACCAGCGCCATCTCCAGCCTGCGCCGGATGCTGCTCAACTGGCCGACGCCGCCTGAAAATACCCGGGCCGTGATTGAAACGCTGCTCGCGGCCCTTGCGCGCCCGGATGCGGACATTTACACCGTAGCGCGGATTATCGCTCCGCTCGCCCCGGTTGATGAGTACGACTACCGCCATCGCGCCTTCTGGCAGCGCCTGAATTACTTTTGTCGGCTGTACCTGCGCAGCAGCCGCTGGATTACGGCCGTCGAAAACGCGACCCCGTTGACGGAGTTCAACGTCCCCGGCAGCCCGGCACTTGCGCGCCATACCGACTATCTTGAAGCGCTGTGGAGCGGTTTTCGCACCTTCTGTGCGCTGATGCTGGTGGGGGCGTGGAGCATTACCACGCAGTGGGAGTCTGGTACGGCGGCCCTGACGCTTGCCGCCATCAGCTGCGTGCTTTACTCCGTCGCGGCCTCGCCGTTCAACTCGCTTACGCTGCTGCTGCGCACGCTGGTGCTGCTGTCGCTGTTCAGCTTCGTGGTGAAGTTTGGCCTGATGGTGCAGATAAGCGATCTGTGGCAGTTCCTGCTGTTCCTGTTTCCCCTGTTGACCACCATGCAGCTTCTGAAGCTGCAAATGCCCAAGCTGGCGGGCCTCTGGGGACAGCTGATTGTCTTTATGGGCTCGTTTATCTCCGTGACGAATCCACCTGTTTATGATTACGCCGATTTTCTCAATGACAACCTGGCGAAGATCCTTGGCGTGGGGCTGGCGTGGCTGGCTTTCGCGGTGTTACGTCCCGGCTCCGATGCACGCAAGAGCCGCAGGCATATCCGGGAGCTACGCAGAGGGTTTGTCGACCAGCTCAGCCGTAAACCGCATCTGAGCGAAAACGAGTATGAATCGCTGGTCTATCATCACGTCAGCCAGCTGAATAACAGCCAGGACGCGCTGTCCCGGCGCTGGCTGCTGCGCTGGGGCGTGGTGCTGTTAAACTGCTCGCACGTGGTCTGGCAGCTGCGCGCGTGGGAAACGCGTTCCGATCCGCTGTCGCAGGTTCGTGATGTTTGCATCTCCCTGCTGCGCGATGTAATGAGCGAGCGCGGTGTTCAGCAGCGGCCGCTGGAAGCCACGCTGAATGAACTGCAGCGGATCTGCGATACGCTTGCACAGCATCATCTGCCCGCAGCCCGTGATTTGGCCTCGATAATCTGGCGCCTGCACTGCTCGCTGTCGCAGCTGGAACAGGCACCGCCACCGGGAACGATTGGGGATCAGATCACGCCGCACGCATAGCGTGCCCCGCCGCCGCCAAGCGGTTTAGGCCGATCGGACATATTGTCGCCGCCGACATGGATCATCAGCGCCTTGCCTTTCACCTCATCCAGCTTTTTCAGACGCGGCGCGACGACGGGTTCGGTAGCTTTACCGTCGTTATTGACCACAAGCACGGGCAGATCGCCTAAATGCCCCATTCCATCCGGGCCTTCATGCTTACCGGAATGCTGGGGATCGAGGTGCCCCCCTGCCGCTTCCGCCGCCGACGGTTTACCTTCTTTTAAAGCGGGCTGACAGCTGCCTTTGGCATGAACATGGAAACCATGCTCACCGGGCGGGAGTGCTTTGAGGCTGGGAGCAAACTCCAGTCCTTTATCGGTTTCCGTGATTTTCACCGTTCCGATGGACTGACCCACACCTTGTGGGGTGACGAGATTCATTTCCACTTCGTCGCTGGCTGCCTGCGCCCCTGCGCAAACAACCAGCGTGACCAGTGCCAGAGCAAAACGCTTCATATGACCTCCGCGGGTTATTTTTTGCCCCTTAAGTGTATACCAGGGGCAAAGATTTCACCGGAAAGCCACCTTCAGGCGGTTTATGGTACGTCGTAACCCAGCGCGGCCTTACGGATGCGGAACCACTGCTGACGGGTCATCTGCAGCTCTTCAGCGGCCAGTGCAGAACGCACGCGTTCTATTTTGCCGGAGCCGATAATTGGCAGCGGTTTTGACGGCAGGCGCAGGATCCACGCGTAAACCACCTGCTCGATGCTCTCGGCGTTCAGCTCGCGGGCGATGGTTTCAAGCTCGTTGCGCAGCGGCTGGAATTCCTCATCATTAAACAAACGTCCGCCCCCCAGGCAGGACCACGCCATCGGGCGAATGCGCAGCTGCTGCAGCTGATCGAGCGTACCATCCAGCAGCAGAGGCTGGTGTACCGGGGAAATCTCAACCTGGTTGGTGGCGAGGGTGAAAGGCAGACGAGACTGAAGCAGCGCAAACTGTGCCGGGGTAAAGTTAGAAACGCCGAAGTGACGCACTTTCCCACTCTGGTGCAGGTTCAGGAAGGCTTCCGCTACCTCATCGGCATCCATCAGCGGGTCGGGGCGGTGGATTAACAGCAGGTCGATACGATCGGTCGCCAGATTGACCAGCGACTGCTCGGCGCTCTTGATGATATGCGCGCTGTCGGTGATGTAATGACCGAGGGCATGTTCAGGTTTTGCCGTGGTGGCAATCCCACACTTCGTGACGATCTCCATGCGGTCGCGCAGGGCCGGAACCAGCTTAAGCGCCTCGCCGAACGCGGCCTCGCACTGGTAGCCACCGTAAATATCCGCATGATCGACCGTGGTGATGCCTAAATCGAGGTGCTCTTCAATAAAGCTCGCCAGCTGGAGGGGGGACATATTCCAGTCCATCAGACGCCAGTAGCCCATCACAAAACGGGAGAATTCTGGCCCCTGGGGGGCAAGGGTAATTCGCTGAACCATAACATTTTCCTCAAGGACGTAATGTCATGAGTATACGCAATTACCGTGTTAAAAAAGTGAAGGTTGCTGGGGTTCTTCGGTTTCACCCGCTTTGTTTGCGCGTATTTTGCGCAGAAGACGCTGTCGACAGAGGCGTAACACCTCCTGCTTTTGCGTGTCGCTAAAGTTTTGCCAGTTAAAACGCTCATCGCGGGTACGCATGCACCCGCGGCAATATCCGCGTTCATCGACCTGACAAATACCCCGGCACGGGCTCTGGATGGGGAAAAACTCCAGCTGCTCTGCCACACTCACCTCCCGATAGCTCCTCTCATCTACAGTGAAGACGTTTATCGCGCCGCGTGCAAGGCCTATATCACAGATTTGTGGCATTAAGGTTTCACTAATCTTCCCTCTCTATACTCGGCCCATCATGACAATAACGGGTTTACCGATCGATGTGGTTAATCAGAAAGTTACAATGTAACGACATTAAATTTACTCTGGGCTGTGCACTCTTTTTTACTCTGCTGAACGGGCTGTTTATCCAGCGCAGCTGGGCCATTATCGGCCCTGTGCATCTGCACGACTTCCTCTTTGCCGCCTCCGTCCCGCTGGTGCTGTTTTGCGGCTGGGTGATTGTCTTTAGCCTGCTTAACATCCCGTATCTCCGCAAGCCGCTGCTGATTGTACTGACGATCGGATGCGCCGCGGCGACCTATTTCATGTATACCTACGGCGCGGTGATCGATCAGAACATGATTGTGAACGTGTTCGAAACCAACTCTCAGGAAGCGACTGCCCTGGTGACCCCGCAGATGATTCTGTGGGTTGTCATAGCCGGCCTCGTGCCTTCCGTGGTGCTGGCGTTGACCCGGATTCGTACCGGAAAATGGTGGTACGCGCTGCTGACGCGCATTGCCGCGATGCTCGGCGCCCTGCTGGTGATTATCCTGATTGCCGCGCTGTTTTATAAAGACTATGCGTCGCTGTTTCGCAATAACAAAAGCATCGTCAAAATGGTCACCCCGGCGAACTATGTCAGCGCCGTGGTGAAGTACAGCAAAATGCGCTGGTTTGCCGGCGATCAAACGCTGGTGCGCATTGGTGAAGATGCCCATAAAGGGTCACTGATTACCGGCCAACAAAAGAAAACCGTTCTGGTGCTTGTCGTCGGCGAAGCCTCTCGCGCGGCAAACTACTCCCTGAACGGTTACGAACGCGAAACCAACCCGGAGCTGAAAAAGCAGGACGTGATTAACTTCCCGCAGGCCTCCTCATGTGGTACCGAAACCGCGGTTTCCGTTCCGTGCATGTTCTCCGGCATGACGCGCAGCAAATACGATGCCGACCTGGCTCACCATCGCGAGGGGCTGCTCGACGTGCTTAAGCATGCGGGTATCAACCTGCTGTGGCGCGACAACGACGGCGGCTGTAAAGGTGCCTGCGATCGCGTGCCCCATACCGACATGACGCAGTGGCAGCTGGATCAGTTCTGCAAAGACAAATCCTGTATCGACGATGTGAACTTCTACCGTCTGGACAACGTGCTGGATGGCGTAAAGCAAGATACGGTGCTGGTTATCCACCTGATGGGGAGCCACGGTCCGGCATACTATCGCCGTTACCCGGACAAATTCCGTAAATTCACCCCAACCTGCGATACCAATGAAATTCAGGATTGCGACCATCAGGCGCTGATCAATACCTATGACAACACCATCCTCTATACCGACAGCATGGTCAGCAAAACCATTGATGCGCTGAAAGCGCGCCAGTCGAGCATGAACACCGCGCTGATTTATCTCTCAGATCACGGTGAATCGCTGGGCGAAAGCGGTATTTATCTGCACGGTACGCCGTACATGCTGGCGCCGGAGCAGCAAACGCATATTCCGTTTATGTTCTGGCTGTCACCGGATTACGCGAAAAACTTTGGCATCAACGAACAGTGTTTGCGCGACCATGCAGCAAAAAATGCGGTTTCCCAGGACAATTTATTCTCAACCGTATTGGGTATGATGGACGTGAAATCAACGGTTTATCAACCGCAGCTGGATATACTGAGCGCATGTCGTCAGTAAACTCGCTTGCATTAGACCGAACGGTCTATTAGAGTGCGGCCATGAGCAGAAATACTGAACACGATACCCGCGAACATTTACTGGCGACCGGCGAGCAGCTTTGCATGCATCGCGGGTTTACCGGTATGGGGTTGAGCGAGCTGTTAAAAACCGCTGAGGTACCGAAGGGGTCGTTTTATCACTACTTCCGGTCCAAAGAGGCCTTCGGCGTGGCGATGCTGGAGCGTCACTATGCTGGCTACCACCAGCGTCTGGCGACCCACTTTGCGTCAGGTGAAGGTAACTACCGGGATCGTGTCCTGAACTACTATCAGGAAACGCTGAACCAGTTCTGTCAGCAGGGCATTATCAGCGGATGCCTGACCGTTAAGCTGTCTGCAGAAGTGTGCGATCTTTCTGAAGATATGCGCACGGCGATGGATAAAGGTGCCCGCGGCGTTATCGCCCTGCTGGCCCAGGCGCTGGAAAAAGGCCGCGATGAAAAAACGCTGGCCTTTTCCGGCGAACCGTTAACCCAGGCGCAGGTGTTATATGCGCTCTGGCTAGGCGCTAACCTGCAGGCAAAAATTTCGCGCAGCGCCGTGCCGCTGGAAAGCGCGCTGGCACATGTGAAAAACAGCATTACTGCGCCTGGCATTTAACAGGCGTTTTTATTTACCCAACTACTAGTCGACTGGTCTACTCAGGAGTCTTTATGTCAGCTGAAAAATTATTTACCCCCTTAAAAGTGGGTGCCGTCACTGCGCCAAACCGCGTGTTTATGGCTCCGCTTACCCGTCTGCGCAGCATTGAGCCGGGCGACATCCCAACCCCACTGATGGGTGAATACTATCGTCAGCGCGCAAGCTCTGGCCTGATCATCACCGAAGCCACGCAGATTTCCGCTCAGGCTAAGGGTTATGCGGGTGCGCCGGGTCTTCACAGCCCGGAGCAGATCGCCGCATGGAAGAAAATCACCGCGGGCGTTCACGCTGAAGAGGGCCGCATTGCGGTCCAGCTGTGGCATACCGGTCGTATCTCCCACAGCAGCATTCAGCCTGGCGGCCAGGCACCGGTCTCCGCTTCGGCCCTGAGCGCAAATACCCGTACGTCCCTGCGTGATGAAAACGGCAATGCGATTCGCGTGGATACCTCTATGCCGCGCGCGCTTGAGCTGGACGAGATCCCGGGTATCGTGAACGACTTCCGCCAGGCCGTGGCCAACGCCCGTGAAGCCGGTTTTGACCTGATTGAGCTGCACTCCGCGCATGGCTACCTGCTGCACCAGTTCCTGTCCCCGTCGTCCAACCATCGCACCGACCAGTACGGCGGCAGCGTTGAAAACCGCGCTCGACTGGTGCTGGAAGTGGTTGATGCCGTGTGCCAGGAGTGGAGCCCGGATCGTATCGGGATCCGCGTCTCTCCAATCGGTTCTTTCCAGAACGTCGACAACGGTCCGAACGAAGAAGCCGATGCCCTGTACCTGATCGAAGAACTGGCTAAACGTGGCATCGCCTATCTGCACATGTCCGAGCCGGACTGGGCTGGCGGTAAGCCTTACACGGACGCTTTCCGTCAGAAAGTGCGCGAGCGTTTCCACGGGGTGATCATCGGTGCGGGGGCTTATACTCCGGAGAAAGCCGAAGACCTGATCGGCAAAGGGCTGATCGATGCCGTCGCGTTTGGCCGCGACTACATCGCCAACCCGGATCTGGTTGCCCGTCTGCAGAAAAAAGCGGCCCTGAACCCGCAGCGCCCGGAAAGCTTCTACGGCGGCGGCGCGGAAGGCTACACCGACTACCCTTCTCTGTAATCTCGCCATTGTTCATTGATAGCGGCGATACTTCGCCGCTATACTAAAACATCGTTTCTGTTCAAAAAGACAGTCTATTCCATTGGTTAATGAGGAAATTATGCGCCTACTTCACACCATGCTGCGCGTTGGCGACCTGCAACGTTCCATTGATTTCTACACTAACGTCCTGGGCATGAAGCTGCTGCGCACCAGCGAAAACCCGGAATACAAATACTCGCTGGCGTTCGTGGGTTACGGCCCGGAAACGGATGAAGCGGTGATCGAGCTGACCTACAACTGGGGCGTAGACAGCTATGAGCTGGGCACCGCCTACGGCCACATCGCGCTGGAAGTGGACAACGCGGCCGAAGCGTGTGAGCGCATTCGCAGCAACGGCGGTAACGTTACGCGCGAAGCGGGCCCGGTAAAAGGTGGCACCACCGTGATTGCGTTCGTGGAAGATCCGGACGGTTACAAAATCGAGCTGATTGAAGCCAAAGACGCGGGTCGCGGTCTGGGCAACTGATCCCTCAGGGCGCAACATGCGCCCGTAGTTTTACTGCATCACCCTGCAAAATTTGCCATAATGCGCTCTGCTTTTTCCCCTTGTAAGAGACCCTGATGTCCGATAACGCTCAATTTAGCGGTCTGTGCGACCGTTTTCGTGGTTTTTATCCCGTTGTCATTGATGTTGAAACAGCCGGATTTAACGCTAAAACCGATGCGCTGCTCGAAATTGCCGCCATCACGCTGAAGATGGATGAACAGGGCTGGCTTACACCGGACACCACGCTGCATTTCCACGTTGAACCTTTCGAAGGGGCAAACCTACAGCCGGAAGCGCTGGCGTTTAACGGTATCGACCCGCACAACCCGCTGCGTGGCGCAGTCAGTGAATATGATGCGCTGCACGCCATTTTTAAAATGGTGCGTAAAGGCATGAAAGAGAGTAACTGCAGCCGCGCCATCATGGTGGCCCATAACGCCACCTTCGATCACAGCTTTACCATGGCCGCCGCGGAGCGCGCCGCGCTCAAACGCAACCCCTTCCATCCTTTTGTGACCTTCGACACCGCCGCGCTGAGCGGCCTGGCTCTGGGACAAACGGTGTTATCTAAAGCCTGCATCACGGCGGGTATACCTTTTGACGGTACGCAGGCGCATTCCGCTTTATACGACACGGAGCGCACCGCAGAGCTGTTCTGTGAGATCGTCAACCGCTGGAAGCGTCTTGGCGGCTGGCCGCTGCCGATGGGCGACAGCGAAGAATAAAAAAAAGCGACCTGATAAGGTCGCTTTTTTATTTGCGCAGAAAATTACTCTGCGTCCGGCTCTTCGGTTTTGTACTTCGCCGCCGTCTCTTTGATCAGCTGCTGCAGTTCGCCGCGCTGATACATTTCAATCAGGATATCGCAGCCGCCAACCAGCTCACCGTCAACCCACAGCTGTGGGAAAGTCGGCCAGTTAGCGTACTTAGGCAGCTCAGCGCGGATGTCCGGGTTCTGCAGGATATCGACGTAAGCAAAACGCTCACCACAGGCTGACAGCGCCTGAACCGCTTGCGCGGAGAAGCCGCAGCTTGGCAGCTTCGGAGAACCTTTCATATACAGCAGAATCGGGTTTTCAGCGATCTGGCGCTGGATTTTTTCAATAGTGGTGCTCATGTCTTGCTTCCTTTAACTTCTGTTACGGCATTCGTCTGACATTGTAGCGGTTCAGACTGGCATCGGAAAATAACATTTTTGTCACGTTTATACATTCTACCCCGAGTCACGAAAAGTTGCATTGCAAATGGTGTTTACCCCTGCGGCGGTCAGGGTTTTGCTTAGGGAGTGGGCAAATGTGCGACAGAACGATGAATTTTTTTGCACTTGCTAACGAAACACGATTGTAGATTGAAAAATGCTATTAACTTTCTGGGTTTTTATAGATTAGAATCGACGGGCTTTGTAAATCACACGCGGGTATTATTGATGACCTGCATTTATCAGGGGACTGCCCAGTGGCGCGGATAAATAAAATCTCGATCACGCTCTGTGCTTTACTGTTTACTTCACTCACTTTCACGCCAGTGGCAAACGCCTCTCAGCAGGCGCGGCATTCTGCTGTACAAAAAAACCATCTGGTGAAAGCCACAGAACGTAAGAAAAAAACCACCGCTAAGAACGACAAGAAAAAAACACCGGCTCAGACGAAACAGACCGCTTCCAGCAAGACGAAAACAAAACCTTCCCGCACTGCCCACTCCGCTAAAAGTAAAGCTTCGCAAACCACCGCTAACCTCGTTACTGAAAAATGCATCACGCGTAAAAGCCACAAGGCGAAATGCGCGAAGGTCACGAAAATAGCGGAAGTGCATAAAGTGCGCGTACAGAAAGCGCAAAAGACCGCGATGAACAAACTGATGGGGCAGATTGGCAAACCTTATCACTGGGGTGGCAGCTCGCCGCGTACCGGGTTTGACTGCAGCGGCCTCGTCTATTACGCCTATAAAGATCTGGTCAAATTCCGCATTCCTCGTACCGCCAATGAGATGTACCACCTGCGCGATGCCTCACCGGTTGACCGCGGTGAGCTGGAAAACGGCGATCTGGTGTTCTTCCGCACCCAGGGTCGCGGCACGGCTGACCACGTCGGCGTGTATGTCGGTAACGGTAAATTCATCCAGTCTCCACGTAGCGGCCAGGATATTCAGATCACCTCTCTCAGTGAAGACTACTGGGTACGCCACTACGTCGGCGCGCGTCGCGTGATGACGCCGAAAACCATTCGCTAACCCCTGCCCTGCCGCATCCGTGGCAGGGTAAGTTCCTCTTTTGCATACCCTTTCAATTTGCTATCCTGTCCATGTTATCTGTGTGGTTATTGGCAACACAAAATACAATAAGGAGAGAAGCAATGTCGTTCGAATTACCTGCACTACCGTATGCAAAAGACGCCCTGGCACCGCACATTTCTGCGGAAACCCTGGAATATCACTACGGCAAGCATCACCAGACGTACGTCACCAACCTGAACAATCTGATCAAGGGCACCGATTTTGAAGGCAAAACGCTGGAAGAGATCGTCCGCAGCTCAGAGGGTGGCGTCTTTAACAACGCCGCTCAGGTGTGGAACCACACCTTCTACTGGCACTGCCTGGCGCCGAATGCCGGCGGTGAACCTGTCGGTGAACTGGCTACCGCTATCAACGCCGCATTTGGCAGCTTCGCGGATTTCAAAGCGAAATTTACCGATGCAGCCATCAAGAACTTCGGTTCTGGCTGGACGTGGCTGGTTAAAGAGGCGGATGGCAAACTGGCTATCGTATCCACCTCTAATGCGGGTACCCCGCTGACCACCAGCGCTAAGCCGCTGATGACCGTGGACGTGTGGGAACACGCTTACTACATTGACTACCGCAACGCGCGTCCGAACTACCTGGAGCACTTCTGGGCACTGGTTAACTGGGACTTTGTTGCGAAGAACTTCGCCGCGTAAGAGACACGCAGAAGGGTTCGCCCTTCTGCGTTTTTGTTTATTCCGCAGCGCAGGCTGCTTCAGGCTGTTTACGCCCCGACATCATCACCAGCATCAGGCCGAGCGCGGCAATAATCGCCCCCATCACCGGCACAAAGCTGTATCCCAGACCACCTGAAATCACGGCCCCACCGGCCGCGGCGCCCAGGGCATTACCCAGGTTAAACGCACCGATATTCACGGAAGATGAAAGTCCCGGCGCCTCGTGCGCGACACGCATTACGCGCATCTGCAGCGGCGGCACCACGGCGAAAGTGGCGGCTCCCCAGACGACCATCGCAATCGCGGCCCCGAACTCATTACGCGCCAGCCACGGAATGGCAACCATGATGACAATCAGCAGGGTTAAGAAGCCCTTCAGCGTCCCACTCACGGAACGGTCGGCAAATTTCCCGCCGAGATAGTTGCCAATCGAGAAGCCCACGCCAATCAGCACCAGCATCGCGGTAACGAAGAGAGGCGTTGCGTGGGTGATATCATGCAGTACCGGTGAAATATAGGTGTAGAGGGTAAACATCGCCCCTGCCCCCAGCACGGTGGTGAGCAGTGCGGAGAGCACCTGCGGACGCATCAGCACCGCCAGCTCTTTACGCACTTCCGGACGTTCTCCGGCGCTTCCCTTTGGCAGGGAGAAGAACAGCGCCACCATCGCAATCACGCCCAGCCCGGCCGTCGCCAGGAAGGACATACGCCAGCCGATCGCTTCTCCCAGCCAGGTTGCCGCAGGCACCCCGCCGATATTGGCAATCGTCAGCCCCATAAACATGGTTGCCACGGCGCTCGCCTGCTTGTGTTTTGGCACCACGCTGGCAGCCACGACCGACCCCAGCCCAAAGAACGCGCCGTGGTTAAGGCTGGTCAGAATACGCGACAGCATCAATGTGGTGTAGTCCGGCGAAATGGCCGAAAGCACGTTGCCCAGGGTGAAAATCGCCATCAGGAAAATCAGCGCATTGCGGCGCGCGCGGTGCGAAAGAAGAAGCGTCATTAGCGGCGCCCCTACCATCACGCCGATAGCGTAGGCGCTGATTAACATCCCTGCCGCAGGGATAGAGACATCTACGCCCCGGGCAATAACAGGCAGTAACCCCATCGGGGAGAATTCAGTGGTGCCAATCCCAAAAGCGCCAATCGCCAGGGCCAGCAGGGGAAAATTGATTTTCATGCGTCAACTCCGGATGCCGTGTCATGTGGTGACACAGAACAAAGAAGCGGAAAGCATGACATCAATCACAAAAAATGAGAAGTTAACAAAATGGCAAAAGATTTTTGCCAGAGAAGTAACAATCCGGGGAGTCGGGAGGGAGAAGGCTCTCCCTCCGCGTAAATCAGTGCAGCGCAGCCGTCAGACCGGCCGCAACAATCAGAGCCAGCACAACAACGGTGGTGAACAGCGAAAACTTAAGATCGGAACTCATCAATTTTTCTCCTTTTAATCCCCACACGAAAAGTGAGCTTGCTCATTTTTGCACAGATTACGTCAAAAATCTTCCTGGATTTATACTGATAACCACTTTACCTCTTCCCCTTTTCATCAAGATAGGACAAAATTCCACGCTAAATTTATTAGCGTACCGGCCATTGACCCCCTCCTGACGTCCCGTGTCGTTTTCCCGGCGTGCCGCAATTCAACATTGCGAGATAAGGGTGAGAGAAGGCAAACGTTTACCTTCAGGTTTTTCAGGAGCTTAGGATATGGTCTGGAGTGACATTTAATGGCAACAATTAAAGACGTAGCAAAACGCGCAAACGTTTCCACTACAACCGTATCACATGTAATTAACAAAACCCGCTTTGTGGCGGAAGAGACGCGCAACGCCGTCTGGGCAGCGATCAAAGAGCTGCACTATTCGCCAAGTGCGGTTGCGCGTAGCCTCAAGGTTAATCACACCAAGTCCATTGGATTGCTGGCGACCAGCAGTGAAGCGGCCTATTTTGCCGAGATCATTGAAGCGGTCGAAAAGAACTGCTTCCAGAAAGGCTATACCCTGATTCTGGGCAACGCGTGGAACAGCATTGAAAAACAGCGTGCCTACCTGTCGATGATGGCGCAAAAGCGCGTTGATGGCCTGCTGGTGATGTGTTCCGAGTATCCGGAATCCGTGCTGTCGATGCTGGAAGAGTATCGCCATATTCCGATGGTGGTGATGGACTGGGGCGAAGCGCGCGCAGACTTCACCGATTCCGTTATCGATAACGCCTTTGAAGGCGGCTATATGGCCGGTCGTTATCTGATCGAACGCGGCCACCGCGAGATTGGCGTGATCCCCGGTCCGCTGGAGCGCAACACCGGCGCGGGCCGTCTGGCCGGTTTTATGAAAGCGATGGAAGAAGCGCTGATCACCGTGCCGGAAAACTGGATTGTGCAGGGCGACTTTGAGCCGGAGTCGGGCTACCGCGCGATGCAGCAGATCGTCTCCCAGCCGCACCGTCCGACCGCCGTGTTCTGCGGAGGCGACATCATGGCCATGGGCGCGCTCTGCGCTGCCGACGAGCTGGGCCTGCGCGTACCGCAGGATATTTCCGTGATTGGCTATGACAACGTGCGTAACGCGCGCTTCTTCACCCCGGCGCTGACCACCATTCACCAGCCGAAAGATTCGCTGGGCGAAACGGCCTTCAACATGCTGATGGACAGGATCGTCAACAAGCGCGAAGAGTCGCAGTCCATTGAAGTTCACCCGCGTCTTATCGAACGCCGTTCCGTAGCGGACGGTCCGTTCCGCGACTACCGTCGTTAATCGCTTTACGGGGCCAGCTACGCTGGCTCCCGTAACCATTCCCGGTTTAGCGTTTCGCTGTCTCCCAGATAATCCAGCAGCCAGGCCATCGCAGGCGAGACGTCATTTTGCTGCCAGGTGAGGCAGCAGGCCGCATCCGGGAACGGATTCTCCAGCGTCAGCTCAACCCACTCTCCGGTATCGATGCGCGGACGCGCGAAATGAACGGGCACCATCGCGACGCACAGCCCGGCGCTGAGGCACGTCGCCGACGATTCCCAGTCAGGGGCCACCACCCGCCGCTGGTTGTCCAGAAGCCAGGTGATACGCTTGGGCAATGAACGGGACGTATCCTCCAGCACCAGCGACGGCCAGTTGCGCAGCGTGTCATCGCTCAGCGGCCCTTCCATCGCCGCCAGCGGATGGTCGCTTGCCACCACGCATTTCCAGCTCAGCATTCCCATATCGCGAAAGGCGTAACGTCCCCCGACCGGGATCGCCTGCGTAGCCCCAATCGCCATCTCTGCTCTGCCGTCCGCCAGCGCATCCCAGACGCCGTTAAACACCTCCTGCGAGACCCGTAGCTCAACGTCAGAGAAATGACGGTAGAAATCGACGATCATCTGCCGGGTGCGTTCCGGCTTAACGATATTATCCACCGCGATGGAAAGATGTCCCCGCCAACCGTTAGCGATCTGCTGACACTGTTCGCGGGTGATCTGCATTTTTTTGATAACAGAACGCCCTTCCTTCAAAAACCACGCGCCTGCGGGCGTTAATTCCACATCACGATGCCGCCGTTCAAACAGCGGAACCGCCAGCCACTCCTCAAGCTGACGCACCGTGTAGCTGATTGCCGAAGGGACGCGGTGCAGCTCCTGCGCCGCACCGCTGAAGCTGCCGTTACGCGCAACGGCATCGACCACTTCAAGAGAATAATCTGACCACATTTTCTGCCTGCAAAATTTTTGAATGCACCCGCCAAATATTAGCGTTTCACAAGCGGCTTTGCACTCCCTACACTCAGCGCCAATGTATACCTGCCTCCTCAGGAGAATAAAATAATGCAACCCAGGAACGGTTTTTTAGTCTGGCTCGGCGGCTTGAGCGTGCTGGGCTTTTTGGCCACCGATATGTACCTGCCGGCGTTTGCCGCCATGCAGGAAGATTTGCAAACCCCGGCTGCCGCCATCAGCGCCAGCCTGAGTTTATTCCTCGCCGGTTTTGCTTTCGCACAGCTTCTCTGGGGACCGCTCTCGGATCGCTTTGGTCGTAAACCGGTACTGCTGCTGGGCCTGGCCATTTTTGCCGTGGGCTGCCTGGGGATGTTATGGGTACGCGATGCCACCTGGCTGCTGGTGCTGCGGTTTATTCAGGCCGTGGGCGTCTGTGCCGCGGCCGTGACCTGGCAGGCGCTGGTCACCGACTATTACCCGGCTAACCGCACAAACCGTATTTTCGCCACCATTATGCCGCTTGTGGGTCTCTCGCCTGCCCTCGCCCCTCTGCTGGGCAGCTGGATCCTCGCGCATTTCGACTGGCAGGCCATCTTCGCCACGCTGTTTGCCATTACCCTGGTACTGATGCTGCCGGCGTTCGCCCTCAAACCCGCGCATAAAAAAGAAGCGCATGCTGACGCGAAGCCGATTACCTTCACGTCTCTGCTCAGCGCCAAAGCGTATCGCGGTAATGTCCTGATCTATGCTGCCTGCTCGGCAAGCTTCTTCGCGTGGCTCACCGGCTCGCCGTTCATTCTGCACGATATGGGCTACAGCCCGGCAGCCATCGGCCTGAGCTATGTTCCGCAGACCATCGCGTTCCTGGTAGGCGGGTACGGCTGTCGCGCGGCGCTGCAAAAGTGGGAAGGTCAGCAGATGCTGCCGTGGCTGCTGGTGCTATATGCGCTGAGCGTCATCGGGACCTGGGCCGTTGGCTTTATTCCGGGTGCCGGTCTGGCCGAAATTTTGATCCCATTCTGCGTGATGGCCGTCGCGAACGGGGCGATTTACCCTATCGTTGTAGCCCAGGCGCTGCGTCCCTTCCCGCAGGCAACAGGCCGCGCCGCCGCGCTGCAGAACACCCTGCAGCTGGGGCTGTGCTTCCTGGCAAGCCTGGTGGTCTCGGCGCTGATTGCCACGCCGCTCCTGACCACCACCAGCGTGATGCTGGTGACCGTTGCGCTGGCGGTGTTGGGCTATCGCATGCAGGCCTCCGCGCAGCGTGAGCATGAAAAGAGTGCTCAGGTTGAAACGTCACATGCCTGAATGCGCCAGAAATCATGTTAATTTTCAGTGATTAGGTTGCTAAGAATTTTCTATTGAATCACCAAATTTTGAGGCCTATACTAAATTTGGTTCGATTAAATACGATAAATATTAAGTGTTAACGGGAGCCGGAGTGCTCCCGTTTTACCATGGAAGGCATTTCGGCAAGGGTTATCTCCCTTCCTCTGTTCTACGTCGGATACTAGCCTCGCGGTATTTACCGTGAGATTTCTCACAAACCAAAAAAAGCGTCTACGCTGTTTTAAGGTTCTGATCACAGTAGGGTGATGGAGAAGCTATGAGTTCATCGTGTATAGAAGAAGTCAGCGTTCCGGACGATAACTGGTCCCGGATCGTCAGTGAACTGTTAGGTCGAGCAGGCATCACTATCAATGGATCATCGCCATCCGATCCTCAGGTTAAACATCCCGACTTTTTTAAACGCGTGCTGCGAGAGGGATCGTTAGGCCTGGGAGAAAGCTACATGGACGGCTGGTGGGAGTGCGAACGTCTGGATACCTTTTTCGCCAGCGTGCTGCGTGCCGGTCTTGAAAATCAACTCCCTCGCAATCTGAAAGACACCCTGCGCGTCGCCTCTGCCCGACTGTTCAATCTGCAAAGTAAAAAACGCGCGTGGATCGTAGGTAAAGAACACTACGATCTTGGCAACGACCTGTTCAGCCGTATGCTGGACCCTTTCATGCAGTACTCCTGCGCCTACTGGAAAGAGGCGTCGACGCTTGAAGAGGCCCAGCAGGCCAAGCTGCGTCTGATTAGCGAGAAGCTGCAGCTCCAGCCCGGAATGCGCGTGCTGGATATCGGCTGCGGCTGGGGCGGGCTGGCGTATTTTATGGCGAAGCACTATGGCGTCAGCGTCGTCGGCGTCACGATTTCAGCGGAACAGCAAAAAATGGCGCGGGAACGCTGCCAGGGCCTCGATGTCGATATCCGGCTGCAGGATTACCGTGACCTGAACGAACAGTTTGACCGGATCGTTTCCGTCGGCATGTTCGAGCACGTCGGGCCGAAAAACTACGCTACCTATTTTGAGGTGGTGGATCGGAATCTGAAACCGGACGGCATCTTCCTGCTGCACACCATCGGCTCTAAGCGGACCGACAATAACGTCGACCCGTGGATCAACAAATACATCTTTCCGAATGGCTGTTTACCGTCCGTCCGCCAGATTGCCAACGCCAGTGAACCCCATTTCGTGATGGAAGACTGGCATAACTTTGGCGCGGATTACGACACCACGTTGATGGCCTGGCATGCGCGTTTTCAGGAGACCTGGCCCGAGATTGCGGACAACTATTCTGAACGATTCAGGCGGATGTTTAGCTATTATCTGAATGCCTGCGCGGGGGCGTTTCGCGCACGGGATATTCAGCTCTGGCAGGTGGTATTCAGCCGTGGGATTGAACACGGACTACGTGTCGCACGCTAAAAAATAACCCCGGATAGCCGGGGTTATTTTTTATTCTTCTTCTGCGACGGTCTTTATTATTGCCGCTTCTTTTGCTGCCAGCACGCGCTCAACCGTATCCACCACCGCCTGGGTTTGCGGATCGATTTCGATATTCACGCGATGCCCCAGTTTTTTGGCGCCCAGCGTGGTGCGCTGCAGCGTTTCAGGAATTAAATGCACGCAAAAACGCGTTGGCGTCACTTCACCCACCGTCAGGCTAATCCCGTCAATGCCAATAAATCCTTTATAGAGGATGTATTTCATTAATGAAGGATCCTGCATTTTAAACCAGATTTGACGGTTATTTTCCGAGGTCACGATTTTTGCCACTTCAGCGGTGGTCATGATGTGGCCGGACATCAGGTGGCCGCCAATCTCATCGCTGAACTTCGCCGCCCGCTCAACGTTAACGGTATCTCCTACCGCCAGCTCGCCAAGGTTGGTGATGCGCAGCGTCTCTTTCATTAAATCAAAGCTAATCTGGTTGCCGTTAATTTCGGTAACGGTCAGGCAGCAGCCGTTATGAGCAATCGACGCGCCTGTTTCAATGCCCTCAAGCATATATTCCGGCAGCTCAACAACATGAGTACGGAAATTAGGTTTTTCATCAATGGACACCACTTTGGCGGTGCCCTGCACAATACCAGTAAACATGCTTACAACTCCTGTTTTTTCCGGACGGTGGTGACACCGTTTAATCCCACCACAATAACAGTTGGAAAAAGAGGTTGCCAGCGGAGCGCATTTTCTGGCGATTTTTTCACTAGATAAATAGCTAAAGCCCGCTACAATAGCTGGCACCCCCCTGCATTTTCTTCTTGCTGCCCGTTTCGGCGGCTTTTTTAGTCTCTCAAATAACAACAAAATAAAGGTGTTCACGTGCAGAAGTACATGAATGAAGCGCGCCAGCTATTGGCACTGGCTATACCAGTGATCGTCGCGCAAGTGGCCCAGACCGCAATGGGATTTGTGGATACGGTAATGGCAGGTGGCTATAGCGCCACCGATATGGCGGCCGTTGCTATCGGCACGTCAATCTGGCTTCCGGCCATCCTGTTCGGCCACGGTCTGCTGCTCGCGCTCACGCCGGTTATCGCTCAGCTCAATGGCTCGGGTCGTCGCGAGCGCATTGCCCATCAGGTTCGTCAGGGTTTCTGGCTGGCAGGGTTTGTTTCCGTGCTGATCATGGTCGTGCTCTGGAACGCGGGCCACATCATTCGCGCTATGCATAACATTGACCCGGCACTGGCTGATAAAGCCGTGGGCTATCTGCGCGCCCTGCTCTGGGGTGCGCCCGGCTACCTCTTTTTCCAGGTGGCGCGTAACCAGTGTGAAGGCCTGGCGAAAACCAAGCCCGGAATGGTGATGGGCTTTATCGGCCTGCTGGTCAACATTCCGGTGAACTATGTCTTTATTTACGGTCATTTCGGGATGCCGGAGCTGGGCGGCGTCGGCTGCGGCGTGGCGACGGCAGCCGTTTACTGGGTGATGTTTTTCGCGATGATCACCTATGTAAAACGCGCCCGTTCCATGCGCGATATTCGCAACGAGAACAGATTTAGCACGCCGGACTGGAACATCATGACGCGTCTGGTGCAGTTAGGGTTGCCTATCGCCCTCGCGCTGTTCTTTGAGGTGACCCTGTTTGCCGTGGTCGCCCTGCTGGTCTCCCCGCTGGGCATTGTGAACGTGGCCGGGCACCAGATTGCGCTGAACTTCAGCTCCCTGATGTTCGTCCTGCCGATGTCGCTGGCGGCGGCGGTCACGATCCGCGTCGGCTTCCGCCTGGGCCAGGGCTCAACGCTGGATGCGCAAACGGCCGCCCGGACCGGGCTGGGCGTCGGCGTCTGCATGGCTGTCTGTACGGCGCTCTTTACCGTTGCATTACGCGAGCAGATTGCCCTGCTCTATAACGACAATCCGGAAGTGGTCACGCTGGCATCGCACCTGATGCTGCTGGCTGCGATTTACCAGATCTCTGACTCCATCCAGGTGATTGGCAGCGGCGTGCTGCGCGGATATAAAGACACGCGCTCCATCTTCTTTATCACCTTCATCGCCTACTGGGTGCTGGGTCTGCCGTGTGGCTATATCCTGGCGCTTACCGATCTGGTGGTGGATCGCATGGGTCCGGCAGGGTTCTGGATGGGCTTTATCATCGGCCTGACGTCGGCGGCGATTATGATGATGATGCGAATGCGCTTCCTGCAACGCCAGCCATCAACGGTCATTTTGCAGCGCGCGGCACGTTAACGACGCGGTAGCCGCCGCCCGGCGGCTACTTTCTCTTCACTTTGCGCGGTAATGAAGCAATCGCGTGAAATCAGAGAGAAAAATGCATTTTCCCTCTTGCCACCTCGGTGCTGTGCCGCTAATATTCGTCCCCGTTGTCACCGACAACACGTTGCGTTCATAGCTCAGTTGGTTAGAGCACCACCTTGACATGGTGGGGGTCGTTGGTTCGAGTCCAATTGAACGCACCATTCTGCGTCCGTAGCTCAGTTGGTTAGAGCACCACCTTGACATGGTGGGGGTCGGTGGTTCGAGTCCACTCGGACGCACCATTTCAGTCCTGAAATGGTGCAAATCCTCTTCTGATATCCTGAATTTTCCTAATCCCTTATTTTCTTCATTGTTCTCCTGCTACGCTTTTCCTATGGAAAAACACAGGAAACGTGTTGATGAAGAAGATCGCGATTATCGGCTCCGGCCCCACAGGGATTTACACCTTTTATCACCTGCTTAAGAACAGCACGCCGCTCTCCGTTTCCGTTTTCGAACAGGCCGATGAAGCTGGCGTGGGTATGCCCTATAACGACGACGATAACTCTCGTCTGATGCTGGCGAACATTGCGAGCATTGAAATCCCGCCCATTTTTATGACCTACTTCGACTGGCTGAAGGATCAGAGCGAAGCTCATCTGGCGCGCTTTAAGGTCGATAAAACTCGTTTGCATGACCGGCAGTTCCTGCCCCGGCTTCTGCTGGGCGAGTATTTTCGCGACAGCTTTCGTTCAATCGTGAAAGAGGCCAGAAAGCTGGGGTTTCAGGTTGATGTCCATGAATCCGCCCAGGTCACCGATATCGTGTCCACGAAAGAAGGGGTCACGCTTTCCGTCAACGACAGCGCCTTTCCTGAACGCTTCGACCTTGCGGTTATCGCAACTGGCCACGTCTGGCCAGACGAGGACGAAGCCACGCGCACGTTCTTCCCAAGCCCCTGGTCCGGTCTGATGGATGCCAGTATTCCTCCCTGCCGCGTCGGTATTATGGGGACATCGTTAAGCGGTCTCGACGCGGCCATGGCGGTAGTGATGCAGCACGGTGAATTTCGTGATGATAAATTCGTGCTGGATAAAGGCAGCGACGCGTTGAAGATTGTCCTGATGTCCCGGACGGGCATTCTGCCGGAAGCCGATTTTTACTGCCCTATCCCTTACGAACCGCTGTCGGTCTTAACCGAATTCGTGGTTGAAAACGAGATCGCCAAAGGATCGGATGGCCTGCTCGACCGTATATTTACCCTGATGGTGAAAGAGCTTCAGCTCGCTGACCCGACTTGGTGTGAGAAAATATCCCTGCATAAGCAGAATGCGGACAGCATTCGTGAGGCCTGGTTTGAGGATCGTAAACGGCACGGCCCCTTTACCTGGGCGGAAGAAAATCTCAACGAGGTGGAGCGGAACAAACGCGAGCGGCGCACCGTAGCCTGGCGCTATACCGTGCTTCGGCTGCATGAGGTGGTTCAGGAGATTGTTCCCCACCTCAACGAACGGGACAGAGAGCGCTTTAAGCAAGGCCTCGCCCGCGTATTTATCGACAACTATGCGGCCATCCCTCCGCAGTCTATCCGCAGGCTGCTCGCGCTTCGCGAAGCCGACATCATCAGCGTGGCTACGCTCGGTGACGATTACGCGCTGGACGTTGGCAGCGATCGAACGGTAATCACCACACAAGAGACCGTTTACCGTTTCGACGTGTTTATTGATGCGCGCGGGCAGAAGCCGCTCAAAACGAAAGATCTGCCCTTTCCGACGCTGCGCAAACAGCTGGAAGCCACGGGCGAAGAGATTCCCGACGTCGGTGAGGATTACACCTTAAAAGCGCCTGACGCCGTTCGCGGACGCATTGCCTTCGGCGCGATACCGTGGCTGATGCACGATCGTCCCTTCGTTCAGGGGCTGGCGGAGTGTGCAGAGATTGCGGAAGCAATGGCAAAGGCGGCGGAAAAACCCGCGTCGCGATCGCGGCGCAGACTACCGTATATCGAGAACTGACAGGGCTTCCATGCCCTGCTGTCGCGGATTACTCGAAGAAGACTTCCGGATTTTCAGACAGCGAAACGAAGCTTTTCGTCGCTTTATCCAGGGCGAGGATTTTGCCGCTTTCAATGTCGTACACCCAGCCGTGCAGTCGGATGGAGTTATTACGCAGGCCCACCGCGACGGACGGGTGGGTCTTAATGTTGCTCAGCTGCGCAAACACGTTCTCCTGCACCATCGCATTGACCTTATCGATCGGCTTATCCCAGGTTTTCTTCTCTACCACGGCTTTCGCCGCGTCGGAATAGCGCAGCCAGTGTGACACAGCAGGCATCGGTTCCAGGTTCGCGTTATCGGCAATCGCCTTCATCGCCCCGCAGTTGGAGTGACCGCAAATCACGATATCCGTGACGCCCAGCGCCACCACGGCGTATTCGATAGTGGCGGAGACGCCGCCAGGCTCCGGCCCGAACGGCGGCACGATGTTGCCAGCATTACGAATGACAAAGAGTTGTCCTGGCTCTTGCTGGGTGACCAGTTCCGGGACCAGACGGCTGTCGGAGCATGAGATGAACAGCGCTTTGGGATTCTGGCTGGACGCTAAACTGCGGAAGAGTTCTTTACGTTGCGGGAAAATCTCTTTTTGAAAGCTGAGAAAACCTTCAATGATATGTTGCATAGCAATGTCTCTTTTATCTGTTTTAGTTTAGGCATGATCGAGATCACACTCGTAAAGTTTACCCATCGTGGTTTACTTCAGACAAGCAATATATTTCTGGCCCGACCGCTGCACAATCTCGTCCGCGAAGGCCGGGATGTTCTGCCCTTCGAACGCGCCGTACAGACGTTCAAAGGTTTTGCTTTCGAGATGATTCACCACCGACGTCACGGTGCGGGCCGGCAGCGGAAGATAATTCGGATAGCTCCACATAAACGAGACGGCGTCTTTACCCGGCGTGACCTGCAGAATATCGCCCACCAGCAACACCCCATCCCCCTCCTGCCAGTGCAGCACCGTTCCACCAGCAAAATGCCCGCCCAGACGCAGCAAGGTGACCGACGGGAAAATCTCCAGCGCATCCCCCTCCCAGAAATGAATGTCCGGGCTGTCGCGCATGACCCACTCTCTGTCGCTGGCGTGCAGGTACACCGGCGCATCAAACGCCGCAGCCCACTCCTGCATCGTGGTGTAATAGTGCGGATGTGAAATCGCTATCGCGCTGATGCCGCCGAGGGCGGTAATGAGCGCTTTGGTTGCGGGGTCGAGGTTGGCGATGCAGTCCCAGAGGATATTGCCGTGGGGCGTTTGCAGGAACAGCGCCCGCTGGTTTATCGCAAACGCGGGGACCGTTTTGATCCCAAACAGCCGCGGCTCCAGCAGCTGCCATTTGTTGCTATGGCTGGCGGTGACGGTGTCGAAATCGGTCCATGCCTGGCCCGTGGCGGGCACGTACTGGCGTTCATCCTCGCAAATTGGGCATCTGTCCGGGCGGGCATCGTAGGCGGTTCCGCAGGTTTTACAGAGTGTAATCATGTGCTCTCCTCAGCGATAAAGCACTGAGTATGGCAGGGATTATCCTTATGTGCTGCGAGGTACATTGCTGGCTTTTTTTGCCCTATACTGTGCCAGTATCAAAAACTGAACAGAGCAGGTGCCACATGGAAATTGATCTCGATAACTTAGTCTTTAACGGTCTGGATGAAGCCGAAGAGCGTAATGCCGAACGTCTGGACGATGCAGACAAAAAAGCGCAGGCGATTGTCGCCGACGACGACTGCGGCGACGCCTGCAAGATCTAATAAAAAAGCACCGGGAAACCGGTGCTTTTTTATTTCACTCGTTAAACGTCACGCACACCTCGTTCCAGTACGTTTCGCGCGTGCGGCGCAGTTCAGCGTGACGTTTTATCATGGAACCACTCCGGGTCAATGTTGGCAACGTCAACGCCATACAGGCTGGCGACAGGCAGGATTGACTCAAGAACACGTTGCGCGCTGTTCTCCGCATTCACTGGTCGGGTCGCAAAAAACCGCCGTAACGTGCTGATCCATTTTTTCATCGTCTTACCCTCTCTTGCCGTGTCTGACCTCAGTTAAGCACTCAAATGCCGCGCGGGGGAAATACCAAAATCCACTGTCGATGTGCAGGATCTGCAAATAGCCTCCCGTTCTTTTCACTCTTCATTAACACCTTGTTCACTAATGCTTTTTTGCTCATAGCAAAGAACGATTTCTTATTTGGCGATAGCTTTCGCTTATGGGAGCGTAGCGGGGTAAAACAAAAACAACGGGATGGCGAATGACTATGGCAGCAAACATGAAAGGGTTTACCAAACGGACACTGGTTCTGGGATTACTGGCGGCGGGCAGCCTGCTTTCAGCGCAGGCACAGGCCGATCAGCTGGCGGATATTAAGGCCGCAGGCGTGGTGAAAGTGGCCACGTTTGACGCCAACCCGCCGTTTGGCTCTATTGATGCCAAAACGCACGAGATCGTGGGCTATGACGTGGACTTCGCCAAAGCGCTGGCAAAATCGCTCGGCGTGAAGCTTGAACTGGTTGCCACCAATCCGGCTAACCGTATTCCGCTGCTGCAGTCCGGAAAAGCCGACCTGATCGTGGCGGATATCACTATCACCCCGGAACGCGCGCAGGTGATTGATTTCTCGACGCCTTACTTTGTCACCGGCCAGCAGTTCCTCGTGCCGGCGAAATCACCGGACAAGCTTGATGACTACAGCCGGGCGCGTATTGGCGCGGTCAAAGGAACGACGGGCGAGCAGGCGCTGCACCAGCGTTTCCCACAGTCACGCGTGCTCTCTTATGACGATATTCCGCTGGCGCTGACGGCACTGCGCAACGGTAACGTACAGGCCATCACCCAGGACAGCACCATTCTGGCCGGTCTGCTGGCGCAGGCGCCGGATAAAGCGAACTTTAAAATCCTGCCCGACCTGCTCAGTAAAGAAGAGATTGGCGTTGGGGTGAAGAAAGGTGAAACGGCGCTGCTGAAGACCGTTAACGACGAGCTGGTTAACCTCGAGAAGAACGGTCAGGCAGCAAAAATCTACGATGTCTGGTTTGGCCCAAACACGCCTTCCCCACAGCCTCGCGCCTTTAAAATAGAAGCCAGATAATTATGCTCTCAGGTTTATTTTCACACTCCGCGGCCGGTGCCGCGGATTTTTCACATCTGGAACAGGCCAGCGTCGAGTTTCGTCACGTGGACAAACGCTACGGTGACCATCAGGTTTTAAACGACATTAACCTCACCATCACGCCCGGTGAAGTGGTCGCCATCCTCGGCCCTTCGGGTTCCGGTAAATCCACCCTGATCCGCCTCATCAACCAGCTTGAAACCCTGAGCGGCGGAGAGATTCTGGTCGACAACAAGCCTACCGCAAAGCTCTCCGGTAGAGGGCTGCGCCAGCTGCGCAGCCGCGTGGGATTTGTGTTTCAGCAGTTCAATCTTTACGCCCACCTCACCGCAAGCCAGAACATCACCCTGGCGCTGGAGCAGGTTCACGGCTGGAAGCCGCAGCCTGCCCGGGAGCGCGCGCTGGCCCTGCTGGAGAAGGTCGGGATGCTGGAAAAAGCCCACCATTTCCCGGCAGAACTTTCCGGTGGACAGCAGCAGCGCGTCGCGATTGCCCGCGCCCTGGCCTCCTCACCGCAAATCATTCTGTTCGATGAACCCACCTCCGCGCTGGATCCGGAGATGATTGGTGAAGTGCTGTACGTGATGAAAGCCCTCGCCCACAGCGGGATCACGATGATCGTGGTGACCCACGAGATGCAGTTTGCCCGGGAAATTGCCGACCGGATTGTCTTTATCGACGGCGGGCAAATTCTGGAAACCGCGCCCCCGGCGCAGTTTTTCAGCCAGCCGTCGCATCCGCGCGCGCAGCGGTTCCTGCAGAAGGTGCTCAACCCGCTGCATCAGGAGCATCTGTAATGCCCGCGCTCGACTGGCAGGGGGTACTGACCGGACAGCCTCTGCAGTGGATACTCTCCGGATTCCTCACCACCCTGTGGGTCACGCTTGCCGGGATGCTGCTGGCCAGCCTGCTCGCACTGCTCTTTATGCTCCTGCGCCTTTCCGGCGGACGCCCCGGGAACGCGGTCGTCAGCAGCTGGGTGTCGCTGTTTCGCAATACGCCTCTGCTGGTGCAGCTGTTGTTCTGGTATTTTGCCGCCTGGAACGGGCTACCGCAGGCGTTCCGCGACGCGGTGAATGCGGATCACAGCTGGTCAATTCTGCCCGGTAACGTCTGGTGGTTTACGCCCGAATTTTTATGTTCTGCCTGGGGGTTGGGCGTCTTTACCTCGGCGTTTTTAATCGAAGAGGTGGAGTCGGGGTTACGTTCCGTGCCTGCCGGACAGCGGGAGGCAGCGCTCGCGCAGGGATTCTCCGCGTGGCGCCTGTTTCGTTACATCCTTCTGCCGCAGGGCCTGGCCAACGCCTGGCAGCCGGTCGTGGGCCAGTACCTAAATCTGATGAAGCTCTCCTCGCTCGCGAGCGGGATTGGCTTTGCCGAGCTGACCTATCAGGTCAGGCAGATCGAGAGCTATAACGCGCACGCGCTGGAGGCGTTTACCCTCGGAACCGCACTCTATCTGCTGACCGGCCTGGCCATGGGGATGGTGCTGATTCGCATCGGGCCTGACGCGAAACGTAAACGCCCAGGCGTCGCCACCACAGGGAGTGAAAAACATGATTGCCGGACTTAACGTCATCACCGATAACCTCGACTATCTGCTGTGGGGACGCGCGGCAACGGGTGAACCGGGGGGCGTATTGCTGTCGTTGATGATGGCTGCCGGGGCCGCCGTCATCGCCCTGCCCGGTGGGATAGTGCTCGCGTGTCTGGCCTGGCGCTTTACCGGGCTCGTGCGAAAGGCCCTCTTTTTATGGGCAGAGCTGATCCGCGGCATCCCGCTCATCTTCGTGATTTTCTGGATGTGGTATCTGCTGCCGCTTATGACCGGGGGCGATCTGCCGGGAGCGCTCACCGTCACGCTGGCCCTGGCCTGGTTTACCGCGGCAACGGTGATGCACTCGGTGCTGGCCGGGCTTAACGCGCTGCCGACCGGGCAGTACGAAGCCGCACTGTCACAGGGATTCAGCACGCAGCAAACCCTGTGGCGGGTGCTGCTGCCGCAGGCGTTGAGGAACACTCTGCCGTCGCTGGTGGGGATTTTTATCAGCCTGCTGAAGGATACGTCGCTGGCGTTTATCGTGAACGTCCCGGAGCTGACCACGGTGGCGGGACAGGTCAACAACCGGGTGCAAATCTACCCGGCGGCCATTTTTATCTTTACGGGCGTGGTCTACTACCTGCTCTGCTGCTCGCTCGAACAGCTTGCGAAACGCTGGCGCATTACCCGGCCAGCGCTTTAACCACCGTTTCCATCGCTTCGGTTGTCAATTCACTGCGCTTAACGCGCTGGTTCGCCAGCGCGGTACGCAGGACTCCGGCAATGACAATATGCTTTGGCTCCTGCCCTAAATCACGCATCTCAAGCACCACTTTCCCGACCACCCGGCACATTTCCTGGTACAGCGCTTCATCTTTGGTCACGTTACCCATCGTCATCACTCCATTGCCTGTTAAACGTTGAGCTTAAATGATTCTCCTGCCGGATACAAAAAAGAAGCCCGGCGAGAGACTCGCCGGGCTTCATCTGTAAAATCAGTAAATTAGTTGTTTACTGGGATGACCGCGCCTTTGTACTTGGTGCGGATCCAGTCCTGAATCTCTTTCGAGTGCAGCACGTTCACCAGGGCAACGATATCTTTCTTCTTCTCGTCACCGCGATGCACGGTAATGATGTTGGCGTACGGGTTGTTTTCACCGCTCTCTACCGCAATCGGGTCGTGAACCGGATCCAGACCGGCGTCAATCGCGTAGTTGGCGTTAATCACCACCGCATCACCTTCGTTGTTGTTATACATCTGCGGCAGCAGAGAGGCTTCCACGTTCGGCGTGAACTTCAGCTTTTTCGGGTTCTCAACGATGTCGCTGATGCGCGCGGTCACTTTATCGATGCCCGGCTTCAGCTTGATCACGCCCTCTTTCTCGAAGATAGAGAGAATACGCCCCTCTTCAGAAACCGCGTCACGCATGATGATCTTGCCACCTTCCGGCAGGTCTTTCAGCGACTTGTATTTTTTGGAGTAGATGCCGATTGGCTCAATGTGGATCGCGCCCGCACTGACGAAATCGTAGTCTTTATCGCCCGCATGATCCTTCAGCACGCTGTTCAGGTAAGGAATGTGCTGGAAATAGTTCGCGTCGATGTCATGACCCGCCAGCGCGGTGTTCGGCAGAATGTAGTCCTGGAACGGTTTAATCTCCAGGTCGATACCCTGCTTCGCCAGAATCGGCTTAGCCTGCTCCAGAATTTCGGCGTGCGGCGTGTTGGATGCGCCCACGGTCAGGGTGTCGGCCCAGGAGGCGAAGCTCAGGGCGCTCAGGGTTGCGGCGGCGATCAGTGTCAGTGTTTTTTTCATGATGTGGTTCCTGTGTGTATTTATTAGCGTTTATCTAACAGTGAAGTAATGACATCGCCGCAGAACTGGATAATGAAAACGATGATCAGAATGGTCACCGTTGCCACCAGCGTGACGTCACCATGGTTGCGCTGGAATCCTTCCAGATAAGCCAGATTTCCCAAACCGCCGGCGCCAATCACCCCCGCCATTGCGCTGTAGCTCACCAGCGCAATCAGCGTCACCGTAATACCCGATACCAGTGCGGGTGATGATTCCGGCAGTAAAACCCGAAACACTAACGTGCTCAGTCGTGCGCCCATCGAGCGCGTTGCTTCGATGACGCCTTTATCCACTTCACGCAGGGCGATCTCCACCAGGCGTGCGTAGAACGGTGCGGCACCCACAATCAGCGCCGGCAGCGCCGCGTTGGCGCCAAGAATGGTGCCGACGACGGTCTTGGTGAACGGGATCAGCAGGACAATCAAAATGATGAACGGAATAGAGCGGAACACGTTCACCACAATCGAAATCACGCTGTAGACCGTGCGGTTGTGGAACAACCCGCCGCGCGCGGTTAAAAACAGCGCCAGCCCCAGCACGATGCCCAGCACAAACGTCGCTACGCCGGACAGCGCGGTCATGTACAGCGTCTCCAGCGTCGCCGCCCAGAGCTGATCCCACTTGAGATGCGGAAAGAGATTCTCAGCCATGTTTAATTACCTCGCCTTCAATATCGCTGTGCTGCAGGTCGGCGAGGATATTGTTCAGTTGTTCATCGGATGCCACCACGTGCACCCAGAGCTGACCAAACACCCCGTGGGCGGTTTGCGTCATTTTCCCGTGCAGGATGTTAAACGGCAGGCCGTAGCGCAGGGTCAGTTCACCCACGATCGGCTTATGGGTGCTGTGCCCGGTGAAGGTCAGCCTGATGACCGTGCCTTCCAGATCGTTTGCCAGTTCGGTATTGAAGGTTTCTTCCTCAGCGTACTGGCTCACCTGGCGGACAAACTGCTGCGTAATCGGCTGCTGCGGATGGGTAAAAACGCTCAGCACGTCGCCCTCCTCCACCACTTTACCGTTCTCCATCACCGCCACGCGGTCGCAGATTTTGCGTACCACGTGCATCTCGTGGGTGATCAGCACGATGGTCAGCCTGAAGCGGCGGTTAATATCCAGCAGCAGATCGAGGATCTGATCGGTGGTCTGCGGGTCGAGCGCCGAGGTAGCTTCATCGCAGAGCAGCACGTCAGGGCTGTTAGCCAAAGCGCGCGCAATGCCGACGCGCTGCTTTTGCCCGCCGCTCAGCTGGGACGGGTACGCATTCTCGCGCCCCTTCAGGCCAACCAGCTCCACCAGCTCGGCGACGCGCGCCTTGATGCTGGCTTTTGGCACACCGGCGATTTGCATCGAGAAAGCGATATTCTCGCTCACCGTGCGCGACCACAGCAGGTTGAAGTGCTGGAACACCATGCTGATTTTCAGGCGCGCCTGGCGCAGCGCTTCACCCTTTGCAGCAGAGATATCCTGTCCGTTAATGGTGACGCTTCCGGCGCTGGGTTTTTCCAGGCCGTTCAGCAGACGAATCAGCGTGCTTTTCCCGGCTCCGCTGTAGCCGATAATTCCGTAAATTTGTCCCTGCTCTATCGTCAAATTGACGTTATCAACGGCAGTCAGCGCGACCTTTCCGTTGTCAAAAACCTTCGAAATATTCCTGAGTACGATCATTCTTATTCTTTATCCGTTTCGCGCATGGCTGTTTAGCAGTATGGATGTCCAAACGATAGTAAACAGGCGTTATCAGCTTTCAAATGAACAAAAAAGAATTTGTTATAACTTTCGGAAATAAACAGCGGATTTACAGGGTGGGAAGCATTTAGACCAATTTCAGCAATGATTATCTACCGGATGCATATCTGCTGGTGGATGCCCACGAAAAACGGTCATTTTTTCAGCATTTCATGCCGGTATAGACATCCTCACATCCAGACAACTTTACGTCTTGCTGTCCTGACATCCAAAAATGGCATTTATATTCTTTTCTGTTCTAAAGAGCAGTGAATGGTTCTTTATTGCGAAAATTTCGCCGCTCTATCATCCCGTCATGACATCCAGAAAGGAAAACATCATGACGATTTACCATTCCGTCACCGAACTGATTGGCCGTACCCCGCTTATCCAGCTGCACAAGCTTGATACCGGTCCCTGCTCGCTGTTCCTGAAGCTGGAAAACCAGAATCCGGGCGGCTCAATTAAGGATCGCGTTGCGCTGTCGATGATTAACGAAGCGGAGCGTACCGGCCAGCTGCAGCCGGGCGGCACGATTATTGAGGCGACGGCGGGGAATACCGGTCTCGGCCTGGCCCTGATTGCCGCCCAGAAAGGCTACTCGCTGATCCTGGTGGTGCCGGACAAAATGAGCCGCGAGAAGATTTTCCACCTGCGCGCGCTGGGTGCCCAGGTGGTGCTGACCCGCTCCGACGTTAACAAGGGCCACCCTGCCTACTACCAGGATTACGCCCAGCGCCTGGCCAACGAGCTGCCCGGCGCGTTTTACATCGACCAGTTCAATAACGAGGCCAACCCGCTGGCGCACCGCACCACCACGGCACCGGAACTGTACGAGCAGCTTGACGGGCGGATCGACGCCATCGTGGTGGGCGTCGGCTCAGGCGGTACGCTGGGCGGCCTGCAGGCGTGGTTCGCCGAGCACTCTCCGCACACGGAGTTCGTCCTGGCAGACCCGGCCGGATCGGTTCTCGCCGACCAGGTAGAAACCGGACGCTACCACGACGCGGGCTCCTGGCTGGTTGAGGGTATTGGCGAAGACTTTATTCCGCCGCTGGCCCACATTGAAGGGGTGAATCGCGCCTGGCGCATTACCGACCGCGAAGCCTTCACCACCGCGCGCGACCTGCTGAAAACGGAAGGCATTCTGGCGGGCTCTTCCAGCGGCACGCTGCTGGCGGCCGCGCTGAAATATTGCCAGGCGCAAACCGCGCCGAAACGCGTGGTGACCTTCGCCTGCGACAGCGGCAATAAGTATCTCTCGAAGATGTTCAACGATGACTGGATGCGTCAGCAAGGGCTCATCACGCGCCCTCAGGCCGGCGATCTCTCTGACTACATCGCCCTGCGCCACGATGAAGGCGCCACCGTTACCGCCGCCCCGGACGACACGCTTTCCACCGTACTGGCACGCATGCGCCTGTATGACATCTCCCAGCTGCCGGTGCTGGAGAACGGCAAGGTGGTGGGCATTGTCGACGAGTGGGATCTCCTGCGGCACATCGGCGGCGACGGCGACCGCTTCGCGCTTCCGGTGACGGCAGCCATGACGCGTCAGGTGGAGTTTCTTGATAAACACGCCCCGGAAAGCGCCCTGAACGCCATCTTCGACCGCGGTCTGGTGGCCGTGATTAATGACAATGACCGTTTTCTCGGTCTGATTACGCGCAGCGACGTTCTGACCGCCTGGCGCAACCGTCTTCAGCAATAAAGGAATCGATGATGAAAAACCTGGCTACCCTGAGCGTACACAGCGGCGAGTTCAACGACCAGCACGGCGCCGTCATGCCGCCGATATACGCCACCTCAACGTTTGCGCAACCGTCACCCGGCGAGCATACCGGCTATGAGTATTCCCGCAGCGGCAACCCTACCCGCCATGCGCTGGAAACCGCCATCGCCGAACTGGAAGGCGGCACGCGCGGCTACGCCTTCGCCTCCGGTCTGGCGGCCATCTCCACGGTGCTCGAACTGCTGGATAAAGACAGCCATATTGTCGCCATTGATGACGTTTACGGCGGGACGTACCGCCTGATTGAAAACGTGCGCAAGCGCAGCACCGGCCTGCAGGTCAGCTGGGTTAAACCGGACGACTTAGCCTGTCTCGAGGCCGCCATTCGCCCGGATACCCGCATGGTGTGGGTCGAAACGCCAACCAACCCGCTGCTGAAGCTGGCGGATCTGGCGGCCATTGCGGCGATCGCCCGCCGTCATAACGTCATCAGCGTGGTGGATAACACCTTCGCGTCGCCGGTGATCCACCGTCCGCTGGAGTCGGGTTTCGATATCGTGGTGCACTCCGCCACCAAATACCTGAACGGCCACTCTGACGTGGTGGCAGGGCTGGCGATTGTCGGGGACAACAGGGAACTGGCGGATAAGCTGGGCTATCTGCAAAACGCGGTAGGCGGCGTACTGGATCCGTTCAGCAGCTTCCTGACGCTGCGCGGTATTCGCACGCTTGCTTTGAGGGTAGAAAAGCACAGCACCAACGCGCTGGCGATTGCGCAATGGCTGGAGCAGCATCCTCTGGTCGAAAAGGTGTTCTATCCCGGCCTGGAATCGCATCCGCAATATCAGCTTGCCCGTACGCAGATGGCCCTGCCCGGCGGCATGATTTCCGTCGTGGTAAAAGGCGATGCGCAACGCGCCACCGAGGTGATTCGCAACCTGAAGCTGTTCACCCTCGCGGAAAGCCTCGGCGGTGTGGAAAGTCTGGTGAGCCAGCCTTACAGCATGACGCACGCCTCGATTCCGCTTGAGCAACGCCTGGCAAACGGCATTGTGCCGCAGCTGATCCGTCTGTCAGTCGGGATTGAAGATCCGAAAGACCTGATTGCCGACCTCAGCCAGGCGCTGCAAAAATAAGCAAAACGCGGCAGGTCAATCACCTGCCGCCACAAGTTGTCATCATGGCTTAACGCCTTGATAACAATATTATGTGAAACTGCACAGATTATTTCTGAAACACCGTTTCCATTTTCCTTTTATCTTAAAATCAGCGTATAATGCGCGCCTAATCCCTGGTGAATGGTTTCAGCGCTTGGAATACAAAAAACAACGTACAACTTCTCCTCTCCTTCGTTGGGCTGTCACTCAGGCACACTTTCTTCTGCACGCTCATTTGATGTCTCCTATCCTTAGTGCGTGTCATATACTCTTTTGCAACACAGGTTTGACTCCGCGGCGGTGCGCCCCCGGAGCGAGATTTCCATATCCTTCCCAACTTAAAGACTAAGACTGTCATGAAAAAGACGAAAATTGTTTGTACTATCGGCCCGAAAACCGAATCTGAAGAGATGCTGACCAAAATGCTGGACGCCGGCATGAACGTGATGCGTCTGAACTTCTCCCACGGTGACTACGCAGAACACGGCCAGCGTATCCAGAACTTGCGCAACGTAATGAGCAAGACCGGTAAAAAAGCTGCGATCCTGCTGGATACCAAAGGTCCAGAAATCCGCACCATCAAACTGGAAGGCGGTAACGACGTCTCTCTGAAAGCGGGCCAGACCTTCACCTTCACCACCGACAAATCCGTTGTTGGCAACAGCGAAATCGTTGCAGTGACCTACGAAGGCTTCACCAACGACCTGTCCGTCGGTAACACCGTGCTGGTAGACGATGGTCTGATCGGTATGGAAGTCACCGCTATCGAAGGCAACAAGGTTATCTGTAAAGTGCTGAACAACGGCGACCTGGGCGAAAACAAAGGCGTTAACCTGCCGGGCGTTTCTATCGCACTGCCAGCACTGGCTGAAAAAGACAAACAGGACCTGATCTTCGGTTGCGAACAAGGCGTTGACTTTGTTGCGGCCTCCTTCATCCGTAAGCGTTCTGACGTGGTTGAAATTCGTGAGCACCTGAAAGCGCACGGCGGCGAGAAGATCCAGATCATCTCCAAAATTGAAAACCAGGAAGGCCTGAACAACTTCGACGAAATCCTCGAAGCGTCTGACGGCATCATGGTTGCACGTGGCGACCTGGGCGTAGAAATCCCGGTTGAAGAAGTGATCTTCGCGCAGAAGATGATGATCGAGAAATGTGTTCGCGCGCGCAAAGTGGTTATCACCGCAACTCAGATGCTGGACTCCATGATCAAAAACCCACGCCCAACCCGCGCAGAAGCAGGCGACGTGGCTAACGCCATCCTCGACGGTACTGATGCCGTTATGCTGTCCGGCGAATCCGCAAAAGGTAAATATCCGCTGGAAGCGGTGTCCATCATGGCCACCATCTGCGAACGTACCGACCGCGTAATGAAAAGCCGTCTGGACTACAACAACGACAGCCGCAAGCTGCGCATCACCGAAGCGGTATGCCGTGGTGCAGTAGAAACAGCTGAGAAGCTGGAAGCACCGCTGATCGTGGTTGCCACCCAGGGCGGTAAATCTGCTCGCGCGGTGCGTAAATACTTCCCGGATGCGACTATCCTGGCGCTGACCACCAACGAAACCACGGCTCGTCAGCTGGTGCTGAGCAAAGGCGTGATCCCTCACCTGGTGAAAGAGATCGCGTCTACGGATGATTTCTACCGTCTGGGTAAAGAAGTGGCTCTGGAGCTGGTTGATCGTGGTCTGGCACAGAAAGGTGACGTTGTGGTCATGGTTTCTGGCGCGCTGGTGCCAAGCGGAACCACCAATACCGCATCTGTTCACGTGCTGTAATAATTCCCGAACGAATTAATTTTGATAAAAAGCGCCCTCCGGGCGCTTTTTTTATTCCTGGCATTAGCCAAAGTCATTCAAATTGCAAATCGGGTTTTTCTATTTAATTGCGAATTATCTAAGATGAATCCGATGATAAATGCCTTTTTTTACATAGTTTTTTGCTCAAAAAGGGCCGATTCGATGCTTCTTTGAGCGAACGATCAAAAATAGGTGTATTCCCATCAAAAAAATATTCTCAACCCAAAAAACTTTGTGTAATACTTGTAACGCTACATGGAGATTAACTCAATCTAGAGGGTATTAATAATGAATCGTACTAAACTGGTACTGGGCGCGGTAATCCTGGGTTCTACTCTGCTGGCTGGTTGCTCCAGCAACGCTAAAATCGATCAGCTGTCTTCTGACGTTCAGACTCTGAACGCTAAAGTTGACCAGCTGAGCAACGACGTGAACGCAATCCGTTCCGACGTTCAGGCTGCTAAAGACGACGCAGCTCGCGCTAACCAGCGTCTGGACAACCAGGCTACTAAATACCGTAAGTAATAGTACCTGTTAATAAAATGGCGCACATTGTGCGCCATTTTTTTTGCCTGCGTCAAACGGCTACTGCGTCACCTTCTCCCCTTCATCTTCCGCTACCGCAGCGGACACCCGACTGTTCTGCACCGATAACACGCTATTGCTGGCCGACGGGCCGCTCCCTGACGACACGATAACCGGGATCCCGGCGCGGCGCGACAGGGCTTTCTCAATCAGCGTCTTATCGCTTCCCGCCTGAGAAACAAAGGTCGCAAAGTCGGCGGAATGGGTAATGGGCGAGACCTGCGGGTTTTCTCCCTCAGCCTGCGCCAGCGGGCGGTGGACTTCAATATAGCGTTTACCATCCGGCTCCACGGAGAACTTCACGGGTTCATTGATAATCTGTACCCGCGTGCCAACCCGCACCTGTTCGAACAGGGCCTTAATGTCCGGGGCGTTCATCCGCATACAGCCGGAGCTGACCCGCAGGCCGACGCTGTCCGGCGCGCTGGTGCCGTGGATGAGATATTCCCCGTTGCCCACGCCTAAACGCAGTGCGAAGCGTCCCAGCGGGTTATTTGGCCCGGCAGGTACCACCGGCGGTAATTTAATTCCCTGCTCAAGAGAGCGGGCTCTGATGCCCGGCGTGGGTGTCCAGGTGGGATTCGGGATTTTCTGGCTTACGCGCGTGGTCGTGACCGGTGTTTCCAGCCCCAGCTGTCCGATGCCGAGCGGGAAGACCTGAACGATGTTTTCTCCCGGCGGGAAGTAGTAGAGCCGCAGCTCTGCGAGGTTCACCACAATCCCCTCGCGCGGCGTGTCCGGCAGCAGCATCTGCGACGGGATGGTAATGACGGTTCCCGGCGCCGGGTTGACCGGCGCAATGGTGTTGTTCGTTTCCAGAATCACCTGCGCCGCGGTATTAAACCGGCGGGCGATGGTCTGCAGCTTATTATCCCCTTCCTGTATCGTGTAGGTTTGATTTTGCCCAATCAGGCGACTGCCTGCGGGCGGCAACGGATAGTCCATCGCGCGGGCCGAATTAAGTGCGCCGAGCGAACTGAGGAGTAATAGAGTTATGAGAGACGCGCGCTTCATGCTGAGATTCCTTATTCACTGGCAGGACGCCAGAAAGCTGAAAAACCAGCGAGGCGGGAACCACCTCGCGAAACAGAATGAATGCTGTTCTGTAAGTCTAGCTAAGGATTGCAGCTTTGGCGCGAATCGCGCGAATCATCGCTTCCAGTCCCTGGGAACGAGACGGGGTGAGGTGTTGTGTGAGGGCCATTTTTTCAAACCACGGGCGGACGTCGAACGCGACAATATCCTGCGCCGACATCTGGTGATAGAGAATAAAGACGACGGCAATAAGCCCTTTTACAATGGCCGCATCGCTGTCGCCGTGCAGTGCTATCGTGCCGTCGTCAGACTGTTCCATCACAATCCACACCTGGCTCTGACAGCCCTGAATAATATTTTCCGGGTTATGCGCCTCTTCACCGAGCGGCGGCAGACGCTGCCCCAGCTCGATGATATAAAGGTACTTCTCTTCCCAGTTTGCGCAACGCCCAAAGTTGCGCAGCAATTTGTCTCTGTCCGGCAGTTCTGCCATCTTTTGCCTCTCCGTTAGCCCAGCAGCTGGTGAATACGCTTAAGCCCCGCCACCAGCCTGTCGACCTCTTCCGTTGTGTTGTACATCACCAGCGACGCGCGGCACATTGCCGGCACCTGGTAAAACGCCATCAGCGGCATGGCGCAGTGGTGCCCGGTACGGACCGCCACGCCGTAGTTATCGAGGAAACTGCCCACGTCATAGGCGTGATGTTTCCCGAGATTGAACGCAATCACCCCTTGCCGGTCGGCAGGCCCGTAGAGGGTCAGATCCGGCACGCTGGCAAGCTCGGCAAGCGCATAGTGCATCAGCAGCTGTTCGTACTCCTGGATGCTATCAAGGCCGATCGCGGAGACGTAGGAAACCGCCGCCCCCAGCCCGATAATCCCACCGGTGTTGGGCGTACCCGCCTCAAAACGCCACGGCGCGCGCGCGTAGGTGGTGCCTTCCGTCAGGCTGACGGTGGCGATCATCGACCCGCCCCCTTCCCACGGCGGCATCGCCTGCAGGATATCTTCTTTCACGTACAGCACGCCAATCCCGGTCGGCCCATAGAGCTTGTGGCCTGAAAAGACGTAGAAATCACAGTCCAGCGCCTGAACGTCAACCGCGTGGTGCATCACCGCCTGAGCGCCGTCAATCAGCACCTTCGCGCCAGCCTGGTGGGCTTTTTCGATAATCTCTGCCACCGGGTTTTCAGTCCCGAGCACGTTAGAGACCTGGGTGACCGCCACCAGCCGCGTTTTATCATCCAGCAGTGCGTCGAGCTGGTCGAGCTGCAGCGTCCCGTCAACGTTGAGCGGAATGACCCGCAATTGCGCGCCAACGCGCTCGCAGAGCATCTGCCACGGCACGATATTGGCGTGGTGCTCCATCTGGGTGATGATGATGTTATCCCCCGCGTGGACCTGCGCGTTGCCCCAGCTGTTAGCGACAAGGTTGATCCCTTCGGTGGTCCCGCGCACGAAGACCAGCTCTTCAGGCGATTTCGCATTGAGGAAGGCGGCAATTTGCGTGCGCACGTTTTCCATACGCTGGGTCGCTCGGCGCTCAGGGTATGAATACCGCGATGCACGGCGGCGTAGCCGTGGCGATAAAACTCGGCTTCCGCATCCACGACCGGGTTCGGCTTCTGCGCGCTGGCCGCGCTGTCCAGATAGGCCAGAGGAAGACCGTTCACTTCACGGGTCAGAACCGGAAAATCTGCCCGTACTTTCTCGACGGGAAAACTCATGCTTCGCCTCCAGGCAGACGCTGACCGATACGCGCCAGCACCTGCTGTTTCAACTGACCATCGTTCAGCGCTTCCGTCAGTTCGGCGGCAAACGCATAGATAATCATTTTCTGCGCCGCCTGCTGGTCGATGCCGCGGGAACGCAGGTAGAACATCTGCTCGTCGTCGATGCGCCCGACCGTCGCACCGTGGCTGCACTTAACGTCGTCGGCGTAGATCTCCAGCTGCGGTTTGGTGTCCACCTCTGCCAGGCGACCTAACAGCAGATTGTTGTTGGTCATCTGCCCGTCGGTTTTAATGGCGTGCTGCGCCACGTTAATCAGTCCGTTAAAAACCGCGCGGCCTTTATCACTCACGATAGTTTTGTGCAGCTGGCGGCTGTTGCAGTAGCCCTTGTTGTGCTCAAGCCAGGTGCGCGTGTCGCACACTTCAGATTTAACCGGCATCGCCAGGCTGTTGATGCGCAGCGTGGTGTTTTCACCGTTAAGCTGCGTGCTGGTGTTGTGGCGCAATACCGACCCGCCGAGCAGGAAACTGTGGCTGTACGCCGCGGCATCCTGATCCAGCACAATGTCGTTATGGGCAAAGTGGTGGCTCTGCGCATTCTCAAACGCCAGCTTGACGTGGTGAAGCTGGGCATTGGCGGCAACGTTCATCGTCAGACGCGATCCGGTAAAGTGCCGGACATCGTTAAGGCTGACGTAATGTTCGATTACCGTGGCCTCCGCTCCCTCCGCCAGCTCAAGATGGTGGCGATAGTGCGCGGTGTTGATTTCGTCGCCGTCCAGACCCTGGGTGATGTGCATCAGCAGCAGCGGTTTTGCCGGACGCTGGTTACGCTTCACGTGGATATGCGTCACGCTGCGGGCCAGGCTCTCGGTCAGGTGCAGGAACACCTCAGGCTGAACCGGGGCGCTCAGGGGCTGGCGATCGTCGTTTATCACAATCTCAAATCCGCTCCCCTGAAGGGCGTCGCTCAGATCCGCACGAAACTCACCGTCGACAAACACCAGGCGCACGGCGTCCACGTTTACGGCCAGCGCGTCACGCTGCGCCGGGGTGAGATCCGCCAGACGGGACACAAACTCGGCGTTCAGCAGGCCATCAAGCGGGGTGTATTTCCAGTTCTCATGCTTACGCGTCGGCAGGCCGAGACGCAGCATCTGCTGCAGATGCTGCTGCGCCTGCTCAGAGCGCGTGCCGCCCTGGGCTTCAAACAGCCGGTGCCACTGCTGGAGCGCATTACTGCTGTTCGGTAAGCCAGCCATAGCCCTGCTCCTCCAGTTGTTTAACCAGCGTGAAATCACCGGATTTCACAATACGCCCCTGGTAAAGCACGTGAACGTAATCCGGCTTGATGTAGTCCAGAATGCGCTGGTAATGGGTAACGATAATGAACGAACGCTTGCCGTCGCGCAGGGAGTTCACCCCGTCAGCGACAATCTTCAGGGCGTCGATATCCAGACCGGAGTCGGTCTCATCCAGAATGCACAGCTCGGGCTCCAGCACCGCCATCTGCAGAATGTCGTTACGCTTTTTCTCGCCGCCGGAAAAGCCAACGTTCACCGAGCGGGTCAGCAGGTCTTCCGGCATTTTCAGCAGCTTGATCTTCTCTTCCATCAGGTCCTGGAAGTCAAAGCGGTCCAGCGCCTCCAGGCCGCGATACTTGCGCACCGCATTCAGCGCCGTCTGCAGGAAGAACTGGTTGCTGACGCCAGGAATTTCGACCGGGTACTGGAAGGCCATGAAGATGCCCTCTCCCGCGCGGTCTTCCGGCGACATCTCAAGCAGATCTTTACCGTTAAACTCGACCGAGCCGTGGGTTACCTCGTAATCTTCGCGCCCCGCCAGCGTCGCAGAAAGCGTACTTTTCCCGGAGCCGTTCGGCCCCATGATGGCGTGGACTTCACCCGGCTTAACGTCAAAATTGAGGCCACGCAGGATGGCTTTGTCTTCTACGCTAACCTGTAAATCTTTAATGCTTAACATGTGCTTTCCTTAACCGACGCTGTGTTCAAGACTAATGGCGAGGAGTTTCTGGGCTTCAACGGCAAATTCCAGCGGCAGTTCAGAGAACACGTCCTTACAGAAGCCGTTAACGATCATCGAGATGGCGTCTTCTTCGCTGATCCCGCGCTGCAGGCAGTAGAAGAGCTGATCTTCCCCAATCCGCGACGTCGTCGCCTCGTGCTCAAGCTGGGCCGTGTTGTTACGGCACTCGACGTACGGGAAGGTATGCGCCCCGCAGTCAGCGCCAATCAGCATCGAGTCACACTGGGTAAAGTTTCTCGCATTGGTGGCCGTCGGCATGATTTTCACCAGCCCGCGATAGCTGTTCTGGCTATGCCCGGCAGAGATCCCTTTCGAGATGATGGTTGATTTGGTGTTTTTACCAATGTGGATCATCTTGGTGCCGGTATCGGCCTGCTGATGGCCGCTGGTCAGCGCCACCGAGTAAAACTCGCCGATGGAGTTATCCCCGCGCAGAATGCAGCTCGGGTATTTCCAGGTGATGGCAGAGCCGGTTTCAGACTGGGTCCACGACATCTTGCTGTTTTCGCCTTCGCACAGCGCGCGCTTGGTGACGAAGTTCAGGATACCGCCGGTATTGCCGTCGCCCGGGAACCAGTTTTGCACCGTGGAATATTTCACCTCGGCGTCTTTGTGGATGATGACCTCCACCACCGCCGCGTGCAGCTGGTAGCTGTCGCGGACCGGGGCGGAGCACCCTTCGATATAGCTGACGTAGCTGCCTTCATCCGCAACCAGAATCGTGCGTTCGAACTGGCCGGTTTTTTCGGCATTGATGCGGAAATAGGTGGACAGCTCCATCGGGCAGCGCACGCCTTTCGGCACATAGATAAAGGTGCCGTCAGAGGCTACCGCCGCGTTGAGCGCCGCAAAGAAGTTGTCGTTAGAAGGCACCACGGTCCCAATGTATTTTTTCACCAGTTCCGGATGATCGTGAATCGCTTCGCCGAAGGAGCAGAAAATGATCCCCTGCTCTGCCAGCTTCTCGCGGTAGGTGGTCGCCACCGAGACGGAGTCGAAAATAGCGTCCACCGCCACCTCTTTCCCCTCACGCACGGGCACGCCAAGCTGGTTAAAGGCTTCTTCCACCTCTTTGCTGAGGAAACTGTTCTCCGCACCGGTTTGCTGGACCGCGCCGGGCTGCGAGGCGCAGGTATCATCACAGCTGCCGCAGGAGGGCGCAGAGTAGTAGCTGTAATCCTGATAGTTCAGCTTGTCGTAGTGCGCTTTCAGCCAGTGCGGCTCTTCCATCTCCAGCCAGGCGCGGAAGGCGCTCAGGCGGAACTCCAGCATCCACTCGGGTTCGTTACGTTTCGCCGAGATCGCCCGCACGACATCTTCGTTAATGCCTTTCGCCAGCTCATCGGTCTGCAGCTGGGTGAAGAACCCCTCTTTATAGTTGAGGTGCCCACCGCCCCAGGTATTTACTTCACTCGTTGCTTCAGTATTACGAGACATAGTACCGCCTATACCCCAAAGCTTTCGCCGCAGCCGCATTCGTTCTGGGCTTTCGGGTTATGAAATTTGAATAACTGGTTTAAGCCTTCGCGGACGTAGTCCACTTCGGTACCGTCAATAAACGGCATGGCCTGCAGCGCGACGTAAAGTTTTGCGCCGTCCGTCTCGAACACCAGGTCATCTTTCTCGGGCTCGGTGACGGTATCGAGCACGTAGCCGAAACCCGCGCAGCCGGTCTGTTTAACGCCCAAACGTACGCCGAGGATCTCGGGCTTTTTCGCCACCAGCTCGTGAATATGTGCCGCCGCCGCTGGCGTGAGCGTTAAGCCGCGCCAGGCAAAATCGGCAGGATTAAAGGTTTCTGAATGCAGTTCCATAGGTCCACCTCATCTGATAAGCCATCAGGGCATAACACCATGTTAGTGATAACGATTATCACTTCAACCCTCTGTCAGCAGGGGCATTCGGCTAAACCGCCCTTTTTGCCTACTTTTATTAAGCATAGACCCTGTGAGAGGATGCAGTCAGGATGGATGTATTTGTTCAATGCATTGATTAATAATGCATTTCATCGCGGCATTTATGACGAGGAAGAGAAAAGTAAAATATGCATCGGAAATGCCTATTTTTGAGATAGCTTTTGCTCAGAAAATGACTAAAACAAAAAAAGGCCCTCTGGGCCTCTGACGATCAGTGATGAAATGAGACGGCAAACCCCTGTTCACGCCAGTGGTCGAGCTGTTCCTGCTGGCGAGGCGTTGGGGATTTCCCCGTCCAGACGAAGATTTTTTGCCCAGGAAACAGTTCAGGGCGCGGCGAATCAATAGGTTCCGCCAGGACGTCAATGTGCCAGCCCTTCTGCGACAAGCGCGCGGCTTCCAGCCACAGGTGGGTGCGGTCATCGCATTCCCAGCCAATCAGGAGCGCGTCTTTACCGGTTTTTTTGCGGGATTCCGCCAGGCTTGCAATCGCGAATTCGATCAGGACGCCGTCAAACAGGCTTGCCATGTGACGCACGGTGTTTTGATCCTGATTCATGCGCTGACGAACGGGAGAAATGATATTGTCGATCAGCGCATCTATCGCGTGATCGCGGCGGAATTCGCCCATTTTGGCGCGCAGCTTTGCCGGGCTGGCGTAACGCAGAACGGTCATCATCTCTTCCTGGAACGAGACCCAGTTGCCCTGAGTCAATACTTCTTTGTTTTCCAGCAAGGCTTTGACTTTTCCGACCGAGACGCCGCTTTTCATCAGGCGCTTGATCTCTTCTATGCGGAGGATATCTTCATCGTCAAACTGACGATGCCCCCCTTCGCTGCGCTGCGGCTTCAACAATCCATAACGGCGCTGCCAGGCACGCAGCGTAACGGGGTTGATACCGCATCGTTCGGCCACTTCGCCGATACTGTAATAGGCCATTAACTCCCTCACGCTCAGAACTTCCATACCTAACTGCACCAACCTTATCAGATTGTACACACCATTTGTATAACTAAGACCGCATTTTGCTCAGGTGAATGGGCTACTCCTCCCTTCACCTGTTAATACATTGTTGTATAAAAATTACCATTCGTACAGTTAACTCTGCCGTAATGTGTACAGCTTTATCAGAAGTCGAACTTTTTCTCCGGCCACGCAATCGCGGGAATACCGCCGTGTCGCGGGCTGGCAAAAAGATGACCCTGGAACTGGGAAATCCCGGCGGATTCCAGCCACATCCACTCTTCAGCCTTCTCTACTCCTACCGCGCAGAACTGGATCTCAAGCGAGGAACAGCATTTGATAATCGCCTGAATAATGGCCTGCCGGGGGCCACTTTTATGCACGTTCGCGACCAGATCGCGATTAATCTTAATTCTGTCCGGCTGGAACTGCGCCAGCAGCTGTAGCCCGGCAAAACCGGCGCCAAAGTGATCGATCGTCACGCTGATACCCGCGCTTTTTAACTGCCTGACCGAGTCCGTGAAGTCATCAAAACGGGAAATGGCTTCGCTCTCGGTGAACTCCACCACAATTTGCTCGGGGACAAACCCATTAGCTTCAATCGCGGTGAGCAGGAAATCCACGGCGTTGGGAATATTGACCAGCGTCATGGGCCGCAGATTGAGGGATAACGTCTGGTCCTGGAGCCCCAGCGCGCTGGCCATGGAGAGCGCCACCTGCTTGCTGTGTAAATCAGAGGCATACACCTCGTCATGCGGCAGATTAGCAAAGTAATCTCCCGGAGCGCCGCCGTCAGGCGTGCGGAGAAGCGCCTCCCAGGAGACGACCTGCTGCATAAACGGATCGACTATCGGCTGGAACGCAAAGCTGCAATCCGCCCCTTTCGCGACCACTTCGGGCTGCGCGGACAAACGCGTTTCCTCGCGAACGAACTCCCAGGAATCCGCAGGCGGCAGTTCAAAATAGTTCGCTTTTTCCGTGGCCTCGACAAAGGTGCGGAAAAACTGCAGCGGGCGGTCGTTATACGTCAGCTGATAGCGCGTCGTCCCCCTGTTGAGCACCTGCTGCAGCACTTCGTCCCTGTCGAAGTGGCGCAAATCAAAAAGCTCCATGCCCACGTTGCCAAAACGCCGGACAGGTCCGTGATCGCGCATCAGCTCCACCACGTTATGGTGGCGCGGGTCGTTGCAGATCTGCTCATAGATAGCAGAGACGTGTTCCACTGGCCCTTCAAGCAGCTGAAAAAAATGTGTGCCGTTAAACAGCAGGATCCCCGTGACGTTGGATTGCCGGTTTTTACTATTTGCTGCAGCGACCATGGCTTCCAGCGCTTTCACTGGAACGTCCTCGCAGATATGGCTGCGGTAAATGATGGTTGTGAGCATGCGATTCCTGGGGTTAGGGTTTTGGCCACAAAAAGGTGGGTAAGTATCATTTATAGCACATTCATTGCCTGACAAATAATTTACATCTCAATCATTTACGGCAGTTAGTGAAACATTTTTCTGCGCTGTACAACTTACCAGTGCCAGACCTTTTTGTACAATATATCCTGTAACATTACCGGTTCATACCAACTAATTAACCATCTGAAAATAAAGCAATTTATAAAATATATCATAAAAATATTAAAAATCTGTACATTTTAAGTGTACAGATTTAAGAATTGTGTATACCTTAATTGTAACGTTAGTGATTACAAAATTTTACAGGAGCGAAACATGCAGCAGAAAGGTTACGCCACAGATTCCGCAGCAGCGATCGCACAGTACTTCGAAAAGGCTGCGCTTCCCACCCAGCAGGAGACGCTGGGCCAGGTGGTTGTCGAAATCCTCAGCGACGGGCGAAACCTGAATCGCAAATCGCTCTGTACCAAACTGCTCAGCCGCCTCGAAAGGGCCGATGGTCCGGAAGAGGAAGAGCACTACCACATGCTGCTTGGTCTGCTCTTCGAACGATAACGTGATGAATAGCAGTGACGCAGACCGACTGATCGACACGCTTATCGGTGAAGCCGTTCTCTCTCTTCTGAAAGAGCGGGGGCCAGTGACAACCGAAGGATTGCTGCAGCGTCTGCGGGTTATGAAAGAACATGAAAAGGATCCCCGGCGGCGGGAGACACTAGCGGTGGTGATTGCCGAGATCGGCTCAAACAGCATCGCCTTTACACGTCGCAGAACCGCGCAAGGACGAACGAACAGAGAGGGACCTCTCAACGATAACAGAGACAATGTAGTGCCGTTATTTGGAAGTGGAAAACCGTCCGACCCCAAAAAAATACATTGACTGCAATTTAACAGCTACGGTGAGAACAAATGAGACAAAATATTCAGCTTCAACCCGAATACCACTCTGCTTTTTTAGACAGTGCGCTGGCGGAATATTTCCGTCATGCAGGCGATCGTTTTGCTGAAGAGTCCGCTATTTTTTCTACTGCAGTACGCTGTGTTCTGGCCTCCGAAGGCCATCTGTCCAACAAAGCGATCATCCTCTGGCTCATTCAGACGCTGGAAGCGACCCACGACGTTGTCCAGGCGGATGTGATTCGCAAGACGCTGGAAATTGTCGTGGGCTACACCATGGACGACCTGTAATTTCACGGCTCCTCATCCTGCTTTCGTGTCATCGTCAAAACTGACGAACAGCCTGACGATGACACGCGCCTTCCCCGCTTAACACCCTGTAAAACCAGCAAAGCCAACCTGGCACGGTTCCTGCTTACCTCTGCTTACGGGACTGGGTTTCCAGTCAACTTTGCTTCATTTCTTAACAGGTCTGTTATTGATGAAAAAGATCGCCAGCGTCTGCCCCTACTGCGGTGCAGGCTGTAAATTAAACCTTGTCGTTGAAAATAACCGTATCATCCGTGCCGAAGCCGCAGAGGGCGTCACAAACCAGGGTACCCTGTGTCTGAAAGGCTTTTACGGCTGGGACTTCCTCAACGATACCCGTCTGCTCACCCCCCGCCTGACCCAGCCGATGATCCGCTACCGCAAAGGCGAGGCATTCACTCCCGTTACCTGGGAAGAGGCTATCCGCTACACCGCGCACAAACTCAGCAGCATTAAAGCGCAGCACGGGCCGCGGTCGATCATGACCACCGGATCCTCTCGCGGAACCGGCAATGAAACAAACTATGTGATGCAAAAATTTGCCCGCGCGGTGCTTAACACCAACAACGTGGACTGCTGCGCGCGCGTCTGTCACGGCCCTTCCGTGGCCGGGTTACAGGAAACGCTCGGCAACGGCGCGATGAGCAACTCAATCAACGATATTGAAAACTCAAAATGCCTGCTGGTGTTTGGCTATAACTGCGCGGACTCCCACCCTATCGTCGCCCGACGCGTGCTGAAAGCGCGGGAAAACGGCGCAAAAATTATCGTCTGCGATCCGCGGCGTATTGAAACGGCGCGCATCGCCGACCAGCATCTGCAGCTGAAAAACGGCAGCAACATGGCGCTGGTAAACGCCTTTGGCTACGTGCTGCTGGAAGAGGAGCTCTACGACAAAAGCTACGTGGCGCGCTTTACCGAGGGGCTTGAGGCCTATCGCCAGACGGTGAAAGACTATGCGCCGGAGAAGGTTGAGCATCTTACCGGCATTCCCGCCCGTGACGTTCGCCAGGCGATGCGCACCTTCGCGGCGGCCCCTTCCGCCACCGTGATGTGGGGGATGGGCGTGACCCAGTTTGGTCAGGCCGTGGATGTGGTTAAAGGGCTTTCCAGCCTGGCGCTGCTGACCGGCAACCTGGGTCGACCCGCCGTCGGCGTCGGGCCGGTGCGCGGACAAAACAACGTTCAGGGCGCCTGCGATATGGGTGTTCTGCCGAATATGTTCCCCGGCTATCAGGATGTGACCGATCCGGCGGTCAGGCAGAAGTTTGCCGATGCCTGGGGAATTGACGTCAATAAAATGGACGATCGGGTCGGAACGCGCATTACCGAGGTGCCCCATCTGGCGCTGGAAGGCAAGGTCAAGGCCTACTACATCATGGGGGAAGATCCGCTTCAGACCGAAGCCGATCTCGGTCTCGTTCGCAGCGGTTTTGAGGCGCTCGACTTTGTGGTGGTTCAGGACATCTTTATGACCAAAACGGCAGAAGTGGCGGACGTCCTGCTTCCTGCCACCTCCTGGGGTGAACACGGCGGCGTCTTTACCTGTGCCGATCGCGGGTTCCAGCGTTTTGGCAAAGCCATTGAGGCCAGCGGCAACGTGAAGCGCGACTGGGAAATCATCAGCCTGCTCGCCACCGAGATGGGCTACCCGATGCATTATGACGACAACCAGCAGATCTGGGATGAGATGCGCGAGCTGTGCCCGCTCTTCTACGGCGTGACGTATGAAAAAATGGGCGAGATGGGCCACGTGCAGTGGCCGTGCCCGACGCTGGATCATCCGGGAACGCCGTACCTGTATAAAGACAATCAGTTCGACACCCCAACCGGTAAAGGCCAGCTCTTTGCCGCCCCGTGGCGCGCGCCGGCGGAAACTCCGGACGCGGATTTCCCGCTGGTGCTGTGTACGGTTCGTGAAGTGGGACACTACTCCTGCCGCTCGATGACCGGGAACTGCGCCGCGCTGCAAAGCCTGGCCGATGAGCCGGGCCGGGTGCAAATGAACCCAGCCGATGCGGAAAAGCTGGGCATCTCGGAGGGCCAGCTGGTCTGGGTGCGTTCGCGTCGCGGTAAAGTGATTACCCGCGCCAGCATTAGCGAGCGTATCAACGCCGGAGCGGTCTACATGACCTATCAATGGTGGATTGGCGCCTGCAACGAGCTGACCCAGGACAACCTCGACCCCATCTCCAAAACGCCGGAAACGAAGTACTGCGCGGTACAGCTGGAGGCGATTGAGGACAGCGCTGGGCGGAGGATTTTGCGGCGTCGGCGTATCAGTCCATGAAGTCGCGGCTGATTAACGCGGTGAATGTCTGAAGACAATGCCGGGTGGCCTCACCGCCGCCCGATACTGAATTTCAGACACAAAAAAGGCCGCACTCGCGGCCCTTTTACTCTCATGTACTCAATGGACGTGAACGCCCAACCGCCAGGCAAAGTAGATCTCTTCTTTCAGTTCATTCGAAGAGAGCGCCAGCAAATCTGTAAATTCCAGCTCAAGCTGTTTCAGCTTTTTCAGGTACTGCGCCGGAGACAGGTTGCTCTTATCGCGACGTAAATATTCAATTGCCAGCTGAGTTGGGGTTATTTCAGTATCCATGATGTCCTCGCTTATGTACAAAACCTGACCAGTATATCACAACGCACTGGCTAGTTTTTGACCAAAGGCAAAACATCTGAAAACTTTACACAACCGCCGTGGTCAGCCGCGACGAGCAGCACAGGCGATCCTGCTCATCGAGAATATCTATCTGCCACACCTGATGGCGGCTTCCGGCGTGCAGCGCGCGGCAAACACCGCGCACGCGCCCGCTGCGCACCGAGCGAATGTGGTTAGCATTCACCTCGAGTCCGACAACCTTCTGCTCCCCTTCGGTACAGAGATACCCCGCAACAGAGCCCAGCGTTTCGGCCAGCACGACGGAGGCCCCGCCGTGCAATAAACCAAACGGCTGGTGGGTGCGACTATCGACCGGCATGGTAGCCTCAATTTCATCGTCGCCAATGCGGATGAACTGGATATCCAGCAGCCCCACCATATTCCCCTCGCCCATGGCGTTCAGCGCCTGCAGCGTCACGGCACGTTTCCAGATCATCCAATTATCTCCAGTAAAGCCTGCAATGGGTGACGCACACCGTTACCTTCTACCCGTTTTACCTGGCTGCGGCAGGAGTAGCCCGTCGCCAGACAGCGGTTTCGCGGCAAACGCTGCATCGCCTGATGCCAGGACAGCTCATAGATGCCGAGCGAGTTGGCGTGGTTTTTCACTTCGTGTCCGTAGGTTCCGGCCATCCCGCAGCAGCCTACGTTGACGCTCTCCAGCTTCGCACCGAAGCGGGCAAAAACGGACGCCACTGCGCGGGGGCACCCGGCAGCGCGGTCACTTCCGTGCAGTGGCCGAACAGATACCACGGTTCACCGCTGACGTCCTGAACGGCCTTATCTGCCAGCGCCACCGGAAGCCACTCGTGCACCAGCATGACGTTGAAATCACCGCGCTTATCGCCCAGCGTCTGCTTGTATTCATCGCGATAGCAAAGCACCAGCGCCGGATCGACGCCGACCATCGGTATCCCGAGCTGCGCCACGCGGTTTAAGAAGTCAGACGTTTTCTGCGCGGTCTTCGCAAAGCGGTTCAGAAAACCCTTAATGTGCTGCGCCTTGCCGTTGGGAGAGAACGGCAGCACAACCGGCTGGTAACCCACCTTCTCCGCCAGACGGACAAAATCGGCCACGACCTGCGCATCGTAGTAGCTGGTGAACGGATCCTGCACCACCAGCACCATACTGGCTTTGTGCTCCGGAGCGAGCGCCTCCAGCTGTTCGAGGGTCATGTTCGCCGAACGGTGACCGACGAGCTGGCGCTGCAGAGACGGCACCGACAGCAGCGGGAGATCGACCATGCCGATGTGTTTTTCGGAGAGCTTGCGCACCAGCGGCTGGTTGATAAAGAAGTTGAAGGTCTTTGGCGCCCGCGCCATCAGCGGCGCGTAGCTTTCCACCGTCGCCACCAGATGGTCGCGCACCGGGCGGAGGTATCGGGTGTGGTAGAGCTGCAGGAAACGCGAGCGGAATTCCGGCACGTCGATTTTAATCGGGCACTGGGTGGAGCAGGCTTTACAGGCCAGACAGCCGGACATCGCCTCTTTCACCTCATGGGAGAAATCATACTCGCCCTTGTTGGCATGCCAGCTGTTGCGGGTGCGCTCAATCAGCGAGCGCAGGCTGGCCCGTTTTTCCGGCAGCTCCTGCTCCAGCTTGAGCGGATCCACCCCGCGGTCGGCCAGCAGACGCAGCCACTCGCGCACCAGCGTCGCCCGCCCTTTCGGCGAGTGGATACGGTTGCTGGTGATTTTCATCGACGGGCACATCGGGCTTTTCACATCAAAGTTAAAGCACAGGCCGTTGCCGTTGCACTCCATCGCGCCGCGCCAGGACGAGCGCACCGCAATCGGGATCTGCCTGTCGTAGGTGCCGCGCTTGACGGCATCCACCTGCAGCATCGGGGCATCAACACCCTCAGGCGGGCAGATTTTACCCGGGTTAAGGCGGTTATGCGGGTCGAAAGCCGCTTTCACCTTACGCAACTCCGCGTAGAGCTGTTCGCCGAAGAATGCCGGACTGTATTCCGCGCGGAACCCTTTCCCGTGCTCCCCCCACAGCAGACCGCCGTATTTGGCGGTTAAGGCCACCACGTCGTCGGAGATCTGCTTCATCAGGATCTCCTGCTGCGGGTCGCACATGTCCAGCGCCGGACGCACGTGCAGTACCCCGGCGTCGACGTGGCCGAACATGCCATAGCTCAAGCCGTGGCTGTCCAGCAGGGCGCGAAACTCCACGATGTAATCCGCCAGATGCTCGGGCGGCACGCAGGTATCTTCGGCAAAGGGAATGGGCTTCGCCGCCCCTTTCGCATTGCCGAGCAGGCCCACGGCCTTTTTACGCATCGCATAGATACGCTCAATCCCGGCCAGATCGTTACAGAGCTGCCAGCCGATCACGCCGCCTTCACCCTGCGCAATCAGCTCATCCAGCCGCTGGCAGAGCGTGGTGACCTGCCGCTCAATCAGCTCCGCATCATCGCCGGCAAATTCCACAATGTTGAGACCGAGCATCTCTTTGTCCGGCACGTCGGTAATGAGGTCACTCACGGAGTGCCAGACAATATCTTCCCGGGCAAGATTGAGCACCTTAGAGTCGACGGTTTCCACCGACAGCGCCTGCGCTTGCACCATAAACGGCGCATTGCGCAGCGCGGAGTCGAAGGAGTCATATTTGACGTTCACCAGACGGCGCACTTTCGGCAACCGGGTGATATCCAGCCGCGCTTCGGTGATAAACGCCAGCGTTCCCTCGGAGCCGGTCAGCACGCGGGTTAAATCAAACTGGGTCAGGTCATCGTTAAAGACGTGGCGCAGATCGTACCCGGTCAGGAAGCGGTTCAGCTTGGGGAATTTATCGAGAATAAGCTGGCGGTTGTCGCGGCAGCGTTCCAGCACGGTACGATAGATGCGCCCGCTGGCGGTGTTGTCTTTACCCAGCGTTTCCGCCAGTTCGACCGGCATCGGCTGGGTATCGAGGATGTCGCCGCCCAGCAGCACCGCACGCACGCCCAGCACGTGATCGGAGGTTTTACCGTAGACCAGCGAGCCCTGGCCGGAGGCATCCGTGTTAATCATCCCGCCAAGGGTCGCGCGGTTGCTGGTGGAAAGCTCAGGGGCAAAAAGTAGCCGTACGGCTTGAGATACTGATTAAGCTGATCTTTGATGACGCCCGCTTCGACCCGCACCCACCCCTCTTCCGGGTTGATCTCAATGATGCGGTTCATATAGCGCGACATATCAACAATGATGCCCTGGTTCAGCGCCTGACCGTTGGTTCCGGTGCCGCCGCCGCGCGGCGTGAAGACCAGCGAGGCAAACCGCTCCTGCGTGGCCAGCCGGGCGATAAGCGCGACGTCGGCCGTTGAACGGGGGAAAACCACGGCATCGGGAAGAAGCTGGTAGATACTGTTATCGGTCGCCATCGTCAGCCTGTCGGCATAGTTCGTGGCGGTATCACCTGTAAAACCCTGTTGCTCCAGTGCCTGCAAAAAATTAAGCACCAGCTGAACGACGCCAGGTGCCTGAGAAATCTGTGGGATCATGACTGTCGACCCTAATTAGAGTTGTATGAAATCGTTTGCGTGTATCTTAAAAGTTTTATCACATTTTTTTCTTATAATCTCTGCTGAATTACAGGCAGAATTCGCCTGTTAAAAACCGCTGAGATCATTAATGATTAAAGAGACGCGGTTTTCCGTTCCCGCCAGTCTTACTGGCGTTCTTTTAAGGAAAGTTTCATTTATGGTCAATCTTCGCCAGCCCAGGGATGTTGCGCAAATTTTGCTGTCGGTGCTGTTTCTGGCCCTCATGATTATTGCGTGTCTGTGGATTGTTCAACCCTTTATTCTTGGCTTTGCGTGGGCTGCGACCGTTGTCGTGGCCACGTGGCCTTTGCTGCTGCGCTTGCAGAAGCTGCTGTTTGGCCGCCGCGGGCTCGCCGTGCTGGTCATGACGCTCCTGCTGTTCCTGCTGTTTATTATTCCGATTGCCCTGCTGGTAAATAGCCTGGTGGATTCCAGTGGCCCGGTTATTCGCGCCATTAGCAGCGGCGACCTGACGCTGCCGGATCTCACCTGGCTGAACAGCATTCCGCTCGTGGGCACCAAACTCTACAGCGGCTGGCATAGCCTGCTGGAGATGGGCGGCAGCGCGCTGATGGCAAAAGTCCGCCCGTATATTGGCACCACCACCACCTGGTTTGTCGGTCAGGCCGCGCATATCGGCCGCTTTATGATGCACTGTACCCTGATGCTGCTCTTCAGCGCCCTGCTCTACTGGCGCGGCGAGCAGGTGGCTTTAGGCGTTCGTCACTTTGCCACCCGCCTGGCGGGCAAACGCGGTGACGCAGCGGTGCTGCTGGCCGCGCAGGCCGTGCGCGCGGTTGCGCTGGGCGTGGTGGTCACCGCGCTGGTGCAGGCGGTGCTGGGCGGGATCGGTCTGGCAATTTCCGGCGTACCGTACGCCACCGTGTTCACCGTTGTCATGCTGATGACCTGTCTTGCGCAACTGGGACCGTTGCTGGTGCTGGTCCCCAGCATTATCTGGCTCTACTGGACGGGCGATACCACGTGGGGAACGGTGCTGCTGGTCTGGAGCTGCGTGGTCGGCACCATGGATAACGTGATTCGTCCGATCCTCATCCGCATGGGGGCAGACCTGCCGCTGATCCTGATCCTCTCCGGGGTCATTGGCGGTCTGATTGCCTTTGGCATGATTGGCCTGTTTATTGGCCCGGTGCTGCTCGCCGTCACCTGGCGTCTGTTCTCTGCCTGGGTGCATGAAATTCCGCCGCCGGGAACTGACCCGGACGTGATTTTGAGCGAACTGGAAGAGCTGGAAGAGAAGAACACGCATTAAGGTATGCTGCCGGGTTGCGTTAACGCTCACCCGGCCTACACTCTCTCGCATGATACTTAAACGCTGCTAAAGTATTTATTCGTTGCTCACTGGTCAGACCCGCCTTTTCAGCAGTAAGTCTGCTAATAACCTCAAGAATTCTTTACGTCTCTTTAACTATTGAGACGAATCCGATCGACGCTAAATAACACAATGCCTACTATTAGCACACGGTTATAAATCAACACCTTGATTTATAAGCATGGAAATCCCCTGAGTGAAACAACGAATTGCTGTGTGTAGTCTTTGCCCATCTCCCACGATGGGCTTTTTTTATCCTGACTACGCGCGCTTCACGTCACAGCGACTGAGCATCCGCCATTCAGCAGGCAGAACCCGCGTCTCTCCGGTTACGTTGACCGTCACGACCTCGTGGATATCCGCCGACGATGCGCCAACCTGCAGCTCAAACTCGCCCGGCTCAACGATGCGTTTTCCGTCGCGACGGGTGAAGTTGAACATCTCAACCGGCAGCATAAAGGTGAGCGTGGCGGTTTCTCCCGGCGAGAGCGTGACGCGCTGGAAGGCCTTCAGCTCCTGAAGCGGCCGCACCTGCGTGGCGACCTTATCCCTGACGTAAACCTGCACCACCTCGCTGCCGCTGCGCTCTCCGGTATTGGTGATATCCACGCTCAGCGTCACCTCGCCGTCAACCGGCACGCTGCTTTCGGCGACGCGGACAGCGCCCCAGCAAAACGTCGTCCAGCCGAGGCCGAAGCCAAACGGATACCGTGAGCCGAAATGGAACGCAAACGGCGTACCGCCGCTTTTGAGCTTGTGATTGTAGTAATACGGCATCGCACCGGCGCTTTTCGGTACGCTCACCACCAGACGACCCTGCGGCTCCGCACGCCCGGTTAACACGTCCGCAATCGCCCAGCCCCCTTCCTGTCCCGGCGCCCAGGCCATCATCAGCGCCGCGACCTTATCTTCCAGACCCTGCAGGTTGTATGGACGCCCCCCGTCATGACCACAATCACCGGTTTACCGGTGGCGACCAGCGCTTCCAGCAGCTGTTGCTGCACGCCCGGCAGGTTCAGGGAATCGGTATCGGAACCTTCCCCCACGGTACCGCTCTGGAACAGCCCGGCGAGATCGCCCACGCAGGCCACCACCACGTCACTCTTCCGCGCGGCGTTCACGGCCTCGGGGATCAGAGCAGTACTTTGCGATACCGGTGACTGCTGCATCGGTTTGCCGCCGCTGTCGCCCGGGAAGACCGGCGCGCCCGCCATCCGTTTTTCGATGATGTGGCACCCTTTGGCATAGCGGACGTTCGATGTACCGAGATACTGCTCCAGCGCCGCGCGCGGGGTCGTGACCTGCGAGGTCTCTTCCACCATATCGCTGATGATCAAATGCACCGGGAAGCTGTAGCCGCTCAGTAACGCCAGCGGATCGTCTGCCGTCGGCCCCACCACCGCCACCCGGGGTTTGCCGCCGAGCGGTAAAATCCCGTTGTTTTCCAGCAGCGTGATCGATTTCGTCGCCACCTCCCGCGCGGCCTGTCGGGTGATAGTATTTTGCAGATCGATACCGTTTTCATCCGCGTACGGCTTTTCAAACAGGCCAAGGCGGAATTTTTCCGTCAGCGTACGCGCCACGATCTCATCGACCTTCGCCATAGAGATCAGCCCGCGCTCTACCGCTTCCGCCAGATGCCGCGCGCAGTCATCTTTCGGCAGCTCAACGTCCAGCCCGGCGTTGAACGCCAGCGCGGCAGATTCGGCCGCGTCGTGGGAAATCCCGTGGTGCTGGTGCAGCAGGCTGACGCCGCCGTAGTCCGCAACAATAATCCCGTCGAACCCCCACTGCTCTCGCAGGACGGTGGTCAGCAGGAAGCTGTCGCTGTGTCCCGGCTGGTTATCAATATCGTGGTACGCGGGCATCACCGAACCGGCGTTTGCCAGCTTAACCGCCATTTCAAACGGCAGCAGGAAGGTGTCGTTCAGCTCGCTGAAGCCAAGATGAACCGGGGCGTGGTTACGCGCCCCTTCGCTGAACGAGTGGCCCACGTAATGCTTGAGCGTCGCCAGCAGATCGCGCTTATCGCCCTGCAACCCTTTCACGTAGGCGGTCGCCATCACCCCCACCAGCCAGGGATCCTCCCCGAAGGTCTCTTCGGTTCGCCCCCAGCGCACGTCGCGGGAAACGTCCAGCACCGGGGCCAGCCCCTGCTGGCAGCCGACGGAACGCGCCTCTTTACCAATCTGCTCTGCCGCGCGCTGCACCAGTTCAGGGTCCCAGGTGGAACCGTAGTTCAGCGACGACGGGAACAGCGTGGCGTCTTTGCACAGCAGCCCCACCAGGCACTCTTCATGGAACAATGCCGGAATGCCAAGACGCGTCTCCTCCATCATCATGCGCTGCAGGCGGTTAGCGGCGCGCACGCCGGTTTTCGCGTCAACGATGTGGGTGCCCAGCGGCCGCGTGATCTGCCCGACGCCCAGCTTAAGCCGTTCGCTGAGCGCAGCCTGCTCGCTCACGCCGGCGAATTCGTCGCTGAGGTCGCTGCGCTCGCGGTGGTTACCGTTTTCATCGAGGATCAGCCAGTACGCGTGCATCTGGGCGAACTTCTCTTCCGGGGTCATGCGCGCCAGTAAATCGGCGACGCGCTCGTGCACGGGACGTCCCGCGTCCTTATAGATAGCAGTCATATTTTACTCCTGTAGTGCGGAAGGGGTTGCCGGGCTGAGCTGCCCCGCTTCGGGTCTGACTTCACGCTTGCTGGCCAGCTCCCGGGCGATGGAATCCACCAGCCGGCTGTTGAGTTTGTAGATGGCAAGCAGCGCGACCATGCAGAGGAACAGCGCGCAAGGGATAAGGGTGAACAGCGCGTTAATGGTCGAGAGAACGCCTGGCGCCTGGGTTGCCTGGCCCGGGGCGTAATCCACCATGCCAAGCACCCAGCCGACGACCGCCCCGCCCAGCGCCAGGCCAAACTTGATGGCAAACAGCGCGGTGGAGAAGACCAGCCCGTCCAGACGACGGCCGCTGCGGTGCTCTTCGTAGTCGACCACATCGGAGAACATGGTCCACTGCAGCGGCGTGGTGAGGTTTTGAATAAAGCTAAAGACGATGTTAAGGCCAAAGATTAGCCAAACCTGTGAAGGAGGCAGGAAGAAAATCAGCGCGCCGAAGATAACGAAGGAGATAATCGTCCACTGGTAGGCGCGCACGCGGTCAAATTTCCCCAGCAGCCGTTCAGATAATAATGCGCCGCTTAAGGAGGCCACCATGCCGGAAACAATAAAGGCAAAAACCAGATCCGGGCGCAGCAGCACATAGTTTACGTAATACATGGTGGCGGAACCGCGCGTCACCACCGCCGTTAACAGCAAAATATTAAACAGGAAAACAATCCGCCACTGGCTGTTCCCGGCCAGCAGTTTTAAATCGGTGAGCATGGAGCCGGAGGTATCATTGCGCGGGGAATATCGCTCGCGGGTCATCAGGAAACAGCAGAAAAACAGCACAATCCCCAGCAGCCCCATCAGGCTCATGGCGTAGAAATAGCCTTTCTGCACGTTGCCCTGTCCTAACAGTGAGACCAGCGGCAGGGCAATAACCGTCACGATCAGCCCGCCGATAAACGACAGGCCAAAGCGCCACGACTGCAGAGAGTGGCGCTCGCGCGGGTCCAGCGTCAGCGCGCCGGGCATGGCGCAGTAAGGCACGTTAATCGCGGAGTAAATCAGGCTTAAAATCGCGTAGGTCGCGCAGGCGTAAACGATTTTTGCCGTCGGCCCAACGTCCGGTACGTAGAAGGTAATAAGGCAGCTTACGCCAAAGGGAATAGCAAACCACAGCAGCCAGGGACGAAAACGTCCGTGACGCGTCTGCGTGCGGTCAACCAGTGCGCCAATGCACGGGTCGACAAACGCATCGACCACGCGTACCACTAAAAACATGGTGCCCATAATCGCGGCGGGCAGCCCAAATACGTCTGTATAAAAATAAGCAAGAAATAACGTGGCCGTTTGCCAAACCAGCGCGCTAGCCATATCGCCTAAGCCATAACCTATTTTATCTTTGGTACGCAATACAGAGGAAAGTGTCATTGTTATTTGCCTTTTTATCAGGTTAAAACGTATTTCAACCAGTTGCGCATCTTCCGAAGGGAAATGCGCAGTAAGGCTCAAGTATTAGCAACGGTTTGCGCGCTAACAATTGTCTAAATTGACAGACAAATTATGATATTTGGTTTTTTACTTTATTTGTGATGGGGAGCAAATAAGAAATGAAATAAAAAAGGCGAGGAATAATATCCTCGCCTTTTCGGGTCAGCGTGGCGTTACTTGTTCAGTTCCGCCAGGCTCAGCCAGGTTTGCACCACGGTGTCCGGGTTCAGGGACAGGCTATCGATCCCCTCTTCCATCAGCCATGCGGCAAAGTCTTCATGGTCGGATGGACCCTGACCGCAGATCCCGACGTATTTACCCTGCTTCTTCGCCGCGCGGATGGACATGGAGAGCAGCGCTTTCACCGCCTCGTTGCGCTCGTCGAACAGCTCGGAGACCACGCCGGAGTCGCGGTCCAGACCCAGCGTCAGCTGAGTCATGTCGTTCGAGCCGATAGAGAAGCCGTCGAAGTGCTCCAGGAACTGCTCGGCCAGCAGGGCGTTGGACGGGATCTCGCACATCATGATGATCTTCAGCCCGTTTTCACCGCGCTTCAGCCCCTGACGCGCCAGCTCGTCCACCACCGCTTTCGCCTGATCCACGGTACGCACGAACGGGATCATGATTTCGACGTTGGTCAGCCCCATATCGTTGCGCACGCGTTTCACGGCCTCACACTCCAGCGCGAAGCAGTCGCGGAAGCTGTCGGACACGTAGCGTCCGGCGCCGCGGAAGCCCAGCATCGGGTTCTCTTCTTCCGGCTCGTAGCGCTCGCCGCCGACCAGGTTGGCGTATTCGTTAGACTTAAAGTCAGACAGACGCACGATCACGCGTTTCGGATAGAAGGCGGCGCCCAGCGTCGCGATCCCTTCGGTCAGACGGCCGACGTAGAACTCTTTCGGCGAGTCGTAGCCTTTCATCATCTCGCGGATTTCGTTCTGCAGCTTCGGATCCTGATCGTCAAACTCCAGCAGCGCGCGCGGGTGAACGCCGATCATACGGTTGATGATAAATTCCAGACGCGCCAGGCCAACGCCTTCGTTCGGCAGGCAGGCGAAGTCAAACGCGCGGTCCGGATTGCCGACGTTCATCATGATCTTCAGCGGCAGGTCCGGCATGGTATCCACGCTTGAGCTCTTCACGCTGAAGTCGAGGATATCGGCGTAGACGTAACCGGTATCGCCTTCGGCACAGGAGACGGTCACGTTCTGCCCGTCCTTCATGCGCTCGGTGGCGTCGCCGCAGCCGACAACCGCAGGAATGCCCAACTCGCGGGCAATGATCGCCGCGTGGCAGGTACGACCGCCGCGGTTGGTGACGATAGCCGCCGCTTTCTTCATGATCGGTTCCCAGTCCGGGTCGGTCATGTCGGTCACCAGCACGTCGCCTGGCTCAATTCGGTTCATCTCGCTGATGTCGTGGATCACTTTGACCGGACCGGCACCGATGCGGTGACCGATGGCGCGGCCTTCCGCCACGATTTTACCCTGCGCGTGCAGCGTATAACGCTCCATCACCTGACCGCGCGAGCGAACGGTTTCCGGACGCGCCTGCACGATAAACAGCTTGCCGGTGTTCCCGTCTTTCGCCCATTCGATGTCCATCGGACGGCCGTAGTGTTTTTCGATCTGCACCGCCTGCTTCGCCAGTTCCTGCACTTCGGCGTCGGTCAGGGAGAAGCGGTCGCGCTGCTCCTGCGGTACATCTTCAATTTTAACCTGCTTGCCATGCTCCTGGGTCGGGGCATAGATCATGCGGATTTTTTTCGAGCCCATGGTGCGGCGCACCACCGCCGGACGGCCAGCGGCCAGCGTTGGCTTGTGGACATAGAATTCGTCAGGGTTTACCGCGCCCTGCACAACCATCTCACCCAGACCCCACGCGGAGGTGATAAACACCACCTGGTCGAAGCCGGATTCGGTATCAATGGAGAACATCACGCCGGATGAGCCCACGTCCGAGCGCACCATGCGCTGCACGCCAGCGGAGAGCGCCACGCCGCGATGGTCGTAGCCCTGGTGCACGCGATAGGAGATGGCGCGATCGTTGAACAGGGAAGCAAACACGTGCTTCACCGCCACCAGCACCGCATCGTAACCCTGGACGTTCAGGAAGGTTTCCTGCTGCCCGGCAAACGAGGCGTCCGGCATATCTTCTGCGGTCGCAGAGGAACGTACGGCAAAGGAGGCCTGCGCATCGTCAGCTGAGAGCTGGTTGTACGCGTCGTGAATGGCTTTTTCCAGTTCCGGCTGGAAAGGTGTGTCGATGATCCACTGGCGGATCTGCGCCCCGGCTTTGGCAAGCTCGGTTACGTCATCAATATCCGTTTTATCCAGCAGGTCGTAAATGCGCTGGTTAACACCGCTCTGGTCTAAAAACAGGTTAAAGGCATCGGCGGTGGTGGCAAACCCGTTCGGTACGGAGACACCCATACCCGACAGATTTGTAATCATTTCACCCAGGGAGGCATTTTTGCCCCCAACTCTGTCTACATCATTCATGCCGAGTTGGTTATACCAAAGCACCAGCGGTGACGAGCCATTGTTGGACATCGAAACAATCCTTTTGTGATATTTGATCGGAGTAAGTAACACCTGACTACGTATTTATACTGGCATATTTATTTCCGCTAAAAAAACGGTGAATCGTGTAAGCAATTTAAAATTTCAACTTTTCGGATACTTTCCCATCAACGATTAACCCGATGATTCCTCTATATTCAGCCAGAAACCCCAAAAATAAAGTCGCTATTTGAAAAATGAAATCCACTTTTCAGGAAAATCAAAAACAGCGTTTCATTCATAATTAGGATAAGTTCTTTGCTGTGTAATTTACTTTTTTAATTTATGCTTTCAGACAATTAGGTCTGATATTCAGGGTGAGTAAAATGGATAGTGCTGTCGATCGCCACGTTTTTTATATTTCTGATGGTACGGCGATCACCGCCGAGGTGCTGGGCCACGCGGTGATGTCGCAGTTTCCCGTCTCGATTAACAGCATCACGCTGCCGTTTGTCGAAAACGAGAGCCGCGCTAAAGCGGTGAAGGATCAGATTGACGCCATCTACCAGCAGACCGGCGTCCGCCCGCTGGTGTTCTACTCTATCGTGATCCCGGAGATTCGCTCCATCATTCTGCAAAGTGAAGGCTTCTGCCAGGATATCGTGCAGGCGCTAGTGGCTCCGCTGCAGAGCGAGCTTAAGCTCGACCCGACCCCCATTGCCCACCGCACCCACGGGCTTAACCCCGGCAACCTGACCAAGTACGACGCGCGTATCGCCGCTATCGACTACACCCTCGCACACGACGACGGTATCTCTCTGCGTAATCTCGACCAGGCGCAGGTGATCCTGCTTGGCGTGTCGCGCTGCGGCAAAACCCCGACCAGCCTCTATCTGGCAATGCAGTTTGGCATTCGCGCCGCAAACTACCCGTTTATCGCCGACGACATGGATAACCTTGTGCTGCCCGCCGCCCTTAAGCCGCTGCAGCACAAGCTGTTCGGCCTGACGATCAACCCTGAACGCCTTGCGGCCATCCGCGAAGAGCGCCGCGAGAACAGCCGCTACGCCTCCATGCGCCAGTGCCGGATGGAGGTCTCGGAAGTGGAAGCGCTGTACCGCAAAAACCAGATCCCGTGGCTGAACAGCACCAACTATTCGGTTGAAGAAATTGCCACCAAAATTCTCGACATCATGGGGCTTAATCGCCGCATGTACTAATATGCTAGTACATTAACTCAGATTCAGGTATCATCATCTGCAACCACGGGGCGGTGTCGCCCCGAACTTGAAATCAGCAGGGATTGGTTTAAGGTGATGCCCATCACTTCCCGGTAGTCTGCCGATGAAGCAAAAATTTTCTGAGACATTCCATGAATAAAACCGATGAACTCCGCACTGCGCGCATTGACAGCCTGGTCACGCCGGCTGAACTGGCACAGCGGCATCCCGTTTCCGCCGCCGTCGCGGAACATGTGACGGCCTCCCGCCGCCGCATTGAAAAAATCCTGAACGGTGAAGACAAACGTCTTCTGGTGGTGATTGGGCCTTGCTCCATCCACGATCTGGATGCCGCCATGGATTATGCAAAACGACTTCAGGGACTGCGGGATAAGTACCAGCATCGCCTTGAGATCGTGATGCGCACCTACTTTGAAAAACCGCGCACCGTGGTGGGCTGGAAAGGCCTGATTTCCGATCCTGACCTCAACGGCAGCTATCGCGTTAACCACGGCATCGAGCTGGCGCGGAAGCTGCTTTTACAGGTCAACGAGCTGGGCGTTCCGACGGCGACCGAGTTTCTCGATATGGTGACCGGGCAGTTTATAGCCGATCTGATCAGCTGGGGCGCGATTGGCGCGCGGACCACCGAAAGCCAGATCCACCGCGAGATGGCCTCCGCCCTCTCCTGCCCGGTCGGCTTTAAAAACGGGACCGACGGCAATACCCGTATCGCGGTAGATGCGATCCGCGCCTCGCGTGCCAGCCACATGTTCCTGTCGCCGGACAAGAGCGGTCATATGACCATCTACCAGACCAGCGGTAACCCTTACGGGCATATCATTATGCGCGGCGGGAAGAAGCCCAATTACCATGCAGAAGATATTGCGGCGGCCTGTGAAACGCTGGCCGAGTTCGACCTGCCGGAACATCTGGTGGTGGATTTCAGCCACGGCAACTGCCAGAAGCAGCATCGCCGCCAGCTGGACGTCTGCGATGAGATCTGTCAGCAGATCCGCAGCGGCTCGACCGCCGTTGCAGGGATTATGGCTGAGAGCTTTATCAAAGAAGGCACGCAGAAAATCGTTGCCGGACAGCAGATGGTTTACGGCCAGTCGATCACCGACCCGTGCCTGAGCTGGGAAGACAGCGAACTGCTGCTGGAAAAGCTGGCAGCTGCGGTTGATTCTCGCTTCTGATGTTATTGTCGGGTGGCGCTGCGCTTACCCGACCTACGATTGTGCCCTTCTCCCTCTCCCTGTGGGAGAGGGTCGGAGTAAGGGCATCAGACCGCACCTCACCCCCAAATTTGATCCCCTCATCCTTTTTTCACAAAAACGCTTGCCGTCAATTTGCAGTTTATTGATAATGATTATCATTGTTACATTGATTGTTATTTATAAACATTATGTCACGTACGGATAACAGCGCGGCAACGCCAGCAAAAACACACACAGCGCCAGCCCCCGCCGAGCGTCGCATTGACAGCAAAACCCTCCTCGGCGATGAGGGACGGGTCATTATCGAGCATCACGGACAGCGCTATCTTCTGCGCCAGACCCATGCCGGAAAACTGATCCTCACAAAATAAACAACACCTAAAAATACGCCAGCCACCCAGGTGATACCCAGGCAGCCAGCGCTTTTCACTTCTTATGGAGAGTTGCTATGCTACACCTGCCTTCCGCATCTTTACGTCCGTCACTTCTGGCGCTGGCGATTGTTAGCGCCCTGCCGGGCATCGCGTTCGCCGTCACAGACGACATTACCGTCACCGCCACGGGCAACGCCCGCAGCGCCTTTGAGGCGCCCATGATGGTAAGCGTGATTGACGCCAGCGCGCCGGAGAAACAAACCGCAAGCTCGGCGGCCGACCTGCTGCGTAACGTCCCCGGTCTGACGCTGGACGGCACCGGGCGCACCAACGGGCAGGACGTCAACCTGCGCGGCTATGACCGTCGCGGCGTGCTGGTGCTGGTTGACGGCGTGCGCCAGGGAACCGATACCGGCCACCTGAACAGCACCTTCCTCGACCCGGCGCTGATTAAACGTATCGAAGTGGTGCGCGGTCCTTCGGCCCTGCTGTACGGCAGCGGCGCATTGGGCGGCGTGATTTCCTATGACACCGCCGACGCCAGCGATCTGCTCGAACCGGGTAAAAACAGCGGCTACCGCGTGTTTGGAACGGGCGCGACGGGCGATCATAGCCTCGGGATGGGGGCCAGCGCCTACGGCCGCACCGATACGCTTGACGGTCTGGTCTCCTGGTCCAGCCGGGATCGCGGTGATGTCCGCCAGAGCGACGGTGCAACCGCGCCTAACGACGAATCCATCAACAACATGCTGGCGAAAGGCAGCTGGAAAATCGACCCCGCCCAGACCCTGAGCGGCTCCCTGCGCTACTACAACAACGCCGCTCAGGAGCCGAAAAACCCGCAAACCACCGGGGCGGACAGCAGTAACCCGATGACCGACCGCTCCACCATCCAGCGCGATGCGCAGGTTGGCTACCACATTTCACCGGAAGGGTACGACTGGCTGGACGCCGACGCGAAGGTCTACTGGTCCGAAGCGCGCATTAATGCCCAGAACGTCGACGGTAGCGGTGAGTTCCGCAAGCAGACCACCAAAGGCGGCAAGGTGGAAAACCGCACCCGTCTGTTCAGCGACACCTTTGCAGCACACCTTCTGACCTACGGTGGGGAATACTATCGTCAGGAGCAGCATCCGGACGGGGCAACCACCGGCTTCCCGGACGCGAAAATCGACTTCAGCTCCGGCTGGCTGCAGGATGAGATCACCCTGCGCGATCTGCCTGTTACCCTGCTGGGCGGCACGCGCTATGACAACTACCGCGGCAGCAGCGACGGCTACAACGATGTGGATGCCGATAAGTGGTCATCCCGCGCCGGGTTAACCGTCAGCCCAACCGACTGGCTGATGCTGTTTGGCTCTTACGCGCAGGCCTTCCGCGCACCGACCATGGGCGAGATGTATAACGACGCCAAACACTTCTCCATTGGCCGCTTCTATACCAACTACTGGGTGCCAAACCCGAACCTGCGCCCGGAAACCAACGAAACGCAGGAGTTTGGTTTTGGCCTGCGCTTTGACGATCTGATGCTTGCCAACGATGCGCTGGAGTTTAAAGCCAGCTATTTCGACACCAAAGCCAAAGACTATATCTCCACCACCGTCGATTTTGCCGCCGCGACCACCATGTCGTACAACGTCCCGAATGCCAAAATCTGGGGTTGGGATATGATGGCAAAATACTCGGCCGATCTCTTCAGCCTCGATCTGGCCTATAACCGCACGCGCGGGAAAGACACCGATACGGGCGAGTACATCTCCAGCATTAACCCGGACACCGTCACCAGCAAGCTGGATATCCCGGTGGCGCAAAGCGGGTTCTCCGTCGGCTGGATCGGCACCTTTGCCGATCGCTCAACCCACGTCAGCAGCAGCTACAGCAAGCAGCCGGGCTATGCGGTCAACGATTTCTACGTCAGCTATAAAGGCCAGGAGCGGCTCAAAGGCGTGACCACCACGCTGGTGCTGGGCAACGCCTTTGACAAAGCGTACTGGTCACCTCAGGGTATTCCGCAGGACGGTCGTAACGGCAAGATTTTCGTAAGCTATCAGTGGTAATTCCCTTCGGGGCAACTATTCAGAAGGAAGAGACAATGAATCACTACACGCGCTGGCTTGAGCTAAAAGAAGCCAATCCGGGTATGTACGCGCGCGACGTTGCGGGGTTAATGAACATCAGTGAAGCAGAGCTGACCTTTGCCCGCGTAGGTCACGACGCCTGGCGACTGCGCGGTGAAATCCGCGAGATCCTGGGCGCGCTGGAGGCGGTGGGCGAAACCAAATGTATCTGCCGCAACGAATACGCCGTACACGAGCAGGTCGGGAGATTTACCAACCAGCACCTGAACGGCCACGCCGGGCTGGTGCTGAACCCGCGCGCGCTGGATCTGCGCCTGTTCCTCAACCAGTGGTCGAGCGTGTTTCACATCAGTGAAGCCACCGCACGCGGCGAGCGGCAGAGCATTCAGTTCTTCGACCACCAGGGCGATGCCCTGCTGAAGGTCTACGCCACGGACAACACCGACGTTTCCGCCTGGGGCGACGTGCTGACCCGCTTTATCTTTGCCGACAACCCGCCGCTGGCGTTGAGGATAGCCGATGTCCCGGCTCATGCAGAAAACGCAAATGCTGCTCTCGTGGATAACGAGTGGCGCGCCATGACCGACGTTCATCAGTTCTTCAGCCTGCTCAAGCGCCATAACCTCAGCCGCCAGCAGGCGTTTCGCCTGGTGGGTGACGATCTGGCCTGCCGGGTAGAAAACAGCGCGCTGGCGCAGCTCCTGGGAACGGCACGCCGGGACGGTAACGAAATCATGGTCTTCGTGGGCAACCGCGGCTGCGTGCAGATCTTCACCGGCGCGGTGGAAAAGCTGGTGCCAATGAAAGGCTGGCTAAACGTCTTTAACCCAACCTTTACCCTGCATCTGCTTGAAGGATCCATTGCGGAAACGTGGGTCACGCGCAAGCCGACGGCTGACGGGTATGTCACCAGCCTGGAGCTGTTTGCCGCCGATGGAACGCAAATCGCCCAGCTGTACGGCCAGCGTACGGAAGGCGAACCGGAGCAGAGCCAGTGGCGCAGCCAGATTGACGCCTTAACGGCGAAAGGGCTGGCCGCATGAAACGGTGGCTTGCCCTGCTCAGCGCCCTGCCCCTGCTGGCGTCTGCGGCGCCGCAGGAGAAAATCGTTACCCTCGGCGGCGACGTCACCGAGATTGTCTACGCTCTCGGCGCGGCGTCCTCGCTGGTGGCCCGCGACAGCACCAGCCAGTGGCCGCAGGCGGCGAATTCACTGCCTGACGTGGGCTATCTGCGCCAGCTCAATGCGGAAGGGATCTTATCCATGCGCCCCACGCTGGTGCTGGCCAGCGCTCAGGCGCAGCCGTCTCTGGCGCTAAAGCAGGTTGAGCAAAGCCACGTCAGGGTGATCGCTGTTCCTGCCGGTAACGACCTGAACGCCATTGACGAAAAGGTGCGGATCGTCGCTGAAGCGACGCACCGCGAGGCCGAGGGGGAGGTCCTGCGCAGCACGCTGCGCCAGGCGCTGTCGGCGCTTCCCGCGTCGCCGCTCAATAAGCGGGTGCTGTTTATTCTCAACCACGGCGGGATGACCGCCATGGCCGCCGGACAGCAGACTGGCGCGGATGCTGCCATTCGTGCGGCGGGGCTGCAGAACGCGATGCAGGGGTTTACCCGCTATCAGCCGCTGTCTCAGGAAGGCACGATCGCCAGCCGACCCGATCTGGTGGTGATTTCTCAGGACGGTCTCAACGCCCTGGGCGGTGAAGCAAATCTGTGGACGCTGCCCGGCCTGGCGCAAACCCCGGCGGGACGGAACAAGCAGGTGCTGGCGATTGACGATATGGCGCTGCTGGGCTTCAGCGTGCGAACGCCGGAAGCCATCCAGCAGCTGCGTGCCAAAGCGGAGCTGCTGCCCTGATGTCCCGGCGGATCGCCTTATCGTTATGGATGCTGACCGCGATCCTGACCATCATGACGCTCGCAGCGACCGGGGTTGGGGCATTACATCTGCCGATCAGCCTGCTGTGGAACGGGACCGACGAGGCGCTGCGTCAAATCTGGCTGACAATCCGCCTGCCTCGCGTGCTGCTGGCGCTGGCGATCGGCGGTTCACTGGCGCTGGCGGGCTGCGTGATGCAGGGGCTGTTTCGAAATCCGCTGGCGGACCCGGGACTGCTCGGCATCAGCAGCGGCGCGGCGCTCGCCGTTGCGCTGTGGGTGGTTCTTCCGCTCTCGCTGCCTGCACTGGTGATGCTGTATGCCCCGATGCTGGCGGCGTTTCTCGGCGCGCTGGCCGCCACCTTCGTGATTTTCCTGCTCAGCCGACAGCGTGACGCTTCCCTGTCGCGCCTGCTGCTGGTGGGAATTGCCATTAACGCCCTGTGCGGCGCGGCCGTCGGGGTGCTGTCATGGCTCAGCAATGATGCCCAGCTTCGCCAGCTTTCGCTCTGGGGAATGGGCAGCCTCGGCCAGGCGCAGTGGTCAACGCTGCTGGCCGTCGCGTCGCTGATGGTTCCCACCGCGCTAGCGATCTGGCGTCTGGCAGGCGCCCTCAACCTGCTGCAGCTGGGCGACGAAGAGGCACATTACCTCGGCGTGGAGGTTGCCGCCGTGCAGCGGCTCCTGCTGTTGTGCAGTGCCCTGCTGGTGGCCGCCGCCGTTGCGGTCAGCGGCGTGATCGGCTTTGTCGGCCTGGTGGTGCCGCACCTGGTGCGTATGTGGCTGGGAGCCGACCACCGGGCCGTGCTCCCCGGCTCGGTGCTGGCCGGCGCGTTGCTTCTGCTGGTTGCCGATACGCTGGCGCGCAGCCTGGTCGCACCGGCGGAAATTCCGGTCGGCTTACTGACCAGCCTTCTCGCGCGCCGTGGTTTCTGTGGCTTATCTTTCGTCGCGGAGGTGCGCATGGCTGAGCGCTATTGTGCAGAGAACATTTCCTTTCACGCCGGTCAACGGACGCTGATCGACGACGTTTCGCTTACCCTGTCTCAGGGTGAACTGGTCGCGCTGATTGGCCCCAACGGTGCCGGAAAATCGACATTATTGCGTCTGCTTACCGGCTATCTCAAACCGGCAAGCGGACGGTGCACCCTGGCGGGCACACCGCTTGCGGCCTGGCAGCCGCACAGGCTCTCCCGCTACCGGGCGGTGATGCGCCAGAACACGCAGCTCGGATTTGACTGGCCGGTTGAGGCGGTCGTCGGTATGGGGCGAGCGCCCTGGACCCGCACGCCCGAAGCGTCGGTTATTGAGGAGGTCATGGCCGTCACCGGCTGTTTACCGCTGGCGGGCAGGCAGTTTGCCGCACTCTCCGGCGGCGAGCAGCAGCGCATCCAGCTCGCCCGCGCGCTGGCTCAGCTCTGGTGCGACGGCGCCCCGCGCGGCTGGCTGTTCCTTGATGAACCCACGTCTGCGCTGGATCTCTATCACCAGCAGCATCTGCTGCGCCTGCTGAAATCCCTGACCCGTCGGGGTCACCTCCACGTCTGCGTGGTGCTGCACGACCTTAATCTGGCGGCGCTGTGGGCGGACCGCATCCTGCTGCTGCATGACGGCAGAATCGTGGCCCAGGGAGCACCGGAAACCGTTTTGCAGACCGACGCGCTGGCGCGCTGGTACGGCGCGCAGGTTATCGTCGGCAGGCATCCGGCTCACGCCGCGCCGCAGGTGTTTCTCGCCCCCTGATTGGGCTGGTAAAAATCTTTCAGCGTTTCCAGCAGGGCATGCGCCGCTTTAGAGAGCTGCGTGTGTCCTGGATGGATCGCTCCAATGCACTTTTCTATCGGCGGGTTATCCAGCGGAATACAGACCGCGCCCAGCGCCGTCATCTGCGCCTCGCAGAGCGCCGGAACGGCACTGCCGCCCAGCCCGCTCGCGACCATTCTCCCGACCGTCACCAGCTGATGACTCTCCAGCGCCACGTCCAGCTTTCTGCCGCTTCGCGCCAGCTCCTCCTCCATCATCAGACGTACCGCCGACGGGCGCTGCAGGGTGATGAAATCCAGCGTCAGCAGCTCTTCCCATGACAGGCGCTTCTTGCCTGCCAGCGAGGAATCTTTCGGCACTATGGCCACAAACCTGTCGAGGCCCAGCGGAGTAAACAGCAGGTTGTGCGTTGGCGCGGGCTCAAAGGCGATCCCCATCTCGACCCGCCCTTCCCGCACCATCTCTATCACCTGCTCGTTAATGACATCATGCACGGTGACGTTGATCCCGGCATGGCGATCGCGAAACGCTTTTAGCACCTCGGGCAGGACATTCGCGGCAAATGACGGCATAGCCGCGACCGAAATTTTACCGCGCTGCAGGGTAAAGCACTGGTGCATCGCCTCTTCGACGTTATCCCAGTCGGCAAGCAGCTGGCGCGCCATCGGCAAAAACGTCTCTCCCTCCTGCGTCAGCGCGACCTTGCGCGTGCTCCGCTGCAGCAGCGGTCCGCCGAGCGCCTCCTCCAGCGCTTTAATCGTCAGGCTCAGGGCCGGCTGGGAAAGATTCAGCCGTTCGCTGGCGTGCGCGAAATTGAGAGTGTGAGCTACCGCTAAAAACGCGCGTAACTGTTTGACACTCATTCTCATTTTTCATCCTGTTAACTAATTGAAAAAATTTAGTTAACAGGAAATTAATAAAAAACCAAATGAGTGGGTCACAAATTCAAAATTAACAAATGAGTCGCCGCCCCTAATGATACCGGCACGGATAACGGGAGGGATGACTATGGCGGGACTGGATAAGCGCGTCGGCAGCTATGCGCAGGCGCTCGAAGGGCTGACGGACGGAATGACCTTGCTGGCGGGCGGCTTCGGCCTGTGCGGTATTCCGGAGAACCTGATTGCAGAGGTCAGACGCCGTCAGGTGAAAGATCTGACGGTGGTATCAAACAACTGCGGCGTGGACGGTTTCGGTCTCGGGATACTGCTCGAAACGCGGCAGGTTCGCAAAGTGGTGGCCTCTTACGTCGGCGAGAACGCCCTGTTCGAGCGGCAGGTGCTGAGCGGCGAACTGGAGATTGAACTCACGCCCCAGGGCACGCTGGCGGAAAAGGTGCGCGCGGGCGGCGCGGGCATTCCGGCATTTTACACGGCCACCGGCTACGGCACGCCCGTGGCTGCCGGCAAAGACGTGCGCCAGTTTGCGGGGAAACACTACATCCTTGAAGAGGCCATTACCGGTGATTTTGCGCTCATTAAGGGCTGGAAAGCGGACTGGTACGGCAACGTTGTCTATCGGCACACCGCGCAAAATTTTAATCCGCTGATGGCAACGGCGGGCCGGATAACGGTTGTCGAGGTGGAAGAGATAGTTCCCCCGGGTGAGCTGCCCCCGTCGGCCATTCATACCCCGGGAATTTACGTCGACAGGCTGATTGTCGGCCAGTTTGAAAAACGCATTGAACAGCGCACCCTGCGCGCGGAAGGAGTCTGACGATGTTAACCCGTGAACAGATGGCCATGCGCGTCGCCCGCGAGCTGCGCGACGGGTATTACGTCAACCTGGGGATAGGCATCCCTACCCTGGTGGCGAACTACATTCCGGACGGGATGGACGTGATGCTTCAGTCGGAAAACGGGCTGCTGGGGATGGGGGCTTTTCCTGACGAGCAGAGCCTTGACGCTGACATGATCAACGCCGGTAAACAGACCGTGACCGCGCGCACCGGCGCGGCCATTTTCGACTCGGCCCAGTCGTTTGCCATGATCCGCGGCGGTCATGTGGATCTGACCGTGCTGGGCGCGTTTGAAGTGGACGTCGAGGGCAATATCGCCTCGTGGATGATCCCCGGAAAGATGGTGAAGGGCATGGGCGGCGCGATGGATCTCGTGGCCGGGGCGCAGAACATCATTGTGGTGATGACCCACGCATCTAAAAGCGGTGAGTCAAAGCTGCTGCCGCGCTGCACGCTGCCGCTCACGGGCGCGGGCTGTATCCGTCGGGTCTTAACCGACCTCGCACTGCTGGAGATCGAGGACGGCGCGTTCATTCTGCGGGAATACGCCCCCGGGGTCAGTATCGACGAAATTGCGGCTAAGACAGCCGGGAAAATGATTGTGGCGGACGACGTTCGCGAGATGCGCTTCAACTGAGGACTCACGATGAAAGAGGTCATGATTGTCGGGGCAACGCGAACCCCCATTGGCAGTTTTCGCGGATCGCTATCGTCCCTTTCAGCGGTTGAGCTGGGGGCCGTCGCGGTGCGGCACCTGCTGGAGAACAGCGATCTTCGCGAAGAACAGGTAGATGAACTGATTTTCGGACAGGTGCTGACGGCGGGATGCGGGCAAAACCCGGCGCGTCAGACGGCCATCGCCGCCGGATTACCCGTCAGCACGCCGGCGACAACGGTCAACCTGGTGTGCGGCGCGGGCCTAAAAGCGGTGCAGCTCGCCGCGCAGGCGATCCGCTGCGGCGACGCGGACGTGGCTATCGCTGGCGGTCAGGAGAGCATGAGCAACGCCCCCTATCTGCTGGACGGCGCGCGATCAGGGCTGCGTTTTGGCCATACGGGCCTGCAGGACAGCATGATTACCGACGGCCTGTGGGACGCGTTCAACGATTATCACATGGGGATCACCGCTGAAAACGTCGCCCGGGAGAATGCCATTTCCCGCGAGCAGCAGGACGCCTTCGCCGCCCGGTCGCAGCACAAAGCGGTCTCCGCCATCGAAGCGGGTCGGTTTGACGCCGAGATAGCGCCGGTGACGGTAAAACAGGGCAAAAAACCGCCGCTTATCGTCAGCCGTGACGAACAGCCCCGGCCTGGCACCACCGCTGAGCAGCTGGCGCAGCTGCGCCCCGCCTTTCTGCAGGCGGAAGGCACGGTCACGGCCGGAAATGCGTCAACGCTCAACGACGGTGCCGCCGCGGTGCTGCTGATGAGCGGCGAAAAGGCGCGGGAGAGCGGTTTGCCGATCCTCGGTCGCATCGTGAGCTACGCCGTGACGGGCGTTGACCCGTCGGTAATGGGCATCGGACCGGTCAGCGCCTGCCGGACGGCGCTGGCGCGGGCGGGCTGGACGCTTGATGACGTGGATCTCATTGAAGCCAATGAAGCCTTTGCCGCTCAGGCGCTGGCGGTAGGCAAGCAGCTCGGCTGGGATGAGCGCAGGGTGAACGTTAACGGCGGCGCTATCGCCCTGGGTCATCCGATTGGCGCCTCCGGCTGCCGCATCCTCGTGACGCTGCTGTACGAAATGCAGCGGCGTGACGTCAAAAAAGGGCTCGTCACCCTGTGCGTGGGCGGCGGGCAAGGCATTGCTCTGACTGTCGAGCGTTAAGCATCTCGTTGTTACCCGAATAATAATTAAAGTGAGGAGTCGTAATGAGCGTGTTAATTGCCCTGGCGGCGCTGGCGCTGCTGATGCTGGCGGCCTATCGCGGATACAGCGTTATTTTGTTTGCGCCGATTGCGGCGCTCGGCGCCGTGCTGCTGACCGATCCGGGTGCCGTCGGCCCGACGTTTACCGGCCTGTTTATGGAAAAGATGGTGGGCTTCGTCAAGCTCTACTTCCCGGTGTTCCTGCTGGGGGCCGTTTTCGGCAAGCTGATTGAGCTTTCCGGTTTCTCACGCTCCATCGTCGCCGCCGCGATTCAGATCCTCGGCCGTCGCCACGCTATTCCGGTGATTGTCCTGGTGTGCGCGCTGTTAACCTACGGCGGCGTGTCGCTGTTCGTGGTGGCGTTTGCGGTTTACCCTTTTGCTGCGGAACTGTTCCGCCAGAGCGGCATCCCTAAGCGGCTGATCCCGGCCACCGTGGCGCTGGGGGCGTTTTCGTTTACCATGGACGCCCTGCCCGGCACGCCGCAGATCCAGAATATCATCCCCACCAGCTTCTTTGGCACGAACGCCTGGGCCGCGCCGTGGCTGGGGCTTATCGGCTCTCTGTTTATTATCATCTTTGGCCTGCTCTGGCTGGAGCGCCAGCGTCGTAAGGCGTTCAATAACAACGAGGGCTACGGCACGGATCTGAAAAATGAACCCGAGACGTCGGATAACATTAACCTTCCGCACCCGCTGATTGCTATCTCCCCGCTGCTGGTGGTAGGCATACTGAACCTGCTGTTTACCCGCTGGATCCCCGACTGGTACGGCACGACCCACGAGCTGACTCTGCCAGGCCTGGCGAAACCCATTGTGACCGAGGTGGGCAAGATCACCGCCATCTGGGCCGTGGAAGCGGCGCTGATCTCCGGCATCGTGCTGGTGCTGATTTTTGGCTTTCGCAATATCCGGGGTCGTCTGGCTGAAGGCAGCCGGACCGCGGTGAGCGGTGCCATTCTGGCCGCGATGAATACCGCCTCCGAATACGGTTTCGGCGCGGTTATCGCCGCCCTGCCCGGGTTCCTGGTGTTATCCAAAGCGCTGGCGGCCATCCCCAATCCGCTGCTGAATGAAGCCATCAGCGTGACGGTGCTTGCGGGGATCACCGGCTCGGCGTCCGGCGGGATGAGTATTGCCCTCGCCGCCATGTCCGACTCGTTTGTCGCCGCCGCCCACGCCGCCAATATCCCGCTTGAGGTGCTACACCGCGTGGCCTCGATGGCGAGCGGCGGGATGGATACGCTGCCCCATAACGGCGCGGTGATTACCCTGCTGGCGATTACCGGCCTGAGCCATCGTCAGGCCTACGGCGGCATTTTTGCTATCACCCTCATTAAAAGTCTGGCAGTGCTTTTTGTCATTGCCGTGTTCTATCTGACCGGCATTGTGTAAGGAGAGAAAGATGAATCTGAACGGTAAGACCGCGCTGGTGACGGGCTCGACCAGCGGCATTGGACTTGGGATCGCCCGCGTGCTGGCGAAGGCCGGGGCGCAGCTGATCCTCAACGGTTTCGGCGACAGCGAATCAGCAAGAGAAGAGATTGCGCAACTGGGCAAAAAGCCGGGCTATCACGATGCGGACCTGCGTGACGTGCTGCAAATTGAAGCCATGATGCGCTACGCCGAATCGCAGTTTGGCGGCGTGGACATTCTTGTCAACAACGCCGGGATACAGCATGTCGACCCGGTTGATGCGTTTCCGGTGGAGAAATGGAACGACATTATCGCCATAAATCTCTCCTCGGTATTTCACACCAGCCGGCTGGCGCTGCCCGCCATGCGCGAGAAAAACTGGGGGCGCATCATTAATATCGCCTCCGTTCACGGCCTGGTGGCCTCAAAAGAGAAGTCAGCCTACGTGGCCGCCAAGCATGGCGTAGTGGGCTTTACGAAATCGCTGGCGCTGGAAACCGCCCGCACCGGTATTACCGCCAACACCATCTGCCCCGGCTGGGTACTGACGCCGCTGGTGCAACAGCAAATCGACCAGCGTATCGCTGAGGGCGTCCCGCCGGAGCAGGCTCGCGATCGGCTTCTGGCAGAGAAACAGCCTTCGGGCGAGTTTGTGACCCCGGAGCAGCTGGGTGAACTGGCGCTGTTTTTGTGCAGCGAGGGCGCCGTGAACGTTCGCGGCGCCGCGTGGAATATGGATGGCGGCTGGGTTGCGCAGTAATTTTTGCCGGGTAAGGCGACGCCGCCACCCGGCAAAATCTCTAGCTTGAGCAGCTGACCTCCAGCCGCTTGCCCCAGTCGGGCGGGCGGCTGACGTAGTCATCATCCCGCCCGGCAAACGGCGTGCGCAGCGCCAGATGCAAACGGTGTAGCTCGTCGTATTCCCCCTGCTCTGCCTGCTCAATCGCCCGCTGCGCCAGCCAGTTGCGCAACACCATCGCGGGATTCGTCGCGTTCATCTTCGTCTGGCGGGTGGCGTCGTCCACCTGCTCCTGCTGTAGACGCGCGCGGTAAGTGGCAAACCAGTCGTCAAACGCCTGTCTGTCAATAAACTCGTCGCGCAGCGGCGAGGCCGCACTGTGCTGCTCCGTCTGGCCCAGCATCCGGAAGGTACGGGTATAATCGCTGCCCTCGCGCGCCATCAGGGCAAACAGACCGTTGAGAATGTCGTTATCGCCCCTCTCCTGCGTCATCAGCCCCAGCTTGTTGCGCATCAGCGTGCCGTATTCTCGCAGCAATATATCCTGATAGCTGTCGAGCGCATCATTGAGGGCATCTACGTCGATGAACGGCGACAGGGTTTGCGCAAGCCGCTGCAGGTTCCACAGGCCAACCGCTGGCTGATTATCAAAGCTGTAACGTCCCTGATAGTCGGAGTGGTTGCAGATATAGCCAGGCTGATAATCGTCCAGGAAACCAAACGGACCGTAATCAAAGGTCAGCCCGAGGATCGACATGTTGTCCGTATTCATGACGCCATGCGCAAAGCCCACCGTTTGCCAGCGGGCAATCAGGCTTGCGGTACGGGCAACCACGTCCCTGAACCAGAGAACGTATTTATCCGCCTCGTCCTGCAAATGCGCCCAGTGGTGCCGAATGGCAAAATCAGCCAGCTGGCGAACCTTGTCCGGCTCGCGGCGATAGTAAAAGTGCTCAAAATGACCAAAGCGCAAATGGCTTTGCGCAATACGCATCAGCATTGCCCCTTTTTCCACCGTTTCGCGCGCTACCGGCGTATCGCTGGTGACAATCGACAGCGCGCGCGTAGTGGGAATCCCCAGGGCATGCATCGCTTCGGACGCCAGGCACTCGCGAATCGTTGAACGCAGCACCGCGCGCCCGTCGCCCATTCGCGAATAGGGAGTAAGGCCTGAGCCTTTCAGGTGCCAGTCAACCGTCTCCCCGTTGGGAAGCCGTTGTTCGCCGAGCAGGATCCCCCTGCCGTCGCCCAGCTGCCCCGCCCAGACGCCAAACTGATGTCCGCTATAGACCTGAGCCAAAGGCTGCATACCGGCGAGAAGCGTTTCACCGCCCCAGACGCCTGCGCCTTCTGAACGCTGAAACAGCTCAGGCGGAATGGCCAGCTCTTCTGCCAGCAAATCGTTATGCCAGATAAGGCGTGAATTTTGTAACGGTGTTGGTTTGAGTGCGGTGTAAAAGCCAGGCAACTCATCATGCCAGTGAGCAGTAAAAGACAGGGTCATAAGTCCTCCTGCTTTTAGTGTAGAGGGTTTACCCGGACTTAAACACGGGCGAAAGCAAGGGTTATCGCTGCTGAACCAGCGATGTAACGTGCTCCGCAGAGACGGCTGGCCAGAGTGCGCCCTGCATGGCGCCAAAATTGAAGGACAAAACGCGTTGCAACAGGCCGTGGTCGTCAATGCCCGAGACGATCACCGACTGGCAGTGCGGCGTGATTTGCCAGAGGATGGCGCGCATAAAAGGCTCAAAAGAGAGCTCCGTGGCACGCTGCTGAATGAAGCCTTTGTCGAGAATAACCCGTTTAAATAATCCATCATAGACCGCTTTGAGCGATGCGGCGCCTGCGCCAAAGTTTGCCAGGACCAACGGGAAATGGATTGCCATTCTCGCCAGCTGCAGATCGTCCTTTCCGTTATTTAAACCTGGATAATTCTCATTAACAGTAAACTCAAGAAACGGATAACGCTCAAGGATTGAAACAGCGTTTCCATTACTTAATAAAAATTCAACTATTGCAGGTGTAATATTGATCCATGCAATTAACTGATGCTGAATAAAAAACAGTTTACAGGTATCAAGCAATTGCAATTTTTCGTTAAACAGCACTAACTCTTCAGCTGCTGAAAGCCGAGGGATAACAAGCTCAGTGGGGATCCGCACATCGCTGCCGACGCCAGTAAAGTTAACCAGAACCTCTAAACCTTTAAGCTCCCCTGCGCTATTACGAGCAGGCAGAAGCAGCAGTTCAGACTGGTAAGCATTATCTAGCGTAATAATCATTGCACTCGCTCCACATTAAAGATGAGAGAGAACATCCTGGAGCAATTGCCGACACAATTCCACTGTCTTGATTTTAATAAGATTAATTTCATTAGTTCCGTATTTATTTTCAGATTTATCCCTGAATCTAAATTAATTTTATCCTGGTTGTCGAATAATAGCCAGTTTTAGATAAAACAGACACATGCAGGATTCGCTAATTTTAGATAAATTTAACTTTAAGCATCTTATTTGAGAAAAAACGGCATGATTTATTAGATACCATGCCGTCATAAGAGAAGTGTCTGACAAAGACTATATACGTCGTGCCTGCCAGAAATTTTTACGCCAGTAAACATTATCAAGAGAAGAGCGCATCACCCCGCGGCTTGTCGAGGCGTGAATGAACTGATTGTCTGTATCATATATGCCCACATGGAGACCGCTTTCACCCGAGCCGGTTTTGAAGAAAACCAGGTCCCCGGGCAGAAGATCGTCTTTATCAATTTCAGTGCCAATTTCGGCCTGCTTGCGCGTTTCACGCGGAAGCTGTAAATCAAACTTGTCGCGGAACGTCATCAGAACGAAGCCGGAACAATCTACGCCGCCGCGACTCATGCCGCCGTAGCGATAAGCCGTACCGCGCCAGTTGCTCAGCTGATCGTTGAGGCTGGCAATGACGGTGATCGAATCTGAAAGCCGTGGGTTAGGCGGCGGCGCACGATGGCTACTGCATCCCGCAAGAAAAAGTGTGGCCATCAGGAGAAACCAGAATCGCATTTTCAGACGAATCCTCTGCTTTTTTTGTTCTTTTCGTAATTTAGCGTGCAATTGTGCTAAGAGGCAAGAAACGGTTACTTCTGCCCGGTAGAAATCAGCATCTTATGTCCCTCTATATCAAGCCTGCGGAACGACATGTTGTACGCGCGGGCAAGATGGGGCGGCGTAAGAACCCGATCCCGCGCGCCGCTGGCGATCATCTTTCCCTGCGACAGCAGCCACACCCGGTGGGCATGACGCAGGGTGTGGTTGAGGTCATGACTGCTCATCACCACGGCGATACCTTTTCGGCTCAGGGTACTTAACAGCGCATCCAGTGCCGCCTGCTGCGCCACGTCCAGACCGCTCATAGGTTCATCGAGAAGCAACATTCGCCCGTGAGGATTACCAGCCGGGTGGATCTGAAGAATGACCGCCGCCAGACGTACCCGCTGCCACTCTCCGCCGGAAAGCTGGCTGGCATGCCGGGACAGTTTATCTTCCAGCCCCAGGGCCGCGGCAACGTCCGTCAGCAGTGACGTCTGTTGTTTGTCGTGCAAATGCAGCATCAGATAGTGCCAGACCGGCATCGCAAAGGGCGGCACCTGCTGCTGCACAAGATAACTGCGCCGGTGCGCCAGCGAGACCGGCGACCAGTCGGCGAGCGTATGCTCCAGCAGCGTTATCTGCCCTTCTCCGTCGGTCATGCCTGCCATCCGCGCCAGCAGCGTGCTCTTCCCTGCACCGTTTGGCCCGACAAGATGCAGGATTTCTCCCGCATTGATGGTACCGGTTATCGGCTCCAGACGTCCCCTCTCGGCAACGTCCGTTAGCTGCATCAGCAACGACATTATTTCGCCAGCGCCAGCTTGATCGATTCCATGACGATCGGATCCTCAGGGGTCATATCCGGCGAAAAACGCTGAACGACCTGGCCGTCGCGGCCAATCAGGAATTTTTCAAAATTCCACAGGATATCGTCCGGGTAAAGCGGCGCGCGGCCTTTGCTGGCCATGCGTTCATAAAAACCGCTTCCTTCAGGCGCAACGGCCTTCGGCGCGGCAGCGATCAGCTTCGCATACAGCGGATGGCGGTCTTCACCGTTGACATCGATTTTGCTGAACATCGGGAACGTCACGCCATAGGTGGTGCTGCAGAAGGTTTTAATCTCCTCTTCGCTGCCCGGCTCCTGGCCCAGGAACTGGTTGCACGGGAAGCCCAGCACGGTGAAACCGTCTTTCTCCCAGGCCTTCTGAATGTTCTCCAGCTGCTCGTACTGCGGCGTCAGGCCACATTTCGATGCCACGTTGACGATAAGCAGCACGTTGCCTTTGTAGCCTTCCAGCGTGGTGTTATCGCCATCAATGGTGGTCACTTCAGTATTCAGGATATCTGACTGCATAGCATTCCCTCATGTTGTCTTACGGCTTGTTGATTTAACGTCCAGCTTTTAATAGTAGCCAGATAAATACCGGCGCGCCCAGCGTGGCGGTGACCACGCCAATCGGCAGCTCTGCGGCCGTCAGGGCAAGCCGGGCGATGATATCGGCCACCAGCAGCGTGACGGCCCCGGCAACCGCAGAGGCAGGAAGCAGGGTCCGATGGTCCGTGAGGCCACACAGGCGCAGCATGTGCGGAATCACCAGCCCGATAAAGCCGATCGCGCCCGCCAGAGCCACGCTGACGCCGACCAGCCAGCCAATAGCTATTACCAGCACATTACGCCAGAACCCAATCGGCATGCCGAGCTGGCGGGCAGAGGTTTCACCCAGCGCGAGCATATTCAGCGGCTGCGCCTGCAGGGCAGCCCACACGATAACCGGTACAAGCAGCGCCATCAGCCAGCCCTGGTGCCAGTCAACGCCGCCAAAGCCGCCCATCATCCAGTACATCAGCTGACGCAGGTCAAAGGATGTTGAAAAGTAGACCGCCCAGGTCATCAGCGCGCTACAGATGATCCCCAGCGCCACGCCGGCAAGCAGCAGACGGCTGGTCGATAAGTGCCGTCTGGCAAAACGAAGAAGGATCGCGGTGATCAGCAGCGCGCCGAGGATAGCGCTCAGGCTAATACTCCATCCGGAGAGTTCTCCCCCACCCAGCATCACCGCCGCAATCAGGCCTACGCCTGCGCCGTTTGACACGCCGAGCAGCCCGGGCTCCGCCAGAGGGTTATCAAACAACGCCTGCATTATGGTGCCGCACAGCGCCAGCGCGGCGCCGACCAGAACCACCGCGACGGTGCGCGGCAGGCGAATTTGCCAGACGAAGAGCTGCCCGTCAGGCCCCCACCAGCTTTCAGGCCCGATCCATCTGTCGCCCGCGCAGAGGCTCACTCCTGCGGCGACAATGAGCATCAGCACCAGCAAAAGCAGGTGACGCCGATCGGAACGGTGCTGGTGATGGGCATAATCAAGCATGGGTACGGTTTTAGTAGCGTGAGATGTAATTGATTTTACGGCGGGTTTGCCGGAGAGCGCAAAGAAAAAAGGCCGCGTGGGCGGCCTTTTTAGTTAGTTCATATTACTCTGCTTTGGGCGTTGCGTTTTCGACACGGCTTTTCAACTTCTGGCCGGGTCTGAAGGTCACCACGCGGCGGGCTGTAATGGGAATATCTTCCCCCGTCTTCGGGTTGCGGCCCGGACGTTGGTTTTTGTCTCGCAAATCAAAATTGCCAAAACCGGAGAGTTTTACCTGCTCACCATTTTCCAGAGCACGACGGATCTCTTCGAAAAACAGCTCTACCAGCTCTTTGGCATCCCGTTTGCTAAGCCCAAGCTTATCAAACAGATATTCTGACATTTCAGCTTTTGTAAGCGCCATAGGTTCAATCCCTCAATGATGCCTGGAATCGCTCTTTTAATGCCTCTACACATTTGGCGACGGTAGCGGCAATCTCCTCTTCTTCGAGTGTACGGCTGGTATCCTGAAGGATAAGGCTAATAGCGAGGCTCTTGAAACCTTCTGCTACGCCCTTGCCGCGGTACACGTCAAATAAGTTTACGCCAACTACCTGATTTACGCCAACTTTCTTACATTCGGCCAAAATATCTGCTGTAGGCACATTTTCCGCGACCACAACCGCGATATCACGGCGGTTTGCCGGGAAGCGGGAGACGTCCTGAGCCTGAGGAATAACGCGGTCAGCCACCGGGTTCCATTCCAGCTCGAATACGATGGTACGGCCGTTCAGGTCCAGCTTGCGCTCCAGCTCAGGGTGAACAACCCCAATAAAACCAACGCGTTTGCCGTCTAAATAGATAGCTGCGCTCTGGCCCGGATGCAGAGCCGGGATGGCTTCTGCGCGGAATTCAATTTCAGATAATTTACCGGTCAGATCCAGAATCGCTTCCAGATCGCCCTTCATATCGTAGAAATCAACCGTGCCTTTTGCCAGGTCCCAGTGCTCTTCATAGCGGTTGCCGCTGATGGCGCCAGCCAGCATGAGATCCTGACGGATGCCTAAATTTGCCTGATTATCCGGTACAAAGCGCAAACCGCTTTCGAAAATTCGCACGCGGTTTTGCTGGCGATTCTGGTTATAAACGACAGTGCCCAGCAGGCCCGTCCACAGAGACAGACGCATCGCGGACATTTCGCTGGAAATTGGGCTTGGCAGGATCAGCGCCTCCTGACCCGGGTGGATCAGCTGCTGCAGCTTTGGATCAACGAAGCTGTAGGTGATCACTTCCTGGTAGCCTTTGTCGTTCAGCATGGTTTTCACACGCTTCAGAGACAGGTCGGCTTCGCGGTGGGAGCCCATCACCAGACCTGCCTGGACAGGCTCGTCAGGGATGTTGTTGTAGCCGTAAACGCGGGCCACTTCTTCCACCAGATCTTCTTCAATTTCCATGTCGAAACGCCATGATGGCGCAACGGCTTTCCATTCGTCCTGGCCTTCGGTTACTTCACAGCCCAGACGTTTCAGGATGTCGGTTACCTGCGCATCGGCAACGTGATGGCCAATCAGGCGATCCAGCTTGCTGCGGCGCAGGGTGATGGTCGCACGCTTCGGCAAGGTCGCTTCGTTGGTGACGTCGATAACCGGCCCCGCTTCACCGCCGCAGATGTCGATCAGCAGGCGGGTCGCACGTTCCATCGCTTTGTACTGCAGCGCCGGGTCAACGCCGCGCTCGTAGCGGTGAGAGGCATCGGTATGCAGGCCGTGACGGCGTGCGCGACCGGTGATGGAGAGCGGGCTGAAGAACGCGCATTCCAGCAGGACGTTTTGCGTCTCGTCGTTCACGCCTGAGTGCTCGCCACCGAAGATACCGCCCATTGCCAGCGCTTTGCTGTGGTCAGCAATCACCAGGGTGTCGGCGTTCAGTTTCGCTTCGCTGCCGTCCAGCAGAACCAGGGTTTCGCCCTCTTTCGCCATGCGCACAACGATGCCGCCGTCGATACGGTCTTTATCGAATGCGTGCATTGGCTGGCCCAGCTCCAGCAGAACGTAGTTGGTCACGTCGACCACTGCGTCGATAGAGCGAATACCGCAGCGGCGCAGCTTCTCTTTCATCCACAGCGGAGTTGGCGCTTTCACGTTGATGCCTTTCACCACGCGACCGAGGTAGCGCGGGCAAGCATCCGCAGCGTCAACCTGAATAGGCAGCACGTCACTGATGGTCGCTTCAACCGGCGCAATGTCCGGCGCGCTCAGCTCAGTCTGGTTCAGCACGGCCACGTCGCGCGCCACGCCGATAATACCTAAGCAGTCGGCACGGTTTGGCGTGACGCTGATTTCGATAGTGTTGTCATCAAGCTTAAGGTATTCACGGATATCGGTGCCGATTGGCGCATCCAGCGGCAGTTCAATAATGCCGTTGTGATCGTCGGAAATACCCAGCTCGGAGAAGGAGCACAGCATGCCTTCAGACGGCTCGCCGCGCAGCTTAGCCGCTTTAATTTTGAAATCGCCCGGCAGCACTGCACCGACGGTCGCCACGGCCACCTTCAGGCCCTGACGGCAGTTTGGCGCACCGCAGACGATATCCAGCAGACGGTCACCGCCCACGTTTACTTTTGTTACGCGCAGTTTGTCAGCATTAGGGTGCTGACCGCACTCGACCACTTCGCCAACGACCACGCCGTTGAAGGCACCGGAAACCGGCTCAACGCCGTCCACTTCCAGACCCGCCATGGTGATCTGGTTTGAAAGCGCGTCGCTGTCCAGAGTGGTGTTCACCCACTCGCGTAACCACAGTTCACTGAATTTCATTGTTCTGTCCTGCCCTTATTTAAACTGTTTGAGGAAACGCAGATCGTTTTCGAAGAATGCACGTAAGTCGGTCACGCCGTAGCGCAGCATAGTCAGACGCTCCATGCCCATGCCGAAGGCAAAGCCGGAGTAAACTTCCGGATCGATACCCACGTTGCGCAGCACGTTTGGATGCACCATGCCGCAGCCCAGCACTTCCAGCCATTTGCCGTTTTTACCCATCACGTCAACTTCCGCAGACGGTTCGGTGAACGGGAAGTAGGACGGGCGGAAACGAACCTGCAGATCTTCCTCAAAGAAGTTGTTCAGGAAATCGTGCAGCGTGCCCTTCAGGTTGGTGAAGCTGATGTTTTTATCAACAATCAGACCTTCCATCTGGTGGAACATTGGGGTGTGGGTCTGATCGTAGTCGTTACGATAGACGCGGCCCGGCGCGATAATGCGGATTGGCGGTGCCTGATCCTTCATGGTACGGATCTGAACGCCGGAGGTCTGAGTACGCAGCAGACGCGTAGCGTCGAACCAGAAAGTGTCGTGGTCAGCGCGTGCCGGATGATGGCCAGGAATGTTCAGGGCGTCGAAGTTGTGGTAATCATCTTCGATTTCCGGGCCAGTCGCCACGGTAAAGCCGAGCTCACCGAAGAAACTTTCAATGCGATCGATGGTGCGGGTAACCGGGTGCAGACCACCGTTTTCGATGCGGCGACCCGGAAGAGAAACGTCGATCGTCTCTGCGGCCAGACGCGCATTCAGCACCGCGCTTTCCAGTTCGGCTTTGCGCGCGTTTAGCGCCTGCTGTACCTGCTCTTTGGCTTCGTTAATCACCGCACCCGCTGCTGGGCGTTCTTCTGCCGGCAGCTCACGCAGGGTTGTCATCTGAAGGGTCAGGTGCCCTTTCTTCCCAAGATATTCGACGCGGACATTGTCTAACGCGGCAACATCTGAGGCCTGATTAATGGCGGCTGTTGCACTGGCAACCAGCTCTGCGAGATGTGACATGATTTTCCTCATTATGTCGGTGCAGACACCGATTTGGTGGAGTTATTCTCTCAAATTCAGGCACAAAAAAAGCCTCCATCGGGAGGCTTATCTGGCGCTGTTTTTCGTTTCATCTTTCACGCGCTAGCCTCCTGAAATCAGGTGCTAAAGTAAAAGAAGAAGCGGAAAATAGCAGCATTCATGCTTGCGTTACCTTGTCTGGTAAAAACCGTTGAGACCTTATTGAAAAGCCTGGACGGATAAATGTCAATCTTCTGATGGTGTTAAATGAAAAGAGGGAGCAAAGCCCCCTCTCTCAACTGGCTTATGCCAGCGCTGCTTTCGCTTTTTCGACCAGAGCGGTGAACGCTACTTTGTCGAATACTGCGATGTCAGCCAGGATCTTACGGTCGATTTCAACAGAGGCTTTTTTCAGGCCGTTGATGAATTTGCTGTAAGAAATACCGTTCTGACGTGCTGCTGCGTTGATACGCGCAATCCACAGTTGACGGAACTGACGCTTACGCTGACGACGGTCACGGTAAGCGTACTGACCTGCTTTGATAACAGCCTGGAAGGCAACGCGGTAAACGCGTGAACGCGCACCGTAGTAGCCTTTAGCTTGTTTCAAAATTTTCTTGTGACGTGCACGTGCAATTACACCACGTTTTACGCGAGCCATATGTGCTCTCCTGTATCTATATTCTTAGTAAAAAATTAAACGTTAACGGCTTATGCGTACGGCAGGCACGCGATAACCAGACCCAGATCGCCTTTAGAAACGAGGCCTTTTGGACGCAGGTGACGTTTACGCTTAGTAGATTTTTTGGTCAGAATATGACGCAGGTTTGCGTGCTTACGCTTAAATCCACCACCACCGGTTTTTTTGAAGCGCTTAGCAGCACCGCGTACGGTCTTAATTTTTGGCATCTTAATAACTTCCACTTCGCATTGTTAAATAAACGAAACATAGGCGAACAAAACCTATGAAACCCGAAGGCTCCACAGATTTTGCTGCTTGAAGGCCTTACTGTTTCTTCTTAGGAGCGAGCACCATGATCATCTGGCGGCCTTCGATCTTCGTAGGGAAGGATTCGACTACTGCCAGTTCACTCAGATCGTCACGGACGCGGTTAAGCACTTCCATACCAATCTGTTGGTGGGCCATCTCACGACCGCGGAAACGCAGTGTGATCTTGGCCTTATCGCCATCTTCCAGAAAGCGAATCAGGCTGCGGAGTTTTACCTGATAATCGCCATCGTCGGTACCAGGACGGAATTTGATTTCCTTAACCTGGATAACTTTTTGCTTCTTCTTCTGTTCCTTAGAAGACTTACTCTTTTCATAAAGGAACTTGCCGTAGTCCATGATACGACAAACTGGCGGTTCGGCGTTAGGGCTGATTTCAACTAAATCTACTCCAGCTTCTTCAGCTTTTTCGATCGCTTCTCTCAGACTCACAATCCCCAGTGGTTCACCTTCAAGATCTGTTAAGCGAACTTCCTGGGCGCGAATCTCGCCATTGATACGATTCGGACGTGCCGTTTGAACTCGTTTTCCGCCTTTAATACCTTATTCCTCCAGTTGTTGAAGACTGCGGCTGCGAATCTCTTGTTGCAGCTTCTCAATCACTTCACTTACGTCCAGGCTCCCCAGGTCTTTACCACGGCGGGTGCGAACGGCAACTTTGCCTGCTTCCACCTCTTTATCACCACAGACCAACATATACGGGACACGACGTAAAGTGTGCTCGCGGATTTTAAAGCCAATCTTCTCATTTCTCAAGTCTGCTTTTACGCGAATGCCCGCATTTTGTAGTTTCTGCGTCAATTCTTTAACGTAATCCGCCTGAGAATCGGTAATGTTCATCACCACGACCTGCACTGGCGCAAGCCAGGTTGGGAAGAAGCCAGCGAACTCTTCGGTCAGGATGCCGATGAAGCGCTCCAGAGAACCGAGAATTGCACGGTGAATCATTACCGGTACCTGACGCTCGTTGTCTTCGCCAACATAAGAGGCGCTTAAACGCTGCGGCAGGGAGAAGTCCAGCTGTACAGTACCGCACTGCCATGCGCGATCGAGGCAGTCATACAGGGTAAATTCAATTTTCGGACCGTAGAATGCGCCCTCGCCCAGCTGGTATTCGAACGGAATGCCGTTCTCTTCCAGCGCCACGGCGAGATCCGCTTCTGCGCGATCCCATGTCTCATCGCTGCCGATACGTTTTTCCGGACGCGTTGAGAGTTTGACGACGATCTTCTCGAAGCCAAAGGTGCTGTACATATCGTAGACCATACGAATACAGGCGTTAACTTCGTCACGGACCTGATCTTCAGTACAGAAGATATGCGCATCATCCTGAGTAAAGCCACGAACACGCATCAGACCGTGCAGCGCACCTGATGGCTCGTTACGATGGCAGCTACCGAACTCCGCCATACGCAGCGGCAGGTCGCGGTAGGATTTCAGACCCTGGTTGAAGATCTGAACGTGGCCCGGGCAGTTCATTGGCTTGATGCAGTATTCACGGTTCTCAGACGAGGTGGTGAACATCGCATCTTTGTAGTTGTCCCAGTGGCCGGTTTTTTCCCACAGCACACGGTCCATCATGAACGGGCCTTTCACTTCCTGATATTGGTACTCTTTCAGCTTGGAGCGTACGAAAGTTTCCAGTTCACGGAAGATGGTCCAGCCGTCGTTATGCCAGAACACCATGCCCGGCGCTTCTTCCTGCATGTGGTACAGGTCAAGCTGCTTACCGATTTTACGGTGGTCACGCTTCGCCGCCTCTTCCAGGCGCAGCAGGTACGCGTTCAGGGCTTTTTTATCAGCCCACGCGGTACCATAGATACGCTGCAACATCTTGTTGTTGCTGTCGCCACGCCAGTAGGCGCCTGCGATCTTCATCAGCTTAAAGTGATGACAGAAGCGCATGTTCGGCACGTGCGGTCCACGGCACATGTCGACGTATTCTTCGTGATGGTACAAGCCAGGCTTGTCATCATGCGAAATGTTTTCGTCAAGAATAGAGACCTTGTAGCTCTCGCCGCGCTTCACGAAGGTTTCACGCGCTTCGTGCCAGCTGACTTTCTTCTTGATGACGTCATAGTTCGTTTCGGCGAGCTCGTGCATGCGTTTTTCGAGCGCGTCGATATCTTCCTGAGTCAGGGTGTGGTCAAGATCAACGTCGTAGTAGAAACCATTGTCGATAACCGGACCGATCGCCATTTTGGTGTTTGGCCACAGCTGTTTGATAGCATGGCCTAACAGGTGCGCGCAGGAGTGACGAATGATCTCCAGACCTTCTTCGTCTTTCGCGGTGATGATTGCAAGCGTCGCATCGTTTTCGATCAGATCGGAAGCATCCACCAGCTCACCGTTAACGCGGCCAGCGATAGTCGCTTTCGCGAGGCCAGGACCAATGTCCAGGGCAACATCCATTGGGCTAACAGCACGGTCGAAATGGCGTTGGCTGCCATCAGGAAGAGTAATTACAGGCATTTTATATCCTTATTTGCAGTGATGCCCCACACATAAGAGCATATACAAAGAAAATAATCGTGATTTGACAATAGATTACGACACCATCTGACCAACAATCGTCAAATTGGTTCGTCATCATTCACCTGCCGAATTCAGATTAATGTGGATTTACGGCAAGCGACGTAATGTTAACACTAACGGCAAGGAGATTGCACCCTCTGCGGCCAGATTGATGGGCTGGCGCTTTCGCACGAATTTGCAGGTTGCTTCTCCCCTGCGCTCGCATTTCAAAGATGCTGGGCTACTCTTGAACAGGTCTTTAAACCCAAAGGTGCATACCATGAACGTATCCAGTAGAACGGTTGTGATATTGAACATCCTTTCCGCCACAGGTTTATTGTTGATTCTCGCCGAACGATTCCACTGGTTCTGAGCCGAACCTTGCGCTGGCATAACCCAATCGTTCCTGAGAAGGGGCATATTTCGGCCCTGTTTGGTAGACTGGGGACATCAACCAACAAGGATTAGGTTATGCCAACTAAACGATTTGCCGTAAAACACTGGAAAATGGTGCTGGTGCTGATTGCCATCTGCGGCGCAATGCTGCTACTCCGTTGGGCGGCAATGATTTGGGGCTAGGGGCGAAGACAAGTCATCAGAAGGGACGTCTAAAGACCGCAGACAATAAACGGGCCGACATCGTCATCGGCCCGCTTTTATTACATTCTATAACCCAGTGAAACCGTGGTTCTGCGGTCGGTATGATCCGGTGCAGATTCTGGTGGTGAAGAGTTCCAGGTCACGTTGTAGGCGACTTTCAGGCCAAAGTGTTCGTTGATAGCCACGTTCAGCGCCGTCTCAGAGTTCAGCGTCGTATCGTCGGCACCAAATACAGAAACACCCTGGGTAAATTTGGTGTTGTCAGTCATCTGCCAGGCATAGGTACCGGAAGCGTAACCGAGCGGTTGGGTTTTGGTATCGCCATTGGTGTACTCGTCATAACGCACACCCGGACCGAATTCAAAACGGAAGCTGTGTACCGGACCGTTCAGGAACTGGCGACCATAACCGGCGGTGAATACATCGCGCTGGCGATAACCGTTATAACGGTCGGTTAACCAGCTTGCCTGACCAAACAGGTAGTCATAGTCGGTCATGTTGTAACGGCTACGTCCACCTACCGCATACTTCTCGGAAGAACGTTCGTCGTTAGCGGAAGTGTTGCTGGCATTACCCCACAGAGACCAGGCGGTGGTGTTGCCGTACCAGGTGAGCGTACTGTCCGCCGTCAGAGAAGAGCTTTTCGTGTTACCGGATTGTGCCAGGTATCCGGCGTTCAGGTTACCTTCAAACGGTTTTTTCGCGGAGGAAGGATCGTCCATGACAGTAAAAACGGTATCATCAGCGGTCGCGTTCATAGCCGCAAACACGCCACCCGCCAGCATCAGTGCAGCGGGCACTGTCTTTAAAAGCTTCATTTTATTAAGTAGTCCGTACAACAAAAAAAGAGACCACACGGTCCCGGAATCTTTCTTGAGGATCAATGACAAGGCGTCCAGAGAAAGGTAACAAATTATAAAAAGCCGCAAATAACATAGCAATGTTTTCTTATTTCATTTTTTGAATAAGAACGATCCCAAAAAGCGTTTTATTTTATATATCCCCCGCCTCACTTTTCGTCAGTATTCATATTTAAAATCATACTGTTATTTACATTGCCTTCCTGACAAATGGTGCCAGGCTAATAAGAACCCATGCTAAAAGGAGGTAATGATGGTTTCTATTTATACTCTGACGCTCTCCCCTTCCCTGGATTCCGCCACCCTGACGCCGCAGATTTACCCGGAAGGTAAATTGCGGTGCAGCGCCCCGGTCTTTGAGCCCGGCGGCGGCGGGATCAACGTGGCGCGCGCCATTACACACCTCGGCGGCAAAGCCACGGCAATTTTCCCCGCAGGCGGTGCCACCGGTGAACACCTGGTCTCTCTGCTGGCCGATGAACAGGTGGCCGTTGAAACCGTTGAGGCCAAAGACTGGACGCGGCAAAACCTGCATGTCCACGTAGAATCAAGCGGCGAGCAGTACCGTTTTGTCATGCCGGGCGCGAAACTCAGCGATGACGAGTTTCGTCAGCTTGAAGAGAAAGTGCTGACGATAGAAAGCGGCGCGCTGCTGGTGGTAAGCGGCAGCCTGCCGCCCGGCGTAAGCCCGGAAAAATTAACGGCGCTGATTCAGGCCGCGCAGCAGCGCGGCATCCGCTGCATTGTCGACAGCAGCGGCGAGGCCCTGCAGGCGGCCCTGGTGCCGGGCAATCTGGAGCTGGTCAAACCCAACCAGAAAGAGTTAAGCGCGCTGGTCAACCGCGAACTGACGCAGCCTGATGATGTGCGCACCGCCGCGCAGGAGCTGGTGCGAAGCGGAAAAGCGCGGCGCGTAGTCGTCTCCCTTGGCCCTCAGGGGGCGCTGGCAGTCGATGAATCGTCATCCGTTCAGGTTGTCCCACCGCCGATGAAGAGCCAGAGCACGGTTGGCGCGGGCGATAGCATGGTGGGTGCGATGACGCTAAAACTGGCGCAGGGCGCCTCTCTGCTCGAGATGACCCGCTACGGCGTGGCGGCGGGTAGCGCCGCCACCATCAACCAGGGCACGCGTCTCTGTTCGCTTGCCGATACGCAAAAAATCGTCGATTACCTGTCCCGAAATTAACCCCTGTTCCCCTTCGTCTTTACGGAGGGGAAGGTCGTCTCTGAGTCGCCAAACGCAAACTATCGACTATGCTAAGAAAACTTCCATGATAACAATGAGGTGAATTATGAGCAGTGGTGACATCACACGCTACGTCGTGACCATCAACCTTCATGAAGCATCGCTGACCGAGCTGAATGAGCTCAACAATGCTTTCACCCGGGCTAATTTTCTCCTCACGCTGACGGATGACGAGGGCAATATTCATGATTTAGGCACCCTGACATTTGGTCTTATCGGCGCCCTGAACCAGGAAGAGGTTCATGCGCTGGCCGCCAGTCTGGTGGAGAGCGTGACCGACAAGCCTGCCGAAATTGACGTGGATACCTGGGAAAGCTGGCGGAAAAAAGAACAATAAGTGCGCTGTATGAATTTAAACCGCTCAGGTGTGCGTTAGTTCGTATTTTTTTACCGCAGTTATGCGCTAACTTTATGATCTGGCAGACAACATGGGAGAGACAACATGTGGCAGGCTATCAGTCATCTTTTACGTGAGCAGCTGGGTGAAGGTGAAATTGAACTGCGTAACGAACTGCCAGGCGGTGAGATCCACGCCGCGTGGCATTTACGCTACGCTGGGCGCGATCTCTTCGTTAAATGCGATGAGCGAGAGCTGCTTCCAATATTTACCGCCGAAGCCGACCAGCTGGAGCTGTTGTCCCGCAGTAAAACGGTCACGGTCCCGCAGGTTCTGGCCGTGGGGAGCGACCGCGACTACAGCTTCCTGGTGATGGAATATCTCCCCGCCCGCCCGCTGGATGCCCATAATGCGTTCATCCTTGGCCAACAGTTGGCGCGCCTGCATCAATGGAGCGACCAGCCGCAGTTTGGTCTCGACTTTGACAACGATCTCTCCACCACGCCACAGCCCAATGCCTGGCAGCGTCGCTGGTCGACATTTTTTGCCGAGCAGCGCATTGGCTGGCAGCTAGAGCTAGCCGCCGAGAAAGGGCTGGAATTTGGCAATATCGACGCCATCGTCGAGCACGTTCAACAGCGTCTGGCATCCCACCAGCCTCAGGCGTCTCTGCTTCACGGCGATTTGTGGTCCAATAACTGCGCGCTGGGTCCCAACGGCCCGTACATCTTTGACCCGGCCTGCTACTGGGGTGACAGAGAGTGCGATCTTGCCATGCTGCCGCTTCATCCTGAGCAGCCGCCGCAAATATACGACGGATACCAGTCTGTTTCTCCCCTGCCGCCCGGTTTCCTCGACCGCCAGCCGGTGTATCAGCTTTATACGCTGATGAACCGTGCCATTCTTTTTGGCGGAGAACACCTTGTTAACGCGCAGCGGGCACTCGAGCGTATGCTTGCCGCCTGAGAAGATAACGGGTGGCCTTGCCGCCACCCTTATCGCTTACAGAAAACCGAGCAGTGAGAAGAAGAAGTATCCCGCCGCAATGATAATCACGGGAAGGATATAGAGCGGGAAAATTTGCAGGAAAATGGTGTGACGCGGCACAACGATGCGGGATTCAATCTGCTCCCGACTCATTCCTTCCGGGCCTTTGGCCTGCTCCAGAATCAACTGATCCTCAACGCCTTCGCGTAAAAAGCGCGTCTGGCGACTCATTCTCGCGCCAGAGGCCTGTAATGCCAGCGCGACAAAGATCAGGGCATATATCACCCAAAAGCCGATATTCAGCTGTTGATGAAAATCCGGGGTGGGTGAGTTAAACCAGAAGACATTCAAAAATGGCGTATTAAAACGCATCATCTCAATCATGACATGAGCGAAATCAAGCATTACCGCATTGATACCCGGCTGTTTTTCGCTGTGGTCGTACATAAATTTGAGTACAGAAATCAGCGTAGAAATGACGGCAGGAATAAAAATCACCCAGCCAGCAATACGTTTTAAGACCGCAATGCGTCCAGCTTGTTGATACGTCATCAGTTCCTCTTCATAAAGACGCGTTATTTGTGCCTAAGTCTACCTGCTGGTCATCAATTTCGCCCGCTCTTTAAAAGCAATATGCTAAATTGCAGAGTGTGCTTAGCACGTATCGTCTGTCGAACACCCTGGATAAGGAGACGTTGTGATGTCGACACCGCGCCAAATTCTTGCCGCAATTTTTGACATGGATGGATTACTGATCGATTCCGAACCGCTGTGGGATCGCGCCGAACTGGACGTTATGGCCAGCCTGGGCGTGGATATCAGCCGCCGTAATGAACTTCCCGATACGCTGGGCCTGCGCATCGATATGGTGGTTGACCTGTGGTTTGCCCAACAGCCGTGGGTGGGTCCCGGTCGCGATGAGGTGACCGCACGCATTATCAGCCGCGCCATTTCGCTGGTGGAAGAGAACAGGCCGCTGCTGCCCGGCGTACGTGAGGCCGTTGCGCTGTGTAAAGCCCAGGGGCTGAAGGTTGGCCTGGCCTCGGCTTCGCCGCTGCATATGCTGGAAAAAGTGCTCACGATGTTTGAACTGCGCGACAGTTTCGACGCGCTGGCGTCCGCTGAAAAATTGCCTTACAGCAAGCCGCACCCGCAGGTCTATCTGGACTGCGCCGCAAAGCTGGGCCTGGATCCCCTCAACTGCGTTGCGCTGGAAGATTCCGTTAACGGTATGGTGGCGTCGAAGGCTGCGCGGATGCGCTCCATTGTGGTGCCCGCTGAAGAAGGCCGTCACGATCCCCGGTTTGCTCTTGCCGATGTGAAGCTTAATTCACTGGCAGAACTCACGGCGCATCATCTGCACGGAGGTTAACGCCCTCCTCCGGTTTGTGACAAACAGTTACACCGTCACCTCTTCCGCCTACTGTATAAAAACCCTATACTGTATGAATTGACAGTTTTGTGGGTTTTATCATGACGGCGGAAGGCCACCTGCTTTTTTCTATTGCGTGCGCGGTATTTGCCAAAAACGCTGAACTCACCCCCGTGCTGGCACAGGGGGACTGGTGGCATATTGTCCCTTCCGCCGTATTGACCTGTCTGCTGCCCGACATTGACCACCCCAAATCTTTCCTCGGACAACGCCTGAAGTGGGTGTCGAAACCCATCGCCCGCGCGTTCGGACACCGGGGTTTCACGCACAGCCTGCTGGCCGTGTTTGGCCTGCTGACGCTTTTCTATTTGAAGGTGCCCGAAAGCTGGATAGTCCCCGCCGATGCCATCCAGGGGATGGTGCTGGGCTATTTAAGCCATATTCTCGCCGATATGCTGACGCCTGCGGGCGTGCCGCTGCTTTGGCCCTGCCGCTGGCGTTTCCGTTTTCCGATCCTCGCACCGCAGAAAGGTAACCAGCTTGAGCGCGTATTGTGCATGGCGCTGTTTGCTTACGCCGTCTGGATGCCGCAAACATTGCCCGAAAACAGTGCAGTTCGCTGGTCATCCCAGATGATTAATTCGCTGCAATTTCAGTTCAATCGCTTTATTCATCACCAGATTGAACAGTAAACCAACAAAATTATCCCATTTGTCATAAACCATTCCATTTGGATATAAGCGCTACATCACACTTCTGCTAACCTTCCGCCAACAGGATCGGTAAAAACCGACCCAATAATAAATCAGGAGAACGGGGATGAATTTTCCACTCATCGCGAACGTCGTTGTGTTCGTTGTACTGCTATTGCTTCTCGCGCAGGCGCGCCACAAACAGTGGAGCCTGGCGAAAAAAGTGCTGGTTGGTCTGGCCATGGGTGTCGTATTTGGTCTGGCATTACAGGCAATTTATGGCTCCGATAATCCAGTTCTGAAAGACTCTATTCAGTGGTTCAACATCGTCGGTAACGGCTATGTTCAGCTGCTGCAGATGATCGTTATGCCGCTGGTATTCGCCTCTATTCTGAGCGCCGTTGCCCGCCTGCATAACGCGACCCAGCTGGGAAAAATCAGCTTCCTGACCATTGGTACGCTGCTGTTCACCACGCTGATTGCCGCGCTGGTGGGTGTGCTGGTCACCAACCTGTTTGGCCTGACCGCAGAAGGTCTGGTTCAGGGTACCGCTGAAACGGCGCGTCTTACCGCGATTCAAACCAACTACGTTGGTAAAGTGGCAGACCTGACCGTGCCGCAGATGGTGCTCTCCTTCATTCCGAAGAACCCGTTTGCTGACCTGACCGGTGCGAGCCCAACCTCGATCATCAGCGTGGTTATTTTCGCCGCGTTCCTGGGCGTAGCGGCGCTGAAGCTGCTGAAAGACGACGCGCCTAAAGGCGAACGCGTGCTGACCGCGATTGATACCCTGCAAAGCTGGGTGATGAAGCTGGTGCGTCTGGTGATGCAGCTGACGCCTTACGGCGTGCTGGCGCTGATGACCAAAGTGGTTGCCGGCTCTAACCTGCAGGACATCATCAAGCTGGGCAGCTTCGTTGTCGCCTCTTATCTGGGTCTGGGCATTATGTTTGTGGTGCACGGCATCCTGCTGGGCGTAAACGGCGTCAGCCCGCTGAAATACTTCCGTAAAGTCTGGCCGGTGCTGACCTTTGCCTTCACCAGCCGTTCCAGCGCCGCGTCTATTCCGCTGAACGTTGAAGCGCAAACCCGTCGTCTGGGCGTGCCTGAATCCATCGCCAGCTTCTCTGCCTCCTTTGGTGCCACCATTGGTCAAAACGGCTGTGCGGGTCTGTACCCGGCGATGCTGGCGGTGATGGTTGCGCCAACCGTGGGTATCAACCCGCTGGATCCGGTTTGGATTGCCACGCTGGTCGGGATTGTTACCATAAGCTCCGCAGGCGTTGCGGGTGTTGGCGGCGGTGCAACCTTCGCCGCGCTGATTGTGCTGCCTGCGCTGGGCCTGCCCGTGACGCTGGTCGCGCTGCTGATCTCCGTTGAGCCGCTGATCGACATGGGCCGTACCGCGCTGAACGTGAGCGGCTCCATGACCGCCGGTACGCTGACCAGCCAGTGGCTGAAGCAAACCGACAAAGCGATTCTGGAAAGTGAAGACGACGCCGAGCTGGCGCACCGTTAATCACTTTAGAAATAAAAAAACCGCCTGATGGCGGTTTTTTTATGGCTGTTATTCTTCAACCTCTTCATCCTGGCGGATCTGCATCGCCCACCGCTGCGCCGATTCCGGCACCGTAAACGTGGGTGAACGACGGAAGTGTTCGCCGATCAGCACAAAGGCCACATATTTCCCCCGCAGCTGCCAGACATCGCGAAAACCCTCCACTTTCAGGGCATGGTCAGGCGGCGCGGGCTCAACGCGGGGCACATAGCTAATAACCTGGCGGTTTTGTTGACGAAGAGGTTTCATAAGCGACTGGTTCACTAAAGCAAATTCTTGAAGCAGGAAAATTCTATGATAGCCGATCCTGCTGCCTTCCGTCGCGCCCCGAGTGGGCGAGAAGGCTCCTTTCGTCAATGACGGCATGTGAAAACTCTTAGTTCGCGAGCCATCTCGCGACATTGTTCTATCCTTAATAGGGTTTTTAGCAATGGATAAAGGAGAAGCGTGCAATGTCGAACAAAGATAAAACACATCAATCACCGATTCATGGCACTGAGGAATCTCAACCGGGTATGGACTCTCTCGCCCCTGCTGACGGATCTCACCGCCCCTCCCCTGGCCCCTCTGCACCGGGCGAACAGCCTACCGCACCGGGAAGCATGAAATCGCCGGAGACGGGAAACGAGAAGCTGAAATCACTTGAGCCGCACCGCAAAGGCGGCGAAGGTTTTGCGCTGACCACCAATCAGGGCGTGCGCATTGCTGACGATCAGAACTCCCTTCGCGCAGGCGCGCGCGGGCCAACCCTGCTGGAAGATTTTATCCTGCGGGAAAAAATCACCCATTTCGACCACGAGCGGATACCGGAACGCATCGTCCACGCGCGAGGTTCAGCTGCGCACGGCTACTTCCAGCCCTATAAGAGCCTGAAAGCGATCACCAAAGCGGATTTCCTCTCCGACCCGGACAAAATCACTCCGGTATTTGTGCGCTTCTCCACCGTGCAGGGCGGCGCGGGTTCGGCAGATACCGTCCGGGATATCCGCGGCTTTGCCACCAAGTTTTATACCGAAGAGGGTATTTTCGATCTGGTGGGCAATAACACCCCGGTGTTCTTCATTCAGGACGCGCACAAATTTCCTGACTTTGTCCATGCGGTAAAACCGGAGCCCCACTGGGCCATACCGCAGGGACAAAGCGCGCACGACACCTTCTGGGACTATGTCTCCCTGCAGCCTGAAACCTTACACAACGTAATGTGGGCGATGTCAGACCGCGGTATTCCGCGCAGCTATCGCACCATGGAAGGCTTTGGCATCCATACCTTCCGACTGATCAACGCCGAGGGTAAAGCCACGTTTGTCCGTTTCCACTGGAAGCCGGTGGCGGGTAAAGCCTCGCTGGTGTGGGACGAGGCGCAGAAGCTGACCGGGCGCGACCCGGACTTCCACCGCCGCGAGCTGTGGGAGTCCATCGAAGCGGGCGACTTCCCGGAGTACGAGCTGGGCCTGCAGCTCATTCCGGAAGAGGACGAATTTAAGTTCGATTTCGACCTGCTTGACCCGACGAAGCTGATCCCGGAAGAGCTGGTGCCGGTACAGCTGGTGGGCAAAATGGTGCTCAACCGCAACCCGGATAACTTCTTTGCCGAAAACGAACAGGCCGCGTTCCACCCAGGGCATATCGTGCCGGGGCTGGACTTCACCAACGATCCGCTCCTGCAGGGTCGTTTGTTCTCGTATACCGATACGCAGATCAGCCGTCTGGGCGGGCCGAACTTCCACGAAATTCCGATTAACCGCCCAACCTGCCCGTACCACAATTTCCAGCGCGACGGGATGCACCGTCAGGATATTGATACCAATCCGGCGAACTATGAGCCGAACTCCATCAACGATAACTGGCCGCGCGAAACGCCTCCGGCGCCGAAACGCGGTGGATTCGAATCGTACCAGGAGCGTATCGACGGCAACAAAATTCGCGAGCGCAGCCCGTCGTTCGGCGAGTATTACGCCCACCCTCGCCTGTTCTGGAACAGCCAGACGCCGATTGAGCAGCAGCACATTATCGGCGGCTTCAGCTTTGAGCTGAGCAAAGTGGTGCGTACCTACATCCGCGAGCGGGTGGTCGATCAGCTGGCGCGCATTGATATTCAACTCGCCCAGAGCGTTGCGGATAACCTGGGCATTACGCTGACCGACGAGCAGCGCAACCTTGCCCCGCCGAAAGAGGTTAACGGCGTGAAGAAAGATCCGTCGCTGAGCCTGTATGCCGTGCCGGGTGGCTCGATTAAAGGCCGCGTGGTCGCCATCCTGCTGAACGACAAAACCCGCGCCAGCGACGTGCTGGGGATCATGCAGGCGCTGAAGACCCAGGGCGTGCATGCGAAACTGCTTTATTCCCGCATGGGGGAAGTGACCGCCGATGACGGCTCCGTGCTGCCGGTGGCGGCGACCTTTGCCGGGGCGCCATCGCTGACCGTCGATGCGGTGATTGTGCCGTGCGGGGATATTGACAGCCTGCTAAACAACGGTGACGCGGTGTATTATCTGCTGGAAGCCTATAAGCACCTGAAACCGATCGCGCTGTCCGGCGACGCGCGACGGTTTAAGGCGCAGCTGAAGGTGGCCGATCAGGGTGAGGACGGTATTGTCGAGGGCGACAACGTTGACGATGCCTTTATGACGAAGCTGTTTGATTTGCTCGCCGCGCACCGCGTCTGGTCGCGCAGCAGTAAGATTGACCAAATCCCGGCGTAAAAAATACCCTCACCCCACCCCTCTCCCACGGGAGAGGGAGAAAACAATAAAAACGGTAACCCAGGTTACCGTTTTGCTTTTACCTCGCCACCGGGCTGTATCTCAAAGATCCCCGAACGTCCCCAACCGATACCCGCGCTCGGCAATCGCGTATTTCAGCGACGGCGACGTCAACACGTCCAGCTCCGCCAGGCGCGGCCAGCAGTAGGCGCTTTTCCGCACGGTGTTATCGACAAAAGCAGGGTGCGCCATGACCTCCAGCGACTTTTCCCCCCGCGCGGCGGAATCATCCAGCACCTTCAGGAACAGCGCTTCGTCGATCTCGTCGCCGTAAAATGCGCTGCTGAACCCCTCTGTGGTTGTCACGGCGCAGTCCGGCACGCCGCGCGCCTCCCGATCCACGCGCATCGCCACGCCTTTGCGCTGAGCAAACTCCGCGACAATCGGGAAAATCGCCGGGATCATATGCACGTGGTGATGGCTGTCGATGTGCGTCGGCGCCTTACCAAACACATCAACAAAGCGGTTGAACTGGCACTCCAGCTCGCGGGCAATCTCTTCGAGCGGCAGGGCATCCTGCTCCGCCAGTTCCCAAATCCATTTGCCCAGCTGGCCGTCGCGCGTCAGGCCCGGCATTGGCGAAAGCGGCATCCCGAGCGTCAGCACAAAATGCATGCCGACGCCCAGCTCCGGCACCTCGCGGCTCAGCTGCGCCGCGTGTTCAACCGCCTCACCATTCACCAGTGCCGTGGCAGAGGTCACAACCCCCCGGCGACAGGCTTCAATAATGCCGTAGTTTTGGCCTTTCGAGAGGCCAAAATCATCGGCATTAACGATCAGCAGGTTTTCCATTGTGCGTCCTCTTAGTGGTGTTTGAACTTCAGCTTCTCGATCGTGGCGGCAAAGTTCGGCAACCATTTTTCATGCGCCAGAATCATCTCACTGGCCAGCTGCTCCGCATCGCGGTCGGAATGCACCAGCGGGCTGAGGTTCAGCGCCAGAAGCACGTCATTGAGCTCGCCGCTCAGCGCCGCGTTGCTTGCCGCTACTTCAAAGCCTTTGATGGTGTGGATCAGGCCCATGACCTTATCATCGAAGTGGGTGATGCGTGGATGCGGTTTAGCGCCATCGCGTCCCAGGATGCAGGTCATCTCAACCGCCCAGTCCGCAGGGATATTGTCGATATGGCCGTGGTGCGGCACGTTGACATAGTGCTCCGCCTGCTTATCGTTGTAGATGGCGTTAATCACCTCGCACGCCGCATCGGAGTAGTAGGCCCCGCCGCGCTGCTCCAGCTCTTTCGGTTTAACGTTCAGGTTCGGATCTTTATACAAATCGAACAGCTGCTTCTCGACTTTCTGAACAATCTGCGCGCGCGCGCCGCCCTTATAGTACTCGCCCATTTCGATGGCCAGCATCTCTTTCTGCTTGAAGTAGTAAAGCAGGTACGAGCACGGCAGCAGGTTCAGCGAGCGGATCAGCCCTTCGCTGAACGGCAGGTCAAAGATGTTTTTCACGGAGGCCGCCGTCAGGCGCCCGGAAGCCACGCCGTCCAGCAGTTCGGCAAAGCGCGATTTTCCGTTCACGATAACGTCTTTAATGAACACCATGTGGTTCAGGCCGAACAGGTCGATGGAGAGATCGTCGCCGTCGGTCAGCGCCAGCACGTCGCGGATAAACATATTCATACCGATCGGAATATTGCAGACGCCGATAAAGCGTTTGAAACCGGTATGACGATAGACCGCCTCGGTCACCATCCCGGCCGGGTTGGTGAAGTTAATCACCCACGCGTTCGGGCAGATCTCCTGCACGTCTTTGACGATATCGAAAATGACCGGGATGGTACGCAGGCCTTTGAACAGGCCGCCCGCGCCGTTGGTCTCCTGACCGAGATAGCCGTGGCTCAGCGGAATACGCTCGTCCAGCTCGCGTGCTTTCAGCTGGCCCACGCGCAGCTGGGTGGTGACGAAATCTGCATCTTTCAGCGCCAGACGGCGGTCCAGGGTTTTATGCACGGTCAGAGGCACGCCCGCTTTCTCCACCATGCGCTTGCACAGGTCGAAAATAATATTCAGCTTTTCCTGACCTTCCTCAACGTCCACCAGCCATAATTCGCTGACCGGTAATTCATGATAACGTTTCAGGAAACCTTCAAGTAATTCCGGGGTATAGCTGCTGCCGCCACCAATGGTTACGACTTTTAATTTCTTTTGCATAATATCTCCCTTAGCGTATCAGGTTAATCGCCTGCAAGGTATAGCGTACTCTTCCCGCTATTTGGGCAAGCCATTAAAGAAATATTTGTGGCGGGTAATCCGCCGAAAGTTAATTAATTACCGTTAAATTTTTCCGGTAACTGTTCGGTGTGAATGAAGTCAATTTCTTAAAGGTCTTAATAAACAGGCTGGGACTGCTGTATCCTGACTCGTACGCAATATCGGTAACAGAGTAGTTGGTAATTTCCAGCTGTTTCTTCGCAAAATTAATGCGGATTTCATTAATAATTTGCACGGGTGTTTTACGATAATAGCGCTGCGTCGCACGGGTCAGATATTCCTGGGATTTCCCCGACAGGGACACCATATTTTCCAGCGCATTTTCGCTGAACTGGCCTTTATCGTGCATCAGCTCAACGGTGCCGCGCAGCCACTGAGGAATATCATCCGTCACCTGCTGCTCTTCACGATGGTGGCGCAGCCGGTTCATCACGTAGAAGGTCACCGTTTCAATAAACTCATCAAATTCATTGTCGCGGAAGTTAAGCGAGGCGATAACCGTTTCAATCCAGGTCATAAACTCGTTTTTGACCCGATAAACCTGGGAGGCCACGAAGCAGAACGGCACCAGCGGCAGATAGTGCTTCTCAAAGAAGCGTCTGCTGACGCCCACATTCAGAATACGGGTGGCACCAAATTCGTAAAAGCTCTGGTGATAAGACCCCATCGGCAAGAAGACAAAATCCCCTCGCTCAAGCAGGACGCGCTTACCGTTGATCTCCTGGTAGTAGCGGCCGGTCAGAACAATCGTGAATTCGTAGTAGTCATGCTGGTGCAGACCGCTGGCGCTCTCCGTTTTGTTGTAGATAACCACGTGAAAATTTTTGCCGTTAAACAGCTGCTGTTCAAGTGCGGTTTTAATTTCCATCGTGCTGACCTCCTGCTGCGAAATTCGACTTAGTGCATTTTCTCGTGAAGCTCAATGAGCTCCGCCACCAGCTCACGCGCCAGCATCGAGGTCATCAGGTGATCCTGCGCGTGGACGAGTACCAGGCTGACCTTCATCTTCCCTTCGCCCTGGTCGCTTTCAATCAGCTTTGTCTGCACCAGGTGCGCTTCGTTGAGCGCCGTGCGGGACTGTTCCATCATGGTTTTCGCGGCGGCGAAATCCCCCTGCTTGGCCTGCTTCAGTGCGGCATAGGCCAGGCTGCGGGCCTGTCCGGAGTTGATGATAAGCCCCATCACCACTTCTTCGAGATCGTTCTCGACGGCTTCGTCTGCGACAATACTATCCAAATCTAACATGTTTAAGCTCCTTGTGGCTGGCGCAGGCTTCCCCGCGCCGGTCAATCTTAGAATTTCAGTGAGAGGGCAATATCCTCTTCGCTCTCTTCTTCATCAATAATGGTGGCGGCTTTGTTGGCAATCGCCACGAACGGCATGTACAGCAGGGTGGCAATCCCAAGGTTGAATATCGCCAGCAGGAAGGCCGCGACGCTGCCGTTGGTGTTGAAGAAGGCGCCCAGGCCCGCCGGCATGGTCCACGGTGCAATGTTGGTGACCGGAGGAATGATGCCCATGTAATACGCCGTCAGGGTGATCGCGGCCAGCAGCGGCTGAATCAGGATGAACGGAATGAACATTACCGGGTTCATGATGATTGGCAGACCGAACAGAATCGGTTCGTTAATCTGGAAGATGCCTGATGGCAGCGCCAGCTTCGCGACCTGACGGTAGTCAGCACGACGAGAGACAATAAAGACCGCGATGATCAGACCCAAGGTCGCCCCGGTACCGCCCAGGAAGATATAGGAGTCAAGCATCGGCTTCGCCCACACATGGAAGGTTTTACCCGCTGCCAGCGCCGCGTCAACGGAGCCGTACTGTTGGTAAAGCGCAACGTTTTCCAGTGCCCAGGGGGTCATAATCCCGCTGTCCAGCGCGGCCAGTGCCAGTGAACCATGCACGCCAAAGAACCACAGCAGAGAGGTGAAAATCACATACGCCCAACCGACCACGCCACCCATCGACGCCAGCGGCGTAGAGATAGAGTCCATGATGATCTGGTGGAAGTTTGTGCCCCAGTGGGAGAGCGCCCAGGCGATAATTCCCATGATGGAGAGAATAATGAAGCCTGGAATCAACGCGGAAAATGAACGAGATACGGAAGCCGGTACGCTATCCGGCAGGCGGATAACCCAGTTGCGACGGATAATAAAGGTGAACATTTCTGCCACCACCAGGCCGATAACAATACCGGAGATGATATTGGCCCCACCCAGCCAGTTGGCGCCAACGGCATAGGCTTCACCCACGCTGTATGGCGTCACGGTCATAAAAGCGGCGACGGATAATAACCCGGCAGCCAGCGGATCCACTTTACGCTCTTCTGCCAGCGCCATCCCAATAAAGAAAGGCGCCATCAGCGACATAATCCCCAACGTACCGTTATAGACGTTGCCGCCGATGGCTTTAAAACCATTAAGGGTTTCAATAGTGGAAGCGTCTAACCGAATTCCTAATGAATAAAAGAAGGAACCTTCACCAAAGCTCAGAAAAACGTTGTTAATTAAAACGAACATGGCCCCGGCCAGCGTCAACGGCATTAATTTAATAAAGCCGTTTTTGATGGCGTTAACGTGAGGCTGCTTTCCTATTTTAACAGCAAAAGGAAGGAGTACCTTTTCAAGTGAAGCGATGACTTTACTCATAGGAAAATACCCTTAAATGCCGTAACGCATGTTACGGCGTATTGTGTGTGAAATAACTCTTTGACGGGAAAAATAAAAATTAATTAGCAGCTTTTTTAATTGCTGCGACAGCAGCTTTAAGAACACCTAAACCATCAATCTTGCCGTACAGCCCCGAGTCGATCACTTCGACCGGTTTATTCGGTAACAGTCGTTGAATTTCGGGCAACATATAGGCAATTTGCGGCCCCAGTAAAACGACATCGGCTGTCTGGCCTTTTTCGCCCGCCAGCGTCTCTGGGAACGCTTCAATCACCACAGGGACTTCATACTTTTCAGCCTGCGCACGCATCTTTGACACCAGAAGCGACGTAGACATGCCCGCTGAGCAGAACAGGTAGATATGTTTCTTTTCCATCGTGATTTCCCTCTTGTATGACTACCTGCCATCGCGCTATCACTCGACTCGCTGTCCCGGCAGACAGGTAGCTTGCGTACTGTTGTTTATCGTTGGAGTGAGTATACGCAATGGTACAGACAGGGGATAATTCTGGATAGACTAAAATTGTCTCTCATTGACCTGGCTTATTGACTCCCTTCACATTTCGGGCAAATAATTCGCGCAAAGAAATAAGATTTTCTGATGCATAAAAAAACCGGCCCATGGCCGGTTTGTTAACATCCTCAGGCAAGCAGGGTTACTGCGCCTTAGGTGCCTGCGGATCGGTGTCGTATTCAGCACAGGTCTGATAGCCGGAGTTGATCACATGACCGGTATCATCCAGGGCGACGAAGTAGGTTTCTGCCTTACCATCACGTTGACCCAGGATATAGGTCTGGCAGGTCCCCTTCGCATGAATCATGGTCACTTCAGAAGAAGGTTTACCGGCAATCGCAGCCACCTGCGAACGGGTCATGCCTTTTTTAACGTCTTTTACTACGGGCTGCGTAAACTGATCCTTAGTGCGATCGTAAGCCGTACACCCTGCCAGCATAGTCAGTACCGCCGCTGCGCTAAGAATTCCTGCTACGTTCTTGTTCATATTCCGTCCTCTTGTTTATCAGCGTGTTATCTAAGCATGGGATAAAAAGTACTATTGTTCAACTTTGTGAGTTAAGCCAGACGAATTTCGGAAAATTCTAATAAAACAACGATAACCTGCTAAATCGGCGCAAATTAGCGCACTCGAAACTGTGATCCTTGTCGTTTCTCGCCCAAAGGGTTAGTTTTAACAGCTAACACATTCTGTTTATGTACTGCATATGGAGGGCGTGATGGCTCTGCAACAAGAGATTATTCAGGCACTGGGCGCGAAGCCTACGGTAGATGCACATGAAGAGATCCGCCGCAGCGTGGATTTTTTAAAATCGTACTTAAAAAAGAACGCTTTCCTGAAATCCCTGGTGCTGGGCATCAGCGGCGGCCAGGACTCTACCCTGACCGGTAAACTCTGCCAGATGGCGATTTCAGAGCTTCGCGAAGAGACGGGCGATGAGAAACTGCAGTTTATCGCGGTGCGTCTTCCTTATGGCGTGCAGGCGGACGAGCAGGATTGCCAGGATGCCATTGCCTTCATTCAGCCTGACCGCGTGCTGACCGTGAATATTAAGGGCTCGGTGCTGGCAAGCGAGCAGGCGCTTCGCGAAGCGGGCATTGAGCTGAGCGATTTTGTCCGCGGCAATGAGAAAGCCCGCGAGCGCATGAAAGCGCAGTATAGCATCGCCGGGATGACCAAAGGCGTTGTGGTCGGCACCGACCATGCGGCAGAAGCGATCACCGGTTTCTTCACCAAATACGGCGACGGCGGCACCGACATTAACCCTATCTTCCGTCTCAACAAGCGTCAGGGTAAGCAGCTGCTTGCCGCGCTGGGGTGTCCTGAGCATCTGTATAAAAAAGCACCGACAGCGGACCTTGAAGACGATCGCCCTTCCCTGCCGGATGAAGCGGCCCTTGGCGTCACCTATGACAACATTGATGACTATCTGGAAGGCAAAAAGCTGGATGAACGGACCGCGAAAATCATCGAGGGCTGGTATCTGAAAACCGAGCACAAGCGCCACACGCCCATTACGGTGTTTGACGACTTCTGGAAAAAATAAAGCAAAGCGGTAACCAGGTTACCGCTTTTAATGTTTGCGCCCTCTCCCGTGGGAGAGGGTTGGGGTGAGGGCATCAAGCCGCACGTCCTGGCCGGGTAAGGCGTAGACGCCACCCGGCTCTTTTTTAACCACCACACTCCTGCTACACTGTATACCTGAACAGTATATGGAGCAGTATGTGAGCAGGCGTCAATCCGCCCCGCGTCTTGAGTTTGAAGCGGCGGCTATCTACGAATATCCCGAGCACCTTCGCCCCTGGCTTGAGGCGCTGCCTAAACAGCCGGGCGTGTACATCTTTCACGGTGAAAGCGACACCCTGCCGCTCTATATCGGCAAGAGCGTTAACATTCGCAGTCGGGTGTTATCCCATCTCCGTACGCCGGACGAGGCCGCCATGCTGCGCCAGTCGCGACGCATTACCTGGTTCCAGACGGCGGGAGAAATGGGCGCGCTGCTGCTGGAGGCGCGGTTGATAAAAGAACAACAGCCGCTGTTCAATAAGCGCCTGCGCCGCAACCGTCAGCTCTGCTCCCTGCAGATAAACGATGGCAGGCCGCAGGTCGTCTACGCGCGCGACGTCGATTTTTCTCATGCCCCGAATCTTTATGGGCTATTCGCCAATAAACGCGCCGCGCTCCAGGCGCTGCAGACGCTGGCGGACGATTTACAGCTTTGCTACAGCCTTTTAGGTCTGGAGGCTACCACCCGCGGACGCGCCTGTTTTCGATCCGCGCTGAAGCGCTGCGCCGGTGCGTGCTGCGGGAAAGAGAGCGTTGAGGCGCATCACGCCCGGCTTCTCACCGGTCTGGCGGCCATCAGCGTGAACTGCTGGCCCTGGGAAAGCGCCGTTGCGCTAAAAGAAGTGGGCGAGGCCATGACCCAGTATCACATCGTCAACAACTGGCTCTGGCTGGGCGCCGTCGACGACATCAACGACGCGGCAACCCTGCTGCGCACGCCCGCCGGATTTGACCACGATGGCTACAAAATTCTCTGTAAACCGGTCCTGGCAGGAAAGTTTGAGATCATTGTGCTCAATGACCCGGCAGCCACGTGATTTCGCTGAACAATAAGGTGCCCTGAGCCTTCAGCAGACGCAGCGTATGGGTACCCTCCTCCCAGCTGGCACCCTGATCTGCCGTCAGCAATTTATCGCCCAGCTGCCACGCCCCGCTTAGCACGAACACCACGCCCCCGCGTGAGCCAAAGGTGGTGAAGGTTCGGTCAGCAACGCGCACCTTCGCCCGGCAGCAGTCGCGCCGGGTCATGATGTTAAAGTCCATCGCCATCCGCCCATCGGACAGCAGCGCTTTTACCGGCAGATCGCCGGCAAAACTGTAGGGCTGATGATGCTTGAGGGTATGGGAGAACGCCTGACCCGCATCCAGCGTCACCTCTCCCCCTTCCAGCAAGGTAATCACCCGGTCAACACCGGGAAACGAGGAGAATTCGCCGTTGCTGGCAATCGTCGCGATACTGGCGCGCCAGTGAAAATCGCGCGTCGCGGGAGGGAAGCAGCAAATCTCACGCGTTTCGCCAGCACCATTGCGCCAGAGGCTGACCGGCATCTTACGGATATCAAAGAACTCCATCACCACTCCTGAATGGCACAACCCGTGCCAGGGCAAGGATATCGCTATCGTTGCTGTCTTGTTTGTTATCGTTGGGTATTCACAGAAACAGTATCGGCAGCAGAGCGGGCAGGCCTTAGCGGAACGTTAATAAAAATTCTAACGCCATGACTCTGCAAACATTCTCTGAAGCGACTACAGGAGGATACCGCGCTGGCGGCGGCAGGCAAGAGGGCAGGAAAGAAAAACCGCCGGTCCTGTCCACAGCGGTTGCGCTTTTGTGGACAGGATCCCGGCGGTCTTAAGAGTGTGAACCGATTATTCGGTTGGTGCTGGCATTTTACCTTCCATCGCCGGACGTTCTGTCAGACGCTTCTCAAAATTCGCATTAAATTGTTTTTTCTGTTCCGGGGTCAGAATGTTGTAGATCTTGTTCTGGGTTTCCATGTGAGCCAGCATGCGGGCTTTGTGCTGCTCGGCCATTTTGTCGATCTGCGCTTCGGCTTTCGCCTTATCGAAGCTGTCGCTGGCGATGATGTCATGCATCGCACGGCGCTCTTCAAGCGGAGGACGTTTCATCTGGTCGCGTTCGCCTTTTCTGATGTCGCGGATCTGCTGCTTCTGCGCATCCGTCAGGTTGAGATCCTTAAACATCATCATCTCGTTGTGCATACCCGGACCTTTATGATGCATCATCATTTTGCCTTCAGCAGGCGCGGTAGGTGCAGTGGTCGCAGTATCTGCGGCGAACGCCATGCTGGTAGCGCCCAGAGCCAGGGTAGAAGCAACAAACAGTGCAGTAAACTTACGCATAATTTATTTCCTTTCTTTCAGTTATTCTTCGGCGCTATGCCGTGTTGACGAGATTAACTTTACGGGGTTTATCGTCAATTAGTCAGAGCAACGGTAAAACAATGAAAGTGTAAAAAACAAATTTTCGCCAAATGTGGAGGAAATAAGGATAAAGCGTGGAGAGTTGCAACAAAAAATATTTAACAGGATGATTTTAAAGAGATTAAGCAGAAGTATAGCGAAGTGAAGATCAATAATAAAGCAATTCACCAGGAATATTCTGCAAAACAAGCGCAAGCGCTTTAATCGTTAAGAAAAGTTTTTTACTTCCCCCACCCGGATGATGGGAGGGGAAAGGTTCAGGATATTTTTTCCAGCATCAGCCCGGCCCGCAGGCCAAACGCGACGGTGGGGTTAGGAAATAATACATACTCGGTGGTGTTCTGCACCTCGTAACGTTCCTCGCCATCCTCAGCCAGCAGCGCCCCTTTGCGGAACGGGGTGAAGTTCAGGGTGTGCGCGGCCATATGGAGCTGGAAGGCATCGCTGCGGCGCGTGATCTGCTGTACGACCCGATACCGCTCAACGGGCTGATGCGCGTGCTCGGGAGCCGTACCGCCCAGCAGCGCCCGAAGGGCGAGATGCGTAGGCGCAAAGCGGGTCAGATCGTTCTGGCCGAACGGCAGCGCTTTTCCCAGTTCCAGCGTGCAGGACAGCGCAGCGAAACGTTCACAGGTGAAATGGGTGAACGTTCCGCCCGGCGACTGATGAAATACCAGCGCCTCCAGACCGGCGTCACCCAGCCAGCTCAGGAACGCTTCATCCCACGGCTGACTGCGCTGCGGCAGAACGCCGAAGCGAACGTGGTAGGACGCGCGGATTGCCGTATGCAGATCCAGATGCCAGCGCCCCGGCCCCGCGACGGCAAAAAACGCGGTGACGACGTTTTCCAGCCACTCGGCCCGCGCCGTTTCATCGCTCTGCGGAAACTGCGACCAGCGGCCGCCAAACATGCGGTTAATGTCGCTCACCAGATACCGTTTGTTTTGCGCCAGCGCAGGGGGATTGCCGAGCACCACCAGCACGCGGCACTTCAGGGCGATCTCATTGCGGTACAGCGCACGCAGCAGCAGATCGACAATCTCGACGGGCGCGGTTTCATTCCCGTGGATACCCGTTGAAAGCAGCAGCGAGAGATCGCTTTTTACGGTCGGCGTCAGCTCAAGCACCCCTCGCCCCAGCCACCGCCAGCGAAATGAGGGGCCGTCCCCCTCTTTCTGTTCCGGCGTCTCATCGGCCAGGGTCAGCGCCAGTAAATTTTCCATATCCACTCCTTTAGCGCTGGAACGGGTAAACCGATCCCAGCTGCAGGATTGTCGATAACGCGTCCAGCGCCTCGCGCCCTTCACGCAGAAGCTGCGGGTCAACCAGATCCGCCTGCGTCAGACGATCGCGATAGTAGCGGTCGACCCAGTCATTCAGCCGCGTAAAGAGCGTATCGTTCATCATGACCGCCGGGTTCACCGCCTGCATTTCGTCCTGGGTGAGGACCACGCGCAGACGTAAACAGGCTGGACCACCGCCGTTGGCCATGCTTTCGCGCAGGTCAAACACGCGCAGTTCGTCAATCGGGTTATCGGCCTTCACCAGCTCCGTCAGGTAGCGCCACACGCCTTTATGATCCCGGGACTCCTGCGGCAGGACCAGCATCATGCTGCCATCGTCACGGCTCAGCAGCTGGCTATTGAACAGATAGGTTTCTACCGCGTCCTGCACGCTCACCGCCTCCGTGGGCACCTGGACTGGCGTGAAGCCGCGCACGCGCTCATGCAGCGTGGCGAGCAGCTTCTCCTGATGGGCAAACGCCTGCTCGTGGCAGAACAGCACCTGGCGGTTAGAAACGGCAATCACGTCGTTATGGAACACGCCCTGGTCAATCACATGCGGGTTTTGCTGGGCAAAAACCACCTGGGAAGGATTGACCTGGTTCAGTCGGGCAACCGCCTGGCTGGCCGCCAGCGTCTGACGAGCAGGATAACGGGTTGGCGCGGCGTGCCCCCCCTCTTCTCGCCCGTAGATAAACAGCTGCAGGCCCGGGTCGCCATAGTCGCCCCCCAGGCGGTTATGGTTGGCCGCGCCTTCGTCGCCAAACATCGCCACCTGCGGCAGGGCCTGATGCACCTCAAAATGGGCGTCATGGTTGAAAATGGCGCGCAGCACGCGCTCGGTGGTTTCCGCTTCGGTGGCGCGGTGGAATTTATTGTTCAGGTTCGCCACCGTCAGATGAACTTTGCCATCCAGCGTGTCGGCTGACGGCGCGACGGTCGCGGCGTTTGCCACCCACATAGAGGAGGCGGAGCTTGCCGCGGAGAGCAGGTGAGGGGTCTGCGTACCCGCTTTTTCGACGACCTGCTCATCGGTACCGCTAAAGCCTAGCTGACGAAGGACCGCCACGTTCGGGCGTTCCTGCGGCGGGATCACCGCCTGCGGGAAACCGGCATCCGCCAGCGCTTTCATCTTCAGCAGCCCCTGCTTCGCCGCCAGCTTCGGGTTGGAGACCTGAAAACGGTGCTTCGTCGAGGCTTCATTACCAAAAGAGAGACCGGCATAGTGGTGCGTCAGCCCCACCAGCCCGTCAAAGTTAACCTCACGCGCTTTCATGACGATCCCCTCCGGTAAAATCCAGCCCCGGATTAAGCGTCTCCGGCAGCGTCAGCGCCGGGGTTTCCAGGCTCGCCATCGGCCACGCGCAGTAATCGGCGGCATACCACGCGCTGGCGCGATGGTTGCCCGACGCGCCCACGCCGCCGAACGGCGCGGTGCTCGCGGCTCCGGTCAGCGGTTTATTCCAGTTCACAATCCCGGCGCGCGCTTCCAGCAGCAGTTGTTCAAACTTCTCGCGATGCGGCGAAATCAGCCCGCTCGACAGGCCGTAGCGGGTGTTGTTCGCCATCGCAATGGCCGCATCGAAATCGCCGTAACGCCAGACGCACAGTAGCGGGCCAAAGACCTCTTCATCCGGCACGTTGCTTGCGCCGCTCATTTCTACAATGCCCGGCGTCAGCAGCGAAGCACCCGGCTGAACCTGCTTCGGCTCCAGCAGGGTTTTCGCGCCGCGCGCGACGTGGTCCTGCCAGGCCTTCAGCACGTTCAGCGCGGCCTGTTCGGAAATCAGCCCGCCGATAAACGGCTGCGGGTCGGCATCCCACGCGGCAGGCACCAGACGCGCGCTCACTTCTACCAGACGCTTCAGGAAGGCATCCCCCTGCGCGCCCCGCTTGACCAGCAGGCGGCGGGCACAGGTGCAGCGCTGTCCGGCGGTAATAAAGGCGGACTGAATCGTCAGGTGCACCGCGGCGTCGATATCATCAGGGTCTTCCACAATCAGCGGGTTGTTGCCGCCCATCTCCAGCGCCAGGATTTTCTCCGGCTGCCCTGCCAGCTGGCGGTGCAGCTGATAGCCCGTACCGGCGCTGCCGGTAAACAGCAGACCGTCGATATCGTTCAGCGCGCTCAGCGCCTGACCGGTTTCCCGCCCGCCCTGCACCAGGTTCAGCACGCCCGGCGGCAGGCCGGCCTGTTCCCACAGCTTAACCACCGCCTCGCCGGTGAATGGCGTGAGCTCGCTCGGTTTGAAGATGACGGTATTACCCGCCAGCAGCGCAGGCACAATGTGGCCATTCGGCAGGTGTCCCGGGAAGTTATACGGGCCAAACACCGCCAGCACGCCGTGCGGACGGTGGCGCAGCGTGGCCGCGCCGTCCGGCATCTCGGTATGCTGTTCGCCTGTGCGGGTGTGGTACGCCTTCACCGAAATGGCGATTTTGTTGATCATCGCCGTCACTTCGGTTGTCGCTTCCCAGCGCGGCTTGCTGGTTTCTGACGCGATGATGCGCGTCAGTTCGGCCTTGTTTGCCTCCAGCAGCCCGGCAAACTTTTCGACAATTTCCTGGCGCACGGCGAAAGGCTGTTTTGCCCACGCCGGAAACGCGCGGCGCGCGGCACGGCAGGCTTGTTCTACCTGCCCGGCGCTGGCGTCATGCCCCTTCCAGAGCACCTCTTTTCCAACCGGATTGGTCTTTACGCGCTCTTCGCCTTCGCCCGTGACCCAGTCACCGTTAATCCATAATGTCATGCTGTTTTCTCCTCAGGGCAGAGACGCACCAGGCGAACCGTATCGCCGGCGTTACATTTCAGGGCATCCAGTTCTGCAGCCGTCAGCACCAGACGTTCACATTTCGGGTTGGTACGCACCAGCATGGCGCGGAAGTTGGCGTAATTTTCGTTCGACACCAGACAGGCGGGCCAGTCGCCCGGCGCGGGCTGACCTTCAGAGACCTCAACCAGACGGCTTTTACGGATCGCGCGCACGCGGTCGATATCGCACTCAAGCGTTGGGCCTCCGTCAAAGATGTCGACATAGTTCCGGTAGCGGAACCCCTCTTTCTCCAGCACCGCGCGGGCAGGCGCGGTCTGCGGATGGACTTCGCCAATCACCGCCTGGGCTTCCGGGCTGAGGAAATGGGTATAGATAGGATGCTTCGGCATCAGTTCGGCGATAAAGGCTTTCTGGCCGGTGCCGCAAAGATAGTCCGCCCGGCTGAACTCCATCGAGAAGAAGCGCTCGCCCAGGCTCTCCCAGAACGGCGAGTAGCCGGTGTCGTCGATCACGCCGCGCATCTCTGCGACCACTTTTTCGTTAAAGCGATCGCGGAAGGCGGCCATAAACATAAAGCGCGATTTGGAGAGCAGATAGCCGTTGCCCTCTTTGCGCCACGCCGGGTCGAGGAACAGCGTGCACAGCTCGCTGGCACCCGTGTGGTCATTGCAGAGAAACAGCGTGGGCAGCGCGTTATAGACGTTCAGCTCTTTCGAGGCGTGAACCATGGTGCCGACGCGGTAGTTGTACCACGGGTCGTTAAGCCCGACGGCCACTTCAATGGCGCAGATCCCGGCCACGGTCCCCGTGTCGGTGTCTTCCAGCACGAACACATACCCCTGTTCGCTTTTTGGCAACGTCCCCTGCCAGGTTTGCAGGGCGCGCTCAATGCGCGCCGACAGCGTTTTTTCATCGGCAGGAAGCGAGGTCAGCCCGCCTCCCGTCTTACCGGCAAGCTGCATGAGCCCGGCGAGATCGCCGCGCTCAACGGGACGGATGACCATCATGATGACACCCCGGATTTCACTTTTTCACACGCCAGCGCAAAACGGTCGAGACCGGTTTGCACCTCTTCCTCGCTGACGATCAGCGCCGGCGCAAAACGCACCACGTTGGCACCGGCAATCAGCACCATCACGCCCACTTTTGCCGCTTCCTGTGAAATAAGTTTAGCTTTTCCGGCAAACTCGGCGGTGAGCTCGCAGCCGATTAACAGCCCCAGACCGCGAATTTCTTTAAACAGCCCCGTTTTGCCGTTGATGGCATTCAGACGTTCAACAAACCAGTCGTGACGCTGCTTAACGCCTTTCAGCACCTCAGGCGTGTTAATGATGTCCAGAACCTGCCCGGCAACGGCGGTTGCCAGCGGGTTGCCGCCGTAGGTGGTGCCATGGGTACCTACGGTCATTACGCTGGCGAATTTATCGGTGGTCAGCGTCGCGCCAATCGGGAAGCCGCCGCCCAGCGCTTTGGCGGTCGAAAGCACGTCCGGCGTTACGCCATAGTGCATATAGGCATACAGCTCGCCGGTGCGGCCCACGCCGGTCTGGACTTCGTCGAAAATCAGTACCGCGTTGTGGCGATCGCACAGCTCGCGCAGCCCCTGCAGGAAGGCTTTTTGCGCCGGAAGCACGCCGCCCTCGCCCTGCATCGGTTCGACGATCACCGCGCAGGTGGTGTCGTTAATCAGCTCGCTGGCGGACTGCAGATCGTTATAAACACCGTGACGGATATCCGGCGGCAGCGGTGCGAAATCCTGCGAGTAGGAAGGCTGGCCGCCCGCGCTGACGGTAAAGAGCGTGCGCCCGTGGAAGGCATTTTTAAACGCCACGATGCCGCTCTTGTGGGTACCAAATTTATCGTGCGCATATTTGCGCGCCAGCTTCAGCGCCGCTTCGTTGGCTTCCGCCCCCGAGTTACAGAAAAAGACCTTTTCGGCAAACGTCGCGTCGATCAGTTTTTTGGCCAGGCGCAGCGCGGGCTCGTTAGTAAAGCCGTTGCCGGTATGCCAGAACTTCGCCGCCTGGTCATTCAGCGCCTGACGCAGCGCAGGGTGCGCGTGACCCAGCGCGTTGACCGCAATCCCGCCTGCAAAGTCGATATACTCTTTACCCTGCTGATCCCACAGGCGCGAGCCTTCCCCACGAACCGGAATAAAAGCCGCCGGAGCGTAAACCGGCATCATCCATTCATCGAAATTTTCACGCGTAATTGACAGAGACATAGCGACCTCATCCGGTAAATAAAAAGTTATTTGAATGTTAATTAATTGAGTGTTTGCACTGTGAATGTAGATTGCAGCCTTCGTGCCAGCCAGCGATAAAATTGCATAAACGGGTTGAGGTAACAGAATATCAATAAGTTACAATATGGAGTTATTCACTGTTAGTGCATAAAAAGTGAATATTTTTACGACAAGCGGCGCTTTGCCGCATGAAAATCAGAAAGAGTATGCACAGGCCAAATATAATTCTGGAATTGTGATCGCTCGCGAAATTTATCGGGCATTTACGCCCTGTTTGAGGGCGATGCGCGTCAGAATGGTGCAAATATTGCACCACCGGCATTATCTGTCGCAGTTATTGGCCGAACCCGGTAACAGTTGACGCAAATTCTGCTACCATCCATGCACTATTCACCTTGCACTGGCAGCGACTATGAAATTTGTCTCTTTTAATATCAACGGCCTGCGCGCCCGCCCCCATCAGCTTGAAGCTATCGTTGAACAACATCAGCCAGATGTGATCGGCCTGCAGGAGACCAAGGTTCACGACGACATGTTCCCCCTCGAAGAGGTGGCGAAGCTCGGCTACAACGTCTTCTATCATGGGCAGAAAGGCCATTACGGCGTTGCGCTGTTGACCAAAGAGACGCCAGTTTCCGTCCGCCGTGGGTTTCCCGGCGATGACGAAGAAGCACAGCGCCGCATCATCATGGCGGAACTGCCTTCCCCGCTGGGGAACATCACCGTGATTAATGGTTACTTTCCCCAGGGCGAGAGCCGCGACCATCCGACCAAATTCCCGGCTAAAGCCAAGTTTTATCAGGATCTGCAGAACTACCTGACAACCGAACTCAACAAAGACAATCCGGTGCTGATCATGGGTGATGTGAACATCAGCCCGACCGATCTGGATATTGGCATCGGTGAAGACAGCCGCAAACGCTGGCTGCGTACCGGCAAATGCTCCTTCCTGCCGGAAGAGCGCGAGTGGATGCAGCGCCTGCTGGACTGGGGCCTGGTGGATACCTTCCGTACCGCCAACCCGGACACGCAGGACCGCTTCTCCTGGTTTGACTACCGCTCAAAGGGCTTTGACGACAACCGCGGCCTGCGTATCGACCTGCTGCTGGCCAGTTCGCCGCTGGCAGAACGCTGCATCGAAACCGGGATCGACTATGAGATCCGCAGCATGGAAAAACCGTCTGACCACGCGCCGGTGTGGGCTAAATTCAAGCTGTAATGTCGCGTGAACATTCGAAAAACACTTTTCCTGTGCGCCCTTCTGGGCGCATTTATTCTGACGTTTGTCATGCTTCCTCCAGGCACGCTCTCCCTGGAAGGCATTAAAACCCACCAGCAGGCACTCCTTTCCTATGTTGATCACGCGCCGCTGCGAAGCGCGCTGATCTTTTTTGCGCTCTACGTGGCGGTCTCCGCCCTGTCGATCCCCGGCGCGGCGATCCTCACCCTGCTGGGCGGAGCGTTATTTCCCCTGTGGGAAGGCACCGTTCTGGTCTCGTTTGCCTCCACGCTCGGGGCGACGCTTGCGATGCTCGCCAGCCGTTATCTGCTGCGCGACGGGGTCCAGCGGCGGTTTGCTCAGCAGATGAAAACGGTGAACGCCGGGATGGCGCATGACGGCGCGGGCTATCTTTTTGCCCTGCGCCTGATGCCGCTGTTCCCGTTTTTCCTGGTGAATTTGCTGATGGGGCTGACCCGCATTGGAGTCTGCAGCTACTGGTGGGTCAGCCAGGTCGCCATGCTGCCCGCGACGGTGGTCTTTCTCAACGCCGGACGCGAGCTGGGGAAAGTGTCGTCGCTGCGCGATATTTTGTCGCCGGGCATGCTAATCGCCTTTACACTACTGGGGTTATTGCCGCTGGCGACGCGCCGGCTGTTTTCCCGTTATCTCCCGTCTGTTAAAAAGTGAGGCATTATGCGCCGTGTGCGTTTTTGCGCGTTCCTGACCGGTCTGCTGCTTGCAGCCCCCCTCTGTGCCGCCGAAAGCTGGCACGCTATTCAACAGCAGGCCAAAGGCCAGACCGTCTGGTTTAACGCCTGGGGCGGCGATCCGGCGGTCAACCGCTACCTTGAGTGGGTCAGCGGTGAGATGCAAACGCACTACGCCATTACCCTAAAAATCGTCCCGCTGGCGGATGCCGCCGATGCGGTAAAACGTATTCAGACCGAAGCCGCCGCAGGGCGTAAGGCCAACGGCTCGGTTGACCTGCTGTGGGTCAACGGCGAAAACTTCCGCACGTTAAAAGAGGCGAACCTGCTGCAAACCGGATGGGCGCAGACGTTGCCAGACTGGCGCTATGTCGATACCCGCAAACCCGTTACGGAAGATTTTGCGATTCCAACCGACGGGGCGGAATCCCCGTGGGGCGGCGCGCAGCTGACCTTTATCGCCCGTAAAGCCAGCATGCCGACGCCGCCGGCGGATCCGCAGACGCTGCTGGCGTACGCGCAGCAGCACCCGGGCAAGGTCAGCTATCCTCGCCCGCCCGATTTTACCGGCACGGCCTTTCTGGAGCAGCTGCTTCTGACGCTCACCGATCGCCCTGAAGCTTTACAAAAAGCGCCCGATGCAACGTTTGCTCAGGTTACGGCGCCGCTCTGGGCCTACCTCGATAAGCTGCACCCGCTGCTGTGGCGCGAAGGAAAAGATTTCCCTCCCTCACCTGCCCGAATGGATGCCCTGCTTGCCAGCGGCAGTCTGAACCTGTCGCTGACCTTTAACCCGTCCCATGCGCAGCAGAAAGTGGCGAGCGGTGAACTGCCCGCCGACAGCTACAGCTTTGGTTTCGAGAGCGGGATGCTCGGCAACGTCCATTTTGTGGCTATACCGGCCAATGCCGGCGCGAGCGCGGGCGCAAAGGTGGTCGCTAATTTCCTGCTGTCACCGCAGGCGCAAATCCGCAAGGCCGACCCGGCCATCTGGGGAGACCCGAGCGTCCTGGATGCGAAAGCGCTGCCCGAAGAGGAAGCGAAACAGCTGCTGGCCCATACGCCTCAGGGGCTGCCGCAGGTGCTTGCAGAGCCGCAGTCTGCCTGGGTGAACGCGCTGGAGCAGGAATGGCTGCGCCGTTACGGCACCCGCTGAGCGGGCTTGTCTGGCTGGCGATGGCAGTGATTTATCTGCCGATCCTTCCCGCCGGCGTGATGCTGTTCGCGCCGGCGCTTTCTGCGACAAACTGGCAGCGGCTGCTGAACGATCCGCAGCTGCCGCAGGCGACCGTCGCCACGCTGGTCTCAACGCTTATCGCCACGCTGGGGGCGTTGCTGATTGCCCTTTTCTTCGTCTGCCTTTTGTGGCCCGGTCAACGCTGGCGACGCCTCACGACCCGCCTGCCGTGGCTACTGGCGATCCCCCATGTGGCTTTCGCCACCAGCGCGTTGCTGCTGTTTGCCGAGGGCGGTCTGTTTTATCAGCTCTGTACCGTCTGTACGGCTCCGTTTGACCGCTACGGCGTTGGGCTGGGCGTGACGCTCGCGGTCAAAGAGAGCGCGTTCGTGCTGTGGGCCATTTACGCCGTGCTGCCGGAACAACGGCTCGCGCAGCAGAAGATCGTCCTGCAAACCTTTGGCTACGGGCGTATTCAGACGCTCAGCTGGCTGATCCTCCCGGCGATCGCGCCTGTCCTCGGCGCGGTGATGTTGGCGGTGCTGGCATGGTCGCTCTCGGTCGTGGACGTGGCGATTGTTCTCGGACCCGGCAACCCGCCCACCCTGGCCGTGCTGGCCTGGCAGTGGCTAAGCCAGGGCGACGCGCAGCAGCAGGCAAAAGGAATGCTGCTGTGCCTGTTTCTTCTTATACTGCTGGCCGCGCTTGCCGCCCTCGGATACGGCCTCTGGAGGGTATGGCGTCGCACAATCCCGGACCTCGCGGGGGCGCGCCGAAGGTCTCAGCGCGTCCTGCCTGAGCGGGCATTCAGCGGATTACTGCCCGCGTGCGGCATCCTGTGCGCCGCGGTACTGCTGATGCTGGCGCAAGGGGGCGACGTTGGCCCCGTGGAGACCAGCCTTTCCTTCGGCCTGCTGTCGAGCCTGATCGCCCTCATCGTTATTTTTCTCTGGCTGGAATGGGGACCGCAGCGCGGCGCAGCATGGGTGTGGTCACCGCTCGCCCTTCCTGCGCTGCCGCTCGTCACCGGGCAATACTTTATTGCATTGCGTCTGGGGCTCGACGGGCACTTTGCCGCCGTACTCTGGAGCCATCTGCTGTGGGTGTTACCCTGGATGCTGCTGGTTCTGCAGCCCGCCTGGCGGCGGATCGATCCCCGGCTTATCCTTACCGCCAGAACGCTCGGCTGGCGACGGGCGAAAATATTTCTACTGCTGAAATGCCCCCTGCTGGTGCGCCCGGCGCTGCTGGCCTTTGCCACCGGCTTTTCCGTCAGCATGGCGCAATACATGCCGACGCTCTGGCTTGGCGCGGGGCGTTTCGCCACGCTGACTACCGAAACCGTCGCGCTCAGCAGCGGGGGCAGCATCCCTGTTCTCGCTAACCGGGCGCTGGGATTACTGCTGGTCACGGGCACGGCGTTCGGTCTTGCCGCCCTGTTATCCCGGCTCGCGGGCCGATACCGTCAAGGATTACGTTAATGCTGAAGGTAAAAGATCTCACCATCGAACCGCTTTTCCGCGAGGTCAATTTTTGCGTTCCTCGCGGGGAGATCGTTACCCTGATGGGGCCGTCCGGCAGCGGCAAATCGACCCTTTTTGCGTGGATGATCGGCGCACTGTCAGACGATTTCCAGGCGCGGGGCGAACTGTGGCTCGACGCGCGCCGCTGCGACGGCCTTCCCGTTGAATCACGCGGGCTGGGCATTCTCTTTCAGGATACGCTGCTGTTTGAACCGTTCAGCGTCGGGCAGAATTTGATGCTGGCGCTGCCCGAGCGGATCGTCGGACGCGCGCGTCGGGAAGCGGTCGAGCAGGCGCTGGCTTCCGCCGGGCTGAGCGGTCATTACGCCAGCGATCCGGCCACGCTTTCCGGCGGCGAGCGTGCCCGGGTTAGCCTGCTGCGCGCCCTGCTCGCAGAGCCGCAGGCGCTGCTGCTGGATGAACCGTTCAGCCGTCTCGATAAAACGCTGCGCACAACGTTTCGGACATGGGTTTTTGACGCCGTCCGCGCGCGCAATATCCCGGTGGTGCTGGTCACGCACGATGAGGACGATATTCCACCCGGCGGCGAGCTGGTTGAGATTTCTCGCTGGCAATGATGTGCTAACGCAATGTTTTCCGTTTCGGGAGAGACGACAATGCCCCCCTCTTTTACTGACGTCAGGCTATTCGATGAAACGTGTTTCTCAACTGACCGCGCTGGCCCTGCTCTGCGGCCTCGCGTCCTTTTCCTCTCTGGCGGCTGATATGCCCAACGCGATGACGCTCTCCCAGCTTCAGGCGCAGCACGGCACGCCTGTCGACACCCGCCCCAGCGCGTTCTATAACGGCTGGCCGCAAACCCTCAGCGGCCCTTCCGGGCATGAACCCGCCGCACTCAACCTGGCTGCCGCCTGGCTGGGCGCAATGAGCGACGAGCAGATTGCGCTTTGGGCAAAGCAGCATCAGCTTACGCCCGCGACGGCCATCGCCCTGTACGGCGACGAGAACGATAACCTGGCGGTGAAATCCCGCCTGGAGAAGGCCGGATACCGCCACGTCTCGCTGCTCAGCGACGCGCTGCAGACGCCCGACCGCCTTCAGCGCCTGCCCCACTTTGAACAACTGGTTTACCCGCAGTGGATCCACCGCCTCCAGCAGGGTAAACCCGTGACCGCCGCGCCGGCGGGTGACTGGAAAGTGATTGAAGCCGCCTGGGGCGCACCGAAGTTTTACCTGCTGAACCACATTCCCGGCGCAGGCTACATCGACACCAACGAGGTGGAGAGCGAGCCGCTGTGGAATAAAGTCTCCGACGACGCGCTGAAAGCGATGCTGGCAAAGCACGGGATCCGTCACGACACCACCGTCATTTTGTATGGCCGTGACGTTTACGCCGCCGCGCGCGTGGCGCAGATCATGCTGTATGCGGGCGTGCAGGATGTGCGTATTCTCGACGGCGGCTGGAAGGCGTGGTCGGATGCTGGCCTCCCGGTTGAGCGCGGCACGCCCGCGAAAGTGACGCCAGCCCCCGATTTTGGCGCGCCGATCCCCGGCCAGCCGCAGCTGATGGTTGATATGGAACAGGCGCGCGGGATGCTGCACCGTCAGGATGCCTCCCTGGTCAGCATTCGTTCCTGGCCGGAGTTCATCGGCGAAACCAGCGGCTACAGCTACATCAAGCCAAAAGGTGAAATTGCCGGTGCCCGCTGGGGTCATGCGGGCAGCGACGCGACCCATATGGAAGATTTCCATAATCCGGATGGCACCATGCGCAGCGCGGACGATATCGCCGCCCAGTGGAAGCGCTGGAATATTCTGCCGGAACAGCACGTCGCGTTTTACTGCGGCACCGGGTGGCGGGCGTCAGAAACCTTTATGTACGCCCGGGCGATGGGCTGGAAGAATGTCGCCGTCTATGACGGCGGCTGGTACGAATGGAGCAGTCACCCGCAGAACCCGGTCACCACCGGAGAGCGCGGGCCCGAGAGTGCTCTCTAACGGGTGAGTGACTTCAGCGTTACATAGCCGCTCCAGACGCGCGTTGTGGTGGTCAGCCAGCACAGCGCGCCGAATACCCACGCGAACAGCGCAAAATGTGCCGGGAAGAGGCAGCACAGCACGAACAGCGCGATGGTCTCTGTCCCTTCCGTTAACCCACCGATGTAATAAAACGACTTGTGCGCATAGCCGGGGTTGTCGATGTCGTGCTTTGCGGCCAGCGCCGCAAACGCCAGAAAGCTGCTGCCGGTACCGATAAACGCAAACAGCAGCCAGGCGGCCGCAAGCGCATTCTCTGCGGGAGCCGCGAGCGCAAAGCCAAACGGCACCAGGGCGTAGAACAGAAAATCGAGCGCGATGTCGAGAAATCCCCCCGCGTCGGTCAGCCCTCTCCGGCGCGCCAGCGCGCCGTCCAGACCATCCAGCAGGCGGTTAAGCACGATGGCGGCCAGCGCCGCCGGATACCAGCCGAGGGCCAGAAACGGCAGCGCCAGCACGCCGATGGCAAACCCGGTCAGGGTCAATCCGTCGGGCGTGATGCCCGGCTTATCCAGCATGGAAACCAGACGATTCAGCGCGGGCTTTACCCGCGGGTGCAGGTGACGGTCAAGCATGGGGAGTCTCGTTAAACGTGGCGCACAGCCCCTGCGCCGGAATATCCAGCGCGGCATTAAAACGGGCGGAGAGATTCTGAAACGCAATCAGCGCCGTCATCTCGGTGATGGCCTCGTCCGTGAAGTGGCGTTTCAGCGCCGTTCTGACTGTCTCATCCGCCCGGGGCGGCGTGGCGGTTACCGCCTCGGCGTAGGCCAGCGCCGCGCGCTCCTGCTCGGTGAACAAGGCGGAATCCTGCCAGTCGCTCACGGCCTGAACCTTATCCAGCGTGCCGCAGCGCTCGGCCAGACGCAGGCTGTTGGCATCAATACAGAAAGCGCAGTGACAGAGCTGGGATACCCGCGTCATGAGCAGCGAACGCAGCGCGGGCGTCAGGCGCGCGCGACGGCGCTCCAGAAAGCCGACAAACAGCGCCACCAGCCAGAACAGACGCGGCATGCGCCCCCACCAGCGGGTGGGATTCAGCACCGCGCCAAAATGCTTTTTCTGCATGGCGGCTATCGGTTTAAGGCTGGCGGGAAGGGATTCGAGGGGGGCAACCCAGGCGGTGGACTCTTTCACCTGATTCTCCTGTTTACTGGACTCTGAGAAAGGGCACGATAATATGTCTTTTTTCGCTATCAATTATTGACGACCATGCTGAAAACACTCGATGTCGTTGCCGCCATCATCGAAAAAGAGGGCAACATTTTACTGGCGCAGCGCCCTGCCCACGCCGACCAGCCGGGAATGTGGGAATTTGCAGGCGGTAAAGTCGAGGCCGGAGAAACCCAGCCAGAAGCGCTTATCCGCGAGCTGCGTGAAGAGTTGGGCATTGACGCCCTGCCGGGGCAATACGTGGCAAGCCACCAGCGGGAAGTCTCCCAGCGGTTGATTAACCTGCATGCCTGGCACGTTCCTGATTTTCGCGGCGAGCTCACGGCGCACTACCACAGCGCGCTCGCGTGGTGTACGCCGGAAGAGGCGTTTGGCTACGCCTTAGCCCCTGCGGATATTCCGCTGCTGGAAGCCTTTATTGTTTTACGCGACGCCAGACCAGCGGGTTCGTGCTGATGGCGCGCTCGTCGCGCTGGCACTGCAGCAGAATGCCGTCCGCTTTCACAACGGCCCCTTCCGAGTAGTTCTGATTCTGATAGATACAGCACTGATTGCAGGGCTGCACCGTTTGATTCTGGCCGCTGGAGCTAAACACTTCCGGTGGCACATTCACCTCCACGTCCGGGCGAATGCGGTCAGCCTGCGCGCCTGCGGTAAAGATCAAGCATAACGCGGTGAGTAGATAACGTTTCATAGACACATCTTCCTGTAGTTCCTTGATAATGACTATAACGGTAAACCCGAGCGGAACCTTTAATTTATCTCTTCATCGCTTTTCGTTATGACGCCCGCCCTCTCATTAATTTCCCTTTCGTCATAAATTTCTGCTTGCCTCACAAAGCGGTACGGGTGGTATAGTCAAAAAAACAACACAAATCGCATAAGTAATAAACATAAAATACGATAAGAGGTTCTTATATCTATGGATCAGACACGCTCTCTGGAAAGTTTCCTTGCCCATGTTCAGCAGCGCGACCCGCACCAAAGCGAGTTCGCGCAGGCCGTGCGTGAAGTTATGACCACCCTGTGGCCCTTCCTTGAACAAAACCCGCGTTATCGCCAGATGTCGTTGCTTGAACGCCTTGTGGAGCCAGAGCGCGTGATCCAGTTCCGCGTGACGTGGGTTGACGATCGCAATCAGGTACAGGTTAACCGCGCGTGGCGCGTTCAGTTTAACTCGGCCATTGGCCCGTTTAAGGGCGGCATGCGTTTTCATCCGTCCGTGAACCTGTCGATTCTGAAATTCCTCGGCTTCGAGCAGACCTTTAAAAACGCCCTCACCACGCTACCGATGGGCGGCGGGAAAGGCGGCAGCGATTTCGACCCAAAAGGCAAAAGCGAAGGCGAAGTCATGCGCTTCTGCCAGGCGCTGATGACCGAACTCTACCGTCACCTCGGCCCGGATACCGACGTTCCTGCCGGTGATATCGGCGTGGGCGGACGTGAAGTGGGCTTTATGGCCGGGATGATGAAAAAGCTCTCCAACAACAGCGCATGCGTCTTTACCGGCAAGGGGCTGTCGTTTGGCGGGAGCCTGATCCGCCCGGAAGCGACCGGGTACGGCCTGGTTTACTTCACCGAGGCAATGCTCAAGCGTCACGGTTTAGGCTTTGAAGGCATGCGCGTCGCGGTGTCCGGCTCCGGTAACGTGGCGCAGTACGCGATTGAGAAAGCGATGCAGTTTGGCGCTCGCGTGGTGACCGCCTCTGACTCCAGCGGCACGGTGGTGGATGAGGCGGGCTTCACGGCAGAGAAGCTGGCGCGTTTGTGTGAAATTAAAGCCAGCCGCGATGGTCGCGTGGCGGATTATGCCCGGGAGCTTGGCCTGACCTACCTGGAAGGGAAACAGCCGTGGGGCGTGCCGGTGGATATCGCCCTGCCGTGCGCAACGCAAAACGAGCTGGATGCGGACGCCGCGCGTACCCTGATTAGCAACGGCGTAAAAGCGGTGGCCGAAGGGGCGAATATGCCGACCACCATCGACGCGACGGACCTGTTCCTGGAAGCGGGCGTGCTGTTTGCGCCGGGCAAGGCCGCTAACGCGGGCGGCGTGGCGACCTCCGGCCTCGAGATGGCGCAAAACGCCGCGCGTCTCGGCTGGAAGGCGGAGAAAGTGGATGCGCGCCTGCACCACATCATGCTGGATATTCACCATGCCTGCGTGGAGTACGGCGGCGAGGCGTCGCAAACCAACTACGTGCGCGGGGCGAATATCGCCGGATTCGTGAAGGTGGCGGATGCGATGATTGGGCAGGGTGTGATTTAAGGTTTATATCGTGCGGCCGGGTGCCCTCACCCCGGTCCTCTCCCACAGGGAGAGGGAGAAAACCGGGCGTATCAGGCCGCGCTCTTTTTCTTCTTGAACGGTTTCTTCGCGCCGCTACCGGGTGCAACCATCCCTCTGAACGTTTTCACCGGCGTGCTGCGCGCCTGATCGATCAGCTGGTAAAGCGTCCCGACCAGCGGCTGCATAAAGTCCTGATAGCGGCACTGCTTCTCGCTGATCTGCGTCAGCACCGATTCCCAGTGTGCGGTCATGTCCGGCCTGGCGGCCAGCTCCGGCAGAGAGTGGATTAGCGCCCGGCCCGGTTCCGTTGAGTGGATGTAGCGTCCCTTTTTCTCCAGGAAGCCGCGCTTAAAGAGCAGCTCGATGATCCCCGCTCGCGTCGCTTCCGTCCCCAGACCGTCGGTGGCGCGCAGGATCTTCTTCAGATCTTTATCCTGCACAAACCGGGCGATGCCGGTCATCGCCGACAGCAGCGTCGCATCGGTGAAATGGCGCGGGGGCTGAGTCTGACGTTCAACCACTTCGCCCTTCTCGCACAGCAGTTCGTCATCTTTGGCGACCACCGGCAGCGGCGTGCCGTCGTTCTCCTCGTCGCGCTCTTTGTTACCGAGCAGCGTGCGCCAGCCCGCTTCCGCAAGGAAACGCGCTTTGGCGACAAACTTACCTTTGGCAATCTCAAGCTCAATCACGCACTTGCGGAATACCGCGTCCGGGCAGAACTGCATCAGGTACTGACGGGCGATCAGGTTATAGACCTTCGCTTCGTTCTCGGTCAGGTTGACGCTGCTGGCGCGCGCCGTCGGGATAATCGCGTGGTGGGCATCGACTTTTTTGTCGTCCCAGCAGCGGTTATGGGTGTCCGGGTTTACCGCCGGCTGCGGGAGCAGATCCGGCGCGTGCACGCTAATGGCGTTCATCACCGAGTGGCGACCGGCAAAGTGCTCTTCCGGCAGATAGCGGCTGTCCGAACGCGGATAGGTAATAAGCTTATGGGTTTCGTAGAGCTTCTGGCAGATATCCAGCACGTTCTGCGCGCTGAGGCCAAAGCGCTTCGCGGCCTCAATCTGCAGGGCCGACAGCGAGAACGGCAGCGGCGCGGGTTCTGATTCCCGTTTATCGTTATAGCTGGTGACGATAGCCGGCTGGCCGGTAATGCGGTTAACCACATGATCCGCCAGCGGACGATGGAGCAGGCGCCCCTCTTCATCCTGGTACGATTCGCAGGCATCGCTCGGCTGCCAGACGGCGGTAAAGCGTTCGTCTTTAGGCGTGACGATATGCGCTTTCACTTCAAAGAAATCTTTGGCGACGAAGTTCTCAATCTCTTCGTCACGACGCACCACCAGCCCCAGCACCGGCGTCTGCACGCGCCCCACGGAAAGCACGCCCTGATAGCCCGCGTTGCGCCCAAGAATGGTGTAGGCGCGGGTCATGTTGATGCCGTACAGCCAGTCGGCGCGGGCGCGGGCTAAAGCCGAGACGCACAGCGGAATAAACTCGCTGTTGGCGCGCAGGCGCGAAATCGCCCGCTCGACGGCCTGCGGGTTGAGGTCGTTGATCAGGCAGCGCTGCACCTGCTGGCGCTTTTCCGGCGCCAGCTCAAGATAGTCCAGCACCTCATCCACCAGCAGCTGCCCTTCCCTGTCCGGGTCACCCGCGTGCACAATTTCAGCCGCTTCATGCAGGAAACGCTTGATCACGTTGAGCTGTTTGGTGACCGAAGGCCGGGGCTGCAGACGCCATTTTTCCGGCACGATGGGCAGATCGTTCAGGTTCCAGCGGGCGTAGCGGCTGTCGTAAACGTCCGGCTGCGCCTGCTCAAGCAGGTGACCAATACACCAGGTGACCACCTGCCCGTTACCGCATTCGATAAAGCCGTCGCCCTTGCGATGCGGCTTAGGCAGCACGTCGGCGATGGCACGGGCCAGGCTCGGCTTTTCGGCAATAAACAACCGCATCGAATTAACGGATCTCAATCATCGGACGACCGCCGCGTGCGGTCACCAGCTCGCCGATCGCCGTCAGGGTGATGCCGAACTCGGCGGCAGTGGCCTGAACCTCGGCTTCGGATTCCGGCGTGACCGCCAGCAGCAGGCCGCCGGAGGTTTGCGGATCGCACAGCAGGTTGCGCCACTCCTCAGGCATTTCGCCCATCAGGTGACCGTAGCTGGCGAAGTTGCGCTGGGTACCGCCCGGGACCGCGCCCTGAGCAATATACTCCTCCACGCCCGGCAGCTTCGGCACGTCCTGATACCAGACCTGCGCCTGCACGCCCGCGCCCTGACACACTTCAGAGAGGTGTCCCAGCAGACCAAAACCGGTGACGTCGGTCATCGCCTTCACGCCGTCGATATTGGCAAACGCCGCACCGGCGAGGTTCATCTGGCACATGACTTCGGTTGCCAGGCCTTTGTGCTCCGGTTTCAGCAGGGATTTTTTCTCGGCGGTGGTCAGCACGCCAATGCCCAGCGGCTTGGTGAGGAACAGTTTGCAGCCCGCCTGCGCGGTGCTGTTGCGCTTCACGCGTTCGGTCGGCACTACGCCGGTAACGGCCAGGCCAAAGATAGGCTCCGGCGCATCAATAGAGTGACCGCCGGCCAGGGCAATCCCCGCCTGCTGGCAGGCAAAGCGTCCGCCATCAATCACTTCACGGGCCACTTCCGGCGGGATGGTGTTGATCGGCCAGCCCAGAATGGCAATCGCCATGATCGGCTTACCGCCCATCGCGAAGATATCGCTGATGGCGTTGGTGGCCGCAATGCGCCCGAAGTCGAACGGATTGTCGACAATCGGCATAAAGAAGTCGGTAGTACTGATAATGCTGGTGCCGTTACCTAAGTCATAAACTGCAGCATCGTCACGCGTTTCATTGCCGACAAGCAGGTTCGGGTCGACAAACTTCGCCTGTTCACTGTGCAGGATGGTCTCCAGCACTTTCGGGGAAATTTTACAACCGCAACCGGCTCCGTGGCTGTACTGCGTTAAACGAATGGTTTGCTCGCTCATGGACGTCTCCTGTCATCTCAATCGCGCTATGGTAGCGCTCATTCCATAAAGAGGTAAGTATGACTGTCTGAATTCTGCGGCAGATGCTCAGAATCCAGACAGTTTAGGTGCGTTATCAGAAATGGCTGACGAAAGGCGTGGTGTCCGGAATGCTGATGGTGCTGGAGGCTTTAAGCTGCGGGGTGCCGAGATAGAGGAAACCGACAATTTTGTCATGCTCACCGCAGCCAAAACCGTCACGGACCGCCGGGCTTTCGGTCAGCGCACCGGTACGCCAGATACCGTTAAAGCCCTGCGCGACGGCGGCCATTTGCATCGCCATCACCGCGCAGCCTGCGGACATTTCCTGCTCCCAGACCGGCACCTTATGGCCGGCCTGGCATTTCGCCACGACGGCGATAATCATCGGGGCGCGGAACGGGGCATTGCGCGCCTTGTCGATCCCTTTCTCATCCTGCCCGGCGGCAACCGCGCCCTGTTCCAGCAGCTGGCTGAAACGATCGCGGCCTTCGCCTTCAATCACAAAGAAGTGCCACGGCTGCAGCGTGCCGTGATCGGGGGCACGCATGCCGGCACGCAGAATGTTCTCCAGCTGCTCGCCTGCCGGGGCAGGTTCGGCCAGACGGGAAGCGCTACGGCGGTTAACAAGCAGTTCGAGTGCGTCCATTGGTTAACTCCTTTCTTGAAATTTACTCACAAAATTAACACGACGGCAGATTTTGTTACAGCCTGGCAGGCGATTCCTGCTGACAAGTGGCGGTTGGGTCATTACGATAACCCAACATTACCGTCCAGTGGCGACGGAAACAGTCATTTTCTGGTTAGGGAGAATACATGCGAACCCTTTGGCGAATCATTGCCGGTTTCTTTAAATGGACGTGGCGACTGCTCAACTTCGTCCGCAACCTGGTGATGAACATCTTCTTCATCTTCCTGGTTCTGGTTTGCGCGGGCATCTGGATGCATATCAGCAGCGCGAATCAGGCGCAGCATTCAACGCGCGGCGCGCTATTACTCGATATCACCGGCGTTATCGTTGATAAGCCGTCCACCAGCAGTCGCCTGAGCGTGATTGGTCGCCAGCTGTTTGGCGCAACCTCAGATCGTCTGCAGGAAAATTCCCTGTTTGATATCGTCGATACCATCCGCCAGGCCAAAGACGACCGTAACATCACCGGGATCGTACTGGATCTGAAAGAATTTGCCGGGGGCGATCAGCCTTCTATGCAGTACATCGGTAAAGCGCTGCGCGAATTCCGCGACAGCGGCAAGCCGGTGATTGCCGTGGGCGACAGCTACAGCCAGGGGCAATATTATCTGGCGAGCTTCGCCAATAAAATCTGGCTCTCCCCGCAGGGGACGGTGGATCTGCACGGTTTTGCCACCAACGGCCTGTACTACAAATCCCTGCTCGACAAGCTGAAGGTTACCACCCACGTCTTCCGCGTCGGCACGTATAAATCAGCCGTCGAGCCGTTTATCCGCGACGACATGTCTCCTGCCGCCCGTGAAGCGGACAGCCGCTGGATTGGCGAGCTGTGGCAGAACTATCTCGGCACCGTTGCTGCTAACCGCCAGATTACGCCTGAGCAGGCGTTCCCCGGCGCGCAGGGCGTGCTGGATGGCCTGCGTAAGGTTGACGGTGATACCGCGAAATATGCGCTGGATAACAAACTGGTGGATGCCCTGGGCACCAGCGCCGAGATTGAAAAATCCCTGAGCAAGCAGTTTGGCTGGAGCAAAGAGGACAAAAATTACAGCGCCATCAGCATGTATGATTACTCGGCGAAAAAGCCGGATGACAGCGGTGACAGCGTCGCGGTGGTGTTTGCCAACGGCGCCATCATGGACGGCCAGGAGACGCCGGGGAACGTGGGCGGCGATACTACCGCGTCACAAATCCGCGATGCTCGCCTGGATCCAAAAGTGAAAGCAATTGTCCTGCGGGTGAACAGCCCTGGCGGCAGCGTCAGCGCCTCCGAGGTGATCCGCGCTGAACTGGCCGCGGCGCGTGCCGCCGGCAAGCCGGTCGTCGTATCCATGGGCGGAATGGCCGCCTCCGGGGGTTACTGGATCTCAACCCCAGCCAACTACATCGTGGCCAACCCAAGCACGCTGACCGGTTCGATTGGCATCTTCGGGGTGATCAACACCGTGGAGAACAGCCTGGATTCTCTGGGCGTGCATACCGATGGCGTGGCCACCTCTCCGCTGGCGGATGTGTCGGTGACCAAATCCCTGCCGCCGGAAGTCTCTGAGATGATGCAGCTCAGCATTGAGAACGGCTATAAGCGCTTTATCACCCTGGTGGCGGACTCGCGTAAAAAGACGCCAGAGCAGATCGACCAGATTGCGCAAGGCCACGTCTGGACCGGCCAGGATGCGAAGAGCAACGGTCTGGTGGACAGCCTGGGCGACTTCGATGACGCGGTGAAGAAAGCCGCCGAGCTGGCGAAGCTCAAGCAGTGGCATATCGAGTATTACCAGGACGAGCCGTCGTTCTTCGATATGGTCATGGACAGCATGTCCGGCTCGGTACGCGCCATGCTGCCGGAGGCGATGCAGGCTTACCTGCCTGCGCCGGTCGCCACGGCAGCGAAAGCGATGAAAGCGGAAAGCGATAAGCTCGCGGCCTTTAACGATCCACAGAGTCGTTACGCGTTTTGCCTGACCTGCGCTAACGTCCGTTAAAAACCGTCCCCTCTTCCCGCGAAGAGGGGATTTTTTTCTTTTGAAGAACAAGAACTCACTACCATGCAGAAGAAATCGATTTATGTAGCCTACACTGGCGGTACCATCGGTATGCAGCGCTCTGAAAACGGCTATATTCCTGTCTCCGGCCACCTTCAGCGTCAGCTTGCGCTGATGCCAGAATTCCACCGTCCGGAAATGCCTGACTTCACCATCCACGAATACGAGCCGCTGATGGACTCCTCCGACATGACGCCGGAAGACTGGCAGCATATCGCGGATGACATTAAAGCCCATTACGACCAGTACGACGGCTTCGTGATCCTGCACGGCACCGACACCATGGCGTTTACCGCCTCGGCGCTCTCCTTCATGCTGGAGAACCTGAGCAAGCCGGTTATCGTCACCGGGTCGCAAATCCCGCTGGCGGAGCTGCGCTCGGACGGGCAGATCAACCTGCTTAACTCCCTGTACGTGGCGGCGAATTACCCGATCAACGAAGTGTCGCTGTTCTTTAACAATCGCCTGTATCGCGGCAACCGCACCACCAAAGCTCATGCCGACGGTTTTGACGCCTTCGCCTCCCCTAATCTGCAGCCGCTGCTGGAGGCCGGAATTCATATCCGTCGTCTGGGCACGCCGCCTGCGCCGAACACCGCCGGCGAGCTGATCGTGCATCCGATCACTCCGCAACCGATTGGCGTGGTCACTATCTACCCGGGTATCTCTGCCGACGTGGTGCGTAACTTCCTGCGCCAGCCGGTGAAAGCGCTGATTCTGCGCTCCTATGGCGTAGGTAATGCCCCGCAGAACGGCGAATTCCTGAAAGAGCTCCAGGAAGCCAGCGAGCGCGGAATTGTGGTCGTGAACCTGACCCAGTGTATGTCCGGAAAGGTCAACATGGGCGGCTATGCCACCGGCAACGCGCTGGCGCATGCGGGAGTCATCAGCGGCTTCGATATGACCGTTGAGGCAACGCTGACTAAACTTCACTATTTACTGAGTCAGGATCTGGACATTCAGTCCATTCGCAGCGCGATGATGCAAAACCTGCGCGGCGAGCTGACCCCGGACGAATAAGGAGTGCTCATGAAGCAACGCGCCCTGCTACTGGTCGATTTGCAAAATGATTTCTGCGCGGGCGGTGCGCTGGCAGTCGCCGAAGGTGACAGCACCGTTGACGTGGCAAACACGCTGATTGACTGGTGCAAAGCCCGCGGCGAAGCGGTTGTCGCAAGCCAGGACTGGCACCCGGCGAACCACGGCAGCTTTGCCAGCCAGCACGACGTCGAGCCTTTCACTCAGGGGGAACTCGACGGGCTGGCGCAAACCTTCTGGCCGGATCACTGCGTACAGCAGACGGAAGGCGCGGAGCTACATCCGCTCCTGAATCAGAAAGCCGTCGACGCGGTGTTCCATAAAGGTGAAAACCCGGCTATCGACAGCTATAGCGCGTTTTTTGATAACGGGCATCGCCAGAAAACGGCGCTGGACGCGTGGTTACGTCATCACGAAATCACGGAGCTGATCGTGCTGGGCCTGGCGACGGATTACTGCGTGAAGTTTACCGTGCTGGACGCGCTCCAGTTAGGTTATACCGTCAGCGTCATCACCGACGGCTGCCGCGGGGTGAACATTCACCCGCACGACAGCGCTCAGGCGTTTATGGATATGGCTGCGGAAGGCGCGACGCTGTATACGCTCGAAGACTGGCTGGAAACGCAGGCGTAGTCTTTTACGCCCTCTCCCTGTGGGAGAGGGTATCAACCCGCACCGTTATTGCATTTTCATCGTCGCAATCGGCTTCGGCGTGATGCCGAAGTCTTCTTTCAGCTCGCGCTTGCTCTTCATCACCATCTGGCCCTGGGTGTCGATCGTCATGTGCTGCGCGTCGGTGTTATTGCGCGCCTGCCACAGCATCACCAGCTGAAGACTGTTCTCTTTTTGCTCCGGCGTCAGCGCAACGCCGTCGGGCCATTTTCCCAGTTCTACGGCGGTCACCAGACGCTGATAAATCTCCGGCGTCATGCCGCTAATCATGTCATCAATATTCACTCTCGCGCCCTTTCAAAGGAATAATTTGCTGAATCGTTTTTTCAACCCTTAATCTGGTCACCGTTTTCATCATCGGTGAAGCTCATTGAGGCCGAATTTACGCAGAAACGCTCGCCCGTAGGCTGTGGGCCATCCGGGAAGACGTGCCCAAGGTGCGCGTCGCAGTTGCCGCAGCGAATTTCCGTACGCACCATGCCGTGCGACGAGTCGGTCAGGTAGCGAATGGCCTCATCGCTCACCGGCTCGTAGAAACTCGGCCAGCCGCAGCCAGAATCAAATTTCGTTTGTGAATTGAACAGAGGCGCATCACAGACCAGGCAGTGGTAGACGCCGTCTCGCTTGTTGTGCAGTAAACGCCCGGTGAACGGCGGTTCCGTTCCGTGATTCTGCGTCACGTAAAACTGCATTTCTGTGAGGTTTTTTTTCAAATCGTCAGGGTTACGTTGGTTCGACATATGCTTACATCTCGCTGTAGAAACAGACATCTTTAACCCGGATTCTAACAAAACATTAACACCCTTGCGTGCACTTTTGATCTAAACTTATGTGTCGCGAATAAGCGGTCAGGCAATTGTGATCATGTTCACATTTTTATCCTGAGAGGACTTTAAAATCCCGGCTCAGCCCCCATATGGGTGCAAGCTCAAAGGGAAAGTGAGGCGAGTCAGTCGCACAAACGTTAGTCACAGGATTGATTTGTCGCAATGATTGACACGATTCCGCTTGACGCTGCGTAAGGTTTTTGTAATTTTACAGGCAACCTTTTATTCACTAACAAATAGCTGGTGGAATATATGACTATCAAAGTAGGTATCAACGGTTTTGGCCGTATCGGCCGTATTGTTTTCCGTGCTGCTCAGAAACGTTCTGACATCGAAATCGTTGGTATCAACGATCTCCTGGACGCTGAATACATGGCGTACATGCTGAAGTACGACTCAACTCACGGTCGTTTCGACGGCACCGTTGAAGTGAAAGACGGCCACCTGGTTGTTAATGGCAAAACCATCCGCGTTACTGCTGAAAAAGACCCAGCTAACCTGAAATGGAACGAAATCGGTGTTGACGTTGTTGCTGAAGCAACCGGTATCTTCCTGACCGACGAAACTGCGCGTAAACACATCACCGCTGGTGCGAAGAAAGTTGTTCTGACTGGTCCTTCCAAAGACAACACCCCAATGTTCGTTCGTGGTGCAAACTTCGAAACTTACGCTGGCCAGGATATCGTGTCTAACGCATCCTGCACCACCAACTGCCTGGCACCGCTGGCTAAAGTTATCAACGACAACTTCGGCATCATCGAAGGTCTGATGACTACCGTTCACGCGACTACCGCTACTCAGAAAACCGTTGATGGCCCGTCTCACAAAGACTGGCGCGGCGGCCGTGGCGCGGCTCAGAACATCATCCCATCCTCTACCGGTGCTGCTAAAGCTGTAGGTAAAGTACTGCCAGAACTGAATGGCAAACTGACTGGTATGGCGTTCCGCGTTCCAACTCCTAACGTATCCGTTGTTGACCTGACCGTTCGTCTGGAAAAAGCTGCTTCTTATGAAGAAATTAAGAAAGCGATCAAAGCTGCTTCCGAAGGCGCAATGAAAGGCGTTCTGGGCTACACCGAAGACGACGTTGTATCTACCGATTTCAACGGCGAAATCTGCACTTCAGTATTCGATGCTAAAGCAGGTATCGCACTGAACGACAACTTCGTGAAACTGGTTTCCTGGTACGACAACGAAACTGGCTACTCTAACAAAGTACTGGACCTGATCGCTCACATCTCCAAATAAGTTGAGATGAGTGTTTGATCCAAAAAGGCGACTTCGGTCGCCTTTTTTATTGTTTTTAGACAGAGGATTGCTTAATGACTAATAAAATTTTTGCACTTCCGGTAGTCGAACAACTTACCCCTGTGCTCTCCCGCCGTCAGATTGACGGTGCCGACGTTATCGTCGTTGACCATCCACGCGTTAAAGCGTCCGTGGCGCTGAACGGCGCGCACCTGCTCTCCTGGAAACCGGAAGGTGAAGCCGAAGGTTTGTGGCTGAGCGATGCGACCTCCTTCAAAAAAGGGGCGGCTATTCGCGGTGGCGTACCGATCTGCTGGCCGTGGTTCGGCCCGTCCGCACAGCCGGGTTTGCCGTCTCACGGTTTTGCCCGCAACCAGCAGTGGACGCTGAAAGCGCATAACGAAGATGACAACGGCGCAGTGCTGACCTTTGAGCTGCAGGCTAATGATGAAACCCGCGCTCTCTGGCCGCACGATTTCACCCTGTATGCCCGCTTCAAGCTGGGTAAAACCTGTGAAATCGAACTGGAAGCTCACGGCGAGTTCGAAACCACCTCTGCCCTGCACACCTATTTCAACGTGGGTGATATCAGCGCAGTGAAGGTGAGCGGCCTGGGCGATACCTATATCGACAAAGTCGATAACGCGAAAGAAGGCAAACTGAGCGACGGCGTTCAGGCATTCCCTGACCGTACCGATCGCGTTTACCTGCACCCGGAAGCGTGCAGCGTGATCCACGACGGTGCCCTTAACCGCGGCATTGAAGTGGTGCATCATCATCACAGCGACGTGGTGGGCTGGAACCCGGGTCCTGCGCTGTCCGTCAGCATGGCCGACATGACGGATGATGGGTATAAAACGTTTGTCTGCGTGGAAACGGCTCGCGTGACTAACCCGCAGAAAGCGAGTGAAGAAAAACCGTCTCGTTTAGGGCAGACGATTCGCATTGTTAAGCGATAAATTCTCTGCACCACGCTAAAGCAAATGGGGCGCAAACGCCCCGTTTTAATGCATCAATTGCACTATATTAGTGCGCAATCAGAACTTGTAGCTCACACCCACAGAGAAGATGCCTGCCCAGGACTTATCGACCATCGGGCTATCCTTCACTTCGTCGCTCAGACGCTCATAGCGGCCAGTACCGTACACGCTCCAGTCGCCAAGGAAGTTGTAGCTCGCGGTCAGCTCCAGGTAAGGATCCCAGCCGTCATCTGCACTGTAGCTTTTCAGACCACTGCGGCGGGACTCGTTTTTAGAGACGCCGTAATAGTAGTCGTTGTAGTTCTCGCTGTTGTACTGCACACCGATACCCGGCGTCAGGGTGAGCCCGCCGTTGGTGTAGCGGTACAACCATGCCAGATCCCAGATAAAGCCGTTGCTGTTATCCAGCGTGTCACCCGCCAGGGCCGTACGCAGGAAGCCATACTCGGTGTTATGTACATACGAGAGCCCGGCCATCATGGTGCTTTTACGCTTGTCGAGCTGGCGAAGCGCATGGCTGTCGCTGTCACCCGGCTTGAAGTGCGTTGGATCGTAGTAGGCCATGATGGAGAGCTTATCGGCCTTATCGTTCCAGAGATAGTAGCCGCCGCCGAGCCCGCGGAACCAGACGTTGTCGCCTTCATAGGTGATAACGGGAACAGGATAAACATCACGGTCATACTGTTTATACGGGCTGTTAATGACGCCAACACCCGCGCCAACCGTCCACTGACTTTCCGCCTGCGCGGTGTTCACTGCGGTCGCGGCAAGGATGCCTAATGCCAGAAGTTTGAGTTTGGTCACAATCCATTCTTTCCTGTAGTCAAATAATCAGCGGATGAAGTGTAACCGCCATTCCCGTACATCCCAAAATTTTTTGCCTGCTAATCAGTCTGATTAACCCGTTATTTTTAACTTTTCAGATGACAACACGCTTTCATTTATATGACCACTGAATGAAAAACGTGCATTTGTCTTATAACGACAGTGGAAATTTTTGGATGAGTTATTGATATGTCATTGAAAGTAGATTTTCTGGGCATGCAAGTTTTGCAAATGCCATCTACGCTTTAATTTAAGAAGAGTTTTCCTGAACACCCTGCGGTTCTTAGCGTCTGACCTGGCACACAGGTTGCTGCTCTGGCAGTGAGGTGCGAGAGATTCTCTTCCGGGAGCCTCCACTACTCATACGAACGGCTCTTATCCTGTGCTAAAAAACGAAAGGACGGCATGCCATGAATATATTCGATCACTATCGCCAGCGCTATGAAGCTGCCAAGGACGAAGAGTTCACACTGCAGGAGTTTCTTACCATCTGTCGGCAAGATCGCAGTGCCTATGCCAATGCGGCAGAACGGCTATTGATGGCTATTGGTGAGCCAAACATGGTTGACACTGCCCTGGAGCCTCGGCTTTCCCGTCTCTTTTCGAATCGGGTGGTCGCCCGATACCCGGCGTTTGAAGAGTTCTATGGTATGGAAGATGCCATCGAACAGATTGTCTCCTATCTGAAGCATGCCGCTCAGGGTCTGGAAGAGAAGAAACAGATCCTCTATTTACTCGGCCCGGTGGGTGGCGGTAAATCCTCGCTGGCTGAACGCCTGAAGTCGCTGATGCAGCGCGTTCCTATTTATGTGCTGAGCGCCAACGGTGAACGCAGCCCGGTGAACGACCATCCGCTGTGCCTGTTCAATCCGCAGGAAGACGCGCAGATTCTGGATAAAGAGTATGGCATCCCGCGTCGCTACCTCGGCACCATCATGTCGCCGTGGGCGGCAAAACGCCTGCACGAGTTTGGTGGCGACATCACCAAATTCCGCGTGGTGAAGGTCTGGCCATCTATCCTTGAACAGATCGCTATCGCCAAAACGGAACCCGGTGATGAGAACAACCAGGATATCTCGGCGCTGGTAGGTAAAGTCGATATCCGTAAGCTGGAAAACTTCGCGCAAAACGATCCGGATGCCTACGGTTACTCAGGCGCGCTGTGCCGTGCGAACCAGGGGATTATGGAATTCGTCGAGATGTTTAAAGCACCGATTAAAGTGCTGCATCCTCTGCTGACGGCTACCCAGGAAGGCAACTACAACGGGACGGAAGGTATCTCCGCCCTGCCGTTTAACGGGATTATTCTCGCCCACTCGAACGAATCTGAATGGGTGACCTTCCGTAATAACAAAAACAATGAGGCCTTCCTTGACCGCGTGTACATCGTCAAGGTGCCTTATTGCCTGCGGATCTCCGAAGAGATCAAAATTTACGAGAAACTGCTTAACCACAGCGAGCTGGTGCACGCTCCTTGCGCACCGGGAACGCTGGAAACGCTGTCGCGCTTCTCCATCCTTTCACGTCTGAAAGAGCCGGAAAACTCCAGCATCTATTCGAAAATGCGCGTCTATGACGGTGAAAGCCTGAAAGATACCGACCCGAAAGCGAAGTCGTATCAGGAATACCGCGACTATGCCGGGGTCGATGAGGGGATGAACGGTCTGTCCACGCGTTTCGCGTTTAAGATCCTCTCCCGCGTCTTTAACTTCGACCATGCGGAAGTGGCGGCCAACCCGGTTCATCTGTTCTACGTGCTGGAGCAGCAAATCGAACGCGAGCAGTTCCCGCAGGAGCAGGCTGAACGCTACCTTGAGTTCCTCAAAGGTTACCTGATCCCGAAATACGCCGAGTTCATTGGCAAAGAGATCCAGACGGCCTACCTGGAATCCTATTCAGAATACGGGCAGAACATTTTCGACCGTTACGTCACCTATGCTGACTTCTGGATCCAGGATCAGGAGTACCGCGACCCGGATACCGGCCAGCTGTTTGACCGTGAATCCCTGAACGCGGAGCTGGAAAAAATCGAGAAGCCTGCCGGGATCAGCAACCCGAAAGACTTCCGTAACGAGATTGTGAACTTCGTCCTGCGCGCCAGAGCGCATAACAACGGGCGCAATCCGAACTGGACCAGCTACGAGAAGCTGCGCACGGTCATTGAGAAGAAAATGTTCTCCAATACCGAAGAGCTGCTGCCGGTGATCTCGTTTAACGCCAAAACCTCAACCGATGAGCAGAAAAAGCACGATGATTTTGTCGACCGTATGATGGAAAAAGGCTACACCCGCAAGCAGGTCCGCCTGCTCTGCGAATGGTATCTGCGCGTGCGTAAATCGTCTTAAAAACAAGTGCCCGGTGGCGGTTAGCGCTGACCGGGCCTACAAAATGCAAGTTGGCAAATGCAGTACGGGGGGTATATGACCTGGTTTATTGACCGGCGTCTTAACGGCAAAAACAAGAGCACGGTGAACCGCCAGCGCTTCTTGCGTCGTTATAAAGCGCAAATTAAACAGTCTATCTCCGAGGCCATCAACAAACGCTCGGTGACCGACGTCGACAGCGGCGAGTCTGTCTCCATCCCCACCGATGACATCAGCGAACCGATGTTTCATCAGGGGCGAGGCGGCCTGCGCCATCGCGTACACCCAGGTAATGACCACTTCGTTCAGAACGACAGAATTGAGCGTCCTCAGGGCGGCGGCGGTGGTTCAGGAAGCGGTCAGGGACAGGCCAGCCAGGACGGTGAAGGTCAGGACGAATTTGTCTTCCAGATTTCGAAAGACGAATATCTCGACCTGCTGTTTGAAGACCTGGCGCTGCCGAATCTGAAAAAGAATCAGCATCGTCAGCTTAATGAATACAAAACCCATCGCGCGGGCTATACCGCCAACGGCGTGCCCGCCAATATCAGCGTCGTGCGTTCGTTGCAGAATTCGCTGGCGCGACGAACGGCCATGACGGCGGGCAAACGGCGCGAACTGCGCGAGCTGGAGAGCAGCCTGAAGGTCGTGGAAAATACGGAACCAGCGCAACTGCTGGAAGAGGAGCGCCTGCGTAAAGAGATTGCGGAACTAAGAGCGAAGATCGAACGGGTACCGTTTATCGACACCTTCGACCTGCGCTACAAGAATTACGAAAAACGCCCTGAGCCCTCCAGCCAGGCGGTAATGTTCTGTCTGATGGACGTGTCCGGCTCGATGGACCAGGCCACGAAGGATATGGCGAAGCGTTTTTATATTCTGCTCTACCTGTTCCTGAGCAGAACCTATAAGAACGTGGAGGTGGTTTATATTCGTCACCATACTCAGGCGAAAGAAGTAGATGAACATGAGTTTTTCTACTCGCAGGAGACCGGCGGGACCATCGTATCAAGCGCTCTGAAGCTGATGGATGAAGTGGTCAAAGAGCGTTACGACCCGGCGCAGTGGAACATTTATGCCGCGCAGGCGTCCGACGGCGACAACTGGGCCGACGACTCACCGCTGTGTCACGAGATTCTGGCGAAGAAAATTCTGCCGGTGGTGCGTTACTACAGCTATATCGAAATTACCCGTCGCGCGCACCAGACCCTGTGGCGGGAGTATGAACATCTGCAAGCAATGTTCGATAATTTTGCCATGCAGCATATCCGTGACCAGGATGATATTTATCCGGTGTTCAGGGAGCTGTTCCATAAACAATCTGCTACCAGCAACGCATAATCCAACAGCCAGCGAACGCGCTGGCTGTTTTCTTTCGACCCCGTTCATCCCGTGCTAATGTAGAACCCTGCAAAATGGATTATCACCGGGAAATCGTTATGACTGACGACGTTATTGGGGCAGAAACCCACCAGCAGCTGATCACCTTACTCACCGAGCAGGGCGCGCGGTTTCGCGTCATGGAGCACGAGGCGGTCGGGAAATGCGAAGCGGTAAGTGAAATTCGCGGGACCGATCTGCGACAAGGCGCAAAGGCCCTGGTCTGCAAGGTGAAGGGAAACGGCGTAAAAAAACACGTTCTGGCGATCCTCGCCGCCGATCTGCAGGCCGACCTGAGCCAGCTTGCCAGCCATTTTGGCGGGCTGAAGGCCTCCCTCGCCAGCCCGGCTGAGGTCGGTACCCTGACCGCCTGCGTTTTCGGCGCTATCCCGCCCTTTAGCTTCCATCCTGATTTGGCGCTGGTTGCCGACCCGCTGCTGTTCGAGCGTTTTGACGAAATCGCCTTTAACGCCGGTTTACTGGAGAAATCCGTGATTATGGATACCCAGGATTACCTGCGCATCGCCCGCCCTGAGCTGGTAACCTTCCACAAAGCGTAACCGTGATGGCTGACGACCTGTCAGCCTTTTCTTTCCAGAAACAGCACGGAGGCGACGAGAATAATGGCAATAGCGAAAAACGATGAGGAGATAATCAGCGTTTCAACAAACATGTGATCGTTCATGATGGCGACCCCTTTTGCGATATCTGCCTTCGTTTTAATCCGCGTAAATGACAAGGTTATGACAGCAATATAATCTTTTTAAAACTGTCCTCCGCCGCGTTTGCGCTTACAGTAAGCAAGTTGATTATTTTGGCAAGGATTCCCTATGTTTGACCCTACTCTGCTCATTCTTCTGGCACTCGCCGCGCTCGGCTTTGTCAGCCATAACACCACCGTCGCCATCTCGATTCTGGTGCTGATTATTGTTCGCGTGACCCCGTTAAATAGCTTTTTCCCGTGGATAGAAAAACAAGGCCTCACCATCGGGATCATCATTTTAACCATCGGGGTAATGGCGCCCATCGCCAGCGGCACGCTTCCCGCTTCAACCCTGCTGCACTCGTTTGTAAACTGGAAATCGCTTGTGGCAATCGCGGTGGGGATTTTTGTCTCGTGGCTGGGCGGGCGCGGCGTTACGCTGATGAGCAGCCAACCCTCGCTGGTGGCGGGCCTGCTGGTGGGCACCGTGCTGGGCGTGGCGCTCTTTCGCGGCGTTCCGGTGGGGCCGCTGATTGCGGCAGGCCTTGTCTCTCTGTTTATTGGGAAGTCGTAGTCAGGCTGGCCATATAACGCGCCGGCGTCTGGCCCAGTCCCTTTCTGAACATGGTGATAAACGCGGTGGTAGAGTCATAGCCGAGTGTCTGTGCCACCTGCTGTACCGATTTCCCACCGATCAAATGCTGTAACGCCACGATCAGCTGCAGCTGGTGACGCCAGCGGCGAAAGCTTAAACCGGTCTCTTTCACCACCAGCCGCGCCAGGTTGCGTTCGCTCATGGCAAAGTGGCTCGCCCACTGCGTCAGCGTCTGCCAGGCGGCGGGCTCTTCCGCCATTTTCTCGCTCATCAGCCGAATTTTAGGATGGGGCGAGACGGGCAGCTGCAGATGCTCCTGACGCTGGAGCGGCAGCTCGTCAAACAGAACGTCCACCAGGCGCAACGTGGCAGCAAGAGGGAGCTGTTCACGCGTTTTTTCCGCCAGGGATAAAATCAGCTCCCGCACCAGAGGGGAGATTTTCAGGGTGCAGCAGCGGTCGGGCAAGCTTGCCGCCCCCGGTTCAATGAACAAAAAGCAGAGCTGCGCGCCCGGGGTGGCCCTGTTGCTGTGCGGCATCTGGCCGGGGATCCAGACGGCGTACTGAGGCGGAACCATCAGCATGGCATTTTCCACTTCGCAGGTGATCGCGCCGCCGAGGGCCAGAATCAGCTGCCCCTTACGGTGATGATGCCGGGGAATATACTGTTCCTCCGCCACCACGCGGATGCGAAATGCGACGGCAGCATCGTGCTGGCTATCGGGATCATAGCCGTCCAGTCCCAGACCAATCATCAGTTTGTCCGATTTTAGCGATAAACTGTCATTTTAGCCTGATTTAAACCGCCGGGAAAATCGGTATTGTGTGCGCTCGCTTGAACGTATGAGAACATAATGACTACTGCTATTCGCACCTCAGGAAAACACGGCGCGCTGTTGATTGCAGGCATCCTGATGATTGCCACTACGCTTCGCGTCACCTTTACCGGCGCAGCCCCGCTGCTCGACACTATTCGTCTTGATTATGGCTTAAGCACGGCGCAAACCGGTCTGCTGACCACCCTACCCCTGCTGGCTTTCGCCCTTGTCTCACCGCTCGCCGCAGGCGTTGCCCGGCGTATTGGCATGGAGCGCAGCCTGTTTGTCGCCCTGCTGCTGATTTGCGCCGGAATTGCACTTCGCTCGCTGCCTTCCGCCGCGCTGCTTTTCATCGGAACCGCGGTCATCGGCTGCGGGATTGCGCTCGGGAACGTGCTGTTACCCGGATTAATTAAGCGTGACTTCCCGGGCCAGGTAGCCCGACTCACCGGGGCCTATTCCCTGACGATGGGGGTCTCGGCGGCGTTTGGCTCAGCGATGATTGTTCCCCTGGCGCAGGGTAGCGCAGGCTGGCATGGCGCGCTGCTGATGCTAATGGCGTTTCCGCTGGTCGCGCTGCTGCTCTGGCTGCCGCAGTGGCGCCAGAAACATATTGCGACGGTAACGGGCGCTGGCGCGCTGCATAACCGCGCCATCTGGCGCTCGGCCCTCGCCTGGCAGGTCACGCTCTTTTTGGGGATTAACTCGCTGATTTACTACGTCATCATCGGCTGGCTGCCGGCGATATTGCTCAGCCACGGCTACAGCGAAGCGCAGGCCGGCTCGGTGCACGGACTGTTGCAGCTGGCCACGGCCGTGCCGGGGCTTGCCGTTCCGCTGATCCTCCACCGTCTGAAAGATCAGCGGGGGATCGCCGGCTCGGTGGCGCTGATGTGCGCGGTAAGCGCGGCAGGGCTATGGTTTATGCCTGACATGGCGGTGATGTGGACGCTGGTGTTTGGCTTTGGCTCCGGAGCAACGATGATCCTCGGCCTGACGTTCATCGGTCTGCGCGCCAGCTCCGCGCACCAGGCTGCAGCGCTGTCCGGCATGGCGCAGTCGATTGGCTATCTGCTCGCCGCCTGCGGCCCTCCGCTGATGGGGAAAATTCACGATAGCGCGGGAGACTGGCAAATCCCGCTTCTGGGCTGCGCCCTGGCCGCCGTGATAATGGCGCTCTGCGGCGTGCTTGCCGGGCGAGATCGCGAGATCGCGCCCCGTTAAAGACTGTGGCAGACCATCGGGTCTGCCTTTTCCTACCCGCGAGCCGCGCGCAGCATCGCCTGCACCAGCACGACCGGGCGACCTTCCAGCGCTGCACGCTCATGCTGGAATAAGGTGATCACGAAGAACGGGTGCGTAACCAGTTCTGCGGCGCGAATTTCCCCCTGTTCGTCCCAGCCCGTAACATGCATATCACCGCTTTCCAGCGCCTGGGAAAACGCCGGCGACACGCCATAGTTACAGTGATAACCCTCTTCTATTTCCGGCTTGCCGTACGCTTTCGCGATCAGCGTATTTTTGCGCAGCTCAATCGCATCGGTTTTTTCCACCAGCGAGCAGGTCAGCGGCGCAATCACCATGGTGCCTTCGGTATCCGTCTCGGCATGTGCCGCATCGGCCCAGCCCAACACATTGCGAGCATACTCAATCAGCGCGTGCTGGAATCCGCCGCAGGTGCCCAGGAACGGTACGCCGTTTTCACGCGCATAGCGCGCGGCGATAAAGGCCGCCTCGGTGTTTTTATAGGGGCTGGCAGGCACCAGCCAGATGGCGTCGTAGCCCACCAGATCTTCAGGGCTTGTCAGCTCCGTGGTGGCAAGCCAGTCGTAATCGGCGGTGAGGTCAAGGACTGCGGCGGCGTCGTCAATGGCCAGCGGGATCGCCTGATGCGCAATAACACTGGGATTGTAATCGCCAACCAGCGCAATACGCAGCGTCGTTTTAACCGGGAGGTGTTCCATGAAAGGTTCCTTATGCCAGAGTATTATCAGATAACATAAGGAACCTCAGACTACCGATCTTCTGCAATTATCACAATACCTTAAATTGGGAGGGTGGAATTATGATTCAATGCAAACGCGTATACGAGCAGGCTGGTCCGGACGACGGCTATCGGGTACTGGTGGACAAACTGTGGCCGCGCGGGGTTAAAAAAACGGACCTCACCTATGATGAATGGTGCAAAGCGCTCACGCCCTCGAATGAATTACGCAAGGCCTTTCATAGCGAAACCATTGATTTCGCCGCCTTCAGCAAGGCCTATCGGGAAGAGCTGGCGCAGCATGCTGACGAGGGAATGCGTCTTGCGACTCTGGCGAACAGGCAGACCGTCACCCTGCTCTACGCTGCAAAAGACACAAAGCAGAATCACGCCCTGGTATTAGCCGACTGGCTACGCCATCTCTGATCAGCCGATCGCCAGCTCGTCAAGCATTTGCGGCGCTTCATCGGGGGTGAGCGGCATCAGATGTTCGGCGCGGACAAACGCAAAGCCGTGCTGGTTGTCAAAGGCGTAAACATCGCCAGTCACCAGCCAAAGGGCGCGATCGGCGGTAGCGGGTAATTGCGTCATCACGCCATTGACCGGGTTAACGAAACGCAGGCCGGGCTGACACAGGCCAAACAGCTCAACAGATTTACCAATATTGCGACGGCCTGACGCCGTGCGGGCACCGATGATCATCGCCATGCTACCCGGTTTAAGCTGAAACATACTTCTCTCACGGTAACGGTAGCCAGGGACTGGCTAAGAATAATCCTAAAGAGAAGTGTATCGCAGGCAATATAGGTCTGTCACCTGGCGGGTTGCGGATGGTCGCGACGATAGAGCGTCCATTCATCAATCACTTCGCCCCCCGGTAATTTGCACTCGGTACGGACGCCCTGCGGGCTTTGAACCGGGACCTGTTCCCCCCCTTTCTCCAGGCAGTACACGGAGGCAGGGTTCGCCATACCGATAGCGTGCGGTGGTTTCGGCGCATCGGGTGGGGTTGTTTTCGCGGTGCAGGCAGCCAGGGGAAGCGCCAGCGCCAGAAGCAGAAATCTCATCTCATTGATCCTTTTGACATCATGACAGTCTAAGGGTAACGGGTCATCGCCCCTTTCTCCATGATTTCTCCATTTTAACTGCACTTTTCAACACTATAGTGTGGCATGTTCTCGATATGACCAGAGAACATCATTCCGTAATCAAGATGTCTTTGCCCCGGTCTCAACAACGGGGCCTTTTTTCTCTGCTGCTGCCCTCTCCCTGCATATATTAAATTTTTTATATTCATGTTTTACTATGCCTGAAGTCTAAAAATTCAGCATAACATGCAGATGCAGACGTCTTCTGCCTGGGAGTCATTCTACGTCATGTCGGATATTATCCTTGCCCGTGTTTCAGAAACCCTCGCCACTGAACAATCTCTTGAAGGTCTCGTTCGCCAGCTGCTGGAGATGCTGGAGATCGTGACTGACATGGAGTCGACTTACCTCACCAAGGTAGATATCGAAGCCCGACTGCAGCATATCCTCTACGCCCGCAACAGCAAGCAGATGACAATTCCTGAGGGGCTGAGCGTCCCGTGGGATGAAACACTGTGCAAGCGCGCGCTGGATAGCGACACCGTATTCAGCAACGACGTTCCCGAACGCTGGCCGGAGTGCGAGACGGCGAAAGCGCTCGGCATTACGACCTACATGAGTATTCCTGTCCATCTTGCGGATGGTTCACTCTACGGAACGCTCTGTGCCACCAGCACGGCCAGAAAGCCGCTTAGCGAGCGCGGTGAACAGGTTCTAAAGTTATTCGCCGGGCTGATTGCCCAGTCCATTCAGAAAGAGTCGCTGGTAACCCAGCTTCGCGAAGCCAATGCGGCCCTCATCGCGCACTCTTACACGGATGCCCTTACCGGTTTACCCAACCGTCGCGCCATTTTTGAAGATCTGACCACGCTATTTTCGCTGGCGCGGCACCTTAAACGTAACACCGTCATCGCGTTCATCGATCTGGATGATTTCAAGCTAATTAACGATCGTTACGGCCACGAGGCTGGCGACCAGTTCCTGATTGAAGTGGGCAAGCGTCTGACGGAAGAAAAACAGCAGGACGATATCATTGGCCGGCTGGGCGGCGATGAGTTTCTGGTCGCGTCGTTGAGCACATCCCATAGCGAAGGAGATAACGCGCAGATCACGCTGCTCAAAACGCGCCTCAGCGCCTGTATTGCCGGTGAATACTGGCTGGGTAGCGTCAACCTCATTTACCCCGGAGCCAGCGTCGGCGTTATCGAAGTGGACCCTCGGGTAACCGATCCGGACAGCGCATTACGCGACGCAGATGTCGCGATGTATCAGGATAAGAAAGGAAAAAGCAAAACACGCTTTCTCACTATGGATTAACCCCGTACACTCTACGGCGTTACAAAAACCGAAACAGGTGATGATATGAGAATAGGGATCCTCTTCCCGGTCGTTATTTTTATAACGGCAGTGATTTTTTTAGCATGGTTTTTTGTCGGTGGTTACGCGGCGCCTGGGGCTTAAATGAGAAAAACGACCCTCGTTATGCTGATCGTTGCCATCGCGGCGTTTGCCGGTACGCAGCTTGGCTGGTGGTAAACGCCACTACGTAAAAAGGCCGCCATCTGGCAGCCTTTTTTAACGCTTGTAAGCCTTAGCTTTTGATTTTTCTGTAGATAAACAGAACAACCAGCGCACCGATGACCGCGACGGCAAAGCTGCCGAAGTTAAAGCCATCGACTTTGCCAAAACCGAACAGCGTACTGATCCAGCCGCCGACTACCGCGCCGATAATACCCAGTATTACGGTGACGATAAACCCACCGCCATCTTTGCCCGGCATGATCCACTTCGCCAGAATACCCGCAATAAGCCCAAAGATAATCCAGGATAAAATTCCCATAACTTTCCTCTCTGTATGGTTTTTGTCATTAAATCAACGACACAAAAAAGAATAGCACAGGATTTCAGAAAGGAAATTTGTGATAGGCATCACAATGAGAGAATGCGCAATTATTCATCAACAAAAAGAGCCTGCCGCATAAACTGTGGGGTTGCATCTTTTGTTGAGAAAGATTATCTTTCTCAACACTGAATAGTTGAGCGTAACACTCAGGTATTCAGTACGACATTGCTCACATTGCTTCCAGTATTTCTTGCCCACTCCTGAGTGGGCTTTTTTTTCTGTTCATACCCCAACAAACGCGTACCGGTTACGTCCCGCGCGCTTTGCCTGATAGAGCGCCTGGTCAGCGGCAATAATGATATTCTGCTGGCTGCCCGCGATGTCGACCGCACGCGCGGTGGAAATCCCGACGCTTACCGTCACCCGTCCGAAGGGGCTAAAATCATGCGCGATTTGCAGGGAGAACACGTTGCGAATAATCGTCTGCGCCAGTCGAAGCGCCTCCTGAATATCCGTATCAGGCAATATCAGCGCAAACTCCTCTCCGCCGTAGCGCGCTACAATCTGATTATCACGGGTAAGGCTCTCCCTGAGACTGTTTCCCAGCAGCGTCAGACACCGGTCCCCTTCCGGATGGCCGTAGTTATCGTTGTATTTTTTGAAGTAGTCCACGTCCACAATCAGTATGGAAATTGCTGCGTCATGTGCGGCACAAGTCGCGATTTCAGAGAGGATTCTTTCATCAAAAATGCGACGGTTGTACAGCCCGGTCAACGCATCCTCGGAAGCGATAATCTTCAGCGCCTTATTATCTCTGGTTTTTCTGGATAAGTCGAAATACAGGAAGTATGACGCGACGATAAGTATCGCAGTGAAAACGAAAATGAGTAGCGCCAGCTGAATGGCCTGCTTGCGCCACGGAGCGAGGGCTTCATCAATGCTGACGGCCACGGTGGTCACCAGCCCGTAGCGTCGGTTTTTCTCATAGGCATAAATGCGCTCGATTTTATCAAACCGCGAAACGGAACTGGCTATCCCGGTATTCTGTACCTTAAGGTATTTCCTGAAGAGGGGTGAATCAGAAAAAATCGTGCCGACGTAGGTATTTTTAAAGGGGTGACGGACCAGCAGCACGCCGGATTGCGTCGTTAAGCCAATGACGCCCAGATGACCAATATTAATCTGCCCGTAAAGCGCGAGAAAATTCTCGATACCCAGCGTCACCACCACGACACCGTTAAATGCTCCGGTGTGGGTTTCAAGACGACGACTAATGGTAATGACCCATTTGCCATTGGTTCTGCTTACCACGGGCTCACCAATAAAAATCTGCTGATTTTTATTTTCCTTGTGATAGATAAAAAATGACCTGTCCGATCCTTTGCGTGGGCCTGTAAAAGTTTCGTGCAGCGCGGTAAAGATATCGCCCTGAGCGTCGTAAACAACCACATTATTTATCTGGGTAAGAAGATTATCCTGATTATTTATCATCCGCTGAATATTGGTCGCCTGTTGCGGCGTCATGCCATAAATTTCGATTATGTCGGAAACGGTAGTAATTAACATTTCGCTTTGACGCATGATCCCCTCGGTATAGACATCAAGGGTATGGCTCAGGTTAGCAACGCTGGTATTAATTTGCTGTATTGACTGCTGTCTGGACGTGGCAATTTGGACGGCAAGCGACAGCGAGATGATCAATGAGACAATGATGACGGTAATGGTTGTTGTGTAAAAAGTATTTTTCACATGCACGAGCTTTTCCACCTTATCACGCCTGACATCCCTGGCTGACAACTCTTGTCACTGTAACAAAGCTCGGGATAAGAGGAAAATGAATTGCACTTAAGCATACAACAGAAGCTCGTCTTTATTTCGTTTTACAAACTAACGGTCTCCCTGGGTTTAGATAAAATGACTTTAATAAAATCGATATAGGATACGGGTTTACCAAAATAATATCCCTGTAACAGGGTTATCTCATTACGGTTGAGATACTCCAGTTGCTCTTTTGTTTCTACGCCTTCAGCGACAATGCGCAATGAGAGTTTTTTCGCCAGGTCAATGACGCAGTCCAGCAGAATCGTTGAGTCTTTTTCCTCTGAAACCCGGTTCACAAAGCTTTTATCAATTTTAATATAATCAATGGCCAGTGCATTAAGGCATGACAGCCCGGAATACCCCGTACCAAAATCATCCAGGGCAATAACAAAACCGGCTTTATGCAGCATGTTGAGGTTTTCCACGAGGTGAGGATTATCGATCAGCGGTTCACGCTCGGTCACCTCAAGAACCAGTTTGACCTCTTTACCCTGAAACCCGTTCCCGAAGACGCGACAGTCACCGATAAATGAAGGCGCATTAATATGCCTGGCGCTGATGTTTACCCCGATATGAAACCCGTCCGGTAGATTAGGCAAAAGCGGCTTAAGCTGGGTCACCACTTTCGCCATCAATCCTTTGGTCAGCGGAATAATCAACCCGCTGCGTTCGGCAATCGGAATAAAGACATCCGGCGGGATAAAGCCTGACTTTGGATGCTTCCATCTTGCCAGGACCTCAACGCCGTACAGCCCGCCGGTATCGCCGTTCACGATCGGCTGGTAATAAGGCTCGATCTCCCCCTGAAAAATGGCCTTACGTAAGTCGTCTTCAAATGAGGTGCTTTTCCCCTTGTATCTGCGGATCAAAATGCCTACCGCCACCGATAGCGCAAGAATAAGCAGTATCAGGCTCCATCCCTGTTGCAAAAGCCGCGTCAGGCTGAAAAAGGCAGGAGGCTGCCAGGCAAGGCTGAAGGGAAATTGCGTTGATGCCGTAAGCGCTCCCGTCCAGGAGGCCGCTTTCCAGCCCCTCACATCGCCGTTGCGAACAAGCATGCTTTCGCCGACAACCAGCCCCAGGTCCACGCTGTTCGATGCGCTTGCAATGACGTCCTGCAAATGCGCGTCACTGATGCTGACAATGACGCGCCCTCCCGCGATGGGCATCTGGAAGATAAGCACCGGAATGCCGTTCACCAGTCGATTGCCGGGTAACAGCATCAATTTTTCGGCAGGTAACGTCTCAGGATGAATAATCAACATGCCATTCCCGGGAAGGGAAGTACAGATGATTTTACCCTGCAGCTCGATCATGATGGCGCGCAGATGCGGTTTCAGCGCTGCCTCTGTCCCCAGCGCCAGCTGTCCGCTACTGGTACACCCTTCGGCCGCAACGCGCTTTGCCGTGCTGGCCGCACTGACGGCTTCAGCCAGAATGTTTTCTATTTTTTGGGTGCTGGCCGTGGCGGTATGACTATTACTCAGTTTCGCCATCTGCCATAGCTGCCAGTTAATAATCAAAATGCCGCTCAGAAAAAGAAACAGAGCGCTAAGAATTGGGATCATCACGTTGCGCACGATGTTTTCCTTAATAGAAAAATCAAGCATGGATGTTCTGGTTGAAGAGCCTGTGCTAACCCGGTATTGGTTATAACAATGAAAATAGCTTAGCTGAGAATTGTCTTAAAAAACTGATACTTTCGTATGAGTTCACCTGCCGGCATTTACTCACATGACGTGACTATCAGGCTTGTTCCTTGCCCTGGCTGTGTTAAGATTTGTGAAATCAGGGAGCGGACTGGATATCTGGAAAATGAAAAAGCTCATTGCCGTTGCTATCGTTTCGACGCTTCTGGTTTTCCTGTCTCTTTATGCGGTCAATGCTGTAATCTTCGGTCAGCAGAAGAGCAAACAGCTTGAAATATCCCATACCCTTTTACGTTATTCAGAAGACGTGTCCCAAAGCGTGGCGCTGGGTCTCAAAAGCATCACGACGCAGGGATGTGATAAAACCAGCCTCGATCGCTACAGACAAATTAAGCTTAATAATCTTTATTTTGCCGATATCGGCTTTATTGAGAAGGGAAAAATTGTCTGTACCGCTTTTTGGGGGAAACTCGCGACGCCCGTTCCACTTCCTGCAGAACTGCATAAAACGCCGAGGGGCTTTCTCCTGGCCCAGTTTTCGAGAAAAGACTTTTTCACGGGCAATGCGGCAATTTATAATAATATTATTATCTTCACCTCCCGCTATGCTTACGATAAATTCACCCCGGTCACCGCAAGCTATTCGCTCAGTGCTACCACCAAAGACTTCGGCAGAGTCTTTTTTTCGGCCGCCACGGAGCTAAATCAGCAGAGCTGGCTGCATTCGACGTTGTTTACCCTGACCCTGACACAGTGCAGCGCCTTCTGGGACCTGTGCGTCATCGTGAAGCATCACGACGCCGGGCTGGCCTCGTTACCTTCGTTTATCTTTGCGCTTCTCGCGGTCATTCTCTGTTTTATCTGGATTGCGATAACGTTATTTATCTTCCGTATCTATGAAGACCGTTTTTCTCTGGAACGTACGCTGATAAAAGCCGTCCTCACGAATACCATCAGCGTTAACTATCAGCCCATTATTCGCATTCACGATCAAAAAATCGTGGGTGTAGAAGTTCTGTCGAGATGGCGTGACCAAAAACACGGGGACGTCTCTCCGGAGCTGTTTATCCCATTAATTAAGAAGATCGGTCTGTATAAAAAATATTACAGTAATATTATCGAAAAATCCCTTTCCGAAATTGCCCCTCTGGCGATAAAACACCAGCTGATAGTCTCAATAAACGTTGGGCACAAGGAAATTGAAGATGGACAGTTCATTACCATTTTGCGTCGTGCGTGTTTTGCCAATCACCTTCCCCTTTCCCTGATGAAGGTCGAACTTTCTGAGAAAGCCGTTTCCACGGCAGATATCCTCGAGGGATTCTGTCAGGAGCTGAAATCGCTCGGCGTTAAAATATCAATAGATGATTTTGGCGTGCAAAACTCCAATCTCGCCCGCCTTTCGCTGCTTGAATACGATGAAATCAAAATTGATAAGTCGCTGGTGGACGGCATCAGCGAGCATTATAAGCAAAACATCTTTGCAATCTTCTGCGATGCCCTTGCAAGATTGAATAAAACGCTTGTTTTCGAGGGCGTGGAAAATGAAATTCAATATCGCTTTATTGCAAGCAGATATCCCGATGCGCTGATTCAGGGATGGTATTTTTCAAAAGCGCTCACCCGGAGCGGGCTGGCGAAGCGACTCACCGGGGTCGCACCGTAACCCGAAGCCTTGCGCGTCCGTTTTTTTCCAGTCGGGCATTTCTATTTTTTACGCAAAAACATATAGTCGTCACATTCAGACGGTAGATTACCCTGAAGCACACTCATATTTTGGTTAAAAACGTGAAATTATCCTTACTATTCCCAGTAGTACTCTTTTGTCTGACCGTTATTTTCGCGCTGTTTATCGACGCCCCCGCTTCGCATATTCTGCGGAAAAAATGCATGTGGTCCGATAGCGTGATGCTGAGCTGTATCGCCAAGCATCAGCATAACGGCTTTTGAAGCAGACTATTCATTTCCCCACTGATTGAGGAAGTTCGCAATATCATCAACGCGACCCGCACGGATCCCGGCCTCAGTGGCCATCTCCTGCTGGGCTTCCTCGCTAATCTCTTCATTATTCGATAAACGGGTGATCAGCAGCTGGAAATAATGTGCCAGCGCGTCACGCTCTGACTCAGCGACCGGCTCAGCGGCTTCCGTCGCGTACTCATCGGCAATGTCATAATATTTCAGTGGGATATCGTTGTTCATAACTGTCTCGTCGCTAATCTTTACGGGTAAAGCCATCAGTATATCGGACGCCTTATCTCAACCAAAGCATTGCTTCAGATGAGTAACGCAAGCAGCGCTGCGAGAGCGGGCGCGGCCTGTACATACAAAATTTTTCGGCTGGCGGTGGCTGCGCCAAAGAGTCCGGCGATCAGCACGCAGGTCAGGAAGAAGATGGCCACCTGAATCCCCTTTTCCCCGAGCCAGAGGCTCCAGAGCAGCCCAGTTGCCAGAAAACCGTTATACAGCCCCTGATTCGCGGCCAGCACGCGGGTCTCGCGCGCAAAATCAGGACGCAGATTAAAGGCCTTATGCCCTGTTTTGGTATTCCACAGGAACATTTCCAGCACAAGAATGTAGAGATGGATGAGTGCAACGACAGCGATAAGTACAGTGGCTAACATCGTGTTGTCTCCCGCAGGCAGAGGCAAAAAAACGGGAACCCTCAGGCCCCCGCTCTTGTTTAACCCAGAATCTGGATTACATGTTCGCGATAATCGCGTCGCCAAACTCTGAACATTTCAGCAGCTTAGCGCCTTCCATCAGACGTTCGAAATCGTAAGTTACGGTTTTCGCGTTGATCGCGCCTTCCATACCCTTAACGATCAGGTCTGCGGCTTCGAACCATTCCATGTGGCGCAGCATCATCTCTGCGGACAGGATGATAGAGCCTGGGTTCACTTTGTCCTGGCCTGCATATTTAGGTGCAGTACCGTGGGTCGCTTCGAACAGAGCGCACTCGTCACCGATGTTCGCGCCAGGGGCGATACCGATACCGCCAACCTGAGCAGCCAGGGCGTCAGAGATGTAGTCACCGTTCAGGTTCATACAGGCAATCACGTCGTATTCTGCAGGACGCAGCAGGATCTGCTGCAGGAACGCATCGGCGATCACATCTTTAATGATGATCTCTTTGCCGGTGTTCGGGTTCTTGATCTTCTGCCATGGGCCGCCGTCGATCAGCTCACCGCCGAACTCTTCTTTCGCCAACTGGTAGCCCCAGTCTTTGAACGCGCCTTCGGTGAACTTCATGATGTTGCCTTTGTGAACCAGAGTCACAGAGTCACGGTCGTTGGTGATCGCGTATTCGATGGCCGCACGCACCAGACGTTTAGTACCGTCTTCAGAGCATGGCTTGATGCCGATACCGCAATGCTCAGGGAAGCGAATTTTCTTCACGCCCATCTCTTCGCGCAGGAATTTAATCACTTTTTCTGCGTCAGCAGAGTCCGCTTTCCATTCGATACCCGCGTAGATGTCTTCTGAGTTTTCGCGGAAGATAACCATATCGGTCAGTTCAGGGTGCTTAACCGGGCTTGGGGTGCCCTGATAGTAACGAACCGGACGCAGACACACGTACAGGTCCAGCTCCTGACGCAGTGCCACGTTCAGGGAACGGATACCGCCGCCAACTGGCGTCGTCAGTGGGCCTTTAATAGCAACGCGGTAGTCGCGGATCAGGTCCAGCGTTTCTGCTGGCAGCCAGACGTCCTGGCCATAAACTTGAGTAGATTTCTCACCGGTGTAAATTTCCATCCAGGAAATTTTACGCTCGCCTTTGTAGGCTTTCTCAACAGCGGCATCAACCACTTTCAGCATCGCCGGGGTAACGTCTACACCGATACCGTCACCTTCGATGAACGGGATAATCGGATTGTGAGGAACGTTAATCTTGCCGTTTTGCAGGGTGATCTTTTTACCTTCCGCCGGAACAACTACTTTGCTTTCCATTAACCTCTCCTTCGAGCGCTTCTGGTTGTTACTGATCTTATGTTAATAAATTGTAATGAGCCCTTCGATAGTACCTGATTGTCCTGCGCCATGAAAGGTCTTCGTTATTAGGCTATAATGCGGCAATTGATAACGCCTGAAAATACCATGAAGAAAACTTCTTTTACAAAACACCGGGTTGAGCGATTCAGCTCGCGACAAGCCGCCAGAAGACCGCAGGAAACCCAGCCGAAGCGGGTTATTTTGTTCAATAAACCCTACGATGTTTTGCCGCAGTTTACCGATGAAGCCGGGCGCAGCACGCTGAAGGACTACATCCCCGTGCAGGGAGTCTACGCGGCCGGGCGCCTGGACCGCGACAGCGAAGGCCTTCTGGTCTTAACCAACGACGGCGCGTTGCAGGCAAAGCTCACGCAGCCGGGTAAACGCACCGGCAAAATCTACTTCGTCCAGGTGGAAGGCGAGCCGGATGACGCGACGCTGGCAGCGCTACGCAGCGGCGTGACGTTGAACGACGGCCCAACCCTGCCCGCAGGTATTGAACGCGTGAATGAGCCGGAGTGGCTGTGGCCGCGCAACCCGCCGATTCGCGAACGCAAATCCATTCCGACAAGCTGGCTCAAAATCACCCTTTATGAAGGCCGCAACCGCCAGGTTCGCCGCATGACCGCACACGTCGGCTTCCCTACCCTGCGTCTGATTCGCTACGCCATGGGCAGCTACACCCTGGAAACGCTGGCAAACGGCGAATGGCGCGACGTCACCCCTTAAGGAGTCACTATGTTTAAACCTCATGTCACGGTTGCCTGCGTGGTCCACGCCAGGGGTAAATTCCTTGTTGTTGAAGAGAGCATTAACGGCAAAGCGCTGTGGAACCAGCCTGCCGGACACCTTGAAGCCAATGAAACCCTGCTGCAGGCAGCAAAACGCGAGCTGTGGGAAGAGACCGGCATCCACGCTGAGCCCCAGCACTTCATCCGTATGCACCAGTGGATCGCGCCGGATCACACCCCGTTTCTGCGCTTTTTATTCGCCGTTGAGCTTAGCGAAACGTGCGCCACAGAGCCGCAGGATGACGATATCGATCGCTGTCTTTGGGTCACCGCCGACGAGATCCTGAACGCGCCAAACCTGCGCTCGCCGCTGGTTGCGGAAAGCATTCGCTGCTGGCAGTCAGGCGCACGCCTGCCGCTGGATGTCATCGGCGCATTTAACTGGCCGTTTACAGAGGGTGTCAATGGTAGGGGGGCGTGATAGAATACGCCGCCTTGAAGTTCAATGTCGTGAGTATTCCATGTCAGATAACAGCCAGAAAAAAGTGATCGTCGGCATGTCCGGCGGTGTCGATTCCTCCGTTTCCGCCTACCTGTTACAGCAACAGGGCTATAAGGTGGAGGGCCTGTTCATGAAGAACTGGGAGGAAGATGATGGCGAGGAATACTGCACCGCCGCAGCGGATCTCGCCGACGCGCAGGCCGTATGCGACAAGCTCGGCATTGAACTGCACACCGTTAACTTTGCCGCAGAATACTGGGACAACGTTTTTGAACTTTTCCTGGAAGAGTACAAAGCGGGCCGCACGCCGAACCCGGATATTCTGTGCAACAAAGAGATCAAATTTAAGGCCTTCCTGGAATTCGCCGCGGAAGATCTGGGCGCTGACTACATCGCGACCGGTCACTACGTGCGCCGTGCAGACGTCAATGGCAAAAGCCAGCTGCTGCGCGGTCTGGACGGCAACAAAGATCAAAGCTATTTCCTCTATACGCTGAGCCACGAGCAAATCGCCCAGAGCCTGTTCCCGGTCGGCGAGCTGGAAAAGCCGCAGGTGCGTAAAATTGCCGAAGAGCTGGACCTCATCACCGCGAAGAAAAAAGACTCTACCGGCATCTGCTTCATCGGCGAGCGCAAATTCCGCGATTTCCTGGGACGTTACCTGCCTGCACAGCCGGGTAAAATTGTCACCGTCGACGGGGAAGAGATTGGCCAGCATCAGGGGCTGATGTACCACACGCTCGGCCAGCGTAAAGGCCTGGGTATTGGCGGGACCAAAGAAGGTAGCGAAGATCCATGGTATGTTGTCGACAAAGACGTCGAAAACAATATTCTGGTTGTTGCACAGGGACACGATCATCCGCGTCTGATGTCCGTTGGACTTATCGCGCAGCAGCTGCACTGGGTCGATCGTGAGCCGCTGAAAGGCACCCTGCGCTGCACGGTGAAAACCCGCTACCGTCAGACCGATATTCCATGCACCATTACCGCGCTCGATGACGATCGCATTGACGTGCGTTTCGACGAGCCGGTCGCCGCCGTCACCCCGGGTCAGTCTGCTGTCTTCTACAGCGGCGAAATCTGTCTGGGCGGCGGGATCATTGAACAGCGCCTGCCGCTGCCTGCTGTTTAATACGATTCACACATAAAGGAGACCGTGTGGCGAAGAACTACTATGACATCACCCTGGCGCTGGCGGGAATTTGCCAGTCAGCCCGTCTGGTGCAACAGCTGGCGCATCAAGGTCATTGCGACGCAGATGCCCTGCACGTTTCACTGAACAGCGTTATCGATCTCAACCCCGGCTCGACCCTGGGCGTGTTCGGCGGCAGTGAAACCAATCTTCGTCTCGGTCTTGAAACCCTGCTCGGCGTGCTTAACGCCAGCAGCCGTCAGGGATTAAACGCGGAGCTGACCCGCTACACGCTGAGCCTGATGGTGCTGGAGCGTAAGCTGAGCGCTGCAAAAGGCGCAATGAATACCCTGGGCGATCGCATTGCCGGGTTACAGCGCCAGCTTGACCATTTTGATCTGCAGTCCGAAACGCTGCTGAGCGCTATGGCCGGCATTTATGTTGACGTCATCAGCCCGCTGGGCCCGCGTATTCAGGTCACCGGATCCCCTGCCGTGCTGCAAAGTCCGCAGGTACAGGCAAAAGTGCGCGCGTCCCTGCTGGCAGGTATCCGCGCCGCCGTGCTGTGGCACCAGGTGGGCGGTGGCCGCCTGCAGTTAATGTTTTCTCGTAATCGCCTGACCACTCAGGCAAAACAAATTCTTGCTCATTGTTAACCTCCCGGAGTTGCGAATTATGGAATTATCCTCACTGACCGCCGTATCCCCTGTCGATGGACGCTACGGCGATAAAGTCAGCGCGCTGCGCGGGATCTTCAGCGAATATGGTTTGCTGAAGTTCCGTGTTCAGGTTGAAGTACGCTGGCTGCAAAAGCTGGCCGCCCAGGCAGCAATCAAGGAAGTTCCTGCTTTTGACGAAAAGGCAAACGATTACCTTGATAAAATCGTTGCCGAGTTTAGCGAACAAGACGCCGCGCGCATTAAAACCATTGAACGCACCACCAACCACGACGTGAAAGCGGTTGAGTACTTCCTGAAAGAGAAAGTGGAAAGCGTCCCTGCGCTGCATGCCGTGTCTGAGTTCATTCACTTCGCCTGTACCTCTGAAGACATCAACAACCTCTCTCACGCGCTGATGCTCTCCACCGCGCGTAAAGAGGTGGTGCTGCCTTACTGGCGTAAAATCATCGACGCGGTTAAAGCGCTGTCCGTGGAATACCGCGACATTCCGCTGCTCTCCCGTACCCACGGCCAGCCAGCCACCCCATCCACGATGGGTAAAGAGATGGCGAACGTCGCGTATCGTATGGAGCGCCAGTACCGTCAGCTGGAGCAGGTTGAGATCCTCGGCAAAATCAACGGCGCGGTCGGTAACTATAACGCCCACATCGCCGCTTACCCGGAAGTGGACTGGCACCAGTTCAGCGAAGAGTTCGTGACCTCTCTGGGCATTCAGTGGAACCCGTACACCACGCAGATTGAGCCGCACGACTATATCGCCGAACTGTTTGACTGCATCGCGCGCTTCAACACCATCCTGATCGACTTCGATCGCGACGTGTGGGGCTACATCGCCCTCAACCACTTCAAGCAGAAAACCATCGCCGGTGAAATCGGCTCTTCCACCATGCCGCACAAAGTAAACCCAATCGACTTCGAAAACTCCGAAGGCAACCTGGGCCTGGCGAACGCCGTGCTGCAGCATATGGCAAGCAAACTGCCGGTATCCCGCTGGCAGCGCGACCTGACCGACTCCACCGTACTGCGTAACCTGGGCGTGGGCATTGGCTACGCGCTGATCGCGTACCAGTCCACCCTGAAAGGCGTGAGCAAGCTAGAAGTGAACCGTGACCGTCTGCTGGACGAGCTGGACCACAACTGGGAAGTGCTGGCGGAGCCAATCCAGACCGTGATGCGCCGTTACGGTATCGAAAAACCTTACGAGAAGCTGAAAGAGCTGACCCGCGGCAAACGCGTTGACGCCGAAGGCATGAAGCAGTTTATCGACGGTCTGGCGCTGCCGGAAGAAGAGAAAACGCGCCTGAAGGCGATGACCCCGGCGAACTACATTGGCCGCGCCATCACCATGGTCGACGAGCTGAAGTAACGCCCCTCTCCCCCTTTTCGCCCGAAAAGGGGGATGCTTTCCCCGGTTTACTCAATGTTTATCCCCACAACAACATAATCAGCGTTAAACTATTCATACCAATTATTTAGGGAGAAGAGATGATGCGCGTACTGGTTGTTGAGGATAACGCATTGCTACGCCATCACCTGAAGGTTCAGCTTCAGGAGATGGGACATCAGGTGGACGATGCTGAAGATGCAAAAGAAGCCGATTATTATCTCAATGAACACCTGCCGGATATCGCCATTGTCGATTTAGGGTTGCCTGACGAAGACGGTCTGTCGTTAATTCGCCGCTGGCGCAGCCACGATGTCTCCCTGCCGGTTCTGGTTCTGACCGCCCGTGAAGGCTGGCAGGATAAGGTCGAAGTGCTCAGCGCGGGTGCAGACGATTACGTCACCAAGCCGTTTCATATCGAAGAGGTGGCGGCGCGCATGCAGGCGCTGTTACGCCGCAACAGCGGGCTGGCTTCACAGGTTATTTCCATCCCACCATTCCAGGTCGATCTCTCCCGCCGGGAATTAGCGATCAATGATGAAGTGATCAAGCTCACCGCCTTCGAATACACCATCATGGAAACGCTGATCCGTAACAATGGCAAAGTGGTGAGCAAAGATTCCTTAATGCTCCAGCTTTATCCTGATGCTGAACTGCGCGAGAGCCATACCATTGACGTGCTGATGGGCCGTTTGCGTAAGAAAATTCAGGCGCAGTATCCGCAGGATGTGATTACCACCGTCCGTGGCCAGGGCTACCTGTTCGAATTACGCTAAATGAGAGTAATTTTGCGCCACATTCTGCCCCTCTCGCTGCGGGTTCGTTTCTTACTGGCAACAGCCGCCGTCGTGCTGGTGCTGTCGCTCTCCTACGGCATGGTCGCCCTGGTGGGCTACAGCGTCAGCTTTGATAAAACCACCTTTCGACTGTTGCGCGGTGAAAGCAATCTGTTTTATACCCTGGCGAAGTGGGAAAACAACCGAATCACCGTCGAAATGCCGGAAAACCTCAACCAGCAGAGTCCAACGCTGGCCCTGATTTATAACGAAAAAGGGAAATTACTGTGGGCGCAGCGTGATATCCCCTGGCTGGTTAAAAGCATTCGTCCGGACTGGCTCAAAACCAACGGGTTTCATGAAATTGAAGCCGATCTCAACACCACCAGCTCGCTGATCCGTGAAGATCGCTCCCTGCAGCAAAAGCTGAACGAGATCCGCGCCGACAACGCCGAAACGGAGATGACGCACTCCGTCGCGATTAACCTCTATCCGGCGACGCTAAACATGCCGCAGCTGACCATTGTGGTGATCGACACCATTCCGGTCGAGCTGAAGCGTTCTTATATGGTCTGGAGCTGGTTCATCTACGTTCTGGCTGCGAATCTCCTGCTGGTGATCCCGCTGCTGTGGGTGGCGGCGTGGTGGAGCTTGCGCCCCATTGAGTCACTGGCGAAAGAGGTTCGTGAGCTGGAAGAACATCATCGCGAGAAGCTGAACCCGGAAACCACCCGCGAGCTCACCAGCCTGGTGCGTAACCTCAACCGCCTGCTGAAAAGTGAACGCGAACGCTACGATAAATACCGTACCACCCTTACCGACCTGACCCACAGCCTGAAAACACCGCTGGCCGTCATGCAAAGTACCCTGCGTTCAATGCGCAGTTCGAAGCTGAGCGTCGATGATGCCGAGCCGGTGATGCTGGAACAGATCAGCCGTATTTCACAGCAAATTGGCTATTACCTGCATCGCGCCAGCATGCGTTCCGGCAGCGCGCTCCTGAGCCGCGAGCTGCACCCGGTAGCACCGCTTCTGGATAACCTCACGTCCGCCCTCAACAAGGTGTATCAGCGTAAAGGGGTGAACATCAGCCTCGATATTTCGCCAGAGATAAGCTTTGTGGGTGAAAAAAATGACTTCATGGAAGTGATGGGTAACCTGCTGGATAACGCCTGCAAATACTGTCTGGAGTTCGTGGAAGTGTCTGCGCGTCAGACGGAAACCGAACTGCATATTATCGTTGAGGATGATGGCCCGGGGATCCCGCGCAATAAACGCGATGTGGTGTTCGATCGCGGTCAGCGCGCCGATACGCTGCGTCCCGGTCAGGGCGTCGGGTTAGCCGTCGCGCGTGAGATTGTCGACCAGTACGACGGAAAAATAGAAACCAGCGAAAGCCTGCTGGGCGGCGCCAGAATGGAGGTTATTTTTGGTCGCCAGCAGCCCATATTGAACGATAGTTAACCCGTTATGTGAAAAATGCGAGGATCTCGCAGCCGGGGGGCTGAGCTTCCGTTATAATCCGAGTCAGTAAGAGCCTGCGGAATAAAAAAATATGGATTATCACTTAACGCTTAACTGGCCCGAGTTTATTGAACGTTACTGGCAAAAACGCCCGGTGGTTCTGAAACGCGGATTCAGCAATTTTGTCGACCCTATCTCGCCTGACGAGCTGGCAGGTCTGGCCATGGAAAACGAAGTCGACAGCCGTCTGGTCAGCCACCAGGACGGGAAATGGCAGGTTAGCCACGGTCCTTTCGAAAGCTACGATCACCTCGGTGAAAACAACTGGTCGCTGCTGGTGCAGGCGGTCAACCACTGGCACGAGCCGACTGCCGCGCTAATGCGCCCGTTCCGCGCCCTGCCCGACTGGCGCATGGACGATCTGATGATCTCCTTCTCCGTGCCGGGCGGCGGCGTAGGTCCACATCTTGACCAGTACGACGTGTTCATCATTCAGGGTACGGGCCGCCGCCGCTGGCGCGTGGGCGAAAAAGTGCCGATGAAGCAGCACTGCCCGCATCCTGACCTGCTTCAGGTTGACCCGTTTGAAGGGATTATCGACGAAGAGCTGGAGCCGGGCGATATTCTCTATATTCCGCCGGGATTCCCTCACGAAGGCTACTCCCTGGAAAACTCACTCAACTACTCCGTAGGGTTCCGCGCGCCGAGCGGCCGCGAGATGATCAGCGGATTTGCCGACTACGTTCTGCAACGCGAGCTGGGCAGCTATCGTTACAGCGACCCTGATGTGCCTGCGCGCGAGCATCCGGCGGATATTCTGCCAGAAGAACTCGATAAGCTGCGCGGCATGATGCTGGATTTGATCAACGAGCCGGAGCACTTCAAACAGTGGTTTGGTGAGTTTATCAGCCAGTCTCGTCATGAGCTGGACGTTGCGCCGCCGGAGCCGCCTTATCAGGCTGACGAGATTTATGATGCGCTTCAGCAGGGCGACAAGCTGACGCGTCTGGGCGGGTTGCGCGTGCTGCGCATTGGTGAAGAGGTGTTCGTCAACGGCGAGAAGCTGGACTCTCCGCACCGTCCGGCGCTGGAAGCCATTGCCAGCCATCTGGTGCTGACTGCCGACACCTTTGGCGATGCGCTGGAAGATCCTTCCTTCCTCGCGATGCTGGCCGCGCTGGTCAACAGCGGGTACTGGTTCTTTGAGGACTGAGTCGCTCTAATGCCCGGTAAGCGCTTCGCCACCGGGCTTTTTCTTACCGCTTCGCGGTCAACTCCGCTATCCGCACTATCACCTTCACCGCTTTTTCCATCCCTTCCAGCGTCACAAACTCATGCTTGCCATGGTAGTTGTAGCCACCGGTAAACAGGTTCGGGCACGGCAGCCCCATAAACGACAGCTGAGAACCGTCGGTGCCGCCGCGAATCGGCTTCAGCTGCGGTTCAATATCGCAGTCGCGCATCGCCTGCTGGGCGATATCGAGAATATGCGGATGCGCCATCACCTTCTCGCGCATGTTGTAATAGCTGTCTTCAATGATCAGCTCAATATAGCAATCAGGGTGTAATCCTTTACCGACCTTCTTGGCGATCTCCATCATCTTACGCTTGCGTGCCTCAAAGGCTTTGCGGTCGAAATCGCGGATGATGTAGTGCATCTGCGCGCTGTCCACGGTGCCTTTGATGCTGGTCAGGTGATAGAAACCTTCATACCCTTCGGTCTGTTCAGGGCTCTCTTCCGCCGGGACTTCTGCATGAATTCTGGACGCCAGCGACAGCGCGTTCACCATGACGCCTTTCGCCGAGCCGGGATGAACGTTGTTGCCGACAATTTTGATGGTGACAGACGCAGCATTGAAGTTTTCATACTCCAGTTCACCGACGCCGCCGCCGTCGACGGTATAGGCCCACTGCGCGTTAAAGGCTTCCACGTCGAAGTGCTTCGCGCCCTTGCCGACCTCTTCATCCGGCGTAAAGGCCACGCGGATATCCCCGTGCGGGATATTTTTGCCCTTCAGCACCGCCAGCGCCGTCATGATTTCCGCGATACCCGCCTTGTCATCCGCCCCCAGCAGCGTCTTCCCGTCGGTGGTGATCAGCGTCTGACCGAGCAGCTGGTGCAGCACGGGGAACATCACCGGCGAGAGCACCTCGTCGCCAATGCCCAGCGCAATATCGCCGCCGCGGTAGTTTTCCACAATCTGCGGGTTCACATGTTTACCGCTAAAATCCGGAGAGGTGTCGACATGGGAGATAAAGCCAATCGCCGGAATATCACCCGGGACATTCGCCGGCAGCGTTGCCATCACAGTGCCTTTTTCGCTTAACGTGACGTTGACCAGCCCCATGGCGTCAAGCTGCTCTTTAAGCAGGTTTAATAACTTCCACTGGCCTTCAGTGCTCGGCACCTGGCGAACACCCGGCTTAGATTGGGTATCCAGCGAAACGTACTGTAAAAAACGCTCAAGTAATTTATCCATGCAGTCACCCTCACTTTTCGTGACAACATTATCAGTAAGCATCAAAACGCAAATATTGCGTCAGGTCACTTTTATCCCGCAAACGAGAATATTTTCCGTTTATATGGTTATGCGTTAGTAAATGTAGCTTATGAATCAGTGACAAGGTTTGGCGTTCGCAGGGGATTGCCGTAGAATGTCCGCCCTCATTACGAGTCACCAAGGTGGTTACACACAAACCCCGCTTCAGTCTGCTGCCTGAGGCGTCTATATGGGACAGCGCAAAAATTGAATACACAATCCCGTTCACGTTCACCGCTGGTGCAACTGGAACGAATTCGTAAAAGTTTTGATGGTAAAGACGTTATTTCCGACCTCACTCTGACCATCAATGACGGTGAGTTTCTGACGCTGCTTGGCCCCTCGGGCTGCGGCAAAACAACCGTACTGCGCCTTATCGCCGGGCTGGAAAGCGTCGATAACGGCCATATCCATCTTGAAAACCAGGACATCACCCAGGTTCCTGCCGAAGACCGCCACGTCAATACCGTTTTTCAGAGCTACGCCCTGTTCCCGCACATGACCGTGTTTGAAAACGTGGCGTTTGGCCTGCGGATGCAAAAAACGCCGGCGAATGAGATCGAACCGCGCGTCACCGACGCCCTGCGCATGGTGCAGCTTGAGACGTTTGCCGAGCGTAAACCCCATCAGCTTTCCGGCGGCCAGCAGCAGCGCGTGGCCATCGCCCGCGCCGTGGTCAACAAGCCGCGCCTGCTCCTGCTGGATGAATCCCTCTCCGCGCTGGATTACAAGCTGCGCAAGCAGATGCAGAACGAGCTTAAAGCCCTGCAGCGCAAGCTCGGCATTACCTTTGTGTTTGTCACCCACGATCAGGAAGAGGCCCTGACCATGTCCGACCGCATCGTGGTAATGCGCGACGGCAAAATCGAGCAGGACGGCACGCCGCGCGAAATCTACGAAGAGCCGAAGAATCTGTTTGTCGCCAGCTTCATTGGCGAGATCAATATCTTCGACGCCACGGTGATTGAGCGTCTGGACGACCAGCGCGTGCGCGCCAGCGTTGAAGGACGCGAGTGCAATATCACGGTGAATTTCCCCGTCGAAAAGGGACAAAAACTCAACGTTCTGCTGCGCCCGGAAGATCTGCGCGTCGAGGAAATTCACGGCAATACCGAGGCCGAAGGGTTAATCGGCTATATCCGCGAGCGCAACTACAAAGGGATGACGCTGGAGTCCGTTGTCGAGCTGGAGAACGGCAAGATGGTGATGGTCAGCGAGTTCTTTAACGAAGACGACCCTGACTTCGACCACTCTCTCGACCAGAAAATGGTTATCAACTGGGTAGAAAGCTGGGAGGTTGTGCTGGCTGATGAAGAACACAAGTAAATTCCAGAATGTGGTGATTGCCACGATCGTCGGTTGGCTTGTGCTGTTTGTCTTTTTACCCAACCTGATGATCGTTGCCACCAGCTTTCTGACCCGCGACGACGCTAGCTTCGTTTCGCTGGTCTTTACGCTGGACAACTACGCGCGCCTGCTCGATCCGCTCTATTTTGACGTGCTGCTGCACTCGCTCAATATGGCGCTGATTGCCACCCTTGCCTGTCTGGTGCTGGGGTATCCTTTCGCATGGTTCCTCGCGGGCCTGCCGCAAAAGGTGCGGCCCCTGCTGCTGTTTTTACTGATTGTTCCCTTCTGGACCAACTCGTTAATCCGCATCTACGGGCTGAAAATCTTCCTGAGCACTAAAGGCTATCTCAACGAGTTTCTGCTGTGGCTGGGAGTGATTGATACGCCGATCCGCATCATGTTTACCCCGAGCGCGGTGATTGTCGGCCTGGTCTATATCCTGCTGCCGTTTATGGTGATGCCGCTCTACTCCAGCATCGAGAAGCTGGATAAACCGCTGCTGGAGGCGGCAAAAGATCTGGGCGCTAACAAGCTGCAGACCTTCATCCGCATTATTATCCCGCTGACCATGCCGGGCATTATCGCGGGCTGTCTGCTGGTGATGCTCCCGGCGATGGGCTTGTTCTACGTGTCGGATCTGATGGGCGGCGCGAAAAACCTGCTGATCGGTAACGTAATCAAGAGCCAGTTCCTGAACATCCGCGACTGGCCGTTCGGGTCCGCGACCAGCATTACGCTGACGGTGATCATGGGCCTGATGCTGCTGGTCTACTGGCGCGCCTCACGCTTGCTGAATAAAAAGGTGGAACTCGAATGATCGGTCGACTGCTTCGCGGCGGTTTTATGACCGCCATTTATGCCTGGCTCTATATCCCGATCGTTATTTTGATCGTGAACTCGTTTAACAGCTCACGCTTCGGGATTAACTGGCAGGGTTTTACCACCAGCTGGTACAGCCTGCTGATTAACAACGACAGCCTCCTGCAGGCCGCTCAGCACTCGCTGACGATGGCGATCTTCTCCGCCACCTTTGCGACGCTGATTGGCTCGCTCACCGCCGTGGCGCTGTACCGCTATCGCTTTCGCGGCAAACCGTTCGTCAGCGGTATGCTGTTTGTGGTGATGATGTCGCCGGACATCGTGATGGCCATTTCGCTGCTGGTGCTGTTTATGCTGCTGGGCGTACAGCTTGGCTTCTGGTCGCTGCTGTTCTCGCATATCACCTTCTGCCTGCCGTTTGTGGTGGTGACCGTTTTCGCGCGCCTGAAAGGGTTCGACGTGCGCATGCTGGAGGCGGCGAAAGATCTGGGCGCCAGCGAGATGACCATCCTGCGCAAAATCATCCTGCCGCTGGCGATGCCCGCCGTGGCGGCCGGTTGGCTACTTAGCTTCACCCTTTCGATGGATGACGTGGTCGTGTCCTCCTTCGTCACCGGTCCGAGCTATGAAATTCTGCCGTTGAAGATTTATTCAATGGTGAAAGTTGGCGTCTCACCGGAGGTGAACGCGCTGGCGACCATTCTGCTGGTGTTTTCGCTGGTTCTGGTGATCGCCAGCCAGGTTATTGCTCGTGATAAAACAAAATCTCAGGGGACAATGAAATGAAAAAAATGCTCGCCGCTGCGGCGCTGGTGCTTGGCATGGGTGCCGCGCACGCTGATGACAGCAAAACGCTCTACTTCTACAACTGGACCGAGTACGTGCCGCCGGGCCTGCTGGAACAGTTCACAAAGGAGACGGGCATCAAGGTTATCTACTCGACCTACGAGTCGAACGAAACCATGTACGCCAAGCTGAAAACCTACAAAGACGGCGCGTACGATCTGGTCGTGCCTTCCACCTACTTTGTCGACAAAATGCGCAAAGAGGGCATGATTCAGAAGATCGACAAAACGAAGCTAACCAATTTTGCAAACCTCGATCCAGAGATGCTCAACAAGCCGTTCGACCCCAATAACGACTACTCCATTCCGTACATCTGGGGTGCGACCGCTATCGGCGTGAACAGCGATGCCGTCGATCCGAAAGCGGTGACAAGCTGGGCCGACCTGTGGAAACCAGAATACAAGGGTAGCCTGCTATTAACCGACGACGCGCGTGAAGTGTTCCAGGTCGCGCTGCGCAAGCTGGGCTACTCGGGCAACACGACGGATCCTAAAGAGATTGAAGCGGCATATGCCGAGCTGAAAAAGCTGATGCCTAACGTGGCGGCGTTCAACTCTGATAACCCGGCAAACCCGTATATGGAAGGCGAAGTGAATCTGGGAATGGTGTGGAACGGCTCTGCGTATGTCGCCCGCCAGGCCGGTACGCCGCTTGAGGTGGTCTGGCCGAAAGAAGGCGGGATCTTCTGGATGGACAGCCTTGCGATCCCCGCCAACGCGAAAAATGTTGAAGGGGCACACAAGCTGATTAACTTCCTGCTGCGCCCGGACGTAGCGAAACAGGTTGCCGAGACGATTGGCTACCCGACGCCAAACCTCGCCGCACGCAAGCTGCTGAAGCCTGAAGTGGCTAACGATAAATCGCTCTATCCGGATGCCGAAACCATCAGCAAAGGTGAATGGCAGAACGATGTCGGTGACGCCAGCCGCCTCTACGAAGAGTATTACCAGAAATTAAAAGCGGGCCGGTAACGGTATCGCGTTCTTCCTCACGCCGTACGTGCGGCGTGAGGAAGGATTAACTGACCGCATTCTCCCCTGCCCAGATTGTCGCCTTTCTCATCGCCTCAACCACATCCTCATCCGACAGACCCAGCGCCTCACGAACCCGGGTCGCCTCGTCCCACTGCTGCTGTTCATAGTATCGGCATAGGCTCACCATATCGGCTAACCGTCCCTCCTTGTGGCACAGGGCATTGCTCACGCTCTGCGGGACCGCAATTTGTTTCATCAACTCGGCCATCGGCAACTCTAAGAGAGTATCGAGCAGAGAAAACAGGCCGCACATGAAGGCATTTTCAGCCAGCGTCGGTTCGTTCATCGTCTCGGCGATCAGTTCGCAGAACTTGCCGCGCATCATGCTCAGCGGGTAAAGCTCGCTGACGGTGTCATTGCCCGCACTGGCGAGGACCACGACCGCAACAAACCGTCTCAGTTGGTTTTCCCCGAGGTATCGGAGGACTTCGCTCAGGGTTAACTTGCTGAAATTACAGGCACCGATATGTTTAAATGCGGTGTGTTTCATGTAGCGCATGATTTTCCAGGACAGCGTGAGATCGGTTTTAATCAACGATTCGACGATCCGAAAATCAGGCTTATTGCGCCCAACCTCCATTTGCAGCCGAAAAATTGCCAGCTGATTTTGCGATAGTCGTTTATATTTAATGACCTCCGGACGGCAGAAAAAATAGCCCTGAAATAGCGAGAATCCCTCTTCCCTGTATTGGCTGAATTCCTCTTTAGTCTCAATTTTTTCAGCAAGATATTTAATATGCCCGGTTAAATGTTTACGCTCTTTCAGATACTGTTTAATTTGCGCTAAGGTATAATTTCTGACGTCAAATTTCAGTATTGAAATATAGGGTAAAAAAGCATCCCATTCTGGAGCAAGGGTGAAATCATCAAGCGCAAACTGATAACCATCCGCACTCATCTCCCTGACGGCCTGCAACAGCTCCGCTCCCGGTACAGCATCTTCCAGGATCTCAATGACCACGCTCTCTTTATCCAGCGCTTCTCCACTGCGGTCTATGACCATTCGCGAAGGGAAATTAATAAACGACGTATGTGCCCCGGCGATGCGCTGGGACGGCACGCATAAAAACTGATCTGATATCATCCTGGAGGTGGCATATTCCGCCGACACATCCGGAAAACGGTTTGTCATCCCATCTCTGAAGAGCAGCTCATAGGCCACCGTCTTCATCTCAGGGTTAAAAATGGGTTGTCGCGCAATAAATCCGTACATATCCCATCCTCCTCTACAACTTTATATTTATTAGCATCCTCTTTCTACACGACGATAACGAGCTTTATCGAGCACTATTTTGATTGAATGCACAAAATAAAAGCATCCACACTAATTAACTGGATTTACAAATCAAAATTTAAATTAAATATCCCTGGCGCTCTACAGAAAGAGGAGAAAATATCCGATAAGGAATATGTGCCTGCCCGACATGCACGATATTACGGGAGATGAGAATGAAAGACGCCGTGGTCCAAAGAAAAAAAATAAGAGTCAAGACGTTGATGCTATTGTCCATTTTCCTCACCGTAACGGTGGGCTTTACGGCAACGATCGGGTTTATGATGTGGCAGTGGATGGCCCAGCAGGAGGTTCTGGCCAAAAAACATATCCGCCAGATTGCCGAGGTGCAAGCGTTGCAGGTCAGTAAACAGCTGGATTCTGCCCTGACTGCCGCCCGGGATATGGGCAACAGCGCCCTGGCGCTGCGCGAGGCGGGCGTGACCGATCGTCAGAGCCTGAACCAGCTGCTCATCCACTACCTTTCGGCTCACCCGCAGTTTCTCTCCATGTCGATGGCCTTTGAGCCTAACGCGTTCGACGATAAAGATGCCGTCTGGGCCGGTCAAAGCGGTGAAGATCCTGCCGGGCGCTACGCCCGCTACGTCGACCGCGACGCCGCCGGCAAACCGGCATTACACCTGCTGACGGACATCGAAACGCCCGGCAGCGGCGATTATTATCTGCTGCCGAAACAACGCCATAAAGATGTGATCATCGAACCCTATATCTATCCCTACAACGGCGTGGACGTGATGCTCACCTCGATTGCCGCCCCCATCATGCGTGACGGTCAGTTTCTGGGCTCGGTCACCTCTGACTTCTCTCTCGCCACGCTGCAGTCGACGATCGGCGCGATTAAACCGTGGAACGGCACAGGCTACGCCCTGCTCCTCTCCGCAGCTAATAACGTGGTGTCCAGCCCGGACAAGCGCGCGGCGGGCAAGCCTTACGCCGGTCAGATTGCCGGTCATGACGTCACCCGCATTAACGATCCGCTGCTGAAGGAGGACGTGTTTATCACCTGGCAGGACATCGCCGTCGGTAACAGCCAGACGCCGTGGAAACTCGCCATTATCACGCCGGTCAGCGAAGTGATGGCCGAAGCGCGCGCATTTTTACTGAAAGCCATCATCATGATGGTGCTAAGCATCGTGGCGGTTAGCCTGGTCATGGCACAGATCTTCACCCGCAAAGTTGACCGTCCGGTTGGGGGAGAACCTTCGGAGGCGGCCGGGATCGCCCTGGCCGTTGCCCGGGGAGACCTGAACAACACCATCCCGGTGCGTTCCGGAGATACCCACAGCATTTTTTATGCCCTGCACACCATGCAGATGCAGCTCAAGCGCATCGTCGACAACATCAGCGAAGCCAGCCACTCCGTACACGGCGGCACCAGCGAAATTTCGGCGGGCAACCTGGACCTCGCCTCGCGAACCGAGGAACAGGCGGCTGCGGTTGTTGAAACGGCAGCCAGCATGGAAGAGATTTCAGTCACGGTGAAGAATAACGCCGACAACGCCCACAAGGCGACCACGCTGACCGATCGCGCCGCGAGCCTCGCCGGGCATGGCGAAACGCTGGTGAACGACGTGGTCGTGGTGATTGGGGAGATTGATGAGAGCGCGCGTAAGATCGGCGAGATTAACAGCATTGTCGACGGCATCGCCTTCCAGACCAATATCCTGGCGCTGAATGCTGCCGTTGAAGCGGCACGGGCTGGCGAACAGGGGCGCGGTTTCGCGGTAGTCGCTGGGGAAGTGCGCAATCTTGCCCAGCGAAGCGCCAACGCGGCAAAAGAGATCTCTCAGCTGATTGCCGAGTCCTCAGGGCGCGTGAGCAAAGGCGTTGAGCTGGTCAATGAAACCGGGGTAATGATGAAACAGGTGATTGAAGCGGTATCGCATGTGCATCTGGTCATCAACGATATCGTTCAGGCGCTGGACGAGCAGAATCGCGGGATTAGCCAGGTCAGCACAGCCGTTAACCAGATGGACAGCACGACCCAGCAGAACGCCTCTCTGGTTCAGCAGATCTCTGCGGCGGCGCTCTCGCTGGATGAGCAGGCTAAATCGCTCGAGAAGACGCTGGGGTTCTTCCATTCATAAATAAAAAGGCACCCGCTGGACGGGTGCCTTTTCACGCGATTGCCGTTATAGCCCTTTCAGCAGCTTGTCGACAAACTCCGGGACGACCGTGCTTGCCAGACCGTAGTGTTTCTCTTCAAACTCGCTGCCCACCTGGCTTGGCTCAAGATTGAGTTCTACCGTATGCGCACCGTGCAGGCGCGCTTCGTGGACAAACCCCGCCGCCGGATAAACATGACCGGATGTGCCGATGGCGATAAACACGTCGGCCATCGCCAGCGCGCTGTAGATATCATCCATTCCCAGCGGCATTTCGCCGAACCAGACCACGTGCGGACGCAGGCGCGACGGGAACTGGCAGCAGTGGCACTTATCCTCTGGCAGCACGTCCTCTTGCCAGTCCAGCACCTGACCGCTCCAGGCGCAGCGAACCTTGAGCAGCTCGCCGTGCATGTGGATGATGTTCTTGTTACCGGCCCGCTCGTGCAGGTTATCGATATTCTGCGTCACCAGCAGAAAACGATCGCCGAGCGCCTCTTCGAGCTTCGCCAGCGCCAGATGCGCCGCATTCGGCGCGACGTCAGGCTGCTGAAGCTGACGACGGCGGGCGTTGTAAAACGCCTGGACGAGATCCGGATCGCGGGCAAAGCCTTCCGGCGTGGCTACATCCTCCACGCGGTGCTCTTCCCACAGCCCGTCCGCCGCGCGGAAGGTTCGAATTCCTGACTCGGCGGAGATCCCCGCCCCGGTCAGCACCACCACTCTGGGTTTATCCATCGCTTCTGGCATTATTCTGTCTCTGAAAAAAATCCGCTGGCGCAAGCGCTCACGCAAGCGGCGTTTGTTTTTGCGAAAACGGCTGAGTCGACCCTGGCGACGCGACAGCATAGAAACCTCGTAAACTAATCGGTGAGATGAAGGAATGCGGCTCCGCGCATGCCTCCTGCGTCCCCGTGTCGCGCGCGTTCAATACGTGGCACGCGGGCAACCGGCAATAAATGTCGGGGCAAACGCCCGGACAACCGTTCCGTAATCGCGGTAAAGTTTGAAAGCCCTCCCCCGATCACCAGCAGATCCGGGTCGACGATGGTGAGAATATTTCCCAGACACACCGCCAGCAGATCCAGATAACGCTCGACGTGCTCACGCGCCTGCGCATCCCCTTGCTCCCACAGGGTAATGATTTGAGGGGCCTCAAGTTTCTGATGATAGAAGTGTTCGTAAAGCCATGCAAACCCGCGACCGGAGAGGGTGTTCTCAATACAGCCGTGCTGGCCGCAGCCGCAGCGGGTCAGCGGGAAATCGCGCCCCACGACTTCCAGGGCATCCACCGGGAGACGGATATGACCAAACTCGCCGGTGATGTAGCTGCGCCCGGTGATTGGCTTCCCGTTGATCACAATTCCCCCGCCGACGCCGGTACCGAGGATCAGACCCATCACCAGCGGATACTGACGGAACTCATCGTCCCAGGCTTCGGAGAGCGCAAAGCAGTTAGCATCATTGTCTAAACGCACGTCGCGTTCAAGGAGGGCAGAGAGATCGGCGCGGAGCGGTTTACCGCTGGCGGCAGGCACGTTGGCGGCATACAGCGTGCCGTCGTCGGTTTCGGGCATACCCGGAATGCCGATGCCGACGCTGCCTTTCACGCCAAAGCGTTCATCGGCCTGCGCCACCAGCGCGGCAATCGCGGTTAAAAATTCGTCGTAGCTTTCGCGCGGCGTGGGTACGCGGGTTTCCCACTGTAGCCTGAGATCTTTATCAAACACGCCGAGCGCAATCTTGGTGCCGCCAATATCAAATCCGTAATACATAACGCATTCCTCTTTTAACCTGGCGGCCCGAAAGCCGCTAGATCATGACGTAATTACTGGCCACTTAATACCCTCGCCGGATCAATTCGGCTTGCGCGACGCGCCGGATACCAGCTTGCCAGCAGACTCAGTAAAAGTGCTGTAACCAGCACATAAAAAACGTCCAGCCAGTGCAGTTCAGACGGCAGGAAGTCAATAAAGTAGATATCACCCGACAGGAACTGGTGACCAATAAGCTTTTCGATCCCGTTGATAATCGGCGTCAGCTGCAGGGAAACCACCACGCCAATCACCACGCCGCACAGGCTGCCGAACAGACCCGCCAGTAAACCGTACCAGACGAAGATGGCGCGAATAAGACCGTCTTTCGCCCCCAGCGTACGCAGCACGGCGATGTCGCCGCTCTTGTCCTTGACCGCCATCACCAGCGTCGAGACGATATTAAAGCACGCCACACCAATCACCAGCACCATCGCCAGATACATAATGGCGCGGATCATCTGGATATCACGGTACATATAGCCGTAAGTGCCGATCCAGCTCTTGATGTAGACATAGTTATTGGTCACGCTGCCCGCGTCGCGTACCAGTTTGTTGGCGTTAAAGACGTCGTTCACCTTAATGGCAATGCCCGTCACGCTGTCAGCCATGTCGAGATACTGGCGCGCATCCTCCATCGGCACCATCGCAAAGCTATGGTCAAGCTGACCGCTCAGCTGAAGAATACCGGTGACGTGCAGGCGCACGCGCTTAGGCTGCTGCAGCTTGTGGTCGGCGCTGGCGTTCGGGATCATGATCGACACCCAGTCGCCCTGCTTCACCTTCAGGGCATCGGCCACGCCTTTACCCATAATGATCTGCTGCTCACCGGCCTTAAAGTTGGCCCACGCGCCGTTCTGCACATAGTTTGGCAGCGCGCTGAGACGCGCTTCCTGGGCGGGGTTGACCCCTTTCACCTGAATGGCACGCAGGTTTACCCCGCTCTCCACCAGCCCGGTAAAGTTAATGTAGGGCGCGGCCGCGGCAATGCCCGGCACCTTTTCGACTTTGGCGAGCGCATCGCTCCAGTTCGTCCACGGCTGGTTAACCGGCTCGATCTCCCCGTGCGGCACTACCGCCAGAATGCGGTTATTCAGCTCGCGCTCAAAGCCGTTCATGGCGCTTAAGCCCACAATCAGCACCGCCACACCGAGCGCAATACCGATGGTCGAGATGACGGAGATCAGCGACACCATGCCGCCGCGACGGCGACCGCGGCTAAAACGTAAACCGATGAGTAACGATAACGGTGACGCCATTACTCTGCTCCCATCAGGGTCAGTTCCGCGTTCAGATGGCCGTCGCGCATCTCAAGCTGACGCCCCATGCGTTTTGCCAGCTGCAAATCGTGGGTCACGACCAAAAACGCGGTGCCCTGCGAGGCGTTCAGCTCGCCCAGAAGCTGGAAAATACTGTCCGCATTGCGGGCATCCAGGTTACCGGTAGGCTCATCCGCCAGCACCAGACGCGGGTTGTTGACCAGCGCACGGGCAATCGCCACGCGCTGCCGCTCGCCGCCGGAAAGCTCAGAGGGACGATGGTTACCGCGATGGCCCAGCCCTACCGCTTTCAGCATGTCGCTGGCGCGGGCGTTAATTTCTGCCGGTTTCTTTTTGCCAATCAGCAGCGGCATCGCCACGTTTTCCAGCGCCGTGAAATCAGGCAGCAGGTGGTGGAACTGGTAGATAAAGCCCAGCTCGCGGTTACGCAGCTCTGCCTTCGCCGCGGAGGACATTTTGCTCATCGGCTGGCCGGAGAAAATCACGTCGCCCTCGGTTGGCGTATCCAGCCCGCCCAGCAGATGCAGCAGCGTACTTTTGCCCGAGCCGGAGCTGCCGACAATCGCCATCATCTCGCCTTCGCCCACGCTGAAGCTCACATTGTGCAGCACGTCGGTTTGCACAGTGCCTTCCTGATAGCGTTTGGACAGGTTGTCGCATTGCAACAGGATCTTATTCATAACGTAAAGCCTCAGCGGGTTGAGTGGCGGCAGCGCGCCAGGAAGGATAAAGCGTAGAAAGCAGCGCTATGGCCATCGCGGCCAGCGCAATACCGACCACCTGCAGCGGCTCGATAGCTACCGGCAGCGCCGCGCCGTCGAGCAGGGCGCCGATGATCGGCATTAAGTTATTAAGCTGGCTGGCAAGCAAGGCCCCCAGCACGGCGCCGAGCAGCGCGCCAATGATGCCTGCGCTGGCTCCCTGCACCATAAATACCGCCATAATCTGGCGCGGCGTGAGCCCCTGGGTTTGCAGAATGGCGACTTCGCCCTGCTTCTCCATCACCATCAGGCCCAGCGAGGTAATGATGTTAAATGCGGCCACGGCCACGATCAGGCTCAGCAGCAGCCCCATCATGTTTTTTCCATCCGCACGGCCTGGAACAGTTCGCCTTTACGCTCGCGCCAGTCCTGCCATTTGGTGCCGTCCGGCAGTTTTTGCTGGCTGAGGGTATCGACCTTCAGCGGCGCGTCAAGCCACAGGCGCCAGCCGGTAATATTCCCTGCCGGGTAGCGCATCAGGCGTGAAGCGTCCTGAATGTTAACCAGCATCTGGTAACCATCGACTTCGCTGTTGGCGGCAAAGGTACCAATCACGTTAAACAGGCGCTGGCTTGGCAGGCGCCCCATCGGCGTAAACTGGCTGGCAGAAGGCACCATCACGCGCAGCTGATCGCCGCGGTTGACGCCAAGCTGTCCGGCAAGCTGTTCACCCAGAATCACGTTGTATTTCCCGGCTTCCAGATCGGTCTGCTTCACGTTAACCAGATACGGCGTCAGCGGATCGTTTTGCGCCGGGTCGATACCCAGCATCACGCCGACCGCCACGCTGCGGGCGCTTTGCAGCACCACGTCGCCGGTCGTCAACGGCGCGACGCGCGTGACGCCCTGTAACTTCGCCGCGCTTTCCGGCAGCTGTTGCGGGTTAACCGAACCGTTGGATGATGAGAGAACGGCCTGCGGCATCAGCCCCAGGATGTTATTTTGCAGCTCGCGCTCAAAGCCATTCATGACGGAAAGTACCGTCACCAGTGCCATCACGCCAAGCGTAATGCCAATAGTCGAAAGCCAGGAGACAAAGCGACCGAAGCGGTCCGCGGCGCGCCCACGCATGTAACGTAAGCCTATGAAGAGTGCGACAGGTTGATACATGAAATCCGTCTGTTTGCTGATAGCAGACCCACGAGTATATAAGCGAATCCGTTAAGCGTAAATGACTGAAACAGTAAGCTTTGGTAATCATTCTTCCGAAAAATTCAGATAAATCAGGGTGCTATTGTCTGAATACTCACCTCGCAACCTCCACCTTTTCCGAAAAACCACGGATACAGACTGTTACCCATTACATCCCGGCTTCGTTTTACAACAATTGCTCGTTCGTTTATGGCAATAAGGTAGTGGCGAACAATGAAGCAAAAAGCATTATGGATTAACCAGATAAAAGGGCTGTGTATCTGCCTGGTGGTTATCTATCATTCGGTTATCACGTTTTATCCGCATCTGATCGGGCTGCAGCACCCGCTCTCCGGCCTTCTCGCCAAATGCTGGGTCTATTTTAACCTCTATCTCGCACCGTTTCGTATGCCGGTCTTCTTCTTTATCTCCGGCTATCTGATCCGTCGTTATATTGACGAAGTGGACTGGCGAACCAGTCTCGATAAACGGATCTGGTGCATTGTCTGGGTCCTGGCGCTGTGGGGCGTTCTGCAATGGCAGGCGTTGACCCACCTGAACGCCTGGCTGGCGCCCGAGCGTGAGCTTGCCACCTCGTCGAACGCGGCCTACGCCGACTCGTTCTCAGGCTTTGTGCTGGGGATGATCACCGCCAGCACCAGCCTGTGGTATCTGTATGCCCTGGTAGTCTACTTCACGCTGTGTAAACTGCTGAGCCGCTGGAAGCTGCCGGTACTGGGGCTGCTGGCGCTGGCGAGCATCGCGATTAACTTCATGCCGCTGCCGTGGTGGGGAATGAACAGCGTGGTCCGCAACATGATCTACTACAGCCTCGGGGCGTGGTATGGCGCAGAGCTGATGGCGTGGATGAAAAGCGTCAACCTGCCCCGCATCTGGCTGGCAACCGGCGCTTTCGCCGCCGTCTCCGTGGTACTGTGGTTTGCTAACGTTCCGCTTCTGCTCTCATTGCTGTCGATTGTGTTGATCATGAAGCTGTTCTACAGCCTTGAGCAGCGCTATGCCGTTAACCCGAATAATCTGCTGAACGTGATTGGCTCAAATACCATTGCGATTTATACCACCCACCGTATCCTGATTGAGGCCTTTAGCCTGTTCCTGATTGGCGAAATGAATGCCGCCTCGTGGCCGGTCTGGGCAGAGCTCACCCTGGTACTGGTCTACCCGTTTGCCAGCCTGCTTATCTGTACCCTTGCCGGGCTCGGGGTGCGTAAAATCTCCACCGCGCTGTTTGGGGACGTTTTCTTCTCTCCTCCGTCTACGCTGACCCTGTCACCTTCAACGCGTTAATACCCTCTCCGCCCCCGTTTCGGGGGCGTTTAGCCCTGCCGTGCGGTTACGATTTGCTTATGTAAAACGATCGAGGATAATAAAGACATTGCGTATCAGTGATATGCCCCAATACTGTTGGTATATCCATAAGAGACTCTGACATAGCCATGCCTGAACACTATCGTTATTCCTTGCCCGTCAAAGCGGGCGACCAGCGCCAGCTGGGTGAACTCACGGGCGCGGCGTGCGCCACGCTGGTGGCGGAAATTGCCGAGCGTCACCCTGGCCCGGTGATTCTGGTTGCCCCGGATATGCAAAACGCCCTGCGCCTGCACGACGAAATTCGCCAGTTCACCGATAGCCTGGTGTTCAGCCTGGCCGACTGGGAGACGCTGCCGTATGACAGCTTCTCTCCGCATCAGGAGATCATCTCCTCGCGCCTGTCGACGCTCTATCAGCTGCCGACCATGCAGCGCGGCGTGCTGATTGTGCCGGTGAACACCCTGATGCAGCGCGTCTGTCCGCACAGCTATCTGCACGGTCATGCGCTGGTGATGAAAAAAGGCCAGCGCCTGTCCCGTGATGCCCTGCGCGCGCAGCTTGACGGTGCCGGCTATCGCCACGTCGACCAGGTGATGGAGCACGGGGAATACGCGACCCGCGGCGCACTGCTCGACCTTTACCCGATGGGCAGCGATCAGCCGTATCGTCTGGATTTCTTTGATGATGAAATCGACAGCCTGCGCGTATTCGACGCCGACACGCAGCGCACGCTGGAAGAAGTGGAGTCCATCAATTTACTGCCCGCGCATGAGTTCCCCACGGACAAAACCGCTATCGAGCTGTTCCGCAGCCAGTGGCGCGATAGGTTCGAGGTGAAGCGCGACGCGGAACATATTTATCAGCAGGTCAGTAAAGGCACGCTGCCTGCTGGGATCGAATACTGGCAGCCGCTGTTCTTCAACGAGCCGCTCCCTGCTCTGTTCAGCTACTTCCCGGCGAATACGCTGATTGTTAACACCGGGGATATCGACGCCAGCGCCAGCCGCTTTGAAAGCGAAACCCGCGCTCGCTTCGAAAACCGGGGCGTTGACCCGATGCGTCCGCTGCTGCCGCCGGAAGCGCTGTGGCTGCGCACCGACGAGCTCAACGCCGAGCTGAAGCGCTGGCCGCGCATGCAGCTGAAAACCGACTCGCTTGCCGATAAAGCCGCCAATACGAACCTCGCCTTCCGGACGCTGCCGGACCTGGCCGTTCAGGCGCAGCAGAAATCGCCGCTGGATAATCTGCGCAAGTTCCTGGAGTCCTTTACCGGCCCGGTCGTATTTTCCGTTGAGAGTGAAGGCCGCCGCGAAGCGCTCGGTGAGCTGCTGGGACGCATCAAAGTTGCGCCGAAGCGCATTCTGCGGTTAAGCGAAGCGACCGGGAATGGTCGTTACCTGATGATTGGCGCCGCCGAGCACGGGTTCATTGACACGCTCAACAACCTGGCGCTGATTTGCGAAAGCGACCTGCTGGGCGAGCGCGTCGCGCGCCGTCGGCAGGACAGTCGTCGGACCATCAACCCGGACACGCTGATCCGTAACCTGGCCGAGCTGCATCCGGGCCAGCCGATTGTGCACCTGGAGCACGGCGTCGGACGCTATCAGGGGATGACCACCCTGGAAGCGGGCGGTATCAAAGGTGAGTACCTGATGCTGACCTACGCCAACGATGCCAAACTCTATGTGCCTGTTTCGTCCCTGCACCTTATCAGCCGCTACGCGGGAGGTGCGGAGGAGAACGCGCCGCTGCACAAGCTGGGCGGCGATGCCTGGGCGCGCGCGCGCCAGAAGGCAGCGGAAAAAGTGCGCGACGTGGCGGCCGAGCTGCTGGATATCTACGCCCAGCGAGCGGCCAAAGAGGGCTTCGCCTTTAAGCACGACAAAGAACAGTACCAGCTGTTCTGCGACAGCTTCCCGTTTGAAACCACGCCGGATCAGGCCCAGGCCATTAATGCCGTGCTGAGCGACATGTGCCAGCCGCTGGCAATGGACCGCTTAGTCTGCGGCGACGTCGGCTTCGGAAAAACCGAAGTGGCGATGCGCGCCGCCTTCCTTGCGGTGGAAAACAACAAGCAGGTGGCGGTGCTGGTGCCGACCACCCTGCTCGCCCAGCAGCACTTCGACAACTTCCGGGACCGTTTCGCCAACTGGCCGGTACGTATAGAAATGCTGTCGCGTTTTCGCAGCACCAAAGAACAGACGCAGATCCTCGAACAGGCAAGCGAGGGTAAAATCGACATTCTGATCGGCACCCACAAGCTGCTGCAAAGCGACGTGAAGTGGAAAGATCTGGGGCTGCTGATCGTTGACGAAGAGCACCGCTTCGGGGTGCGTCATAAAGAGCGCATCAAAGCGATGCGCGCGGACGTCGACATCCTGACCCTGACCGCAACGCCGATCCCGCGCACGCTGAACATGGCGATGAGCGGCATGCGCGATCTGTCGATTATCGCCACGCCGCCGGCGCGCCGTCTGGCGGTAAAAACCTTTGTCCGCGAGTATGACAATCTGGTGGTGCGTGAGGCGATCCTGCGTGAGGTGCTGCGCGGCGGCCAGGTGTATTACCTGTATAACGACGTCGAAAATATCCAGAAAGCCGCCGACAGGCTGGCGGAACTGGTACCGGAGGCGCGCGTTGCCATCGGGCACGGGCAGATGCGCGAACGCGAGCTGGAACGGGTGATGAACGACTTCCACCACCAGCGCTTTAACGTGCTGGTGTGTACCACCATCATTGAGACCGGGATCGACATTCCGACCGCGAACACGATTATTATCGAACGCGCGGATCACTTTGGTCTGGCGCAGCTTCACCAGCTGCGCGGCCGCGTCGGGCGTTCGCACCATCAGGCCTACGCCTGGCTGCTGACCCCGCATCCGAAAGCGATGACCACCGACGCGCAAAAGCGTCTGGAAGCCATAGCCTCGCTGGAAGACCTCGGCGCAGGCTTTGCGCTGGCGACACACGATCTTGAGATCCGCGGTGCCGGCGAGCTGCTGGGTGAAGACCAGAGCGGCTCCATGGAGACCATCGGCTTCTCGCTCTATATGGAGCTGCTGGAAAACGCGGTCGATGCCCTGAAGGCCGGACGCGAGCCGTCGCTGGAAGATCTCACCAGCCAGCAGACCGAGGTCGAGCTGCGTATGCCTTCCCTGCTGCCGGACGATTTCATTCCGGACGTGAATACCCGACTGTCGTTCTACAAGCGCATCGCCAGCGCGAAGAAGGAGAACGAGCTGGAAGAGATCAAGGTGGAACTGATTGACCGCTTTGGCCTGCTGCCCGATCCGGCGAGAAATTTGCTGGATATCGCGAGGCTGCGCCAGCAGGCGCAAAAGCTGGGGATCCGCAAGCTCGAAGGCAATGAAAAAGGCGGCGTGATTGAATTCGCCGAGAAGAATCACGTCAACCCGATGTGGCTAATCGGCCTGCTGCAAAAACAGCCGCAGCATTTCCGTCTGGATGGTCCAACCCGTCTGAAATTTACCCAGGAGCTGACGGAGCGCAAAACCCGTATGGACTGGGTGCGTAACTTTATGCGCCAGCTGGAAGAGAACGCGATCGCATAACCTCCCTTCCCCCTGTCAGCCCGGCGCTACGGGGGGGACAATTTACAAACTCTTTGCACTTCACCCGATCTTCCCGACATACCCATTCGCCATAATTATATTTAACGTCTTATAAAACAATAACCTTATCATTTATATGGATTATTATGATGATGACCTCTTCGCGTTTTACTCGCTGGATGACCATGTTTGCGCTGGCAGCCATCGTCGCGGTAGCGCTTCCCGCTCGGGCAAACACCTGGCCCCTTCCCCCTCCCGGCAGCAAGGTCGTAGGTGAAAACCGCTTTCATGTGGTTGAAAATAATGGTGGTTCACTGGAAGCGATTGCCAAAAAATATAACGTCGGTTTTCTGGCTCTGCTGCAGGCGAACCCCGGTGTCGATCCGTACGTCCCGCGCGCGGGCAGCGTACTGACCATCCCGTTACAGACTATCCTGCCGGACGCCCCGCGCGAGGGGATGGTGATAAACCTGGCCGAACTGCGTCTGTACTATTACCCGCCGGGTAAAAATGAAGTCACCGTCTACCCTATCGGTATTGGTCAGCTGGGCGGCGACACGCTGACGCCGACGATGGTCACCACCGTCTCGGATAAACGCGCGAATCCAACCTGGACCCCAACGGCCAACATTCGTGCCCGCTATAAGGCCCAGGGCATCGATCTTCCAGCCGTGGTGCCGGCAGGTCCGGATAACCCGATGGGTCACCACGCGATCCGCCTCGCGGCATACGGCGGCGTCTACCTGCTGCACGGAACGAACGCGGACTTTGGCATCGGCATGCGCGTCAGCTCCGGCTGTATTCGCCTGCGCGATGACGATATCAAAACGCTGTTTAACGTCGTTACGCCGGGAACCAAAGTGAATATTATCAATACGCCGATTAAAGTTTCAGAGGAGCCCGGCGGCGTGCGGCTGGTTGAGATCCATCAGCCGTTATCGAAAAACATTGGCGACGACCCGCAGACGCTGCCCATTAACCTGAATGCCGCGATGGTAAGCTTCAAAACGAATGCGAATACCAACAGCGTGGTGATGGAGCGTGCGATGGAAGCGCGGTCAGGCATGCCGACCGATGTTACCCGGCATCACGATGTCGCCCAGCAGTCGATGTAATTCAGAAAGAAAAACGCCCTGCACATGTGCAGTAATGCCGTTCACTTAAGGCTCGCGTGACTTAAAGCTGAACGGATATCCAGGCGGCACATAAAGCACTGAACGATCGCATCGTCGGTGCTTTCTTTTTTCTGGCAGGATAAAGGCTTTAACATTTTGCCTCATTCCTTTCAAATGCTTAGGGATGTTTCCCGTCGCACCTTTGCCACAGCCCCGTACCTGGGAGACCAGGATATCCCGGGTTCACAGTAGGTGGCAACGAGCTGCTGCTTAAACTCAGGAGAATAATCAGGGCAGCCTTTACGCCTGCCGGGAATCACATTTTTCTGCATATCTGACATTTTGATTCCCACCACTTATTTGGTGTACACCACGTTGTCGGATGCATCAGATTATGACCAGAAGCGAGATCCCAAACAGGCAGAAGCCGCACTAACGCTGATTCAAAAAATATCAAAGAATTGAAAGTTATTCACTCTACTATTTCAGACATGTAAAGACAGCGGGCACAAAGCCCGCTACATTTATCAATGATATATAACATAAGACATGGTTAAGACTGTACTCCCCAGATACATAGCCAATATCATTAAAAATGTCTTAAAGTCTGTAAAAAATTTCAGCGGCACACTAACAAAGTAATTCCGTCGAGAAGGGTTACGTATCGACATATATAACTGGTAGATTTCCGGAGAATCTTTCAATGACTGTAATTTATTGTGCGTACACCAGTGCTTTTTGTTTCTGTAATCAAAAGACAAATCAATATACACTGCCATTAACGCAAGCATCACACCTAAAGCCAAGCCATCATAATAAAATACAGCTTTGTGAGGTAAAATCAGAGCAATTAGTTCATTCATCATTACATTCCCATATGCTCACGAGCTTTATCACCATAAAACCAGGTAAAAAATGCCCCCACCACCAAAAACATAACTATACATAGAACAGCCATTATAATTAAAAACCAGCCGGATATAGATTTACCGCCATCACCAAAACTGCCAATGGTTATCATAATTCCAAAAAAGAACATCAACCCGGCGATCCCACAAACTTCCCACGGTGTCGTGTATCTTTTCTCCTGGGGATAATCAGGTTGGCGAGTTAACCGGGACGACAGAGCCGTCATTGAAAATCTGTTCTTTTCGGAAGCAGCCACCAGTTGATCGCCCTGCGCATACGTTACCGCATCGGCCGCCAGAGCCAGCATCAGCCAAGGATACCCGGCAGAATGCTCACCGAGCGATATTTCAAGCTCCAGCCGGTCCGGCACAGCTTTTTTCTCATCCAGCACTTCCAGCAGCGGGTACTTTTCTGTACGTGAAAGCCCGGTATACCAGATCTGTTTGGGTTTACTGACCGCTTCCGCACGCAGATAAACAGGTACTGTTTTTTCAACGTCCGTGACACCCGTCATCGGCTGATAAAGGTAAACCGGTTTTTCTCCTTCCGTTTTAACGTAGTAATTCGTGAGGAAAAGCGCGGTGACATTTTCCATCTGCTTCGACTCTTCTTCGTCAGAATGCAGATCGACACAGATAAGCAGGCGTTCAACGACGTATCCGTTCGTCTGCTTTATCCACTCCGTGATTTTCGTATAGTCCGGGCATTCAGACAGAAATGTTATTTTCTTGGTAGCGATCGCTAAACGTTCAAGCACGCGCCTGAGCTCATCGCTACAGGATTCGTCCCCGTCTCGTACCCACACCAGCGCTTCAATCTGCCGGTACTGAGAAAGTTTTCCGACCATCGGCTCCAGGACGTGGATAATAGCCTGCCCGGCTCTCGTGAAATCGAAGGATTCTTCCAGTTCGATTTTCAACGGCATTTTAGCGGCCAGCGGAAACTCCCCCTCAAGTTTCAGCATACTCAGCGCCAGTTCCTTCGTTGCCTTTGGAGGCGTCAGTACAGACCAGCCAGCAAGGGTAATATTTCCCCTGGCGTAGCTGACAACCTTGTATTCCTGCTGGGCCGCAATCAGCAATCGCGTTTCCATGTAGTGCCTGAGCCCGTGATACACAGTAGAGAACACTTGTACGAACCCCGTCAGAAAAACAACCGGAATAACCACAGACTGGGCAAGAAAATCGAGATCGACATGCTTATTACCCGGCCATGTGACAGCCCGGACGCCCAGGCAGATAACCACGACGACCACATTTAAGAGACATATCCACAGATAGGGGAAACGCTCTTCAAATTCATCCTGTTTGGAGAATAACCACCAGTTCATTAAACAACCCCCGCCGTGGGGAGCGTGGTGCGAATGGCACAACCACACGCCGCTCTACAACCATCCACGACCACACCGCGGCCGTTCATCGTCCAGGTCGGATGGCACTCGTTAATAGGAAACGTTCCTTTATGCTCAGGGCACGTCACCAGATCGTCTTTCAGGGCCACTGGCAGGCCCATAAATTGCGCACCGGACGCTTTAATCACTTTTCCGCCGCTCACCAGTGGATCGTTCAGTCGAATTACACCGTTCATAATTTAATTCCTTTTAGTGAGCTTTCATTGATCCCATGCTCAAAATAGCAACAATAGGCACCCCAATTAATTGCAATGGTGACGTAACAATGTCCACTGCAATAGTTACAGGATACAAGACTGCGCCTGCGACGCGTGGGGATGTTGACGTCGTTTCTTTATAAAATTCAATATTTACAGGACTATGAAACATTAACACTTTAGTATTGTCCTGTTGAGGATTTTTCTTATGAATACTTCCAGAAAGAAAACGCACAGCAAGTTCACACTCATCACCAGAAAAACAATTAAAACCATGTTTTTTCAATGAGTTTAAAGTCCCCTCACTCAAGCGCTCACTCTTATAATCTATGTAGATATTTCCAGTAAACGAACTATTATCGTTTGAAATTACAAATTTTCCATTCCCTCGGGCCGTAAGATTTTTTCTATCAATCGCGTTATCACTAAGAATGCTTATAATTGAATCCCCTCCACTAGCGAGTAAGTAATCAAAATTTTTCCCAATAAAGACCCAACCTTCATTTTTATTATTATCTATTCCTTTGGAAAACCCAATAATATCGTCATTACTATATGATATTGATATATTTTTACCATCACTAATCTCATCAGAGAGCGCAGAAGTCAGACACCCAGATAAAAAATGAACAAAGCACAAACAAAAACAATGTCTTACATACACAAAAACCAATCAACTTAGTTATTTTCATATTTCACATCCTTTTAAGTTAATAATGCTTTCGCCCTGCATCCATATCGCAGCGCATGTGATCCCAGCCCGTATAGCCCTTCACTTCCGGAACCTTATCGGGTTGATTCTGCCAATTGGTTTTAAGTTGCTCAGTAGAGCCTTCTAAACCTTGTTTGGTCATATACACCATTCCCCAAGGCCAGCCAGGTGAACGAGGTTCCACTTTCCCGCTTACCTTTTGCCCAGTTCCGTCGTCAACGGTATATTCAATCCCAGGACCACCAGCGGCAAGGCGCGGGTCGTCAAACGGTTTGGACGACATATACAGTCGATGTTTGGTCTGCAAAAAACCCTGATCGTTGACGACAGTGAAAGAAAGAACATCTTCATAAGGAGGACCATCATCCCCATTTGGCTCATTACGACCAGGTGCAATACCTACAGAACGCCAGGTTTGTCCGTAATCTTTAGAAACCATAAATCCACCGGCACCCCAGCCTGTTATTGCAATATATCGTTCTGACGGATGTATAAACTTGCGGGTAAATAATCGGTAATACTGACTGACTGGCTCCGTATGAATGCCTCGTTTGGTATCCGTATACCAGAGCTCGCCCTCACAGTCCCAGCCCTTCAGCTCCAGATAACGATGGTCATCAAAACGGTAAACTACCTGCGTCGGCGGTTCTTTCGCCTGACAACCGGAACCTATCAGTACCGCTGCTAAGGCAATATCCGTTGTATATTTCAGACTCATATCTGTCTCCCTGTCATGATTCCCACCACGATTTTTGTTTCGCTATTCCCAGGTCGCTGTCAGATTTTGGCTTCGGCATATCCCACTGTAGATTTGCCACTTCCTGATTCCCGACGGTCAGGTCGCGGGACGGCCTGACGGTTGTCGCGTTGTTAAACTGGTTTTCCACGCCGAACTCACCTTTAGGCAGAACATCATCGGGTTTATTCATAAACCATTTGGTCAAGGCTTCATTCAATTTACCTGAACGGTAATAGTCTCTCGCATGTTGATTGCCATTCTGCGGATCGCGCCAGTCTGCGCGGTGTAACAAGCCTTCCCAGAACTTACCCGCCTGATAGTCAAAGGACTTGCACTGACCGATTGCCAGGTCGAATGCCATCGCGTGCGACGGTGCAAATTCACTGGCGACGATAGAAGAGTGCTGGCTGTAGCCTACCGGATCGGTGTTCTGCCACTCCTTTTCAAGTTCGTCACGGGATTTAATCCAGGTCAGCGTCAGCTGAGAAAAATCTCTCGTTCCCGTCACTTCACCGCGAATAACTTCATGCCCCCGGTCAAAACTTTCCACCTGCAGCTCGTTAGGCGTTAATACATGGCCCGGTTGCCAGCTGATACGCTGATAGCTACTAAGCGCATAGGTAGCCGATGCCCTGCGCGAAATGGCACTGGCTTTAGCTGAATAGGAAATGTAAGCGTCAGGACTGTCCGGGTCGATATACGCGGTGTACGGTTTATCACTGGTTTTCGGATCGTTATCCGGATGGTTATCCTGCCCCATGAGTTTGAAAATAAACGGCTCCGGCAGCTCTTCGCCGTTTATCACAACATCGCTGTACGAATATCCCGCATTCATCACCGGCGTGGTGCTGAAATCACCTTTCCTCTCCGGTGCCATCTTAAACGGCTCCGTCTCCATGCGGCCAACCCAGCGATGCTGGCAGAATACCCGCTGACGCAGGTTAGGAATGTCAGCAGCCAACTCATTGGGAATGCCCCTCCAGCCGAATCCCTGGATATTTTGCAGAGAAACCGTGCCATCCTGCGGGCACCAGTAGTTATAGACTTTGCCGTTGTTATCACGCCGGTATTTAGCATCCTGACGTAATGGATTATCTGAAGGCTTGCGCGCGGCACAGCTGGCTTCCATTGCCTGCATATCAGTCTCTGACAGGCTTTTCCCTTTGTACTGGGTCGCCATCAATGCGCAGAAGTGTTTAAACGTCTCCTGACGGGCAAACGCCGTTTGATGATGCCCGGTCTGGGCGTTTTCAAGTAAACGCTCTTCAAGCGAATACGGCGAGTGATTCAGAATGACGCAGTTAACCGGCTCATATCCTGCCTGTTTAACCAGCATATTTGCCAGCATGGTGATGATGGTTCCCTGGCTATGTGCCACCACGTTAATCACATCATTTCGCGTCACCAGCGGTTCACGTATCTGAAGGATCAAATCCGCCAGCCGCTGGGCGGCAAAAAACTGGTAGATTCGATGCGGGTTGTCGTAGATAGGATGCGTAAAATCGCCACCATTCATATGAAACGAGGCAAATCCGGCAGCGGCCAGCGCCGCGCCGCCCGCCCCCGGCCCCAGCATATCGGGGATATTTGTTGTGGCGTTGGCAAAGGTGCCGCCCCCTTTGGCAAAATTCGCTTCCAGCGCGTTACCAAAGTTATCGTTCTGGAACTTAAGCGTACTTTTCCCGTCATTGCCCAAGTTGGCTTCTTTCTTCTCGTCATTCTCCTGATAAGCATCAAACGGCAGGTGCGCATTGTCTCCCTGCTTGTAAACCTCTTCCCGGTATCGCTTCTGGTCTGCCTGGTAGTCTTCATGCGTAACAGGCTTATACCCCCAGTAGAACGGGATAACAGGCGAACGGCCAGGATGGGTAATTCTGTAATCACCCCATTCATGCACGTAAAAATCCTGACGATTAAGACGCTTACTCAGTCCCGCAAGAATGCCTTTTTCCTGGTTCTGGTAGGCCTCCCCGACGTCGTTTACCCCGTGAACGAGGATCACAATCCCCGGCATCGGACGCGGGACGCCCACACGGCGGGTCTGGGCCACCTCCCCCAGACTTTTGTGAACAGGAATATCACCTTCAGATATCACCCGTGGAGCATACGGGCTTTGTTTGGCTTCCGTCATTCCATTAACTCCATTTTGTAGGTGTCCAGGTCATCAGCATCGAGTAACGCTGAATGGCCGTTGCTGTCCGTTACTCCTTCCACCACTTTTCCGGCCGAGCTGGTCAGCCTGAATTTTTTGTTTGCGAGAATCTGCTCCGGGTCGTCTCCGGCGTGCAGCTGGTAGCGGAGTTTAAACGCGCCCTGATTGAACGGCGGGACCGTGACCTGTGCGCTTTCCGGGCCGTCGTACTTG